>CP006833.1:0-1200000 GCA_000495505.1 Campylobacter fetus subsp. testudinum 03-427 | reverse complement strand
GCTTTGGAGTATAGCGGACTTAGCGTTAGAGTTCAAAGTGCCATAAAAATGGAAGCTATCTGTGAGACGTTTATAATGGGTAGAGCGCAGCGTCATCTTGAAAAAGGTCGCGTTGTTATATTTGCTGCTGGAACTGGAAATCCATTTTTTACTACTGATACGGCGGCTACTTTGAGAGCCATTGAGATAGATGCGAATATGATTATAAAAGCTACAAAGGTCAATGGAGTTTATGATAAAGATCCTATGAAATTTGAAGATGCTGTTTTATTAAATGAGATATCTTATGAAAGAGCTATGGAAGATAGTATAAAGGTTATGGATGATACGGCAATAGCTTTAGCAAAAGATAATAAGCTTCCTATCGTAGTTTGCAATATGTTTGAAGAGGGTAATTTGCTTAAGATAGCAAATGGAGATTACACAAACTGCTCAGTAGTTAAAAATTAATAAGGAGAGATGATGCAAAGAACAGAAGAGATAGCGGCAAAAGCACTTCAAGTAGTAGGCGATGATAGATATAAATTGGCTCTACTAGTAGCAAAAAGAGCTGAAATGCTAGCAGAAGGTGCAGCACCGCTTGTAAAGATAAATGTTGCAAAAATGAAATTTACGGACATTGCTCTTCTTGAGATATCAGAAGGTAAAGTTTTGTTAGAGGCACTCGTTGAATCAAGTAGATAATGGACAAATACTAGAACAGCTTATAGAAGAGGTTGTTGTAAGTAAAAATATTGAATCGGCAAAAGATGTTTTATACTCCGTTGCAAAGCCAACAGGAATGCTTTTAAAAGCAGTTGATTACTGTGTTAGGCTTCATGAGGGTCAGTTTAGAAAAAGCGGAGAACCATACGCCATACATCCTATATTGGTATGCTCTTTCGTAGCTCATATGGGCGGTGATGAGAGTATGCTTATAGCTTCTTTACTGCATGATGTTGTTGAAGATACCGAGTGCAGCGAAGATGAGGTTAGATTTGAGTTTGGCGAAGAGGTTACAAATTTAGTAAGAGGACTTACTAAAATAGTTGCTATAAGAGAAAATGAGCTTGCTAGTTCAAATTCAAATGAGAAATTAGCAGCTTCAGCGCTAACTTTTAGAAAAATGCTTTTAGTATCTATAGAAGATGTTAGAGTGCTTGTAATAAAACTTTGCGATAGATTGCATAATATGCTAACACTAGAAGCCCTTAGACCTGATAAACAAAAACGTATAGCAGAAGAAACTCTAGTTGTTTATGCTCCTATAGCACATAGACTTGGAATTTCAGCGGTAAAAAATATCTTAGAAGACCTTAGTTTTAAGTATGTTTTACCAAAAGAGTATAGTGTAATAGACTCATATATAAATGAACACAAACAACAACTTCAGTTAAAAATCAACTCATTTAGTCAAAAAGTGGGCGAAAAACTTCTTACTAGCGGTTTTACAGAAGATAGTTTTGAAGTTCAAAAAAGAATAAAGCATTACTACTCTATCTACCTAAAGATGCAAAGAAAAGGCATCAGTATGGAAGAGGTTTTAGATCTACTTGCTATAAGAATAATAGTTAAAAATCCAAAAGATTGTTACTTGGCTCTTGGCGTTTTGCATATGAACTTTAATCCTCTTATTTCAAGATTTAAAGATTACGTTGCTCTTCCAAAACAAAACGGTTATCAGACTATTCATACGACTATTTTTGATAACAAAAGCATTATCGAAGCTCAAATCAGAACATTTGATATGCATAAAACTGCAGAGTATGGTGTGGCAGCTCACTGGAAGTATAAAAACGGGGGATTGATAGCTCCAAAACTTGACTGGCTAAGTGATATAAGTGCTCAAGAGGGTGATGATAAAAGTATAGAGGATCTATATGAGTATGCAAAAGATAGTTTATACGTAGAAGATATAGCTGTTTATTCTCCAAAAGGAGGAATTTTCACTCTTCCACGTGGGGCTACTGCGCTTGATTATGCTTATGAGATACATTCTGAAGTAGGACTTCACGCTAAAGAAGCATATGTTAATAGAATAAGAGTGCCGCTTTTAACAGAGCTTAAAAACGGCGATATAATCCGCATAGTAACGGGAAATGAAGCTCATTACCGCTGTTCTTGGTTATCAAATGTCAAAACAGGAAAAGCAAGAGCAACTATAAGAAGTTTTTGCAGACAAAAGATAAGAGAAGTAAATCAGCAAGTGGCTATGGATATATTAGTCGGTATCTTTAATGTTGGAGAAAGAAAGATACTAGACTGGCTAGAAAGTGAAAATTTAAATAAAAAAATCGCAAGAGCCGCCAGTGACTCAGTTTATCTTCAAGACGTTGTAAATGCGCTTAAAAAATATCCTAAACAAGATAAGTTATTTAGCCTTAAATTTGCCGATAAATATGAGGTAAAAAAACAGAAATTTGATAATATCGTTGTTTATTCAAATCATACTATAAAAGGCGTAGAGTTTGACTACTGCTGTAATCCAAAACGTGGCGATGATATAATAGGCTTTAAAAATGGCCACAACGTAGTAGTTCATCATAAGCTTTGCGAAAGAGCTGCTAAACTTATGAGTGATAAAGAAGAGATGATATTTGTCAAATGGACTAGAAACGCACCACATAGATATAAAATTATTTTAAGTATAGAAAATAAACGTGGTAGCTTAGCTGCTTTTTTAACATATTTGGCTAAATTAAACGTAGATTTAGTGACCATCACTTTAAGTGAAAGTGATGACCTTATCGCTGCTGATTATTTTGACGTAACTATAGAATTAAATGAGAATTTAGATAGCAATATGATAAGAGATAAGTTAAAAGAGAGGTATAAGATAGCTGAGTTCAAATCCCTATCTGATGCTTACCATAATCAAGGAGAGTAATATGAATAATATAGATAGTATAATGCAAGAGATAAAAAAAGGCGTCGCTGAGATAATAGATTTCTCTCGTATTGAAAGCCTTATTAAAAATTATTATGAAAATGGTAAAAATTTCTATATAAAAGCAGGTTTTGATCCGACTGCTCCTGATCTTCACTTAGGACATACAGTAGTTTTAAACAAAATGAGACTGCTTCAAAAACATGGTGGTATAGTTCAATTTTTAATAGGTGATTTTACTGCTAAAATAGGCGATCCAAGCGGTAAAAGCGCAACTAGAAAAGTGTTAGATGATGAAACTATAGCTAAAAATGCAAAAACATATAAAGAACAGGTTTTTAAAATTTTAGATGAGAGTAAAACTGAAGTTATGTTTAATTCTGCTTGGTTAAGCAAACTGGGCGCAGATGGACTTATCTCTCTTGCAAGTACGTTTAATGTAGCTAGAATGCTAGAGCGAGACGACTTTACAAAACGCTATAAAAACGAAACTCCTATAGCTATAAGCGAGTTTTTGTATCCGCTTTTACAAGGTTATGATAGCGTAGCCATGAAATGCGATATAGAAATGGGCGGAACTGATCAGAAATTTAATCTTTTAATGGGTCGCACTCTTGGACGAACATACGGTATAGGTAAAGAGCAAGCTATCATTATGATGCCTCTGCTTGTAGGTTTAGATGGCGTAAATAAAATGAGTAAAAGTCTTGGAAATTATATAGGCGTAACAGAGAGTGCAAATGATATCTTTGCTAAAACTCTTAGTGTAAGTGACGATCTTATGTGGGTATGGTACGAGCTTTTGAGTGATAAAAGCTCAGATGATATTTCAAATTTAAAAGCAGATGTTAGCAGTGCAAAACTACATCCAAAAAAAGCTAAAGAGGATTTGGCTTTAGAAATTACAAGTCGTTTTCACGGAATAAGTGAGGCTATTGCCGCAAAAGATGAGTTCGACAGAGTTCATTCCAAAAAAGAACTTCCGAGCGATATGCCTGAGTTTGAGATAATTAGAGATGAAATTTGGATAGTTGAAGCGCTTAGTAGTTGTGCATTATGTTCTAGTAACGCTGAAGCGCGTCGTCATATAAAAGCAAACGCAGTAAGTGTAAATCAACAAAAGGTGATAGATGAGCAGCTTAAACTTGCTAAGGGTGAGTATATTTTGCAAGTCGGTAAAAAAACGTACGCAAAATTAAAGGTAAAATAATGGAATTAAAAAGCTTAAAAATAGGCAAATATGAGATAAAATATCCTATTATTCAAGGTGGTATGGGGCTTGGTATCAGCTGGGACAAGCTTGCTGGAAACGTTAGTTTAAATGGCGGATTGGGAGTTATAAGTTCAGTAGGAACTGGTTATTATGAACATAGAAGTCATATCGCTAAAGAGATAAATAATAAACCTTATGATAGTGAAAACTTCTACTCAAGAGAGGGATTTAAAGCTATCATAGATAATGCTAGAAAAATATGCGGCGATAGACCATTAGCTGCAAATATAATGTGTGCTAGTAACGACTATGCTAGGATAGTAAAAGATGCTTGCGAACACGGGATAAATATCATAATTTCAGGCGCTGGACTTCCTACGAATTTACCAGAACTTACAAAAGGCTTTAAAGACGTTGCTCTTGTGCCTATAGTAAGCTCCGCAAAAGCACTTAAAATCATATGCAAAAGATGGCACCTAAGATATGAAAAGCTTCCTGATGCAGTCGTGTTAGAAGGACCACTTAGCGGCGGACATCAAGGATTTACTTATGAGCAGTGCGTTGATCCGGAGTTTCAATTAGAAAAACTTATAGAGCCAGTAGTTAAAGAAGCTAGTGAATGGGAAAAGATCAGCGGGAAACCGATCCCAGTTATGGCTGCTGGTGGAATTTGGGATCACGAAGATATAGCAAAAGCTATAAGCTTGGGAGCAAGCGGCGTGCAAATGGGAACTAGATTTATAGGAACTTTTGAATGTGACGCTAGTGATAATTTTAAAAGTGTTTTACTAAATGCTAAAAAAGAAGATATAAAACTTATAAAAAGCCCAGTTGGGTATCCTGCTCGAGGTGTGAGAACAAATTTAATAGAGCTTGTAGAAAAAAGAAGCGGCCCTAAAATTCAGTGTATA
Organism: Campylobacter fetus subsp. testudinum 03-427; assembly: GCA_000495505.1. NCBI lineage: Bacteria > Pseudomonadati > Campylobacterota > Epsilonproteobacteria > Campylobacterales > Campylobacteraceae > Campylobacter > Campylobacter fetus. The sequence goes on along the minus strand of CP006833.1, from coordinate 1,195,010 downwards.
AGCAACTGCGTAAGCCCTTGTTGTCGTGGTAAAGAGGCTAAAGAAGTTGGTTATTGTATCGCAGATAGACTTTATGATGCTTACTCAGGAAAGAAAGAGACCGGACTATTTTTTACCGGTGCAAACGGATATAGACTAAATGAGATAATTAGCGTGAAAGATCTGATAAAAAAGTTGGTATATGGGGAAAATAGTTAGAGTTTTTTTACTATTTATCCTAAGTGTGTTTGCATTTGGAGCTGACTTTTCGTCTTGGCTTGGTGAGTTTGATACGAAATTCCATAGCTCGACAAAACAAGAACAGCTCCGTATTTATCATGATTTAAAAGGTGTTTATGTACATTCTATATTAAACGATAATAAAGACTTAAAAATACAAACTCTTTTAAGATTGGTAGATGGTTCAAAAAAGCTTGGGTTGGATTATAAAGTTTATGAAAGTGAGCTTAAAAATTATGAAAATAAAGATATCATAAGCTACGCTCAAACTAAAGAATCAGCAAAAAAAACTCAAAAGCAGACTGCAAATACAAATATTATCCCAAAAGTAGAAACTCCTACTAAAAAAATAGAATCTAAAGAGCAAAAAACAGAGAACGAAGTTCAAAAAAGTAGTTCAAAAGAGAGTAAAGATGAGATAAAAAGATCTTTAAGGGTACTTAAATTTAGTAGCGATGATGATAGCTTTGTTTTAAGTTTAAATAGAGATGTAGATGAAAAAGAGATAAAAACTTTTGAATTAAATACAAAAGAGCTATATAAAAGAATTTATGATATTAATGCGATTTTAACTACTCCATTTAAAAAACCAACTCAAAAAATATCTGATGATATAAGAGTGGCTCAGTTTGATAAAGATACCGTAAGAGTTGTATTTTATAGTGATAAAAAACAAAATATCAATACTAAATTTGAAAATAAAAGTATAATTTTTTTCATAAAAGAGGATGCGTCTAAAAAACCTGCTGCTGATTTGGATGTAAAATCTCAAACTCAAAAAACTAACGATAAAACTACTCAAAAAAGCAAAACTCAGACCTCTGCTGTGACTAAAAATACTAAAAAAGAAGATGATAAAAAATCTCAAATAGAAACTAAAAATACCATAAAAAATATACCTAGAAACAAAACCATAGTTTTAGATGCAGGACATGGCGGAAAGGACGCTGGAGCGGTTGGTTCAAGAACACTTTATGAAAAAAATGTTGTTTTAAAAGTAGCTTTGAAGGCTGGAAAGATCTTGAAAAATAGAGGCTACAAAGTCTATTATACGCGTGATAAAGATAAATTTATAGGTCTTAGAAATAGAACTAGTTTTGCAAACGATAAGATGGCAGATCTTTTTATATCCATTCATGCTAACGCCGCGCCAAATAGCAAAAAAGCTTCTGAAATGCAAGGTATTGAAACGTTTTTTCTTAGCCCAACTAGAAGCGAAAGAAGTATGCGAGCAGCAAATTTAGAGAATAAATCAGATACCGATGAGATGAATTACTTCACTAAAATTAGCTTTTTAAATTTCTTAAATAGAGAAAAAATAATTGCCTCAAACAAACTTGCTATCGATATCCAAACAAATCTTTTAAGCTCTGTGCGAACTAATTATAACGTGTCTGATGGAGGAGTAAGAGAAGCTCCTTTTTGGGTTTTGGTTGGCGCTCTTATGCCAGCAGTTCTTATAGAAACTGGATATATCACCCATCCAAAAGAGGGAAAACTCCTTGCAAATGATGCTTACGCCGATAAATTAGCCGAGGGAATCGCAAATGGAATTGATGATTATTTTGCGAAAAATAGATGATAACTTTTAGAGGCGATGGACTTTATAATTCTAAATTTGATGATATATATTTTAATACAAATGAGCCTTTGATCGAATGCGAACATACTTATAGCAGCGTCTTAGATGAAATTAATACTAAATTTATAATCATAGCCGAGGCCGGCTTTGGTGCTGGATTAAATTTTTTTAGCACTGTTTTGAAACTACTGAGTTTAAATGGTGCAAAACTTCACTATATAGCCGTGGAAAAATATCCTTTTAAAAAGAGTGAATTAAGAGAAATTTATCTTAAATTTGAGATGTTAAAACCGTTTTTTGATGAGTTTATAGAGCAGTATGAGATCTTAGAAGGTGCGTTGATTCGTATAAAGCTTTTAAATGAAAGAGTTACTTTAGACTTGTATTTTGGTGATATTTTAGATGCTTTTGATGAGCTTAGTTTTAGAGCTGATGCGTGGTATTTAGATGGATTTTCCCCTGCTAAAAATCCAGATATGTGGAGCAAAAAAGTTTTTGATAGACTTGGTGAGTTTTGCAAAGATGGAGCTAAAGTACGTACTTTTAGCAGTGCTAAAATAGTTCAAGATAGATTTTTAGAGTATGGATTTAGTATTAAAAAATTAAAAGGTCATTATAAAAAACGTGAGATTTTAGAAGCTAGTTTGGAACATTCAAGTCCAAAAATACTCAAAGAACCGTGGTATGCATCGCCAAATATATCTAAATTTAGTGATGTTTTGATTATCGGTGCAGGAGTGGCTGGGTTGGCGGCTGCTTTTAAATTTAAAAAGGCTGGATTTGATGTTTGTATAGCTGAAAAAATGAGTGAAGCTGCTACAAATGGAAGTTCAAATTTGGCTGGAATTTTGATGCCTCTTATAACTAAACCTAAAGTTATTTTAGGAGATATGCATATGAGTGCTTTTTTATTTGCTAGGCATTTTTATGCAGATAGTCCATTTGCTGATTTTTGCGGTGTTTATGATTATGGTGTGAGCGACTTAGAAAGAGCAAGATTGTCTCTTTGGGATAGTGAGATTTTTAAATTTGAAAAAGATTTTGATCCATATCCAAGAGCGTTTATAAAAAGTGCAGCTCAAATACAGCCAAAAGAGCTTTGCATAAGTTTAGCAAGTGAGTTTGATATAAAATACGGCTATGAGTTTGAATCTATAGAAAAAAGCACGGGCGGTTACGTAGTTAAATTTAAAAACTCAAAAAATATTTTTTCGTCTCTTGTGATATTTGCCATAGGTGATGCTAGTACAAAGCTGTTTAAAAATGTTTTTGCAGATGAATTTATGCAACTTAGCAGTGTCAGAGGTCAAGTCACTCATCTAAATAAAGTTTTAAATTTAAATAGCGCATTTAGTGCTCGCGGTTATATGTGTAAAGATGTTGGAGGCATACAAGTTGTAGGTGCAACGTATGATAGAAATGATGATTGTGGTGTAGCAAGAGCCGCTGATGATGAGAAAAATATAGATTCTTTATCTGAGTTTATAGCAGGTTTAGATGTTAAAATAGCGGGCTCAAATGTTGGATTTAGAGGATATAGCGGCGATAGATTTCCTATCGTAGGCGCCGTTCATAACGCTAGTGAGTTCAAGAAAATTTACAAATCTTTACTATGGACAAAACATAGTAAAAATAATGAATTTGCTGTGCATCATGAAAATGTTTTGATAAGTAGTGCTCATGGCTCAAGAGGGCTTGGAACTGCTATTTTTGGAGCTGAAATTTTGCTAGATATCGCTTTAAATCGTCCTATTTGCACTACAAATAGCATATTAAACTCTCTAAATCCTGCAAGGTTTTTAGTAAGAAAACTCAAAAAAGGTTTGGTTAGATAAATTTTTATACCTAAATTTGGGTGTAAAAAGTAGTTTGTATTTGTTTAATCTTGCTTTCTTTAGGATTTAAATTTATCAGCTCATAAGATAAAATTTCAAATATTTTAGCTTTGATAGATAGGGTATTTATCTATTTTATTTTGCATCTTATTTATTAGATTGTTACCAAAATGGAATATATAAAATTAGTATTTAATTTTTAATAAGATATAAATTATCTTTTGTATTTATATTTTTTTTGTATAATTAATGCAAAAAAAAGGAAAAATTATGCATTGGTTAGATAAAGAAATAGTCGTAGTTGAGATAGATGGGAGATTTTTTGCGCTTAATGGCTGGGATGGAGAGTGCTATTCGAGATGTTGGGAGTGCGGCGATAGAAGAGGTGATACATTTCACAAAGTTGTCGGAGTGGATACTTATAAGATCACGCCACGCTTTAAAGATGAGTTCGTGTTAGAAAAAAATCCTCTCATCGGAACAATGGATGATATAAAAGAGCAGATGTACAAAAGTCTGCTTCCTTATATGGGTCAAGCAAATACTATAAGCGGTGAGATATTACGCGCAGTGCAGTTTATAGAGCACAGTATCACAAAAAATACTAACATAAGTGGCGCTCTTAAGTTTTTATCTTTGAATTTGGACGATGATTTATGTTTGATTTTGATCGATGAGATAAGAAATAATGATTTTGAAAATTTTTCCGTATTGAAACAAAAGGTTGAGAACATAGTTTTAAAACAGTATGAAAACAATGAACTGGAGATAAACTATGATGATTTTGAAGATATGAACGACTAAATTTGTAGTTGCAAATCATCAAATTTGATAAAAGTAAAAAATAAATGAAAATAGTAGAAATAAAAGATAGAAATCCAGTTTTGATAGAACGCCTTGTAAATGTTTGGGAAGATTCACTTAGAAAAACTCATCTTTTTTTATCTGATTTAGAAATAAAAAATATAAAAAGATACGTCCCGCAAGCACTGCTTGGTGTTTCAAATTTGATTGTTTTAGAAGATGAAAAAGGAGATATCGCAGCATTTATAGGGATAGAAAATCAAAAATTAGAGATGCTGTTCGTCGCATCAAAAAAGCAAAATAAAGGTCTTGGAAAGAAGCTTGTATGCTATGGTATAACCAAATACTCCATTAACGAACTTTGCGTAAATGAGCAAAATCCTCTAGCCAAAGGGTTTTATGAGCATATGGGTTTTCGTGTTTATAAAAGGTCTGATAGCGACGAGCAGGGCAATCCATATCCTATTTTATATATGAAATTAGCGTAATTATTAAGGGATTAAACTTTAAATTTAAAGGCGCTAAGTAGCGCCGTTTTAAATTTAGTTATTTGTAGTTTTTGATAGCTTTATCTAAAATCTCTTCAGCTATTTTAGCGTCTTCAAAGCCTTTTACTTTTACCCATTTTCCAGGTTCTAGTAGTTTGTAAGTCTCAAAAAAGTTTTTTATGCGATTTAGCGTAGCTTCGCTAAGATCGCTTATAGAGTGGATATCAGCGTATCTTGGATCTATCTTAGTAACAGGAACTGCTAAAAGTTTTTCGTCCATTCCAGACTCGTCTTCCATAACTAAAACGCCTATCAAACGGCAAGGTATCACGCTACCTGCTTGAAGCGGATATTCGTTTAATACTAAAATATCTGCTGGATCACCATCATCAGCCAAAGTATTTGGCACGAAACCGTAGTTTGCAGGATAGAACATAGCTGAGTATAAAACTCTATCTACGACTACGGCGCCGCTATCTTTATCGATTTCGTATTTGATATTTGAGCCAAATGGGATTTCTATAACTGCGTTTAGTTTGTCTGGGTTGCTTCCGAATTTGATTTTGCTTATATCCATTATTTTATCCTTTGATTAAGTTTTCGATTAAATTTTTCATATCCGCTACTATCGTTTCTATAGTGCGTTCGCCATTTACCTTGTGAAGTAGTTTTTTGTCATTATAAAATGCACGTATCTCTTTGATAGGGTCAAGATATACTTTCATTCTATTGTTAAATACTTCATTATTATCATCGGCTCCGCGCGCTCTATCTAAAACTCTGTTTCTTGCTACTTCTTCGCTTACATCTACTTCGATGACGCCATCAAGTATAACTTCGCTTTGAGAAGCCAAAACCCTATCAAGCTCTCTCATTTGCTCTTCGCTTCTTGGATATCCGTCTATCAAAATATAGTTTTTATCGCTTGATTTTATGGCTGAAATAATGGTATTTACAACTACTTCTAAAGGAACTAAATTTCCTTTAGATATAAAGCTGTCGATAAGCTTTCCTAGCTCACTTCCGCTTGCAACTTCAGCTCTTAAAAGATCTCCAGTTGAATAATGCGCAAATTTAGCGTCATTTGCTGCTATCATACTCGCATCAGTTGTTTTTCCACTTCCGGGCGCTCCGATGATTAAAAATAGTTTTTTCATTTAACTTCCTTCTGGTTAAGTCTTAACCCTAGCTCTCTTAATTGCTCGTTTGAGACATCGCTAGGTGCTTTTGTCATAAGACAACTTGCACGTTGAGTTTTAGGAAATGCTATGACATCTCTTATGCTGGCTGATTTGGTGACAAGCATAATAAGCCTATCAAGACCTATGGCAAATCCACCGTGTGGAGGCGCACCAAAACTAAGAGCGTCAAGTAAAAATCCGAATTTTTCTCTTTGCTCTGCTTCATCTATTTTTAGTAGTTTAAATACTTTTTGTTGGATATCGTTTTTGTGAATTCTGATACTTCCACCACCAAGTTCTACTCCATTTAGTACGACGTCATAAGCTATACTTGTTATATCTTCAAGGTCTTCTTCATCTGGATTATTTGGCATAGTAAATGGATGGTGCATCGCAGAGTAGCTACCGTCGTCGTTTTGTTCAAACATAGGGAAATTTACTACCCATAAAAACTCAAGTTTGTTCTCATCTATGATGCCAAGCTCGTTTGCAAGAAAAATTCTAAATCTTCCCATATAATCAAGCACGGTTTTTTTATCTCCGATACCAAAAAATACAACGTCTCCAGTTTTAAGATCACATCTTTTGATGAGCTCATCTACTTGTTCTTGCTCAAAGAATTTTACCAAAGGTCCTTTTAGTCCGTCTTCTTTAACTTGTATAAAAGCTAGTCCTTTTGCTCCAAATTTACGCACGAATTCTTCAAAACGTTGCATTTGGCGTTTGCTAAAGATATTATCTCCGCCTGGAACTTTTATAGCTTTTGCGCGGTTTTTCTTTGAATTTTGTGCAGGAGTACTGAAAATTTCGTTATTTGATTTTGCAAATATATCTATAACATCAACCATAGGCAGATCAAATCTCAAGTCTGGTTTATCGCTACCGTAAGTCTCCATAGCGTCTTTATACTCCATTCTTCTAAACGGAGTTACGATATCGTGTCCGCAAGCAGCAAATATATCTTTTAGAACCTCTTCGCCGACTTTTATCACGTCTTCTTGTGAGCAAAAGCTCATCTCGACGTCGATCTGAGTAAATTCTGGTTGGCGATCTGCTCTTAGATCTTCATCTCTAAAGCAACGTGCTATTTGAAAGTATTTATCAAATCCGCCACACATCAAAAGCTGTTTGAAAAGCTGCGGACTTTGCGGAAGTGCGTAAAAACTTCCTGGATGTACGCGGCTCGGTACTAGATAATCCCTTGCTCCTTCAGGAGTAGCGCGAGTTAAAATAGGAGTTTCAACTTCTAAAAATCCTAGTCTATCAAGAGAGTTTCTGCACGCTATAGAAGCTTTTGAGCGCAGTTTAAATTTATCAAAACTTTCAGTATTTCTAAGGTCTAAAAAGCGGTATTTCAAGCGAATATCTTCGCCGACGTTATTATCTCCGATAACAAATGGAAGCACAGCGCTCTCGTTTTCTATGATTAACTCATCGACTACAACTTCTATCTCGCCGGTTTTTAGCTTTGGATTTGTAAGTCCCTCGCCTCTTGCTCTTATGGTTCCTGTGGCTTTTAAAACGTATTCGTCTCTTACTTTTGATCCTATATCGTGGGCTGATTTGCTATCTTTTGGATCGCATACAAGCTGGATTAGTCCGGTTCTATCTCTTAAATCTATAAAAATGACACCGCCGTGATCGCGGTATGAATTTACCCAGCCGCAAAGCTGGACTTTTTTACCTATATCGTTGCTGCTAAGGTCGGTGCAATAATGACTCCGCATATTTTGTCCTTTCTTAATAAAAACTACTATTATAATACAAGTTTTATAAATTTTTTATCAAACTATAGTTTATATATTTAAATTTGAAATATAATGCTATATTTTTAAATTGAGCTATGATTTTATAGCTTAGTTTTTAAGCATTTTTTTTATAAAATACAAAAAGTAGGAAAACATAATGATCGAAATTCATAAAAATTTAAAAGCCGTAGGAATATCAACTAGAAACGCAATAGATCAAAAAGACGCGATAAATACGCTAAAAAAAATACTAGAAAAATATGAAGTAAGCGTACTTTTAGAACATCATATAGCAGCCCAGTTAAATGAAGTAGGCTGTAGTTTAGATGAGATGTTAAAAAATACAAATTTAATAATATCAGTAGGCGGCGATGGCAATTTCATCAGTACTTGCAGAAAATGCGCTAGTAGTGGCGTGTTTGTATTTGGCGTGCATACTGGACATCTTGGATTTCTTACTGATGTTACATTAAGTCAGTGTGATAAATTTTTTGAAGAGTTTTTTAGTGGATGTTATGAAATAGAAAAACCATATATGCTTGAAGCTAAATTTAAAAAAGATGATAAGATAATGGAAAAATTAGCTTTCAACGATATAGTTTTGATGCGACGAAAGATCGATTCTACATCTAATATAGAAGCTTTTTTAAACTCAAAATACTTTAATTCGTATTTTGGAGACGGCGTTATAATAAGCTCTGCGATGGGCTCAACTGCTTATAATATGAGCGCAGGTGGTGCGATCATCTATCCGCTTTGCGATGTTTTTAGTCTTACTCCTGTTTGCTCTCATAGCTTAACGCAGCGTCCGCTCATACTTCCAAAAGAGTTTAAGGTAGAATTTAAAAGCTGTGATGATGTTGTAGTTTTGATAGATGGGCAAGATAGGGTGGATTTGAAGCATTATACTAGCGTAGAAGTTGGAATTAGCGATGTTAGGGTAAATCTTATCCGCCATAAAGATAGAGATTATTTTGAAATTTTAAAACAGAAGCTTAGATGGGGGCATAATGATAAGTAGAGTTTATATAAAAAACTATCTTGGATTTAGCGAGCTTGAGCTTAATTTTGGATCTGGACTTAGCGTATTTACCGGAGTTAGTGGAGCTGGAAAGTCGATTTTGATGGGTGCGATTTTATCTGTTTTTGGCTTTAAAGATAGTGAAGCAAAGCTCATAGAAGCCGATGTGGAGTATGATTTTTGTGCAGATGAGTTTGGTATAGAAACTACAGATATAAATACATTTAAATTATTAAAAGACAAAAGCACAAGATATTTTATAAACAATCAGTCGATATCTAAAAAGAACCTTAGTTTGATAGCTGGTTCGCACTTAAAATATCTAAGTGCAAAAGAGATAGGCGAGTTTGAAAATAGCAGACTGATATCTGTTTTAGACAGTTTGGCTAGTAAAAATGATAAAAATTTTGTTCTAAATTTAAAAAACTTTACTACTAAATTTGATGAGTTTGCTCTTGTTAAAAAAGAGTTAGAAAAGGTCTTAGAAGAGGAAAAAAAAGTAGATGAGCTAAAAGAATTTGCTAGTTTTGAGATACAAAAAATATCAAGCATCAATCCAAAAATAGGGGAATTCGACGAGCTTATCACTATTAAAAAAAAGTTAAGTAAAAAAGATAAAATAGAAGCTGCATGGCAAAAAGCGGACGCTATATTTAACTACGAAAAAGCCGTGCTTGATGCGCTTGAGATCAGCGATATCGACGGGACGTTTTTTAATGATGCTTTAAATGAGTTAAAGATCGCTAGAAGTAGTGTGAGTTTTGATGAATTTGATGATATCGATATAGAAGAAATTCTAGATAGAATCGAGAATTTAAACGGACTTATAAAACGCTATGGAAGCATAGAAGAGGCTATAGACGTGTTAAACTCAAAAAAAGCGGAGTTGGCTCATTATGAAAAAATCGAGTTTGAAAAGAGCGAACTTGAGTCTAAATTTAAAAAACTTCATAGCGAAGTGCTAAGCTTAGCAAATGCTGTTTCTAAAGCTAGAAATGAACAAATTTCGCAGTTTGCTAAGATTTTAAATGGATATTTAAAAGAGCTTTATATGGATATGGTGTCTGTAAAATTATCTGAAAAAGAGCTAGGAAATGACGGTATTGATACAGTAGAGATCAGTTTAAATAGTTCAAATTTAAAAACTCTAAGCAGCGGTGAGATCAACCGTTTAAGACTAGCTTTTATAGCAAGTGAAGCTAAAATAACAGGTTTTGGAAACGGAGTTTTGATACTTGATGAGATTGATTCTAATCTTAGTGGAAAAGAGGCTATGAGCATCGCAGATGTTCTTTTAGAACTTGCTAAGTTTTATCAGATATTTGCTATATCTCATCAACCCCAACTCAGCTCAAAAGCACATCATCACTTTTTGGTAGAAAAAAATGCAGAGAATTCATTTGCAAGAGAGTTAGACGCAAGTGATAGGATAAAGGAGCTTTCAAGAATGATAAGTGGTGAAGTTATAAGCGAAGAAGCTAAAGAATTTGCCAAAACTTTGCTTAATATTTAAAGATTAAACAAAGTTTGAAATGATACAATAAACAATTATTATTAATAATAATTATAAGGGAGATTATGAGAGAAAGAGTTTTAATAGTCGATGACAACAAGGCTTTAGCAAGATTAATAGCTAAAAAAATGGAAAACAATGTTGATATGGATATAGTCGTTGCTCATACTTTTAATGAAGCAAGAGATATCATCGATGATAATGATGATTTTTTCATAGCACTTTTGGATCTAAATTTACCAGATGCGCCAAATGGTGAAATAGTGGATTATATAATATCCAAAAATATTCTTGTTATAGTTCTTACTGGAAGTATAGATAGCGCGACAAAAGATATATTTATGAATAAAAATATAGTAGATTACGTCGTGAAAAGTAATATGAATAATATAGATTATATTTTTGATAGTATAAACAGACTTAGTAAAAATAGAGATTATAAAGTTATGGTTGTTGATGATAGTACGCCGATGAGAAATAAAATTAAGCAAATTTTGCTTTCTCAGCAGTTTAAGGTATTTGCCGCAGCTCACGGCGAAGAAGCTATGAGTTATCTAGCTGATAATCCAGATATCAAACTCGTACTAACTGATTATAATATGCCAGTTATGGATGGATTTGAGCTTATGGGTCATATAAGGGAGAAATATTCTAAAAACGATCTAAGCGTTATAGCTATAACAGGAGAAGGAAAAGACGCCGATACAGGAGCAAAATTTCTAAAAAATGGAGCAAATGATTTCATTGTCAAGCCTTTTACTAAAGAGGAGTTGATATGTCGTGTAAATAATAGTATTGAGTCTATCGAAAATATCAAATTTATGTCAAAACTAGCTAATACGGATTTTTTAAGTGGATCTCATAGTAGAAGATATTTTTATATGGATATGAAAGAGTATTATAAAAACTGTTTAGACCAAAGTTTTGCAGTAGCTATGTTTGATATAGATGATTTCAAAAAGATAAATGATAAATTTGGATATGATATAGGAGATATCGTTATACAAAAGCTCTCAAGTTTTTTAATGGGCTGGGTTAATGATGGCGACTTAGTTGCTCGGTTTGGTGGCGAGAAATTCTGTGTAGTTTTGAAAAATATAAATTTTGATGATGCGTTGAAAAAAACAGTATCTATAAGAGCTAAAATCGCTGCTTCTTTGATAAATATAAAAGGTTTTGATATCAAATTTACAGTTTCTATAGGTGTTACGAATGGAGATTTTTCTGAAAATATCGACCATATTATATCAAAAGCCGATGAAGCACTTTATAATGCTAAAATAGCAGGAAAAAATAGGGTAGAAATAATATGATTATAGATACACACTGTCATCTTGATGATGAGAGATATGACGAGGATCTAGACGCTGTTCTTGAAAATGCATTTAAAAATGGTATAAAAAAAATAATAATTCCGGGCGCTGATATTAATGATTTACCAAAAGCTTGTAAAATAGCAAATAGTTATGAAAATTTATATTTTTGCGTTGGCGTTCATCCTTATGAAGTAGAAAGATATGATAAAAGTCGTTTAGAGGCGTTTGCAAACGATGAGAAATGCATAGCTGTAGGTGAGTGCGGGCTTGATTATTTCAGGCTTCCTGAGTCTGGAGTTTTGGAGTATAAAAACAGACAAAAAGAAGTTTTCATAGATCAGATAAAGTTAGCTTGTGAGCTTAAAAAGCCTCTTGTAGTGCATATAAGAGATGCTAATGAAGATAGTTTAAATATATTAAAAGAGTATCAAAATGATCTTGTAGGCGGAGTTTTGCATTGTTTTAATGCAAGTCCGATTTTGCTTGAATTGAGCGATAAGTTTTATTATGGTATAGGCGGCGTTTTAACCTTTAAAAACAGTAAAAAGCTAGTTGAAATACTACCTAAAATTCCAAAAAATAGACTTATAATAGAAACAGATGGTCCATATCTCACTCCAGAACCACACAGAGGAAGTAGAAATGAACCTGTTTTTACAAACTATGTAGCCAAGAAGATGGCTGATATATTAAATTTAAAAAAAGAAGAAGTTGAGGAGATGACTACAAAAAACGCACAAAAACTATTTAATATTTAAGGAGTTCAATGAGATTTTTTATAGCAATTTTATTATGTTTTTTAACTTATAGTTCGGCTTTTGGATTTATTCAAACTAGAGATGATTATAGCGCACAGCTAAGAATTTTAAAAGAGCTTGATATAGACCCAAAATATATGAAAGATCCATACTTTCTAGCTATGAAAGCTGAAGGATCAAATATAGCTAAAAAAGATTTTGTAAATACTATAAAAGAGGAATACAAGCATATTTCTATGTTAAAAGAGCTTATAAGTAAAACAGATATGCCAAATTCGTTTTTGTATCTAGCTATGGTTGAGAGCGGACTTTCAAATAAAGCTGTTTCTAATGTAAAAGCTGTTGGTATGTGGCAGTTTATGGAAGGAACCGCAAAGCTTTACGGACTTAGGGTTGATAAATACGTAGATGAGAGGCGTGATCCAGTAGCTTCAACTTTAGCTGCAGTACAATACTTAAAAAGATTAAAAGAGCAGTTTGGTAAATGGTACCTTGCTATAATGGCTTATAATAGCGGTGAAGTAAGAGTAAAACAAGCTATACAAAAAGCAGGTACAGATGAGCTTAGCGTACTCATAGATCCTGATAAAAAATATCTATCATTAGAAACTAGGCTTTTTATAAGAAAAATTTTAATAGCAGCAAATATGGCAGAAGACAGCGATTTTATTATATCCAATGACTCATCAATGTTAAATAGACCAAATCAAATAAGCGTTTCAAAGGTTTTTGTTCCAGGGGGAACTAGTCTTGCTATGGTAGCTAGCAGCATAGGTCTTAGCCTAAAAAAACTAAAAGAACACAATGCTCATTTAAGATATGATTTTACTCCACCAAATCAAAAAGAGTATCATATATATATTCCGATCGGCAAAAAAGATCTATTTGCTACAAATTTTAAATCATTCAACAACGATCAGAAGTTTCAAATTTATAGTGTGAAAAAAGGCGATACTATAGCAAAAATAGCTTCAAAATGGCGTGTTAGTGCTAAAGATATACAAAAATACAATGAGATAGCAAAACTAAGCCCGAATTCTCAGATAATTATCCCGGTATCAAAAAAGACAGCTCCTATTTTTGAAAATTATAAAGTAAAAAAAGGTGATACCTTAGCAGGAATATCTAAGAAATTTGATGTAGAAGTAAAAGAGATAATAAAAGCAAATAATATTAAAAATTCTAAAGTAGCAGCAGGAGATAGCCTTGTTATACCTAAATAAAATTTCAATTATAGTTATAACCATCCTATTTTTTACAGGTTGTTCGGTGGTAAAAAATTTACCTTATTATCCGGGTACTAGTGACTTTAAAACAAATCAAGTAAATAACTCCTCAAGTATGCAAAAAGCCACGATGCGCCCTTATACTATAAATGGCAAAACATACTATCCTACGGTTGTTGAAGTAGGTGACACTGCAAGTGGTATAGCTAGTTGGTATGGTCCTAATTTTCATGGAAAAAAGACTAGTAACGGTGAGAGTTATAATATGAACGCTATGACAGCAGCTCATAAAACTTTACCTATGAATACTATGGTTAAGGTTTCAAATTTAAAAAACGGAAAATCTACAGTAGTCAGGATAAATGATAGAGGACCTTTTGTATCAGGCAGGATAATAGACCTATCAAAAGCTGCAGCAAACGATATATCTATGATAGCAGCAGGTACTGCTCCTGTTAGACTTGAGGTTTTAGGATTCTATGGTAAGATAGAAACTCCAAGCAATAAATCAGCAACCACGCATACATATTCTGGAGGAAATTTTATGGTGCAAATCGGAGCGTTTAGGAAAAAAGACGGGGCTAATACCTATAAAACTCAATACGATAAAACAAGCGGTTATAGAACTGCAGTTAGAAACTATATCTTAGAAGGAGAACCTATATATAGAGTGTTCCTTACTGGATTTAGAAGCGAAGATGAAGCTAGGGATTTCATAGGCACTAGTAAATTTAAAGGCGCATTTATAGTAAGGGATAATTAAAATGGTAAAAAAACATAGAGAGACTAAAGAGACTGATATTAGTGTAGAGCTTGAAATTTATGGAAGCGGCAAATGCGAGATAGACACTGGAGTAGGATTTTTTGATCATATGCTAAATGCTCTTTGCAAACATTCGTTGATGGATATAAAACTTGTTTGCAAAGGAGATCTGTTTATAGATGATCATCATAGTGTTGAGGATTGTGGTATAGTATTAGGATCTGCTATAAAAGAGAGCATATATCCGCTTAGCTGTGTTGAGAGATATGGTAATAGCGTAGTGGTTATGGACGAAGCTGCGGTTGAGTGCGCAATTGACCTATCAAATAGAGCGTATCTAGTATATGAAAGTAGCTTAAATGAAAAAATAGGCTCATTTGATAGTGAGCTTATACAAGAATTTTTTCAAGCTTTGGCTATGAATGCAGGTATAACACTTCATCTAATAAAGCTAAGAGGAGATAACTCTCATCATATAGCAGAGGCAACTTTTAAAGCTTTTGCCGTAGCATTTAGACGCGCTATAAGCAAAAACGATAGAATGGGAACACCTAGTACAAAAGGTGTTTTATGATAGAAATTATCTTTTTAGATGTTGATGGCTGTCTTAGCGATGGTGGAATTTATAAAACAAATACCGGAGATGAGTTCAAAAGATTTGACGTAAAAGACGGTTTTGCTATAGAACAGTGGAATAAACTTGGTAAAATTTCAGCCATCATAACTGGCAAGAAATCCCTTATAGTAGAAAACAGGGCAAAAGAACTTGGTATAAAATACTGTTTTCAAGGAGTAAAAGATAAATTTGCTCAAGCAGATGAAATTCTAAAGTTAGAGGGATTTGGCTGGGAGAATGCCGCTGCTATAGGCGATGATCTAAATGATATGAAATTACTTTCTAAAGTAGCTATCAGTTTTAAGCCTATAGACGCTCATAACTCTATTAAAGCAGATATAGAGCTTAGTAAAAAAGGTGGTTATGGGGCTGTTAGAGAGATGATAGATATATTGATAGATCGTTTAAATTTAAAAGATGAGTGGATGAAGCGTTGGTTATAAAAATATTCTATTTTGTGATCGCTCTTTTTAGTGTAAGTATGGTATTTCTAATGCTACAAACTCCATACTCAGCAAATATATATATAAATGAGTTAAAAGTGGCTAATATGCAAGCTAGTAATGTTATTAGCTATGAATTAAACTCTACTTTAGTGTATGGCAAATACAAAGCTAGCGATGTCACGAGATATGAAACTTATGATCTTTTAAATAGCTTTAATGGGCTGTTTTTAAGGGGGGATTACATTCACTCTTTGAGTTCAAAATTAGCTACACTAAAAGATAATAATATAACTTTAAAAAATAGTGCGATTTATAAAAATTTAATAACTGGATTAAGATATGACTCAGAAGAAATTATCTATGACTCTAAAGCGAAGATTATAAATAGCAATGTGCCTTTTAAAATAACTCAAAACGCAGATACTATAGTGGGTCAAAGCGTAATTTACGATATAATGGACAATACGATATATGCACAAAAGGTAAAAGGATGGTTTTACGAAAAGTAGTTTTGATTTTATGTTTTTTTACTATCGGCTTAAATGCCGAGCAAGTAGAAGTTACTGCTGATAATTTTTTTGCAGACGAGAAGTCGCTAACCAGTGATCTAAAAGGTAATGTTATTATAAAAAAAGGAAGTTATGATACTTTAACTTCTAATAGTGTAAAAATATATTTTGATGCTAAAAGGCAGCCTATTAAATATGTTGCTACTGGAAACGCTAAATTTAAAGCTGTTTTAAATAAAAAAAATTACAACGGTAGCGGAGATATACTGATATACGAGCCGTTAAAAAAAACTTATACATTGAGCGGAGATGCGTATTTGCATGAAGAGCAAACCGATAAAAAAGTATATGGCGATGAAATCGTCGTAAATCAAGGCAATGGAACATATAAAGTAAGCAGCAAAGATAAAAAGCCGGTAAAATTAATATTTCAAGTAGAGGATAAATAAAACGTGATTAGGATAGTAAGCGCTAAGTTTCTTACGTCATCTGTTAATTCTTTGGACGCTCCTGATTTTGGTATTAGCGAAGTTGCATTTTTAGGACGTAGCAATGTTGGTAAGAGTTCTATCATAAATGCTCTTACAAATCATCAGGGTTTGGCAAAGTCTAGCTCTACTCCAGGAAAAACTCAGCTGATAAACTTTTTTGAAGTAATTTTTGATAATGATGGACAAAAAATACCTATTATCTTTGTAGATTTACCGGGATTTGGTTATGCTAAAGTAAGCAAAAGTCTCCATAGTGCATGGCAGAAAAATTTAGATGAGTTTTTAAGAAATAGAATCAATATAAAAACTTTTGTTCATTTAGTTGATTCAAGGCATTCAAATTTGGAAAAAGATGAGAATTTAGGTGTTTATCTTAGTGAATTTATAAGAAATGATCAAAAGATTTTAAATTTATATACAAAATGCGACAAGCTAAATCAGAGCGAAAGATCAAAAGTATTAAAGATGGATAGTTCTGCTATTTTAGTATCTAGTACAAAAAAAACCGGTATAGATAAAGCGGTTAAAACTATATATAACAGCATTTTTGGACTTGTGAGTAGTGATGATAACGTATAAAAAAGCAAAATTAAAAAACATACCTCTTATGCAATCCATAGTAAAAAAAGAGATAGAAAACGGGATAATTTTACCTAGAAACGATGATGAAATAGCTACTAATATCCGCTCATACACACTTGCTTACAAAGATGATGAGTTAGTCGGATATAGCGCACTCCACATTCATGCTCCAAATTTAGCTGAAGTAAGAAGTCTTGTTGTAAAAGAGAGTTTAAGAGGTCAAAGCATAGGAGGCGGGCTCGTAAAAGAGCTTTTAAAAGAAGCTAAGGATTTAGAAATTGAGCAGGTTTTTACATTGACTTATCAAAAAAGTTTTTTTGAAAAATTGGGTTTTAATGAGATACCAAAAGAGAAACTTCCGGCTCAAAAAATTTGGGCTGATTGTATCAAATGCAAACATTTTCCAGTATGCAACGAAATAGCGTTAATTTACTATCTTTAAGATTCATAGTATTTTGTGCTATGCTTATAGCTTATGAAATGCTAAGTTCTACTAGTCACATAGTGCCGCCTTTTATCGGGTTATTTTTCGCCTATATAGTTATACTCAAAAATGAGAGCGAAAGAAATATGAATAACTTTGATAAGAGATGGTATCTAGCTATTTTATTTCTTATTTTTGCTGAGCAGATACATGGATTTGAGCTATTTTCTACGATTTTAAATTTTTTGATATTTTACTATTTTATACATGATTGGTTAAAAATAAATATGAAATGGAGACAATGTTTGCTCATTATATTTGTTTTTAGTGGGTATATAGGAACTCTTTTGATGAGCAATTTAATCTTATATATCTTAAATCAACCGCGACTTTGGATAAGTTATGAATATCTTATTTATATAGTTGTTGAATCTGTTATAGCTATACTTCTTTTTAAGGAAAGAGTATTATGAGAATGCGTATTGTTTATGCTATTTTGATTTTAGTATGGACTATTTTGCTTGTTAGAATATATTATTTAAGTATAAAATCAAATGAATATTATGAAGAGATAGCCGAAAAAAATGCTATCAAAACAGAGCTTATAGCTCCTGTTAGAGGGCAGGTTTTTGATATAAAAGGAAAGCCGTTAGCCGTAAATAGGCTTGGTTTTTCAGTGTTAGTAAAGCCTCACTTGAGAAAAAATGAGAAAGTTTTAGATGAGGAGATAAATATTTTAACTCATACTTTTACTGATCTAAATGCTACGAAATTAAAAAAAGATTATTTAAAAAATGACTCTCCGTATAATCAAGACTTTGTAGAAGTTATTGAATTTATAGATTACGATAGTATGATTCCTCATTTTGCAAAGCTGAGTTTAAGAGAAAATATCATGATTAAACCAGCTAGTAAGCGTCACTATCCATTTAATGATCTAGCAAGTCATGTTATAGGATATGTTGGTAGAGCAAATCAAAAAGATGTAGAAACCGATGAGCTGACTAAGCTTACAAATTATACCGGAAGAAGCGGTGTTGAGAGATATTATAATCAAATTTTACAAGGCAACGCAGGAGAGAGAAAAACCAAAGTTACTGCTTTAAATCAAGAAGTTGAAGAGGTATCATACACGAGCGCTACTAGTAAAGATATAACTCTTACTTTAGAATCAGAGTTGCAGCAGTATGTTGCTGAAGTGTTTAATAAAGACTCTGGAGCAGTAGTAGTGATGAGCCTTAAAGACGGCGCTATTTTAGCTGCTGGAAGTTTTCCTGAATATGATTTAAATCCGTTTGTGACAGGAATAACTCAAAAAGAGTGGGACGCTATTATAAATAATTTAGATCATCCATTTACTAACAAACTAGTAAATTCTTTATATCCTCCAGGAAGCGTTGTCAAAATGGCTATGGGAATGGCGTTTTTTGATAGTGGGAAGATAGATCCTACCACAAAAATAATGTGCGATCCGTATTTTGAGCTTGGTGGTAGGAAGTTTCGTAACTGGAAAAATTACGGTTATGAAAATATGACTATAGTCGAAGCTTTAAAAGAGAGTTGCGATACTTATTTTTATAGAGGCGCGTATAAAGTAGGTATAGATACTATCGCTCCTGTTTTGGAGAAATACGGATTTGGTGTTAGAAGCGGAATTGATCTACCAAATGAGTACATAGGTATAGTTCCAAACAAAGATTGGAAAAGAACAAAGTCAAAAGAGCCGTGGTATCAAGGTGATACGTTAAATACATCCATTGGTCAAGGAAGTTTTTTAGCTACTCCTGTGCAAGTAGCAAGAGATACTGCTATCTTTGCTTCTGGAGTTGATATGACGCCACACTTTTTGTACAGTATAGATGGTAAAATCATAGAGTGGAAAACTAAAGATATCTTAACTCCACAAGAAAAATCATATCTAAAATATATTAGGCGTGGTATGTATGAGGTTTCAAATATTCAAGGCGGAACAGGTTTTAGAGCTTTAAGCGCATCTAAAATATCTCTTGGAGCAAAAACTGGAACGGCGCAAGTAGTAGGAATATCTCAAAGCGAAAAAACTAGAATGAAAGAGTCTGAGATGAAACGCTATGAGAGATCTCACGCGTGGATTACTACTTATGGGCCATATGAAGATCCGCAGTTTGTAGTTACTGTTTTGGTAGAACATGGTAGCAGTGGAGGAAGTGCTGGAGGGCCTATTGTTGCTAAAATTTATAATAAGTTATTAGATATGGGTTATATAGATAAAAAATATATAAAAAAAGAGATGAGATAGTCTAGCTTTTTGTCTTAGTTGCTCTATATAAAAAGCTAAATACTTCAGCTACTGCTTTATATAAATTTGGCGGAATTTCTTGGTTTATATCTACTTTGCTGAGTATTTCTACAAGATCTGAATCCTCTTTTATAGGTATTTTATGTTTTTTTGCTTCTTCTATGATTTTGCTAGCCATCTCGCCTTTTCCAGATGCTAGCACTTTTGGAGCGTTATCTCTTTTTTTATTGTATCCTAAAGCTACAGCTTTTTTAATTTTCGCCATTTTAAGCCTTCACATTAAATCCAAGATCAAATGCTTTTTCTTCATTGTATGGTTCAAATTTAGATTTATTAGTAAGAGTAAAACTGCTTACTATGAGTCCTAAATTTGTTATGGATGACTTAAGCTCTTTGCTGGAGCTTAAAATTATATTTTTAAACTCATCTGTTCCAGTTAGTATCGAAATATCTATATATTTCGTATCAAATAGTCCTAAAACTACCGAAACAGATCCAAATTTAATAAAATTCAGATCTATTTTCGCATAAAATTTATTCTTTTTGCCGTGCTTGAAAGCCACTGTGCTACTTTCTAATCCGTCCCACGTATATGGCAAATACGTCTGCACCGAATTTTGTGCAAAGCTTATTAATTGATGCATCTCGATTTGAGTTATTAAGCGATTTACGTTTTGATTTATATTGTTTAAGCTTTGCTGATTAGCGGTTGCTTCTTTTATATTTAGCAACGCTCCTTTTATATCGTTTTGCAGGTTTTTAAAACTTGTATTTTCATCAAAAGGAATGACTTTATCCATATCATTTCCGGCTCTTAAAGCAGCTTTTAAGAGATGTTTTATTTCAGTTACGTTATTTTTTGCATCGACGCTATTTTTATCAAAAAAGTTCATTATGTTTGATAGTTTTTTAGCAGCTATACTGAGCTTTTCTTGCAAATTTAGACTATTAGCATCGGTGCTTATCTCTTTTGTCATTATGGATAAATTTATATTTGCTGCTTGATTTTGTGATGTTTCGCTGCTTAGTGAGTTTATTAAATTTGAAAGGTTTATCTGAGTATTTGGCGTCACTTCTTTTTGCAGCGTTTGGGTGGCTTGTTTTGTTGTTATATCAAGCTTTTGCGTGGCTATTTGTTTTGAATTTCTATCTATTTGTGTAGTTAAAAACTCTTTTCTTAAGCTACTTTTTATATTTTCTATCTCTGCTTTTATGTTGTTTATGGTTTTTGTAAGTTCGTTTTTTACCTCTTTAATATCTTTTAAATTTGGTAATTCAAAATTGATTTTATATAAAACTTGTTCAGCGTTTTTTACTATTTGCGTTATTTGATCTAGCACCTTTGGGATCTGTGCTTCTATGCTTTTTGCATTTAATGTTTCGCCTTTTGTCTGTATTAAATTTGATAATTTATCTAGGTATTTTATCGCATTTTCTAATTTCGCATGAGCGTCTATAAGACCTTTGAAATTTGAAGTTTGGACTATTTGTTGATTTTTATCTTTTGCGTTTTGAAGTACGTTTTTTAAATCTTCAAAATTTTTTGCTATATCAGCACTTTCATCTTTTGCTAAATTTAAAAAACTATTTTCGAGCTGTTTATTTGAAACATTTTTCATAAGGCTTAAAAGCTCTTTTATGCTTGTAGGAAGAGTTTGTGGATTTAAATTTTGAGCTATTTTAGCTTCTAACATAATGCCCGTGTCTTTTATGGTTTGAGCCATATTTGTATTTTTTATATGCTCAACGGGTTTTAAAAACTCATCTAGTTTATTTGCGAGTTTTATAAGAGATGGTTCTGATTTTAGTGCTTTTGATAGCTCACTTAGGTCTTTTGCTAAATTCGGAGCCACTTGAGCCATTTTTACTTCGGCTAAAACTTTTGGTTTATATCCGCCCTCTTCACTGCTTGCTTTTAAAGCGTTTAATAGTTTGTTTGTTAGTTTATTTAGTTCTAAATCAAGCTTTGAAAGAGGTATATCTGTGTTTTGTATGACATCTTTTTTAAATATAGTTTTGGATGAGATATCTGATTTTAGGTCTTTTTTCTCCTCTTTTTTATCATCTTTTTGGGTGATCTGGGTGGCTTGGTTATTGTTTGTTATTATCATCTTTTAACTCATCAAAAACTACGCTATGACCGCTATGTCTTGTAAATGCGACTTCAAGCTCTTTTGGAATTGATTTTTGAAATATTGCAAATACTATCAACAAAGTAAGCGTTAAGCTATAAAAATATATAAAACCAAAATCCCCAAACGTATTTATAGAAAATCCGATTATAAGTGGAGAGAAAAATGATCCTAAAAGATAGCTAAACAGTAGCGCTCTTCCGACTTCTACACATCTGCTTTTATCTTCTATAACATCATTTGCTCTAGCAAGAGCCAACGCATATAGTACGAAAATTCCTATACCTAAAAAGAATGCAAAAATATATTGAATATTTATAGTAGGTTTTATAACTATAAATAAAAGTGATGAAATAAGAGCTATGCAAGATGCTAAGATAATAGCAAATTTTCTTCCAAATTTATCTGATAAAACTCCAAAAAACATATGCGATAAAAATCCACCACACATAGATGAAACTATAAATACTCCAGCTTCTTTTGCACTATATCCTTGAGCTAGTATAAACAGAGCAGACATAGAAAAAAATCCATTTATAAGAAGTCCTGCTACTATGCTAGTTGCTAATGCCAGGGGAGCGATACCGTAAATTTTAGGTAGGCTGATATTTGCAGTTTGCGGAATTTGTGGTGATCTTACTTTTAAGAAATTAAGCGGAATGGAGCCTAATATGATAAATATGGTTCCTATTAAAAATACTTTTGTAGCATCTAAATTTAAACTCATAATAACAGCCCCCAGACCAAAGCAGCTGTAAAATATAATCTCATAAAATGCTAAAACTCGTGATCTAATGGAGTTTGCGGTTTTTGCATTTAACCAGCTTTCTATGACCATTACTATACTATAATAACAAAATCCAAGCATAAATCTCAAAGCAGCCCAAACTATAAGATTTTTGCTTAAATCATGCGATAAAGCTGAAATAGCAAAAATCGCAGTAAATATAGCGTAAGCTCTCATATGACCGACTTTTGAAATAAGCCTATGAGAAACTACCGTGCAAGTGAGCGCTCCTATGAAAAAAAATGACGTTATCACTCCGATCATTGTTTTATCCGCATTCATACTAGTAAGCAACACTCCAGCAGAACTTACCACTAAACCATTTGCAATAAAAATGAATGACATTCCAAAAAATAGCGCACTTAGCGATATTATAACTCTTTTGCTACTTATCACGTGTAAAAACTCCAGCTAAAAATACCCCAAGAGGCATCAAAACTAGCCCTAAGAGGAAAGAAAATGGCTCAAATAATTCTCTTCTTAGAAGCATAAAAAATGCTAAAATAAGAGTAATATATCCAAGCAGCCTATATGGTTTAAATGCTCCTATAATATCCATTTTTTTAAATTTAGCCTTTTTTTTGATCTCTTTTATATCTAAATCATTATCATCTTCTTCATTATCGTCAAAAAATGATTTTTCTTGCGCACTTAATTGATAATTTATAGATTTTTCATCAATTCTTTTTTTATATCCGTAGTAACTAGTAAAAAGTATAAGAGTAGAGCAGATAAAAGCTACTTGCGAATTTAAAAGATAAATATATCCAAACGCTGCCATAACTAGTATCAAAACAGCGTCTAAAAAAACATAAAATATAATAAGATTTTTAAATTTCATCATCATCGTCTTTGAAATTCGGTGATGGTTTGTTTTTAAATTCCTCATAGCTTTTAATCTGCGATTTGTAAGCTTTATATACATTATTTATAGCTGCTGCTACGCCTATAAAAATACCTATTCCAAGTCCCCAGTTAGAACCGCTTAATAGTTTCAAACCCCATCCGATACCAAATCCCATTATGACAGCTACAACCATCGAAATACCAAGACTCAAGCCGTCTGCTGCTCTGATTGCTTTGTTTATATTTGTGGCTCTGTTTGATTTTTCACTCATAACGCTTTAAAACTCTCTTCTATCGCATTTGCTGTTTTTTCTAAACTATTTTGGCTAAGTTTATCACATACAAATCCTGTTTCAAACTGACTAGGAGCGAGGTAGATACCGCGTTTTAGCATTTGTGCGTGAAATTTAGCAAATAATTTCGTGTCTGAGTTTAATGCGTCTTTATAGTTTTTAACAGTTTTGTCATTAAAAAAGTATCCCCACATAGATCCTCTAACTTCAGTTTGCAAAGCTATACCAGCTTTTTTAGCACCATTTTTTAATGCTTCTACTATAAATTTGGATTTATTTTCTAAATCTTTATATAAATTTGGAGAGTTATATATTTTATTTAGCGATGCAAGTCCAGCTGCCATAGCTACTGGATTTCCACTTAAAGTTCCTGCTTGATATACTCCACCAAGCGGACTTATCAGCTCCATTATCTCGTTTTTAGCTCCAAACGCTGCAGCGCTCATTCCTCCGCCGATCACTTTGCCAAAAGTTACGATATCTGCTTGTATTTTATTAAATTCATAGCTTCCAGTAGCGCTTGCTCTAAATCCGCTCATAACTTCATCAAATATCAAAACCGCGCCATACTCATCACAAAGTTTTCTAAGCGCATCTAAAAATGCTTGATCTGCTGGAACTAATCCCATATTTCCTGCGATCGGTTCTACTATGATCACCCCTATATCTTCATTTTTAAAGCATTGCTCCACGCTTTGGATATCATTATAAATGGCAATGTGTGTGTTTTTTACGATATCTTCAGGTACTCCAAGTGAGCTTGAATATCCAAAAGTTGTAGCTCCACTACCTGCTTTTACTAATAAACTATCGCTGTGACCGTGGTAGCAGCCTTCAAATTTAATAATACCATTTTTTTTGCTATATCCACGAGCCAATCTTATCGCGCTCATTGTGGCTTCTGTTCCGCTGCTTACAAAACGAATTTTTCCTAGCCATGGGAATTTTGATAAAACAAGTTTTGCAAGAGCTGTTTCAAGAAGACACGGAGCACCAAAACTAAGTCCTTTTTTTGCAGTTTTGATAACAGCTTCTTCTATATCTGAGTCGCAATGACCAAATATAAGAGGACCCCAGCTAAGAACATAGTCTATATACTCATTTCCTTCGATATCGTATAAAAACTCACCATTACCGTGATCTATAAAAATCGGATCTGATCCCACCGATCCAAAGGCTCTTACTGGAGAATCAACACCGCCTGGTATATATGTTTTAGCTTCCAAAAAAGCATTTTTATTAGTCATTTGTTTTCCTTATTAAAAGTTTTGATGTATTCGTATAAATTTAGTATCTCGTTATCTGTTAAAAAGTAGCTTGGCATTATGCCTTTTGACTCTTTGATCGCTGATTTAAATTTATCAAAATCAAGATTATTTATACGCGGAGCGATAAGGGATTTTTCCACATAAACATTGTTTTTCCTATCTAAATTTTTATATTTTACTATAAGACTTCCATCGCCTTTTTCACCGTGACATTTATTGCATCCGATACCGCGTGGATTTTGATATAGCATTTTAGCGTATTCTAATTTTGTTATGAACTCTTCAGCCATCAAAAAACTAAAAGACATTAAAAAAATATAAAGAAATTTCATCTAAAATCACCTGAGTTTAATTTGAATTTTGATATGATACAATTTTTGTAATAAAAAAAGTATAAAAAAGGATGAACTTTGCAGATCATAGATGGAAAAAGCGTAAGTGCAAAAGTCAAAGAATACGTAAAAAACGAAGCAATAAGCTTAAAAAAATCAGGTATAACCCCAACATTAGCAGTAATTTTAGTAGGAGAGGACAAAGCTAGCCAAACATACGTAGCAAGCAAAGAAAAAGCTTGCTTGGCTTGTGAAATGGGCTCGGTGATGCATAGACTGAGTAAAGAAACTAGTCAAAGTGAGCTTTTAGCTCTTATAGAGGTTTTAAATTTAGACGATAGCATCGATGGAATTTTAGTTCAACTTCCACTTCCAAAACATATAGATACTAACAAAGTTTTAGAAGCTATCGATCCTGCTAAGGATGTTGATGGATTTCACGCTATAAATGTTGGAAAACTCTCAAGCGGACTTGATGGATTCGTGCCTTGCACTCCGCTTGGTATAATGGAGCTTTTAAAAGAGTATAATGTAAATTTACAAGGCATTGATGCAGTTGTTATAGGAAGAAGCAACATAGTTGGAAAACCTATGGCAAGTCTTCTTTTAAATGCTGGAGCAACTATAAGTATCGCTCATTCTAAAACTAAAAACTTACCCGAAATAACCAAACGCGCTAAACTTGTTGTAGTGGCAGTTGGAAAACCGAATTTCTTAAATGCTGATATGGTTAGTGATGGTGCTATAGTCATTGATGTAGGTATAAACCGTTTAGATAGTGGTAAGTTAGTAGGAGACGTGGATTTTGAGAGTGTTGCTCCAAAATGTTCACTCATAACGCCAGTTCCGGGCGGCGTTGGACCTATGACTATCGCTATGCTTTTAAGCAATACATTAAAATCTGCTAAAAATAGAAAGTGCAATGTATGAAAAAATTTCTTTCTAAAGCGTATAATTTTTCTAGTAGCTGGACTGGGACTATAATTATAGTTTTGTTGTTTATATTTTTTATCGCTCAAGCCTTTGTTATACCAAGTGGTTCTATGAAAAATACTCTTCTTATAGGCGATCATTTATTTGTAAAAAAGTTTGCTTATGGCGTATCTACTCCACATATTCCGTTTTTAGAAGTTCCTGTTTGGTTTGATAGCGATGGAGATGGTCACATAATAGAAGGAGACAAGCCAAAACGTGGTGATATCGTTGTTTTTAGATATCCTGAGGATCCTAAAATTTACTATGTGAAAAGAAATTTTGCAAATGGCGGCGATGAGGTGATATTTGCACCAAAAACTATGTATTTAAGACCTTCTGGTGGTGACGCTGAGATAGAAAAAAATTACAATAAAAACGACATCGTTACACTACTTGGTAAAAAATTTGTTAAAGAGCCTTATAAATTTAAAGGCATTCACTATGAAAATAGGGGTGAAAAAGATAATTTCGTAGGGCAAAGCGCAGACACATTTACCATAGCGCTTTATTATCTCAATCAAAATAAATTTGCTATGACTCCAGCACTCATCACAGAACTTGCGCCCATAGATGGACTTCCTTTTAATGCATTTTACTTCAAAGTTCCAGACGGTGAGTTTTTTATGGTTGGAGATAACAGAGAAAATAGCAATGATAGTAGATTTTGGGGAAGCGTACCGTATAAATATATAGTCGGAAAACCTTGGTTTGTATATTTTAGCTGGGATAAAGAGTATAAAGTTAGATGGGAGAGAATAGGCAGACTCGCTAGTACTTTAGAGACTGATGAGACGCTGATACATGAGTAATTTTGATGTATCTACTATAATAACACTTGTCGTAGTTCTAGTAATATCTGTAGTAGGTCACGAGATAGCTCACGGTTTTGTCGCTTTTAAATTCAAAGATAATACTGCAAAAAATGCAGGTAGGCTTAGCATAAATCCTTTGAAACACATCGATATTTTAGGTACGATTGTGGTTCCATCACTTATGTATCTAGCTGGTGGAGTTTTGTTTGGTTGGGCAAAACCTGTTCCTATAAATACATATACGGTAATTAAAAACGGTGGATATTTTGGTGCTATATGTGTTAGTTTAGCTGGTATTGTTTATAATTTTTTACTTGCTTTAGCATCGTTTTTGCTGATATATTTTGGAATTATTCCAGAATTTAGTATAAAAGCTATGAGTATGCTTTTGACTATAAATTTAATATTAGGAATTTTCAATCTTTATCCGATACCGCCTCTTGATGGATCACACGCTTTTTCTTATGTTTTAAGGATTTTTAAATTTGAAAAATTAGCAAATTTGTATCAAAGTCTTAGCAGATATGGATTTATAATTCTTGTAATTTTGATCATAAGTCCGGCGGCTAGTTATGTTTTTTCACCTATTTATGCTATTTTGGATTTGGTTAAAACTGCGCTTATATCACGCTAAATTCAGGTTTTTATGATATAATTATGCGAAATTTAAAGGTTATGGGATGATTTTATGAAAGTTGCTCAGATTTTTATAGCAAGTGATCACGCTGGATTTGATGCTAAGGAGTTTGTAAAAAGTTATCTATCAAATTTCGAGTTTGACGTGGTTGATCTTGGAGCGTATTCAAAAGATGTGAGCGTAGATTATCCTGATTTTGCCGATAAAATGGCTGAAAATATAGATAACGATTTTAAATTCGGTATCTTAATATGTGGAACAGGAATAGGCATATCCATAGCCGCAAATCGCCATCCTCATATAAGATGCGCTCTTTGCCATGACGCTACTACTGCGAAATTAGCTCGTGAGCATAATGATGCAAACGTACTTTGCTTTGGTGGTAGGATAGTTGGAACTAGTATAATTCAAGATATGATAAAAGTATTTTTTGCTACTGAGTTTGCCGGAGGCAGACATGAAAAAAGAGTTTATAAATTAGGAAGCTGCAAATGCTAGTGGATTGGATATTTTATACATTTTTAATATGCTTTAGCATATATCTTATAGTAATGGTGTTTTATTACAAAACTTTGCTTAGAAAAGAGCGCTCAATGCGTGATTTTATGAAAAATAATCTTGATGACACCGAAATAGTTATAAGAAAACTGCAAGTTCAGCTACAACGTTCATTAGGAAATATTGATATTTTAACAGATGAACTAAATAAAATTAAATCCGACGTTACTAGTCTTCGTACTAGAAATTCTCAATACCGTATAGAAAATGATAAATTAAGATTAAGAATAAAAGAGCTAGAGGGTAAGATAGAAGCTCTACTATAAACTAAGGATAAAAATGAAAGAACTTTCCAAATTTGATAAAGAGTATCTTTTAGGTACTATAAGAGATATAAAAGACTTTCCAAAACCAGGAATTGTATTTAAAGATATAACCACGCTTTTAGGCGACGCTAAAGCCTTTAAGTTTCTGCTCGATCATTTAGAAGATAGATATAAAGATTCAAATTTAAACTATATAGTTGGCATAGAAAGTAGAGGATTTATTTTGGGTGCGGCACTTAGCGCAAGGCTAAATTTAGGATTTGTACCTGTTAGAAAACCAAATAAACTTCCTTATATGACAATTTCACAAAAATATAGCTTGGAGTATGGATTTGATGAAGTAGAGATGCATATCGACGCATTTGATCAGATCAAAAATCCTAAAGTTCTTTTAGTAGATGATTTAATAGCAACTGGAGGCACAGCAAGAGCTTCCTCGCAACTTCTAAAAAAATTAGGAGTAAATTTAGTAGAAGCTTGTTTTTTAGTGGATTTAGTGGATCTTGGAGGAAGCAAAGAGCTTAAAAGCGAATGCTCAGTTTATAGTATTTTAGAGGTCTAAAGATGGAAGAGACCTTAAAAAATATACTGTTTGAGTACAAAAATTGGGCGTATCTTATTATTTTTGTTTGGTGTATTATGGAGGGTGAGATAGCTCTCATACTTGCTGGAATACTAGCTCACGAAGGACATGTAAATCTCGCTATGATAGTATTTGTAGCTGGTATAGGCGGATTTGTTGGAGATCAAATTTATTTTTATATAGGTAGATACAATAAAAAATATATTCAAAAAAAGCTCGTCAAACAGAGGCGAAAATTCGCAGTTGCACATCTACTTTTAGGGCGATATGGTTGGCCTATAATCTTTATCCAGCGTTATATGTATGGATTTCGCACGATTATACCTATGAGTATTGGTATAACTCGTTATAGTGCTAAAAAATTTGCATTTATAAATTTGCTAAGTGCTTGGGTATGGGCTGCTATAACAATACTTTTAGCTTGGTATTTCGGTCAGCAGATCTGGGATGTGATTCACTGGGCGGAAGCTCACTGGTACTTTGCTATACCTATCATCATACTGTTCTTGACAGCGTTGATTTTAGGGTTTAAACAATTGGAAAAAAATATACTAAATGAAAGGAAAAAACGGCATGAAATTCACAATAGTTGAAAAATCGTTAGATGATATAAAAGCTGATTATGAAATAATTTTTGTTGTTAATAAAGACTTAAATCATAAATTTATAAAAGATGGAGATGAGTTTGATTTTTTTAAATTTAAAGGTGAAAATGTTCTTAATCTAACAAGCCTAAGGAGAATTTATGTTGGCATAAAAGATCTTGAACCAAATAGCGTTAGATTAGGCGTTGCAAATGCTTATAACGCATTAAAAGATCTAAATTTAAAAACTATCAAAATGGCTAGTTATGTAGGATGTTGCTTTAAGATGAGTTTTCAAGCTATTGGCGAGGGATTTTTGCTTGGTAGCTATAAATTTGATAAATATAAAACCGAAAAAAAAGAGAGTTCTATAAGTGAAATTTATATCTCTACAGATGAGTTTAGCGGTAAGCAGATAGCTTTATTTGAAGCAAATCTTGGCTTACAACACGCTCAGATAATAGCAGAATCTACAAACTATGCAAAAGATATAGTAAATGAGATACCAGATATTTATACTCCCCAAAAAATGGCAGAAGATGCAAAAAAGTTGTCTCTTAGCTATCCTAGTGTAGAGTGTAA
Source organism: Campylobacter fetus subsp. testudinum 03-427 (assembly GCA_000495505.1). Lineage (NCBI taxonomy): Bacteria > Pseudomonadati > Campylobacterota > Epsilonproteobacteria > Campylobacterales > Campylobacteraceae > Campylobacter > Campylobacter fetus. The sequence goes on along the minus strand of CP006833.1, from coordinate 1,164,555 downwards.
AATTCACGATGAAAACTATATAAAATCTCAAAATATGCACGCTTTTTTAGCTGTAAATAGAGCTAGTGCTCATCCTCCTCGTTTGATTCATTTAAAATATACCCCAAAAGATAACAGTCTTAAAAAGATTGTTTTTGTTGGCAAAGGCTTAACTTACGATAGTGGCGGACTAAGCTTAAAACCGAGCGATTATATGCTAACTATGAAATCAGACAAGAGCGGCGCTGCTGCTGCTATGGCGATCATAATGGGAGCAGCTAGAATGGAGCTTCCTTTTGAGATACACGCTGTTTTAGGTGCAACTGAAAATATGATAGGTGGCAATGCGTATAAACCAGATGACGTGCTGATAACTAGAAGCGGAGTAAGTGTTGAAGTAAGAAACACAGACGCAGAGGGTCGTCTTGTGCTAGCTGATTGTTTAGACTGGGCGCAAAGTGAGTTGAAGCCAGATCTTCTTATAGATATGGCAACTTTAACAGGTGCTTGCGTGGTTGGTCTTGGTGAATATACCACAGGAGTTATGGGAAATAACTATGAACTTCAAAACGAGTTCAAAGATTTTACGAAAAAGAGCGGCGAGTTTTTGACTATTTTAGAGTTTAATGATCATTTAAGAGAGCTTGTAAAATCTCAAATAGCAGATATAAGCAATACATCTTCAAGCAGATATGGTGGAGCTATAACTGCTGGTATATTTTTAGATAAATTTATAAAAGAAGAGTTTAAAGATAAATGGTTACATCTTGATATCGCTGGACCTGCTTATACTGAAAAGGCTTGGGGTTATAATCAGTCTGGAGCTACTGGAGCTGGAGTGAGAGCAAATTTATACTATCTAGCCAAACTTGCTAGAAATGCCGAAAAAGGCTGCAAATAATGGGTTTAGCAGTAGGTATAGTAGGACTTCCAAATGTCGGAAAATCAACGACTTTCAATGCTCTAACAAAAGCTAGCAACGCAGAATCTGCAAACTATCCGTTTTGTACTATCGAGCCAAATAAAGCTATAGTTCCAGTTCCTGATAAGCGTTTGAATGAGCTTGCAAAAATAGTAAATCCAAATAAAATTCAACACTCAACTATCGAATTCGTAGATATCGCAGGACTAGTAAAAGGCGCTAGTAAAGGTGAAGGACTTGGTAATAAGTTTCTCTCAAACATCAGAGAAACCGAAGTCATACTTCATATGGTTAGATGTTTTGATGACTCAAATGTTACTCACGTTGAAAATAGCGTAGATCCTATCCGTGATATCGGTATAATCGAGATGGAGCTTATCTTAGCAGATATTGAACAGCTTAGTAAAAAGATAGATAAACTCACAAAAGAAGTAAAAGCAAATGCAAAAGGCGCAAAAGAGATGTTAGAGTGTGCTAACACTCTTTTAGAACATCTAAATAACGGAAACAGTGCTAGTAGTTTTGATGAGTTTGATAGTGATATTTTTCAAAATTTAAATAAAGAACTAAGGCTTCTTTCTGCTAAAGAAGTGATTTATGGAGCAAATGTTAGTGAAGATTTTATCGCAGAAGATAATGAGTATGTAAAACAAGTAAGAGACTATGCAGCGCGTTCAAACCATGAAGTTATAAAGCTTTGTGCAAAGATAGAAGAAGAGCTTATCGGACTAGATGATAGTGAAGCAGCTGAAATGCTAGAGAGTTTAGGGGCTTGCGAGAGCGGACTTGAGAGTATCATAAAAACGGCTTTTTCTAAGCTAAATTTGATAAGTTATTTCACCGCTGGAGTTGTCGAAGTTCGTGCTTGGACTATACATAAAGGCTGGAAAGCGCCAAAAGCCGCAAGCGTTATACATAATGATTTTGAGCGTGGATTTATAAGAGCTGAAGTGATAAGCTATGATGATTTTATAGCAAGCGGAGGCGAGACTAAGGCAAAAGAAGCTGGAAAAATGCGTTTAGAAGGCAAAGATTACGTCGTAAATGACGGCGATGTGATGCATTTTAGGTTTAATGTCTAATTAGCTATTATGGAGCTTTTATAAATTTAAAAAGCTCCGAATTATTATAAATTTCAATTATATTTTTTAAATTCTGCTACCAAATGTAATCTTTTTTTATAAGTTGTTACTATAAGAAACATTGATTTAATTATTTTAATAAAATATTAAACAAATATAATATCATTAATATTCATGTGATATAGTCGTTACATAAAAATTATTGGAGTTAAAATTGATTCAACTAGAAAATGTGAATAAGTATTTTGGCAACTTTCAGGCATTAAAAGATATAAATTTAACAGTAAAAGAGGGTGAAAAACTAGTTATCATAGGTCCAAGCGGAAGCGGAAAATCAACTGCTATACGCTGTATAAATGGACTAGAAGAGATCACTAGTGGTAGAGTAATCGTAGATTCAAAAGAGTTAAACAAAAAAACCAAACTTGAAATTTGCAGACAAAATGTGGCTATGGTATTTCAACATTTTAATCTTTATCCGCATATGACTGTTTTGCAAAATTTAACTTTAGCGCCGATAAAACTTCGCAAAAAAAGCAAAGAAGAGGCAAACGAGATAGCCTATAAATACTTAAAAATAGTCGGTTTAGAAAATAAAGCAGATGTTTATCCATCGACTTTAAGTGGAGGTCAGCAGCAAAGAGTTGCGATAGCTAGAAGTCTTTGTACTCAAAAAAAGATTATTTTGTTTGATGAACCAACTTCTGCTTTAGATCCTGAGACTATCCAAGAAGTTTTAGACGTGATGATAAAGATATCAGGAGAGAAATCCACAACAATGGTCGTTGTCACTCACGAAATGGGTTTTGCAAAGCAAGTTGCCGATAGAGTTATATTTATGGAAAATGGAACTATCTTAGAAGAAGCGGCACCTAACGAGTTTTTTAACAATCCAAAAAACAAGAGGACGGAGATATTTTTAAGTAAGATATTAAAACACTAATATAAGGAGAAAAAAATGAATAAATTTGTAAAAGGTTTGCTGATTTTGGGTGCAGGACTTGCATTTGCGGCGTGTAGCTCAAATACAAGTAGTGGTTCTAAAGAGGTAAATTCAAACTTAGAAAATATAAAATCAAAAGGTATTTTCACAGTTGGAGTAAAAGACGACGTTCCTGGTTTTGGGCTTTTAAATAAGCAAACTGGAAAGATAGAGGGTTTTGAGGTTGATATCTCAAAGCTTTTAGCAAAGCAGATATTAGGTGATGAAAACAAAGTTAAACTAGTTTCTGTTACTGCAAAAACAAGAGGACCTATGTTAGATAACGGTACGCTAGATGCTGTTATAGCGACATTTACCATAACAGATGAGCGTAAAAAGACATATGATTATACAACTCCGTATTATAAAGACGCTGTTGGTCTTTTAGTAAGAAAAGATAGTGGCGTAAATACTCTAAAAGATCTTGAAGGCAAGACTATAGGAGTTTCTATGAGTTCTACTAGCAAAAAGAGTATTTTAGAAGCTGCTAAAGAACTTGGCATAGAGCTTAAATTTAATGAGTATCCAGACTATCCGTCTATAAAAGCCGCTCTTGATGCAAAAAGAATAGACGCATTTAGCGTGGATAAATCTATACTTTTGGGATACGCTGATGATAATAGTGTTATTTTAGATGAAAATTTCGCTCCTCAAGAGTATGGCATAGCTACTAGAAAAAATGATCCTGAGTTTTCAAAATACGTTGATGAGTTTGTAATCGCAAATAAATCTCAGATCGATGAATTAGCAAAAACATGGGGTCTTAAATAATGGATAGCCTAAGTCCATTTGCCTTATGGAAATGGGAAGATACGTTAGCTCACTGGCAGATGTTTGTTAGTGGGCTTGGCTTTACTTTAGGAGTAAGCGTTTTAGCACTGATTTTGGCCGGCGTTATAGGAGTGGTAAGCGGTATGATGGCTACTGGAAAAATAGCTATTTTGCGCTATTTTTCACGAATATACGTTGAAATATTTCAAAATACTCCGCTTGTCATTCAACTGTTTTTCTTGTATTTTGCTTTGCCTCCTATGGGTATAAATTTAAACGTATTTACCATAGGAGTTTTAGGCATAGGCGCTTATCACGGTGCTTATATGAGTGAAGTAGTAAGAAGTGGTATAAACTCCATTCCCAAAGGTCAGTTTGAAGCAGCTGCGTCGCAAGGATTTAGTTATATAGAGCAGATGATGTACATAATACTACCTCAATCTATAAAAGTCATATTGCCTCCAGCTACGAATCAAGCGGTAAATTTGATAAAAAATAGCTCTGTACTTCTTATAATAGCAGGTGCGGAACTTATGTATATGAGTGATTCTTACGCAAGTAATAGTCTGAATTACGCAACTTCTTATAGCGTTGCTGGAATTTTGTATTTTATAATGTGTTTTCCACTTGCCATGTGGGCTAGAAATTATGAAGAAAAGCTTAAAAATGCACATTTGACAAGGAGTAAATAATGGAAGCAGTTCTAAACTATATAAATTTAAAAAACCTATTATACGGACTGAGTCTTACGCTGATTATGGCGTTTTTTGCTGCTGTTGGGAGTATTATTTTTGGTTCTATTTTGGCTGTTATGAGAAATTACGGGAATAAATTTATAAGAAGTATAGCAGGAACGTATGTAGAAATTTATAGAAACACTCCGCTTCTTTTATGGATGTATGCTGGATGTTTTGTGTTGCCTACTATTTTTCCGTTTTTACAAGGATTTAGTTACGCTGTTTTGGGTACTATCGGACTATTTTTATATACGTCTTCTGTTATGTCCGAGATCATAAGAGGAGGGCTAAACTCCATTCCTAAAGGTCAGTTTGAAGCAGCTGCGTCGCAAGGATTTGGCTTTTTTTATACTCTTTATAAGATAATTTTTCCTCAAACAATTAAAAAGGTAACTCCTGCTATATTATCTCAAGTAATAACTACGGTAAAAGACACATCTTTTATGGCTGGACTAGGAGTTTATGAGCTAACAAATCAAAGCAAACTTATACTAGCTAGTTTAAAAGAATTTAGCCACATACTAGCAGTTATCGGTTTGGTTGCGGCTATGTACTTTATAGTCTGTTTTAGCCTATCTACTATAGTTAGATATTATAATACTAGAACTACTTATTAATAAGCCATTGGCTTATTAAATTTTTAATTATAAATTACTTCTTAATTCATTACTGAAATATAAAAATCTTTTTTAAAATTTTTAATTAAATTTGCTTGAAGTATGCTATAATAGCGTTATATATTTTTTTAATTTTATTATTTTGTTTTGATAGCCGGTATTAAGATAGATTTTTTAAATTTAAAGTATAAAAAAATACACTAACTAACTTTTATCACATAAATACCGTATCTGCTGATTTTTAACTTGGTTATTAAAGGATTAAATATCTCTTAAATTATATAAAATTATAAATATATATATTTAAAAATTGTTGGAAATTTTATTATAAAGCAATAAATTTTAAATATAATACATTCACGATATTTTGCAATATTAGAGCAAGAAAGGTGTGACGATATGGATAGACGGGAATTTATAAAAAGCTCAGCTGCAGCTGCTGCTTGCTCAGCTGCTGGAATAGCAGTGCCAAGCTCACTAAGCGCTGCTGAGAGTCAAGATGGTTGGCGCTGGGATAAATCTGCTTGTAGATTCTGTGGTACAGGCTGTGGTATCATGGTGGCTACAAAAAACGGTAAAATCGTAGCAATCAAAGGTGATCCTCTAGCTCCTGTAAATAGAGGACTTAACTGCATCAAAGGTTACTTTAATGCAAAAATTATGTATGGTGAAGACCGTATAACAAAACCTCTTCTTAGGGTTAATGCAAATGGTGAATTTGATAAAAAAGGCAAATTCCAAGAAGTTAGCTGGAAAAGAGCGTTTGATGAGATGGAAAAACAATTCCGCAAAACTTACGCAGAGCTTGGACCTACTGGTATAGGCGTATTTGGTAGTGGTCAATATACTATACAAGAAGGTTACGCTATTTCTAAACTAATCAAAGGTGGTTTTAGAAGTCATAATATAGATCCAAATGCACGTCACTGTATGGCTAGTGCTGTTGTTGGTTTTATGCAAACATTTGGTATAGACGAACCTGCTGGCTGTTATGATGATATCGAGCTTACAGATACTATCGTAACTTGGGGCGCAAATATGGCAGAAATGCACCCGATACTTTGGTCAAGAGTTAGTGATAGAAAACTTCAAAATAGTGATAAAGTAAAAGTAGTAAATTTATCTACTTATTCAACTAGAACTTCAAATATAGCCGATATCGAGATTATATTTACTCCACATACAGACCTTGCTATATGGAACTATATAGCTAGAGAGATCGTTTATAATCACCCAGAAGCTATAGATGAAGAATTTGTAAAAGCAAACTGTGTATTTACAACAGGACCGGTTGATATCGGTTATGGTATGCGTGCAAATATAAAGCATCCAAAATACCTTCCAAGTGAGCTTGATACTGCTGCAAAAGAAAAATCAACAGTATTAAGTGAAAATGAAGGCGTTACTCTTGCTTATTTAGGAATGAAAGCTGGAGATACGTTAGAAAATAAAAATACAGGTGCTCCAGATAGCCATTGGATAATTCAATATGAAGATTTTAAAAAGGCTTTAGCTCCTTATACTTTGGATTTCGTAGCAAAACTTGCAAAAGGTGATCCAGACGAAGATTTAGAAGAATTTAAGAAAAAATTAAAAGCATTAGCTGATCTTTACATAGAAAAAAATCGTAAAGTCGTAAGTTTTTGGACAATGGGTATGAACCAACACACAAGAGGTGTTTGGGTAAATGAACAAAGCTATATGGTGCATTTCTTGCTTGGCAAACAAGCAAAACCAGGTAGTGGGGCATTTTCATTAACAGGACAACCAAGCGCTTGTGGTACAGCTAGAGAAGTCGGTACATTTTCACATAGACTTCCAGCAGATATGGTTGTTGCAAATCCCAAACATAGAGAAGTTACTGAAAAAATTTGGCAAATTCCAGCAGGAACTATAAATCCAAAACCGGGCGCTCCATATATGAAAATTATGAGAGATCTTGAAGATGGTAAAGTTAAATTTGTATGGGTGCATGTAAATAACCCATGGCAAAACTCAGCAAATGCAAACCACTGGATAAAAGCGGCGCGCGAGATGGACAACTTTATAGTAGTAAGTGATCCGTATCCTGGAATTTCAGCTAAAGTTGGAGATCTTATACTTCCGACTGCTATGATATATGAAAAATGGGGAGCTTACGGTAACGCAGAAAGAAGAACTCAGCACTGGAGACAACAAGTTTTACCAGTAGGTAGCGCTATGAGCGATACTTGGCAGTATATGGAATTTGCAAAACGCTTTAAGATAAAAGATTTTTGGGGTGAATTAAAAGTAGATGACAAACTTACTTTACCAAATGTGATAGATAAAGCAGTTGCTATGGGATATACACCTGAAAATACTCTTTTTGAAGTTCTGTTTGCCAACAAAAAAGCTATTAAATTTAGTAGCGATGATAAAATTATGGCTGGATATGATAATACAGAGGTGTTTGGTGATAGTAGAAATGTTGTCGGATCAGACGGAAATGTATTTAAAGGTTATGGATTCTTTGTTCAAAAATATCTTTGGGAAGAATACCGTGAGTTTGGTCTAGGACACGGACATGATCTAGCCGACTTTGATACTTATCATAAAGTTAGAGGTCTTAGATGGCCAGTTGTTGATGGTAAAGAGACTCTTTGGAGATTCAATACAAAATATGACGTATATGCTAAAAAAGATAATCCAAATGGAGATTTCTCATTCTATGGAAATAAAAACGGAGCTTTAGTAACTGGAGATTTAGCCAAAGCTACTTCAAAAGAGAAAGAAGCACTTAAGAGCAGAGCTAAGATATTCTTCCGCCCTTACATGGATCCACCAGAGATGCCAAGTAAAGAGTATCCGCTATGGTTATGTACAGGTCGTGTTCTAGAGCACTGGCATAGTGGTACTATGACTATGCGTGTTCCTGAGCTTTATCGTGCCGTTCCTGAAGCGCTTTGCTTTATGAATGAAACAGACGGAAATAAACTAGGCGTAGCTCAAAACGATATCGTATGGATAGAAAGCCGCCGTGGCAAAGTAAAAGCTAGGGTAGATTTCCGTGGTAGAAATAAACCAGCCAAAGGACTTATCTATGTTCCATGGTTTGATGAAAACGTATTTATAAACAAGGTCTGTTTGGATGCGACAGATCCACTCTCAAAACAAACTGACTTCAAAAAATGTGCAGTTAAGGTTTATAAGGCTTAATATGCAAAGAAGAGAAGCAATAAAACAAGGTTTTAGCTTAGTAGGTCTTTTGGCTGCAGGTGGATTCGCTTATGGCGAATTCGCTAACGCGGAGCCTACGCTCAAACTCCGTCCGCCAGCAGCGAGAGACGAAAATGATTTTTTGGCTCGCTGTATTCGTTGTGGATTGTGCGTGGAGGCGTGTCCATTTAATACGCTGAAATTAGCACAGTTTAGAGACGGTGGGATCGGACTAGGAACGCCATTTTTTAAGCCGCGTGAAATTCCTTGCTTTATGTGTACCGATATCCCGTGTGCAGTTAAATGCCCTACTGGAGCTTTGGATGTAGAAGCTGTTAGTAGTGATGGAAAACTTGATATAAATAAAGCTAGAATGGGTATGGCGGTTGTAGATGATAAAGCTTGTATAGCTTATTTTGGTCTTAGATGTGATGCTTGTTATAGAAATTGTCCGCTTATAGATAAAGCTTTAAAACTTGAATATAAGCACAATGAAAGAACAGGAAAACACGCACTACTTCTTCCTATAGTAGATACGGACGTATGTACGGGATGTGGTAAATGTGAGCAGTCTTGTATAACTAAAAAGGCTTCTATCACAGTTGTTCCTAGAGAAATGTTAAAAGGCGAAATGAACGATAATTACGTAAAAGGCTGGGAACAAGGCGATGAAAATAGGATCAAAGATAACGATACTAAAATAAAGCTAGATGGCAAAAAAAGTCTAAAATACCTAAATGGAGATGAGCTATGAAATTTACTATTTTAAGAAGATTAGTTCAGCTTAGCATTATCTTGCTTTTTATTGCCGGTAATATCTTTGGAATTAAGATTTTACAGGGAAACTTAAGTAGCTCAACGCTGTTTGATACCATAAATTTAAGCGATCCTTTTGCTATATTGCAAATAGCTTTAGCTAGTTTTAGTGTATCTTCAGTAGCAATTACTGGAGCTGTGATTGTTTTTATTTTTTATGCACTCATTGCTCCTCGTGTATTTTGCGGTTGGGTTTGTCCTGTAAATGTCCTTACGGATTTCGGGGCTTTTTTAAGAACAAAATTAAAAATAGGTAAAAATATCTTAAACGTAAGTCAAAATTTAAGATATTATTTACTTGCTTTAAGCCTTATATTTAGTTTGATTTTCGGTATAGCAGCTTTTGAAAGCTTGAGCTTTGTTAATGCATTTAACAGAAGTCTATTTTATCTAAGTTATAGTGCGATTAGCGTGGCTGTTATCATCGTTATGATCGAGACTTTTGTAGGCAAAAGGCTTATTTGCTCTCACATCTGTCCGCTCGGAGCGTTTTATGCGATTATCAGTAAATTTAGTCTGATTCGCGTTAAATACGACTTAAATAAATGCAGCAAATGCTACAAATGTAAAGCGGTTTGCCCCGAAGAGAGAGTTTTGGATTTAGTTGGAGTAAAAGATGGTATCATCGGTAGTGAATGTATAAGCTGCGGCAAGTGTATTGAAGCTTGTAATGATGATGCGATCAATTTTAGTATATTAAAATTTGGAGATAATAAATGAAAACTATTATACTTTGTTTAGCTGCAGGATTATTTATAAGCGCTTGTAGTTTGGCTAATCCTGCTGATAAAAATAAAGGTCCTGTTTCTGATACTGAAATAGGTCTTAGAAACGTTGATTTAAACGATGAAAATAACGTTGCGAATCCTGATATAAAGTGGTTAGGAGATGCCCCAGGAACTAATAAAACATTTGATAGAAGTTTTGAAAATGCACCGCCACTTATTCCGCATAGTTTAGAAGGTTTAGTTCCTATCGTTAAGGATTCAAATAGCTGCCTTAGCTGTCACGTTCCAGAAGTAGCAAAAGACGCCGGAACCATTCCTGCTCCTAAAAGTCACCTTGTGGATCTAAGAACAGGAAAAGATCTAAATGGACAAGTTAGCGATGAGAGATTTAACTGTACTCAATGTCACGTTCCTCAAGCAGACGTTAAACCTCTTAAGAAAAACAATTTCAAAGCTGACTTTAGATATAAAGATAGCAATGAAAGTTCAAACCTACTAGATATTTTAAATCAAGGTATCTAAAATAATGCCCGACCTTTCTAAAAGGATAATATTTAGTAAAATCTTGGGTCAAAAGAGATCCGATACAATACCGCCGCCATATTTTGGCGGCAAATTTGATTGCAACGAATGCGATGGAAAATGTACGCTTGTGTGCGAACGAGAATTATTGAGTTTAGAAGATGGTGTTGTAAAATTTGACGCTTCAGATATAGGTTGTAATTTTTGTGAAAAGTGTGCTATAGAGTGTCCAAATGAGGTTTTAAATTTAGAAAATGGCGCGTTTATTCATGCTAATACTGTGATTAATGTTAATTTATGTATAGCTTGGAATGGTGTGATTTGCTCAAGTTGTCAAGATGTTTGCGGATTTAGGGCTATTGATTTTTTTGGTATGTTGCGCCCTACTATCAACGACAAATGTACCAACTGCGGTGAATGTATAAGCAGCTGTTTTAAGAGTGCGATTTCGATGAATTCAAAGGATTGTTTATGAAATTTTTTGTAGTGTTATTTAGCTTTTTTGTAGTTTTGTTTGCTGATTCAAAGCTGGATTTAGATGCAAATGTCGTAGGACTTAAACTAGATCAAAATACGCTTTTTATAGGACTCGATAGCGGAGAACTATATGATTATAATTTAGAAGATAAAAGTTTAGTAAAGCTACTAGAACTACCAAAAATTTCAACCATAACTCAAGAAAATATCGGTTCTAGAATTAGTAGTATAGATAATTTTAAAAATAAAACCGCTTTTATATATGAAACGGATAATAAGCTAAAAAGAGTTGGCGTTTTTGATGGAAAGCTTACTTCATTTGATGTGGAAGAAGGAATGAAGCAACTATTTTTTATAAATGAAAATTTGCTTTTATTGGTTAGTCTTAGCAGCGAAATTTATTATCTTGATTTGAATTCTAAAAAACTTACTTTAGAAGCAAAACTTAGCTACTCATCTTGGATTGCGGATAGCGTTTATTTAGCAGATAAATCACTACTTGTATCTGTTAGCGAGGGCGGAGTCGTATATTATTTTGATACAAAAACTAAAAAAGTGGTTAAAGAGTTACCTATACAAAAAGATATTTTATATAGCGTTGGAGCTGTAGGAGATAAATTTGTAGCTGGATCTGCTGAAAATTTGGCTTATTATTTTGATGGAACAAAATCTCATATATTTAAAACCGATAACAAGCACGTTTTTAGAGTCGGTTTGAGTAATGAGTTTGGTGCTTATTATACAGAAGACGGTATAGAGATATTTTCTGCTGATGGTAAGGAGATACAACATATTGATTATGATAAAGAACAGATAAATTATTTGTTATTTTGGAAAGATACTTTAATAAGTGCTAGTTATGATAATACAATTTATTTTTGGAGTATAAAATGAATATCTCAAGCGTTGTTGTAAATGTAATAGATCCTAGTTTTGTGAGTGATATTGTAAGTGCTATATCTCATATAGAGTGTTGCGAAGTTGTTGCTCAAAATGAAAATAAAATAGTCGCCGTGATAGAGTCTATGTGCCTTGATGATGAGATAAAGTCATACAAAAGCATAGAAGCTATAAAAGGCATTTCTACTGTGGCTATGATATATAGTTATCAAGATTTAGACGAAGACATAGAAAAATCAAATAACAACCATATAGGGGAGATAGTAAGAAAAATAGATGAAAGCGATGTTAATGATATAGTTTATAACGGAAATCCAACCGTTTGATCTAATTCACGCTATTTTTTATAGGCGAGATACTTTTATAGTATTTTGCCTATATTTTTTCCGAATTTTAATGTATCATCTGCTTTTACGTTATATTCTATACTATTTTTTTCACTTATCATCACAATAGTTGAACCTAACTCGAAATTTCCTATGTGATCTCCTTTTTTTAAATTTAAATTTGAATATTCGTAAGATAGAGCTTTGGCTTTTATATTCGTATCTATTCTCGGTTCAAAGTCAAATTTCATTTTACCGACATTCCAAGCTCCTATAAATACCAGCCAGATCTGTTTTTCATTATTTAATTTAGCTTTTAGTATCACTCTTTCATTTTTACAATATAGGTTATCTACTTTTTCTAGCCAACTTTTTGCTACGCTAAAAAGTTTTCCTGGGATATAGTGCAAACTCATAATTTCCAAATCGCACGGAGAATGATAATGGTGGTAATCCTTAGGAGATAAGTATATATTTATATATTCAAACTGTGATTCTAATTCGCCTGCTTTAAGGCTTTTACCAAGAAGTTCATTAACACTATAAGAGTAGTTTTTTATACTATAAGCTGTTTGCTTATCTCCTTTTTTGCACTCAAGGCATGTTCCATCACTAGGACTTATAAATCCATCTTCTAGCTCTCTTTGTCTATTTAAAGTACGTGTAAATAGAGCATTTAAGCTATTATACTTATCTGCGCTTTTGAATTCTTCCATATTTATATCAAATTTTTTTATATACCAACTATTTATTAAATTCTGAATAGTTTTTGGAAATTTATAGTGAGCTACAAGTCCAAAATAATTTGAAAATTTATTGTAATTCATTTTTTATCCCCTTTTTAAATTTATATATACTATTTCACTTTTACTTAGAATTCTTACTGGAGGACCCCAAAATCCGATTCCACTACTTACTAAAAGCTGCATTTTTTGACTTAATTTATATAGTCCATAAACGTATTTTTGATCAAGCCATACAAGCAAAGTAAAAGGAAAAATCTGTCCGGCGTGAGTGTGTCCGCAGATAGCTAAATCAACTTCTTGCTTAAGGTAATTTAGAGATTTTGGTTGATGAGTTAGTAAAATAGTCGGTAAATTTGGATCTAAATTTGAAAGTGCTTTATCAAAATTTGGTTCAAAAATACCCATTTTAAGCCCTTGTATATCATAAACTCCAGCCAAATTTACACCTCCAAAACTTACACTCTCATTTTCTAAAACTTTTAAATTTAAACTTTTAAATTTATTCAAAAGGGAACTTATACCGTGGTAATACTCGTGATTTCCGACTACTAAAAATGTGCCGAATTTCGATTTTAACTCATTCAAAGGATCTAAAAAGTCACCTAAGCTTTTAGCGTTTAAATCTACTAAATCGCCGACTATAAAAACGGCATCAGGCGAGAGAGTATTTATGCTATCAACTGTTTTTTGTAAAAAATCTTTTTGCAAAAATTGACCTATATGAACATCGGTGATTACTACTATATTTAATGGATTTGCAAGATTTTTTAGATAAATTTCTCTAGTTGTTATATAGGTATTAAAGTTGGCGTTAAACAAACCTTTGAAAAAATAGGTAAAAAAACCTATAAGAACGCTTACATCAAGTATAAATTTAATAGCTTTTCTTCTGCTTTTACTAAATTTATTTACTCCAAACAGCAGCGTATCATAAGGTAGAATTATACAAAATAACATAAAGCTTATACCAACGCTGATGATCGATACTTTATATAATATACCGTTTAGCTCACCATTTTTCAAACTTATAAAAAATAGCAGCTCAAGAATAAACAATAACGTAAAAAAAACAGCTAAAATATTTTTAAATTTAGATAAAAGTAGATTTTGTTTAAGCTTTGTATAACAGTAAAAATTGATAGCTAAAAATATAGATGTAGATACGATACTAAGTAAATATGGATTCAAAAATTACCTCTTTTTTGTAGTATAAAAACTATGTATGAGACGCAAAAGCAGATGACTCCGGGTATTACCCAGCCAAGACCTATATCGTAAAACGGTATATTTTTAAACATATCTGCTATGATAGGCAGCTTAATTTCTATTTGTTCTAAGGAGTAAGCAAGGCTGATTGCTAATGTTAGATATACACAAGAGCGATATATCAGCTTTGAAGAGTTTATGATATTATTTATAAGAGCTAGTAGTATCAGCACAATAGATACTGGATAAAATGTAGTTAAAATAGGTATGCTATAATTTAATATATCATTTAAGCCTATGTTTGCCATACAAAAACTAGCAAAACTCCAGATAAATACCCAAAATTTATAACTAAGCTTAGGAACTATAGAGCTAAAATACTCACTAGCTGAGCCTATAAGTCCCACTGTAGTAGTAAGACAAGCTAATAAAAATATAGCTCCCAATACAAACTTCCCATAAAAACCAAATAGATAATGCGTTACCAAAGATAGTATATTTGCACCGTTTATCGCTTCAGGAAATCTACTAGCGCTGCTAGCTCCTATATAAGATAATATTATATATATACTCATCAGTATAGCTCCAGCTAAAATACCAGAGCTAATAACCGACTTTGCAAGTCGTTTGTTGTCTTTTATACCGATACTTTTCATAGCTTGTATAACCACGATACCAAAAACAAGAGCTGCCATGGCATCCATAGTTTGATATCCGTCTAAAAATCCGCTAGACATAGGAGCTAATGCGTATTTTCCGCTTGGTTCGCCAAGCCCACCTAAAGGATTAATAATGCTAGCCATAAAAAGAGCAAAGATAAGCACAAGCATAATAGGAGCGAGCCATTTTCCTATAGTATCTATCATAGTGCTTTTATTTATACAGATTATATAATTTATGATGAAATAAACTGCAGTATATACAAAAAGTAGGCTATCGCCAAAAGAGGGCGAAAGACTAACTTCATAAGGCATATTTGCAGCTCTAGGAATGGCTAAAAGCGGACCTATGATTATATAAACAGATATAGTAAAAATCGGTGCAAATAGCCTATCTACGCGTTTTACCAGTGTATCTAACGTACCGCTTTTTGCTACAGCTGCTATACCAAGTACTGGTAAAGCAACAGCTGTGATACAAAAAAACGCTATAGCCTCATATAAATTTTCTCCAGCTTCTTTTCCTACCATCGGTGGAAAAATGAAGTTTCCAGCTCCAAAAAACATAGAAAACAGCATCAAAGTTATGATAAGAAAATCGCTTTTTAATAGATTTTTTTTCAAATTTATACTTAATTTATCACTGAGTTGATTTTATGATATAAAGATAATATCTCATCTCTTTTTGTTATAAAGCTATTTTTATTTGCGATAAGATGAGCTGAACTTTCCATTATGATATCGGCAACTTTTAGTCCATTTTGCTTCATAGTTGTTCCTGTTTCTACGATATCTACTATAGCATCACTTAGTCCTACTATGGGAGCTAATTCTATAGATCCGTATAGTTTTATGATTTTTACTGCAACTGCTTTACTTGCAAAATAATTTTTTGTGATATTTGGCATTTTTGTTGCTATTTTAAGTTCTGGTTTTGTGTAATCTAGTGAGTCGTTATTTTTTATACCTATGCAGACTTTGCAAATTCCTAGTTTTAAATTTAAAAGTCTTAAAACATCGCAATTATGTTCTTCTAATACATCAAGCCCGACTACTCCTATATCCGCAGCGCCCTCTGTAACATATGTAGGAATATCTTGATTTCTTACCATTAAAAACTCAAAGTTATCTTTTATCATAGTTAATTTTCTATCTTCAAATTTAAACTCGTCATTAAAAATTTTACTAAAAATACTTAATGTTTCATCGGCAATTCTGCCTTTTGGTAAAGCTACTGTAAGCAAAACATCTCCTTATTTTCATTTATGGCTTTTTCCATACCTCTAAAAACTAAAGCCCTATCATAAATAGAGTTTTTAAAAAATCTCGATAAAAACTCTCCATCTCCGCCAGTAAAATATATAGGTTTTTCGTTTGAAAGCTGTTCTACTAGCAAAATTATAGGTTTTACAACTCCATAGCTAATGGCGTCATTTGTTTTTTGCGGCAGACACTCAAGATCTATTTGTGAGTTTAGTGTCTGATTTAGTCTAGAAGAGATTGCTTTTAAGCTATTTAAAGTAGTGGTTATGCCGGGCATTATAAACCCTCCTAGATGAAATCCGTTTGACATTACGTCCATAGTTATAGCACTTCCAGCATCTACTACTAGTCCAGTGTCTATACTGTAACAAGCTGCTGCTCTATCTACTCCAAGTCCGATATATGTTGTGTTGAAATTTATCTGTTTTTGTATATCTATAAACATAGGATTTTTTAATTTATCAGATAGATTATCATTTACGTTTATATAATAAATCGTCTCTTTTGGCTGCCAAGCTCTAAACTCGTCTATTTTGTAGCTCCATATTTTTCTATTTTGATAGAAAGTAGCAGTTGTATTTCCTATATCACATAAAAGCATAAAATTTCCAATCCTTATTGGCGTTCTTTATCACTTTAGAACAGATCTCAGATCTATAAAGCAGGATCAATTTTTTGATGTTAGTATCAAATTTAGCCTCCACGAGCCTAGTTATATGTTCTAGTTCGTCAAACTCTTTTTTTATAAATCTACTTTTAGCTTCACGCATAAAAACAAGAGTATATAGACTATTTTTATCGACTCCTATAAAGAGCTTATATGTACGTTTTTTACTAAACTCACCAAAATCCAAAGTTTTTAAATTTCTTAATAAAATTTTATTTTGGCTAAAAATTTCAGATATTTGATTATCCATATTTATTTAAATTTTATCTAGTTTTAAAACTTTATTATCATAGTAAAATGCGTCTTTTCCGGCAAAACTTTTATCTTCGATTTCGTTGTTTAGCTCTATTATTTTGCTGTTATTTAAATTTAGATCTGTTTTTATCAGATATCCTGTTTTTTCAAAAATATAGAGATAATCCCCTTTTGCAATTACGTTTGAAAATATCGCAAATTTAAACTCTTTTTTAGCTATAGGCTGTAGATCTAAGTCTGTTATCTCGATATTTCCATCTTTTAACAATATATATATTTTGTTTTCATACGCTATTACATCTTTTATCTGACCGTTATAGTATTTCGTTCCGTTTGGGCTTATCATAATTAGTTTTGTAGCTGTCGCTGCAAACATTTTGTCGCTTAAAACATCTAAAAATATTACATTATTAAAAAACGGATCACTGCTTACTACAGCGTCTCTTATTATCCTTGCGTTTTGTTTATCGACTATCATAATTTTCCCATCTAGTGTAGGATATATGATAAGACTAGTAAGAAATACCGGATTAGCTGTTCTTGAGTCTTGAGCAAATGAGTCGCCTGTTTTATACTCAAGCATTGTGGTATCGCTGTTTGTGTCTATTAAATATATAGTATTTTCAGAACTAAGCGCTGCTAGATATCCGTCTTGTAGTGATGCAGATACGACTGCTCCTTGAAATTTTTTTGTATAGATAACGTCTTTACCTTCGATTATTTTCAAATTTCCGTCTAAATTTGCGACTATCAATTTGCCGTTAAATTCACCTATAAAATTATCTCTTTTATCTAAATTTAGACCAGATATAACACTGTTTTTTGATATTATATCGCCGTTTTTTAATGTAGCACCGCTTTTTGTCGTATAGTTTATAGATGAGCTTAAAGTTTCATTATAGTTAATTTTCTCAGCAATATCAGTAGGCTTAAAATACTCTCTTTTTGTACTACAACCGGCTAATATCAGCACAACAAAAATAGAAGCTATGATAGTTATATTTTTTTTCATATTTATTTTCCTTGATAGTGTTCTAGGTTCTTAGCTACAGGCTCTAATGGCGAATTTGATGGTATTTTTGAAAATTCTATTTTGGCTTCTGGTAGTTTGTTTTGTGTTAGTAGTTCATATCCTTTTACAAGCGAATTGTAAGTTGATAAAAGTCCATCGCTGTTATCTCCTTTTGCATTTTGCAAAATTTGTTTTAATAGCGGATCACTAGTTAAATTTGATGCTTCATCTAGTATCTCAGTGCTGTTTGAGTCGTAAGCTGTTTTTATGGCATAAAGAGCAAATAAAGATGGATTTTTTTCTATTAAGGTTTGTTTTGCCTTTTTATCATTTGGATTTGATAAAAGAGTAGTGTAGGCGCTGTTTGATTCTGCTACGTTGCTTGATTTTATCTGATTTAAAACCGCGTAAGCTATTAACGCTATTACTGCTGCTGCAACTATCGCTATAATTATTTTTTTATTTTTTTTTATGAATCTTTCGCTTCTTATCGCATTTTCTAAAAACTGCTCTTGCGAACTTATCTCTGTTTTTATATAATTTAAATCGTCTTTGATAGCCAAAATAGTATCCTTAACATAAAATTTCGGTAATTCTAGCATAAATTTTCTTAAAAATATAAAACAGGAAGCTATATTATTTTTAAATTTATAAATCGATCATAATTTTAAAACTTGCTTATTCAAAATTGAGTTAATTTTGATAATTTATTACTAAAAACCAATGAAAATGTGTTATAATTTTATAAAAAATCAAAAATGGAGTTGTATTCTATGCAAATTGATGACAAAATGCTTGAAAAACTTGAGAAATTAAGCGCACTAAAAATACCAGATCACAATCGCGAAGAGTTTAAGTCTCAGCTCGGAAAGATTGTTGATTTTGTTGATATATTAAATGAGTTAGACTTGGGTGACATAGAAGCTACTGTAAGCACTATAGGTGGCGGAACTCCATTTAGAGAAGATATTTCAAAAGAAGGCGATGTTATAGATAGTATTTTAGCGCATGCTCCAAAAAAGCAAAACAGATACTTTGAAGTACCAAAAATCATAGAGTAAAATATATGAATATCGAAACTCTTTTAAAAACCGTGATGCATAACAAGGCGAGCGATTTGCATTTAGTAAGTAGAAGTGAGCCTCAAATCAGAATTGATGGTAGCTTAAGACCGCTTGAAGGTAAAGTTTTAGATGGAAGTGATATAGAAAATTTATGCTATGTTATTTTAACTGATGCTCAAAAAAGCGAATTAGAAGAAAATAGGGATTTAGACTTTGCACTCGAACTACCAGGAATAGGGCGTTTTAGAGGTAATTGCTACTATACTATGAACGGAAGTTTAGCAGCAGCTTTTAGAATGATACCTTTAAATGTGCCAAGTCTTGATGATCTCAGTGCTCCAAAGATTTTTAAAGAGTTGGTAAAGAAAGAAAAAGGTCTTGTGCTTGTTACTGGTGGAACTGGAGCTGGAAAATCAACAACTCTAGCAGCTTTGCTAAATGAGATAAATCTTACTGAGAGAAAGCATATCATCACTATAGAAGATCCTGTAGAGTTTGTTCATCAAAATAAAAATTCTCTATTTTCCCATAGAAACGTCGGTACAGATACTAAATCATTTGCTAGAGCTTTAAAGTACGCACTTAGAGAAGATCCAGATATCATATTAGTTGGTGATTTAAGAGATCCAGAAACCATATCTATAGCTATAGCCGCTGCAGAAACAGGGCATTTGGTATTTGGTACTTTGCACACGAACTCATCAGTACAGACGATAAATAGAATAGTTGATAGTTTTAATGAGACCGAACAAGCTCAAGTAAGAAATATGCTTAGCTTATCTCTAAATGCTATCATATCCCAAACTCTCGTGCCAAAAGCAGATAATGGCAGATTTGCTATCTATGAAATTTTGATAAATAATCATGCGATTTCAAATTTGATCAGAGAAAATAAATCTCATCAAATTTACTCCCAAATACAATTAAATCAACAAAATACTGGTATGCAAACACAAACTCAAGCAATGGAAAAGGCGGTAAAAATGGGCATTATAACAAAAGAAAATGCTATAAGATATTCGACAAATCAGCAAGAATTAGCTGGAAAGTTAGGTGTAATTTAATGAATTTTGTAACTTGGTTTGATATTATCGTTATAGCCCTTGTGGTTATACTTGGTATAAAAGGTATAATAAACGGACTCGTAAAAGAGGTTTTTGGACTTATAGGACTTATAGGCGGAGTTATTATAGCAAGTAGAAATGCTCAAAGCGTAGGAGATCTTATAAGTAGTCATATCTATCAATTAAACGATTCTTCGTCGTTTTTCTTTGGATTTTTAGCAACTTTAATTCTGTTTTGGTTTGTATGTTTGATAGCTGGAAATATATTTTCAAAGATGTTGTCTTTAAGCGGACTTGGGTTTTTAGATAGAATATTGGGATTTTTTATAGGAAGTGCTAAGATATTTTTGGTTTTTGCTATATTTTGCGCTATTATCTCAAATATAAGCGTATTAAGCCAAAAAATTGAGCCGTATTTTGAAAATAGCAAGGTTTATCCTGTTCTTTTGGCTAGTGGAAAGTTTATAATGAATATAGATCTAAATAGAACAAAACAAGATGTGATAGAAAAATTTGATAATGAACCTATGAGTGTTGATAGTAATGATACAAATAGTACAAAGGAGGATAGTCAATGACAAATGTTGATAATATAGAGTACGATACGCTTCTTGATCGCTTCAAGAAGGTTTTAAGAGACAATGGTTTAAAATATACAAAGCAAAGAGAGATTTTACTAAAAACTCTTTATAATAACAGTGATCACTTCACGCCAGAGCAGCTTTATCTTTATATAAAAGATAGTCATCCTGATCTAAATTTAGGTATCGCTACTGTTTATCGTAGCCTAAATTTATTAGAAGAATCTGGAATGGTGACTTCGATTAGTTTTGGAGCTCAAGGTAAGAAATTTGAGCTAGCGACAAAACCGCACCATGATCATATGATATGTAGAACTTGCGGAAATATAATTGAATTTGAAGATCCGATTATAGAAAAAAGACAATCTATCATATCAAAAGAACACGGATTTAAGCTCACCGGTCATATGATGCAGCTTTATGGAGTATGCCAAGAGTGTAGCAAGAAAAAGAATTGAGGGAAGATACGTGATATTTGAAAATGAATTAGAATTAACAAGGTTAGCTAAAGCAGATGAGCTTAGAAGCTTAGGGGTAAATCCATATCCTCATTTTTTAAAACGTGATATGAGCATTAATGAATTTAAAACTAAATTTGCTTATATCAAAGATTTAAATGATGATGAAAAAAGAGCAGATGAAGAAGTAACTATTTCAGGACGTTTGAAACTAAAAAGAGTAGCTGGAAAATCAACATTTACAAATATGGAAGATGAGAATGATAATATTCAAATTTACTACTCTTTAGGCAGTATAGGCGAAGAAGATTATACTAAATTTAAAAAAAATCTTGAAGTCGGAGATATAGTACTAGTCACCGGATATGCGTTTATAACAAAAACAGGTGAGTTTAGTATCCATGCTAGTAAGATAGTTTTAGCTAGTAAAGCGATTAGTCCGCTTCCTGAGAAGTTTCACGGTCTCACCGATATTGAGATGAGATATCGTCAAAGATATCTTGATATGATAATGGATAAAGATGTTAGAGCTGATTTCGTAAAACGCTCACTTATAATAAGCACGATTCGTAGATTTTTTGAAGATAGAGGCTTTTTGGAAGTTGAAACTCCTATGATGCATCCCATAGCTGGCGGTGCGAATGCAAAGCCGTTTATAACTCATCATAACGCATTAGATGTAGATAGATATCTAAAAATCGCTCCTGAGCTATATCTAAAAAGGCTCATCGTAGGCGGTATGGAAGCTGTGTTTGAGATGAATCGTTGTTTTAGAAATGAAGGAATGGATCTCACTCATAATCCAGAATTTACAAGTATCGAGTTTTACTGGGCATGGCATAATTATTTTGAAGTAATGGATTTAACTGAAGAGTTATTTGCTGTTTTGTTAGATAGATTAAATTTACCAAAAATTATTGAATTTGACGGAAAAAGTATCGATTTTTCTAAACCTTTTGCTAGAGTGAAGTATATAGATGCTATAGTTGAAATCGGTGGTATAAGTAGAGATATCGCAACAAACAAAGAAAAAATTCTAGCCAGATTAAAAGCGGATAAATTTGAAGCAAACGATAAACTAGATCTTGGGCATTTGCAAGCTGAACTTTTTGATAATTATGTTGAAGATAAGCTGATAAATCCAACATTTATAGTGGATTTTCCTATATCTATCAGTCCGCTTTCAAGAAGAAGCGATGCAGATAAAAATGTAGCAGAGAGATTTGAGTTATTCATTGCTGGTCGTGAGTTGGCAAACGCATTTAATGAGTTAAATGATCCAATTGATCAGTATGAGAGATTTAAATCTCAAATAGAAGCAAAAGACGCAGGAGACGACGAGGCTCACGAGATGGATGAGGATTATTGTCAAGCGTTAGGCTATGGTATGTCTCCAACAGTAGGATGGGGGCTTGGCGTTGATAGGTTAGTAATGTTGCTTCTAAATAAAAAGTCTATACGAGATGTTATACTTTTTCCTGCTATGAAACCACTAAAAACCGAAAATAAGGAGAATAAAAAATGAGTTTGGAAAGTTTTGATAAGGATATTTACTCTTTAGTCAATAAAGAGCTAGAAAGACAATGCAATCATCTTGAGATGATAGCTAGTGAGAATTTTACATATCCTGATGTTATGGAAGTTATGGGTTCGGTACTTACAAATAAATACGCAGAGGGATACCCTAGCAAAAGATACTATGGCGGTTGTGAGTTTGTAGATGAGATAGAGCAAATAGCCATAGATAGATGTAAAAAACTATTTGGTTGTGAGTTTGCAAATGTTCAACCAAACAGCGGTAGTCAAGCAAATCAAGGCGTTTATGGAGCATTTTTAAAACCGGGCGACAAAATTCTTGGTATGGATCTAAGTCACGGCGGACACCTTACTCACGGTTCTAAAGTTTCAAGCTCAGGAAAGTACTATGAGAGTTTTTTTTACGGCGTTGAGCTAGACGGTCGTATAAACTATAATAAAGTAGAAGAAATAGCAAATATCACAAAACCAAAGATGATAGTTTGTGGTGCTAGCGCTTATGCTAGAGAGATTGATTTTAAAAGATTTAGAGAGATAGCCGATAGCGTCGGTGCATATCTTTTTGCTGATGTTGCTCATATAGCAGGTCTTGTAGTAGCAGGAGAACATAATAATCCATTTCCGCACTGTCACGTTGTAAGTTCAACTACCCATAAAACGCTAAGAGGTCCAAGAGGCGGTATCATTATGACAAATGATGAAGAATTCGCTAAAAAGATAAATAGTTCTATATTCCCTGGAATTCAAGGCGGACCGCTTATGCACGTGATCGCAGGAAAAGCAGTTGGATTTAAACACAACTTAAGCGATGAATGGAAAGTTTATGCTAAACAAGTAAAAGCAAACGCTAAAAAACTAGGTGAAATACTTATAAAAAGAGGATATGATCTAGTAAGCGGCGGAACTGATAATCACCTTGTTTTAGTAAGTTTTTTAAATAAAGAATTTAGTGGAAAAGAAGCAGATATCGCTTTAGGTAACGCAGGAATCACTGTAAATAAAAACACAGTTCCGGGCGAAACTAGAAGTCCGTTTATAACAAGTGGTATAAGAGTAGGTAGCCCAGCACTTACTGCAAGAGGTATGAAAGAGGGCGAGTTTGAGCTTATAGCAAACCGTATAGCCGATGTTTTAGATGATATAAATAATAGTTCAAAACAAGAGAAGATAAAAGCAGAGTTAAAAGAGCTTGCTCACAAATTTATTATTTATGATAAGGCAATGTTCTAATGCAGAGTATAGATTTAACTTTAATTAAGATGATAACGGATCACTATTATATAAAACGTGATGCTATTTTAAATAAGATTGAGTACAAAGGTAGGCATTTTTTTGATAAATTTGAAAGAGTAGATGAGCCTCTTAACTACAATATACAAAAAGAGCATGAAGAACACAAGATAATAGCTGCTCATTCATTAATCAGTAAAAATGATAAGATAGAAAATATAGTTTTTGATTATAACGGTAGAACTCCGGAGCGTTTTTGGCATAGAGCACAACTTATGCTTAGAGAAGAGGGTTTTATAAATTTTACAGCGTATGAAAGCAAGACTCCTGGTCATCTTCATCTGTATGTTCATAAAGGTCACACCACTTTAAGCGAAGGATATCAGATAGCAAATAGACTATCTGTTATGTTGGCTCAAAAGTTGCCTCAAGAATGGAGAATGTTTCCTACTCTTGACTTGCCTCGTGAGTTTAATATTTTAGCGCTGCCTTATGCTCTATACCAAAAAGAGCGTGGAGCTAGCTGGTCAAAGCATATGTAAGGAGAAAGATATGGAAGAGAATAACAAAGGTCTGCAAGATATATTGCTAGATAAAAATGAAGATGATAAATCTAGTAAAATAAGAAAAATTTTAATCAGCGTTGCCGGACTGGTAATACTGTTTGTGATAGTTCTTATAGTTATGAAACTGTTAAACGGCGGCAGTCCTAGTACAGACACTAAAGAAGAGAGTTTAGCTCTTCCAGCAGAACCTGAGCTTAGAGTAGAAACAAATCAGCCGACTACTGCTCCAACTAATGAAATTTTTGAACAAGTTCCTATAATTTCAGATACCAATCCTAAAGATAATTTTGAAAATATAGTAAATGAGTACAAAAATAATCAAGCCGCTATAAACAACAACCAAACAGTTGCTGCTCCTTTAAAAACGCCTGAACCTGCAACTACTGTTAAAGACAACACGCCAAAAGCCGAAACAAATAAAAATATAACTCCAAAAGTGCCGACTCAGAAAAAAGCCGAGTCTGCAGCCAAACCTGCGCAAAAACCAGTCGCTGTTAAACCAGTTAAAACAGGAAATTTGGCTAGTGGAAACTATATACAAGTGGCGTCTCTTTCTAAGGTAAATTCAAATGATCCGTTTATAAAAAAGATCAAAGAAAACGGATTTGATTATCACGCATATGAGACAACTGTAAATGGAAAAAACGTGGTAAAGATCTTGATAGGGCCATATAGCGGAGCAGAGTTAAATACAAATATGGAAAAAATCAGAAAAAATATATCAAGCGGCGCATTTTTATTTAAGGTGCAGTAGTGAGGTATTTTGCTGTTTTTGGAAATCCTATAAATCATTCTATATCTCCACGCCTACACAACCTTGCTTTGCAAGGTTTTGGGCTGGATGGATTTTACAGTAGGGTTCATTTAACAGACGGACTTAAGTTAGTAGATACGTTTGATAAACTTAGGCTAAGCGGAGCAAATATCACAGTTCCATTTAAAGAGGTTGTTTTAGAGCAGTGTGATGAGATAGACGAAACTGCTAAAAACATAGGTTCGTTAAATACTCTTGTGAAAAAAAACGGTAAAATATTTGGTTATAATACCGATGCGCCTGGATTTATGCTCGCTATAAGTGAGTTTAAAGATATCAAAAATGCATTGATTTTAGGAGCAGGTGGCACTGCTAGAGCTATCTGTTATATTCTTCAAAAAAATGGCATAGATGTTGAAATACTAAATAGAACCGACAAAAAAGAGCAGTTCAAAAACTATAGCTTTTTTACACCTCAAAGCTATACTCCTAAAGGCTATGACTTGGTTGTAAATACTACTTCTGCGGGACTTGCTGATGACTTTTTGCCTACTGATCAAGATATTTTAAAACAAATTTTCGCTAGTTCTAAATTTGCGTTTGACGTCATCTACAACAAAAGCACCCCTTTTTTAAATTTAGCAAATTCTTGCTCACTTACTTGCAAAGACGGAAAAGATATGCTACTTTTTCAAGCCGTTTTAGCATTTAACGCTTTTTATGAAAATAAATTTGAAAATGAAAAGATCAAAACTTTTATGCAACAAGCTTTTCATCTCTCGAAATTCAGATACTAAATCCTACTTTTTTATGCTTTAAGTTAATTTAATTATAAACTAAATATATTTACTATATAAATTTAGTATAAAATAAAATATATTGTCACAATTTGATAAAAAATCCTGTATAATTAAACAATTTTAAAATCAAATTTGAATTAATAGTTCGGTAAAAGATACAAGCTTAAGATACAAATTCAAATTCCAAACAAGGAAAATCCTATGAGTGACACGTCAGGAGCAACCCATAAACTACTTTTAGCTACAAGTTTAGTTTTGATAAACAGCCTATTTGCCGGTGAAATTGTGACTTATGATTATTCTGGGGGGGGGTCGACCCCTGGTACTGCTCCAAGCACTATTACAATTAATGGAGTTCAACTTTCTAACGCTATAGCTCCAAGCGATAAAAGTCCTAGCGATAACGTTGTAACCATACTTAGCACCGACAGCTCAGATGTAAATTATGCTTTTGGTGGATACTCCAAGAGTGAAAACGTAGAAAACAACACTGTAAATATATCTGGTGGAACTATAGGAAAGGATATCTATGGAGGTCATAGCCAGATCGGTTCAGCAAATTTAAATACCGTAAATATCTCTGGTGGAACTATAAATAAATTTGTATATGGTAGTTTTAGCAATTCACGTTCAGCAAATTTAAATACCATAAACATCTCAGGTGGAGATATACGTGAAAATATCTATGGTGGTTATAGCGAGATCAAATCGGGTTCAGCAAATTCAAATACTGTAAATATATCTGGTGGAACTATAAGTAAAAATGTCATTGGCGGTCATAGCTATTCAGGTTCAGCAACCAAAAACACTGTAACTATCTCTGGAAATCCTACTTTTGAAGCTAACACCATAATCGTCGGCGGGCATAAAGATAGCGGTAGTGGAGACGTAACCACAGACAACACTCTAAACATAAAAACTTCAAAATTGAATGTTAAAAATATAGCAAATTTTGAGTTTATAAATTTCTATCTCTTTGATGATGCAAGTAAAAGCAGTTCTATACTAAATTTAACTAGTACTTCAAATACTGATATATCAGCTTCTAAGCTATCTATAGGACTTATGGACAATGGAAACACTCCTGATCTAAAAGTAGGTGACCAGATAATCCTCATAGGCAAATCAAGCGATAGTTATACAGGAATTCCAAATACAGTCGCAGATGATAGTTTATATAAATTTGATATCAGCAAAGACGGTAACAATATAATCGCTACCTTAAAAAACGAAGTATTGGTTTATAATCCTGAAAATGCAGAGTTCAAAGGAGTAATACATAAATCAAATACCACTCCAGGGACGATTACAATTAATACGCATGATATTGATAACACTATAGCTCCAAATAGTGCAAGTCCTAGTGATAACGTTATAAGTATATATAGTACAAATAATGATGTTGAGTATATCTATGGTGGTTATGGCGATGGAAAGAGCACAACAACAAGCAATAACGTTGTAAATCTTTATGGCGGAGTTATAAAATTTGATATCTATGGCGGTTACGCTGCTGGTAACGATAACAAGGCAAATTCAAATACTATAAATATCTCTGGTGGAACTATAGAAAGGGATATCCTTGGTGGTTTTAGCATTTCAGGTACTGCAACTAACAACACCATAAATATCTCTGGAAATCCTACTTTTGGCGATACCGTAATCCACGGTGGATTTGCAGGTAGTGGAGACGCAACCACAGGCAACACTCTAAACATAAAAACTTCAAATTTGAGTGTTAAAGATATAATAAACTTTAAGAATATAAACTTTTATTTAGATAATGGTATAAAAGCAGATGATACTTTACTAACTTTAAGTGGTATAGGACCTACAGATATCTCAAGTTCAAATATAACAGTAGGAGTAAAACAAGGTGATACTCCAACACTAAAAGTAGGTGAGGAGATAACTCTTATAAATAGATCAAACAACACTATAAATTTACCTGCAAATATGATGAATTCAGCTATCGCAGATATGAATAGTTCATATACATTTACTCTTGGAGGAGCACCAAAAGATACAACTACTGCTGATATAAGCAAACTAGTTGCTGTTTTTGGTGTTACGACTTACAATCCAGGAAATGTAGCAGCTGCAAATGGAACTATATATTACTCGAATACAGCTCTAGCAAGTGGTAGTATAAAGCCAAATGGTCTTAATGATAATATAGTAAATATATATAGTACAAGTTCAAAAGTTGATAACGTCTTTGGCGGATACTCTGATACTCAAAACGTAGAAAGAAATACCGTAAATATCTATGGAGGAACTATAGATGATATCTATGGTGGTAGCGGTTCATATTTAGTAAATTTAAATACCGTAAATATCTCTGGTGGAACTATAAGTGGAAATATCTATGGCGGTGATAGTACTTCTGGTTCATCAGATTCAAATACTGTAAATATCTATGACGGAACTATAGGTAAAAATGTCTTTGGCGGTAGTAGTACTTCTGGTTCATCAGATTCAAATACTGTAAATATCTATGACGGAACTATAGGTAAAAATATCTATGGCGGTTATAGTTATAGTGGTTCAAGTTCAGTAAATTTAAATACCATAAATATCTCAGGTGGAATTATAAATAACAATATTTTTGGCGGTTATAGCGATAGTGGTTCAGCAAATTTAAATACCATAAATATATCTGGTGGAACTATAAATCACGATATCTATGGTGGTAATAGCAGTTCAGGTTCAGCAAATTTAAATACCATAAATATATCTGGTGGAACTATAAGTGGAAATATCTATGGTGGTAATAGCAGTTCAGGTTCATCAAATTTAAATACTATAACTATCTCTGGAAATCCTACTTCTGGAAATCCGACTTTTGGAACTGATACCATAATCTACGGTGGAAATAAAGGCTCCACAGGCAACACTCTAAATATAAAAACTTCAAATTTAGAAGTTAAAGATATAGCAAATTTTGAGTTTATAAATTTCTATTTAGATAAAAGTATAAAAGCAAATGATACTTTACTAACTTTAAGTGATGATACAAAAACAGGACCTACAGATTTATCAAACTCAAAAATAGGAGTAGGAGCGATAAGGGGAGATACTCCAGTTTTAAGCTCAAATGATAAGATAATTCTTATAGATAAACCAAATGGAAGCTTAATTTCACCTAATGATATGAGCAATAATATGCAAGTAATGCAAGGTATAAGCAACTCATATGAATTTACTCTTAGCACTGTTAATAGTGGTGGTGATATAAAACAGATAGTAGCTTCTTTAACTCCACCCTCCACGCCAGTAATAATTCCTCCTCCTCCTTATGTACCTCCAACACCTATAACTCCAGTAGAACCCAAACCTCCAGTAGAACCTGAAGTTCCAGTAATCCCAACTGAACCAGATCCAGCTGAACCTGTGATAGAACCTGAAGTTCCAGTCCAGCCAGTAACTCCTTATACTATAAATGAAAAACAAAAAGCAGTACTTGAAGGAGGATTTGTAAGTTCTCTTATGCTAAATAACAGCAATCAAGCCTTAGAATCAGGACTACAAGATATGAGCCAAGCTCTCAATGCTAGTGGTGCAAATGAAACAAGCATAGGAAATACTAATGTAAGCTCCACTAGAAATAAAACAGGCTCTCACGTAGATGTAAAAAGTATAAGCTTACTAGTAGGATTTGCTAAAAAAGCAAACGATAGCTTTATGTATAGTGCGTTTTTTGAAGCTGGATTTGGTAACTATGATAGTTATAATAACTTTAGCACTGGAGATATAAAAGGAAGTGGTGATAGCTCATACTATGGATTTGGAGTTTTAAGTAAATTTGATATGATAAATAACTACTACTTTGAAAACTCTCTTAGAGTAGGTCAGATAAAAAGCGACTTTAGTAGTGATGACTTTGGTATAGCTACTCCTATTAGTTCTAGTTTTGATTCTAAGAGATACTATATAGGAGCTCATATAGGACTAGGTAAGGTAATAAATTTAAATAACTCATCAAATTTAGATATCTATACAAAGGTATTTTATACAAGAGTTGATAGTGAAGATATAACTATGAGCACAAACGATAGATTTAGACTTGATGCTATAAACTCAGTTTCTGCTAAACTAGGCTTTTTGTATAACTATGAACTAAAAGAGAACTTAAGTTTATATAGTGGAGCTTCTTTTTCTAAAGAGTTTAACGCAGAAGCCAAAGGACGAAATATCAGCTATAACTATGACTTAGACTCTCCAAGTATGAAAGGAAATACAAGAAGTCTAGAAGCAGGTATAAAACTAAAACCTATAAGCAATAACGATAAACTAAGTCTTGACTTAGGAATTGTAGGCTTAGTAGGTAAAAGCGAGGGAGTGAGTGGTAAGTTTGGATTTAAATGGAAGTTGTGAGATTTATCAAAATTTAGTTATAAAACTTCTAGTTTAAGCCTTCATCAAAAAGTTATCTTTTTTAATTATAGACACTTAAAAACCAAATAAGCAACTTTAAATCAAAAGTTGCTTATTTCTTATTACAAAGATCTTCTATCTTTTATCGCTTTGCTTAGAGATAAAATATCTACGTTTTCAAGACTAACTCCAGTAGGTATGCCTTGCGCGATTTTTGTGAAGCTCACATCAAAATCTTTTAATTTATCTTCTATATATAGTATCATACCATCACTATTTATACTAGGAGTTAAAGCAAAAATCAGCTCATTAATCCCATTTTCTTTGATGTTGGATTTTAATTTATCGAGTTTATTTGCGTCATCAAAGACAAAGTATAGACCGCTAAATGAGTTTGAATGCTCTATGGTTAGTATGTCTTTTGGTGTTTCTACTATGCAAAGAGTTGTTTTATCTCTATTTATATCACTGCATATATCACAAATTTCATTTTCACTTATGCCGCCACACATTGAACAGTGTCTTAGAAATCTTACTGCATCTTCTATGGTGTGAGCTAAATTTAAACCAAAAAATGAGTCTCCTAAAGCTACGTGATACGCATATTTTAGTGCTGATTTTTTACCTACTCCGGGTATTTTTTCGAAACAAGACACAAGCTCGTTAAATTTTTCAAGCTTTTGTTTTTGCATTTGTTGGCTTTTTAAAGGTTATAAAAAATGTATGATAACCGTCTGTATATTCATATAAAAATTCAAATTTATGCATTGCGCAAATATGCTCTATGATATATAATCCAAGCCCCATACCTGTACTTTTTGAGGTGTTGTCTCTTATAAATGCTTGTTTATAATGCTTTATAGGTTTTTCGAGCGGATTTCCTCTGTTTTTTATGCAGATATACTCTTTATCGCATATAATGATGGCTTTTTTATCATCTGAGTATTTTAGTGCATTGTCGATTAGGTTTTTAATCGCCAAACAAAATAGCTGAAAATCAACTCTTAAAAGGGCATCTTCTTTTATATCCACGCTTACTTTATTATCAAAATCGTCTAGTAACAATATATCTTTTGTTTGATCAAGTATCAAACTAAAATGGTAGTTTTCGTACTGTAAAGCGTAACTTTTGCTTAGCAGTTGCTCTATTTTTGCAAATTCGTTTATCAAGATATTTAATCTTTCAAATATAGCCACCAACCTATCTTTTTGTGTTTCATCATCTAGCATTTCGCTGACGATCCTACCTTTGCCGATAGGAGTTTTTAACTCATGCATAATAGTTCTAAGAAACAGCTGTCTTGACATGATAAGCTCTTTGATTTTACACGCTGCGTTGTTGAACTCGTAAGCGACTTCGGCTATCTCATCATCGCCTTTTACTATATTTTTGCAGCAGATACTATCCATATTTCCAGCGGCAAATTTTCTTATATCGTCTCTTAAATTTTTAAGCGGTAAAAGACTTTTAAATATAGAAACATATAGAGATATAAAAAGTGCTATAGTGATGATAAATCCTATCAACAGTGAGTCATTCGTCCCTTTTAAAGTGCTTTGAAGCGTTATGACGACACTTTGATTTTTTATCCTCAAAAATAGTTCGTTTGCGTAAAAAATAGTTTCTATTATACCTATTGGAGTATCTACTCTTTCGATTAGATCTCCGTTATTTAAGATTAATTTTTCTAAATTTGGATCTTTGATGTATGCTAGATTGAAATTTTTAAAATACTGCTCCCAATCTTCTGGCATATTTGACTTTTTATATAGTGAAAGCAACCAATTTATGGAGTTATACTGATTTTCTTTAACTTTATCTAACACGCTTTCATGCTGAAGCTTTGAAAACATAAAAAATAGTGCGCAAATCACGGTAAATCCGATAGCGAAAATAATCGTGATTTTCGTGGTTAAAGAGTATTTCATCCTATTAGTTTATAACCGATTCCGCGCACTGAAAATATATGTTTAGGGGATTTTGAACTATCGCCTATTTTTGATCTTAATCTTCCTATGATCACATCAAGACTTTTTGAGTCTTTGTCTTTTAAGCTTTTGCAGTGATATACTAACTGTTCGCGAGATACAGAAAAACTATGTTGTTTTATGAGATATTCTAAGATCTCGTATTCAGCAGGGGTTAGTGTTAAAACATTGCCACTATAAGAAATTTCGTGACGTTTATCATCTACTTTAAATGCTGTATCTGTAGTTTCTTCTTGTATTTCGTTTGTTTTTTTGTATCTTCTTATTAGACTTATGATTCTAGCGTGCATCTCTTTTGGATCATAAGGTTTTGGTAAGTAGTCATCGGCTCCTATTTGTAGTCCTACGACTCGATCATTTACATCGCTTCTTGCTGAGCTTATTATTATCGGAATATCATATTTTTCTCTTATTTCTTTACAGACTTCCAAGCCGTCCATTCCAGGTAAAGTTAGGTCTAAAATAAGCAGGTCGTAGTTTTTAATACCTGCGCTAAGTCCTAAGTACGGATCTTCGTAATTGGTAACTTTGATATTAAATTTCAAAAGATATTCAGATAGTATCTGAGCAAACTCCGGATCATCTTCTATCATTAGGACATTTATCATTTTTTTACTCCTGTAATTTTGTATTTAATTATATCAAAAAAATAGTAAAAACTTAACTTAAATTTAGTAAATGAACTAAAAATAAGTTAAGTTTTTGGATATATTTGTCATATATGAATATTTTTAAATTTAGGGATAAATTTATTATTTTTTAGATAGAATACTTGGTTAAAATTTTAATTAAAGGAAGCGGTTTGGAGTTTGATTACTATGAAATTTTAGAAGTTTCAAGAGATGCTGATGGTGAAACTATAAAAAAAGCATATAGAAAACTTGCACTAAAATATCATCCAGATAGAAATCAAGGCGATAAAGAAGCCGAAGAAAAGTTTAAACGTATAAATGAAGCTTATGAAATTTTAAGCGATGAAAATAAACGTAGTATTTATGATAGATATGGAAAAGATGGTTTAAGCGGCAGTGGATTTGATGAGGGATTTGATCTAGGAGATATATTTAGTTCATTTTTCGGCGGTGATTTTGGTGGAACAAGAAGTTCTAGAAATAGCTATAAATACCCATTGGATATAGAAGTAAATATTACTTTAAATTTTAATGAGGCTGTTTTTGGCTGTGAAAAAGAGATAAAGTATAGCTATAAAGTACCTTGCGAAACTTGCAACGCTACTGGAGCTAAAGACGGTAAAAAATCAACTTGTTCGCATTGTGGCGGACGTGGAAAGATAAGCCATAGACAAGGATTTATGAATTTTGTTCAGACTTGTCCTTATTGCGCTGGAACTGGGGAGATTATAAAAGATAAATGCTCAGATTGTTCTGGAAATGGATACAATGAAACTAGTGATAATATCAAAATAAATATCCCGCAAGGCGTTGATAATGGAAATAGAATACGCATTCAAAGCAAAGGAAATAAATCTTCTAATGGCAGCGGAGATCTTTACGTACGAATAAATGTGAGAGATGATGAGCATTTTGTCAGAAACGGCGATGATGTTTATATAGAAATTCCTGTATTTTTTACTCAAGCTATGCTTGGTGAAACTATAAAAATACCAACTTTAAGAGGGGAAAGTGAGCTTAAACTCCCAGTTGGAGCTAAAGATAAACAGCAGTTTGTGCTTGAAAATGAAGGAATACAAAACACTCACACAAAATTAAAAGGCAGACTCATAGCACAAATAGCTATAAATACTCCAAAAAAATTAACTGATGAGCAAAAAGAGTTATTAGAAAAACTTCAAAATAGTTTTGGTATAAAAAGCGGTGAAAGTTCAGGTGATGAGGGTATTTTTGATAAGATAAAAAGTTGGTTTAAGTAAGTTTTGGTCATAAAGACCAAAACTCCTGTTTTACATACCTTCAAAAGGATTTGTAACTACGTTATCACGATCTACTATATAAGGTATTAAAGCAACGTGTCTTGCTCTTTTTATAGCTTTTTCTACCATTTCTTGATATTTTTTGCTTGTACCAGTTAGGCGTCTTGGCATAATCTTAAATCTCTCTGATAAGCAGTATTTTAAAAGAGTTGTATCTTTATAATCTATAAATTCAACCTTAGCTTCTGTGTATTTGCAGTATTTTTTACTATATTTTCTTTTCTCTGCCATTATATTGTCCTTTTAAAATGGAATTTCTTCATCGTCTATATTGACATCGATATTTTGTTTTGGTTTATTTTGACGATTTTGGCTTTGTGCAGGTAAATCGCTGTCGATATCAATCTCTGGGATTTTTTCCTCATAAGGCTGTTCGTTCATAGCTCTTTTTGGTGCTTTTTGAGCAAACGACTCTTGTTGTCTATAACCGCTATTCATATTGCTATCATTTTGGTATCCAGTATGATTTTGGTAATTGCTTGAATAGCTGGTATTAGAGTATTGGCTATTTGTCTGGTCTTGATGAGAATCTCTAAATCCGCCTTGTGTCTGACTTCCTAACATCTCCATACTTTCTACGGTTATGCTATGTTTTGAACGGTTGTTTCCATTTTGGTCTTGCCACTGATCAAATTTTAATCTTCCTTCAACAAGTACTTTACTTCCTTTGTTTAAGTATTGATTTGCTATCTCAGCTTGTCTGCCAAAAAATGTAATGTCAATAAAGCATGTCTCTTCACGTTTTTCACCGTTTGCACCGCTAAATTTGCGAGTTACTGCTATACCTGTGCTACCGATAGCAGATCCGCTTTGAGCATATCTTAGTTCAAT
The DNA here is from genome assembly GCA_000495505.1 of Campylobacter fetus subsp. testudinum 03-427. NCBI lineage: Bacteria > Pseudomonadati > Campylobacterota > Epsilonproteobacteria > Campylobacterales > Campylobacteraceae > Campylobacter > Campylobacter fetus. Next base: position 1,129,510 of record CP006833.1, on the reverse strand, counting down.
ATCTCTTGTTAAATTACCGACTAAAACGACTTTATTAAACATTTTGCAACCTTTTAGTGATTATTATTCTGCTTCAACCGGTTTTTCCGGTGCTTTTAGCTCTTTTTTAGCAGGCATTAGTTTTTGACCTTTGCTTAGCTTGTCCCAAGCTGATATCTCTCTTTTATTTTCATATTTTACAGTTAAGAATCTTATGATCTCTTCAGTGATTCTTACGTTTCTTACAAGTTCTGCGATTAGTTGAGTAGGAGCTTTAAAGTATATAACTACGTAAGTTCCTCTTTCATACTTGTCTATTTTATAAGCAAGTTTGCGAGTTCCCATCTCTATTACGTTAGCGATCTCGCCGCCATTTTTTGTGATAACTTCTTTTATGAAGTCGACTTTAACTTTAGCTTCATCTTCAGTCAATGTTGGCTTTAAGATGAATAAAAGCTCATAATGTTTCATTCGTTCTCCTTATGGATTTTAGCTCTTTTTGATAATTCAAAGAGCAAGGATTTGTGCATAAAATGCAGCTTATCATAGTACCGAAGTCTTGCTTAAGATTTGCTGTTTTTTGCAATTAAATTTTGTATGGATAAGATAGACGATAGCAAAAAACACTCTTTATCTATATCTTTTTTTGTTTTTATATCATACTCTATAGAGTTTAATTTCATAAAAATATCCATATATAACTCCGTTTTTATGCTAAGGGCTTGTGATTTTATCTGATTTAAAATGGTCGGAGGCGGAGTGTATCCTATAGCTTTTTCTATATCAAATTTACCATTGATTTTAACATAGGTTTGTATCTTAAATAGTCTAAAAAAAGATGAATATAGCGAGTTTATCAGTGCAATTTCATTGAAATTTGAATCATTCGTATAACTAAAATAATCATCTTTTATGTTTTGTAAAGCGATAAGTTTATTAAAAAATAGTTCAAAACTAACCCCATTTAAACTAAAAACTAACTTTTTTACACTATCGTCATTGATAGTTTTGGTTAAATTTGCTAATTTATTTAACTCGCTGCTAGCAAGATATAAGCTTTCATTTTGCAAACTATAAATTTGATAAAGCGCAGATGTTTGTATATTTAGTCCAAGTTTTTCAGCGTGATACATAAGCAAACTAACGCCTTCAGCTGGAGTATTTGGCGCAAAAAATCTAACAAAATTTTCACCAAATACTTTTTTAGTATCAAAAATGGTCTTCATATCGCCTTCGTGCAGCTCATATATAAATGCGTTATTTGCATTTTTTTTACACAGATCTATCAGGTATTTTAACTCTTTTGCTGGTATTTTTTTATCTGTTTTTATATGTAGCGTACTTGAATCGCAAAATAACGATGACTCCATTAAATGCGACTTTGCAATACCAAAATCATACTCATCAAAGTACAAACTAAGCAAATTTTCTTTTTTAAATTTAGAAATAAACTCTTTAGCAAAAATTTCTACTTGATACTCTTCATTGCCAAAAAGTAAAAAATAGTTTGGCAATCTATTAGAATTTAGTAGATTTTGAAACTCTTTTTTATACATCTAGTTTTTGTACTACTTTTCCTATGATTTTTGCGTTTGGTATATCGACTTCTTTTATCTGCACCATAACAGAAGCAAGAAGTGAGCAAGTAAAGTTTTCTATGTATATTCTCGCTCCTTTGATTTCGTCGTCTAATTTAGCTATTGTTTGGTTGCCAACTTCACTTATATAGCAGCGAAATACTTCATCGATATGATTTTCAGCCCATCTTGCAAATTTTCTATCCATAAAATCCCACGCTACTCTATCAGCTTCGCGTTCAAGTTCGTTTAGCCCCCTACAAACTCCTTCTATATCCAAAAGAAGATAGTTGAAAAGTTTTGCGTTATTTGCTAAATTTGCTTTTAAAAGTCTATGTAAAATAAGATCAGAATAACGCCTAATCGGACTTGTAAAATGAGAATACAGATCAAATCCTAAACCAAAATGTCCAGTTGGCTTGCTTGCGTATTCTGCTCTTTTTTGTGCTTTTATGATGAGTTTATCGACGTCTTCTCTGATATTTAAACTATCTGCTTGAGTTTGGATTTTGGATATTAGTGCTACTAGATCGCTTTCATAAGTAGCTTCTATGCCAAGAACTGCTAGATCGTCTAAAAGCGTGTTTATCTTTTTAAGATCGGCTGGAGCGTGGTTTCTAAATATACCGTGATTTATTTTTTTTGCGGCGGCTTTATTTGCTAAAAGCATACAATCTTCTATAAGAGAGTGAGAAGGAGTCTCTTTTTCATACGCTGTTTTCAAGATATCTCCATTTGGAGAAATGCTCATTCTAAGTTCTTTGCTTCTAAAGTCAAATCCATTTTGCAATCTTTTAAATTTAAGCTTTTTAGCAGTCTCAAATAGTGGCAAAATCCACTCTTGTATCTCATCGTCCGCTTTTAAATTTAAAGCCAAAATTTCATCTACTTCATCATAGTTAAATCGTTTTTTAGAGTGAATAACAGCTTCAAAAAGCTCCTCTTTCACAGGTTCTAAACTCTCATCTAAAGATATTTTAAATACAAAAGCTAGCCTATTGCAATTTGGTTTTAAAGAGCAGATATTTTCACTAAGCGCTCTTGGTAACATAGGAATGGCGATATGAGGAAAATATATGGAAAATCCTCTAAATTTAGCCTCTTTATCTATACCGCTATAAGCAGCTACGTATTCGCTAACATCGGCTATAGCTACATATATGGTTCGATTTTTCACGTCATAATAAATAGCATCGTCAAAATCTTTCGCATCAACAGGATCTATCGTGCAAAACGGTAAATTTGTTAAATCCACTCTATTTGGATACATACTTTTATCTACGCTATCTCCAAAACTTTTTGCTTCGTTTTCACATATTTTTGGGAAAAGATTTTTTTTATTATAGATTGCTAATGAGATTTTTTCATCTATCGATGGATCGCTTAATACACCTAAAACTTCTGTTATATCATTATCTAGATTATTGATTTTTAAAACAGTTCCTATCGGTAGTTCTTTTAAGGATTTTTGACTGGCTTTAAGTGCTATAGTAAGAGCATTTGGGATACTTACTCCCATTATGACTTGACCGAATTTTTTGGTATAAACTACGCTTGTCTCATTTGCCATAGCTAAAACTGCTATCATTGTTGCGTGAAGTCTGGATTTTTTAGATTTTGTTAATTTTGCTAATACTATATCACCAAAATGAGCACCGTTTAAATCTCGATTTTCTATTATTATATCTTGCTTGAAACGCGCATCATACGGCATCAAAAATCCCGTACCCCCACTGCTTATATCAAGCTTACCGCAGACGTATCCATCGTTTAAGTAGAATTTGTTTTTATGCTTTTTAACAGCTTTTATCTGCTCGAGTACTCGCAGAATCTCTCGTTCGTCTATTTTTATAAATTTATCATCTACGCCATTTGCAAGAGCGTTTAAAAACTCTTTCACCCTTTTACTTTTTTAACCGCATCTATAAATTTAGCTTGTTCTAATCCATAAGTATCAAGAAGTGTCAATGTGCTTTGTATATTCTCATCACTCAATATACCAAATATATTAACGCTATTTTTTATGATTTTAAGTGCTATAGATGATGCTCTTATGTGATTTGGAGCGTCATCTGGGCTATTTGAGTATAGTATAGCATCTATCATTTCTGTTTCTAAATTCCACTGCTCAAATATCTTTACAGTAACTTCTTCATTTGAAATTCCTACCATATCGGTTTCTAAATCAGATAGTTCTGATGGAGTGCTGATATGTGCTAAAGCGTCTTTAAAAGCGGCGCTTTTATCATTTTCTAAAATTTCTTTTGCGATAACTATTTTTCCTATTTCCATCATAAAACTAGCAGGAGATAGTATGTTTAAAAGTTCTCTGTCTATTTTGTTGTACCAGTTAAACGCAAGGGCATTTTGAGTTGTGGCAATCTCCATAAATTGACTATCTCTTATGTTATATGGAGATAGATCTATAGAGAAAGATTTTTTAATCGCTCCGCAAAGCGCAAGGCCTCTTATGGTAGCCATACCAAAAAGCGTAACTGCTCTATTTATATCTGTTATCTCTCGACTAAATCCATAAAGCGGGCTATTAGCCGAACGCAATATATTTGCTGTTAGCATAGGATCTTTTTGTATAACTGTTATAAGATCGTTTATATTGCTATTTTCATCATTACAGATTTGTTGTATTCTTACAATCGTATCATCAAGTGGCGGTAAAGTTTTTATACTTTTATATATTGCTTGATTCATTTTTCTTCTCGGAAATTTTAATTTTGTATATTTTACAACACTTGGCTTTTTAAATCACTTAAATTTAAATAATTTTTTTAAATTTCAGTGATTTTAAATTTCTACAGTAGTATAATTCCCAAATAAATTTTAAAAAAGGAAAAGTTATGGCGATAACAGTTTATTACGACAAAGATTGCGATTTAAGCTTAATTAGATCAAAAAAAGTTGCTATGATAGGTTTTGGATCTCAAGGTCACGCTCACGCTGAAAACCTAAGAGATAGCGGCGTTGATGTAGTCGTAGGTTTAAATCCAAAAGGAAAAAGTTGGGCAAAAGCAGAAGCTAAAGGCTTTAAAGTAATGAGCGTAAGCGAGGCTACAAAGTATGCCGATCTTATAATGATCTTAACTCCAGATGAGTTTCAAGCTGATATCTTTAAAGCTGAGATAGAGCCGAATTTAAGTGAAGGCAACGCCATAGCTTTCGGACATGGTTTTAACATACATTATGGTCAAATCGTTCCTCCAAAAGGTATCGACTGTATAATGATAGCTCCAAAAGCCCCGGGTCATACTGTTAGAAACGAGTTTGTAAATGGTGGAGGAATTCCTGATCTTATCGCTGTGTCTCAAGACGCAACAAGTAAGGCAAAAGATCTAGCTTTAAGTTATGCAAGTGCGATAGGCGGCGGAAGAACTGGTATCATAGAGACTACATTTAAAGCTGAAACTGAAACTGATTTGTTCGGTGAGCAAGCTGTTCTTTGCGGCGGACTTTGCGCTCTTATCAATGCTGGATTTGAAACTCTAACTGAAGCTGGATATGAGCCTGAAATGGCGTATTTTGAATGCTTGCACGAGATGAAACTTATAGTTGATCTTATCTATCAAGGTGGTATGGCAGATATGAGATACTCTATATCAAATACTGCTGAATACGGCGATTACGTAAGTGGAGTAAGAGTAGTAAATGAAAGTAGCAAAGCTGCTATGAAGGCTATTTTAAAAGAGATCCAAGACGGTACTTTTGCGAAAAACTTTATCTTAGAAAGAAAAGCTGGATATACTAAAATGAATGCTGAGAGAAAGATTAGCGAAGCAAGTCTGCTTAATAAAACAGGTGAAAAACTTCGCGGTATGATGCCTTGGATAAATAAAGGCAGATTAGTCAATAAAGACAAAAACTAATTGGCAAAGAGACCTAGAAAAAAAGCCCCTAAAACTAAAAAAGGGGCTTTTTTAATTTATATCGGTATAGCTGTTTGTTTGTTTGCGATTTTTGGTGTAATTTACACTGTTTTTGACTCTAAAAAAGATCCAAATTTAGATAGTCAAAAGACTATAAAAAAGATAGAACGTTACTTAGATACACAAAAAAATGAAGTTTCTAAAGATAAAAATATATCATTAAATAGACCAAATTTAAAAAAAGATAAAAATATTTCTGAACTTTTTGAAACTTTGAAATTTAAAATAGATAGTAATATCTCAGATTCTGATCAAAATATAACTTCTGCATTGCCAAAAGAACAGATTATCGCGCCTTTAAAGCCGAATTTGAAAAAAGAAATGTCTATGTTTGCTGATCAAAATATTACTTCAAAACCAGATGAAAATATCTCGAACTCAAGTTTAAAATATGAGCAAAAAAACGACGAAAAAACGACGAAAAAGCAAGATATCCATAAATTTGAAAAGCCAAAGCTTGTTATCATAATCGATGATCTTTCTACAATGGCTCAAGCAAAAGATATAAAGTCTTTAGGGCTAAAGATAACTCCGTCTATTTTTCCGCCGACAGATTTTTATCCAGATAGCGTAAAGATCTCAAAACAGTTTGAGTTTTATATGGTTCATTTGCCTTTAGAAGCGATATTTTTCAAGAAAAATGAGCAAAATACATTAAATGTAGGCGATACGCAAGGTAAGATAGAAAATAGAATATCAGCAATAAAAAAGCAGTTTGGAAATGTAGCTTATATAAACAATCATACTGGAAGTAAATTTACAAGTGATTACTCGTCTATGAAAATGCTTTTAAAATCTATGAAAAATCATAATATTTTATTTGTTGATAGTCTTACGTCAAAAGGTTCTAAAGCTAAACAAATCACCAAAGAAATGGGACTTAAATACGTTTTTAGAGATGTATTTATAGATAATGATCAAAGTAGCGTCGCTATACTCAAACAGCTTGAAATAGCTATAAAAAAAGCGAAGAAAAATGGTTTTGCTATAGCAATCGGCCATCCTTATAAAGTAACTTTTGAAACGATTAAAGCTGCTAAAAAAACTATTTTAAAAGATGTTGAAGTAGTATATTTAAAAGATATTTATGGACTTTATAACTGATATTTTAAGCTTAAAAAAGCTAAAAAAACCTGTAAATAGACTATACTATAAAGGAAATTTAGAACTTTTAAATTTCCCTAAAGTAGCGATAGTTGGCTCAAGAAAATGCACTTCTTATACAAAAAATCTTGTTTTAAATTTAGCTTCTACTCTTAAAAATTACGGTATTTGCGTAGTGAGCGGAGCTGCTATAGGCGCTGATATACATGCTCACGAAGGTGCTTTTCCAAACACCATCGCAGTTTTTGGAAATGGACTTGGTAACATATATCCAGCTCAAAACTCAAAAATGATAGAAAAAATTTATAAAGATGCGTTAGCTCTTAGCGAGTATGAGCCTAATGCTCTTGCGACTCCTTGGAGTTTTTTAGAAAGAAATAGGATAGTCGTAGCTCTAAGCGACGCCGTGATAATAGCAGAAGCAGATATGAAAAGTGGATCAATGTCTAGTGCAAGACTTGCTTTGGATATGGGAATTCCTCTTTTTGTGTTGCCTCAAAGACTTAATGAGAGTAATGGAACAAATGATCTGCTTAGTAAAAACAGAGCAAATTTAATATCTGATTTTGATGAGTTTGCTTCTAAATTTGGAAGTCTAAATAGTGACTTGAGCAAAGACGATGTTTTGGAGTTTATAAAAACAAATCAAAACTTTGATGAGTGTTACGCGAGATTTGGAGACGCTTTGTATGAATATGAACTAGATGGTAAAATCTCTATAGATGGAGTATATGTAAGGCTTTTATCTTGATAGTAGCTATCGATGTTGGACTAAAAAGAATAGGAGTTGCGGTTGCTGTTTTGCCGACTGTTGTGCTTCCTAGTGAGCCTATTTTACGTAAAAATCGCAATCAAGCAGCAAAAGATACTTTAAAAATGTTAAAAGAAAAAAATGCAACAAAACTAGTAGTTGGTTTGCCAAAAGGCGGTAGCTGCGAAGATGAAATGGAAAGACGAATTAAGCATTTTATCTCTTTGGTGGGTTTTGATGCAGAGATAATTTATGTTGATGAAGCTTATAGCAGCTGCGAAGCTAGTGAATTATCCAAAGATTCTAAAGATGGCAAATTTGATAGTATCGCTGCTATGGTGATTTTAAAAAGATATCTAAATATTTTGTGAGATTTGTATGAGTTTTAAAGATGATTTGTATGATTTAGTTCCGCACGATAAATTTAGTAGTGTTTGGGATAGTTTTTTTAATCCAAAAGATGTTGGGTTTTTTATAAATTTATTAAAAGCCGATGAGAAAAGCGTTTTAGATGAACTTAAGATCTTAGGCGTGGAGTTTTTTAAATTTTATGAGAATTTTTATATCTGTAAGTCAAATTTTAAAACTGTTTTAACGCGTTGCGATCTGTTCAACAGTGGTAAAATTTATATACAAAATCCAAGTAGTTTTTTAGCTCCATTGACACTAAACGTGACTCCTGGACAAAGCGTTCTTGATATGTGCGCAAGCCCTGGAGGAAAGAGTGTAGCTCTATCAAATTTTATGAAAAAAAGTGGTTATCTAGCTGCTATGGAATTAGATACAAATCGCTTTTTTACATTAAAATCAAATTTAAAAAAATATAACTGCGAATGGGTAAAAACATACAACAAAGATGCAAGAAGCGTTTCTCGCACTTGTTTTGAAAAATTTGATAAAATTTTGCTTGACGCACCTTGTTCTAGCTACTCGTGTTACAATGAAAACTTTAAAGAAAAATCGCACAAAGAGATAAAAAATATATCAAAACTTCAAAAACAGCTACTAAACTCAGCTTTAAATGCGCTAAAAAGCGGTGGAGAGATAGTTTATAGCACCTGCACTTTTTATGAAGAAGAAAATGAAGAGGTCATAAAAAATGCACTAAACTCAAAGTTTAAAATCCAAGTTCTTCCTATAGATATAAATTTAAAACAAGCGTTAAAGAGCGAATTTGGAGTTAGAATTTTACCTGATGCTACTATGGATGCATTTTTTATATCGCGTTTAATGAAGCTTTAGATTTTTTCTGTTTTGTATCCCAAGAAATTCGCCATACCCCCCCCCATAACTACTTGTTGGGATCTGTTTAGTACGGCTAAAAGAGCATCTTGCGTATAAGGTTGTTTTAATGTAAATGTTTCAAAATCCAAAACTTTATTTACATCATCATAGCTTGCGTTGTTGCTTAGTATTATGAATGTGATGTTTTTTCTCTCTTTATGCTCTTTTAAAATATTAATATCATTTTTTGACAGTTTTTTGATAATTTTTGCTTGTATAAATACTAATTCTGGTCTAAAAATAGTATCCGTGATATGCTTTTTTACTATTTCCCAAGTGTAGTTTGGTTTTATTTTTATATCATAATGCCTTAATCCCGCAGTTAATGTATGAAACGAATTTATATCATCTTCAGCGATGAGAGCGTTTATCTCATTTTTATACTCATTTATAAATTTATGCTTATTATCTTGTTGCAGCGGAGTTAAAAGCAGATTAAAACTAAACTCAAATTCGCTAGATTTGCTTTGATATCTTAGTTTTGATCCTAGAAGTTTTGCTATATTTGATGCTATAACTAGTTTTTTGTAGTTTATATTTTTTGTTTTTCCTTTTAAAGCATCTTTGATGTTGTCGTCCATTTCTAAAATATTCGCATTTGCTTTTAGGGTGACTTTATATATACGATTTGTTATATTTGTATTTTTTATAGTGAGAATTATAGATGAGTTTGAAATTATATTTATGACAAATTGATTTAGCATATGCACTGCGTATGATATGATTTTGAAATCAGCACTAAAGTATCTGTGCTGTTTTGGATCGTAGTTAAATACAACTACATTATTGTTTTTTGCAGCTTTTATATGGAGTATTTTAAAAAATAGTTCAAGTCTCTCTACGATATCACCTTGCTGGGGCTTTGATAACATAAATTTTTTATGTATTTTTTCCATATAAAATGGTTCTTGTATTATTTTTAATCTATTTTTTGACTTTAGTTTTTTAATCTTTTCTACTCTTAAAAATATAATAAGCATAATCAAACTGATAAAAACCACCGTAATAGCCGTAAAAATAATACTATCTATCAAAGCAGAATCGTTTTTGTTTGAGTATAAATGATACGATGAGAAATATGTTGTTTTTAGATCTGAACTGCTATTTGTAGAAGTTTTTTCTTCTTTGGCTTGCGCTGTAAATAGAGTTAAAACAAGTAGTAAAATTCCTATAAAAAGTTTCATAAATATTCTCCTAAATTATAAGCATCGAGTCGCCATAAGAGTAAAATTTATATCTATTTTCTACGGCTTGTTTATAAATTTCCATCGTTTTTTCAAGTCCTATAAAACTTGCTACGAGCATTATCAGTGTTGATTTTGGTAGATGAAAGTTCGTAAGTAAAAAATCCTGCCTCAAAGGCTTATTATCAGGTTGTAAAAATAGATCACAAAATCCTTGCGTCTTTTTAGTTCTATAGTAATACTCAACACATCTAGTAACAGTAGTTCCGACACCTAGAAGCTTTACATTTGAGTCTATAATATTTTTTGCCTCATCATAAACGCAGTAAAACTCACTGTGCATCTTATGCTCTCTTATATCGCAGTGTTCAACTCCTTTAAAAGTACCTGCTCCTACATGCAAAGTGATATATGAGATATTATGAGTTTTGTTTAGATCATTAAGCATTTGATCACTAAAATGCAAGCTTGCTGTTGGAGCTGCGACAGCTCCTTCATTTTTGGCAAATATGCTTTGATACCAGATCTCATCATCTGCAGTATCATCTCTTTTTATATATGGAGGAAGCGGCACGTGACCTATATGAGATAAGATATTATAAATTTCATTTGTGTTTAAAATTTGCTCATTTTTTTTAAATTTTACTATACGGCTAGAGTCGTCTTTTAGTTCTAAAACTTCAGCTTCAACTCCAAGGTCAAATTTAAGCGTAGTTCCAACATTTACTTTGCCTTTTATATAACAGCTAAAAAGCGAGTTTTGAAGCGGCTGATTTAAAAGCATTTCTATCTTTGCACCGCTATCTTTATGACCGTAAATTCTAGCTTTTATCACCTTTGTGTCATTAAAAATTATGGCACATTTTGGTAAAATTTCATTTAGATTTTTAAATTTAAGATGAAGCAGGCTATCTTTTTGTCTATCATAAACTAAAAGCCTTGCTTCTTCTTTTGGCATTGTTGGAGCAGTAGCTATAAGATCTTGAGGAAGTTTATAGTCATAACTTGAAAGGCTGAATATATCGCTCATTGCTCTTCTTCTTGATTTTCTTGAACATCTTCTTCTTCATCTTTTTTTGCCGGATTTACTACTTTTGCTATAAATATAGAAAGAGTATATAATGCTATAAGTGGAATAGCTAGTAGAAATTGACTAAGTACATCAGGAGGAGTCATAATAGCAGCAAATATAAATATAATTACTATCGCATATCTAAAAAATCCTTTTAGTGCTTTATCGTCGATCATACCTAGCTTTGCTAAGAAAAATGTAACAACTGGAAGCTCAAAACTTATACCAAAGGCTACTATCAGTTTTGTAAAAAATCCTACGTAGTCTCCTATGCTAGGAAGTGCTTGAAAAAGCTCTCCACCAAAATTTATAAGAAAATGAAAACCGACTGGAACTACAAAATAGTAGCAAAAAGCAGCTCCTACTAAAAACATAAGAGTAGCGCTTATAACAAACGGAATAACGTATTTTTTCTCGTTTTCATAGAGTCCTGGAGCTACAAATAGCCAAAATTGCCAAAATATCACCGGCAATGCCAATAACAGCCCAGCAAAAAATGCAACTTTCATAGCGGTAAAAAACGGTTCTGCAACTTGAGTAAAGATGATGTTGCTTCCAGCTGGTAATACCGCTTTTAAAGGAGCACTCATATAAGCTAAGATCGGATTCCAGAAGTTAAAACATATTATGAAGCATACTATAACAGCAAATGCACTGATGATAAGTCGTTTTCTAAGTTCTATTAAATGTGGTCTTAAATCTTCAAACATTATGCCTCTTTTTTTATTTCTTTATTTTCTAAATTTAAATTTGGTGATGGATTGCTTGATGGTTCGTTTGGAGTTTCGTTATTTAATGGATCGTTATTTAGCATTGTTAAAGGATCTTTAGTTATCTCGTTTTTGATATCTGCTAAACTCTCATTTATGCTACTTTTTGCGTCACCAACAGTACTTTTTAGCTCATCAAGCTCCTCAAAAGTCAGCTTTTTGCGCACGCTACTAGCTGCGTTTGCTATATTATCTTTATATTTTTTTGCATCCTCTTTGAGTTCGGCTATCTTAACTTCTTGCTCAAATGTACTCTTTGCGCTATTTACGGTCTGCTTAAATAGTTTGAAAAACTTAGCTATTTTTACCATAGCATCGGGTAATTTATCAGGACCTAAAAAAATAACCGCAATAATCGCTATTATGATTATTTCTGGTAGGCTCATTCCAAACATAGGTATTCCTAATTATAGATTTTTGTATAGCATTTTACAATTTTTTTTCTAATTGCTAGGTTAAGAATAGATAAATTTCGTCGCTAAGTAAGAAGTTTTTATTAAAAATGCGCCCATTTTTTATATAAATTCTATTTTTCTTAGCTAAAATATCTGCTTTTTGGCGTTGCAGATCATTTAAATTTGAATTTTTAACTCCAACTATACTTCTAAGCCCAAGAAAAATATGCTCGTTTAATCTATCTTTTTTACTTAAATTTTCTACTGATTTTTCAAAAGGATTTTTGATATAGGCTTCTAAATTTGATGGAGAATACAATCGTTTTTCTCCTACAGTTCCCACTGCGTAAGCTCCAAATCCAAGGTAATCTTTTTGCTTCCAGTAGCCTATATTATGTAAGCAAGGTTTTCCGAAATTTGATATTTCATACTGTTTGTGACCTATATTTTCCAACTCTTGTATCATAAATTTAGCTAGTGAGGGGCTATCTTTTTTGAGATTTATACGTTCAAAAAATGGAGTATTTTCTTCTAACATCAAAGAGTAGGCTGAAACGTGAGATATATTTAAGTTAAAAATATTTTCAACTTCAGACAAAAGAAGTTTTTTCGTATCAAGCTTTGTTCCGTACATTAGATCTATATTTATGTTTTTAAATTTGGCCATTTTGGCATTTTGTACAGCTTGTGAAATACCGTTTTTTGAGTGGATTCTACCAAGTAGCTTAAGCTTTTTTTCATTGAAACTTTGAGCTCCGAAACTTACTCTATTTACTCCAAACTCCTTCATTCCTAAAAGCCATTTTAAGCTTGCTGAGTTCGGGTTTGCTTCGGTTGTTATCTCGCAGTTTTTAGCAAGTTTTGGTTTCATAATTTCAAAAATATCTGAGTAAAATCCAGCTTCAACGCTACTAGGCGTACCGCCACCTATAAAAATCGTACTTATTTTTTCATTTAAATTTAAAATGGATTTGTTTATTTCGCTTTTAAGTGCGTTAAAATAGCGCTTCGTGAGACTAAATTTATCGCTGTGAGAGCCAAAAGCACAGTAAGGGCATTTTGATTCACAAAATGGTATATGTATGTAGATTTGCAAAGTTCCTCTTTTCACTAAAAGAAAATTGTATAAAAATATCTCTTAAAACTCTTTTATTTATTAAACTTTAAACGCTTTTAGGGTAGCATTTTTTTTAAAATTTTAGGAAAAAAAATGGATAAAGAGAAAAACTACAGACCAAATGTAGCAGCAGTTATCCTATCTCCAACTTATCCGCTTGAGTGTAAAATTTTTATAGCTCAAAGATATGATATAATCGGTGCATGGCAGTTTCCCCAAGGTGGAATCGACAAGGGAGAAGTCCCAAGAGATGCACTTTTAAGAGAGCTAAGAGAAGAGATAGGCACTAGCGATGTTGAGATTTTGTGTGAGCATCCGCAGTGGCTTAGCTATGATTTTCCACAAAATATAGCTAAAAAAATGGCTCCATACGATGGTCAAACACAGAAATATTTTTTAGTAAGACTTAAGCCGATGGCAAAGATAAACTTAAATACTAAAAATCCAGAGTTTAATGATTATAGATTTGTTATGCAAAATGAAGTTTTAGAAAGCGTTAATCATTTTAAAAAAAACGTATATAATAAGGTACTGAAATATTTTAAAGAGGAGGGGTATATTTAATGCTTATAGTTCAAAAATACGGCGGAACAAGTGTCGGTACGCTTGAGAGGATTGAAGAAGTAGCAAAAAGGGTGATAGAGACAAAAAAGGCTGGAAATGACGTAGTAGTCGTAGTCTCAGCTATGAGTGGAGTAACTAATAAGCTAATTGAATATGCTGAGTATTTTACTAAAAACGAGCCATGTTCCAGCGATATGGATATGCTATTAAGCTCAGGAGAAAGAGTTACTAGCGCACTTTTATCTATAGCGTTAAATGAAAAAGGGTACTCTTCTGTAGCTATGAGCGGTAGATCAGCTGGCATACTTACAGATAATACTTATACAAAAGCTAGAATTATAAGTATAGATAATTCAAATATGAAAAAAGCTATAAACGAAGGTAAAATCGTAGTTTTAGCAGGCTTTCAAGGCGTTGATGCAAATGGACACGTTACTACCTTAGGACGTGGAGGAAGTGATCTTAGTGCTGTTGCTATAGCAGGAGCTTTGAATGCTGATTTGTGTGAAATTTATACTGATGTAGATGGAGTATATACAACCGATCCTCGTATAGAGCCAAAAGCTAGAAAGCTTGAAAAGATTAGTTATGATGAGATGCTAGAACTTGCTAGTATGGGTGCAAAAGTACTGCAAAACAGAAGCGTTGAGCTAGCTAAAAAATTAAATGTAAGTTTAGTTACTAGAAGTAGTTTTAATAATAATGAAGGAACATTAATCACAGGAGAGGCAAATATGGAAAATAGCAGTATGGAACAAGCATTAATCAGCGGCATCGCTTTAGATAAAAATCAAGCAAGAGTAACTATGCGCGGTGTTGTCGATAAGCCAGGAGTTGCAGCTGGAATTTTTAAGAAACTTGCTGAAAAAAATATAAATGTAGATATGATAATTCAAAACACAAGCCATGAAGACGGTACAACAAGTCTTGGTTTTACAGTACCGCAAAATGAGATGGAAGCAGCTAGAAGCGTTGTAGATGGTGTGGCAAAATCAGTTGAAATAGACAGCGACGTAGTAAAGGTGAGCGTTGTTGGAGTAGGTATGAAGAGTCATAGTGGCGTAGCAAGTCTTGCTTTTTCAACTTTGGCTAATGAGGGTATAAATATACAGATGATCTCTACTAGCGAAATAAAAATATCTATGATAGTAGCGTCAAAATATGGAGAGTTGGCAGTTAGGGCACTTCATAAAGCTTATGAGCTTGATAACTAATGACTGATTTTATCAAGTGGAGCTTAGAAGCTATAAGAGATGAAGGCTCTCTTATGAGTTGGATGGAAGAAAGGCGTGTGGAGTGGGCTCCACTGCTTGCTTCTAGAGTAAAATATCTGTTTGATGGTGTTACTTTTATAGTCATTAGCGATGAGGAAAGAGAGTGGTTTGAGAGCTATTTTCTAAGAAATATTAATCGTAGAGATAATGCTAGACCGATACTTCCTTTTGTATCTTTAAAATCGCTTTATCCATCATTTAATGAGATAAACTCTAAAGAGGAGATAAATCTTTTAGAAGATATGTTAAGTATCGCTTTTCCAAATGGATTTATATATTTTTACGTAGGAAAGTCAAGCTCAAAGTTGTCTTTGATAGCAAAAAGTAAAGATGATAGCTATATGTGGCTTTTTGATGAACAAGCACAAAATAGCTTTTATCTAAGCTCAAATGATGATCTGCTCGATATTAAACTTCTATCTTTGTTTAGACTATTTGATAAAAGTATAGACGCAGTTTTGTTTGGTAAAGTAAGTTTATAGGAGAAGTTTTGCATAGTAAAATCATAATTTCAAGCGATTTTAATAGCGTCAAAGATGAGCTTACAAGAGATGTTAAGCCGAATTTTTTACGTATTTTTGAATATGATAATTTTTTGGTTGATGATGCAAAAGAGATTATAAATGAGGCTTACATAGCTGAAATAGAAGAAAAAGTTATAGTTATAATGGCTTTTAAATTTGGGATTGAACCGCAAAACGCACTTCTAAAGATACTAGAAGAGCCTCCAAAAAACAGCGTTTTTATCCTTGTAGCGCCGTCTAAAAATAGTCTTTTACCCACTATTCGTTCAAGACTTATGATAGAAAATAGAAAGTTAAATTTACAAAGAGCGGCTACTGGTTTAAATTTAAAAAAACTAGAGCTTAAAGATATATATAATTTTATAGAACAAAGCATATCTTTAGAAAAAGTAGATAAACTAAATAAAACTTCTTTATTAAATTTAGTAAAGTCGATAGTTTGCGAAGCTATCGACTCTGGAGCTTCTTTTAGTGCTGAAGATTATAGATATTTTTATAAAATTTACCGTTTAGTTGATCTAAATGCAAAATCAACTCAGGTTTTAACACCGCTTTTATTACTGATTATGCAAAGGATGCGATGAGAGTTTTTAAGATAGATGCAAATAGCGGATTTGAAAGTATCTGCGATACCATAAAGCCTCAAAAAGCTGGGCTAAATATTATGAAACAAAAGAGCCGTTTGAACTTTTTTTATATAAAAGATATAAAAAGAGCCGCAGCAAATATCTTAAAGCAAGACGCTTTGAGCATAGGTGCTGAGCTAGTTAGTTCAAAAGGAAGTATTTTAGGCGGAGATGAGCTTGAAAATGCACTTCTTATAGCAAATGATAAGCAAATTTCTTATTTGGCTAAAAAGGAGTTAATGCAAGATTTCGGACTAAAAACTTTAGCTAAATTTATCTCAAAAGAGTTCAAAAAACCGGATAATCCTCTTATAATGGGTGTTTTAAATTTCAATGAAGATAGTTTTAATCCACGCAGCAGAACAAATATACACGAAGCTGTTTTTAAGATAGAAAAAATGATCAATGATGGCGCTAGTTACGTTGATATCGGTATGGTAAGTTCTCGCCCAGGAAGCAAGTATATAGGTAGCGAACTTGAGTTTGATAGAGTTAAACCAGTTATCGATGAAATTTATGCAAATAAACTACACGAAAAGGTAAAACTAAGTCTTGATAGTTTTGATAAAAAATGCCTTAGATACGCTTTGGAGCGCGGATTTAGTATGATAAATGATATAAGCGCGGACTGCTCATTAGCCACGTTAGCAAAGGAATTTGGTGCTAGTTACTGTCTTATGCATAAAAAAGGCGATCCACAAACTATGCAACAAAATGTTTGCGACTGTGAAATTCTAAGTGAAGTTGATGATTTTTTCAGTAAAAAGCTGGAAATTTTAGAGAGTTTGGGAGCGAAGGATATATATCTTGATGTTGGGATAGGATTTGGAAAAACGCCTAGAGATAATATGATTTTGATAAAGCATTTGGAGCATTTCTTGCATTTTGGTTATCCTCTTTTTGTCGGAGCTAGTAAGAAATCGGTTATTGATTTTTACTCTAAGAGTAGTGTTGATGAGAGATTGGCTGGAACGCTATTTTTACATCTTAATGCGTTTTATAACGGAGCTAGTATAGTGCGTGTTCATGATGTTGGCGAACATGCGCAGATGTTTAAACTAGCGCTTGCTTATAGAGATTTGGATATTGAGGGTTAGATGGATAAAAATGATTATTTAAAAGCGGTCGATAGGCTGAATTTATGGGCAAAGGCTTATTATACCGATGATTCTCCGATAGCATCAGATGATGAGTATGACAAGCTTTATAACGCTGTAGTTCAGTTTGAAAAAGAAAATCCGGATTTAAAACTCTCTTACTCTCCTACAAATAGAATCGGCGGAGAAGTTTTAGATGAGTTTAAAAAGATATCTCATATCGCAAAAATGTGGTCTATGGAAGATATATTTAGCGATAGTGAGCTTGTTGCTTGGATTTTAAGAGGAGATAAAACAGATTGCGAGTTTTTTGCTGAACCTAAATTTGATGGCGCTAGTTTAAATTTGCTTTATGAAAACGGAAATCTTATAAGTGCTGCTACAAGAGGCGATGGAAGCGTCGGAGAAGATGTTACGAACAACGCAAAAGTTATAAGCTCAGTGCCGTTGCAAATAGACTATAAAGACAAAATAGAAATAAGAGGCGAAGTCGTAATATCAAAAGATGATTTTGAACTGATAAATAGTGAGCGTAGCAAAAACTCAGAACCGCCTTTAGCAAATCCAAGAAACGCAGCAGCAGGAAGTCTTAGGCAGCTTGATAATAGTATAGTTAAGCAAAGAAAACTTAAGTTTTATCCGTGGGGAGTTGGAGAGAACTCTTTGAAATTTAATAAGCATTCGCAGATTATGGATTTTGTGAGGAGTCTTGGTTTTTTACGTGATGATTTTTGTAAAGTTATCAAAGGTATCGATGAGTTAAAAATTGCTTATAAAGAGCTTTTAAGCGCAAGAGAGCTTAAGCCTATTTTGATGGATGGAATGGTGATACGAGTAAATGATCTATCAAAAGCTAATCAGCTTGGTTATACTGTTAAATTTCCAAAATTTATGGTAGCTTATAAATTTCCTGCTACTGAAAAGACTGCAAAACTGATAGATATCTTGCTACAAGTAGGAAGAACAGGAGTCGTAACTCCAGTAGGGTTGCTTGATGGAGTTTTGATAGATGGTGCATTTGTAAAAAATGTTACGCTTCATAATTTCGATGAGATAGATAGACTAAATTTGATGAAAAACGACTTTGTCACCGTGATAAGAAGTGGAGATGTTATACCTAAGATCACTGGAGTATTTAAAGATAGAAGAGACGGAACTCAAAGCGAGATAATCCGCCCCAAAATTTGCCCAGAATGCGGAAATGAACTTTTGGATGAAGGCGTTTTTATAAAGTGTCAAAATCTAACTTGTAAAGCTAGAGTTGTGAGTTCTATTATCTATTTTGCATCTAAAAAATGTATGAATATAGATGGTCTTGGCGATGCTATAGTAGAGCTTTTATATCAAAAAAATATTATTAAAGATATCGCTGATATTTATAGGCTTGATGAGCTTAGTTTTATAGGTCTTGAGGGATTTAAAACTAAAAAAATCTCAAATTTGCTATTAGCTATAGATAACTCTAAAACTCCAAATTTAGATAAATTTATAACTTCTTTGGGTATCGAGCATATCGGTGAAGTTGCGGCTAAAAAAATAGCAAAGAATTACGGAGATAAGTGGCTTGAGCTAACTATTGAAGAGCTTTTATCTTTAGATGGATTTGGTGAAGCTATGGCTCTTAGTTATCTTGAGTTTATGAGAGTAAATTTAGAAAAGATAAAAGAACTTTTAGAGTTCATCACTCCAAAAATACAAAATTTAGAGCTAAAAACAAATATATTTTCAGGAAAAACTGTAGTCATAACAGGCACTCTTTCGCGCTCCAGAGATGAGTTCAAAGCTCAGTTAGAAAGCTATGGCGCTACAATATCTAACTCCGTGTCTAAAAAAACGGATTTTGTATTATATGGAAATGAAGCTGGAAGTAAGCTAGAAAAAGCAAATAAATTAGGCGTAAGAACGATAGATGAGAGTGAGTATGAAAGTTTAAAATGAGAGCCGATGTTTTTGTATCCACAACTCTTGGCATTAGCAGAAATCAAGCTAGTGAGCTTATAAAAGCAAAAAATATAACTTTAAACGAAAGTATGATAGATAAACCGAGTTTAGAAGTAAATGGCGATGAGAGAGTTTTTGTAAATGATAATATTTATGTTAGTAGAGCTGCTCTTAAACTAAAAGGTTTTTTAGACGAATTAAAACCATGTTTTTTAAATTTAAATGCTCTTGATGTTGGTAGCAGCGCTGGTGGATTTGTACAAATTTTACTTGAAAACGGTGTTAAAAGCGTAACTGCTTTAGATGTGGGAAGCGCTCAATTAAGCACCGTTTTAAGAAACGATAAAAGAGTTATAGTGCAAGAAAATACTGATATAAGAAAATTCAATTCGCCTAAATTTGATTTAGTCACGGTTGATGTTAGTTTTATATCTATTTTACAAATTTTAAATGATATCGACCGTTTAGCTAAACGAGATATAATTTTGCTGTTTAAGCCGCAGTTTGAAGTAGGAGCAAATGCAAAAAGAAGCAAAAAAGGCGTTGTCAAAGATAAAAAGCTGATAAACCTATCTAAAGCAAAATTTGAGATAGCCGCAAGCGAACTTGGCTGGAGTTTAAAAAAGAGCAAAGAGTCTCTAATCACCGGTAAGGAGGGTAACCTTGAGTTATTTTACTACTATGTCAAAAGATAAGATAGAAGCCATCGCTATAGGTCATTTTGATGGTATTCATAAAGGCCACAAAGAGCTTATAAAAAAATTAGGCAAAAACGGCGCGTTGGTCGTTGTAGAGAGCGATAAAGCTTGTATAACTCCTGGAGATAGGAGAGAAGAATATGCTGGAGTACCCTGTTTTTACTATTATTTAAAAGATATTGTGGAGCTTAGAGGAGATGAGTTTTTAAAACTTTTAGAAAATGAGTTTCCAAATTTAAAACGTATAGTCGTTGGTTATGACTTTAAATTTGGAAAAGATAGAGCTTGGGATAAGCACGATCTTAAAAATTTATTTCACGGTGAAGTTTTAGTTGTAAATGAGTTCAGTTTTGATGGGCTAGGCGTCCATAGCTCTGCTATAAGGCGTTTTTTAAGAGACGGTGATATATATAGAGCAAATCGCCTTTTAGGACGCGAATATAGCATTAAAGGTAGAGTCATAAGCGGTCAAGGTCTAGGAAAAAAGAGTATATATCCGACGCTAAATTTGGTAGTTGAGCCTTACATTACCCCAAAAGACGGTGTCTATGCAACTAGAACAAAAATAGGCGATGATACTTATAGTTCTATAACTTTTATAGGCAATAGACTTACCACAGATGGCGTTTTTAGCATAGAAAGTCATCTTTTTGATGTAGATTTAAAAGATAATGTAGATGAAGTTAGGGTCTGTTTTATAGAGAGAATTAGAGATAATTTTAAATTCGACTCTCTAGCCGAACTAAAAACTCAGATATCAAAAGATATGCTCATAGCAAGAAACGTCGCAAAATGCTGTGATTTGAGCTTGCAAGATGATTATATACACGCAAGGGATTTAGTTTGAGAGATGAGGTTTTTAAACGTCCTATAAAAAAGCAGTTTGAGTTTGATGAGAGTGTAGTGAGTGTTTTTGATGATATGGTCAGCAGATCCGTGCCGTATTACTGCGATGTGCAGTCTCTTATCGCTTTAATTTTAAGTAAAAATTTGTCACCAAATGCTAAAGTTTTTGATCTTGGTTGCTCTACTGCTACGACTTTGCTTGAGATTTTCAAGCTTAGAAGTGATCTAAGTTTAAACGGTGTTGATAGCAGCGAGGCTATGATAAAAACTGCACGAAACAGATCTTTGGCTTACTTGGCAAATTTGAATTTATACGTAAGTGATATTTTGGATTTTGATTTTAGCGGTAGTGACGCTGTTATTTTAAATTATACTTTGCAATTCATTCGTCCTATAAAAAGAGAGGAATTTATAAAAAAGGTATATTTAAATTTAAAAAGCGGTGGAATATTTATCTTTAGCGAAAAACTAGTTTATGAAGATAAAAAATTAACTCTTGATATGATAGAAATATATGAAAATTATAAACACACGCAAGGATATTCTAAATTTGAGATCGCACAAAAGCGTCAAGCTTTGGAAAATATCCTTATCCCATATAGCGAAAATGAAAATAAAGAACTCTGTTTAAATGCAGGTTTTAAAGGCGTAGAAACGATTTTTAAATGGGCAAATTTTGCTACATTTATAGCTTTTAAATAATTAAATCATAATTTTGTAGCTATTTTGTTTCCAAAAGAAATTACAATTTGTTAATTTCTTAAAGGAGACAAAATGAAAATACTTAAAACTTTTCTTAGCACGGCTATTGTTTTTGGAGCATTAAATGCAGCTGATATAGACTCGAATTTGATAGAAGCAGCCAAAAAAGAAGGTGCTATAAATAGCGTTGGAATGCCAGATACTTGGGCAAACTGGAAAGATACTTGGAATGATTTAGCTAATATTTATTTGCTTAAACATAGTGATACTGATATGAGTTCGGCTCAAGAAATAGCTAAATTTAAAGCTGAAAAGAAAAATGCAACGGCAGATATCGGTGATGTTGGTCAAAGTTTTGGTCGTATAGCGGTTTTAGAAGGTGTTAGTGAGCCTTTTAAAACTAGTTATTGGGATCAAATACCTGATTGGGCAAAAGACAAAGATGGTCACTGGATGTTAGCTTATACTGGTACTATAGCTTTTATAATAAACAATCAAACAGTAAAAAATCCTCCAAAAACTTGGAAAGATCTTGAAAACGCAACTTATAAGGTTACTGTAGGTGATGTGAGCGTGGCAGCTCAAGCAGTTAGTGGAGTTTTAGCGGCAAATTACGCTTTGGGAGGAGATGAGAGAGACTTAAGTCCAGCTTTAAATTTCTTTGCCAAATTAGCAAAACAGGGTCGTTTAGCTATGGTAGATCCTAGTGTCGCAAATTTAGAAAAAGGCGAGATAGATGTAGCTGTAATTTGGGATTTTAACGCTCTTAATTACAGAGATAAAGTGGGCAAAGATAGATATTTAGTAACTATACCACAAGATGGTTCTATAGTTAGTGGCTATACAACCATTATCAACAAATACGCTAAAAATATAAACGCAGCAAAACTTACTAGAGAGTATATCTTGTCTGATAAAGGTCAAATAAACTTAGCAAAAGGTTACGCCAGACCGATTAGAAGTGCTTATATAGAGCTTCCACAAGATGTAAAAGATAAACTTATACCAGAAAATGAGTATAAAAATGCTAAGCCTATAAAAAATCTCGAAGTTTGGGAAAAGACTGCGAAAAAACTTCCAAGACTTTGGCAAGAAAATGTGATTATAAATATGAAATAGCATAGTAAATTTATGTAAATTAAAATTAGAAATTTAAAATGAATTATTTTTATTTAAGGAAATGAAATGTCTAAGGTAGTTTTGGTGATTTTAGACGGTCTTGAATATAGCACGGCGCAGCAGTGTATGGGCGGTTTGCTCGCACTTTGCAATGCAAATATGGGTAAAATTTATAAGATGAAAAGCGAACTTCCATCTATCTCAAGACCGCTTTATGAGTGTATATTGACAGGAGTTAAACCAGCTTTAAGCGGTGTGCTAAACAACTATTGCAAACCTTTTAGCAGCAACAAAAGTATATTTGAGTATGTAAAACTAGCTAATTTAAAAGCCGGTGCAGCTGCGTACTACTGGATAAGCGAACTTTATAATAAAACTTTGTTTAACCATTTCAAAGATAGAATTGTGATAAATGAGCAGAGTTTAAATATACCTTATGGCATTTTTTACTATGAAGATGACTACAACGATAGTCATTTATTTAGCGATGCAGAGTGTTTGAGGGTTAAATTTGATCTGGATTTCACTCTTTTTCACTCTATGAATATAGATGATATAGGTCATAAGTTTTCTCACGAAAGCAAAGAGTATAGAAATGCGGCTAGAAAAGTTGATACTATATTATCTCCTTTGGTGCTAAAATGGCTAGAGGAGGGCGTAAATGTGATTATCACAAGTGATCACGGTATGAATAACGACGGTACTCATGGCGGGAATTTAGATATAGAAACAGACGTAGCATTTTTTGTTTTTGGTGATAAGTTTAGTTTTGCCGAAACTCAAGTGGATCAGAGTGAAATTTGTGGTTTGGTTTGTGAAATTTTAGGTATAAATCACGATAAAAAATTTACTAAAGAGCTGTTGAAATGAGCAGAGAAAAGTTTATCGCAACTCTTTTTTTAATCCCGTTTTTTGCGGTATTTTTTATGTTTATCGTAGCTCCGTTTTTGTGGATTTTGATAAATAGTTTTATAGATCAAAATGGGGATTGGGGGTTTGGTAATTATAAAGAAATATTTGAGAGTAGATTTTTTATGCAGAGTTTTTTAAATTCATTTTATATAAGTTTGATTTCTAGTTTTGTGGCACTTATAATCTCTCTTTTTGGCTCATATTCGCTTTATAAAATTCAAACCTCGCATTTTGGAAATTTATTTTTATCTTTAAATACAATGACTAGCAATTTTTCAGGGGTTCCTCTGGCTTTTGCATTTATCATTTTAATGGGTGCAAACGGCGCTATAAATCTGCTTTTTAGGGATTTGGGGATTGATTTTGTTGTTGATATCTATGGAAGCGTTGGGATAAACTTGGTATATATTTACTTTCAAATTCCACTCGCCATCTTGCTATTATATCCAGCGTTTAACGTTTTAGATAGAGGAAGCAGCGAATCTAGCGATATACTTGGAGCTAGTAGAGCTATTTATTGGTTAAAAGTTGCCATACCTATTATGATGCCATCTATAATCGGAGTTTTCATAGTATTATTTGCAAATGCAGTTGGAGCTTACGCTACTATTTACGCTCTTAGTAGTGGAAACTTTAATGTAGTTCCAGTGCGAATAGCATCTTTGATAGCAGGAGATATCGACTTAAATCCGTATTTAGCTAGTGCGCTTAGCGTTATGCTATTTTGTTTGATGCTCATCATAGCGTTAATGCTGTTTTTTGTATCAAATTTATTTAATTACAAGAGACAAATATGAGTAGATTATCTAAAATTTATCATTATAGCGTTGTTTTGGTGTTGTTTTTTATCATAGTTTTACCTATGGCGGCTACTTTTATATACTCAGTATCTTCAAGCTGGTCGTCAAATATTTTACCAGATGGATTTAGCATATCTCATTACAAAGATCTTTTAAGCGATCCTAGATTTTTAAAAGCACTTTTAAACTCGCTTTTAGTATGTTTTGTGGCGATATTTCTAGCTATTTTATTTTTGTTTCCGGTTGTATTTTGTGCAAATTTTTACTTTTTAAATTTAAAAAATGTAATGAGTTTTATATCTGTTTTGCCCTTTGCCATCGCTCCTATCGTGCTTAGTGCGGGACTTTTAAATTTATATAGCGATACTATAAGCGGGACTCCGTACATACTTATAGGTTGTTACTTTTGTATCGCTGTGCCTTTTATATATAGAACTATTGATAATAATATCGCGGCTTTGAATTTAAAAGAGATAGTTTATTCAAATTATATTCTTGGAAATGGTATATTTAGGGCTATTTTTAGAGTGATAATTCCAAATTTAAAAGACTCAATACTCATATCGATATTTCTATCGTTTTCATTTTTGATAGGTGAGTTTTTATATGCAAATATACTTGCAGGTGCGCATTTTGAAACTCTTCAAGTATATCTTTATAACATCAAAAACAAAAGTGGTCATATTTCAAGCGCAGCTATTATTAGCTATCTGTTTTTGATATTTATAGCAAATTTTATAAGCTCATACATAAGTCATAGAAAAAAGGTTTAAAATGTCATATTTGCAAATCAAAAATTTAAAAAAATTATATAAAGATAAGCTTGTCTTTGATAATATCAGTTTTAGTGCAAAAAAAGGTGAGTTGATAACTCTTTTAGGTCCATCTGGATGTGGTAAATCCACTCTTCTTAGATGTATCTGTGGGCTTAGTACTCCGCAAAGCGGAAAGATCATTGTAGATGATAAAGATATAACTAAAATTAGCATTAAAAAGCGAAATATCGGTATGGTATTTCAAAACTACGCTCTTTTTCCAAATTTAAATGTTTATGAAAATATAGCTTATGGATTAAAAATCAAAAAAGTAGATAAAAAAGATATAGAAAAAAGAGTTAAAAAGATGCTTGAAACAGTTGGGCTTGAAAAAGAGATAAAATCCTATCCGCATCAACTCTCCGGTGGTCAGGCTCAAAGAGTGGCTCTTGCTAGATCTCTTGTTACTAAACCAAGTATGCTGTTGTTAGACGAACCTCTTTCGGCTCTTGATGCAAAGATAAGAAAACATCTAAGAGAACAGATAAAACTGATAACTAAAAAGATGAGTTTAACTACGATTTTCGTAACTCACGATCAAGAAGAGGCTCTTGCTATGAGTGATAGAATAATTCTTATGCAAGATGGTAAAATAGCTCAAAATAGTGACGCTTTAGAGTTATATCTTAAACCAAAAAATAAATTTGTAGCTAGTTTTATAGGAAGTTATAATATACTAAGCTCTGAGACACTTTTAAATTTAGTAAATCATAATTTTAAAAGAGACCTTGCGATAAGACCAGAAACTATAGAAATAACAAAAAACGGATCTATACAAGCGGTGATCAAAGAGAAGATATTTTTAGGAAATATCATAAGATACGCTATAGACGCCAAAGGTATAAGCTTAAAAGTAGATACTTTGAATCACTCTTTAAACTCTTTGTATGAAGTGGGTGATAGCGTATTTTTAGAAATTCATTTAGAAATGATAAAGGAGTTGGATGATTTATCTATATGATCTTGATAAAACTATTATAAAAGAAGATAGTGCTAAGCTTTGGGTTGATTTTATGTATGAGAACTCTTTTGTGGAGTATGATTTTGTTTTGAAACAAGCTATTTTTGAAGAGGATTATGCAAAAGGAGTTCTTGATATGAACGCGTATCAAGAACATTTTTTGATGCCTTTAAAAGGTATGAAAAATAGTGATCTAAAACCGCTTTTAGATAGATATATAAAAGATAAAATAGAACCTATCATCTACAAAGACGCTCTAAATTTGATAGATAAAAACGGCGGCAGAAAGATAGTTATCTCAGCTACAAACGATTTTATAGTAAAGGCTATTTGTCAGTTCATTTGCATAGATGAGTTTTTAGCCACAAACAGTGAGATGATAAATGGAGTTTATAGCGCGCGTATGAGCGGAATTCCTGCATTTAAAGAGGGGAAAGTGGAGCGCATAAAAGAGCTATTATCACAAGATGAGTTTGGAGATACTGTTTTTTATAGCGATAGTATAAATGATCTTCCACTTTTAAAAGCGGCGAAAATCGGAGTTTTGGTCAATCCCGATGATATGCTTTTAGAGGAGAACAAAAAGCTGAAATTTGGTATTTTAAAATTTAAAAAATAAAACGAGCTTGTCTAGCAAAGATATAAATTTGATCTATTTATTTAAATTTAGTAGCTAAATTTAAATAATTTTAGCTCTAAAAAACCTATCATAGCATTCATAATGGCAAATCTTTTTGCTTTTAAGAGATCGTTTGGATCTATATCTTTTTGCTTTAAAAATTTATTTTGAAGAAGCCTATCTCTTGTCGTTCCTTTTAGGAGCGGAGTTTTGGGCGTTAGCCATGTATCGTTGCAGCTATCAAATACGGCGATATTTGCTATGCTGGTATCTGTGATGAGACCGTTTTTTATCATTATTATCTCATTGAAGTTGGATTTTGCTGCTTCTATCTTGCTTCTATCGAGATATTTTTTATCGTAGTCAAAGTCTATATTTACTAGTTTAAACTCATAAAAATCGCGCATTTCATATGGAAAATACTCTACATTTTTTAAATTCCCATTTATATCATAAATCACTTTTGCTCTAAGAGTTCCGTTAAAAGGAGGTTGCAAAATATCCGAAAAATCAAATTTAAGACCGTTTATTGTAGAGTTTTTAGCTCTTTTTATATGAAAATTTAAGTTACAAACCTCTTTGTCGATGATTTTTATCGTTTCAAAAAGGAAAATAGACTTTTTGTACGAGTTCATCATACTCCTTTTTCGCGTCGCTTCTAGTTGTTATGCCTCCACCGCTAAAAAACGATAACCCATTATCATCTTGTTTTACAAATCTTATCATAACAAAACTCCTGCAAATTTTACCATCAAAATATATAAAAACTCCGCTATAAAATCCTCTAGGCTCATTTTCACACTCTTTTATGATCTTGCAAGTTTGGATTTTTGGAGTTCCTGTTATGGATCCAGCTGGTAAAAGTTTGCTGAAAATATCGCCAAATTTAAGCTCTTTTCGCAACTTTCCACTTATATGCGAGCTGGTTTGGTATAAATTTTTCACGCGTTGTATATATCTGAAACGCTCTACTTTTACATCTGTGGCTACCATATTTAGATCATTTCGCATAAGATCTGTCATCATAGCTTGTTCGCTAAACTCTTTTTGATCATTTAAAAGCAGCTCTTTTGCGTTTGGTATATCGGCGTTTATCGTGCCTTTCATAGGAAACGTATGGATAAATCCATCTTTTATGCTCACAAAAGGTTCTGGAGTAAAACATACAAAATCATCTTTTTTATAGATAACAGCAGCAGCATTTGCGTGATTATATATCTCTTCTAAGCTTAAATTTGTTTTTATTTTTGTTTTAAAACATAAATTTAAAAGATAACTATTTCCATCTCTTTGGTGGTTTATAACTTTATCAAAACTTTTTTTGTACTCATCAAAAGTAATTGGATATTTTTCTAAAAAATAGCTTACTGGTGTTTGATTCAGAGCGTTTAGTTTAAATTTAATTCCTAGTTTAATGGCGTTTTGTGGAGAGCAAATTATATTATCATCTGGTTTATCATAGCTGATAATTGCTATAAAAGGCGTATTTTGAAATGAATTTAAAGCAGCTTTTATCATAGTCAAAGCCCTAAAATAGGGCTTTTTTATTATTTATCTCTTATGCCTAACTCAGCGATAAGTTTTGTATAAGATTCGTAGTTTTTAGCTTTTAAGTATTTTAAAAGTCTTTTTCTTCTTCCGACTAGCTTAAGAAGACCTAGACGAGAACTAAAATCTTTTTTATTGATTTTTAGGTGTTCTGTAAGTTCTGAAATCCTTTTTGTAAGAAGTGCTACTTGAACTTCTGGAGAACCTGTATCTCCGCTTTTTCTAGCGAATTTCGCAACTATTTCTGCTTTTTTAGCCGAATCTAAAGCCATTTTTGACCTCCTGAGCGGTATTTAAATTAAATTTTGAACGGAAATTATATCTAAGTAAAGCAAAAAGAAAGCTGAAACTAAATTTAATCTGCTAAATTTAAAAGATACCCAGCGTATCAATCAAAATTTAAATAAAATTTGGTAAAATATTAAAATCAAAAATTTAAGGAGTCCATGTGCTATTTACTAAAGCTAGTGAATATGCTTTGTTATCTTTGATACTTTTATCACAAAGTAACTCTCCAAAAGACGTAGATACAATGTCAACCGAACTTGGAATCTCAAAAAGCTTTTTAGCTAAAATCTTGCAAAATCTTGCAAAAGAAGGAATACTAAATTCCTTTAAAGGCGCAAATGGTGGATTTATTTTAGCTAATAAGCCAGTAAATATAAGTATAAAAAAGATTTTAGAAAGTGCTGAAAAGAGAAAAGCTTCTGTATTTGAATGCAGTAATGCAAGAAGCGATTGTCCTAGCAATAAAGGCGATATTTGCAAGATGTGGCCTATGTTTAATTCATTGCAATTAAAAGTTGATGACTTTTTAGACAACATTAGTTTAGCAGATATTATTAAGAAGTAAAATTGACAAAACGTAATATATTAACGATGGTTGCTCCGTTTTTAGCACCATTTGTAAAGGCTAAAAGCCTAACCGTCGTTTTTGTTATTATAGCTATTTTAGCTATTATCATAGTTCCACTCCCAAGCCCGGTACTTGATTTTTTCTTAGCTCTTTCGCTGTCTATTTCTGTATTGATAATATTGATTTCTATATATATACCAAAACCGACAGATCTTAGTACATTTCCTACTTTGATACTTATAATAACGCTATTTCGCCTATCTTTAAATATAGCCACAACTCGTATGATTTTGAGTGAAGGTCATAATGGTCCAGAAGCAGTTAGTGAGATCATAGCTAGTTTTGGACAGTTTGTTGTGGGTGGAAATTATGTTATAGGTATTATAGTATTTTGTATATTAGTTCTTATAAATTTTATGGTTGTAACAAAGGGTTCAACAAGAGTTAGTGAAGTGCAAGCTAGATTTACTCTTGATGCTATGCCAGGAAAACAGATGGCTATCGATGCGGATTTAAATGCTGGATTGATAGATGAGCAAACAGCGCGCTCACGTCGTCAAGAGATCATCGGAGAGGCAAACTTCTATGGAGCTATGGACGGTTCGTCTAAATTTATAAAAGGTGACGCTGTTGCTGGTATCATCATAACTATTATAAATATAATAGGTGGATTTTTAATAGGCACCTTTCAGCATGATCTTGATATGGCAAATGCGGCTCAAACATACACTATCTTAACTATAGGTGATGGTTTGGTCAGTCAAATTCCAGGACTTATAACTTCAACTGCTACTGCTATTATCATAACTAGAGCTAGTAAAGATGAGGATAATTTCGCAGAAGGCGTTATAAGCCAGCTTTTAGGTGAATATAAAACACTTTTGATAGTAGGATTTATACTATTTGTGTTTGCTTTGGTGCCTGGACTTCCTACTTTTTCGCTTGGATTTATGGCGATTTTATTTTTGAGTATCGGTTATATAATGAAGCAAACAGAAGAAGGGAAGCTGGATTTTTCTAATATAAAAAAAGATGAAAAAAAACCTCAAAAACAAGGTTCATCTACTTTGGCTGATGCGGGTGGAGACGCTAAACCTGCTAAAAAGAGCGAAGAAGAGATAGCAAAAGAAGAGCAGATAAAGATAGATGATATACTAAAAATCGAGATTTTAGAGCTTGATCTTGGATATGGACTTTTGAAATTAGCTGATGGGGATTTGATAGAAAGAATACGCGCTATGAGAAGAAATATAGCTGGACTTCTTGGATTTTTAATGCCAAAAATCAGAATACGAGATAATCTCCAACTTCCACCAAATGAGTATAGATTTAAGTTAAAAGGCGTTGTAATCGGTCAAGGCGTTATATATGCTGATAAGTTTTTGGCTATGGATAGTGGATATGTAAGTAGCGATATAGATGGTATCGCGACAAAAGAGCCAGCATTTGGACTTGATGCTTTATGGATAGATCAAGGATTAAAAGAAGATGCGATTCTTAGTGGATATACCGTTGTTGATCCAGCTAGTGTTATATCGACTCATATGAGTGAGCTTGTCAAACAAAACGCAAGCGAACTTCTTACCAAACAAGAGGTTCAAAATATTTTAGAGAAAGTAAAATCAGAATATCCAGTTGTAGTAGAAGATACTTTAAAAGTAGCTAGTGTGGGGCTTATACAAAAAGTTTTAAAAGCTCTGCTTAAAAATAACATTCCTATAAAAGATATGTTGAGCATACTTGAAGCAGTAGGAGATGTATCAGAAGTAAGCAAAAATTTAGATATGATAATCGAGCATGTAAGGGCTGCACTTTGCCGAGTTATAACATCACTTTACGCAGATGAGAAAGGTCAGCTGAACTTCTATATATTAGACGCTCCTGTGCAGCAAAAGCTTATAGATAGTTTAAATTACAAAGACGGAGCGTATCACCTAATGATAAATGTGGCTCAAACTTCGGCTATAGTAAATGCTTTGCGTCAAAAAAGAGCAAATCGAAATATCAGCGAACAAGGCGATATGCTACTTTGCGTTGAGCCTAGTATAAGAAAATTTATAGCAAATATAGTTCAAAACTTTGCCATAGATATAGTTATACTAAGTTTTGCTGAGATCGCGCCAAATACGCAGTTTGAAACATTAGGCGTGATAGAAATACCAGAAATTTAAAAGGAAAAATATGAAAATTTACCACCTCAGTCACACGGATTTAGATGGATATTCAGCTCAGTTAGTGACTAGTTTTTATCTTAAAAATATCAAATTTTATAACTCAAACTATGGAAAAGAGATAGACGATAAATTTACTCATATTTTATCTCAAATAGGCGACGAAAAAGCTATTGTATTGATAACGGATCTAAATTTAACTATGCAGCAATGCATGCATTATGAGAATTTAATAAGCGATAAAAATATAAAACTTATACTACTAGATCATCACCAAACAGGGCTTGAGTGTGCGGATAAATTTGAGTGGTACTATATGGATTCTAAAAGATGTGCAACTAAGATTACGTATGATTTTTTTAGTTCTATGTTCGGTGCTGATGAAAGGCTTGAGTCTTACTGTA
The DNA here is from genome assembly GCA_000495505.1 of Campylobacter fetus subsp. testudinum 03-427. Lineage (NCBI taxonomy): Bacteria > Pseudomonadati > Campylobacterota > Epsilonproteobacteria > Campylobacterales > Campylobacteraceae > Campylobacter > Campylobacter fetus. The sequence goes on along the minus strand of CP006833.1, from coordinate 1,097,862 downwards.
ATGTTGTAAATGCGGTAGATATATGGTTAAAAGATGATCCAAATTTCGAGCTTGGCAAGGTTTGTATGGGCATTATAGCTGGAGCAAGAGAGATAAATAAGGTGCTTTTTGAGGAGAAACATATGGAGTATATGTTTTATTTGATGAACTCTTTTATGGAATTTATAGGACAAAATAATGCTCACATAAAGCTAGATGACGAGATACATCATATAAAAAAGGCGTTTTTTAAATTTAAAAACGATGACACGCTTAGCAATCTCAACTCATCTTATCTTGTAAGACTTTTAAGCTTTGAAAAAGATAAATTTACTATAGATTACAGAGGTCACAAAGGCGTTCTAACGCATAATATAGGTAGTACGTCTATTATCGGAAATGACTTTTTGGTGGCGAATCCAGATTATGATTTCTTTTTAGATGTTACTAGCAAAAAAACATTTAGTTTTAGAGCAAATGGAAATTTAGATGTTAGTTTGATGGCAAAAGAGTTGGTAGATGGAGGAGGGCATATAAATGCTAGTGGTGGATTTTTTACCGGATTTAAGGATAGTTATAACTATGAGTTGGTAAAATCTCAAATAACACAGCTTATAGAGAAAAAAACAGGAGTGACAAAATGAAAGATTATGAAAACGAAATCACGCAAGAAGAGATGAGTTACGAGCTTGATATAATGATGCAAGGAATGTTGTATTTTGCCGGAGTGAAAAAAGATAAACTTCTTGATGCTTGTGATATTTATATCGAAAATATCGATGATGTATTAGAAAATTCAGAAGCACAAGGCGTAGGTGAAGTTATAGAAGTAATTGAATTTATGAAAAAAAATTATAAAGAATTATTTAATTAGCGGTTTATACCGTCTGGCTTTTTTATAGAGTTTTATTCTAATTTTTTTAACTGTTTTGTGACAGCCTTTATAAAATTGTTTATAAAACTCTATTAATTTACAATCATTATCTTTGGTGCATATCAGTGAAAAGATGCTTTCTAAGTCGGTACGTTCTTTGTTTGTTAATTTACTCAAAGCGGTTTCCTAAAGCCTTTTTTATTTTTTTAATAGTATGGAGAGCCTCTTCATCATCGAGTTCGCAAAGCATTTTGCATATAGCCATAGCAGCTTGCGGACTTGTAGTACCCAGTCTCCAGTCTTGGTATGTTCTCATAGATACTCCTAATCGTTCAGCCATTTGCGATTGAGATATTTTATTTCCAAGATTTTGGCTCTCAACGGCGTTATGTAATATATTAAAAATATTGCTAACTTTTATCATACGTAAAATTATACAAGAATTATCATTAAATATACTTTAAAAACTATATTATATACTGAATAGAATATATAAGTATATTAAATATGTTTATCTTTACGGTATAACATATATTTTATACGTAAAAACGTATATATAGTCTAAATTTATGTTGATGGATATAAATTTTGTAAATATTTTAATATTTTTATTTAAAAGACTTGACAAAGATAGGCTCAATGTTGTATAATTCACTTAGCAATTGAATAGGAAGAGTGCTAAGATGAAGGTAGATAAAAGAGATCTGATATTAGAATCAATCATACGTGCTTACTTAGAAGCAAATGAGCCTATAGGTTCAAGCGAACTCGGAACTCGTATGAGTACTAGCATACCGGCATCTACGATTAGGGTTTATTTCAAAAAGCTAAGCGATGAAGGAGCTATAACTCAGCTTCACATAAGCGGTGGGCGTATTCCTACGGTTTCAACTATGCAGTTTTACTGGCAAAATAGACTTAAATTTGATAATAATTTTATCATAAATGATAGTGATATTTTAAATTTTTTGGTCTATAATTTTGGTATTTACTGTATGATTTTTGGCGCAGGAAAACTAACATTGAAAGAGATCTTGAATTTAAAAGATAGATTTTTAGTTCTGGATTTTGAAAGCGAGAGTATAGTTATTAAATTTAATCCTAAAGTAGAGAAATTTTTAAATAATTTAGTAGGAATTAGCCTTGAAGAGCTTGATAGGATAACTATGCAAGTCGGTCTTAGTGAGCTTAGAGCTAAAATAAAAGAGCTAAAAAGAAGTAGAATTTACTTCCAAGAAAATGAAAAAGTTGCATTTGAAATATGTAAAGATGAGAGGATAAAAACTATCTTAGATCCTGCTTTTGAACACTATTTCAGATCGAATTTAGCTTTTAAACCGGTTTTTGATTCTGGTTATATGGGAATTAAAACTGATGTTACTTATGAGGGTAAAAATGCTGTAATGATCTGCGCTGGTAGTGTTTATAGCGATTATGAGAAATTTTTAAATAGTATTAAGGAGGCAGCATGAGCGAAGATACCAACAAAAATGAAAATATAGATAATATACCAGATAACTTTGATGATAATGTAAGTTTTACTAAGCTCAATGAAGATGTAAAAGATGAGTTGGCTTTAGCAAAAGAGAGCTTGATGAGAGCTACTGCGGATTTTGAAAATATCAAAAAGCGCTTAGAGCGAGAAAAGGGTGAAGCTGTTAAATTTGCAAATGAGAGCTTTGCAAGAGATCTGCTTCCAGTCATCGATGCTTTGGAGATCGCTTCAAATTTACAAGGCGGTGATGATGAGATAGCAAATAAGATAAAAGACGGCATAAACTTAACCATAGAACAGTTTAAGAAATGTTTTGAAAAATACGGAATCAAGGAGATTAGCACCGATGCAGAGTTTAATCCAGAAATTCACAACGCTATAAATTATATAGAAACAGATGAGGTAGAAAGTGGTAAGATAGCTGGAGTTTATCAAAAAGGTTATCTATATAATGATAGAGTTTTAAGACCGTCTATGGTCGTGATAGCCAAATAAATCAGATAAGTAAATTAAATTTAAAAAGGATAAAAAATGAGTAAAGTAATAGGAATAGACTTAGGAACAACAAATTCATGCGTAAGCATATATGAAAGAGGCGAAAGCAAAGTTATACCAAATAAAGAAGGTAAAAATACGACTCCTTCAGTAGTAGCTTTCACCGATAAAGGTGAGATCTTAGTGGGCGATACTGCAAAGCGTCAAGCAGTAACAAACCCTGAAAAGACTATATTTTCTATAAAAAGAATTATGGGTCTTATGATGAATGAGAAAAATGCCGGGGAAGCAAAAAATCGTCTTCCGTATCATATAGTAGATAGAAATGGTGCGTGCGCCGTTGAGATATCAGGTAAAACATATACTCCACAAGAAATTTCGGCTAAGGTTCTTATGAAATTAAAAGAAGATGCAGAGGCGTTTTTAGGTGAGAGCGTTGTGGATGCTGTTATCACCGTGCCTGCGTACTTTAATGATAGCCAAAGAAAAGCTACAAAAGAAGCAGGAACTATCGCAGGACTAAATGTACTTCGTATCATAAATGAGCCAACAGCCGCAGCTCTTGCCTATGGTCTTGATAAAAAAGAGGCTGAAAAAATCGTAGTTTATGACTTAGGTGGTGGTACATTTGATGTAACCGTGCTTGAAACAGGCGATAGCGTAGTTGAAGTTTTAGCAACTGGTGGTAACGCGTTTTTAGGCGGTGATGACTTTGATAATAGACTTATCGACTTTTTAGTAAGTGAGTTCAAAAGTGAAACTGGAATCGATCTAAAAAATGACGTAATGGCTCTTCAAAGATTAAAAGAAGCTGCTGAAAATGCGAAAAAAGAGTTAAGTAGTGCTATGGAAACAACTATAAATCTTCCATTTATCACAGCTGACGCGACAGGACCAAAACACCTTACAAAAACTCTTAGCAGAGCTAAATTTGAAGGTATGATAGACGACTTAGTAGGTGAAACTATCACAAAAATAAATGAAGTTGTCAAAGACGCTGGTATAAGCAAAAGCGATATAAAAGAAGTAGTTATGGTGGGTGGTTCGACTCGTGTTCCTCTAGTGCAAGAAGAAGTCAAAAAAGCATTTAGTAAAGAGCTAAACAAATCAGTAAATCCTGATGAAGTAGTCGCTATCGGAGCTGCTATACAAGGCGCTGTTATAAAAGGCGATGTAAAAGATGTGCTTTTGCTTGATGTTACTCCATTAAGCCTTGGTATCGAAACTCTTGGTGGAGTTATGAGCAAACTTATAGAAAAAGGAACTACAATTCCTACTAAAAAGTCTCAAACTTTCTCAACTGCTGAAGACAATCAAAGCGCGGTTACTATAAACGTGCTTCAAGGTGAGCGTGAGTTTGCAAAAGACAACAAAAGTCTAGGTAACTTCAATCTTGAAGGCATTATGCCAGCACCTCGTGGCGTACCGCAAATCGAAGTTACGTTTGATATAGACGCAAACGGAATTTTAACTGTTTCAGCAAAAGATAAGGCTAGCGGTAAAGCTCAAAACATTACTATAAGCGGCTCAAGCGGTCTTAGCGAAGAAGAGATAAATAAAATGGTAAATGACGCTGAAGCACACAAAGAAGATGATAAAAAGAGAAAAGAAGCAGTAGAAGCTAGAAATGCAGCCGATAGTTTAGCTCACCAAACTGAAAAATCTCTAAGCGAAATGGGTGAGAAAATCCCAGCTGAAGATAGAGCAAAGATCGAAGCGGCTTTGAATGATCTAAAAGAGGTATTAAAAGATGAAAGTGCTTCAAAAGAGCAAATCGATGTAAAAGTGAAAGCTTTAAGTGAAGTTAGCCATAAACTAGCCGAAGCTATGTATAAAGATCAAAATGCAGGTGCTGATGGCGATACCGCGCAGAAAAAGAAAAAAGACGATGACGTTATAGACGCAGAAGTCGAATAAAAATCAACAAATAGAGTTACGATCAAATTCGTAACTCTAAATACAAAAATATATAAATTCAGTTATAGTTTTTTGCTTATTAAACATTTAAATTTAAATATAAATTTAAGTATTAAATTTAGTAAGATACTTAAAAATCATTATCCGTTTATCTGTTTTAAATTCTCATTTCTAAGATTTTCTTCCATAAGTCTTATCTCAGTACTTCCTGTTTTGACTATTTTGTCATCTATTTTCATATCGTCATTGCTTATTTTTTTATCATATTCAACATTGCTTAATAGATATCTAAATGTGTTTAGTCTAGCTTTTTTCTTATCGTTGCTAACTATGATTGTCCATGGTGCGTAAGGAGTGTTTGAAGCTAGTAGCATTGAGTATTTTGCGACCGTATATTGATCCCATAGTTCTTGACTTTTTTGATCTACTGTAGATAGTTTGAACTGTTTTAGTGGATCTGTTTTTCTATCTTTGAAGCGTTTTTTTTGTTCATCTTTTGAGACAGAGAAGTAAAATTTAAATAGTAAAATTCCAGAACTTACCAACATTTCTTCAAATTTAGGAACTTGTCTTAAAAACTCTTTATGTTGCTCTTGAGTACAAAATCCCATCACAGGCTCAACTCCTGCACGGTTGTACCAACTTCTATCAAATATCACTATCTCGCCGGCGCTTGGAAGATGATCTGAATATCTTTGAAAATACCACTGAGTTCGCTCAACATCGCTTGGTTTTTCCAAAGCGACAACTCTACATCCTCTAGGATTCATATGCTCAGTAAGTCTTTTGATGACGCCGCCTTTTCCTGACGCGTCTCTTCCTTCTATTATAATTAGTACTTTTAGACCTGTTGCTTTTACATGATTTTGAAATTTGAGAAGTTCGATTTGTAGTTGTCTAAGTTCTTTTTCGTATTTTAGTGTAGATTTTTTTACTTTCACCATAACAAAATCATCTTTTTTTTCTTCCATTTTTGCTCCTTTTTAAAGTATATATAATTTTATACTTAGTTAATTAAAAGTTTCATTAAAATTTACCGCTTTTGATGAAGATATTTACAAAAATGAAGTAGAATTGCCAAATATTTTTTACAAGGAAATTCATTGCATAAGCTACTTATTTCATTTATCTTGCTTTTTAGCACCGTTTTTGCTGAGCCTCTTAGCGTAGAAGATGCTTTTAAAGTCAATATCACAGGCGATAAAACGCAAGGTATAAATATCAATCTCGTAGTAGATAAAAGTGTTTATTTATATAAAGATAAACTTAAAGTTAAGGTTGCAGATACCGATATAACCGAGTTTTTAAATTTACCTAAATATGAAAAACACGATGAGTATGATATATATGGTGGTAATTTTGATCTATTTATACCAGAGGGTTTGCTCAAGAATTTTGTAAGTAGTAATGAATTTAATATACAATTAAATTACCAAGGTTGCGCTTATAGTGGATTTTGTTATCAGCCTATAGAGAGTCATTACATCGTTACTTATGATGGTGATAAAGCTCAAGTAAAAGAGATATCTGCTTCAAAAACTATATCTTCAAATTCTAATATAGATAAAAAAGTTAGCAGTGATTCACAACAAGATAAGATAGCAAAATCATTTACTGACGATGGCAAGCTTCTTACTATCGTCACGTTTTTTGGTTATGGTTTGCTTTTGTCTCTTACGCCTTGCATATTTCCTATGATTCCGATAGTTTCAAGCATAATAGTATCAAAAACAGGTCAAAAACCATCGGCTAAAACAGGTTTTTGGATAAGTTTTGTTTATGTATTTTTTATGTCGTTAGCTTACGCTTTAGCAGGAGTTTTGGCGAGCGTATTTGGCGCAAGTGTTCAAGGACTGCTTCAAATTCCAAGCGTTATCATAGGTTTTAGCATTATATTTGTTCTGTTATCGTTTTCTATGTTTGGATTTTACAACATCGAAATGCCTAAAAAAATTCAGAACTATATAAACTCAAAGAGTGAGAAAAAAGGTGGAATAATCGGCGTCGGCGTTATGGGATTTTTATCAGCTCTCATAGTTGGACCTTGCGTTGCTGCGCCACTTGCTGGAGCTCTTTTATACATAGCCAAAAGCGGAGATGCTCTTTTTGGAGGTATAGCTCTATTTGTTATGAGTATTGGTATGGGAGTTCCTCTTTTATTGATAGGTCTTGGTAGTTCAAAATTACTTCCAAAACCGGGATTTTGGATGGAAGAGATAAAAAGAATATTTGGATTTTTGATGCTTGCAATGGCTGTTTGGATGCTTGATAGAGTAGTTGGGTCTGAAATTTCAAATGCACTTTACGGAGCTCTTGGAATATTTTTTGCGGTATATCTAGGCGCGTTCAACGAAGCAAAAGACGGCGCTACTAAGTTTTTAAAATCATCTGGAATATTGATATTTATAGTTTCGATAATCTTAGTTTCTATATTTAGCATTTCTACTTTTGCTCCAAATTTAAATTCATATAATAATTCTGCGATATCAAAAAATAGCAGCGATAAAGTAGAGTTCAGTTATGTTTCAAATTTAAAAGATCTTGAAGCCGCTATAAATAGCAGTCAAAAACCTGTTATGATCGATTTTTGGGCTACTTGGTGCGTAAATTGTAAAGAGCTTGATGAGAAAACATTTACAAATCCAGATGTTATAAAAAGATTAAAGGATTTCACTCTTATCAAGATAGACGTTTCTGATAATACTCCTGAAGATATAGCTATGATGAGAAAATACAACGTTTTTGGTCCGCCTGCACTTATATTTTATAAAGATAAAAAAGAGCTAGACTCAAAACAGCTTGTAGGTTACGTGCCTTATGACGAATTTTTAAAACATATAGATGATATTTAAAAATAAGCGGCTCTAAAAAGCTGCTTATTTTAGTTTATTTTGAAATAATGCAGTTTTTTGTACCGTGTTTGCCTTTGTATAATCTGTCATCTGCTTGTTTTATAAGTAAATTTTTATCATTTCCTACTTCAGATACCCCAAAAGTAACACTAAAATTAAACGTTTCATTGCCTTCTTTTATGATAGTTTCACTAATTTGAAATTTTATCTTTTGAATTTTGGTTACAAAATCGTTTTTACTTATATCAAAAGATACTATCATAAACTCCTCTCCACCCCATCTGCAAACTATATCTGTTTTATTTGTATGATCTAAAAATATATTTGATAATGTTTTTAAAACAAGATCTCCGGTGTTGTGTCCAAACTGGTCATTTATCTGTTTGAAGTTGTCTATATCGCACATAGCGATTATCATACTACTTCGTCTTTTGTTGTCTATTATTAAATTTAATGTTCTTTTGTTTATAAGTCCGGTTAAATCATCAGTTTGAGATGCATTTTTAAATTTATCATTATCATCTTTTAGTTGATAAAAGTATGCGATATCTGTGGATTTGAGTATTTTAGATATGATAAGAAGCATAATTATAAGAAATAAAAAATTCGCCACATAAAAGTAGTCTTGATAATATGGCACTGGCTGCTCTTTTTCATTGAAAATATATACAAAGTATAGCGATATGTAGATAATGGACTCCGATAAAACCAGCATATAAGATATAAGTCTATTTCTAAATATATCAATATACATAATAGATATTAAAGCTATCAATATAATATGAAATCCATATCCCCAGCCAAGTATCAAAACACTTATACTAGAGCTAAACAAAATTTGTATATGAGCTATAAAAAATGCTTTTTCAAGTTCATTTTTATCTACTGTTTTAATGCAAAAAATATATATAAATACTCCGATTATGCTAACAATCGCTAATTCATATATTTTTAAACTAATAAAAGCTATAAAGTAACCTATGCTAGCTACTAAAAACATAATTAGCACGGTTCTTAAATTTGTTGATAGATTATCACTTTTTATATTCATAATTTTTAAATACCAGTCTATTTTTTCCTTGACTTTTTCCGTAATACATAAGCTCATCGACAATGCGAATAGTCGGTTCTAACTCAAAGTCTTCTTCGATTTTCGTGAGATAAAGTGCGCCAAATGTTACGCTTACTTTTATTCCTTCTGGATTTAATCTCTCTACTTTTAGTCTTGCTGATTCTATTATATCTTTTATATCTGCGGCATTTCTGTTTTCTAAAACTATTAAAAACTCCTCTCCACCCCATCTGCAAAGTTTGCCATATTTTATAAAGCTACTTTTTAAAGAAGCTGAAACTCTGCTTAGTATGGTATCACCAAAAATATGCCCCAACGTGTCATTTATATTTTTAAAATTATCAAGGTCGCATAGGATTATACATATGGATTTTAACTCTTTGTTTTTTAGCATATTTAAGCGGTTAGTTAGTATCTCGCGCATAGGAGCTCTAGTGTAAAATCCTGTTAAAAAGTCATGTTCTGCTATGAGTTGATAATCTTTTTTCTTTCTTTGCAAATTTAAAATATCTACTGCGCCTACTATATTTAAATTTTGATGTAAAAAGAAGAACACAAATACGACTGCTAAAAATGCAGATATATATGATATATGTTTTAAATTATCATTTCCATAGCTTATATCTTGATGAGCAAGTAGATAGTATAAAACAAGATAAGTTATGGATTGTGCCATTACAATTATGATTTTAAAATAACTACTTTTTATAGCAGATGAGTAGTATATCGCGATTAGACCGACTAAAAATAGCTCAAATCCATATCCCCAACCCATGACTATGATATCACAAACTATATTATAAGTGCCGCTTAGTTGTATCCAGATATTTATAAGTGATTGGTATTTTTCTTCGTATAATTCATCGTAGATTATTATGGATATTGCAAATGTTATCGCACCATTTATGAGCAAAAAAGACATACCAGAATATGCAAATACAATGCAATATGTAAATAGCAATAATAAATATATCACAAGTAGTTTATGATATACGTTTTTTGCCGATTCTGATTTGATTTCTTGTATAATTTGTTTCATATTTTTTATTTTATGATATCACAAAATAACTTAATATAGTATATATATTAACTTTTAAAAAATGATTTTATCCTTGATAATCCAAGCTTTATACCACTACTTTTCATCACTTTTATCATATATTTTAGCTCGTTTTTTTCATAGCATATGTGCGGACATTTTCTGCATTTTGGTTTTTCTTCGTGCGGACAGTTTTGTAGCTTTTCATTTGCGTATAAAAGAAGATGTTCGCACTCTTTGCATAAGTTATATTCTATAAATTTATTTAAATTTACACCTTTATAAATAGTTTTAAATTTAGATATAGTTTTTGGCTCGTTTTTATGATGATCATCACAGTAAATTTGTGTAAATTTAGCCACAGTTTCGATCTGTTCTAAAAATTTTTCATTTGTCATAGCTCGCCTTTTTTTGGCTATTGTATCACAAATGCATATAGCTAAATTTGATTTTGGTCAATTTTGAAACCGAATTTATCCGCCGCAGCTTTTAAATCCTCTTTGGTGTCTATCCCGATACTTTGCGTCTCTATCTGCATCATTTTGATTTTTTTGCCGCTTTGCAGAGCCCTTAGCTGTTCTAGTTTTTCTATACTTTCTAACTCTTTTGTCTTTAAAGTGCAAAACTCTTTTAAATTTGCTACACTATATGCATAAATTCCTATATGAGCTTTGAAAACTTCACACTCGCTTCTGGGATACGGCAAAAGTGAGCGTGAAAAATATAGAGCGTTATCGTTTGTATCTAGCACAACTTTTACTAAATTTGGATTTTGCGCTTCTTGTTTATTTACTAGCTTAAAACAGCTAGCCATAAACGAACCACTTTCAATGGCTTTTCTTGCAAAATCTTTAAATTTAATCAAATTCTCCACTTCAAAAAACGGCTCGTCAGCTTGAACGTTTATGATGATTTCATCATCTTTTAGATTGAATTTATTCGCTGCTTCATTTATGCGGTCGGTTCCACTTTCGTGAGTTATGTTTGTCAAAACAGCGTTTAAACCATAATTTTTTGCTATGTTTGCTACTTGTTCATCGTCGCAGGCTATTAACACGCTATCCGCATTTTTGGCGTTCATAGCAGTTTTTACAAACATAGGAACGCCATCAATGGTTCTTAGAATTTTATGTTCAAAACGAGTCGAAGCAAGGCGAGCTGGTATGATTATCATTTTTTAAGCCAATTTATAATGTTTGATTTTATCTTATCTTGTTCTATAATCTCTTTATGAAGTTCTTTTTGTGAAAATAACTCTAAGATAGATTTTGGAATTTTTACATTAAACTCTTTTGCAAGCTCTTTCATGTCGGCTAATTCATCTTTTGTAGGTCTATTTTTGATAGCTTTTATCATACTTGGAGTAAATTTCACCCATTGAGCTGTAGATGTTATCACGCTAAGTTTATCATTATCAACTAGTTTTAGGCAAGTTGCTGTATGTGGATCTATCAAAATACCTTTGCTTGAAACGTTTTTTATATAATTTTCACACTCTTCATCGCTACAAAAGTCAGCTTCAAAGTCAGCTTTTAGCTCATCAAGCTCTTCTTTAGTTAGTTTATATAATCCACTGCTTTTCAAACTATCCATAAGCTCTTTTGTTCTGATGCTTCCAAACTTATCAAATAGAAGTCTTTCAACATTTGAGCTAATTAGTATATCCATCGCAGGGCTTATGGTTTGAATCAATTTTTTATTTTGTAGGTCATAAATTCCTGTTGTGAAAAGTTCTGTTAGGATATTATTTGCGTTTGAAGCGATTTTTATTTTTCCTATGTTTGCACCCATTTTTTTAGCGTAATACGCCCCTAAAGCATTACCGAAATTACCACTTGGAACAACGATATCTATCGGCTTTTTATTGCTATTTATTTTTATACAAACATAGATATGATAAATAATCTGAAATAAAATTCTTCCAAAATTCACAGAATTTGCAGCACTTAAATTAAGCCCTAAATTTGATAGTTCGTTTTTAAAAGATTTATCGTTTAATAGCGTTTTTAAAGCTTTTTGAGCATCATCAAAGTTACCTTTTATGCCTATGGATTTTAAATTTGCACCTTTTTGATTTACCATTTGTAAGCGTTGAACTTCGCTTGTGCCGTCTTTTGGATATATGCATACGACTTTTATATTTTGAACGTCGCTAAATGTGTTAAGTGTCGCAGGTCCAGTATCGCCGCTTGTTGCACACATAATGAGATATTTTTTATTATTTTGTTTAGCAAGCTCTTTTAAAACTGCACCAAAAGGCTGAAGCGCCATATCTTTGAATGCTCTTGTAGGTCCGTGCCATAGTTCATTTATATATAAATTTTTATTTAATTTTTTTATCTCCACTGCTTCTTTATCAAATTTAGCATATCTTTTTAATGCTTTTTTAAAAATATCTTTGTCTATATCAAATTTAAACTTTTTAATGATCATCATAGCTATCTCATCATACTTTAATTTGTATGCCTTTTTGAAAAAGTTATCATCTAAAATAGGTAAATTTATAGGCGCGTAAAGTCCGCCATGCTTCGCTGCTGGTTGCAATAGAGCTTCGCTTAAACTAACACAAGAAGCTTCTTCACCGCTATTTAGCCTTGTACCTACTAACATAGGCGATGTTTTTGTACTTTTTTCTAACCATTTTCTATAGCTTTTTTCTATTTTTTTAGGTTTTATGGCTATGACTTCTGGTATTTCATAAGGGTGATTTTTTAAAATAACATCTTTTATTTTTTTATAATTTCCTTTTATCATCATAAGAACTTCAGAATCATTTTGTACTCTGCTTTTCCAAGTATAAAAACTTTTCATATCTTTTATAAAATTCACGCAAGCAGCAGCTTTTTTATCTACTAACTCTTTGGCTAACTTATGTGCTGTTTTCTCATCTGGTGTTGTACTTAATACTATCATTTTATAACGCTCCCTATACCTTCATCTGTAAATATTTCCAGCAGCAAAGAGTGAGGAATTTTTCCGTCTATTATATGTGCTGCACCGACTCCACTTTTTACACATTCTAAGCAAGCATCTATTTTTGGTATCATTCCGCCGCTGATCACTCCACTATCTTTTAACCCATTTATAGAAGCTTCGTTTAGCTTGCTGATAAGTTTTTCATCTTGATCTAACACCCCCTTAATATCGCTTAAAAATATAACTTTTCTAGCTTTTAATTTACTAGCTATAGCACTTGCGCAAAGATCTGCGTTTATGTTATATGTTTCATACTCGCTTCCTATGGCAATAGGTGCGATGACTGGTATGAGTCCGTCGTTTATTATGGTTGATATGACATTTTCATTGACGTCTGTTATCTCTCCTACAAATCCGTACTTTCCATTATCTAAGCTTTTTGCCCTTAACATATTGTCATCTTTACCGCTTACACCAATAGCTCTTGCGCCGTGCTTGTTTAAAAGACTTGTTATTTCTTTATTTATAAGTCCGCTTAAGGTCATTTCTACTACTTCCATAGTATCTTTGTCTGTGACTCTTAAACCATCTATAAATTCACTTTTTAAATTTAGTCTTTCTAAAAATGAATTTATCTTTTTTCCGCCTCCATGTACGATGACGACTTTAATGCCTACTAGTTGTAAAAGCACAATATCTCTTGCAAAATTATTTTTTAAATTTTCATCTATTTGAGCTGCGCCACCGTATTTTATAACAAAAATTTCATCTCTAAATTTCTGGATATAAGGTAGGGCGCTTAATATTATCTCAGCTGTTCTTATGCTTTTTAACACAACTTTTCCTTAATTTATTTTATTATTATTTTATCATATTTTGTTTGTAATTATCTATAAACTCATCTAATTTTAGCTTGAATTGAGATGAAATTTCGGTATGCAGTTCTAAAATCGAAACATTAAAGCCGAAATCTCGTATTTTAACATAATCTTTTTGAGTCACCAAAATAGTTGTTGTATTCCATTTTTTAAATATATTTTCTATTTCGGATTTTGTAAATTTGTGATGATCCTCAAACAGCTCCACGCCAAGACAGTTATCAAATATATTTTTTAGCCTTAGCGGATTTGCAATGGCTGTTACTAAAACCATATTTGTTGTTTTGTTTATTATGTGATTAGAGCTTATTATATCGTCTTTTGTTGGAATGAAATCCGCAAAATTATAAAAACTTTTTGGATATCTATACGCTCCGCTAGGCAAAACTAGGTTAAAAACAGGTTCTATAGCGGGTTTTAAAATAATATTAAATTTAAAAATATCAAACTTTCCAAATCCATCATCAAGCAAAACAAGCTCTGCGCCGCATTTTATCGCTTCATTAATGGCTAATTTTCTATTTTCGCTTACTATGATGTTTGCATTTTTAAGACTGAGCGCATACTCCATAGCTTCATCGCCGCTCTCATCTACGCTGCATAGTATCTCACCGTCTATGCAGACTTTTAGCATACCTTTGCTACTTCTTTTATATCCTCTTGATATGATAAAAGTTCTAAATTTGGTATTGTATTGATTAAAAATAGCTTTTGTAAGTGGAGTTTTGCCCGTGCCACCGACTATTAAATTTCCAATGCTTATTATAGGTATATCAAATTTAATCTGTTTTGAGAGTTTAAATTTGATAACTACTAAAACATAATATATCAAAGCTAGTGGGCTTAAAACCATAGAAATTAGCGTTTCAAGATACCTTGGACGATAGAAATATCTATTTATCCAGCTATGCAGTTTTCTCTCAAACACGAGTTTTTGCTACTGATTTTATTGTATCGCAGACATATTTTACTTCATCATTACTCATAGCGGCATAGATAGGCAAAGATAGTACTTGTTGATATACTTTTAATGCTTTTGGGAAATCATTTACCCTAAGATTGTATTTTGTTTTGTAATAGCTTAGCAGATGAAGTGGTATGTAGTGAAGACCTGTATGAATTCCCGCATCTTTTAGCTCTCTTGCAAAACCATCTCTGTTTTTATCTACTTTTATTATGTATTGATTATATACATGATCTCTTTTTATAACAGGAGTAGTTATATGAGGGCATGCTTTTAACTCTTCATTATATATCGCTGCTATCTCTTTGCGTCTTCTTATAAACATCTCTAGTTTCTCAAATTGAGCTATACTAAAAGCAGCGCAAAGAGAGTTTAAATCATATTTTTGTCCTATATCTACTACGTCATAAACGTATCCTAAGTTTCCATCTTTATCAAAGCTGTCATTTACTATTGCGTGATTTCTTATGAGTCTGGCGCGTTTTGCCATTTCATCATCATTTGTTAATATAATACCAGTTGATGCAATGGCGTGCTGTACTTGAGGATTTATCTGAAAGCAAGACATATATGAGTCTAAATTTCCTATAAGTTTGCCTTTATATGTAGCGCCCATAGCGCGACTAGCATCATCTATGATTTTTATACCGTTTTCTTTTGCTAAAGCATATATAGTGTCCATATCCGCACTTTGTCCTGCGACGTGAGTTACGAAAGCAGCCTTTAGTTTTTTATGTTTTTGCTCTTTTAATACTTTTTCTAGCTCAACTGGACTTATGTTAAAATCATCTTCATCTATATCCACAAATATCGGCTCAGCATCAAAATGACGAATGACTTGAGCTATGCTAGGAAAAGCATTTACCGAGCAAATTATCTTATCTCCTCTTTTAAGATCCATAGCACAAAGTGCTAAATGATTTGCTGCGGTTCCGTTATTTGTAGTTATGACGTGTTTTACTCCGAAATACTTCTTTATCTTATCTTCTAAATTTGTCACCATATAAACGGCGTTTTTATCAAGACTCTCTTTTACTAATTCATGTTCTCTTTCGGTAATGTATGGTCTAAAAAATGCTATATCTCTCATCTTTATCCTTTTTTAACTGATATTTGCAATCGGTACCGGATTTAGCTTAAAGCTATTTTTTTCTACTCTATTAAGTACGCTATCTACTAAATTTCTATCAAAAATAGCGTATAAATTCTCTCTTTGAGACGTTTTTTCAAATTCTTTTAACACGGCATCGACGATAGAATAAGCAAAACCTATCTCATCTTCGTCTTTTTGACCTTCCCAAAGATCTGCGCTTGGGGCTTTGTTTATTATGTTTTCGTCTATTTCTAAGTATTTCGCAAACAAAAATAGGTCACTTTTATAAATATCCCCGATAGGATTTAGTGCGCAAGCAGTATCTCCATATATAGTTCCATAGCCTAGTAGCCTCTCGCTTTTATTGCTTGTTCCTACTACTAATGTACCTAGTTTAGCTGAGTTGTCGTATAGCAGTATCATTCTAACTCTTGCTATTATATTGGCTTTTCTTAGTTTGTTTGTAGTATCTAAAACAGACATAAAGCTTTGTAAGATCGGTTCTATATTTATAACTTCATACTCTAAATCAAGCTTTTCGCATAGGATTAAACCATCTTCTAAATTTAGATTATTTGAACTATTTGTAGGCATTAAAAGAGCGTGAGTTTTGGCTACTTTTGAACATAAAGTAGCGACTATGGCAGAGTCAAGTCCGCCGCTTACTCCTATACTAAATCCACTAGCCCCAGATTGTTTTAGATATTTATCTAAAAAGCATAATAATTTATTTTCTAAAAATTTAAAATCTTTCATTAAATTTGCCTATAAGAAATTAGTTGCATTATAACTAAAAAATGTTAAAATAAAACTTTTAATTACCGCTTATAAGCAAAGGAGGGGAAAATGCAAATTTTATCAAAATCTTTTGGAATTTATGATACAAATTGTTACATTTTAATAAAAGAATCTGGCGAGGTTATAGTTGATCCGGGCGATGGAGCTCTTGAATGGGTGAGTAAAGTTTGCAAAAATCCGCTTGCTATTTTAAATACTCATGGGCATTTTGATCATATTTATGATGATAATGCGATAAGGGATAAATTTAAAATACCTATTTATATACCAAAAGACGACGCTTTTTTATGCGAACAAGATCCGTTTGCATATCTGCAAACTACTTTTAAACCTGATTTTTTGGTAGAAGATAGTCAAAGTATCGAAATAGGCGATTTTAAATTTACATTTCATCATTTTGCAGGTCATACTCCTGGATGTTCTATGATAGAGATAGAAGGTGTTATGTTTAGTGGCGATTTTATATTTAAAAATTCTATTGGGAGATATGATTTTCCTTTTTCAAATGCTGTTGAAATGAGAAAAAGCCTTGAGAGGGTTTTAAATTTCAAAGATTTCAAGCTATATCCGGGGCACGGAGATCAAACAAGCTTAGAGAGTGAAAAACGAAATTTAAAACGCTGGATGCAAGCTATTTAGCAGCTTTTTGAGCTGCTTGTTCATTTTGTTTTTCTTTGCTTTTTTTCTGAAGTTTAAATATATGATCTTCTAAAACTACTATTTGGAAAGTTCCTTCAAAAACTTTTATTTCTTTGATTTTTCCTATAACTTTTATTTCTCGTTTTTTTGATTCATCAAAGTACGCATGTGCTTCAAATTCTATGATATCTCCTACTTTAGCCGGAGCAAAAAAGCTTACTTTTGCGCCTATAGTGACACTAAAAGGTTGATTTACCGCTACTTGAGCAGACCAGTCTGCTGCGCTAAATATAAATCCACTATGTATAAGCCCTTCATCATCATATATCATATCGTTATTTGTTTTTAGAACAGTTTTTGAGTAGTTTTGCTTAGCGTCTATTATACTTCCATTGAAGATTGTATTTATCGCCTGAGGCATATTTAAAGAATTTTGAAATAGACTTTCATCTATCACCGTTACGCCATCTTTTATGCTATCACTATAGACATTTTCAGCCATTAAACTACCTTTTAACTTAATCTTACATAAACACGTTTTGGAGCAGGATAACCTTCTATAGTTAATCTAGGATCGTTTGGATCTAAAAAGTTTTCCAAGCTTTCTCCATATATCCACTGCGTTTTTCTCTGCTCGTTAAAATCTGTATTTTTTATACTGAGTATATCAAAAGTTTTAAATTTAGCCCTTTCACACCAGTTTCTAAGAGCTTTTATACTAGGTATAAAATAGATATTTGGTATCTTTGAGTAGGTGCTTTTGGGACTTAAGACAAACTCATCGTCTCGTTCTATAAACATAGTATCTATAAATACTTCACCGTCTTGATTTAAGCTACTTTTTAACTCTTTTAACGTTTTTATAGGATCGCTTCTATGATATAAAACTCCAAGACAGAGTATCGTATCAAATTTGATATTATAATTAGGTAAATCTTGCACTCCAAGAAGTTCAAATTTGATATTTGATTTCACAAAATGATTTATAAAACTAAATTGCAAAAAGCTAAGCACGCTAGGATCAAATCCTACTATGCTTTTTGGCTCAAGTTCTAACATTTTAAACATATAATATCCGTTATTGCAGCCCACATCAGCTACAACTTTATCTTTTAAATTTAAAAAAGGCTTGAGCCCATTGAATTTGATAAAGCTTTGCCATTCGCTATCTATGAGTGTAGTATTTAGTTTAAAAGGACCTTTTCTCCACGGTTTTAGATCTTTTGCAAGTTCTATTACGCTATCATCGAAATCATCTATTTGTATTTCTATGGCATCGCTGAGCTTAACTTTGCAGCTGTAATTTTTAAGATTATTTATTTTTTCAAAAAGCTCTTTGTTTGCATTATTTACTAGATTCATTTGACCAATCCAAGAGATTTTCATCGCATTTTTTATGATAAATTCCAGCTCCGTCGTAGTACTCTTTGCAGTCGTTATAATATTTATTTGAGATACCGCGCTCATTTACCCAGATGCAACCTTGTAACAAAAAAACCAAAATAACAAAACTAACGATACGTTTCATAGCCGATATCTTATCATTAAAATGCTATAATTTTTGTTAAAAAATATGTAAAGGCGTTATAAAATGAAAGTTTTTGATTATTTCAGCGAAATTTGCTCCATTGCGCATTGTAGTTTTGAAACAGATGAACTAAAAGAATACTTAATGCAATTCTCAAAAGATAGCGGATTTAGAGTAAGTAGCGATGAGTTTGGCAATATATACGCTATAAAAGGCAAACCAAATATCTGTTTGCAGGCTCATTATGATATGGTTTGCGTAGGTAATGCGCCAAATATAGAGGTCATAAAAGAAAATGGTTTTTTAAAAGCAAAAAATTCAACTCTAGGTGCAGATAATGGAATCGGCGTAGCTATAATTATGGAGATGATGAGGGAATTTGAGAGTCTTGAAGTTTTATTTACAAATAATGAAGAAGTAGGGCTTCTTGGTGCAAACGGATTTAATACTAAGCTAGTAAGCGGACGCATTTTAAATTTAGACAGTGAGCATCAAGACGGCGTTTTTATAGGGTGTGCAAGCGGTGTTAGCATATTTGCTAGTTCTAAAATAGAAACAAAAAATGAAACAAATAATGTCTATGAAGTAGAAATAAGCGGATTAAAAGGCGGTCACAGCGGTATAGAGATAGTAAAAGATATACCAAATGCTATAAAACTTTTAGCTGATTTTTTAGCTAAAAATGGAGCAAAGATAGTTAGTATAAATGGTGGCGAAAGAAACAACTCTATACCGGTAAAAGCCGTTGCTACTGTGATCTGTGATGATCTAAATTTAAAAGATAATAGTTTGATAAAAGTCAAAAAATTAGGTAAAAAAGAGGTTCTTGTACTAAAAAATTCAGATTGTATCTTGAGTTTTATAAATTCATTTGCTCAAGGAGTAAGAAGTTATGATGAGAGTTTAAAAATCGTCAATGAGAGTATAAATTT
The DNA here is from genome assembly GCA_000495505.1 of Campylobacter fetus subsp. testudinum 03-427. NCBI lineage: Bacteria > Pseudomonadati > Campylobacterota > Epsilonproteobacteria > Campylobacterales > Campylobacteraceae > Campylobacter > Campylobacter fetus. The sequence goes on along the minus strand of CP006833.1, from coordinate 1,078,391 downwards.
GTCTATCATCAAGCAAGATAAAAATATGTTAGAAATAGAATTTTTTGCAAGATCTATGAGCGATTTGGGGCTTGAAAGAATTAAATTTGAAACGGAAGTTTTAGCTAAAATGGCTGGACTTGATGTGCGTTTTGCCGAAGAGAGCAGGGCTTGGACGCCTAAGATTACTGATTTTGCTAAAGAAGTGTTATCTTCTATGCAAGAGTTAAATAAAAATGCTAAATTTGAAGCTGTTCATGCAGGACTTGAGTGTGGAGTTTTACTATCAAAACAGAGCGGTTTAGAAGCTTGTTCGATCGGTCCAAATATCTATTCACCTCATAGTATAAATGAACGTTGTGAGATAAATTCAGTGGATTTGATAAGTAGAGTTGTAAAAAATATAGTGAGAAAATATCAAAATTAATATAAATTTAAAAAAGCTTTCCGGAGTTAATACTCCAGAAAGCAAACTTGTCTAGTAAAGTCCAAATTTCCCGTCGTTTCTTTTATAAATGATACGCATTTTAGCTTCCATATCATTAAATACATAAAATTGCGCACCTGAGCTTTTTAGTTTTTCTAAAGCTTCTTCTATCTCGATAGGTTTATAAAGCTCAAGTTCAGCTGGAACTATCTCATCTACTCCATCTATATGAGGCTCAGTTACGATACCATTTATACTCGCTTTTTCATCGTCTTTGTTTTTATGAGTTGTTAGTTTATCGTGATGTCTGCGTAAAACTTTACTTGCTCTATCAACTGCTAAGTCGATAGCTGCGTAAAGATCTTTATCTTTTTGTCTTATGACTATAGTGTCTTTTTTAGCAAGGTTTATAGCAAATTCAACATCAAAACCTTTTTTACCTTGTTTTTCATCTGCTGATATGATAACCCTACTTGAAATAATATCAAGATTGTATTTAGATAATGACTCAAATGCATTATCTATATAGTTTTTTATGGCTTGTGTTAATTCAAATTGTTTTCCTACAATACTTGTATTCATTTCATACTCCTTTGGAATAAAGTTAATATATTATATCATAAAATCACGGTTTTTGGATAGTTGTACGCTTTATAGAGATCTGTTCTTGAGTAATACTTGGTTCTGAGATTACGCTTGTATCTAAGATAACTGCTTGGATAGAAGTTTTAGGTTTGCCATCAGCGTCTTTTAGCTCTTGACCGTCCTCATCTTGCGTGATACCAGAATCTATCCATTTTTCACACTTGTTGGGCTGATTTGCTCCTATATATGTTACATCTACAGTAATTTTAAAAATGTATTTGTCTTTTGTCGGATAGTATAAAGTGACTTCGTTTGCACAGTCGTTTGTAAAGTCGGTTTCTTGAATTTTTAGTATAGCATACTCAGTTCCGCTAATAGCTAAAAGTTTTGCTTGTTCATATAGATATAAATCCGCACTCTCTTTGCTGCCTCCAGCTATGATTCTTAACGTAAGAGTTCCTACTATCCCAAGTATAACCATAAAAAATATCGCCATAATCAAACTAAAAGCTTTTTTCATCACTGCACCACCTGAGTTTTGCAAACTTCTAAAATTCGCTTATTTCCAGTGTTTGGATCTTCTATTTCAGTGTTTGGATCTTCTAGGCAGAGTTTTATAGAGATAGAGTCGCTTCCACCTAGATACTTAAATCTAAGTGAGCTTACGTTTGTGGCTAATACGTTTTTACTAACTTCTTTATGTGCTCCATTATCTCCAAATGGAATAAATTCAGTTAGTAAAAGATTTTTGCTATTATCTATACTAAGTTGATTTATGGAGTGAGATAGATAGTATAGCTCAGATATTTCTAATTTATTGATAAACTTGTCATTAGCATCTTTCTTTTCAAGAATTTCCTTTAATGGTTTGTTTATCTTTAAATTTGTATTACTTTCTATTTCTATTTTATGTGCTAAAGGATTTATAAGATTTGTAGTATTTGGTTTTACATAGTATCGGTTGATATTGTTTTCTGGATCTACTTTAAATATTATAAAAAGATCACTAAAGCCCAAATCATTGATAATATCTTTGATCTTTGAAAAATTACTTTTCGGTGAGTTGATGGTTAGTCCGTTCTCATCTGGAAATGTTTTATCTTTATCTAAATCTAAATTTATAAATCCAGTCCAACCAAATATTCTATTATTTTCAGAGTCAAATATCCTTTGTGTTTCATAGCTTTGCATATACCAAATGAACGGGTAGTCTATAACGCCCTCCTCGGCTTCTTTTGCTTTGTCCAAAGCTTTATAGTCATCTCCTATTTTCATCGATAAAGTCGGTTTTATGCGGTATGATAGACGCTTTTCTATCTGTTCTATAACTGTTTTTGATATGGATTCTAGTTCTACTATGCGTTTTTGCCGGATGTAATTTGTATAAATCACATCAAATATTTTAACTCCTATAGACAGCAATATACCAGAGATCACTATAGCTACGACTAGTTCTATCATAGTAAATGCGCGTTTCATCATTTAAAATCACCATTATCAAAAGATACATTTTTACGAAGCTTAGGCGTTCCTATATTGAAACTATAAGCTCTCATTACCACGTTTTTTTCCTTATCTGAAAGAGTTGCTGTTGTTTGCATCTCTACTAAAATCGCATCTTTTGTATTAGTTTTATTAGTGGTTGAAGACGTAAGTGTTCCATTTTGGATATCTACATATCCAACCTCTACTTTGTAGTCTAGTTTTAAAATATTTTTACTATTATTTGGATCGCCTGTTAGTTTTATACTTCCTTTATCTTGGTCAAATTGATTTATTCCTTCTTTTTTAGTATTTTCTATGGGCGCTGCTTTGACTTGTTCTTCTCCAGTACCATCAGTATTCTGCCTTGTAATAGCTCTTGGACTATAAAAACTTTCTAAACCTTTTCTGCTTTTTGTTATATCAGGTGTATCTGATGTTTGTATGATAGGAAATGTACCAGAGCCTACTAACGCGCTGTTCCAAGGATATAATGATATTTGAGAGAGTTTTGTTTTTGATGAGGTTATAGCTTCTTGCAGTAAAACAGTTTCACTTGTTTTTGTACTAGATATCACTAGTGCAGGTACCGCCGCAGCGCTAATTCCTACTATAACAATAACTAAGATAAGCTCCAATACTGTAAAAGCATGTTTCATAGTAATTTAGTGGCAAAGGCCACTAAAATTATTTCTTTTTAAGAAGTGTGCTTATTTTTTCGGCTTGGCTATACTGAGGGTAATTCACAGGATCAAGTATGACTTGTGAAAGTGTCATATTTGTAGTATTGCAAACTATAGGAGCCATAAAATTTACGCTTGATTCTTCTATAGGGCTAGAAATAACTAGCATATTATATACTTGCAATTCGCTTTTGTCGCTTATTTGCATTAAGTCTTGATAGTATGTAGGTATATCAAATTCATAATTTCTTAGTGAGTATGGATTTATCATAGTAAATGACGTATCTCCGTCTTTATCTTGCATTTTAACAAAAAAATCGTCAATTTTTGTAATTTCTACGTTTTTAATACCTTCAAAACCTAATATTGGACTTTTAACACTAAATGTCATCTGTATGCTCCTTTTTTAAATTTAGTATATTCTACCATTTTTTATCATAAATTTAAAGTATTTTTTTTAAATTTAAGACTCAATGTTGAGAATTTCTTTAAATTTAAAACTATTTAAATCGATAAACTAAATCCATAGTCGCCCACCACTCATCTTTTTTAGCGTCTTCGATTCTTTTTTGGCACGGATCGGTTAGTTTCCACCACTCTTTTGTAGCTTCATCATTTGCCATTTTTGCCATATCGTAATCAAAATCATCTCCGTTATACTCCATAATAGAAAACAGCATATCATCTCTATGATAAATTTCATATCTGGTTATACCGCACTCTTTTATCATTTTATTTACTCCTGATAATGGATTTTCATGAAGTTTTTTGTATGTATTGATTTTATCTTTTCTTAGTTTTATCACGCTTGCAAATTTCTGTGTTTTGTTGATTTTGTAGAGTTTTTTTGCATTTTTTGAGAAAAAATCAGCATCGTCTGAAAAATACTCTCTTAAAATTTGTAAATGCTCATCGAAATTTGAATACAACTCTACAACAGGGAAATTTGAAGCATATAGAAGTCTGCTTTTATCGAATTCATTGCTTACGAAGTCAAGGAGATTTTTTACAAAATTTTTATCTTTAGTTGCGAATCCGGAAATTTTCAGATATACGTTTGGAAGTTTTGCTATTTTTGACATTGTTTTTTTGTACTGGCTATTTAGCTCTTTTACGTTTGCACAGTGATTTATAACTACTTTTAGCTCAGGAACTAAAGATAGCGCGTTATAGATATCTTCTATCTCATCAACTCTATTGCAACTTTCAAATATCAGATCCATTTGGCTTAAAACCTCAAGTCCTGATATAAAACTTTGCTCTAAGCATCTTCCTCGCTTAGAGCTATCTATATGTAAAGGCTCTCTAACTCCTGCGATACCAAGAGGTAGTCTCATATGCTCACATAGTTTTGCTCTCATAATTTTAGCTAAGATAAAAGGACTATTTAAACTAAATATATGTTCATCTTCTTTTACCCTATCATCACAATCCACCTCAACATAAATTCCTCCTTTAAAGAAGAGATCGTATTTACCATAAGCTTTGCATATATCATCTATATCAAAACTTCTGTTTATGGCTCCTTTATAAGAGTTTAGCCAAGGTAGGTGTAGTATATCTAAATTCCAGATATGAAAGTGAGTATCTACTATTTCAAGCATATTTTAACCTTTTTTAAATTTAATTTAATTTGCTTCCTTTAAATCCATACCAAGCAACAAATAAAAAGCAAGGAAACAACACTAAAAATCCAGCTGCAGTTTGATGAGTTACGTCTGCTATTTTACCCATTATAAAAGGCATTATAGCTCCTCCTACTATACTCATTACAAGTATGCTAGAAGCAGGTTTTACCAAATTTGAAGGTATATTTACTATGCTTAAAGCAAATATAGTCGGAAAGCTTATGCTCATAAAGAAAAACATAGCTATAAGAGCATATACACTTATAGGTCCGCTTAATACATAAAGTAAAAGTATGATTATAGAGTTTATGAGCGCATATATCCCAAGTACGTTATTTGGACTAAATTTTACCATAAATGGAGTAGTTATAACCCTTCCTATCATAAATGCTATCAAAGCTGTACTAAGATACCAAGCTGCGTTAGCATCGCTAAGAGTATCCCAATGCTCTACAGAGTAATTTATAAAAAATGCTCCAGCTCCAACTTGAGCAGCTACATATAAAAATTGTGCTAAAACACCTATTTTAAAGTGTTTATAGTTTAGCAAATCTTTATATCCTCCGCTATTTTGTTGTTTTTCATCTTCATTTGTTATCTCAGGCATTTTAATAATTATAAAAAGCAGCATGATAAACAAGACTATAGCTGCTATTCCTACATATACCATCTGTACGTTTTTCATATTTTCATCTAAATTTCCATGACTTAAAGATAAAAATAGACTTCCACCGATTATCGGTCCGATAAACTGCCCAACACCATTAAAACTTTGAGCCAAATTTAGGCGAAAAGATGCTCTTTGGTCGCTTCCTAGTTTTGTGATATATGGATTTGCATTTGTTTCAAGACTTCCAAGTCCGCAAGCTAAGATAAAAAACGCAAGTAAAAATAGATCGAAATTCGCACTATTGCTAGCTGGAATTATCATCAAAGATCCAATAGCATAAAGCAGCAAGCCTACTATGATACCGACTTTATAACTATATTTGCTAGCTATAAGCGAAGCTGGTATAGCAATGATAAAATATGCACCAAAATACGCAGCTTGTAGAAGTCCTGAGTTTGCTTTTGTGATTCCAAGATGAGTTTGAAAGTTTTTGTTCATAACATCTAAAAGTCCATAGCTAAGCCCCCATAGCAAAAATAGAGACGTAACTAGTATAAAAGTTATTTTGATATTTTTATTTTGCATATTTTCTCCTTATAATGCTCTATCAAGATGAACATATCCGCCATCTACAAATATCCATTGACCAGTAGTATGGCTAGATAAGTCAGATAGTAAAAAAATAGCCGTATCTGCTATCTCTTTTACTGTGGTAAATCTATGTCCAAATGGGATTTTTTCTGTTATTAGCTTTAGTCTAGCTTCTGGATTATCAAAGTTTTTTATCCAGCTTTCATAAAGCGGCGTGTAGCATTCAGCTACTACTATTGCGTTGCTTCTTACGCTATCTTTAACCAAAGCCGCCGCCCACTCTCTACTAAGAGCTAGTATAGCTCCTTTTGCAGCAGCGTAAGCACTAGTTTTGCCTTGTCCAGTAAGTGCTGTTTTGGAGCTGATATTTAGTATAGAGCCTTTGCTTGCTTTTAGGTAGGGAAGCGAACTATGAGCAACTTCGTAATAATGAGTTAAATTTGAATGCAAACTTTTTTCAAATTCCATCCAATTTGTTGATTCTAAATCTTTATTATCGTTTGCTCCTGCGTTATTTACTACTGCGTAAATTCCTCCATATTTTTTAGCGATATAATCAATAACTGGTTTTATCTCGTCTGTGTTATTTAAATCTATCTGAACAAACTCAAATTTAGAAGTTAAACTTTTTAAGCTATCTTCAAATTCGCTTGACGCTTTTGATCTAGATAGTATAATAGGAATAGCGCCTTCTTTAGCTAGTCCAAGAGATATACCAGCTCCTATGCCTTTTGCACCGCCAGTAACTATGACAACTTTATCTTTTAAATTTAGATCCATTTTTTATCCTTTAAATTTAGTTAAACCGTTGTGGCAAGTCGCCATATCGAAAAGTCGTTTTGCTCGTTTTGCTCAGCTTTTGTGAGTTTTGCATTTGAGATAGCAACTATAAAATCTAAAATCTCTTCACCAACTTCTTTTATACTTTTTTGTCCGTCTATTATGCTTCCTGCATTTATATCTATAGCATCGTTCATATTGTGATAAACGGCGCTATTAGACGATACTTTTATAGTCGGAGTTATGGGACTTCCAGTGGGCGTTCCTCTTCCTGTAGTAAATACACATATATTGCATCCACCAGCAACCATTGCGCTTAACTGCTCTATATCATTTCCAGGAGTATCCATAAGAGTGAGACCTTTTTGCGTGATAGGCTGTGCATACTTTTTTACGCTCACCACTGGTTGATTTCCTGCTTTATAGATACAGCCAAGAGATTTTTCTTCGATAGAACTTAATCCGCCTTCTATGTTTCCTGGACTAGGATTTGCTCCTCTTATATCTGCTTTTGAATCCAAAACTCTTTGTTCAAAGCTTGTTATAGTAGATATTACTTGTTTTTTTATATCTTCATTTATACTTCTAGCTGCTAATATATGCTCAGCTCCTATAAGCTCTGTAGTTTCAGCTAATATAACACTTCCGCCTTTTTGTATAACTATATCACTAGCTACTCCTAAAGCAGGATTTGCGCTTAAGCCTGAAAAACTATCGCTTCCTCCGCACTCAGTACCTAAAATCAGATCGCTTAAATCACCACGACTTTTTTTAAATTTAAGAGCGTTTTGTAGCATATTTTTAGCTATTTCTAGACCTTTTTCTATGCTTTTTCTAGTTCCACCGCTTTGTTGAATGGTGAAATGTTCTACTTCTTTATAAGGTGCTCTATCTTTTATCTCTTTTGCTACGTTTTGAGCGCTTATTACTTCGCATCCAAGTCCGATTACTAAAACTCCATAAATATTTGGGTTTGCACCATTTCCAACTAGAGTATCCATAGTTTGCCTTGCGTCAAACTCAAGCTGACTGCATCCGTGTTGATGAGTCACATATACTACTTTGCACTCATCATTTCCTAATCCTAAACCATAGTTTATAGCAGCTGCTATTTTTTCTACTACTTTATTTGCGCAATGCACGCTAGGAAGGATTAAAATATGATTTCTAAGTCCAAAACTCCCATCGCTTCGTCTATATCCTTGAAGTTCGTATTTTTTATCGTTTGACGCTATTTGTTTTTTATTTTTTACTTCTTGAGAGGTGATGTGTAAATTTTGGCTTATATCTCCTCTACCTCTAGTGCCTTCGATATTATGCACATGTATCCATGCGCCTTTTTTGATATCTTGATTTGCTATACCGATTACTGATGAGTATTTTATTATCGCTTCACCTTTTTTGATATCTTTTGTAGCAAATTTATGCCCTTTTGAGATATCTTCTATTATCGTTACACCAAGTTCTACACTACCTTTTTGAATAGGCTTTAAAGCAGTTGCCGCGTTATCTCTTTCATCTACGTGAATAGCATTCATTTTACCAACCTTCTTGCATCTTCTAATATCATTTTTGCTTTTTCAAATTTAATCTCGTCCAAAGAGTTATAAGGAAAAATAGCATTTTCATTTAAATTTAATCCATTTAAATTTAAAAGCTTTTTAAATATTAGTGAGAAATTAGCGTCTAAAGTGTATAGTTCCATTAGTTTATTTATAGCTGATGAATAGTTTTTTAAATTTATAAAATCATTGTCGTTTGCAGATTTTACAAGCTTTGTCCATATGTCTGGTGCTATATTTGACAATCCAGATATGCAGCCAACTCCACCAGCAAAAATATTATCCACAAAATGATCATCAAAACCTGAATACACGCTAAAATTATATTTTTTCGTAGCTTCTATTATCTCTTTTGTATGAGAAATCATAGGAGTTGTGTCTTTTATACCTTTTATATTTGTATTATTTTCTATAAGTTTTAAAACGGTTTTGGAGTTTATGTCGCTTCCTGTTCTAGCTGGATAATTATAGATAAATATGTCGCCATTCACCATTTTTGCTAGTTTATCATAGTAGTCAAAAAGATTTTTCTGTGAAGCAGCGTAATAGTACGGAGATACCACTAAAACGCCTTTTGCGCCATTATCTATAGAGTAATTGCTAAGTTCTACACACTCTTTAAAGTTTAAAGAGCTTGTTCCTACAAATAGTGGATATTTTGATGTTTTTAAGTATAAATCTATGAGTTTCTTTTTTTGTTTGGTATCAAAAGCTGTAAATTCACCCGTACTTCCAAAAAGTACAAATCCATCTAAGCTAAATTCGCAAAGATACTCTAAAAGCCTTGCATTTGCTTTCAAATCTATATTTTGCTCATCATCGAAAATCGTTACAGTAGGAGTATATATAACACTTTTCATAAATTCATCTTTCTAATTTATTTATCGTATATACAAACTAATATTTAATATACGATAAAATATAGTAACAAATTTATATCATAATGTCAATAAAATCGCAAATAATTATCATAAATAGTGTAGAAATGTAACACTTTATCTGCTATATTAAATATAAATTTATGTTTAATTATTTTATGTTTAATTTTGTATATACGAACAATATTAGAAGCTTGATAAATTTGAATTATTTTGATTTATAAATTAGGCTATTTTCTTTTTCTATAAGTGCAGCTTGAAGTTTTAAAATTTCTATGATAGAGCGAATTTTTTCATCATTTGAGCGATATATCGGGAGACTAACGCTAATTGAAGCGATGATTTTTCCATCAGATCTAAGAGGAACTGCCACACACTCTATATCTTTATTGCTTTCTGCTATTTCGTGTGCGTATCCGTTTGCTCGCACTTCATAAATTTGTTTTAAAAGCGAGTTTATATCTGAAACTGTATTTTGTGTATATTTTTGAAATGAGTTTTTATCAAAATATAACTTTCTTATCTCATCATCATTTAGTCCGCTAAGTAAGCATTTGCCCAGCGCAGTAGCGTACGCGGGTAGATTTTTGCCAACGTATGATTCTAATTTTATGGCTTGTTTTGGTTCTGTTTTTTCTATGTATAAAACGTCTGATCCATCAAGTACGCCTAGTTGGCATATTTCACCGCAAACAAAGACTATATCTTTCATATGAGGTTTTATAGTATCTATAAAATCTAGCGAATGAACGTAAGCGTTTCCGATTTTAAAGCAGTTTTTGCCGATATTTATCTTATTTTCATTTATTTGTAAAAAGTCTTCATAAATGAGAGTCATCAAAATAGGATGAAGAGTGCCTTTTGATATACCTGTTATCTGTGAAATTTCAGAAAAACTAAGTCCGTTGCTACTAGCAAAAAGTACTTTAAATATCTCTAGAACTCTAAGAGTTGGATTGTGTAGTTTCTTTTCCATTTGCGGATTATAGCATAAATAATTTCAAATTTAAATATAGATTTTTTCTAAATTTACTAAATATTGATATAATCATTTACCATAAAATTTAAACCGATTTTATACTTGATTTATAGTAAAATATTGCATTACTAAAAAAGGAAACAGATGAAAATAAATTTAAAAAGTGTCATCTTTGCAGTTAGCTTACTTGTTTTTGTTGGCTGCAGTGATAAAAATGACAACGAACTTTTTAATCTAACGCCTGATGGCTGGTATTCTCAGATTATTGAAGATATAAAAGGTAACGATTTAGATAGTGCCGATAAACATTATGTCTCATTTGCCAGCGAACACGTAGCTTCACCGCTTTTAGAACAGATACTACTTATATTAGCTCAAGCTCACGTAGATGAAGAGCAGTATATTTTAGCAAATTTCTATCTTGATGAATATATAAAAAGATACGGAACAAAGCAGTCTATAGAGTTTGCTCAGTATCTAAAGATAAAGGCAAATTTCGACTCTTTTACAAAACCAAATAGAAATCAAAAACTTATGCAAGATAGTATCAATGAGATAGAAAAATTTCTAAACGCATACCCAAATACGCAATACAGACCTCTTATCGAGACTATGCTGGTTAAATTTAGACTAGCAAGACAGTATCTATATACTCAAATTTATGATCTTTATGAAAGAACAGACAGAGGCGAGTCGGCTGAAATTTATAAAGATAAATTAGAAAGTTCGCCTTTAAATAATGTAGATTCTATAAAACCAAAACTTCCTTGGTATATGAGACCTTTTGAGTAGGAGATTTGATGCAGATAAATAGTATAAAAACTTTTCCGGCAAATTTGCCAGTTATTGTAGAAGATGAGCTATTTTTATACCCTTTTATGATAACACCACTTTTTTTAAATGATGAGAAAAACATAAAAGCACTTGACTTAGCTCTTAGAGATAATACTCCTATTTTGGTTGTATCATCAAAACCGCAAAATGAGGGTATGAGAGAGTTTGATGCTTGCTATAACGCTGGAGTTATAGGAAGTGTTATGAGAAGGATATCTCTTCCTGATGGTAGAGTAAAAATACTTTTTCAAGGCTCACAAAAAGGCAAAATCATAGCCAACATAAACTCCGATCCGCTTATAGCACTAGTAGATACTATAGATATAGAAAGACCTTCTAATCAAAAAGTTGATGCGCTTTTAAGTGTTTTAAGAGAGAAGGTAAAAAGCTTAAGTTTATTAAATCATTTTTTCCCTCCAGATCTCTTAAAAACTATAGATGAAAGTATAGAAGCTACTAGAGTTTGCGATCTTATTTCAAGTGCTTTAAGACTTAAAAAAGGTGTAGCTTACGACTTTTTTATAGAAGAAAATTTAGAAAATAGAGTACTTAAGATAATTGATTATTTGATAGAGGAGATAGAGGCTAATAAGCTTCAAAAAGAGATAAAATCAAAAGTTCATTCTAAAATAGATAAAGTAAATAAAGAGTATTTCTTAAAAGAGCAGCTAAAAGAGATACAAAAAGAGCTTGGTAGTGACGTTGGGCGCGAAGAAGAGATAAGCGAGTATAAAAATAAATTAGAAGCCAAAAAACCGTATATGGGAGAAGACGCTTATAAAGAGATAAATAAGCAAATTTTAAAACTATCGCGTATGCATCCTGATGGCTCAGAAGCTAGTATGACTGGAAGCTACTTGGATTGGGCTTTGGATGTACCATTTGGAAATTTCTCTAAAAAAAAGCTCGGTGTAAAAGATGTGGCTAATCAGCTTGATAGTGATCATTATGGACTGGAAAAGCCGAAAAAACGTATAGTTGAGTATTTTGGGCTAAGAGAACTTTTGGAGCTAAGAGGACTTGAGTCTAAAACAAATAACGGAGTTATACTATGTTTTGTTGGACCTCCTGGAGTAGGTAAAACAAGTCTTGCAAACTCTATTTCAAAAGCTTTAAAAAGAGAGCTTGTGCGTATAGCTTTGGGCGGGCTTGAAGATGTAAATGAGCTAAGAGGTCATAGAAGAACTTATATAGGAGCTATGCCAGGACGTATAGTGCAAGGACTTATAGAAGCTAAAACTATGAATCCAGTTGTTGTTTTAGATGAGATAGATAAACTCGCAAGGTCATATAAAGGAGATCCAACTGCTGTTTTACTTGAAGTTTTGGATCCTGAGCAAAACTCTAAATTTAGGGATTATTATCTAAATTTTAATGTGGATTTGAGCAAGGTTATATTTATAGCCACTGCAAATGATATAGGACTTATACCAGCTCCACTTAGAGATAGAATGGAGTTTATATCGTTAAATAGCTACACTCCGCAAGAGAAGTTTCAAATAGCAAAGAAATATCTCATTCCTTCAGAGCTTAAAAAACATGGATTAAAACCGTCTGAAATCAGCATAACAAAAGAAGCTTTAAGCTTGATAATAGAAGAATACACAAGAGAGAGCGGAGTAAGAAATTTAAGAAGAAAGATAGCTGATATCTTAAGAAAAGTCGCTCTTGAAATTTTGGAAAATAAGATACAAAAAGTATCTATAACTCCTAAAAATTTAAAAAACTTTTTAGATAAAAAAGTATTTGAGATAGATAGCGTAGATAGCACGGATCAAGTAGGTATAGTTAATGGACTTGCATGGACGAGTGTCGGTGGAGATGTACTAAAAATCGAAGTTGTGCGCATAAAGGGCAAAGGATCTATGCAGATCACAGGACAGCTTGGAGATGTGATGAAAGAGTCTGCTCAGATATCTTTTAGTTTAGTTAAGACTCTTATCGATACAAATAAGATAAAAGTTCCAAAATCTATGCTTGCAAAAGACGATAAAGGCAAGGAAATGGCGGTTTATAACTCATTTGATCTTCATATCCACGTTCCTGAGGGAGCCACTCCAAAAGATGGTCCAAGTGCTGGTATAACGATGAGTACAGCCATAGCTTCTATACTTAGTGATACTCCTATAAAAAGCGATGTTGCTATGACAGGAGAGATCACTTTGAGCGGGAAAGTTCTTCCTATAGGAGGATTAAAAGAGAAGCTTATAGCAGCCTATAAAGCTAAGATAAAAACTGCTTTGATTCCGCGTAAAAATTACGATCGCGACCTTGAAGAGATACCAAGTGAAGTCAAAGAAAATATGCAGATAATTCCTGTAGATACGATAGAAGATGTCTTGAAACTATCGTTTTCAAAGTAAATTCATACTCAATTTTATTGTTTTTTTATTTTTATTTTATTAAATTTAAACACCTTTAAAAGGTGTTTAAATTTATACTTTTATATAATATATTTAATCTATGTGTAAGATAATATTAGATACCATTTTATTTAAAATATTGTCTATTTATGGTTAAATTTAAATATAGTGTAAGTTTATATATTTATTTTCAACAATGAAATTTAATTTAATAATAAAAATATCTATTTACTAATAGTTATAAATTCATAAAAGGATCAAAATGCGTTTTTCATCTGTTATCGCAAGCTCTTTGCTATGCGCTACTGCTTTAAATGCCCAAACCACTAGTGATTCAGTGGTAGTGTTAGATAAAATCAGTGTTAGCTCAAAGATAGAAAAAAATATCTTGGATGAGCCAACAAAAGTAGAAGTTGCCGGAAAAGAGACTATTTTAGAATCTCCTGATCTAGCAAAGTCTCTTTTAAATGTTAGCGGATTTTCGATGACTAGAAAAGGCGGCGGCGGAAGTGAAATTCTGTATCGCTCACAAGGTGCTGGAAGACTTCCTATATTTATAGATAACTCTTTACTGCACGGAGGTTGCGGCGGTAGAATGGACACCGCCGTTACTTATATATCTCCTGAAAATTATAGATCAGTTAGGATTATCAAAGGGCCTCAAGATGTGAGATTTGGAGCGCTTATAAGCGGCGCAGTGCTATTTGATAGAGATATGCTTCGCCTTAGTGAAACTACTTTTAATGGGAATTTAAATGCACTTTATGGTAGTTTTGATAGAAGAGAAACAAGTGTAAATTTACTAGGCGGAAATGAGCTAGGAAGTTTGCAAGCAACTGGTGGAATTTATAAAAGTGGTGATTATAAAGACGGAGATGGCAATGATGTGCATTCCAAATATTCAAAAAAGACAGGCGCTCTTATAGCTACATTTACGCCTTTAGACGATACTGCTTTAAGCTTTAGCGCTGATTTTGGAAGTGGAAAAGCGGCATACGCAGATAGAGCTATGGATGGAGTAAAATTTGATCGTACGTCTTTTGGTGTAGGATTAGAGCAGGGTTTTGGTGAGCATCAGCTAAATATGCAAGCTTTTTATCATGAGATTGACCACGTTATGGATAACTTTTCTCTAAGACCAAATGCCAACAAAGGAAATAGCTATAGTTATAGCAACCCAAAAAGAGAGATAAAAGGCGTTAGAGCTGAGGGAGTTTTAAATTTCGATGATTTAACCGGATATATAGGCGCTTCATATAGTACGGACGAGCATAGCTCAAGAAACGGTATGGGTTCAGGCGGAGGAATAGTAACAAATTTAGTTAGCAATATGCCTTATAGAAAAAATGCGGTGATCGACTATACTTCGGGATTTGCTCAAGGTGAGTATATAGAAGGCGATTACGGAGTCTTTAGCGGCGTTAGGATAGATCACGTTAGTATAGATAAATATAACGCGGGACAATTGGCTACCTCAAAAGATCAAAATCCAGTATCTGCTTTTGTTAGATATGAGCATTATCTAAATGATCTGACTTTATACGCTGGTTTAGGTCATGCACAGAGGGTTGCTGATTTTTGGGAGTTTTCAAAAGTAGGCGGTATGGATTTAAATAAAGAAAAAAATAGCCAAATTGACTTAGGAAGCGTACTTAAAAATGAGAATTCCGAGCTGAGTTTCAATCTTTTTGCTTCTAAAATAGATGATTATATAATGCTTCGTTATGACACTGCTACTAGTGCGTTTAATACCGATGTTATGATGCTTGGTGGAGAGCTTGATGGCGAGATATTGCTTCAAAATCTATTTAAAATAGGCGGTGGCGCTTCATATACGTATGGAAAAAATTTAAAAAATACAAACGGTTTAAATGACGGCGATCCGTTACCTCAAATTTCACCTCTTGCATTTAGATTTTTAGTTGGACTTGAGCAAAAATCATGGTTTGCAAACGCCCAGTTTTATGCAAATGCAGCTCAACATCGCTATAAAGAAGGTTATGGAAACGCTATTGGAAAAGATTTAGGATATAGTGATGATTTTTGGACTGTTGGACTATATGGAGGATATAAATATAAAAATTATCAATTCCTAGTCGCAGCTGAAAACTTAAATAACGCACTTTATAGCTATCACAACTCTAAAAATGGAGCAGCAATTTCTACTTTAGATATACCAGCTACTACTAGAGTTTATGAGCCGGGACGAAGCTTTTGGGTAAAGTTCAAAGCGCATTTTTAATCAATAAATTTAATTAATATAAAACTCCACACGCCATATATAAAACATTTATCTAATGTGTGGAGTCTGTTTCGTTTAGACTTTCAAATTTCTGGTATTTAAGCTATAATAGCCTTAGAATATAGAGTTTAATCAATTTTATAGCAAAAATAACATTAAAAACTGTAATCAATAAAAATTATTTCTATTTAAAATTTATTATTATTTAATAGATATAATTCTCAAACAATAAAATTTATTATAAAGGAATAAATATGGTAAAGTTATTAAACACAGCTAGCGGCAATCCAATCGCTGATAATCAAAATAGTTTAACAGCGGGCGTAAGAGGTCCTGTTTTATTACAAGACTACCAACTACTTGAAAAACTTGCATTTCAAAACAGAGAGAGAATCCCAGAAAGAACAGTACATGCAAACGGTAGCGGAGCTTATGGCGAGCTAGAAATCACAGAAGATATCTCTAAATTTACAAAAGCTTCTGTTTTTAAAAAAGGTGAAAAAACAAAATTATTTTTAAGATTTTCAACAGTTGCAGGCGAAGCAGGAGCGGCTGACGCTGAGAGAGACGTACGTGGTTTTGCTATCAAATTTTATACAAAAGAGGGCAACTGGGATCTAGTAGGAAACAACACGCCAACATTCTTTTTAAGAGATGGTTTTAAATTCCCAGATTTCATTCATACTCAAAAAAGAGATCCTAGAACTCACCTAAGATCAAATAGCGCAGCCTGGGATTTTTGGACATTAAATCCTGAAACATTACACCAAGTAACTATACTTATGAGTGATCGTGGAATTCCTGCAAGCTACCGCCATATGCACGGATTTGGAAGCCATACTTATAGCCTTATAAATGCTACAGGTGAGAGATTTTGGGTTAAATTCCACTTTAAAACAAGACAAGGAATTAAAAATCTTACAAACGCAGAAGCTGGAGCTATAGTAGCAAAAGATAGAGAGAGTCACCAAAGAGATCTATATAACAGCATAGATAAAGGTGATTTTCCAAAATGGGATTTCAAAATACAAATTATGACTGAAGAGCAAGCAAATAACTGTAAATTTAACCCATTTGACTTAACAAAAATTTGGCCTCACGCTGATTATCCATTAATACCAGTTGGTGTTATGACTTTAAATAAAAATCCTGAGAATTACTTCAACGAAGTAGAGCAAGCAGCATTTAGTCCAAGTAATATAGTTCCTGGTATCAGCTACAGCCCAGATCGTATGCTTCAAGCTAGAATTTTTAGCTATCCAGATGCTCAAAGATACAGAATAGGTGTGCATTATCAACAACTAGATGTAAATAAACCGATAGTAAATGTAAATAACTACTATGTAGCTGGATCTATGAATAATGGTAGCTATAAACAAGAACCGCGTGCTTATTATGAGCCAAATAGCTTTAACGGTCCTGCTGAAAATAAAGACTACCTTGAGCCTGATCTTGCTATATCAAATGTAGCTCAAAGATTTGATCATAGAGTAGATACTGATTATTACAGCAATGCAGCAGCGTTATTTGCTATACTTCCAGCTGATGAAAAAGAGAGACTTTATTCAAATATCGCTGAGAGTATGGATGGAGTAGAGGATTTCATCATAGAAAGAGCGCTTGGTCATTTTGAAAAAATCAATCCAGCTTACGCAGCAGGTGTGAAAGCAGCACTTCAAAAATGCAAAAGTGGATGTTGCCACTCTAAATAATCATAAAAGCCATGCAAAACATGGCTTTTTTAAATTTAAAAGTCTTTTTTGGAAGTTTTTTAAATTTAAAAAAAAAGGAAATAATATGGAAAATATAAACTTAACACCAGAAGAAGAAAAAAGATACGAAGAGCTTTGTGGATATGCTTTTAATTTTGCTAGAAACAACGAAGTAAGCGAGCTTGAAAAGATGATAAGCTCAGGACTTAGTCCAAATTTAAAAAATCACAAAGGCGATAGCTTGATTATGCTAGCAGCTTATAATGGATCGCTTGAAACTACAAAAATGCTTATCCAAAAAGGTGCTAGAGTAGATGAGAGAAACGACAGAGGTCAAACTCCGCTTGCTGGAGTTTGCTTTAAAGGCAACTTTGAAATGGTAAAACTTTTAGTCGAAAATGGTGCTGATATCGACGCAAACAACGGTATGGGGCTTACTCCGTACAGTTTTGCCATTATGTTCAACCGTGTTGAGATAGCGGAGTATCTGCTTAGCAAGAGCCAAAAAAGAGGTATTCTTAAGATAGTGAGTGCAAAAATTCTAAGACTCTTTACTAAAAAAACTGGTACAACCAAATCCCCAAGCGTTGCTTAAAATATAGAGTATCAAATTTGAGTTTGCTTTTAGCGGACTCAAAGCTACTCTTTTGTATCAAATTTGACCCAAAACAGCTTAAAACCCCTCCTATCAAATTCAGCAAAACCACTATTTTACTTCGCTCATAACTATAATAAAAGATGAAAATTCCTCCTTTTATGATGGCTATATCTTTGTTGGCAAATTTAGCTTCGCTCTTTTTTGCTTGAAGATTTTGTTGGTTGAATTTCTTAAAACACTGCAAATTCCAGATACTTTCAGAGCTCCGATATCTAAGCAAAAGCAGTTTAAAATTTCTTTAAATTTGCATTTGGAAATTCTAGGAGGGCAAATATGCTTGTTTTTCACAGGCAAAATCATAGCTTAAAAGTCGCTGTTTTTGGGTTAAATTTGATCGCTATATTTTTTAAGGCAATTCATTAGCAATATTTATATTTTTAAGTATTTTGATAAATTTGATAGAAAAAAGCCCAGACGATCTCTCGCCTGAGCCTTTAAATTTGAAGTGTTTCAAATTTAAACTAGACTATTTACCTAGTTTTTTCAAAGAGTCTTGAGCTTTTTGCATATAATTCTCATCTTTTAAAATTTGAATTTGCTCTTTGCTTAATGCTCCACCGCTTGAAAAATGCGGATCTACGCTCATCACTTGAGTGCCGTTTGCATCCAAAATCTGCATAAAGCTGCCGTTTTCGATGTTTTTAATCGGAGCGATTTGCACGTTGTGATTTTTGGTTAGCACCTTGCCATTTGCGTCTTTGATGTCCATAAATACAGCCTTTTGTGGCTCACCACCATCGATACCAAAGCCCATATTTTTGTTGTTGAGATGACACTCGGTACAATCTCTAGCTTGAAGCGTAGAAGTGTGCGGATTCATCGGTTGCATATCGATGGCGAGTTTGCCATCAGTGGTTTTGGCTACGTTGTTTTGGAGTAAGACCTTGCCTTTTTCGTCAATGACTGTGCCGACAGTTTGGATGACGCCGACAAGCGGAGTGACCATACCTTCGCCATTTATACCAAGAATTGGATCTTCCCATCTAGCGTGGCTATAATCCCCATCTGAGCCGCCTTTTTGCATTACGTGTTTGCCCGTTGCGTCAGCGGTTTTGCCGTCTTTGCCGACCTTTTCAGCCGACTCAACCCAGTCGATCATCTTTTGACCCTTGCTAAAGTCGATACTATAATCATATCCGTAGTAGCTTGACGCCCAAGTAGCGTGGCATGCGTAGCACTCCATCTTTTCGAGGTGAGACGGTGTAGCGACCATAGCTAAGCGTCCTTTTGGATTTTTCCAAGCGTTTTTAGCCTCGATGTCTTTAAGCACTGGTACGTTTAAGTCTTTGCCGTTTGCTAGATGGATGATGACTTTACCGCCGTCTTTGACAACATTTCCGAGTGGGTTGCCACGAGCGGAGAGTAAAAATCCATCTTTTTTGTCAAATTTAGAACCGTAATTTTCAGTCTGCTCATCTTGCACATCTGAAAGCCCTCTGGCTTCTTTTAGTCGTTTTATCAAATTTGGATCAGTGATCTTGCTTATATCTAAGAGTTTTTCACCAGTTCCTAGCGGTAGTTCCCACGGATATTTTTGTGGTGTGCCGTGACAGTCTTGGCATTCGATTTCGATGTTTCCAAGTGCGACAGTGCCGATGTTGCCGTTGCCGTGCATATCTGGGCTAGTGTGGCAGTCTTGGCAGAGCATTCCAGCTTTGTAATGAACGTCCTCTTTGATGTGTTTGTAGAGGTAGGTGGCGTTTGGCTGCTGGAGGACGCCGTTTTGGTCAAACGGAATATACTTGCCGCCGCGATCAACTGGGAAAAGCCCTTGATATTGTAGGCTCACACGGCGACCAGAGCTGTGACAAGCGTTGCAAGTGGAGATGCTGATACCGGTGTAGTTGCCATCGCCGACATTCACAGGGGAATTTCTACCTGCTTGCATACTATGGACGAGCATATGGCCGGGCTTGGTTTTGTCTATTGATTTATCTTTGCCCTCGTAAAAGCCCTCAGCTCCGTAAGGCACGTGACAAGCCGAGCAACCCATACCGCGATAATGCCCACGCTGCTGTTTGCCCTTGCCTTCGACGTGACAGGCGTTGCAGTTTCGCAGATAGTTGTAAATCGCACTGTTTGGATCGGCTGCTAGTTTGTCCATTTCCGTAGCAGGGATTTTTTTCAGTTCGTCTGGAAACTGATTTTTATGCTGCTCTTTTAGGGCGAGCATATATTTTTTATAGGTATCGTTGCCGTAAATCGAAACGTTGCCATCAGCGTCCAAAGTGTGATGGTTAGCGTATCTGTGCAGATCATCTTGTGTGTCAAGCCCCCAGCCAAAGGTGATAACTTTTATTTTACCAGCATCTGTGTTCATAAGCGATTTTGGCATTGAGCTAACTTGATTAGCGTGACAAAGCCCACAGGTGTTGGCGTTTAAATTTAAAGCACCAGGAACTGCGGTAAATTCCTTTAATTGGCTACCTTCTGGAGCACCTTTATGAGCTTTTAGCTTGTCTTTTGTCTCTTTTGGATTGCCTCCGTGACACAATACACAGCCGTTTGGATCGCCCAAACTATCACTCATAGCGTAAATTTGTTTTGACATTTCACTATCGTGTGGTTTAAATGGCTCGATCCCGTCGTGACAGGCGAGACAGCCTTGTTTTGGTGCGGGATAACCGCCACCAAAGGCGTAACAGGAGAATAATAAAATAAATATTTTCGCAAACTTCTTCATTACATACCTCCTTTAATTTGGTATATGCAACTTTACCATATTCAAACTTAAAATTTATTTTTTATATTGATTAAATTAAGATAAATTCGATAATTTAAATTTAAAATATATTTAGTTATAGTTAAGAATTACTCAAATTTATCTCTGAATTCGCGTAAAAATACGATTATCCATAATCCTCGTATTTATAAAAAAATTGTCAATAAAATGTATTTTTAAATTTGACAAAATAGATTTATAATGCCTTATAAATATCAATTAAATTATTAGGACATTAGATGAAAAAAGCATATTTGTTACTTGGTTGCGTCTGCGCTATTGGTGCAAATGACAGTATAAAGGCAGATGAGACTAGTCTAAATTGGGAGTTGTTGCAAGATATTTTCAAAATCGGCACTGGTATGTCATACACTTATGGAAAAATTTTAAGTAATACGAACGGTATGAGAAAGAGTGATCCGCTACCTCAAATTTCGCCTTTGGTATTTAAACTTTTGCGAAGAAACTTTTGGTTCAAATTTAAAGCACACTTTTGATAGTTGGAGAGAGCGATGCAACTCCTAAAGCAATACCTTGACCTAGCCATATTTATCATACTTGGACTTATAGCTTATAATGCCCTCTTAAGAAAGATAAATCTACAAATTTAAACCAAACTCCTAGTGCTGCGATATAAAAAAGGGTTATATAACCCTTTTTTATCATTTTATCCTATTTTGATAATCTTTTTAAATTTAATTATACAACTTTTAACTCTATTATAATTTTTATATTCGTAATTTTTGGAATATATTTTGCTTGTAATTTTCAACTAAAAAAAAGGAGTTGAAATGCAAGTAACTGATAGCATTATCACAAAATATGTCGGCTCAGCCTATAAAAGTATCAACAATGACGATGATAATAGTTTTGGAGATACTTTGACTAATCTAGTTAGCCAATCCTCTAGTAACGATGATTCTTCAAATAATGATAAGATAGACACCGTCGAAAAATTCTTAGAAAATTTGAGCAAATATGGTTCAGCCGTAACTCTAATAAATATAAATCAACAAAAAATTGATGAGAAATTAGAGCAAAAAAGACAAGAACTTATGGCTAATTTAGATGTTGAAAACTTAAGCGATGAAGATAAAGCCAAAGCTATCGCAAGCATAAATGAGACTCTTGAGGATTATAAAAAACAGCTTGAAAAAGAGATGAATGAAAAACGTATGGCAGAGCAAACTCAAAAAGATAAACTTAAATCTCTACTTTCAAATTTATAATATTTAGTTTTAGGGCAAAAACCCTAAAACTAAATCTACATAAACTAGCAAGAATACGAAGTTTTAAACTCAAATGGAGTTGGTCTTTGCTCATAAGGCCATACTTGAGTTTCAAATTTATAGTGTTGATAAGTCTCTATAAACAGAGTGCTCATTGCAGGACTTAGATATTTATTATCACGTATAACTGCTTCAAGGCTACCTCTTAAAGTATGAGGAAGTTGCTCTATACCGCGATCTCTTATCTCATCAAGAGTTAGTTCAAATAGATCTTCATCCATAGGACCAACAGGCTCTACTTTATTTTTTATACCATCAAGTCCGGCTAAAAGCATAGCGGCAAACGCTAAATACGGGCAAGCTGTGCTATCAGGAAATCTAAATTCGGCTCTAACGCTTTTCTCTCCTGAGCCATAAGGAATACGACAACTAGCGCTTCTGTTTTGGCAAGAATAAGTTAAAATACTAGGAGCTTCAAAGCCTGGAATTAGTCTTTTATAGCTGTTTGTGCTAGGATTTGTAAATGCAGCCACGCTTCTTGCGTGTTTTAAAACACCACCTATATACCATCTTGCTATATCGCTAAGATTAGCATAATTTCCATCTTTATAAAATAAATTTTTACCGTCTTTCCAGATAGATTGATGTACGTGCATACCGCTTCCGTTATCACCATAAAGTGGTTTTGGCATAAATGTAGCTGTTTTACCATTTAGATGAGCTACCATTTTTACTACGTATTTATAAATTTGAACATTATCAGCAGCCTCTACAAGCGTACCAAATTTAACACCTATCTCGCCTTGTCCTTGAGCAACTTCGTGATGAACCACGAAAGTCTCAAGTCCTACTTGCTCAAGTACATTTACCATTTCAGCTCTTAGATCTACCATACTATCAACTGGTTGAACCGGAAAATATCCGCCTTTAGTGCGCGGTCTATGACCTGTATTATATCCATCTGTATATTCTTTACCGTCGTTCCACTCGCCCTCTTCGGTATCTACTTCATACATAGCACAATTTGGTTTATCGATAATGCGAACATTATCAAATACAAAAAACTCATTTTCAGGTCCAAAATAAGCTACGTCACCTACACCGCTATCTCTTAGGTATTGAGAAGCTTTTTTGGCTATGCTTCTAGGACACTTTTCGTATAATTCACCTTTGTATATATCATAAACATCACATATTACTATTATAGTAGTATCTGCAGTAAATGGATCTAAAAATGCAGTCGCAACGTCTGGTTTTAGCATCATATCTGATCTATGGATCGGTTGCCAAGCATCTATAGAACTACCATCAAATGGAAGTCCGTTGAATGAGTCTTCGTTGATTGCTTTTATATTATAAGATACGTGATGCCAAGTACCTTTTAAGTCTGTGAAACGAAAATCCACAAATTTAACTTCATTTTCCTTGCAGAATTCAAAAAATTCTTTTACGTTATTTACAAATTTGCCCATATCGGCTCCTTTAAAATTTAGATTTTGAGAATTATACCATAAAATTTTAATTTTAAGCTTAGTTTTATATTAAAAATATAGTCTTTTTTAAATTTTAATCATTTTTCTATCTCTATCTACAAAAATTGCAGCTTCGCTAAATCCAAATTCTTTCGCTTTTTTCATAGTTTTATCCATATTTTGTCCTACTTGCTCCACGCTATGAGCATCACTTGAAAGTGTTATAGGTATGTTAAACTCAGCCAACATTTCTAAAATTTCATCACTAGGATATAGTTCGCTAACTGGTTTTCTATATCCCGCACTGTTTAGTTCAACTACTAAATTTGCTTTTTTTATCTCTTTTATAGTGTCTTTTGCTATGATTTTTATATCTTTTGTCGGTTTGAAGTTAAATACTTTTATAAGATCTATATGCCCTACGATATCGAATTTTCCAGATTTTGCTAAATTTGTTATAGCATTAAAGTATTCAATCCAAATTTGATCTATATCTTTGTTTTTGTACTCGCCTATAAACTCTGGATTGTCAAATCCCCAGCCGTTTAAAAAATGCACTGAACCGATGAAATAGTCGCATTTTGCATTAAAAACTCTTTCATCCATAAATCCTTCTAAAAAATCAACTTCATAGCCAAACAGCACTTCCATTTTGCCGCTGAATTTAGACTTAACTTCATCTATCATTTGTTTATAAAGTGGCATTTGTTCAAATTTCATTCTGTATTTTTCATCAAATTTCATAGGATTGTGATCGCTAAAACCGTAGTATTCACAGCCCATTGAGTAAGCTTTTGCAGCATATTCTAAAGGTGCGCCTGAGGCGTGATTGCAAAGTGGTGTGTGGTTGTGTAGGTCTATTATCATTTTTTACTCCTAATTTACTTAATATATTTTTATTGTCTATAAAGTTTTATTAAATATATTTATTATTTATTTGTATATTTAATACGTTTTATAAGCAATAAATATATAAATTTAAAAAATCATTCAAATCGATTAAATTTTGAAATTAACCGTATATACATATATAGTTAATTTTATTTTAAATTTTAAAATTGCACCGATGAACTAAATATCATAAAAAATTACTAAAACCATATAATCAAGATAAAAATTATCTAAAATATCAAATTAAAAGTTTAACTAAAATTATGTTGGAAAACACTTAATTTCATATTAAATTGATTTAAATTTTGATACCAAAAAAGAATGATTTTAAAGAAATACGTAAAAATGAGATGAATTAATATAAATATGGATTTAAATAATACAATGGTGCGCCCTAGAGAATTCGAATCTCTGACCTTTTGAACCGCAATCAAATGCTCTATCCAGCTGAGCTAAGAGCGCACTAAATAAGAAGTCGCAATTATACAGAACTTTTCCTTAAAAGAAGCAAAATATTTTTGTAAAATGCATTATAAATTTGATTTTATATATTGAAATATGCCTAAATTGATTTACTATAAATTTGTTAAAATTTTGATTTAAGATGATGGATATTTATCAAATCTCGACATTTTTATAACAAAATATAGATAAATTTCCTACTTTGATAAATTTAAAAAATAGTATAAATAGACTAAAATGTTGCATAGCTCAAAATAGCTCGAAATCGTATAATCGATATTTTTTTATTTTAAATTTATATTTTTAATTATTTTTTTGAGAGTATTTTTTAAATTTAGTAAAAGATCTATAACCTGATTTTTATGTTTTAGAGGCTATATTTATAGTTGCTTTTGCATTTTATTATAAGTATTTTATATATTTTATAAAGTATATTTTTATAAAAATAGGAGTTGAAATTTAAAAAAAATGTTGCTTGTAAAGCAATTTTTAGAAATTTTAAGCTACAATATGGCAATTAAGTTTTAGGAGTTTTTGATGACGCAAGAAGAGTTAGATGCTTTGATGGCTGATGGTCTTGAAGGTGATGAACAAACGTCTGAGGTAAATGATGAGATTTTAGATGAATTTTCGCAGAGTAGTAATTCAAATTTAGAAGAAGAGCAAGAGACAAGCAAATGTAAAGATGAAGATAGTAGTTATAGAGTGTCATCTACTAGTTCGTGGCCACCGCCTCCTCCTACAGATGACCATAAAATGGTTCGTCAATTAGATGATGTGACAAAGGACTCTGAAGAAAAAGCTACAGAGATGTTTGATAAGCTAGAAACTATAAATAATTTTTTTATGGACGCTGAAAATGTTTGTAATGAAGCAAAAGATTTAGCTACTAAAAACATAGAAGTATTTGAAAAACTTCTTGGTAAATTTCCAAACGTCGCAACATTTGCTGAGATGCTAGAGTCAAATAAAAATTTAGAAAGTAAATTTGAAGATATCGTAGGCAATTTACAAATGGGTCAAGATGAAGTGATGATGACTATGGATATGATGCAGTATCAAGATATTCATAGACAAAAAATAGAACGCGTTATAAACGTTATGAGAGCACTTAGTAAATATATGAATAGCCTATTTGAGGGTAAAGTTGATGATGAAACGCGTTAGTTCTGCTGTACATATAGAAGGCGATACAACGACTGAAAATATCGTAAGCAATGAAGATATCGAAGCTTTAATTGAAAATTTAGGCAAAAAGTGAAAAAACCCGAGCTTCTGAGTCCTGCTGGAAATTTAACAAAATTAAAAATAGCATTAAAATACGGTGCGGACGCTGTATATGCTAGTGTGGGCAGTTTTTCTTTACGTCAAAGAAGTGCAAAAGAATTTAATTTAGAAAGCTTTGAAGAGGGCGTAAGACTAGCTCATAAGCATAATGCTAAATTTTACGCTACTATAAATGGATTTCCTTTTAATGGTCAAATAGAACCGTTAAAAAGACATATAAAAACGGTATCTAGTTTCGGTGTAGATGCATTTATCATAGCAACTCCAGGAGTTATGAGTTTAGCTAAAGAGATAGCTCCTGATATCGAAGTTCATTTATCAACTCAAGCAAACGTTATGAACTATCTTGATGCTGACATTTATCATAAAATGGGTGCTAGTCGTATAGTTGCTGCACGCGAAATGAGCTTAAAGGACGCAGTTTTAATAAAAGAAAAAATTCCTAGTCTCGAAATAGAAATCTTTTGTCACGGCTCTATGTGCTTTGCATACTCCGGACGTTGTTTGATATCTGCTGTGCAAAGCGGACGTTTTAGTAACCGCGGAAGCTGCGCAAATGACTGTAGATTTAAGTACGAATTGTATGCTAAGAGCGAAGATAGCGGAGCTTTATTTAGGTTAGAAGAAGATGAGAGCGGAACTCATATAATGAACTCAAAAGATCTAAATTTAGCCGTTCATATAGAAAAGATTATAAAAACTGGTGCGATTGATAGCTTAAAGATAGAAGGTCGCACAAAAAGCGAATATTACGCTGCTTGTACGACAAGAGCTTATAGAATGGCTATCGATGATGCGATAAATGGTAAATTTGAACCATCAGTATATGAAGCCGAGCTAAATACGCTTAAAAATCGTGGATTTAGCGATGGATATTTGATACATAAACCTTATGAGAGATCAAATACTCAAAACCATATTTCTAGCATAGAAGAGGGTACTCATCAAGTTCATGCTATAAGTGAGGACGGTGAGTATTTTAAAACTAAATTTAAAATATCACCAAATGAAGCTTATGAGATAATGGCACCGATCAGATCAGATATAAATTTAGGTCAAAATGAGCTTGGAATGGTTTATGAAAAGGGTGGTAAGTATTTTGTGGAATTTACAAAACTCATTAGTAAAAAGGGTAAAGAATTTGACGAGATCCATAGCGGTAATGAAAATGAGATAAAACTTCCTTTCAAACTACCTGAGTTTAGTTTTTTGCGAAAAGAGATCTAAAATTCTGCGTTAAAGAGTTAAAATTTGATTTGTAATGGAGCTTTTGGTCAAATTTGATAACTAATTTATATAAATTTTTAGAAGTTTTAAAATAGCTTAGCTGTAAATATAGAAAATAAAAAGGAGTTTTGGAATGAAATTTGTTAGTATTATTATGGGAAGTAAAAGCGACTATGAGATAGTAAATGAAGCTGCTAAAATTTTGGAGAGTTTTGGTGTTAAATTTGAGATGATTATCAGTTCAGCTCATAGAAGTCCAAAACGCACACATGACTATGTCATAGACGCAGATAAAAGAGGCGCAACTGTATTTATCTGTGCTGCTGGTATGGCAGCGCATTTAGCAGGCGCAGTCGCTGCAAATACAGTTAAACCAGTTATCGGAGTACCTATGGGAGGTTCAGCAGTAAATGGTATAGACGCTCTTTACTCCACTGTGCAGATGCCAGCTGGTATGCCTGTTGCGACTCTTGCTATTGGGAAGGCAGGGGCAAAAAATGCAGCTTACTTAGCTATGCAAATTCTAGCACTAAATGATGAAAGCTTAAGTCAAAAGTTATTAGAAGATAGAACAAAACAAGCTGCAATGCTTGAAGAGGATTCTAAAAAAATAGAAGTTTTACTAGGATAAAAAAGGAGCAAAATGAAAACCTATCTTGAAATCGACGAGTTCTGCAAACTAGTTCATCTAAATCGTGATGTTGTAGATGAAATGATCGAAAGAGGAGCTCTAAAAACAAAGACTGAAAACGATATCATCTATATAGAAGCAAATGAGGGCACTATGAGCGTTGTTCCAACTAGCTTAAATGAGATGAATATCGCTTCAAATTCAACTCTTCCAGGAGAAAGTTTTGTAGAAAAAACCATAGGCACGATTTTAAATTTGCATGAAAAAGTTTTAGATGCGAAAGATGAGACTTTAGAAGCTTTGCGCAATGAAAATAAATTTCTAAAAGAAGCGCTTTACTCTATGCAAGATTTATATGATGAAGATAGAAAAACTGTTGAAACTCTTACTAATCAGCTTAAAATCTCTCAAGATGAAGTTGAATTTCTCAAAAGAAAATATAAACTGATGTGGAACAAAGCTGTAGAAAATTTTAAATCTTAGTTTATTTAAATTTAAGTTATTAAAGCGATAAAATTAAAGGAATTATATGACATTTAGCGAGATAATACTTACGCTTCAAACGTATTGGCATGAACAAGGCTGCATCATCGTTCAGCCTTACGATATGCCTGCTGGTGCAGGAACTTACCATCAAGCAACATTTTTAAGAAGTCTTGGCGATAAACCGTGGAATGTAGCTTACGTAGCGCCTTCTCGTAGGCCAACTGATGGCAGATATGGTGAAAATCCAAACCGTCTTGGGAGCTACTATCAGTTTCAAGTAATAATGAAACCGAGTCCAAAAAATATACAAGAACTCTATCTGAAAAGTTTAGAGCGTTTAGGTCTTGATATAAATAAACATGATATTCGCTTTGTAGAAGATAACTGGGAAAGCCCAACTCTTGGTGCTTGGGGACTTGGTTGGGAAGTTTGGTTAGATGGTATGGAAGTTACGCAATTTACGTATTTTCAACAAGTAGGCGGAATTCCTTGCGAGTTAGTTAGCGCTGAAGTAACTTACGGAATTGAGCGTTTGGCTATGTATTTGCAAGATAAAAATAACGTATATGATATAGTTTGGGACGAAAGAGA
The DNA here is from genome assembly GCA_000495505.1 of Campylobacter fetus subsp. testudinum 03-427. NCBI lineage: Bacteria > Pseudomonadati > Campylobacterota > Epsilonproteobacteria > Campylobacterales > Campylobacteraceae > Campylobacter > Campylobacter fetus. The sequence goes on along the minus strand of CP006833.1, from coordinate 1,049,400 downwards.
CGGTAAAATTGTCACTTACGGTGATGTTCATAAACAAAGCGAATATGAGTTTAGTAAATACAACTTTGAGATCGCCGATACTGCGATACTTTTTAAACATTTTGAGGATTATGGCAAAGAGTGCAAAGCGATACTAGAACATGGTTTGGCGCTTCCTGCTTACGACTATTGTATGCTTGCAGCTCATACGTTTAACGTACTTGATGCAAGAGGCGCTATAAGTGTTACGCAGCGTCAAGATTTTATACTAAAGATTAGGGAGTTAGCAAAGGGTTGTGCTTTAGCTTATAAAGAGAGCTTGCAAAAGTGAAAATAGCTGAGATTTACGCTATCTTAGATAGTATTGCTCCATTTGAGAGCCAAGAAAATTGGGATAATTCGGGACTTATTATAGGAAGTATGAGCAGTGAGTTTGATCAAGTTGTTTTAAGTCTTGATCTAGATACGAATATAATAAATAACGCTAAAGAAAAAACTCTTTTTATAACTCATCATCCGCTTATTTTTAAGGGTTTAAAGAGGCTTGAATTATCTAAATTTCCATCAAATTTAATAAATATAATGCTTAAAAAAGATATAAGTCTTATATCTATGCATACAAATTTTGATTTGCATGTGTTAAATAAGTATGTTTTGAGCGAAGTTTTGGGATATGCTGATTTTACAAAGGACGGTTTTATACTAAAATTTGATGTAAATAAAAGTTTTGAAGAGTTTGCAAACGAGATAAAAACGAAACTTAAAATATCAAATTTAAGAGTTGTAAAATCAAACGAATTTATAAAAACAGCTGCATTTTGTACAGGAAGCGGAGCAGATCTAATCGGTGACTTTGAAGCCGACTGCTTTTTAAGCGGAGATTTTAAATACCATACGGCTTTAGAATGTTATGAAAATTCTCTAAGTCTTATAGATATCGGACATTTTGAAAGCGAGCGGTATTTTGGGGATTCATTGGCTGCTTACTTGCAAAAAAACGGAGTTTTTGCTACAATCACGAATTCAATCAATCCATTTGAATATCGTTAATCAAAAAAAGGACATATATGAACAAATACCTAGAACAGCTAGTTAATCTATCTCAAATTGACCAAAAAATAGATAGCTATGCGCCGCGTATTGAGAATATTAATAAAAACTTAAACGTTAAAAAAGAGGAAATCTTATCTATAGATGAGAAAGTAGAAGCCATACAAACAGAAATAGAAGAGTTAAAAAGTCAAATTTCAAATACAAACTCTCATATAGTTGAGTTCGGTGCAAAAATAAAAGATATCGGCAAAAAAAGCGGAGCCGTAAAAACTGAAAAAGAGATAAAAGCTTTAAATTTAGAAGAAGATTTAGCAAAAGATCAACTAGAAGCAGCAAACGAAGAGATAACTAGGCTAGAAAGAATTATAGATTCAAAACTTAATTATGAAAATGAGCTTCAGCAAAAAAAAGTAGAGATATCTAAAACTCTTAGCGAGCTTGAAAATGAAGTGTCTGAAGAGCTTGTAAATATAGAAAAAGATAGAAATGAAGTATATACTCAAAAAGAGGATCTTCTAGCTAAAATGAATCAAAAAGTTTTAACTTTTTATGAAAAAATCCGCAAATGGGCTAAAAATACAGCCGTAGTTCCAGTAAGAAAACAGGCATGTTATGGTTGCTTTATGAAAATAAACGATAAAACTTATGCAAACGTTATAAAAAGCGAAGATATAATTACTTGTCCGCACTGCGGTCGTATTTTATACAAAGAAGAAAATGGCGAGTGATCTATACATTTTTAAGCTTTGTCATTTTGATTTTAGCATCGCCTTTTTTGGCTTTGCTAAGCTTTAAATCTAAATTTAAAAATAGTATTCCTGCTAGATTTTTTTTAAAAAATAGTAAAAAACTTCCAGTTTCAAATTTCCATTTTCATGCATGTAGTTTAGGTGAAGTTGCTAGTATAGAGCCGTTTTTTCATTTTTGTGAGAATTCGCGTATATCTGTTATCACGCAAACAGGATTTGATAGAGCTAAAAAACTTACTAATGATCTATGTTTTTTACCGTTTGAATGTTTTTTACCGTTTTGGTGGTCTGAGTGTAGAGTGCTTGTGGTTTTTGAGGCTGAACTTTGGCTAAATTTATTTAAAATAGCAAAAAAAAATGGTAGCAAAACCATACTTTTGAATGCTAGGATCAGCGATAAATCTTATAAATCTTATTTGAGATTTAAATTTTATTATAAATGGCTTTTTACCTATGTGGATTTGGTATTAGCTCAGAGCGATACTGATAAAATTCGCCTTGAAAGTCTTGGTGCAAAGAACGTAAAAGTAATAGGAAATGTAAAGTCTGCAAACTTGCCAAAACCGACTAAAATATATCAAAAACCTCAAAAAAGAGTTATTACGATAGCTAGTAGTCATGAAAATGAGGAAAAGCAGATACTATCTTTATTAAATTTAAAAGACAATGATATGCTTTTTATAGCTCCTCGTCATCCTGAGAGATTTCAAAAAGTAGATGTTTTAGTAAGTGAATTTGCTAGTAAGAATAATCTGAGTTATGAGAAATTTAGCCAAAACTTAGGCTTTAAAAGCGATGTTGTGCTTATAGATACTTTAGGAGAGCTTGTAAATATCTATAATATCAGCGATATAGTAGTGCTTTGTGGTAGCTTTGAAAAGGGTATTGGCGGTCATAATCCCATAGAAGCAGCTCAGTTTAATTGTTCTATAATAAGTGGTGAGTTTATCCATAATCAAAAGTCGCTATTTGGAGCAGTAGATGGCGTGGTAATGAGCGATTATAAGAGTTTAAACAAAGTTTTAAACTCAAATTTAAAAAAATGCAGTATAAAAAATAGATGCGATTTCAACGCAGTATTACAAGAGATAAAAAGCTGCTTATAAGAGGTAAAAATGAAACAAGAAAAAGCGTATAAACTGCTTGCCCTGCAAGAAGGCATTTCAAATAATGAAGCAAAAGAGTTGATAGATTCAGGTCTTGTGAGTGCAGGTGGCAAAAGACTTGTGCTTGCAAGAGGACTTTTAAATGAAAATACCTCTTTTAAAGTTACAAAACTAGCAAAGCCGGTTATGATTTATGAAGATGATAATATCGTAGCTGTAAATAAACCGCCTTTTATCACAAGCGAAAAAGTAGCAGAAATATTTAAATTTCCGCTTTTAAATAGACTCGACAAAGAGACTAGCGGTGTGATTTTGTTGTATAAAAATGAGGATTTTCAAAAAACAGCTATAAAAGAATTTGCTAATAACAAAGTACAAAAAACATATCTTGCCATAGTTAGAGGAATAGTAGTAGATGAGTTTAGCGTTGAACTTCCTATAAGCACGGTAAAAATGAAATCAGGAGCATTTTCTAAGATAGATTTGAGTCGTGGAAAAACAGCTATAACTCACGTAAGTCCGCTTATGGTGGAGGGAAAAAAATCACTTATAAAAGTTGTTATAGAAACTGGTAGAACTCATCAGATAAGATGTCATTTAGCTCACGCAGGATATGGCGTTATAGGTGATGAAAAATATGCGAAAAATAGCTCAAAAAGAGTATATCTTCATAGTTTAGAAACTGCTCTTTTGGGTTATAAATTTAAAGCTTTGCCAGATAGAAGTTTTTGTGATTTTGGATTTGAAATTTCTAATGGAATTTTAAACTCATAGTTTTTTAAAATAAATTTAATAAATTTATAAAAAAGATACTCCAGCTAATTTTGGAGTATCTTAAATTTTTAGAATTTCTTTTTATTTACATCTGCTAATATATTATCGGCTATAGTATTTACGTTTTGTGTAATATCGTTAGTAGTATTTGCAATTCCTGCATTTGTTTGAGTTACACTTTCTAGCTGAGCTATAGACTCATTGATCTGTCCAAGACCTATGGTTTGCTCTTTTATAGATTCACTCATATCATTTACACTTTGTACTAAGATATTTACATTAACTTCGATTTCGCCTAAAGAGCTATTTGTTCTTTCAGCTAGTTTTCTAACTTCATCTGCAACAACCGCAAATCCTCTTCCGTGCTCTCCTGCGCGTGCTGCTTCTATGGCTGCATTTAGCGCAAGAAGATTTGTTTGATCTGCGATATCTTTTATCACACCTACTATATTTTTGATATCTTCGGCTTGTTTTGTAGTTTCAATGGTTCTATCGCTGATACTTTGCATAGAGCAGCTTATTTGTTCAACAGCGGCTGCAGATTGCTCAAGTGAATGAGCTTGCGTGCGTGATCCATCTGTTAGTTTTTGCATAGATTCTCTAAGATCTTTACTCTGCTCAGCTAGATCTTTAGCAAAACTTAAGCTAGATCTTAACATCTCTTTTATCTCATCTCCTAAGACATTAGTGGTTACTTCTACTTCGCCTTTTGCGTTTGCAATATTTGTTGTAAAATCAAGAGATTTATAAGAGTTAAATACGCGATTTATCTCATTCATATTGCTTCCTACTTTATTTTGAAGTACTAACAACATTTTGTTTAATACGTTTTTAAGCTCAATTAGCTGAGGATTTGCAGGATCTTTTACTATCCTTGCAGTAAGATTTCCACTCTCTATCTCTTTTGCTGTTTCTACTGATTGTTGTACTGCTTCTTGATCTTTTATTAAACTATCTCTTGTTTTTGCTATATTTGCATTGATCATATTTCCCATTGCTCCTAGCTCATCGTTTGCATGGATTTTGATCATGTGCACTTCTTTGCTTTCATGATTTATAAATTTAAAAAACGAGTCTAAAGCATTTAATAAAATAGGAAGTCTCATAGCAAGATTTGCTTTGATATAGAAGTAGATAAATGCTAAAGATACAACTAAAAATATCAACGACGCTACAAATATAGTTTTTTGCAAACTATACAAAGGAGCTAGTACAGATTCTATCGGCGCTGTAGTGATAACTGCCCAGTTACTAGAGTCTCTTGCAGTGGTAAATGGCGCGACTACGGCGTAACTATTCACTCCTGTTGAAGTTATATAATCTGGGAATATTTTAAATTCATTATTAGCGACCGCATCTGATAATACTTTAGCATGAGGATTGATATCTTGAATCTTTTTTAATAGTATATTAGAGTTATCATGCACTGCTATAGTACCATTTTTTGATATAATGGCTTTTGTAGAACCGCTAAATGAATCTAATTTATTATCTAAAAGATAATTTGAAATTTCTTTAAAATCAAGTGAAAATGCTATCACTCCGATCGGCTTTTTGCTGCTATTGTCAAAAATAGGCAACGCTACGTTAATTCCTATGAAGCTATCTGATCCAAAAGATATTTTTTCGGCACTTCCTACAAAGACTTTATTATCATTAGGTTTTCCCTCGATCAAGGCTTTTTTAATGATTGAGTCGTTGGTTGTAGTATCTGAGGCTTGTACTGCTTGTATGCCGCCTCTTTTGCTTGTATCTTCATCATGAAATACTATTAGAAATTTTCCACTTTCTGTGGTATATTTGCTGATACCTTTGAACTGCTCTGGAGGATTTGTGAGATATAGCATCGCATAATCTGCATAAAGACTACTGTCAAATACGTTTGATAATATGCTTTCTATATTTTCAAGTTTTATCTCATTGGAAGGAATTCTATGAAAAAAGTCATCTATTACGGCGTGGGCACTTTGAGTAGTGGCTATTATTTCATTCATCATTCCTTCTATTTTGGCTGCGTACTTGAAAGCATCGTTCGTGATGATGTGTTCAGCATTTTTTGTCATATTGCTGGTAGTTTGTCTAGCAACAATATAACTTAGAATCGCAATTCCTATAGTTATGATAATACCGACTATAAGAACTAACTTGGTTCCGAGTTTTAGGTTTTTCAATGCACCCCCCCCCATCATTTTTTCTCCTTATAATTTAATGATTTTAAATTTAAATAGCGTAATACTAGCTATAAAAATTCAGCCAAAATAATATTATAGTACGATAAATATATTATTAATAATAAATAAAGATATAACAGTTCATTATAGTATATAAAAAGAAGAAACAGGCATAAAAACTATCTTAAATAAAATATAGATGGCATAATTATAAATGCAACTCAAACGAAGCTAAGTAAAATCCATCACCGAATAAAAATTTATCACATAAAAAATAGACTTCAAATCCTCTCATTTTAAAAATTCTACTTTTACTATAAATATCAAAAGTCCAAATGCGAGTAAAACTGCGTTTTTATCTAGCTCAAGCTCTAGATCATTTAGATATAGACAATTACTACGCGTATAAAAAGCAGTTTTACTGTGGAGTTTAGAAACTTAGCCAAACAGGTCTATGGATCACTTTTTCTTAAACGGGCAGCTTTGTTTTCCTATCATTCTATAGATCGGACAAAAGCCGACTAATCCGGTTATAAGAGGTATCAATCCTATCAAAGCCCATAAGCTAGAGTAGAAAAACCAGCCGACTGCGAGTATGATAAGACCTAGTATTATCCTAAGTATTCTTTCAGTTTTACACATTTTGTCTCCTTAAATTTTTAAAATGATAGCCGAATTTTAAATTTTTATCTGTGACTATGTTACATTTCATTTTTTAGTAGAATTTCGCTGCGTAAGAGTTTGAGTTTTCCTTGTCTTTCCATCTCTTTTAATATTCTAGAGATTGCTTCTCTTGAACTTCCAAGATGATTTGCGATCTCTTCGTGGGTTAGCTTTATTTTTGAATTTAGTGCGTTTTGTTTTAAAAATTCGACGAGTCTTTTTGAAAGCGGTGTAAATAAAGCTTGCTGCATTATTTGGATACTTTTGGTAAATCTTTTTGCAAGCAGTTCAAGGACAAAATTTGAAATTTGTGGGTATTTCTCTTTAAATTTGGTAAAAATTTCTGGCGGGATTATGATGATTTCAAGATTTTCTTTTGCTTCAAGTGCGATGTCAAATGATGACAAATTTGAAGTGCAAGTGGAGCAGATCACGCATTCATCGCCACTATGTAAAGTAAAGATCGTAATCTCTTTGCCGCCATCTGAGATAAATCCGCGAAGTTTTCCATTTTTAACGATGACAAATCCATAGCAAGAATTTTTGTCTTTATAGAGTAAATTTTTATCATTAAATTTAAGAGAAACTGCGCTATCTATGAGCATTTTAGTATCATCATCTAAAAGATTGAACTTAGTAAATTTATTTAGCAAAAATTCCTGATTTTCTTTGTTTAGCACAAAAATCCTTTTTGTGATTTTATCACTGAAAAAATACCTAATTTTACTTATAATTTCTAAAAATTAAGTTAAAAAAACTCTTTAACTTTTTGGTGGTATTAGCATTTGCGGTTATTATCTGTAAGATTGTTGATAAAAATATCTTTGATATCTCAATAGATAGGTATTTAAACAATTTCAAAGTAAATAGAAGCTATAATTATCACCTTTTAATAAAATTTATAAAGGTAAATTGTGTTTGAACTTATAGGCGAATCATTAAGATCTGCAGTAAATAAACTTAAATTTGTCGATGACGAAAAGGCATTGAAAAATGCGCTTGATACGCTAAAAAAAGCACTTTTAAAAGCAGATGTTCATCACAAAGTTACTAAAGAATTAGTAAGTTTAGTAGAATCTGATCTTAAAAAAACATCAATTGGCCAAAAACAGTTTTTAGACAGTATAAAATCAAATTTAATAAATATTTTAACAGCTCCAAACGACGGAAATAAAGGTAGCGGCTTTGTTTATGCAAGTAATCCTCCAACTGTAGTTTTGATGGCTGGACTTCAAGGCGGCGGCAAGACTACAACTACTGTAAAATTGGCTAATTATCTAAAAGTTCGCAAGAAAAAAGTTTTGGTTGCGGCTTGTGATTTACAGCGTTTAGCCGCAGTCGAGCAATTACGTCAGCTTTGCAGCGCAAACGAGCTTGATCTATTTTATATGGAAAATGAGAACGATCCTATAAAAGTAGCTAAAAATGCTCTACAAAAAGCAAAAAGTGAGTTATACGACGTTCTTTTAGTCGATACCGCAGGTCGCCTTGCTATAGACGAAACACTTATGAATCAGATAAAAGATATTAAATCAGTTATAAACCCGCATGAGATATTTTACGTAGCTGATGCTATGAGCGGACAAGATGGTGTAAAAACCGCTGCTGGTTTTAATGAAGCACTTGGTATAACAGGCGTAGTCTTAAGTAAATTTGACGCAGATACGAAAGGCGGCGTGGCTATTGGTATAGCAAAACAGATAAATGTTCCTCTTAGATTTGTCGGTGTAGGTGAAAAACCTGCTGATTTAGAGAGTTTTATACCAGATAGGATCGTTGGTCGCATAATGGGCGAGGGCGATTTAGCAACGCTTGCGGAAAAAACAAGCACGATAATAGACGAAAAAGAAGCAAAAAGACTGAATAAAAAAATCAAAAAAGGTGAGTTTAATTTTGATGATTTTTTAGCTCAGCTTGAGAGTGTTAAAAAACTTGGAAGTATGAAAAGTCTGATAGGTATGATACCTGGTCTTGGAAATATGGCAAATCAGATAAAAGACATAGATCTTGATAATAGTAAAGAGATAAAGCATATAAAAGCTATGATAGACTCTATGACTAAGAAAGAGCGTGAAAATCCAGATCTTTTAAATAACGCTAGAAAGCGTAGGATAGCAGCTGGAGCAGGGCTTGGACAGATAGAAGTAAATAAATTTTTGAAACAATTTGGCAATGCTGCAAAACTTGCTAAAAGATTTTCAAATAAAGATAGTATGAAAGGATTTGCCTCAATGATGGCAAATGCAAATCGCCCTAGATAAATTTAGGGCTTACTTATGGCTAAAATTTAGCTATAATTAAGCCTTAATCAAAAAAATAATTAGGAGAAAATAATGGCAACAGTAGTTAGACTAACAAGAATGGGACGTAAAAAAAGACCATTTTATCGTATAGTTGTTACAGATAGCAGAAAAAGACGTGATAGCGGTTGGATAGAGAGTATAGGATACTATAATCCTATGGTAGAACCAGAAGTTGTTAAAGTTGATGCCAAAAGACTTACATATTGGAAAAGTGTCGGCGCAAAACTTAGCGACAGAGTTGCTCAAATAACAAAATAATCACAATGGTAGAAGAATTTTTAAAAGAGTATGCAAAACTCATAGCAGATCGCCCTGAACTTATCAAAGTAGAACGAGTTAGTTTGGGTGAAAATTTTGATGAAATTATTGTGCATGCAAGCAAATCCGATACCGGAAGGCTTATCGGTAAAGACGGTAAAATGATAAACGCCATAAAAACAGTGATCATTGGTTGCAAGGCAAAAGACCCGACCTCATATAGAATTACGGTAAAAGCTATTGAAGAGTGATTTTGTAGAGGTTTGCGTACTTGGAAAAACTGTTGGTTTAAAAGGAGCTATGAAGCTCCATAACCGCAGTGATTTTCCAGAGCAATTTAAAAAAGACGCTAAATTTTACGATAGAAACGGTAAAGAATTTATCATAAAAAGCTTTGATAGAACAAATTCTCTCGTAGTATTTCAAAATTTTGAAGATATAGAACTAGCCAAAAGCTTGGTAAATACGGTTTTATATAGAACGATAGAAGATACAAAACATTTTTGTAAATTAAAAAAAGATGAATTTTTTTATTTTGATATTATAGGTTGTTTTGTGTATGAAAATGATACTTTGCTTGGCGAGGTTTTAGATATCGTAGAAGTTGGTAGCGGATTTTTATTTAGTATTCAAACGGCTACAGATCTTGTTTCTAAAGGCTTGAGCGCTCAGTTTTATGTACCGTATCTCGATAACTTTATAATCGATGTAGATACAAATTTAAAAAAAATTCAAGTTAAAAATTCAATTCAAATTCTTTATAATTCATAAATTATGCAATTTAATTTTATTACTATATTTCCAAATTTAGTAGAACCTTATTTTAAAGATTCTATCCTTGCTAGAGCTGTAAATAACGGAATTTTGAGCCTTAAATTTATAAATCCGCGTGATTTTAGCAATGATAAACATTTGAAAGTTGATGATTATATGATAGCTGGAGGTGCAGGACTTCTTATGAAGCCGCAGCCGCTATTTGATGCTATTGACTATTTGAAAGATACACACATTATTTATCTTACTCCAGCAGGTAAAAAATTTACTCAAAATGACGCAAAAAGACTATCTAAATTTGAAAATATTACTTTTATCTGCGGAAGATATGAAGGGATCGATGAGAGAATCATAGAAGAAAAAGTTAATGAGGTTTTTTGTATAGGGGATTTTATAATGACTGGTGGAGAGCTTGGAGCTCTTTGTATGTGTGATGCTATCACGAGAAATCTTAGTGGAGTTTTGGGTAATCCAAATTCGCTTGACATTGAGAGTTTTGAGTATGGAATGCTTGAATCTCCAAGTTTTACTAAGCCAAACGTATATAATGGTTTGAGCGTTATTTCAGCTTTTTTAAAGGGTAATCATGGTAAAATCAACGCTTTGAAAAACACTATGGCGTTGTGTAAAACTAGGTTCTTTCGCCCTGATTTATATCAAAAACTCAGATCGCCAAAAAAATAGAAGGAAAAAAGATGAGAAACAAGTATATAGAAGCATTTGAAAATGCTCAAATTGAAAACAAGTCTGTGCCTGATTTTCGTGCTGGCGATACTTTAAGAATTGCTATTCGCATTAAAGAAGGTGATAAAACTAGAGTTCAAAATTTTGAAGGTATCTGTATAGCTAGACGCGGCAGTGGTTCTGGCGAGACTTTTATCATCAGAAAAATAGGTGCAAATAGCGTAGGCGTAGAGAGAATTTTCCCTATTTATAGCGAAAGTTTAGAGAGTATTACCGTTCTTAGAAGAGGACGTATAAGAAGAGCTAAACTATTTTATCTAAGAGATAGACGCGGTAAAGCTGCAAGAATCAAAGAACTTAAAAAATAATTATACTTTTATAGTATCACACCTTTTTAGGTGTGATACTCCTTAATCTATATCAAGCAATTTCATCTTAAAATTTACTATAATATTTTAAAATTTAAAGGAATATTATGGAAAAAATAGTATTTAACACAACATCTTTTGTCGGCGTAAAAGCAGTAAAACTAGTCGAAACTAATTTTAGTAAAGAGATTAGAATCTCTATGCAAAGTGGATCTGTGATGGCTGAACATAAAGCTCCAGCTGCTATCATAGTGCAGGTTTTAAAAGGTTCTATTATGTTCTATGTAGATAAAGAAGAAAGTAGGCTTGATGAGTTTGATCTTATCACTCTTGATGCGAATATCACACATTCTTTAAAGGCTTTAAACGACTCTATAATCAGACTTAGTCTGGCTAAATCTGATAGCGAAAGTCGTGTTTTTAATGTTTTAAATTTAAAACATTAAATTTATTATTAGTTTAAAATATCAATCCATCGCTCTCTTGAGTAGAGATCGCATCTGTTTTTTGTGAAGGTAGCGGAGAAGTACTCGTATATATCTCATCTATACCTTCATAAATTTTATGATATACTCCATTTGGAGCTTCAAATTTACGTTTAGTTTGAGGAAATGCTGCTATATAATTTGTCATAAATTCCTTAAACACAGGAGCTGCAGTTCTTCCGCCGCCTTCTATTTTTCTCATAGGTAGATTATTGTCATTTCCATACCAGATAATGGCTTGAACTTCGGGAGTAAATCCGCAAAACCACGCATCTACGTTATTGTTTGTGGTTCCTGTTTTTCCTGCCACTTCTATACCTTCAACTTTTGCATTTCGTCCGGTTCCGGCATTTACGACATCTTTTAACATATCTATCATTAAATACGCCTGCTGAGGATCTATGATTTTAGAACTTTCTTGCTCATATGTTGTTAATGTACCGTTTGTGCTTTCGATGGATTTTATTAGTCTTGATTTGCTTTGTTCTCCTAAACCTGCGAACATTGAGTAATGTTCGCTAAAGTTTATAAGGCTCACCCCAAAACTTCCAAGCGCTATTGAAAGATTTTGAGGTATATTATTGAAGCCAAAATATGAAAGTTTTTGCTGAACTACGTCTAATCCTATAGAATTTAAAAGATTTATAGTGGCTAAGTTACGAGACTGTCTCAAAGCATGTTTAAGCGTTATATATCCTTCAAAATTTCCCCCGTAGTTTTTTGGCTTCCAATCTTTATCCTCTTCGCTTCTATTTACATTTTCAAATACTCTTGATATATCTGCTACTTTACTCATAGGTGAGTAGCCAAGATCAAGAGCGATTTGGTATATGAATGGCTTGAAGCTAGATCCAGGTTGGCGCTCACTTTGCGTGGCGCGGTTGAAGTTGCTTTTTACATAGTCTATACCGCCAACTAATGCTAGTATTTCACCGTTTGTAGGATTAGTTACTATCATAGCACCGTTTAGATAATTTTGATCTGCATTTTTATCTCTTTTTAGTATCTCGCTATATCCAAATTTAAGTGCATTTTGCGCTATTTCTTGTATTTTAAGATCAGCATTTAATGTTATTTTATATCCGCCGTATTTTATATCTGGAAATATTTTATAAGCTTCTTTTAATGTTTCATCTACTAGATACGGAGCTCTATTTTGTGTTAATGTTTCATCATATACTATAGGGGTTTCTTTTAATGCAAGGTTGTATTCATTTTCACTTATCCAACCTAATGTATATAGTCTTGTAACAACTCCATTTGCACGTGATAAAGATAGATCTATGTGTCTGGTTGGATCATAGTTGCTAGGTGCTTTTGGAAGTCCTACTAGTATAGCGACTTCTTTTATAGTAAGTTCATTTAGCTCTTTTTTGAAATACCCAAGTGCTGCTGTTTTTATACCATAATAACCGTGTCCAAAATATACTTGATTAAGATATCTTTCGATGATTTCTTCTTTAGTTAGATCTTCTTCTATCTTAAATGCTAAAATAATCTCTTTTAATTTACGAGTAAATTTCTTATCACGCGTTAGAACCATATTTTTTATAAGTTGTTGAGTTAGAGTAGAAGCTCCTTCTACTAATGACATCGCTTTTATATCTTTTATGGCTGCTCTAAAAATAGCTTCTACATTTATACCACCATGCTCAAAAAAGCTTGTATCTTCTACCGCAACTAGTGCTTCAACCACTCTTGGAGGTATCTCTTCGTATTTTGCGTATTGTCTATTTTCTTCGTCAAAAACATTTGCTACAAGGTCACCGTTTCTATCAAAAATTTGAGTTGTTAGTTTTGGTTTATAATCCACTATGGCAGATATATCCACTCTTATTTGCGAGTAAAAATATATAAGAGCTGCAAATACCGCAATTGCAATTATAATAAAAAAGCCAAAAATATGCTTCATAAAAATACCTTTAAACTCTTTATATCAAGCCCCATGGCGGTCTGTTTATTACCATAGCTTTTTTGTATATATTTTTTATTAAATCCTTCTATCATCATAGCTCCTGCCTTTTTTTGCCAAAGACCGCTACTTAGATAGTTTTGCATATCGTCTTTATCAAAAATATTAAATTTATACGTAGCAACGCTAAGCATATCTATGCAAAATTTATTCCCAAAAAACTTCATCGCCGTATATACGCTAGTTAAGTTGCCACTTTGCAAGTTCAACATCCATCTTGCTTCGTCTATGTCCTTTGCTTTATTTAGTATAATATCATTGCAAATAACACTACTATCGGCAAATAAAACATTTGTAAATTCATTTTTAAATTTAGAAAAAAACTGTTTTGATTTTTCTGTAACAACATTCATAGAGTATGATTTCGCCGATGTTTTTGGTATGGAGCTTTCGTCATATTCCATAATGATTTGTTTAAATTCTATATCAAACTGAGATAGTATATTCGCTCTTGATGGAGAACTAGAAGCCAGTATAATCATCAAATTCCTCTAAAAGTTATGCCAAGATATATGCTTATAAATGATAAAACTATATTTAATGGAGTAAAATAATATATGATTAAAACTAAATTTTCATGAGTTCCTATAACTTCATCATTTAAAAATGCATTTTTGGCTAGATTAAATTTGTGCCACATATACGCGATATTTGATAGTATAAATAGCATCAAAGCCCATTTTGTAGCAACTATCGCCTCTATCATGGGATCTGAGATTTTGAACTCGTCTCTACTAAGAAGAAATATCCCACTTATGCAAATAACTGCTATTAAGCATAGCTCACTTATCATAAAACGCCTAAATTCCTTTAAGATTGTTTTATATCTATGCGTGTTTTGTTCAATATCTTTGAAAAAATATCTTGAAAATATAACCACGCTTAACTGCAGAGCTATAAATAACACCGCACTACTTATATGTATAAATGGCGCTATTTGGTCAAGTCTTGCAAATGCCGTGTTCAAAGTTTCTCGCTTATAAATTTAGTAGCAGCATTTAGAGCTTCGTCTATTTTACTCTCATCTTTACCTCCAGCAGTAGCAAAGTCATCTCTTCCGCCTCCGCCTCCGCCGACTAGTGGAGCTACTGTTTTTACTAATTCTCCAGCTTTTATGCTTGTGTTTTTGCTTCCTGCTCCTAAGTTTACTTTGCCGTCTTTTGCACCGGCTAAAAATACTACTATTTTATCGAATTTATTTTTTAATTCGTCTATTTTGCTTTTTATATCTCCATCAAATTTAGATACTACAACCTTTGTACCGTTCATATCTTTTACGTCTAAATCTTTTGTATTTGAAGCATTTTTTAGATCGTTTTGAAGCATTTTTATCTCATCTTTTAGCTTTTTGATAGCAAGCAATGGATCTGCGCCTTTTAAACTATCTTTTATATCGTTTATCTCTTTTCTAAACTCTTTTGATAGCTCAAGCGCTGCTTTAGAACAAACCGCTTCTATACGCCTTACTCCAGCACTAACTCCACTTTCACGGACGATGAAAAAGCTTCCTATCTCATTTAAGTTTTCTACGTGAGTTCCGCCACAAAGCTCTTTTGATAAGCCAAGTGTTAAGACTCTGACTTTGTCTGCGTATTTTTCACCAAATAGAGCGATAGCTCCGCTTTTTTTAGCCTCTTCTATATCCATTATTTCTGTTTTTGCTTTAGCGCCTTTTAAGATCGCTTCATTTACGAAATTCTCGATTTTTTCTAATTCTTCTTTTGTTACTGGTTTTGGATGAGAAAAGTCAAATCTAAGTTTGTTTGCTTCTACACTACTTCCAGCTTGAGCTACACTAGTACCTAAAACGCTTCTAAGTGCTGCGTGAAGTAGGTGGGTGGCTGAGTGGTGACGACGAATTTCTAGTCTATCTAAACCTATTTCGCATTCTACTATATCGCCTGTTTTTATGCTATTTTTTGCTTCTATTTCACTTAAATTTAAACCGAAATACTTTTTAGTATCAAGGACTCTATTTTGACCTAATAAACCGGTGTCTCCACACTGTCCGCCGCTTTGTGCGTAAAATGCAGTAGAGTCTAGCATAACGTATCCGATCTCACCGTTTTTTAGCTCATTTACTCTTTTAAATTCACTATTTAAAAGAGCTAGAACCTTGCTATTGCTTTTTAGATTATCATAACCTATAAATTTATTTTCTCCAAATTCTTCAAGCAAGGCTTTAAAGTCTCCACTCTCTTTTGCAGTGTCTCCGCTACCTTTCCAGCTAGCTTTTGCACGTACTTTTTGTTCGCTCATTAGTTCATCAAATTTAACTTCATCTACGCTAAGTCCTTTTTCTCTTAACATATCAGCGGTTAGATCAAGTGGAAATCCGTAAGTATCGTATAGTTTAAATGCTACTTCGCCGCTAAAGACTTTGCTAGAAGTTTTTGTAAGCTCTTCGTTAAATAGATCAAGCCCTGCTACTATAGTGGCTAAAAATCTCTCTTCTTCAAGTTTTATAAGCTCTTTTACGTACTCTTTTTTCTCTTTTAGATATGAGTAGTGTTCGCCCATTAGCTCTACTACTTTATCTACTAATTTATACATAAATGGCTCTTTTATTCCAAGTAAATATCCGTGGCGAACTGCTCTTCTTAATATACGTCTTAATACGTATCCGCGCCCTTCTTTGTCAAAATTTACGCCCTGAGCTAGTAAAAATGTAACAGAGCGGATATGATCGCTTATGACCCTATAGCTAGCTCCTGTTTTATACTCGTACTGCTTATGACAAAGCTTTGCAACTTCGCTGATAAGAGGCATAAATAGCGAACTATCGTAGTTACTAAATTTACCTTCTTTTATAGCAGTAACTCTCTCAAGTCCCATTCCGGTGTCTATGGAAGGCTTTGGAAGTGGAGTCATAGTGCCGTCTTTACTTCTTTCAAACTGCATAAATACAAGGTTCCAAATTTCTAAAAATCTATCCCCATCACCACCCATATAGTCTTCATCGCTGTTAAAATGCTCACTTCCTTGATCATAAAATATCTCGCTACAAGGTCCGCAAGGTCCGCTATCACCCATAGCCCAGAAGTTATCTTTATCCCCGAAGCGGTAAATTCTATCTTTTTGTATAAATTTTTGCCATAATTCATACGCTTCATCGTCTTTTTCATGAACTGTGACATAAAGCTTGTCTTTTGGCAACTTTAGCACTTCTGTGACAAACTCCCACGCGTAAGCTATGGCGTCTTTTTTGAAGTATTCGCCAAAGCTGAAATTTCCTAACATTTCAAAAAACGTATGGTGACGAGCTGTGTAGCCGACGTTATCTAAGTCATTGTGCTTTCCACCAGCTCTTATACAAGTTTGACAGCTTGTGCGAATAGGCGGAGTAGGGCGAGGCACGTCTCCTGTAAAAATGCTTTTAAAAGGCACCATTCCAGCATTTGTAAAAAGTAAGCTCGCATCATCTGGAACTAGCGGAGCTGAATCTATAATCTCATGTCCTTTGCTTTTAAAAAAATCCAAATATTCTTTTCTGATATCCATATCAAATTTCCTATAATTTATAAAATAGCTCCAATTCTAGCACAATTTTATTAAAAAATTAGTGAATTTGTATTTTTTGGTCTGATTTTCTACTATTTTTATATTTGGGTATATTTAATCGTAGTTTAAAGTATCAGAGATAAATTATATATTAGTTGCTAAATATCAATATTTCAGAATAAAAATTGTATAATCTTTTTAAATTTAATCAAAGGTAAAATATGACTAAAGATAGCAACCAAAATGAGCTAAACAACGCAGATAGCGTAACTGTTATCAAGGATTTAAAAGTAAAAGGCGCTAGCAGCACTATAAAACGCGGTACAACTGTAAAAAACATCAAACTTACAAGCAAAGATAACGAAGTTGAGTGCAAGATACCGGGCATAGGAACAGTTGTTTTAAAAACGGAATTTCTAAAGAAAATTTAAATCAACAAACTAGAAATTATTTAAATTTAACCTACATAAATTCAAGCATCGGTATGATAGCAAAAAGTGTCGCCATAGAGAGTAAAATCTCAAAAGTAGTGATAGAACTCATCAAATTTACATCTCCACCAAGCTCTCTTGAGAGTATGTGAGACGTCGGAGCTGTAGGCATCGCAGCGTATAAAGTAGCCACTGCTAGATACAAACCATTTGCTCCCATAAGTTTGGCTAAAAAGTATGCGATGATAGGCAACAACACTAGTTTTGCAAATGAGCTTACGAAAATCTCTTTTTTAGCCGAGTTTATCGATCTTAGCTCGAATCCTATACCAACAGATAAAAGCCCCATAGGCAACGCAGCGTGACTTACTATAGAAAGACTTTTAAAGATAAAAGTAGGTACATAGACATTTATTAAATTTAAGATATATCCGACTATACAAGCAACTATAAGCGGATTTTTTACTATCGTTTTTATGAAGTTTTGCATAGAAAACTTGCCGTTTTTGATGTATATGGCAAAAATCGATATGCAAAGTATATTTACAAAAGGTATCGCAAATGCTATGATTATGGCTGCGACTACTAAACCGTCTTTGCCATATATCGCAGACGTAAGAGCTAAAAATACGTATGTGTTAAATCTGATCCCGCCTTGTACGACGGAGGTAAATTCAGCGTTTTTGAAGCGGATTATCAAATTTAAAAGAACTAAGATAATTAGCATTATACCAAGGGAACTAAGTGAAGAAAATACTATATTTATAGTACTTTTTATATCTAGATCCACGCTTCCTAGCTCATACACTAGCAAACAAGGCATCAAAACATAATAGGTAAATTTATCCATCTTAGGCCAAAACTCAGTAGATGGAAATTTGATACGTTTAAAAAAATACCCAGCGCTTATGATCAAACAAATAGGCAAGAGCGCATTAAATATATATTCCATTATTTACTCCGGATCTAGTTTGCCAAAAGCGTCATTATAGCACTTTTAATATCTCAAATCAAAGTTTTTAAGAAAATCTAAGATATAATTTTCTTTAAAATAAAAATTCGGGAAAAATATGGAAATTTATCTACTTTTATCTGCTGTTATCTTTGTTCTTTTAGTTTTGATTTTGTATCAATTTTTTAAAACAAACAAGCTTAAATTTGAGCTTAGACTGCAAAACGAAAGGTTTTTAAATTTGCAAAACAAATTTAATCAAATAGAACTGGAATTATCAAATTCCAAAGAGCAAATTCAAACTCTAAATACTCAAAAAATGGAAAATGAGATAGAAAAAGCAAAACTAAAAACTAAATTTGATGAACAAATTCATATAAATTTAGAATTAAAAGCAAGGCAAGACGAGCTGGATTTAAAAACGAGAGAGTATTTTGAGTTAAAAACAAAAGAGATGAGCCAACATCTTTTAAATTTAAATACAAAAACTCTTGGCGAAAACTCACAAAAAATCCTTGAAAATCTTATAAATCCACTCAAAAACGAGATAGAAAAATACCAAAAAGAGAGTATAAACACAAGCACCATTTTTAAAACGAATTTTGAAAATCTCAAAACCGAAACCAAAAACATAATGACTCAAGCTCAAAATCTCGCCGAGGCGCTAAATGGCAATAAAAAAGTTCTTGGCAATTGGGGCGAGATACAGCTTGATAGCGTACTTAGCGCTAGTGGGCTGGAGTTAAATAAAAATTATTTTAAACAAGTCGGTTATAAAGATAAAGACGCAAATCAAAAATATCTTGATGTTGTGGTTGATTTTGGTGAGAGTAAAAAAGCCATTATCGACGCAAAATGCTCTTTGGTAAATTATAATGCGTATTTTAACGAAAGCGATGAAGTCAAAAAAACGCAGTTTGCAAAAGCTCTTGCAAACGACGTCAAAAAGCATATCGAGCTACTTAGCTCAAAAGAGTATCAAGACTATGATACTAAAACTTATGAGTATATATTTATGTTTGTGCCAAACGATAGTATATTTTACACCGCGTTAAATCAAGATAGCACGATATATGAGTATGCTTATGAAAAAGGTATTTTTATCACGACTCCGCTTACTTTGCTTATGGCTTTAAAAACCGTTTATATATGTTGGAGGAATTTAAAAAGCGATGAAAATGCTATGAGAATTCTTGCTGAAGCTGGTAGAATGTATGATAAATTTAGAGTATTTACAGAGCAGTTTGAGAGATTAGAAACTCAGTTAAATACAGTTATGAAAACAGTAAGTTCTAGCAAAACAACTTTATATGATGGTAGCGGAAATCTGCTAGGTAGATTTGAAAATTTAAAGAAACTCGGTGCAAAAACCAATAAAAATATATCTAAAATTTATAATGAAACGCCAGAAAATAATCAAGCTTAATTTTTAATATAAAATTCCCTTGACTAAATTATTATAAAATTGTATAATTGTATCGCAAAAACTGGGATCCTGGATTTTTAATTTCAAAATAAAATCAAGGAGATAACTATGTGCTTAATTAAAAAGGTGTTTATACTTATGCTCATTACGATGTCCGCTATGTTTGCAAAACCTACTATTTATATACTTGCTACTGGCGGAACTATCGCAGGTAGCTCTGCTAGTTCTCTTAGCAGCGGTTACACTTCTGGCACGGTTACAGTTGATAAACTTATATCCGCAGTTCCTCAAATCAATGAAATAGCCACCATAAAAGGCGAACAAATAAGCAATATCGGCTCTCAAGAGATGAACAACGATGTTTGGCTAAAACTAGCAAAACGTGTAAATGAGCTTTTGGATAGCAAAAACGTTGATGGTATCGTGATAACTCACGGAACAGATACGATGGAAGAGACTGCTTATTTTTTAAATTTAGTTGTTAAAAGCGATAAACCAATAGTTATGGTTGGAGCTATGAGAAACTCAGACTCTTTAAGCAGCGATGGTCCGTTAAATTTATATAACGCCGTAAATGTTGCGATGAGTAAAGACGCTGTAGGAAAGGGCGTTTTGGTAGTGATGAACGATGAAATTCACGCCGCTAGAGAGATCACAAAAACAAACACTACTTCAGTAGATACTTTCAAATCTCCAAATACCGGTAAAATCGGTACAGTTATCTATGGAAATGTTAAGTTTTATATGCAATCAACTAGAAAACATACAAAAAATAGCGAATTCGATATATCTACAATCAGCTCTTTACCAAGAGTTGATATAATCTTTAGCCACTCAAATGATAATCCTGATTTCGTAAATGCTGCTGTACAAAATGGAGCAAAAGGTATAATTAACGCAGGTATGGGAAATGGCAACATCTATCCATCTGCTCTTGAAGCTTTGGCAAAAGCTGTAAAACAAGGCGTGATAGTTGTCAGAGATAGCAGAGTAGGTAGTGGAGAGACGACAAATCCGGGTGAAATAGATGACGCAAAATACGGTTTCTTAACAAGCGATAATCTAAATGTGCAAAAAGCAAGAGTGCTTTTAATGGTAGCTTTGACAAAAACAAGCGATCCTAAAAAGATCGAGGAGTATTTTTTAACTTACTAAGCTATAAAGCCCCTTGATATGGGGCTTTATTTTATTTGATAATTTATTTATTAAGTAACATTTTTACTAAATCATTTTCTTTTATACCGTTTTTAGCGGCAAATTCTTTTACACTTATATCTTCAAATTTAAATCCGTTTTTATTTAAGTATTCGTTAAATAGACTTTCGTTTGTACCAAAAATTTGTTCTACTGTGCTTAAATTTAGATTTGCAAAGTTTTGATATACCTCTTTAAATGGCGGTTTTGGGTTGTTTGGTATAACTGCTATAAAAACTACGGACGCTGCAAATAAAACACTCATTATAGCTAGTTTTTTTCCTGCAAAGTACTTTTTAAATGGTGTTAAATTCGCCATTATATGAAGCACGGAAGCTATCACCATTGCTATACCTACGTATTCGTGTAGGACTTTTATACCGCTTGATTTTATGTCAAAAAACATAAGAACTCCGGTGATTCCTACTACTATAAATGTGACTATCGTAGCTGTTGTGCCAACTGGTTTTGAGATTTTCATTTTTTTCCCTTTTTGATAAATTTGATGAAATTATTATAAAATAGTGTTAAAAAGTTGTGAATTTATATAAGTTTTTGATACAATACCACGCAAAAATTAAGGTAATTTTATGGATTGGGTTTTATTTATCACGAGTTTCTTTTTAGCTGCTTTAAGTCCGGGATTAAATATGCTTATGGCGCTTACTATCGGGCTTAGTATGGGGTATAAAAGAGCGTTTTTATTTATCTTATCATCTACTTTTTGTTTGGCTGCTATCGTGTTTTTAAGCGGAGTTGGGATAGGATTTTTGATAACTAAATTTCCGTTTTTCTTTACTATTCTTAGGATTTTTGGTGCGTTTTATCTATTTTTTATAGCTTATAAAATGTTTTTAGTGACCAAAATAAGCAGTGACATAAAGATAGACACTAGAAATTTAAGTTCAAAAGCTATAGTTTTTCAAGGATTTGTAAGCACGTTTAGCGATCCTATCATATGGGGATTTATGATAAGTTTGTTGCCTAAATTTATGGACGTTCATAATCCTTTTAACTCTACTTTTGCGGCGTTTATCATAGTTATAGCTTGTATAGAGTTTGTAGCTACAAATATCTATGCTACTTTTGGCTCAAGCGTGAAGAGGTTTTTTAGTTCAAACTTTAAGATCATAAACAAGATCAGTGCGACGCTGTTTTTACTACTTGGAGTTTGGATGCTTTTTGACGCTTTTAAATCTTTTTAGGAATTCAAGATGGACTGGCTACTTTTCATAACTACTTTTTGGGTGATCTCACTGCTTCCGGGGCTAAATATGACTTTGGCTCTTAGCCTTGGTATGAGTGTCGGCTATAAAAAAACGCTTTTTATGATAGCTGGAGCTACGATAAGCCTTGGCATAGTTGCTTTTGTATGCGCTGTTTCAGTAGGAGCGGTGCTGGCTAAATTCCCGATATTTTTTCAAATTTTTACTGTTATATGCGCTGTTTATCTTTTATATCTGAGCTATAAAATGTTTCTTGGAAGTAAATTTAATCTTGATGAAAAAGCAAAAAATATAAGCTCTAAAGCTCTGTTTTGGCAAGGGTTTATGAGTTCAGTGTCAAATCCAAAAGCGTGGGCGTTTCTTACTGCTTTATTTCCACTTTTTGTAGATAGCATTTCGCCTTTTGGACTAAGGCTATATATGATGATACTAGTTTTGATGCTTATAGAGATAACTAGTTTTAATATCTACGCTCTTGGTGGAGTCGCGTTTAAAAAACTGCTTAAAACAAAAGCTTATCTGATAGAAAAAGTAAGTGCAGTCTTGATAGCTATCATAGCGATTATGATGATAATCGAGCGATTTTAAGTTTAAATTTGATATAATCGACCAAATTTTTAAAGGAAAAGTATGTCTAAAGTATGGAAATTTAAAGATAATATCGATACAGATATAATAATAGCCGCAAGATACTTAAATACTAGTAATCCAGATGAATTAGCCAAACATATAATGGAAGATGCGGATAAAGATTTTTACAGTAAAGTCACAAAAGGTGATATCATAGTAGCTGGAGAAAATTTTGGTTGTGGAAGTAGTCGTGAGCACGCTCCTTTGGCACTAAAAGCAGCTGGTATAAGTGTGATTATAGCGAAGTCTTTTGCGAGAATTTTTTATAGAAATAGCTTTAATACGGGACTTTTGATACTAGAGTGCCAAAAAACAGATGAGATAAACGAGGGCGATGAGTTGGAAGTTGATTTTAGCGGCGGAATTATAAAAAATTTAACCCAAAAAACGCAGTATAAATTTGATCCGATCCCTGAGTTTATGCAAGAGCTTGTTAGATCAGGCGGGCTTATCAATTATGCTAAAAAAAGTTTAAATTAAATTTAAAAATAAGGTAAAACATTTATGAATCGATATAATATTTGTGTTATAAAAGGTGACGGAATAGGTCCAGAGATAGCAGAAGAGGCTATAAAAGTACTTGATAGCGTTAGTGCGAAGTTTGGATTTGAGTTAAATTACGAATATTTTTTGATGGGCGGAGCGGCTGTAGATGTATTTGGCGTACCGCTTCCTGATGAGACTTTGGAGTCTGCTTTGAAAAGCGATGCAGTTCTTTTTGGAGCTATAGGTGGATCAAAATGGGATAATCTACCAAGAGACCTTCGTCCAGAAAGCGGACTTTTAAAGCTTAGAAAATCTCTTGGAGCGTACGCAAATTTGCGTCCGGCGCTTATATTTGACGAGCTGATAAATGCTTCTACTTTAAAACCAGAAGTCTTGCAAAATGTAGATCTGCTTGTAGTTCGTGAGCTTACAGGCGGTCTTTACTTCGGTGAGCCAAGACAAAAAGATACTGATAGAGCTTTTAACACTATGGTTTATACCACTCAAGAGATACAAAGAATATCTAAAATCGCTTTTGAAGCCGCTATGAAAAGAGATAAAAAAGTCTGTTTAGTAGATAAGGCTAATGTTTTAGAAACGTCTCAATTATGGAGAGAAGTAGTTTCTAAAGTAGCAAAAGACTATCCTGAAGTGAGCTTAGAGTTTATGTATGTGGATAACGCTTCAATGCAGTTAGTTAGAAATCCTGCGCAGTTTGATGTTATATTGACTGAGAATTTGTTTGGTGACATACTTAGTGATGAAGCAAGTATGATATGTGGTTCTATCGGTCTGCTTCCAAGTGCTTCTATAGGTGGAAAAGTAGGAATTTACGAGCCGATACACGGAAGCGCTCCTGATATCGCAGGACAAGGGATCGCAAATCCTATAGCTATGATACTTTCTGCTGCTATGATGCTTAAATATGCGTTAGATAAAAATGAAGCCGCAAACGATATAGAAAAGGCTGTAAGAGCTGTTTTAAGAGACGGATATAGAACAAAAGATATCGCTAAATTTGATGCTAAAGAGATCTGCACTACAAGTGAAATAGGCTCGATAATTAGTGATTATGTAAAAAAGATATGAAAAATACAATTACAGAAGCTTTAATTTATGAAAATCAAGGGCTTAGAAACGACGCCCTTGAAGTTTATAAAAACATTTTAAAGGCTGAACCGCATAATCAAGAAGCTCAGTCTGCTGTAAGGCGTCTTAGCGGTCTTAGACGTAAAAATGTTTATGTAAATGAGCAGATGCTTGATTTTTTTCTAAATTTAAAAGCTGATGATGAGATAGGTATAAGAGAATTTAAAAGGTGGCTAGTTAAAATATGAAACTCGAAGATATCGCAAAAATTACCATAGATGAAGTTAGTGCTGAACTTGAAAAGATACAAAAATTAGATGAAATTCGCAGCGATATTATAAGCGTTGATGAATCTCCTGCAAATGTAGTTGAAAATGACGATAAACCTACTATCAAGCCTGAGTTTAAAGATGAAAGTGTAAATAGCGAAATTATTTTTCTAAAAAATTTAAAAGAGAGAATAGGCGTTTTGTTTGAAGGCTTAAATAGTTCTGATAATAGCAATATGGAATTGAAGCTTGATCTAACAATAAAATTTTTGGAATTCGCACTTGCAAATATCGAACATCGTCTCACAAATCTTTCAAAATAACGAGCTAAGCACTCTAAAAAATATACTTAAACACCAAACTAAACGCGCTTATCTTGTTGGAGGATGCGTTAGAGATATGCTTCTTGGAGCTAAAAATATCGATTTTGATATAGAAGTTTATGATATCGATCCTACTAAATTTGAAAATCTTATGTATGATATCGGTGCTACTGGAGTCGGAAAAAGCTATTTTGTATATAAATATAAAAATTACGATATAAGCCTACCTAGAACCGAAAGTAAAAACGGAGTAGGGCATAAAGCTTTTATGGTTTCATACTGTAATGATGAAAAAACTGCAAGCAAAAGACGTGATTTTACTATGAATGCTATGATGATAAATATATTTGATGGTGAGATGCTCGATTTTTGGGGCGGTAAGCAAGATATAAAAAATAAGATTTTGAAAATAGTCGATAAGCATAGTTTTTGTGAGGATAGTCTAAGAGTTTTAAGAGCAGTGCAGTTTGTTTCAAGATTTGGTTTGAAAGTTGATGAACAAAGTTTAAAAATTATGCGTAGTATCGCCATTGTTGATCTTAGTAAAGATAGAATCAGATCTGAGCTTGAAAAGTTTTTTATAGCACCTCATAAAACTTTTGGGATAGAACTTTTGAGTGATTTAGGGCTTGATGAAAGACTTTTTGGAGTTAAATTTACGCAGAGTTTTAGTAAAGTAGTTCAGCAGCATTTCAATATAACGCGTGATTCAAGAAGTTTTTTATATGATCTTATAAACTTTTATCAATTAAATCCAAAAGAGATTTTAGATAGTCTGTGTCTTGGTAAATTCTATAAAAAACTGATAAATGAGCCGTTCTTAAAACGAGCTAGCAGATATGAAATGATGAAAATAGCGTTAGATATGCCGCTTTCAAGTTGGCTTGGACTAAACACGAAAAATAGGGTAAAAACAGCAGTTGATCTTGGGTTTTACGATAAAACGTTTAATCCAAGTATCGATATAAACAAGTTATCTCATCTAAGAGGCAAAGACTTAGGAGAGCAGTTAAAAGTGTTAAAAAAATTAGAAATCAAAGCTTTTTTAAAGGATAAAAGATGATCTGCATAGATCTTGGCTCAAATACTATACGAGTTTGCGCTATGGATGATAATCTTGAGATTACTCAAAGTTATGAAAAGATAGTTGGTTCAGCTAGAAATTTAAGTGACGAAGGTCTTAGTACGGCGGCAAAAATGCGCATAACTGAGGCTCTTAGAGAAATTACCATTATGTTTGATTTCAAAAATGATAAGTATATAGCAGTTGCTACTGAGGCTTTTAGATTAGCACCAAATGCTAAGGATTTTTTTTATGATGTTGAGCGTGATTTTGGTATTAAATTTAGTATCATTAGCGGGAATTTAGAAGCTAAGTTAGCAAGGTTTGGTGTGGAAAATCGAGCTTTGAAACTTGGATTTCATATAGATGAGTCTTTACTTATAGATCTTGGCGGTGCTAGTACGGAGATAAGTTTTGCAAATGAGTTTAAGAGTTTTAAATTTGGAATTGTAAGATTTTGTGAAGAGTGCTGCAGCGATGAAACGAAATTTAAAATAGCCGCTAAAGATAAAGTTCAAGATACTTTGAGTTTTATTTCTAAATTTAGTTTTAAAAATATTATTTTAACATCTGGAGTTCCTACTAGCGTGGCGGCTTTGAAATTTGGATTGAAATATGAGGATTATGACGCTAAAATAGTAAATGGAGCTATTTTGGATCTTGAGGATTTTGACTCAGCTTTGATAAAGATATCTTCATCAACCGACAAAGATAGCTTGGTGGGTAAAGGTCGAGCTTCTTTAGTGATAGCTGGAATTTATCTTTTAAAACCGATATTAGAAAAATTTAGTGTTCCTTTTATAGTGATAGATGATGGGCTAAGAGAAGGAATCGCAGTAGCTAGCAAGCTTGGATTATTAAATTTAAAGGAGTAAAAATGAGTGTAAAAGAGCGTATTTTGAATGATATAAAAGAGGCGATGAAATCAAAAGATAATTTTCGCCGCGATACTTTAAGAATGATCAGCTCGGCTTTTAAACAGATCGAAGTTGATGAGCGAATCACTCTTAGCGATGAGAGAATTTTTGCTATTTTGCAAACTGAGATAAAGCGTAGGAATGAGTCTGCTACTCAGTATAAAGCAGGCGGTAGAGAGGATTTGGAACAAAAAGAGCTTGAAGAGATAAATATCATAAGTTTATATCTCCCAACGCAACTAAGCGACTGCGAACTTGAAGAAAAACTACAAAATTTGATAAGCAAAAATAATTTTGCTAGTATCAAAGATCTAGGCGCACTTATGAAAGCTGCAAAAGAAGAGTTCGGTGCAAGTTGCGATGGTAAGAGAATGAGCGACTGTGCTAAAAAAATGCTGACAAGATAATCATTCTTTTTTATTTTGATTGTTATTTGCTATCATTTGATCGATATCTGAGAAAATGGTAGCACTTTTATCCTCTATTTTTATAAATTTATTGATAAATTTATCTATATTTTGCATATTGTATTCTAATTTCGACTCTGAAACATTTTGTTCTACTAAATTTGTTATGCTTTCTAATTCGTCTTTAGTTTTGATGACAAATATATCTTTTTTAAATTTGGATTCAAAATTATTTGCATAATTATCTATTATATCTGATGCTTGATCTGATAGTTCTGGAGTACAACCTAGCTGGTTTAAAGTGTTGTTATACGCAGCTGTTTTATACATAACGATATCAAGTTTGGTTAAAATTCCCATAGTTTTGTTTTGAGTTAGCTCAGAAACTTGTGCTGTATTTTGCGCATCGGAGCTAAATTTACTTAAAGCATTTTTTAGATCTTGTGTGTTTTTTGCAGCGGTTTGAGCTATTTTATTTATCATATCTGAGTTTTTGTTTAACTCATCTGCTTCTTTAGATAGCAAATTGACGCTTAAATCGATATCGCTTGTAGCTTTTGTAGTATTTTCAGCTAGTTTTCTTACTTCATCTGCAACAACTGCAAATCCACGTCCGTGCTCACCTGCGTGCGCTGCTTCTATGGCCGCATTTAGTGCAAGAAGATTTGTTTGATCTGCGATATCTTTTATCATACCTATGACACTGCTTATCTCGTTTGCTCTTTGGTTTATTGTTTGGGTTGTTTGATTTGAGTTTTTTGTTATATCATCAAAATTTAAACAGAGTTCTTCAACATTTTTTATACTATCTTTTGCCAATATAGCCGTTGTTTGCGATGAGCTTACTACTTGATTTAGATCTTTTACGCTTTTTTGAAGATCATTTTGGATATTGAGTATTCCTTTGTTTCCATTTCCTAGCTCACATAGTTTTTGTGATAATATACCTCTTATCTTGCCTTTTTCACCATCCAACACTCCAGATACGCCTTCGCGCTCATTGATTGAGCGTTTATTTTAAATAATCCTTTAAATCCTTGAGTGTAGATATTTCTATATTCAACCCCGTCTCTTGAAGCTTTTATGCTCGTGTCTATCTCTCTTTGTAGTGCTTCTACTTGATCTAAAAGATTGTTTATGCATACTGCTATTTGCGTGAGTTTTGAGTCTTTATCTACATTTGTGATCCTAGCTTCTAATTTTCCGTTTGCAGCTTGAGTAACTACATCTAAAATTTGATCGCAGAGTTTTTCGTTGAAATTATTATTGTTACTAAATATTGACATTTTTATCCTTTTGAGCGCTGTAAATTATTTATCAAGCAGTCGTAAGCGATATTGTTACTAGCTAGAAAATCTTTTATGTATTTTGCAGAGTCATCTACACCTTTTGCTTTTTCTATTTCGACCATTTTGGCGTAGATCGGGATTACTGTTTTTATCGCTTCTTTGCTTGCTTTTCTTCTTACTGAGTAGTAGCCGATTATATTTCCATGTTCATCAAGAGAAGATGTGATGTTTGCATAAACCCAGTAGTAAGCTCCATCAAAGGTTCTATTTTTAACAAATGCAAAAATTTCTTTTTTATCTTTTATTCTTTCCCATAGTAGTTTAAAAACAAATTTTGGCATATCTGGATGCCTGACTAGATTATGAGGTTTGCCTATTAGATCTTTGTTTTTTAAATTTACTATTTCTAAAAATGTTTGATTGCAATATGTGATGTTGCCCTTTAAATCAGTTTTGGATACTATAAACGCTTCTTCGTCTATGTCCTTTTCAAATAGCCCAAGACTGTCTTTCATAGTGATATTTTCCTTTGTAATAATTTTTTTATTTTATAATAGTATCATATGTAAGATTAAAGTTATATTATTGTTTTATAATTGTTTCATAATTATTTTACAGCATTCGCCATATCCCACATCGGTAAAAATATACCTAGACCAAGGAGTATTATAGTAGCAGCTATGAATACAAGTAGTATCGGCTCGATATAGCTTGATATGTTATCAATGAGAGTGTTAAATTTCTCTTTATAGTAGTTGGTTACTTTTTCAAGCATAGAATCCAAACTACCGCTTTTTTCTCCGGCGCTTATCATTTGTAAGAGCATACCTTCATATAGTTTGGTCTCACTAAATGCGTAATTAAGTGGATTTCCTCTTTGTACATTTACTTTTACGCCTAAAAGTTTGTTTTTAATATATGAGTTTGAAATCGTAACGCAAGCCGTATCAAGAGCATCATTTATAGGTATGCCAGCTCGAACAAGTTCGGTAAATATGAGATTAAATCTACTCATAGATGATAAAAATATAATATTTTTTATTAGATAAACTTTTAAAATATATTTATCAAATATATCTTTAAATTTTTCATTTTTCTTATATAAATGCATTAAGATAAATAGAAACAAAACAATACCACCTAAACAGATAAATCCATAGTTTGTAATAATATACTCTATATTTAGAAGTATCCTCGTAGGCAAAGGAAGTTCTGCGTTTAGCTGTTCAAAAATATCTCTAAATGTCGGAACAACAAGCACCATAAGCAGTACGAAAGCTATGGCTATAGCGCAAATTACTAGAGTAGGATATCTAATGGCTTTTTTAAATTTTCTTTGATTATCCCAAATTTCTTGTAGTATTTCAGCTAATTTCTGCAGGGATTCTGCCATATTTCCGGACTCTTCACCAAGTCTTACCATAGCTATAACAACATTTCCTAATTCATCGCTATATAAATTTAAAGACTCCGTTATGCTCATACCGGCGTTTAAATCATCATTTACATTTTCAAAAATTAATTTTAGTTTTTTATCTGTTGTTGATTTTACAACCTCTTTTATGCTATCGTGTATCGAGATACCTGCATTTGTCATAACACTGAGTTGTCTTATGCAAGCTACTAAATTTGGTATTTTTACCTTTGGATATAATAATTTTTGAGTTATTTTTTGTTTTATTTCGCTTATTTGCATATCAAAAGGTATAGTTTTGGTTTGTGTTATTCTTATGACTATTCCTTTGTTTTGTTTCATAGCGATCTCTTTTGCTTCTACTTTATTTTTAGCTTTTATATATACCTTTTTGCGTTTAGCTTTTATGATCTGTTCTACTTCATATATATTCATACTTTTGCCACTCTATATATCTCTTCTATCGTTGTAACTCCGTTTGCAGCCCTTATAACTCCATCATGAAACATATCTGTAAAACCCTCTTCATACGCAGCTTTTTTAATCTCTTCTTTTGAAGCTTCACTTGCTATCATAGATGATATTTTATCGCTTATAGGTAAAATTTCACTTATCATTTCACGTCCTAAAAATCCTGTTTGAGAGCATAGCTCACATCCTACACTTTTGTAAAATTGATACTCGCTAGGAAGCTGTTTTTCTATATCTTTTATAATGTTTGCAGATAAAGTTATCTTTTGTTTGCAGTGAGGACAGAGTTTTCTTATAAGACGTTGAGCCTCTATAGCTATCAAAGCACCACTTACTAAGTAGCTTTCAACACCCATATCTATCATACGAGTTATCGCTGAGATCGCGTCGTTTGTGTGTAGTGTAGAAAATACAAGGTGACCGGTTAATGCTGCTTGGATCGCGATTCTTAATGTTTCTTGATCTCTTATTTCTCCTATCATTATGATATCTGGATCTTGACGTAATATCGATCTTAACGCTACAGAAAACGTAAGACCCGCCTTTTCATTTACATGTACTTGCTGGATCATATTTAACTGGTATTCTACTGGATCTTCTACGGTAATGATCTTTTTTTCTACGCTTTTTATATCGTTTAAGGCACCGTACAAAGTAGTTGATTTACCGCTTCCAGTAGGTCCTGTTACTAAAATAATGCCATATGGTTGATGCATTGAGTGAGTAAATTTAGAAAAATTTTGTTGGTGCATACCTAAATTTTCTAAGCTTATTATCACTTTGGATTTATCAAGTATTCTTAAAACTAAACTCTCTCCATTTAAAATCGGCAAAGTCGATATACGAAAATCATACTCTTTATTTAGTATATGAGCAGAAAAACGTCCGTCTTGAGGTTTTCTACGTTCGGCTATATCCATATTTGATAGTAGTTTTATACGACTTACTAAAGGCGGATATATATCTTTATCAAATACAAAAGTTTCAGCGAGCATTCCATCGATCCTGCTTCTAACGATACAGTTTGTTTCTGTTGGCTCTATATGAATATCGCTTGCTCTATTTTGTATGGATATCCTTAAAACAGTTTCAATGAGTTTTAAAATACCGCTGCTATCGCTATCTTGCGTAGTTTGACTACCAAGCTCTTTTCTGATTTCGTTGATTATGCCTTTTACACTCTCATTTAGCTCTATTTTGCTCATATATTTATCTATATTATTTGGATCACATACGACTACTTTGAGTAGTTTTCTGTTAAAAATATGACCGATTCTATCTTGAGCGTCTAAATCAAATGGATTTTTTAATGCAACATATACATTTATCTCATCTTCTTTTATGGGAAGTGCGCCAAGCTTTTTTAACTGAAGTGCAGATACTTTTTCTATAAGATTGTAATTGAGTTTGATGTTTTCTAAATTTAAATACTCCAGCCTAAACTGTTTTGCAACATTTTTTAAGAACTCCTCTAAATCTAACAAGAAATGATCTGTAACATCTTTTAGAGTTATTCTATCTCGTCTATAAAGATCTAAAATAGCATTTATAAAATCATCATAAGATATTTTTGCGTACTCTATCAAAATATCTTTTATGTTGTTTGAGTTTATCTTTGTTTCTAAATCACTCGCCTCATTTTCACCCAGTTTTCCATCTCTTATCAGGGTGAGTAAAACTTGTTTGTCTATTTGACTGAGTTGGGTATTTTTGTTTTGATAAAACTCAGGTCCTGAAATATCGTTTTTTTCATTCATATTTTTTACCGTTAGAAAGTTTCTTTTCTGATCTGTTCTATAAGCTCTTCTATGCTATTTGATCTATTTTTTTCTTGTAGTGCATTAAGAACTGTGAGAGCGTCTTCTTTTTTACCTATTTTATACTTTGCTTTAGCGAAGATAACCCAGCCTTTTATCTCATTTTCATCTATGCTATTTATCGTAAAAGCCCATTTTATAGCATTTTCATAGTCATTGTTTTTGTAAAACTCCTCAGCCAATAAAATAGCGTATTTTATATCATTCGTACTATCAAATTTAGATTTTAGAGATTTTACTGACATATCTATGGTTTGAGATTCGATTTTTATGCTGTTTTGTGCTTGACTTTTGTTTTGTGGCTGACTTTGATATTTATTTGATTCGCTCTGATTTGCTTCTGAGAATTCCAAAATATTAGTTTCTTGAGGTAGAGGCAAATCAGAACTAATACGCTGATTTATAATTTCAAAATCGTTTGAATTTTGTAAAGTGTCTTGAGAGATTATTTTTGGTATTAAAGCATTGTTATTATCTGTAGGTTTTACATCTTTTTGCTTTGTTTGCTGATTTTGTAATGGTTCATTTAGCACGGTTTGTTTTTCGATATCTAAATTTAAATTCGCATCATCTTTTTTGGCTTGTTCTAACAGCTCTTTTTCGTCTTGAGCTTTTTGTTGTTCTAACTTTTGTTTGGCTATTCTTGCCTTTTCTTTTAGTTCATCTACGTGTTTTTTTAAATTTATATCTGCTATTTCATTTTGAAGCATATCGTTTTGTTTTTTTATATATAGATCTATAAAATACCGAGCAGATATACCAATGCTTAAACATATAAGTATCGTAGCAGATAATATATATAGTTTTTTATTTCTCTTTCTATTATATTTTTTCCATTTGTTTTCCATTTCTTGTATTTCGTAAGAATCAAGCATTGATAAGCCCCGAGTCTATAGCAGCCATTTCCACTATTTTTTTTAACAGATGTCTATTTTTTATGGTTGATGGTCTGTTTTCTTCATAGTATTCATAAATTTCATATATTTTATATAGTAGTTTGTTTAACACTCTTAAATTTCCATTAGTTAATTTATATATAAGTTTTATATGATTTATATTGTACATATTAAAGTAACTATGGAGATTATGAAAAACCAACTTTTTTTCTATGTATAAGCATATTTCATCTAAATTTGAGTTTTCTAGCTCGATATTTTCCCAAATTCTGGTACGAAAATAATCCTTTGCCAAAGTGTCTTCTTCATCTGTTTTATGTACGGTAAAAAGTATCTTAAATAGCCTAGTGTCTGCCATTAATCTTATTTTTTCTATTAAAAAATTAGGATAAAGTTGAGCCTCATCTAAAAGTAAAATTATACATTTACTCTCATTTTGTTCCGTTTTTAGGCTATTTTTATAGCTTGTTATAAGGTTTTCGTATGTTGGATTTTCAATTTTTTTGTTAAAAATCTCTAAACTAAGAGCGTCTATGAAGTCTGCTTCATTGAAAAACGGTTGAGGAAAAAATATCACTTTATCTTTTTGAGATATATCTTTATAAATTTTATGCAGTAAAAATGTCTTTCCAGACCCCGGTTTTCCGTAAAATAACACTAACTTTAAAGGTTTTTTAAGAGCATTTAAAATTTTGTAATACGTGATGTTGGATTTATCTAAATTTACATAATCAAAAACACCATTATCATCAACAAAAACATCTTTTAAAGCAGTGTAGTTATTCATAAGACAGACTCTGAAAATCCAAGTTCTTTTAATGAATTTCTAATCTGCTTTGGAGTTTCGTTATCGATAACTTTTGGTGTTATTATAAATATAAGCTCTGTTGTACTTACTGAGTCTTTTGTGCTTTTAAAAAGATTTCCAAACAGAGGTATATCTCCAAGAACTGGAACGCTTGTGTTATCTTTACCTTTTGTTTCGCCGATCAAACCACCAAGAATAATGGTATCGCCGCTATTTACTTGAACTACGGTAGATAGTTTCTTTTGTAAAGTATCTGGAGCAATCTCTCTTATATTTGCTTGTCTTCTATTATCGTCGCCGTATTTAAAGCTGCTTAAGCTAGGATTTATTCTTAGCATTATCCTGCCATCATCGCTTACTTCAGGAAGTAAATTTAAAAGTATCCCGATAAATATCGAGTATTGAGTATAAGTCGTATTTGTCACTGCTGTTTGTGTGTTGTTGTTTGTTGTGTCTTCTTGTACTCTATAATTTATGTTATCGCCTACTGTTATTAAGGCTTGTTGGTTGTTCATAGTCATAATTTTAGGGCTTGAGACGACTTTTGTTCTACCTTTTGTTTCTAAGAAATTTAAAACTCCGTCCATACTTAAATTTACTCCACCACCAAGAACAAATCCGCCTGTGATATTTCTTAGACTTTGGGCTGGATTTCCTGTTGAACCGGTGCCAAATTGTATGTTAGATGGAGCTCCTGTAACAGGATCATTTCCAAGATAGCTATTAAATCCAAGCTCAAATTTAGACCAATCTATACCTTTTGTATATGAATTGCTAAGTTCTACTGCTATTATAGATACGTCTATCATTACTTGTTTTTTAAGTCTGCTTTCAAGCTGATTTAAGTAATCACCAACTCTTTTTAGCTGAGTATTCGTACCAGTAACAGTTATGAGTCCCGCATTCGTGTTTATAACAGGATCTGGTGCTATAAGTTTTTCACTTCCGTTGTTTAATATAGCTTTTAACTCCGCATTTAAATTTTGCCAAAAGTCAAATTTTTCCGTTGTTTTTATGTGATTGTCAAGTCCGTATCCGGCTTGATCATTTGTGTTTGAGTTATTGTTATTAGTATTGCCATTTCCGCCAACTTCAGACGGAGATGAATCAACAGAAGCTTTTATGATCGCAGTTCCTTCTCTCACCGAAGTTATATAATCGATCTTAAACATTTTAGTCTGCATTGATGAAATTTTCAGTATATTTTTATAAAATGTATAGTCTAAATTGTTTTGATTTATCAATATATCAAATATCTCTTTTAATGTCATATCTTTGATATTTATACCAGATATCTGATTTTGTAGCACCTGACTCGCGTATTCGTCATTTTGTATAATGCTAAAATGACACATATCAGAAAGTTGATTTAATATCTCTGCTGTGGATACGCTGTTTGATATTTTTATATTAAAAACTCTGCTTTTGCATTCATTTGCTAATGCTTGGGTGCTAAAAAATATTGCTAAAATCGTTAATATCTTAAATATATTTTTATTTGTAATTAATAAGGACATTACTGCTACCTTTTTTTAAATTTAATTTTATGGTTTGCGTTTGGTTTTGTAAAATTACGCTATCTTTTTGAATGTGAGATATAGTGTATATATCTATTGTATCTTTTATACCGTACCAACTTTGATTTATTTTTACTTTGTTTTGAACTATCGCGTATAATATATAAGGATCTTGAGCCGTTTCATTGGTATCTTGGTCGATCTTTTTTTGACTTACGAATGGATCTTTTATATCTTTTAGCTCAGAGGGACTTAGAGTTTGCCTTGATTGAGATATATTTTTTGTTATATCCATATATTTATTTATAGTCGCTTCATCGGCTGATAAGATATATGATATAAGGATTAAAAATATATATTTTTTCATATTGATTTTATACCCCATACTATGATATTTAAATTTCCGTTTAGGTTGTTTTGAGAGACGTTTATATCTAAATTCTGGATATCTACTACGTTATTTGATCGCTCTAAAGTGCTTACGTATCTTACTATATTATTAAAATTTGCTTGAAATGATACATTTATATCGTAAAATTTCTCTACAGATAGAGGTTTTATCTTGCCTGAGTTGTTTGTGATATCTACTACTGATATATTGTTATTTTTAGCTTCTAATGCTAAATAATCTAAAAATTTATTTAAGTCTTTTTCGTTGAAGATTGATTCAGATAGAATTTGTAACTCTTTGTTTAGATATGAGTTATCATCTTTTAGTTTTTTTAAATTTGATATATTTTGATTATATGTTTTTTCAGATATAGCTATGTTGCTATTTATTTCATCTGTATTTTTTAAATTTAGATATTGCTCTTGAGCAGATTTATATCCGCTTAGCTTATCTTCGTAAAAAATTGATGTTCTATCCAGCACAAACATATACACAACGTATGAAATTATCAAAAACACAGCAGCAAAAATCAGATAAACTTCATTTCTTTTCTTTTTTGCAAAATACTCATCTAGCCTTGATAATATATTTTCGATATTCATTATCTTATCTCCACTGTTATATTACTATCATACTGAGCGTTGCTAGTTAAAGCTATCTGTTTGGTGCTTACTTTATAAGATTTTAAATTCTCTATGTTTGTTATAAGCTGAGTTATCTTTTTATCATCATTGCTTACTAAGCTTATGAGAGCTGTTTTGTCATTTATCTTTATATTTGTCGTTTTAACTCCAAGCGCATTTAGCTCTTTAGATAGCTCATATAGTGCGATACTTTTTACCGGGTAATCTTGTTTTTTACTATAAATTTGATTTAATAAGCTCTTTTTTAGACCTAATTGCTGATCTTGATCATAAATACTCTGTTTTGTGACTTGTATATCGTAGTTGATTTTACTTAGTTGATTTTACTTAGTTGATTTTCTAAGTTATTTACTATAATTTCTTGTTTGCTTATGAGGATATTTTGATCATTTATAAGCTTTGTATGGTAGATTCCGCTGATTAATTGGTAGGTTGGATAGGATAAACTTAGGATTAGAGTGCTTAGAGCTATTAACAAAAATATTCCGCCGTCTCTTTGATATATGATCGGAGGACGTAAAAAAGGTGAGAAATTTAGTTTTATTTTGGAGGATATATAGTCTTTTGCGTATAAAGTCATCAGTATATGCAAACAGGAGGGGTCTAAATTTGATGATTTGATATTGTTAAAAAAGTTAAAATCAGATGTATTTATAAGAATTCTATCTTGAATAAATTTTGCAATTCCTGGTATATTGCCAACACAGCTTGTGACATATATATTTTGTATGAATAGTCCTTGGAATTTAGATACGCTATTTATGATATCTGAAACATAGTAAAATGCATCATCAAAAACCTGATTTAGAACGTCTTTTTGCTCAGTATTTATCCCTTTTGTCTTAAGTTCGTCTAAAAAATCAGCAATCTGCACTTTGTCTCCGGTCATCTCGCATAATTTACTATTTATCTGCCCTAGAGACTGCCTTGCAAGTGATCTGCTAAGTATGTATTTACCTTGATTGTATATAGTTAAAAAGGCGTCGTTTTCATCAAAATATATAAAACAATCCGTTTGGCTACCTGATAGTATATTTTCACTATATAAAGATTCCATAAGCAAAGGAGCTATAGTTATACAATCTATGTAATTTACTTTTTCTATGGTATTTTGATATAAATTTAGTATATTTTGATTATTTACTATAAATACAGTGTAAGAAGTATCTGAATCTTTCTGTTTTATATATTTTATCGTGTATTCTGAATTTGGATCAAGATCTAACTCTTCATAAGCTTTTTGTGTTATTATAGCGTCTATTTCATCTAAATTTGCAGTAAGCGAATTTATGTTTATCTGACTTATAATAACATCTTTATGCTCAATATATGATATGTAAAAT
This sequence comes from Campylobacter fetus subsp. testudinum 03-427, assembly GCA_000495505.1. Taxonomy (NCBI): domain Bacteria; kingdom Pseudomonadati; phylum Campylobacterota; class Epsilonproteobacteria; order Campylobacterales; family Campylobacteraceae; genus Campylobacter; species Campylobacter fetus. The sequence continues at coordinate 1,011,557 of CP006833.1, read as the reverse complement.
CCGCTATTTTTATTTAAATTCGATAAGCTTTTGGTTGTGAAAATACTATCAAATTCATATATTTTTTCTTTCATAGGATTTATAGATATTATCGGTCTATGATTTTTATTTTTCATTCACAACCCTATATTTTATTATTTGTTAATTCTAAAGCCACCATTGTAATACAAAAATAATAAAAAGTCAATATAAAAAGTTTTTTTTAATAATTAACTCGTTGCTATTCCAATTTTTATCTATTTTTACGTTAATTTTTAGAAATATTTTATTATCTAATAAATTATTAATAATTTTTCTAGCATTTATACCTATTCTTTTAATTGTTTGACCATTTTTACCTATTAATATAGCTTTATGATGTTCATTATCTGTAATTATAGTTGCATAAATTTCGGTGATATTTGGTTTTTCTACTACTTTATCCACATTTACATCCGTAGAATAGGGCACTTCGTCGCTTACGCACTCATAAACAGCTTCAAGTATAAAATCTCTAAAAATTTCACGTTCATTTGCTGTGGTCAAGTACTGGGGATCGTAAAAATACTCATGTTCTGGTAGATATTTGTAAATTTCATCTAAAAGTATATTTTTATATGCTTGTTTTTTTACACTTATAGGTATGATGGCTTTAAATTCATCACAGTATATTTGATACTCGTTTAATTTAGCGAAAATCTCTTTATCGCTAGCTTCGTCTATTTTTGTAATGGCTATGAGATGAGGAGCGTCTTTTTTTAAATTTAAAAACTTTTTATAGTTTTCTATACTATCAAATACGCTTGCTACAAAAAGTAGTAAATCACAGTCTCCTATAGACTTTATCGCAGCTTCTACCATTAGTTTATTCATAGTTTTATTGCTTTCGTGAAGCCCTGGAGTATCTATAAATATAGCTTGAGAATCTTTGTGCATAACGATGCCATTTATCTTTCTTCTAGTAGCATTTTGTTTGTGAGATACCATAGATATTTTTTCATTTAAAAGATAGTTTAGCAGGCTACTTTTGCCTGCATTTGTCCTGCCTATAAGGCTTATAAATCCGCTTTTCATAGTATGTATTTCGCAAGATCTTCATTTTGACAGATATCGCCGAGCTTTTTATCTACTAACTCTTTTGTGATAGTTACTTTTTCATTTTTATAACTATCTGCGTCAAAACTTATATCTTCAAGAACTTTTTCAATGACTGTATGAAGTCTTCTGGCTCCTATATCTTCTACTTTTTGATTTGTATTTTGCGTGACTTTTGCTATCTCTTTTATGCTTTCATCGCTAAACTCGAGTTCCACTCCTTCAACTCCTAAGAGTGCTTTGTACTGAGATAGAAGTGAGTTTTTAGGTTTTGTTAGTATTTCATAAAGCGCTTTTTCGTCTAAACTATCTAAATTTACACGTAGCGGAAATCTTCCTTGAAGTTCTGGTATGAGGTCGCTTGGTTTGCTTATATGAAACGCTCCTGCAGCTATAAATAATATGTGATCTGTTTTTAAATTTCCAAATTTAGTACTTACGTTCGAGCCTTCTACTATAGGTAAAAGATCTCTTTGAACACCTTCTTTGCTAGGATCTTGACGTCCTGAGTTTCCGCTAGAAACTGCTACTTTATCTATCTCATCTATAAATATAATACCTTCGTTTTCGGCTCTTTTTAAAGCTTCTGTTTTTATACTTTCCATATCTAAAATTTTTTCGCTAGCTTCGTTTTTTAGAGCTTCTTTGGCGTCTTTTACTTTAAATTCTTTTTTTACTTTTTTGTTTGCTATGCCTATGACTTTGATGAAACTTTCTTGCATAGCAGCCATATCTGGAGGTAAATTTCCACCAGCTTCAAACGTAGATTGATCTATATCTAATTCGATATTTAGATGATCTAACTCACCTTTTTGTAGTTTGTCTTTCATACGCAAATAGCTAGATTCGTAATCTCTTAATTTATCCTCGCTAGCACCTTTTGGAAGAGGAGGAAGAAGTTTTTCAAGTATCTTTTTTTCTATGTACTCATTTATTCTATCTGAATTTTTTTCTCGTTGCTCTTTTTTTACTAAATTTAAACTAGCCATAGCCAAATCTCGCACCATAGATTCAACGTCTCTACCTACAAAGCCGACTTCAGTATATTTGCTAGCTTCTACTTTGATAAATGGCAAACCAAACATCTTTGAGAGTCGCCTTGCGATCTCGGTTTTACCGACTCCAGTAGAGCCTATCATCAAGATATTTTTTGGTATAATATCTTCTTGGATACTTTTATCAAGTTTCATTCTTCTATAACGGTTTCTAAGAGCTACTGCGATAACTCTTTTTGCGTCATCTTGTCCTATAACATAATCATCTAAAAATTTTACGATCTCTTTTGGTGTTAAATTCATCTATTTTTCATCCCATAATGCATAAGTTTTTATATTTGTATTTGTGTATATGCAAATTTCGCCTGCTATTTTAAGACTCTCTTTTACGAGTTCTTCTTCATTTATATCAGCAAATTTATCAAGAGCTCTTGCTGCGGCTAAAGCGTAGTTTCCGCCACTTCCTATCGCTGCTATTTTTCCATCTTCTGGCTCCACTACATCTCCGGTGCCACTTAGTAAAAATATATGTTCTCTATCAAGAACTAGCATCATAGCTTCAAGTTTGCGTAGTACTTTGTCTTTTCTCCACTCTTTACTAAACTCGATAACGGCTTTTAAAAGATCACCTTTAGTGCTTTCAAGTATGCGCTCAAACATATCAAATAGATTAAACGCATCAGCAGTACTTCCTGCAAAACCGGCTAAAATTTTACCACCTAAAAGCTTTCTTATTTTTACGGCATTACCTTTTAAGACTGTATTTCCAAAACTTACTTGCCCGTCTCCGCCTATAATGGAACCTTTTTTACCTTTATAGGCTAAAATAGTTGTAGCATGAAACATTACTCACCCGCTACTTCAACTTTAAATTTAGCTGAAATTCCATGTTTTAGTTTCAACACTACGTCATAAATTCCAGTTGCTTTTATATGATCGCACTCAAGTGCTTTTTTATCTACTTCATATCCTTTTTGCTCTTTTAAAGCGTTTGCTATCTCATCTTTTGTTATACTGCCAAATAGAGCTCCGTTTGCACCTAGTTTTGTTTTTATAATTATTTTTATATTTTCAAGTTCGGCTTTTAATTTTTCGTTTTGGCTGATTTCGTATTCTATCTCTTCTTGCGCTCTTTTTTTGGCTGCTTCGTATTGTTTTAAAACAGCGTCGGTCGCAGACTTTGCAAGACCTTTTCCTATCAAAAAATTATTACCATAACCGTCTTTTACATCTTTTACTTCTCCGGCTTTTCCAAGCCCTTTTACATCTTTTATCAACAATACTTTCATAACATAATCCTTATTTTAAATTTAAAGTATATTCTAACATAAAACATTTAACATAACCATAAAGTAGCATTTTGGAAGCTAAATTTAAACTTTTTTACACAATATTAGTATTAATTTAGTATTACAAATATCAATGTATAATTTTACAAATTTTTTTAAAAAAGGTATGAAAATATGGCTTTTGATAGGGTTTTGCAAGCTATTGATGATATAAAAAATGGAAAAATGGTTGTAATGGTAGATGATGAAGATAGAGAAAATGAAGGCGATATAGTTTACGCTGCTTGTTTTAGCGATATAGAAAAAGTAAATTTTATGATAACTAATGCAAAAGGTGTTTTATGTACTCCTGTTACTAGGGAATTAGCAGATAAATTTGAGTTAGCTCCTATGGTAAGCTCAAATACAAGTTGCCATGAAACAGCCTTTACAGTTAGCATAGACGCTAAAGAGGCGGCTACTGGAGTAAGTGCCTATGAGCGTGATATGACTATAAAAATGCTAGTTGATTATAATACCAAAGCTGATGATTTCGTGCGTCCGGGGCATATTTTTCCTCTTATTGCTAAAAAAGGCGGTGTTTTAGAGCGAACTGGACATACTGAAGGAAGCATAGATCTTTGTAAATTAGCCGGAGTTGCTCCAGTTTCTGTTATATGCGAAGTTGTAAATGATGATGGAACTATGGCAAGGCGTGATGATTTAGAGAAGTTTTGTTCTAAATTTGGATTAAATATGGTAAGCGTTTCAGATATCATAGAGTATCGCTTACATCATGAAAAACTCATAAACATAGAAGATGCAAAACGCAGCCCTATAGCTGGTTTTGAAGCTTTAAGATATGATGTTAGTGATCATTTAGGAAATAAGCATATCGCATTTGTGTTTGGAGATATTAAAGATAAAACAAACGTTAAATTTCATAAGATTAGAACAGATATAGAGCTTCTTAGCTCACCAAAATATAAAGAATTCGTATCTCATCTTAATATTTTAGATAAAGAAGGCGGAATTTTGATATTTCTTGATGGCGAGGATTGTAATTCAAATTTATTTAAAAATTACGGTGTAGGCGCTCAAATTCTAAAGCATTTAGGTGCTAAAGATATAGAAATACTAAGCTCTAGCGAGTATAAAGAATTTGTAGCCATTAAAGGTTTTGGACTAAATATTTTAGGATATAAAAGCTAAATTTATTATAGTTTTGCCCTTGTATAAAAACGGCAAAACTATAAAGTTATTTTTACAAATTAAATTCTATAAATAAGATTTTTCTAAATTTAGTAGATATTTCTTTGTTTCAATCCCATTTCCACCACTATATCCGCCTAAATTTGATACTCCTACTACTCTATGACACGGGATTATGATAGGAATTTTGTTTTTAGAATTTGCATTTCCTATGGCACGAGCTGCATTTGGAGAGCCGATTTTGGCGGCTATATATTTATAAGTTACAACGCTTCCATATGGAATTTCAAGTAGTGCTTTATATACTTTTTGTTCAAATTTACTTCCTGTTATATCGATTTTAGTTGTAAAATTTACTAATTTTCCTTGAAAATACAGCTCTAATTCGCGTACGCAAAGACTTAAATTTTCATCATTTATTTCTAAATTTATAAATTCATCGCAGAAATCTATATTTATAATTTTTCCATCATAACAGCTTATTTTTAAATTCCCAATCGGAGTTTTCATATACGCTATTTTCAAAATTTAATCCTTTTTTATGCTAAATTTAAATTTTTAAATTTACTTTTTCTTTAAAGTATCATAAAATATCAAATTTAAGTTTAATTTTTCTTTTTTCATTTTGTTAATTATGATAGAATTATATTAAAAATTTTATTAAAGGAAAAATTATGGGCTTTTTTGATGATTATAACGTAGCTAAAGAAGAGCGTTCAAAACTTGGTATCCCACCACTTCCGCTTACTAAGGAGCAGACTAAAGAGGTTTGCGAATTGTTAAAAACCTGTGCAACTAAAGAGCTTGTCGATTTGCTTGCAAATCGTGTAAATCCAGGAGTTGATGACGCTGCAAAAGTAAAAGCCGAGTTTTTAAACGAGATTATAAATCACGATTTAAAATGCGATTTGATCGATAAATTTGCGGCTATAAAAATGCTTGAGCCTATGCTTGGCGGATATAGTGTGATAGTGCTTGTAGCAAGCCTTCATAATAGCGACGAGAGCATTCAAAAAGCATCGGCTGAAGTATTAAAAAATACTATTTTTGTGCATGATTATTTTAACGATGTAGCAAAACTCGCAAAAGAGGGCAATAAATACGCTAAATCCGTTCTTGAGAGTTGGGCGAACGCAGAGTGGTTCAAATCTAGAACAGATATCCCTGAAAAGATCGAAGCAGTTGTTTTTAAAGTAGCAGGAGAGACAAACACCGATGATTTAAGTCCTGCAAGTGAAGCATTTAGTCGCTCAGATATACCGCTTCATGCAAATGCTATGCTAGTTAAACGCCAACCAGGCAGCTTAGAAAAAATCGCCGAACTTAAAAAGAGTGGCCGCGAAGTAATATATGTAGGCGACGTAGTAGGAACTGGAAGTTCAAGAAAAAGCGGTATAAACTCAATCCAGTGGCATTTGGGTTATGAAATAAACGGCATACCAAATAAAAAAACAGGTAGCGTGATACTTGGCTCGATAATTGCTCCTATTTTCTTCAATACCGCTGAAGATAGTGGTGCTTTACCTATCGTTGTAAATGTAGATGGTTTAGAAATGGGCGATAAGATAGAAATTTATCCATATAAAGGTGAGATAGTAAAAGACGGTAAAGTAGTAAAGACATTTACTCTTGAACCAAATACCTTAAAAGACGAAGTAAAAGCAGGAGGTAGAATCCCACTTATCATCGCTAGAAGCCTTTGTTCTAAGGCTAGAGCGGAGCTTGGTCTTGGAAGCGAAGATATATTTATCAAACCGTCTCAACCAGCAAGTAAGGATAGCTCAGGTTATACTTTAGCCCAAAAAATGGTAGGTCGTGCGTGTGGAGTTGAGGGCGTAAGAGCAGGAATGTATGTAGAGCCTATGACTTTAACAGTTGGTTCTCAAGATACGACTGGACCGATGACAAGAGATGAGATAAAAGAGCTTGCAAGTCTTGGATTTTCTGCTGATTTTGTTTTGCAAAGTTTTTGCCATACTGCAGCCTATCCAAAACCGACAGACGCTTTAATGCACAAAACTTTACCTGATTTTATGATGAGTCGCGGTGGCGTGAGCTTAAAACCAGGTGATGGCGTTATCCACTCATGGCTAAATAGAATGGTATTACCAGATACAGTAGGAACAGGCGGAGACTCTCATACTCGTTTTCCTATCGGTATAAGTTTCCCTGCTGGTAGTGGTCTAGTTGCATTTGCGGCGGTTCTTGGCTCGATGCCTTTAAATATGCCTGAGTCTGTTTTAGTAAGATTTAAAGGTAAAATGCAACCGGGCATTACACTAAGAGATTTAGTAAATGCAATTCCGTATTATGCTATGAAAAAAGGTCTTTTGACTGTAGAGAAAAAAGGCAAAATCAACGTATTTGCCGGTAAAGTTTTAGAGATAGAAGGCTTACCTGATCTAAAAGTAGAACAAGCGTTTGAGCTAAGTGACGCAAGTGCCGAAAGAAGTGCTGCAGCTTGTGCTATTGCTTTAAATAAAGAGCCGGTTATAGAATACCTAAACTCAAATGTGGTTTTGATAGACGCGATGATAAATGCTGGTTATGGATGTGAGCAAACATTAGCTAGAAGAAGAGATAAAATGAAAAAATGGCTCGAAAATCCTACTCTTTTAGAAGCAGACAAAGACGCAAAATATCATACCGTTATCGAAATAGATATGAATGATATAAAAGAGCCGATACTTGCTTGTCCAAATGATCCAGACGACGTGGCTACGCTAAGTGAAATTTTAGCTGATCCAAAACGCCCTAAAAATATAGATGAAGTTTTTGTGGGTAGTTGTATGACAAATATCGGCCACTACAGAGCCTTAGCAGAAGTGTTAAAAGGTGAAGGTCAAGTTCCGACTCGTCTTTGGATAGCACCGCCTACGACAATGGATGAAAAACAACTAAGAGTAGAGGGTAAATACTCATTATTTGGCGCGGCAGGCGCTAGAACTGAAGTTCCTGGATGTTCGCTTTGTATGGGTAATCAAGCAAGAGTTGCAGATAACGCAGTGGTATTCTCAACATCAACTAGAAACTTTGATAATCGTATGGGTATGGGAGCTCAAGTTTATCTAGGATCTGCTGAATTAGCCGCAGTTTGCGCGATGCTAGGTAGGCTTCCTAGCGTAGAAGAGTATATGAAGATAGTTCCTGCAAAACTTGCTGGAAAACAAGATGAAATTTATAAATATCTAAATTTCAATCTTATACCAAACTTCAAACTAGAGTGTTACTAATAAAAAAGGGCATTTTGCCCTTTTTTTAAATTTATAATTTAGTTAAACTTCTTCCTCTTAACCTCACTAACTACTTCATTAGCTATAGTTTCTACTTCTAAAGTAACTCTATCTGTATTACTAGCTATAGCAAGGTTTTGTTTAGTCTGTTCATCTACATTAGCAACAGCTTCATTTATCTGATTAATTGCTTCAGTTTGTTCGCTTATACTTTGGCTCATCTCATTTATGCTTTGGCTTAGTATATTTACATTAGCTTCGATCTCTCCTAAAGACTTTTGAGTTCTCTCAGCTAGTTGTCTTACTTCATCTGCAACAACTGCAAATCCTCTACCGTGATCTCCAGCTCTAGCTGCTTCTATGGCTGCATTTAATGCTAGTAAGTTTGTTTGATCTGCTATGTCACGTATGATAGTAATTATATTCTTAATATCTTCAGACTGTTTTATAACTTCTCCTGCTCTTTCATTTATAGAGCTCATAGAACTACTCATCTCTTCAACTGCAGCTGCACTTTCTTGAAGTGAGTTAGCTTGACTTCTTGCACTATCGTTTAATGTAGTTACATACTCTTTTAAGTTATTTGCTTTTTCTTTAAGATTGTTAGCTTGGTTTAAATTATCTTTTAACATCTTAGTTATCTCATTACCTAAAAGATTAGTAACCTTTTCAACTTCACCTTTAGCATTTGGTATATTAGAAGTAAAATCAAGATTCTTAAAATCATCAAATGTTTTTTGAATAACATTTATATCAGATCCTATCTTTCCTTGAAGAGTATTTAACATACTGTTTAATACATCTTTTAACTTCTTAAGTCCAGGAGAGTCTGGCTCATGCATTATTCTAGCTCCTAGATTTCCTTTTTCAACTTCACTAGCTCTAATCAATGCTTCTTCTACTGCTTTAGCATCTTTATCTAAAGACTCTTTTATAGAGCTTATATTAGAATTAATAAGACTAGCCATAACTCCAAACTCATCGTTTGATTTTAAATTTATAGCTTTAGGATTATCATTTTTATGGTTTAAGAAGTCAAAGAAGTCTTTGAGGCCAGATACTATATTATTTAACGGTTTGAAATTTAGTTTTATTACAAACCAGACTATCAGCGATGAAATGATAATAGATATGATACCAAAGGCTGATTGCTTTTTTATAATTGAGTTTGTCTGATCTGCAAAAAATTTAGCATCTAAGCCGTTGCATATAAATAATCCGCTAGACTCTGAAATGCTACATCTACCAAATCTATTAAATCCGTCTTGACTTGTGTAGGCTATTCTACCATATTGATCAAAATCTTTATTTTGAATTTTTTGTATAATTTCTTTTGTAAAGTTAAAAGATTTTCCTATCAACTGCTCATTTGGATGAATCAATACCATACCGTTTTTATCTATCAAGAAGTTATATCCGTATTTTGAATTTCCTATCTGCAAGAAAGTATTTTCTATATCTTCAAAATCCATATCCGCACCAAGTACCCCCTACAAATTTACCATTTATATAGATAGGCTTTACCGCGCTGATAGATACAAGATTATTAGCTGCACTTATATAAGGTTCGGTTATTATCAGTTTGTTTGTATTTTTTGCATTTTTGTACCATTCTCTATCTCTTGCGTCAAAATTAGAAGTCGGAAGCCCTTTTATATCTCCTGTGCTATACATCATCCCGTTATTATCTAACGCCATATAGATAAGTTTTAAATTTGAAGTTTTAGCTATAGTTGATAATAGAAATTCTATATTTTCATTTACGTAATTTTGATTATTCGATTCTATAATATTAGATATATGTTCTATACTAGAAATCAATCCATTTATCTTGTTTTCTAGTATCAGCTTACCGCCTTCTACTGATCTTTTTCTTTCGTTTCCAACTAGATTTATTGCTTCAATTTGGGAATCTTTGTAATTTATATAGGACAGAACAGTTAAAATAATTATAAATATACCAGCTACGCTAAGCGTTATTTTATTTGCTATACTGCTGCTGATAAAAGAGGATTTTTTAGAATTACCATAATTGGTGTTTGATTTATTTGACTTTGTCATTAACTTTCCTTTTTATTTTATAATTAAATAGTTATTACTTTATCATAAATAGATTTAAATTATAATAAATATATTTAAATCGAAATTCAGATAGAGCGTATGCATTATAGAAAATTTAGGAAAATTTAAAAAAGTAAATATATACATATCATATTTAAGATACTGCTGATAAATCAACTCCAAAGATTTAAGTTTTTAAGCAAATTTACCCATAAAACTATAAATTTACTCTTGATATAAAACAACTTTTATCCGTTTCAAATTTGTTATAATCTTTCAAATTTAAAAGGATAAATATGAAAAATACAGAGATAAATGAGCAAAACATTATGGAGCTTATGGATAGTTTCTATGAAAAGATCAGAGTAGATAAAGATTTGGGCGATATATTTAACACATCTATTGGCACGAGCGATGAGGCTTGGGAAGCCCACAAACGTAAGATAGGTGGCTTTTGGAAAGGTATGCTTCTTGGCTCAGGTGTTTATAATGGCAATCCATTGCAAAAGCATTTTGAGCTACCGCCATTTCCAAAGGTGTTTTTTACAGTATGGCTGGGGCTTTTTGAAGATAGTTTGGATGAAATTTATGATGAAGAAAATAAAACTATTATTTTGCAAAAAGCTCAAATGATAGCAAATAGATTTATGCATATGCTTTATAACGATTAATTAAATTTAAACTCAGATAGTTAAAGCTCAAGCGTTATTTTATAGCATTATTTTGCTTTTAAGTATTTTTCACCCAAAAATAGCCGCAAAGAGCTAAGATTATCAGTAAAATTAAATATTACAAATGCAAAATATCGTAGATAGAGTTTTATATTTTTCAAAAGTAAAGATAGATAAATTATAAATTTATAATTTATTAATATCTGTCTATCTATAAAATAATTAGATACAATTATCTATCTTAAACTATATCTAATAAAATAAAAGCTACAATAATCTAAATAATAAATAGATAAGGAGCTGATATGTTTAAAACAGGAAGTCCGGTAAAAGGCGATGATTTTATAGATAGGAAAAAGCATTTACCGATATTTAAAGCTTATTTGGAAAATAATCAACATATTATGATTAAAGCTCCTAGGAGATTTGGTAAAACTTCTTTGATAAAACAAGTTTTTGAGCATGAAAAAGCTTTTAATTATATTTATATAGATTTAAGAAGAGCGATGGATTTAGCTTCATTATCTAATCAAATTTTAGAAAAAGCTTATGGATTTGCCGGTATCGACGGCTTTTTTGAGCAATTTAAAAAGTCTATCACCGAGCTTCTAAAAACAATACAAAAAGTAAAAATAGACGATATAGGCGAGATCACTTTAAAGCATTTAGAAAACGGTGTTAAAGATGAAAGAGAGTATTTTTTACACTCTTTAGAAGTAGTGGAAAAAATATCTGAAAAAAAGAATTTAAATATTAAATTTGTATTTGACGAGTTTCAAGATATTTTGCGTATAAGTGATGATTTTATATTGGAGCAAATTCGCTCAGTAGTCCAGCATCATCAAAACGTTACTTATATTTTTTTAGGAAGCATAGAAAGCGTAATGACAAAGATATTTTCTTCTAAAATATCGCCTTTTTTTCATTTTGCTAAGATTATGGAGCTAGATGGGCTGGACATAGAAGAGTTGTTTTACTATGCTAAAAAAGTGTTTGATAAAAAAGATATAAGCTTGGATCATTCGCTATCAGATATGCTGAAATTTCTAAACGGACATCCGGATTATTCTATCCAAGTATTGCAAACTTTGTACTATAAAGTTACTGTTGAAAGTATTAAATTTATAGATTATAGTTTGTGCGTTGAAGTTTTAACTTCTGTTATAATCGCAAATAAGCCTTATCTAGAAGAGCTTATCTCCAAAACTAAACAAAAAAAATCTCATTATGAAGTTTTGCACGCGATAGCAAACGGCTATAGTTCAAATTTAAATCCTAAAAGTTTATACAGCATTCATAGCTCTTTAGAAGATATGGGACTTATAAGAAAAATAGGGCGCGGAGAGTATAAGATAAACGATATATTTTTAGAAATTTTGTTAAAACAAAAAGACGATGAGCTGATACTTGAAAATAAAATAATAATTGACGGTTTTTTAGGATCTTAAACTTATCATATTTTTATCCAAATTTAGTTACACTTTGCATATTAAATTTACGGAAGAAAAATATGCAAAGATACCCTACAAAACAAATTTCAGTCGGAAATGTAAAGATAGGCGGTGACGCTCCTATCAGCGTTCAGTCGATGACGTTTGCAAAAACTAGAGATGTAAAAGAGTGCTTAGAGCAGATAAACAGGCTTTATTTTGCAGGTTGTGATATAGTTCGTTGCGCAGTGTTTAATAAAGAAGATATCGCCGGTCTTGAACAGGTAAAAAAAGAGAGTCCGTTGCCCATAGTAGCTGATATACACTTTAATTATAGCTATGCGGTGGCTGTTTCTAAATTTGTCGATGCTATTAGGATAAATCCGGGAAATATCGGTGGAAAAGATAGGATAAAAGCTGTCGTGGAAGCATGTAAAGAGCGAAATCTTCCTATTAGAATAGGTGTAAATTCAGGTAGTCTTGAAGAACAGTTCGAAAAAGCGCACGGTAGAAGCGTAAAAGGTATGGTACAAAGTGCTTTATATAATATAAGATTACTTGAAGAGCTTGAATTTACCGATATCGCAGTTAGTTTGAAGTCTAGCGATGTTTATAATACTATGCAAGCTTATAGAGAGCTTCGTCCGCTTACTTCATATCCATTTCATCTTGGAGTTACTGAAGCAGGAACTACTTTTCACGCAACTATAAAATCAGCTATCGCACTTGGAGGTTTGTTGCTTGAGGGTATCGGTGATACGATGAGAGTGAGTATAACAGGAGAGCTTGAAGAAGAGATAAAAGTTGCTCGAGCCATACTGCAAGATACTGGACTTCAAAAATCAGGATTAAACATCATATCTTGTCCTACTTGCGGAAGGCTGCAAAGTGATCTTGTGAGTGCTATAAAAATAGTCGAAGAAAAAACAGCTCATATAACAGAACCATTAAACGTAAGCGTAATGGGATGTGTGGTAAATGCGATAGGAGAAGCAAAAGGAGCTGATGTTGCTATAGCTTTTGGTAAAGGAAATGGGCTTGTAATGAGGCGCGGTGAAGTCGTAGCAAGACTAAAAGAGCATGAGCTAGTAGATAAATTTTTAAGTGAAATAGATGATGAGATCAAGCAAAGGGCTAGTAAATAATGGCTGAAGTAATAGGACAAAATTTATATGATCTTGATATGGAAAGATCGATTTTAAGTGCGATTTTATTTAGTGAGGATAATCTTGGAGAGATTTATGATCTTATAAATCCTAGTGATTTTTATTTAAAAGGTCACGCCGATGTTTATTCTGCTATGATAGAATGTTTGAATCACGATGAGCCAGTTGATATGGCATTTGTTAAAAAACGACTTGCAAATAACTTTGACGATACCGTTTTTACCGAGATTATTACAACAAATTCTATATTGGATATAAAAAAGTATGCAACTGAGCTAAAAGAGAAGTCTATAAAGCGATCTTTGATTAACGTAGCCCATAAAATTCCTAATAAAGTAAATGAAGATAAAGCAAGCCGCGATATGGTAGATGATATAAGCGGTGAAATTTACTCTCTTGTTGATAATTCAAATAACGGAATTATCAAAGAAAGCAAAGAGATCATCACCGATGTTGTCAAAGAGTTGGAAAAACAAAAAAATCTCATTGACCGCGATATAGTCGGGATCGATACTGGATTTAAGGTATTAAATGAAAAAACAAAAGGTTTTAAAGACGGTGATTTGGTTATTATAGCTGCACGTCCTGGAATGGGAAAAACGACTTTTGTTCTAAATTTAGTTCAAAAAGTTTTAAATCAAGATTTAGGTGTTGTATTTTTCTCTTTAGAAATGCCAGCAACTCAGCTTATGTTAAGGCTTCTTAGTGCTAAAACTTCAATTCCGCTTCAAAATTTGATGACAGCAGATATAGATAATGATGAGATAACAAGGTTAAGTGATGCTTGCGATGAGATGTCTAGAAAAAAACTTTTTGTTTATGATAGCGGAAATGCGACCATTCATCAAGTAAGAACTCAGATGAGAAAACTAAAGACGTCTCATCCAGAAATCAAGCTTTGCGTGATTGATTATATCGGTTTGATGACAAACTCTTCAGCTTACACAGATAGGCATCTACAAATAGCCGAAATTTCTAGAGGTTTAAAGCTTTTAGCTCGTGAGTTAAATCTTCCGGTGATCGCTTTATCTCAGCTCAACAGAAGTTTAGAAGCAAGGGCAAATAAAAGACCTATGTTAAGTGATTTAAGAGAATCTGGAGCCATAGAGCAAGACGCCGATACGATTTTGTTTGTTTATAGAAATGATGTTTATCTGGAGCAAGAAGAGAAAGAAAGGGAGCAAAAAGCAAAGCTTGATGGAAAAGAGTATGCAAGAAAATTTGTTCCAAATAAGATAGAAGAAAATGCAGAGATCATCATTGGAAAAAATAGAAACGGACCGACTGGTACTGTTGATGTGGTATTTCAAAAGGAATTCACTCGTTTTGTTGATAAGAGTTTTTCAGCTCCTAGTATGAGTGTAGAGTTCAGTGGATAGCAAAAACAATAAAACCGCTGTTGGCTCTTTTAGCGGTTTTAAATTTATCTTATTTTTTTTAAATTTTGTGATTTTTTTGAGTTTTCATTATATAAAAAATCGCTGTTATGATTATAAAAATAATAGATAAAAGAACTATCGTAGTACCGTATTTACCGCTTAAAAACATATCTCCGGTGTTCATTCCAAAAAATCCTGTTATTAAATTTAATGGTAGAAAAAATGCTGAGATAACTGTTAGAATATATAAATTTTTATTATGTTTTTTATCTTTTAATGAGTTGTAATAACTAAAAGTTATAGCCAATCTTGAAGCAGTATCGTCTATGATTTTGGCTATCCTTTTTAACGATTGTATATCATTTTTAAACTCTTTTTTATAGCTTATAAACTCATCTATAAATTCGTTTAAAGCTACCATAAAGTATTGATGTAATATCGTAAAAATAGAAAAATTATGCTTTAATTTAAAGTATTTTTCTAAAAAATTACTATCAAATTTATTTTTATATATGAGATTTTCAGTGCTTAAAACCTCCTCTTCATACTTATCGAGACTTGTTTTAAAATAATTTATAGCGTTTTTTATAGCTGTTTCAAATTTAGCAGAATCAACTTTTATAAATTCTTTACCATTTTTTTCAAATATCTCATCTCCTAAAAATACAAATCCCGCATTTTGACTATGAAAATCCGTGCTTATGATGAGCAGTTTATATCCTTCTGCGCTGAAATACCCACTTCTACTAGATGCTTTTTCTAACTTTTTTCTATGTTCATCATTTATCATAATACGCCTCTTTTTGCGTAAAATTCTCTTTTAAATTCTTTAAATTTGCCTTGCATTATCGCTTCTCTCATCTGTTTTACCAAATTTAGATAGTAATGCAGGTTATGAAGACTTGCAAGCCTAAAAAACGTAAGTTCTCTAGCTTTATAAAGATGATTTAAGTATCCGCGGCTAAAGTTGCGACAAGTATAGCAGTTGCATTCAGGGTCGATCTTGTTATCATCTTTGATAAACGCCGCAGCTTTTATATTGACTTTGCCAAAACTTGTAAAAAGCGTACCATTACGCGCGTTTCTTGTAGGCATAACGCAATCAAACATATCTACGCCTCGCTCTACATTTTGCACTAAATCCTCTGGGGTTCCCACGCCCATTAAGTATCGTGGGCGATCTTTGTCTATAAAAGGCATAAGGGCTTCAACCGTGTCATACATCTGCTCATTGCTCTCTCCGACGCTTAGTCCTCCTATAGCAAGTCCATCAAACTCCATCTCACAAAGCGCCTCGGCGCAGAGTTTGCGTGCGTTATAGTCGGTTCCGCCTTGAATGATTCCAAAGATATTTTGACCTATGCCAACACCTTTTTGTTTGTTTGATTTGTGATATTCACTGGCTATTTTCGCCCAGTTTATCGTCCTTTTTATGCTTAGCTCGATTCTTTCTTTAGTAGCAGGGAGCGCTACAAGATCATCAAGTATCATCATGATATCGCTACCTAAATCATACTGCGTATCAAGCACGCTTTTAGGCGTAAAATAGTGCATACTTCCATCTATATGGCTTTTAAATTTGATCCCATTTTCGTCTGGTTTTGAGATTTTCGAGAGTGAAAATGCTTGAAATCCACCGCTATCTGTTAAAAAACTTCTATCAAATTTACTAAAACCATGCAGTCCGCCAAACTCTTTTACGACCTTGCTTGTCGGGCGCAAATATAGATGATAAGTGTTTGCTAGTATTATTTTTGCGTCTAGAATTTCTTTTAGATCTATAGCGTCTAAGCTTTTGACTGCTCCAAGTGTTCCAACAGGCATAAAAATAGGAGTTTGGATCGTCGAGTGCGCTGTTTTTATGGTACAAGCTCTAGCGTTGCTATCTGTTTTATCTATTTTAAAATTCATTTATGATACAATTCCTTTTTTAATTTTTGGAGATTTTATGAAAAATATCTTGATAATTGCGGATGGTATTTTAGCAAAACATTTCTTAGAAAGGCTTTTTAACAGTAGAAATAATAGCCTTCACAACTATACGATTATAACTTATAATGAAGAAACTTTGCCAAAAACTGATGTAAATTTTGAAAATTTTAATTTTTATAGTTTTGATCCAACTAGTTTTTCAAAACTTAAGTTGCATATGAAAGATAGTTACGAAAAAGCTATGGTGATTATGCAAAGTGAGTTTGACAGCAATTCCGTTTATGAAAATTTAAAAAAAATAAATTCCAAAATCGAGATAGATATAATGGATTTATGGGGATTTGACGAGGAGTTCAAGAGTGATCATAGACTAAAACTTATAGATGCTAGGAAAATTTTAAGTTCGAGATTTATGGATTTTTTACCCGATGTTCCTGTTATAGCCGATAACATAGGTCTTGGTATCGGTGAGATAATGGAGGTAAAAGTACCTATAGGAAGTAGTTATGTATATCGTCACGTAGGAAATATCCGTAAAAAAAAGTGGAAAATAGCTATGATTTACAGGCATCAAAACTACATTATAGCTGCTCCTGATACGATTATTTTGCCAAATGACGTACTTCTTATAGTCGGAGAACCAAGAGTTTTAGAAAGTGTATTTAGAGCGGTGAAAAAAGAGCCCGGACAGTTTCCAAATCCGTTTGGAAATAATATTTATCTCATTTTAGATATGAAAAATATGAGCGATGATGAGATAGATAGTCTCATAAAAGACTCTTTACTCCTTCATTCTAAATTAAATAATAAAAAATTATTTATAAAAGTTATAAATCCAACACTTTCTAATATGTTTAATAAGATCAAAAAACTTGCTACAAATAGCGTTTATGTGGTAATTGATTATTTTAGCTCAGGGATAAATATAACTAAATCTAATATGGGCGAGTTTGATATCGGACTGATCATCACAGATACAAAGACGTTTAAAAGGAAAAAAGAGCTATTTTACTCCGTAAAGTTGCCTCTGTTAAAAATAGGAAATTCGGGATTTTGTACTATAAAAAACGGAGTTATAGTGGGAAATGAAGAGGATGCAGAGAGACACTCTAGCGTCATAATGGACTGTTGCAAGCAGCTAGATTTCAATATCGATTTTTATCATTTTAATTCTAAATTTAGTGGAGATGATAGCGGTTTAATCGAACATTTTGAGAGTCTTTCAAAACTATTTAATAAAAATGTTAATATAATAAAAGATATCGGAAATCCTCTTTTAAAACTTAGAAAAAGAAACGATGTTTTGCAGTTTTTATCTTTTAGCCAAAAAATTTTAGACGGCGGATTTACGTCTATTTTTTCAAAAGATACTGATAGATTGCATTATATTCTTGATAAGAATTATCAGATGTTTATACCGCAAAATGATAAAATTAGGGAGTAAATATGAGATTTTTATTTTTTATAATTTTTTCTACTTGCTTGTTTGCAAATGAAAATGATATAGTAAAAGATATATACAGATTAAGCCTTGAAGTAAGAGGAAATACCCATATATGCAGTTCTAGCGGTGATGAGTATTTTTTAAATTTAAATGAGATAATAGCTCTTGGGCTCAATGATCCTATAAAATACGAAAAGCAACTTCCAAATAAACAAGATTACGAAGAGGCTACGTCAAAAGACAGAGAGTATTTTCGTTTTTGGTCTGTTAGAAGTATAAGTAATTTCACTCTTTTTAATGATTTTAATGACGCATATACAAAGTTAATTCCTAAATTAACAGATTATTATATAGCTAAATTTGGATTTAACAAGCAAAGAGCTATATTTTTTGCTATTCGTTTGGCAAATGAATTTTTGTATATTGCTGTAGGGAATTATGAAAAAGCGTACAAATTAAGTATTTTAGAGAGAATGGCTACTAATCCAAATTTAAATAAAGAGGAATTTATATCTCTTATTTATGCTAATAAACCTACTAGAAATGAGATAACAAATTTATTAAATATTGCTTTACTATATAATCAAAATGAAGATATATTGCAAACTCTTATAGATTTTGGTGCTAGTATAAATGCTGGCGATGAATCAGCCTTGTTTTTTGCTCTAAAAAATATGAAAAATGTTGAATTTTTGATAAAACGCGGTGCAAATGTAAATTATGAAAATTCATTCGGAAAGACTGCGCTATTTTATGCGATTGACTTTGGAGATATCGATTTAATCAAATTTTTGGTAGAAAATGGAGCTGATACAAATCATAAATATATAAATAAATCAGGAAAAGACGCTATAGCATCTGGATTTAGAAATATCCCGTTTTATCAAAATCTCTGCGCTTTAGAACATACTTCAAGAACTGTTTTTATGCATGCTGCGTTTCATAGTGTTCCTGAAGTACTAGATCTACTTATGAAAAATGGAGCTAATGTAGATGATATAGACGATATGGGATATAATGCCCTTGATTACGCCATTTGGGGTAAAAATAAAGAAAATATAATGTTTTTAGAAGGTTTGCGATTGAAATCAAATTTAGAAGGTGAAATATGAAAAATACGGCTTTTATAACCGGAGCAACGTCTGGTTTTGGAGAAGCAGTCGCTAGAGTTTTGGCAAGTGAGGGATATAAACTTATACTTTTAGCAAGAAGGTTTGATAGACTAGAAAATCTTAAAAAAGAGCTGAAAAACGTACATATAATCAATGCTGATATAAGAGATAAAAACGGTATTTTCAAAGCTATAGACGAACTTCCTGAGCAGTTTAGAGATATAGAAATATTGGTTAATAACGCAGGTCTTGCTCTTGGTCAAGAAAGAGTTTTAGAGGCAAATTTAGATGATTTTGAAACTATGATAGATACAAATATAAAAGGCTTATTATACGCTACAAAAGCTGTTTTACCCATAATGAGCAAACGAAAAAGCGGATATATCTTTAATCTTGGTTCGGTGGCTGGAGCATGGCCGTATCCAGGCGGAAATGTTTATGGAGCTACAAAAGCATTCGTAAAACAGTTTAGTTTGAATCTTCGAAATGACTTAAAAGGTAGCAATATACGAGTTACAGAGATAGCTCCTGGTATCGCAAAAACAGAGTTTAGCGTTGTTAGATTTAAAGGTGATGAGCAAAAAAGCGACAACGTTTATAACTCTACGCAGTATTTGAAAGCTGAAGATATCGCTAAGATAGTTCTTGATTGTGTTAATTTGCCAAAACATGTAAATATAAATACGCTTGAAGTGATGCCTACTACTCAGAGTTGGGCTGGATTTTTCTTTGAAAAAGAGTAAATTTGCAAGAAAATAGCTGTAAGCACTTAAAATATTGCGGAAGTTGTACTTTGGAGATGCCTTATGAAGGGCAGATAGATTTTAAAAAGAATTTCGTAAAAGAGCATTTTAAAGATTTTTACAATGGCGAAATTCTATTTTTTAGATCGCCGATTTCTAAATTTAGAAGTAGGGCGGAGTTTAGTCTATATCATAATGATAATAGTCTTAGTTATGCGATGAGAGGAACTGATGGTGGCTATTTAAAGATAGATAAATGTTCTATAGTTGATGAGAAAATAGCTGTTATAATGCCGGTTTTGTTGGATTTGTTAAAAGAAAATCCAAATTTAAAAGCAAAAGTTTTTGGAGTTGAGTTTATAACTACAAGAGATGAAATTTTGGTTATTTTACTTTATCACAAAGACGTATCGACCATAATTCAAGAGCTTACTTGGTTGCAAAACAAGCTTAAAGTAGGCTTGATAGCAAGAAGTAGGGGTAAAAAACTTCTTTTTGGAAGTTCGATTTTAAATGAAAAATTGTTTATAAAAGGTAAGAGCTATCATTATATTTTTGGAGACGGTGCTTTTGTCCAGCCAAATAGAAATATAAATGAAAATATGATTTCGTGGGTTTTGGATCATATTGTAGATTGTAAAGATCTTCTTGAGCTTTACTGCGGACATGGGAATTTTACCATTCCACTTAGTTTTAAATTCAATAAAGTTTTAGCCACCGAGATAAGCAAAGCTTCTATAAATAGCGCTTTAAAAAACTGCGAGTTAAACAGTGCAAATAATATCAAATTTACAAGATTAAGTGCTGAAGAGCTTATGGAAGCTTTTCTTTTTAAAAGAGATTTTCGTAGATTGCAAGATATAGATTTAAGAAGTTATGATTTCAGCCATATTTTAGTAGATCCTCCGCGCTCTGGTTGTGATAAAAGCGTGTTAGACTTCATACGAAATTACGAAAATATAATTTATATATCTTGTAATCCTTTAACTTTGAAAGAGAATTTAAAACTACTTTGTAAAACTCATAGTGTTGATAAATTTGCTATTTTTGATCAGTTTGTTCATACAAATCACATTGAATGCGCAGTAGTTTTAAAAAAATACTAGAAGCCATTTGACTGGCTTCTAAGTTTATTTATCCATTTTATGCACTTTGGCTGCAACCATATTGTTAAATATATTAAATAAATTTATTGATTGCTCTTCTGCATGTTTGAATTTATCTATAACTTCTATAGGATTTGCGTGTTTGCTGGCTAGATTGATAGCTTTATTTACATATTCGTGGATTGTTTTATGCGGATCAAGTATTTGAGCGAACTCAATAGTATCTTCAAATACCTCTTTGCCTCTTGATTCGTACCATTTTCCTAGACGACATTGTGTGTGATCTGCCATTGATTCGTAATTTTTTGTTAGAACATTTCCGTATCCGCCTACTTTAAATACAACGTGATCTAGTTTAACTAGCGATACGAAAATATCATAAGATATGGCTTGAGCGTTGTTTTCTATATGTTTTGTTCTATCTACTAGGTCTTTAAATTTAGATATAAAGCCCTCTACGTGTTTGTTTGACTCTATAGAAATATTTTCAACTTCTTCGCTTTGAGCAAACATATCACTAGCATTTTGTTTTAATAAATTTATGTTCATTTCTACTTCTGCGGTTGCTTTTTGAGTACGCTCAGCTAGTTTTCTTACTTCATCGGCAACGACTGCAAATCCGCGTCCGTGTTCGCCTGCACGCGCCGCTTCGATAGCTGCGTTTAATGCTAAAAGATTTGTTTGGTCTGATATATCTTTGATCAAATTTATAACATTTGTGATCTCATCGACGCTTTTGTGAAGATTTTCAGCTGTTGCGCGTGATTTATTTGATGAGTTTGTTATTTCGTTTAGTGATTCTATCAGATTATTGCTAGTTTTAGAAAGCTCTCCGATATTTTCTATGTTTTCTTCTATAATGGTGATACAGCTACGCGATAGTTCAAGATTTCTTTCTATTCCGCCTTGTATGTTTTTAGCACTTGTTTTGATACCGTCTGTCATAACATGTGCCATAGCAGATATCGTATCGCAATCTTGTGATTTTTCCACTTTTTCTTTTAGGATTTGAATTTCTGCTTTTAGATCTTCATTTTCTTTAGTTTTACTCTCAAGCTCTTTTTTAAGAGCATCCATTTTAAGTTCTAACTGTTTGTTTGCATGATTTGATGAACCAAACACTTTCTACCCCCTCTCACACCTTTTATTTTACTTAATATTTTATACTAATAATTATTTATATGAAATAATTATTAAACTTTATAGATACAATAATATAAAAATTTTGATTAAATAATGCTTAAATAGAATAAAAAAAAGATGAGTAAATCGAGTAAATATAGAAATGAGTTTGAGCATTACCCAAACTCGTAGAAAGAGTGTTTTGACTAGTTTGATTTAGATTTTTTATATTCCATTAAGATGCTGTAAGCTTCATCTTTTAATCTTAATTTTTCTTTTTTAAGAGTTTCTAGCTCATAAGAATCAGCGTGTTCTCTACCTTCTTCTATATCTGCTATTCTTTGGTCAAGTTCATTGTGCTTGTCAAAAACACTATCAAATCTTGCATTTTTGCCTTTTAGTTCCGTGATTAAATCTCTGTATTCGTGTAGCATATTCTCTCCTTTAAAAATAATAATATCTTAGCATTGTATCATTTGCTTACTTAAAACTCATTTATGAGCGGTAATCCGCGTTTATTTTAACATACGTGTGTCCTAAATCACATCCGTAAGCCGTAAATTTAGCGTCTCCAAGACCTAACTCACAACGGATCTTGTAGCTATCTTTTTTCATAACGTTATGAGCTTTTATCTCTCTTTCTTGATCTAATTCGGGATTGTCTTTGTCAAATACAAGCACATCGTCGTAATATATAATCAACTTTTCTTCATCGCATTCCACTCCGCTAGCTCCTATAGTTGAAGCTATTCTGCCCCAGTTTGGATCTTCTCCGAAAATCGCTGTTTTTACTAAAAGTGAATTTGATAAAGCTTTGGCTGCTTTTTGCGCTTCATTGTAGTTTTTTGCTCCATTTACTTCAAATGCTACTACTTTCGTACTTCCTTCACCATCTTTTACTAAATTTAAAGCCATAGTTTTTGTGATGGTTTCAAGCGCAAATTTAAAAGCGTCTTTGTCATAAACTCCGCTTTTTTGTGAGCTTAAAAGCATTAAAGTATCGTTTGTACTGGTGTCGCCATCTACGCTTATCGCATTAAAACTCTCTTCTACACAGCCATTTAAAAGTTCATCCATATCATTTTTTGGTATATTCGCGTCTGTTAAAACAAAGCATAACATCGTCGCAAATGCTGGATTTATCATACCTGCACCTTTGCAGATACAAGCTATGTTGAAGCTTTTACCGTTTTGAAGTTCAACTCTAAAAGCTATCTCTTTTTTAAAGCTATCTGTTGTCATAATCGCTTGAGCCGTTGCGTTAGAATTGCGCGAGGTAAGATCGAATTTATTTGCTGCTTCTATGATTTTGTCTTTTTTAAGACGATATCCGATAACTCCGGTTGAACTCATTATGGGATTTATCAAATTTAGCTTTTTGCCAAGTTCTTTAAATATATCATCTATATCATCTATACCCGCTTTTCCAGTCATTGCGTTTGCATTTTTTGAATTTAATAAAATAAAGTTTGTTTTAAAATTTTCACCATATTTTTTAAAATGCTTTATCGGAGCTGCTTGAAATTTGTTTGAAGTAAATATCGCTGAAACCATTACTGGCTCATCGCTTCTTATGAAACCTAGATCATTATCTCCATTTGTTTTAAATCCGGCATTTAATCCACCAAAATAAAATCCATCAACATTTTCAAGTCCGTTTTTAAGACTGATTAGGTTAAACATATTTGAACTCCTCTGGTTTATGTTTGCTAAAAATGAGTTTTTTAGTAGCTCTTATACTCTCAGCAGTTCCTATAACTAACAGTTTTGAACCTGTTCCTATGAGAGTATCGCCTTTTGGCATAGGAGTAAATTTATTATTTTGATCTCTGATACCTACTACATCGGCGTTTGTGATATCTCGTAAATGAGTTTCTTTTAATCTTTTAAATCTCAACCAAGATAGATCTGGAACTTTTATCTCTTCTATATCTATGGGCGAATCTTTTTTATATAAAAATTGCTCCAACATATTTTCCATATCCGGACGTACGCTCATAGCCGAAAGTCGTTGTGCAACTAATTTTGATGGAGACACTACTGAGTTTGCGCCTAATTTTTTTAGTTTTTGCGTGTCATCATCATTGTCTGAATTTGTCATTATAAAGTATGGTTTTATTCTACCGAGTTCTTTTTCATAGAGCCTAACGGTTGCTATGAGAGCTATATTATCAGCGATATTTGAGCTTAAAGTTATAAGACCTTTTGCACTTGAGAGGTGAGTTTTTAACATAGCATTTTGCGTGTGTGGCTCATCTACTATATAATATGGATATTTATATATTTCAGCTAGACTAGGAAGATCTTCTCTATTATCTACCACGACAAACGGTATATGGTTCTCTCTAAATTGTCTTGTGAGTTCTATAGTATAGATATTGTGATAGCAAATCACAAAGTGGTTTTTGAGTCTGGCTATTTTATATATCATATTTCTCTCCTTTAAAACCTTCGTTAAAGCACCTTTTTTAAGTACTTCTATAAAAAGACCCATAGAAAATGTAAAAACTCCAAATCCCATGAGAATAAAAGTTATAGTAAAAAGTCTTCCTGATGGACTGATAGGCGCAACTTCGGTAAAACCAACAGTTGTAAAGGTCATACCAGCTTGATAAATACCGTCTATTAAAGTAAATCCATCGATAAAAACATATCCTAAAGCTCCAAATAGCATCATAAGAACAACGGATATTAAAGGAAGCCTAAATGATTTTAACTGTTGATAAAGTTCTGTGTTTAGATCGTATTCCGGTTTGGACTCATCAGTCCAGTTGAGGAATTTTTTAATCTTTTGTAGTAAAGACATTAATTCCTCTTTTTATGTATTAGTGTGATTGTTTTTTCATTGTTCTTAAAGTAGAAGCTGCAACTCTGATTTTTCTTGTTGTGCCATCTTCAAGCATAACGCGAACTGTACGAAGGTTTGGCATAAATCTTCTTTTTGTTCTATTATTAGCGTGACTTACGTTGTTTCCAACCATAGGTCCTTTTCCTGTTATTGCACATCTTTTTGACATATTTTTTTCCTTACAAACAAAAATTTGGGCTGATTATATCTAAAATAATTGTAAATTTAGCTTAAATTTGGGCTTATAATGCCCAAATTTAGAAATTAAAACGCAGGAACTACAGCGCCTTTATAAGTATCTAGTATAAACTTTTTAACTGCGTCTGTGTTGATAGCGCTATCGAGTGCTTTTATTTTTTTGCTATTTTGATTTCCGTCTTTAACGACTACTATATTAACATACGGACTCTCTTTGCTTTCTATTAGAAGTGCATCTTTTGTAGGATTTAAATTTGCGTTCATAGCAAAATTCGTATTTATAACAGCTATATCAACATCATCTAAAGTTCTTGGAAGAGTAGCGGCTTCTATCTCTTTAAATTTAAGATTTTTTGGATTTTTAGTTATATCAAGCGGAGTTCTTAATTTGGCGTTCGTATCTATTTCTATAAGTTTAGCAGTTACTAAAACATCAAGAGCGCGACTCTCGTTTGTAGGGTCATTTGGTATGCTTACTATAGCACCGTCTTTTAGATCTTTAAGGGATTTTAGTTTTTTACTATAAACTCCCATTGGTTCAAGATGTACGCCTACTGTTTTTACTAAATGAGTGCCTTTATTTGCATTAAACTCATTTAAATATGGTATATGTTGGAAAAAGTTTGCATCCAAATCACCGTCTTCAACTGCTATATTTGGAATTACATAATCATTGAATACTTTAATTTCAAGATCATATCCCGCTTTTTTTAGCTCAGGTTTTATAAACTCTAAGATCTCTGCGTGAGGAACTGGAGTAGCTCCGACTTTGATAACTTCTCCAAATGCTGCACTTATAAGGCTAGAAGCAAGTAGCGCCGCGATGGTTAATTTTTTCATTTTATCTCCCTTTTTTTAAATTTGGCGGTATTATACTAAAAAATAGTTATATAAATCAAGTACTTTGATATAATTTTTTTAAATTTTATTAAATTTTATATTTAATTGCCTAAAAAAGGGAATATATATTTATATATCTATTAAATATATTTATATGTTTTTGGATAAGAATTTAGCTGTAAAAATGGTTTTAAATTTAGAAGATATTCATCAAATTATTTTATTCTCTTAAAAATAGGATAATTTAACTCTAAAATGATATAATAATATGAAAAATCAAGGAAATAAAGTGCAAAAAATTTTAACTATAGCCGGTTCTGATTGTAGTGGAGGAGCTGGAATACAAGCCGATATAAAGACGATAACTGCTCATAAAATGTATGCAATGAGCGTTATCACGGCTCTTACTGCGCAAAATACAATGGGAGTTTATGGCGTTCATGAAGCTCCTAGTGAGTTTGTTAAGGCTCAAATGGACGCTTGCTTTAAAGATATCGTTCCAAATGCAGTTAAAATCGGTATGGTATCAAACTCATATATCATAAAAGCTATAGCTGCAAAATTAAAAGAGCATAATGCTAAAAATATAGTTATAGATCCAGTTATGGTCGCTACTAGCGGAGGTAAATTAATGCAAGATAGCGCTATAGAATATGCTATAAACGAGCTATTTTGTCTAGCTGATATTATAACACCAAATATAGCCGAGGCTGAGATCTTAAGCGATATAAAAATAATAGGCATACATCATATGAAAGAGGCTGCTTTAAAAATATCGCAACTTACTGGTGGAGCGGTTTTAGTAAAAGGCGGACATCTAAGAGATGATGCAAGTGATGTTTTGTATTACAATGGCAAATTTGAAGTGCTAAGCGAAGAAAGAGTTCTTACAAACAATACTCACGGTACTGGTTGCACTCTTTCAAGTGCTATAGCATGTGCTTTAGGAGCAAATAAAGATATATACTACGCAGTCAAAAGTGCTAAGAAATTTGTTACAACTGCTTTAAAAGGAGACTTAAAAATAGGCAACGGCAGTGGTGCGATAGATCACTATTTTAGAATTCCGCCTATTTTTTAATTTGAGGCGTTAGTCGTTTAAAAACGCTTCAAATTTATCGCTAAAATTTTTGTTATCTTTTTTTGTAAAAAATGGAAAAGAAACAACTTGCAATTTATCAAATTGTTTATTGTCTAATTCATTTAGCAAAAGATCTTCTTTCCAGCTATCATAGTCTTTTATATGCTCGCCTTTAACTTCTAAAAAACACTCTATTTTTAAGATATCATTATTAGCTTGAGACTCTTTTTTAATACCAAAAAATACAAAATCCGGCTCAAATCCGTAGCTATAAGTTTTAGATTGTTCTCTATTGTCATAAATTTTGAACTCTTTAAATCCATCATTTCTAAAAACTATCCACTCGTTAAATGAGCTGTTTATTTTATCTTTATTATCATCAATATAGTTTAAAAGGTCATTTTCTAATTTGCTATCAAGTGAGTATTTATCATAGTAGAGCCATTCATATTTACTATCATACATTTTGTCTTTTTGTCTCAAAATAACTCTTTCACCAAGTTCTGTTAGCTCTTTTATTTTAAATTCTGTAGCTTCAAATTTATCCAAATCATCTGTTACTATATTTTTTAAATTTGAAAGTAAAAATTTTGTGATTTCTAGCTGATTATTTCTATCAAATTGTTGTTTTTTTGAAAAATTTAATCTTATTTGCGATATTTCATTATAAAATTCCTGTTTGCTACTAACTCCGAAGTTCTTTTTTATGTGACAAAAATTTATTTTTGTTTGGTTTAGGGCTTTTAAAAATACGTTATAACAAATTTGATCCCCAAATTTTGTAGCTGTTGTATCGGCGTTGTCGCTAGTATTATCTACAAAAACTTCAGCATTTAAAACTTTGTTTGAAAATAGCGGAATATCTATCAAAGATAATTTGTCTTTTAGTTTATCGGCTTTTTCTTTGACTTTAGTTACATCATCAAATTTAAATAAATTTTTTACTTTAATCCTTTCATTGCTTATATAAAATATCTTATATTCTTTGGTTACTTGTGTCGCTTTTTTGCTAGGTTTTAACACGACTCTTTTATCTTCTTCTAAAAAAAGCCCACTTTCTTTCATAGATTTATTCAAATTTGATATAAAATCTACATCATTTACAGAGTGATAAGTTAGTCTTTCTAGCATACTTAGTTCGCTTAGCACATTATCATCGTATTTTCTTTTAAATTTCATATCTTCTTTAAAATCTTTATTTGCAAATGGAAAATACCTAGCCCCACGCCCTATGAGCTGAGCTTCTTGCGTAGTAACAGCGTCGCTATTTTTTTTGCTTAGACGAACTATATCAAAAAGATTTAGCACATCCCAGCCTTCATTTAGCTTATCTACTGCAAATATAACCCTTACTTCATTATCTTTTTCTTCAAGAGTATTTAGTAAAATTTGATTTTTCTCTTTTTCTTTTTCATCATTTATATTGATTATATGATTTTTAAAAGAGATTTTAAATAACGTGATAAGAGTGGTGGCAAAGTTACTTCCAAATTCTTTGTTGAAAAAATCATAACTATATCTAAAAAGTTCATTGCTGTTTGCATTTTCATAAAATTTTTCAATCGCATCGCTGTTTAAATTCTCTAATGTGTCTAAAAATATCTTTTCATTATCTTTTGAATCATTGATTTTTTCGCTTTTAAATAAAATCACTGGTTTTAAAAATATATCATTTTTACTTGCTAGAATTTGTCTATACGCACTCATTATCATAGCACCTAAAAATCGATCTTTTAACTCGCTATTTTCATATTTCACCAAAAATATTCTTTTTGAGTATCCCTCAAAGCAGAATTTTTGCAAATCATATTTATATACGATTTTATTCTTGTATTTATTTAAAACTTCGCTTGTTTTTGGAAGTGTCGCACTAAATTCAAAAAGTAAATTTTCATCACAACTTATGAAAGCCTTTTTTATCACTCCTTCCCAGCCACTTTTTTCATCATCGGCTTTTTGCTTTTTTGTGTCTGCATTGAGATGGTGTGCTTCATCTGCTAAGAAAACTAGCTTTTTACCTTTTAGATCTTGCAAGGTTAGTGAGTTTTCTCTTTCATTTGTAAATAAGCTAAATAGCCCTTGAATAGTACTAAAGTAGATATTTATATCATATTCTTTGCTATCGCTTAAATTTGATATAGTATTTATTTCTACTCTTTTATTTTCTATATTGATATCTTTGTTAAATAGATACTTGCTAGAGCTTTTATCGCAAAAATTTGACTTTGTTTTTTCTAAAATTGCTGTGCTACTTACAAAAAACACAAAGTTTCTATATCCTTGTTTGTAACAATCTAAGATCAAAGATGCCATAATAAGAGTTTTTCCACTTCCTGTTGCCATATTGAACATCAAGTGATTTGTACTTGGACTTTGTCTTTGTAAAAGATAATGTTGCAAGGCTTTTGTTTGATATTCTCTTAATTCTTTGCTTAAATTTTCTTTTATGAAATTTGGTATTTTCACATTATTGTATTTTAATACAGTTTCTAATTCGTCGCCAAGTATGGTTATATTTTCATCTGTAGATCTGGATTTAGCCATTGTTTTGTCCATAAAATGCTTTATTTATCTTTATACAATTTTCATCTATATTGTAATTTTTATCTTCTATATCATCAAAAAGAACATAATCCATATTTTTATCCATAGTTAAAAGTAAATTTTTCTTTTTATCTTCTAGGCTTAGCTTGTTAAATTCTTCATCAAATTTATCAAATTCAACTCTATAATCCAAAAATGCTTTAGCTTTTAACTCATCATAAATTTGATTTAGTTCATTTTCATTTTTTGCGTTTATTATTTTGTCTTTAAAAGTAGCATTTAGTGGCATAAGCTCAGAATATATGAAATTTCCGCCACCATTCCAGCCAACTGCTTTGCTAATGCCACCTTGCTCACCAGCTATCACTTTTTTTAATCTCTCGCAAGTTATGGTTTTTATATAATCCATTTGCTCGATACCGATAAATTTGCGGTTCATTTTCATAGCTACTGCTAAAGTTGTGCCACTTCCAGCAAAAAAGTCCATAACAATGTCGTTTTCTTGAGTTGATATTTCAATGATGCGTTGCATTAAAAATTCACTTTTAGGATATGAAAAAAGCTCATTTCTACCAAAAAGTATTTCCATATGTTCTTTTGCTTTGTCATTAATAATATTTTTATCAATAATAAATGTTTTTGTTTTTTCACCTTTTGTTTGCCCGTCTTTGACAATATAATCTTTTACATAAATATCATATTCGCCTTTTGAATTTTCTTTACATACTAATAAATTTATATTGTTTTCTACATTTGACTTTTGCCATCTCCATCTACCTTCTTCTGCGTTAGTTTTAATTGGATAAATAGTAATTTCAGATTTATCATTTCTTTGTTTTGTATAAATAGATTGTGTATTTGTATTATAAAAATTGGATAAAACATATTTGGTCTATCTTTTCTTAGTGAAGCATTACCAGATTTTCGCAAAGATAATAATCTGAATTCATCATTTATTTCATCGTTTTTAATGATACCAAAGTTAAAAAATGTAGCTAAATCTTCTTTTTTTGAGTAACATAAAATATATTCGTGAGATTTGGCTATCGGATATGATGATTCTTGTCTTCCTCTTGGGTTCATTAAGGGAATAAAACACGCTACAAAATTCTCTCTACCAAAAATCTCATCCATAAGTACTTTTAGATAGGCTTGTTCGTTGTCATCGCACTGGACAAATATCACGCCATCATCACGCAAAAACTCACGTGCTATCTCAAGGCGATTTTTCATAAAAGTAAGCCAAGTAGAGTGAGAAAATCTATCGTTATAGTTAAAGCTGTCGTTACTTGTATTATAAGGTGGGTCTATATATATGAGTTTGACTTTGTTAGCAAAGCGTTCTTTTAAGCAGTGTAGGGCTAGAAGGTTATTGCCTTTGATGAGTAAGTTATGCTCCACCCCCCCCCATTAGCTAAAATATCCTGCAAATTTTGCTCATCAGCGCTGATTAGTTCAAAGTTATACAAGGCTTTTTTAGCAAATAAAACATCTATTTCGCTTTTATCTAAAATGTTGTTAAAAAATATCTCGTTTGTTTTGTCTTCGTCTTTGGATTGAGAGCCTTTTATAACGCCATCTTTAAAAGGAAAGCTTAAAACAACTTGCTCGTTTGATTTAATAAATTTATTTATTGCGTTTGTTAAGCCTATTTTATTAGAATACGCCGTGTAGCTATTGCCTAAAACCCTAGTATCCAAAAACTCAAAAAAAGCATTTTGTTTAAATATGGCTATATTTTGTTCGTTTGACTTATGTATTTCAAAAAACATATCTTTATATTCATTTTTGAATTTGGACTCTGTCAATAAAAAACTCAAAATCTTTGAATCATTTGAAATGGCTAGACTTTTTGCATTTAACAGAGTTTTAAATTTGCATTCTATATCATTTAGTAGCTCATTACTATCCATAACATTCCTTTTTTTGTGATTTTAAAGCTATTTAAACAGTTTTTATACTGCCAAATAGCTTTAAATTTATTTTTTAGTTATTTTATAAAGCAAGTTTCCTACACTTTGGATTAATTGCACCATTATTATCAGTATAATAACCGTATAAGCCATGATATCTGGACGAAATCTTTGAAAACCATATCTCATGGCTACATCTCCAAGTCCGCCTCCACCAACAGCTCCAGCCATTGCGGTAAATCCGATCACTACTATAAGAGTTAGAGTTATAGCGTTTATTATGCTAGGAAGTGCTTCTATAAACATAATTTTAAATAAAATTTGAGTTTTACTCGCGCCGTAGCTAAGGGCAGCTTCTATGACACCGTAATCCACTTCGTTCATTGCATTTTCTATGAGACGTGCGATAAACGGAGCTGAACCTATAGTGAGTGGAACTATCGCCGCGCTCGTACCTATGCTAGTTCCAACTATAAATTTAGTAAAAGGAAAAAGTACGATGATAAGTATGATAAACGGGAAGCTTCTAAGCACATTTACTATTAAATCCAACGAGTTGTAAATCCCTTTATTTGGTTTAAGACCGTTTGGTTTTGTCAAAACTAATATAATAGCAAGCCCCAAACCGATCATAAAAGCCAAAAAAGTAGATATAAAAGTCATATAAAGCGTGTCTATAGTCGCTTCTAAAAGAAGTTTTGGTATCATTTTTGCTCCTTTACTATCTCGTATAATACGCCTGAGTTTTTTATAAATTCTTCTACTCTTATCTCATCTTTTGGATCTACATTTATAACAAGGCTTCCAAGAACGTTGTTGCCTAGTTTTTCTAGTTTTCCCCATACTATGTTGAAGTCTATATCAAGCTCCCTAGCCATCGATGTTATGACGCTGTTAAAAGCGACTTTGGGTGGGAAAAATAGTCGGATATTAATTCCAGTTGTCGGTAAAATTTCCTCAGTTCCTAAGAATTTTTTCATATTTTCATCAGGTTTTAAGAACAGATCTATTATGTCGCCTTGATTTGTTATGACGCCTTGCTCAAGTAAAATAGCGCGGCTTGCTATACCTTTTACAACTTCCATTTCGTGAGTTACTATGACTATGGTTATGTCTAGTTTTTCGTTTATCTCTCTTAGGAGTGTTAGAATTTGATTTGTAGTGTTTGGATCAAGGGCGCTTGTAGCTTCATCGCTAAGTAAGATTTTGGGTTTTAAAGCTAAAGCTCTAGCTATCGCGACACGCTGTTTTTGACCGCCTGATAGCGAGTTTGGATAGCTATTTGCTTTATCACTCAATCCTACAAGCTCTAAAAGCTCATAAACTCTTTTTTGGATATACTCTTTATCATATTTCCAAAATCTAAGCGGTGTGGCGATATTTTCAAAAACCGTTTTTCTACTCATCAATGCAAAATGTTGAAATATCATACCGATATCTCGCCTAAGCTCTCTTAGCTCATTTTCTCCTAGATCTTTTATCTCTTTGTTTTCTACTTTTAAACTTCCACTTTGATAGTTTTCAAGTCCATTTATACAGCGAAGCAAGGTGCTTTTTCCAGCTCCGCTATGTCCTACTATGGCAAAGATCTCACCGGCTTTGATGTCGCATGAGACGTCGTTTATGATGAGATTTTTACCGTAATATTTTTTTAAATTTTTAATTTCTATCAATGACGTTCCTTTTTTTATGGTTGCAATACCGCGTATCCATCAAGCTGTCTTAAAACTACTTCTTTTGGTGCTGCTTTGACTGTTTTTATACCATCGCTTAGCCAATCTACCTCGATACCGTTTCTTTTCATTGCTCCATTACAAGCCACTACTCTGACGTTTGGCATAGCTATGAGTGATTTGATTTTCTCTTGCATTTCTAGATCTTTTTTGGATCTACTAGCAAAAATTTCAACAGAACTTCCACCCAAAACAAGCTCGATATCTGCTTTTTCATCTTTTTCAAGTGTTTTTTGCAAACCGCTAGTGATTATAAAAGCACTATCAAATTTAGCTTTATCTGCTAGAAAAATAACTACATTGATATCTTTAGCCGACATAGTAACGACAAATAATAAACCTGCTAAAATAATACGACCTAAATTCATAATCCATCCTTAATAAAAATCTATTTTTATCTACCTAAAACTTTGAGTTCGCTTACGACTTTTTCAAATTTATCTTTTGCGATTGCTAATCCTTCGCGGTTGGCGCTCAAGACGGCTTCTGGAGCGTTGGCTACAAATTTTTCATTATTTAGCATACCTTCTAGTTTGGCTATCTCTTTTTCAAGCTTTGCTTTTTGCGAACTGAGTCTAGCGATGATAGGAGCGGTATCTACGCCATCAAGCGGTACGAAACTCTCAAGATTTTCGCTTACGTCTCTGGCTGAGTTTGGCACTATTTCATCTGTTAGCTCTATCTCTTCGCATTTTGCAAGTAGTTTAATGTAATTTGTAACTCCGTTTATATCTATTTTATTATTAAATTTAATATAAGCTTTTTGTACTTTTGCATTGCCTTGATCTATAGTCGCTTTTGCACGCCTTAAACTTACTATAGCTTCTATGACTGCGCTCCAAGTTTCGACTATTTTTTGATCTGGAGTGCTGATCTTAGGGTATTTCATCACCATTATAGATCTGGAATTTTCTAAGTTCGTACCGCTTAATTCGTGATACAAATACTCGCTGATGAACGGCATAAACGGGCTTAGTAGCTTCATACTTTCTTTAAATATCATTCCTAGCTCGATCACGCTACTTTTGCCTACTTTTGATAGCTCGATACCCCAGTCGCAAAACTCGTCCCAAAGGAATTTATATATATCGTTTGCTGCGTCATTAAACCTATACGCGTCTAAATTTGATCTTAGTGAATTTACGCAGCTTTTAAAGCGACTTAGCATATATCTACCAAGCTCTGTTTTTATGCTATTTTCATCAAAATCAGGAAATTTATCCTCGTTTAGAAGTAGGAATTTGCTTGCGTTATAAAGCTTATTTGTGAAGTTTCTTACTAATACCATTTTTTCTTCGCTAAGTCTGATGTCGCGACCTTGTACGCAAAGTAAAGTAAGAGTAAAACGCAAGATATCGGCTGAGTATTCGTCTATTTTAGTAAGTGGGTCTATCACATTTCCGCTACTTTTACTCATCTTTTTACCGTCTTTATCTTTGACAAGAGCGTGAAGATAGATATCTTTAAATGGAAGCTCGCCTACTGCATTTTTGCATTGAAACATCATTCTAGCGACCCAGAAAAATAGTATATCAAAGCCTGTTATAAGCATAGTATTTGGATAAAATTCGCTCAAATCCCCATCGAACCATTTCTCATTTTTCAGCGCGTCCCCATTTCCCCAACCAAGTGTTGAGATAGGCCAAAGCCCTGAACTAAACCACGTATCAAGAACATCTGGATCTTGAGTAAATTTATTTCCGCCGCATTTTGGGCATTTTAATGGTTTTTCGTTTTCGTCTGCCCACTCATGTCCGCATTCGCAGTAAAATACGGGAATTTGATGTCCCCACCATAGCTGGCGGCTTATACACCAGTCTTTTAGCTCTCTCATCCACGCATTAAAGCTATTTATCCAATGAGGTGGGAAAAACTCAGCTCCACCGCCATTTACATTTTGTATCGCCTCGTTTGCTATGTCTGCTTTTACAAACCACTGTTTTGATATGTATGGTTCTACTACATTTTTGCAGCGATAGCAGTATCCAACTTGATTTTCATAGTCTTCTATCTTTTCTACAAAGCCTAAAGACTCTAGTTTGGTTACTACTTTATCTCTTGCTTCAAGTCTTTCAAGTCCTTCAAACTCACCACACTGCTCATTTAATATACCTTTTTCATCAAATACGGTTATGAACTCTAAGCCGTGTCTGTTGCCGACTTCATAGTCGTTCGTATCGTGAGCTGGAGTGACTTTAACTATACCTGTTCCAAAGTCCATATCTACGTGATCATCGGCTATGATTTGTATGCGGCGATCAATGATAGGAAGAGTGACGAATTTACCTACAAGTTCCTTATACCTCTCATCGTTTGGATTGACCATTACGGCGGTATCGCCAAAGTACGTTTCTGGTCTAGTTGTTGCGACTATTACAAATTTATCACTATCAACTATAGGATATTTTATATGATAAAGTTTGCCTTTATTTGCTTTGTGTTCGACTTCCACGTCGCTAAGTGCGCCATCGTGAGTACACCAATTTACCATATAGTTTCCGCGAACTATCAAACCTTTATTGTACAAATTTACAAAAGCTTTTCTTACAGCATTTTTAAGCCCCGCGTCCATAGTAAAGCGCTCTCTGCTCCAAGCAGGAGTTATGCCAAGACGTCGCATTTGATGTAGTATGCTTCCGCCGCTTTTTTCTTTCCATTCCCAAGTTTTTTTAAGAAATTCTTCGCGTCCGATCTGCTCTTTTGTAACTCCGTTTGCTAAAAGTTGCTTTTCTACGACGTTTTGAGTAGCGATACCTGCGTGGTCAAGTCCAGGCTGCCAAAGCGCTTTGTATCCGTCCATTCTTTTATATCTTGTCATTATATCTTGTAAAGTAAATGTAAGAGCGTGTCCTATATGAAGTACTCCAGTGACGTTTGGCGGTGGCATCATTATACAAAATTTCTTATCTTCTTCTAAGATATCTTTGTTTCCGTCTATCTCAAAATACCCACGATCTTCCCAAATTTTATAGAATTTTTCTTCAACTTCTTTTGGATTATAAAAATCAGCCATAAATTTGCCTTTAAATTTAAAAAATGCTAGATTTTATCTAAATTTAGCTAATAACACACTTATGCAAATATGCCGTATTCTTAAAATTTGCTTTCATCAATTTTTAATTAAAAATTAAATTTTATTTTTAAATTTAAATGATATAATCGAAAAATATAATTTTTTGAAAGGAAGCATTATGGAATTTCGTATCGAAAAAGACACAATGGGTGAGATCAAAGTGCCAAACAACAAGTATTGGGGCGCTCAAACAGAAAGAAGTTTGGAAAACTTTAAGATCGGCAAAGGAACTATGCCAAGCGAGGTTATAGAAGGTTTTGCTTATCTTAAAAAAGCTTGCGCTATCGTAAATAACAAGTTAGGTCGTTTAGATGACTCAAAAACAAAAGCTATCGGCGACGCTTGCGACGAGATCTTAAGCGGCAAACTAGATGGAAATTTCCCTCTTGTAGTATGGCAAACAGGAAGCGGAACTCAGTCAAATATGAACCTAAATGAAGTTATCGCTAACCGCTCTACTGAACTTTTAGGTGAGGATTTTAGAACAAAAAAATTAGTTCATCCAAACGATGACGTAAATAAAGGTCAAAGTTCAAACGATACTTATCCGACAGCTATGAGAATTGCTTTTGTTTTAGAGCTTCAAAAACAGCTTTTTCCTGCGATCGATAAGCTTTTAGCTACACTTGAGGCAAAAAGTAAAGAGTTTAAAAATATTGTAAAGATAGGTAGAACTCACTTGCAAGACGCTACTCCTTTAACTTTAGGTCAAGAGTTTAGCGGATACGCTCATATGCTAAAAGCTAGTAAAGCTCAAGTTTTAGCCACGCTTCCGTTTTTAGAAGAGCTTGCTATTGGTGGAACTGCTGTGGGAACTGGTTTAAATTCTCATCCTGATTTTAGTGTAAAAGTGAGCGAAGTTTTAAATGATTTAACAAAAACAGAGTTTAAATTTAAATCTCATCCAAACAAATTCCACGGCTTAACAAGTCACGATGCAGAAGTTTTCTTAAGTGGTGCGTTAAACGGTCTTGCGTCAAATTTAATGAAAATAGCAAATGACGTTCGTTGGTTAGCAAGTGGTCCAAGATGTGGTATCGGCGAGATAAATATCCCTGAAAACGAGCCTGGAAGTTCTATTATGCCTGGTAAAGTAAATCCTACTCAATGCGAAGCCGTAACTATGGTAGCAGTCCAAGTAGCAGGAAATCACGTAAGCGTTGCGATGGCTGCGTCTCAAGGTAACTTTGAACTAAACGTATTTAAGCCTGTGCTTACTCATAACTTGCTTGAGAGCATTCGTCTTTTAAGCGACTCTATGGTCAGCTTCAACGATCATTGCGCTGTGGGAATCACTGCAAATGAAGCCAAAATCGATAAACTCCTTCACGAAAGTCTTATGCTAGTAACTGCGCTAAATCCACATATCGGATATGAAAATGCTG
Source organism: Campylobacter fetus subsp. testudinum 03-427 (assembly GCA_000495505.1). Lineage (NCBI taxonomy): Bacteria > Pseudomonadati > Campylobacterota > Epsilonproteobacteria > Campylobacterales > Campylobacteraceae > Campylobacter > Campylobacter fetus. The sequence continues at coordinate 973,994 of CP006833.1, read as the reverse complement.
CAAAAATAGCAAAAACAGCCCACAAACACGGCACAACTTTAAAAGAAGAAGCTATAAATTTAGGTCTTTTAACAGCTGCTCAGTTTGATGAATGGGTAAAACCTGAAGATATGACTACTCCTAAGAAGTAGTATTACTAAGTAACATTTATATTAAGCTCGGGTAATTTCGAGCTTAATATTATATAGTTTTTTATCTACGTAGCTTTTTGTATAATTAGATCTGAGATAATCTGACTCGAGTTTCCAAGATTGTAGATCTCTTCATTTCTGTATTTAAGTATTTTATTATTCCACTCTTTTAAATTTAAATTTTCTATATTATTTACTAATTCATCAACGCTCCTAGAAATAATATGTAAGTTTTCATCTGCAAAACTTAATATTTTTCCATTTATATTCTCTTTTTCAAAGTCATATCCCATAATATCAGATGGATAAAATAGCATACAAGGCTTAAGAGTAGTAAGTGGAAAGCTAAAAATCGTAGAAGAGTAGTCTCCTATAGAACAAATGGCTTTTTGTAGAGTTTCATTTGTAAGTTTTTTGGAATCATCATAGATAAATCCTTTTTTGCCTTGAAAAAACTTAGTTATTTCTATATTTTCTTTTTGGTTGTGAAAGTGAGGATTTGGTCTAAATATAACTTCATATTTTAAATTTAGAAGTTTATCGATAGCTTCAATAATCTTTTTGTATGATTTAAAATGATGAAACATTACTAAGACAGATTTTTGTGGCTCTTTTGGGGTGTAATTTGCAATTTGCTTATCGATATTTGGATAGCCCAGCTTTAACAGTTTTGCCTTGCTATTTAAAGCGTTAAAATAGATCTCATCACTTTTCATAGCAGCTATATAGTAGCATCCTATAGCGGTTCCGAAAGTATCCATACTCTCTTTTTTTGTTATATCGCAAAATTTATGTGCTATAAGATAGCTTCTTAACATAGTCATATGATGAGAAAACACCATGGCAAATGTATTTTGATGCGCAAAACATTCACCTTGATAGCTAACATTTACGCTTGAAAGTAGAACTTTGAAATTGTAATATTTTAAGCAATTCATAGGTATCAAGATATTTTTTAATCCCATAAAATTTCTATCTTTTTTATAATTTTCTATTGTTGTATTTACTATAAAAATATTTTGATTGTTTTTTATAAGAATATCAAAAATATCGCCAAAATGTCTATTTTCATAGATGCTGTAAGTAAGAATGGCAATACTGTTTTTTAAATTTATATTCTCAAATTTAAGTAAATCTTCAGCTATAAATTCAAATCCATCAGCCCATGTTAAATTTAGATTTTCTAGATTAGATATAAGTTTAGCCCTTATTTCTCTAGATTTATAAGTGCAAGTATCTGTAGCTAAAAGAACCGCCGTACCCCCCCCTATTATTTTTTCTAAGTTTTCTTCTAACTTAGCACCGGTTTTAAAATCGTCTAAAAATGAGTATGTATGACCCAGTAAGTTTAGATTATAAGCTAGTATATGCGAGTGTTTGCCATTTGGATAAACAAAGTAGTGCATTTTTCTCCTTTATAAATTTAAATAAAAAATCAAGGATATCATAATTTATCTAAATTTGATTATTTAGGTGCTGTATTTTCTATCTTTTTGACTAGAGTTTAAGAACTAGTTTGATACAATTGCTACTTTTGAAATTTAAGGAATGAAATGGCGCTTAGCAAACTAAACCGCGAACAATACACCGCCGCAACTGCTCCAACTGGGTACAATCTAGTCATAGCTAGCGCAGGAACTGGAAAAACTAGCACGATCGTGGCTCGTATAGCACATCTTTTAAATTTAGGTATGAAACCAGAGCGGATACTGCTACTTACTTTTACAAATAAAGCCGCTAGCGAAATGATAGATAGATTATCAAGTTATTTTAGTGCAAAAACGGTTGGTTCTATAATGGCTGGGACTTTTCATTCTGTTTCAAATTCGCTTCTAAAAAAGTTAAATAAAGGTGTCATTTTAAAGCAGCCAAGCGAACTAAAAACGCTTTTAAAAAGCTTAGTAGAAAGACGCGAATTTCATAGGATAGGTGAAGTAAAAGCTTACAGTGGCGCATATCTTTATGATGTTTATTCGCTTTTTTGCAATTCGTGTGTGAATGATGAAAGTTTTGCTGATTGGTTCAGTGAAAACTACAGTGATCAAAGTGTCTATGCTGAGGTTTATGAGGATATTTTAAGAGAATTTGAGGAGCAAAAATCACGTTTTAATTACGCCGATTTTAATGATTTGCTCATTAAGATGAGAAATGAGCTAAGAAAGGGCGCAAGGGTATTTTATGATGAAATTTTAGTTGATGAGTATCAAGATACAAACTCACTTCAAGGATCTTTGATAGATGCTTTTAATGCAAAAAGCTTATTTTGCGTGGGAGACTTTGATCAAAGTATTTATGCTTTTAACGGCGCAAACATCGATATAATAGGAAGTTTTACTCAAAGATATAAAGATGCCAAAGTGTATTCTTTAAATGTAAATTATAGAAGTAGCGCAAAGATACTAGCCCTAGCAAATAAAGTAATAGCGCAAAATCCGCGTCTATATCCAAAAGAGCTTACAGTTAGCAGAATCGGAAATTTCAAAGCTCCGAGTTTGCTTATTTATGACGAGCTATTTTTGCAGTATGAAAATATATCTGAGATTATTTTAAATTCCCACTATAAAAAAGATGATATCGCGATAATTTTTCGCAATAATTCGAGTGCGGATGGGCTTGAAGTCGCTTTAAAAGAACAAGGAATTAGCTGTAAAAGAAAAGGCGGCGTTAGCTTTTTTGAGTCACGAGAGATAAAAGCGCTTATAGATTTGATCGGAATTTATGTAAATCCAAAAGATATTATGGCGTTTATCCACGTTTTTGAGTATGTTAGAGGAGTTGGAAACGCCGCTGCAAAAGAGATATTTGATACGCTTTTAGCTTTAGGCGATAAAAGCATTGTAAAAGGTCTTTTAAATCCCGATAAATCAGTTAAAGTTTATGAGCGTTCAAAAAAGAATCACCAGTTAGGGCTTTTTGATGATTTTAGTGAATTTATGGATAGCGCTAGATTTGCTGGTCTTGATCTAAGTAAAGAATTTATGGAAAATCCGGTTTTAAATTATTCAAATTTAAATACCAACGGAGCGATTTTTTTATACGAACTTTATAAATTATTGATGCAGATACAAGGAAAAACGAGCTCATATGAAGTTGTTAATTCTGTTATAAACTCAGGAGTGTATCATATCATCGTTGATTTTTTAGCTACCAAAAGAGCTACTTTGAAAAACGGAAATATTGATTTAAATTTAAAAGATGAAGCCAAAGATAGAATTTACGCAAAATCAAAAGTGCTTTTAGAGATGAGCAAACGTCATAATTACTGCGATATATTTTATAATTTTTTAACTCTTGGAAGAACTGAAATGAGCGAAGGTGAGGGCGTAAATTTATTAACAGTGCATGCTAGCAAAGGTCTTGAGTTTAGCTTGGTTTTTGTAGTGGATCTAGCACAGAACCGTTTTCCAAATTTAAAACTTATGGGAATGGGTGGGAGCTTAGAAGAAGAAAGAAGGCTTTTTTATGTCGCGGTTACTAGAGCCAAAGATGAGTTGTATCTAAGCTATGCAAAGTATGATAAAATCAGAAAAATAGACTACAAACCAAGTTGTTTTTTAGAAGAAGCTGGTATGGTGAAGCGTTTTGGAGCTTAATATATTTTAATATCTAGCAGTAAAAGCAGCAAAAATAGCTTTGCCAACAGAGTTTAGTCGGCAAAGTTTTTGGATTTTAGCTGAAATATTTCTTCTTAGCAGAGTCTGAAATCGCATATAAAATTATACTTTTTTGAGCGTCTGTGCGCATAATTACTTCATCGCCTTGCTTAAATTTTGCTAAAACTTCATCTATAATTTTACTATCTGGAATCAGCTCACACCTTTTTAGTATCGCATTTGAGTAATTTATAGCTTGATCTATACTTAGCCTATTTTCCCATGAACTTTCAAAAGATGTAGTTTTAAACAAAATGCCGTTTTTCTCTAAAATATCTTTAAATTGAGCCGCTTTTATACAGCCTCGTACTGGTTTTTGTGGAGTTTGCTTATGCGAATCCATCAAAGCATCAAGAAATTCGCTTTTTTTATAATCTCCCCATCCGATATAAATTCCGATATCTTTAGCTGCGCTAAATGCTTTTATAACATTTTCATCGCTATGCAAAGCTGGAGTTAAAGAGGTTAAAACTATATCGAATTTATCTTTTATCTCATAGCTATCCCAGTCGCTTACGAAAGTTGTTATTAAAGAGTCTATTTTTAGTGTTTTAGCGTCGTTTTTTAACACTTCAAGCATACCTGGTGATAGATCTATACCGCATACTTTAGCACCTTTACTTGCAAGAGGGATCGCTACAGCGCCTGTTCCACAACCTATATCTATGATGCTTTTCCCTTTAAAGCTTACACCCATTTCCTCACACCAGTTAAGTACAAAATTTACATCTTTTTGCATCGCTGGATCATTGTAGCGAGGGTAAGAATTTGACATATCGTCCCATGCGTTTGCGTTACTCATAAGTCTCCTTTTTTGTTGTATTATATAATTTAAAATATATTAAACTATAGTTTTATATATCAAAATAATTTATGTATATAATTTTTCTACAAATTTATAAATTATAAGAAGTCCTAAAAATCATATTATACCATAATAAATTCCAAAAATTTAGATATATAAATTTATTTTTATTTATATAATATAATTTAGTATATTATGTATCAATTAATTTTTTAGTTAAATTTATAAATAAAATGATAAATAAACTAAATTTATAAATAAAGATATCGCTTTAAATTTATATTTTATAAAGTAATATTTGATATGCTTAGTCGTTTTATTTAATATCATAGGAGTATATGAGAATGAAAAAGATTTTGTTGATTTTGATGACTTTGAGTATTTATGCATTTGGAGAAGTTGTTACTGTGGATTTTAACGAGGAGATTTTAAATGATAAAGATATCCAAATAGTAGATGTTAGAACTCCGTCTGAATGGGCGCAAACTGGCGTATTAAAAGGAGCTGTTTTGGTTACTTATAAAAATAGCGATGGAAGCATCAATCCAAATTTCGTTAATGAGGTAAAAAGTAAGCTAAATCCAGATAAAAAAGTAGCAGTTATCTGTAGAAGTGGAAATAGAAGCCGCCCAGCTTCAGCTTTGCTAGATGAGGGCGGCGTAAAAAATGTTATAAATATAGATGGTGGTATGAATAAAGTAGTAGAGAAAAACATAGCCACAATCAAACCTTAAAAATCAAAGTAAATTTGATAAAATAGTAAAAGCGCCTATTTAGAGCGCTTTTACCATAATATTCGTAAGCTTTTTAGCAAATTCATTTGGGTTATCTACTGGCATTCCTTCGCTGATTTTAGCCATATTTAAAAGTAAATTTGAAACATCATTTACCATTATCTCGTTTTTTTCAAGTTTGGTAAATAGTTCGTGATTAGGATTTATCTCAAGTATAGGTTTAACCTTTATGGCTTTTTCACCCATCTGTTTAAATATGCTTTGCATAGCGTAATCTGGATCATTTTTATCAAATATAAGACACGCTGCTGAGTCATTTAGCCTGCTTGAGAGTTTTACATCTTTTACATCATCTTTTAAAGCCTCTTTTATCTTTACAAGAAGCCCGGCGTGTCTGCTTTCATCTATCTTTTCATCATTTTTGATCTCATCGTCTATATCAGAACTATTTACGGCTTTTATCTGCGTTTTATCATATTCATATACCATCGGCATTACTATAGTATCTATCTCTTCATCGCAAATCAGAACGTCTATACCTTGCTTTTTAAAGCTTTCTAATAAAGGTGAGTTTCTAAGCATAGTTTCATTTTGACCGCTTATATAATATATGGATTTTTGATCATCTTTCATAGAGGCTTTATACTCTTTAAGCGATATCAAACCGTCTTTATTGCTCGATTTAAATAGGCATAAATTTAGAATCTCATCTTTATTTGTACTAAAGCCGTAGAGTCCTTCTTTTAGCACTTTTCCAAAAAGTGAGTAAAATTTGATATATTTTTCTCTGTCGTTATTTAGCATTTTTTCAAGTTCGCTCAATATCTTTTTAATGCTTTGATCTTTTACCGTCGCTAAAATACGATTTTCTTGTAGAATTTCACGACTTACGTTTAGCGGGATATCTTCTACATCCATTACTCCTCTAACAAATCTAAGATACGCAGGAAGCAGCTCTTTTGCATCATCAGTTATAAAAACCCTTTTTACATATAGTTTTACGCCACTTTGATAATCAACCCTAAATAGATCAAACGGCTCGGTACTTGGGATATAAAATAGGGTTGTGTATTCTATCTTTCCTTCAGCTTTTGTATGTATATGCATAAGCGGATCGCTGTTATCGTGACTTAGCTGTTTATAAAAATCGTTATAATCTTCAGCTTTTAAACTAGATTTAGACATTCTCCAAAGAGCTGAAGCTCTGTTGATTTGAGAATTTTTGCTCTCGTAGTGACCTTCTTTTTCATCTTTGCTTGGTGCTATCCATTCGTCTTTGTCCATAAAAATAGGATACGCAATATGATTTGAGTATTTTTTAACTATACTTTCTATGCGGAAACTATCATTAAATTCATCGTCGTTTAAATATAGTATGATATCTGTTCCTTGGCTATCTTTCGTAGTAGGCTCGATACTATAATTTTTTGTATCGCTTATCCATTTATAAGCTTTATCATCTAATGCTTTGCGGCTTATGACTTCTATTTTACTAGCCACCATAAATGCTGAGTAAAATCCAACGCCGAATTGTCCTATTAAAGAGCTATCTTTTTTAGAATCTCCGCTCATTGAGCTTAAAAATCCTTTTGTTCCGCTTCTTGCTATTGTTCCTAGATTATTTACAAGGTCGTTTTCGTCCATACCTATACCATTATCGCTAATGATCAAAGTTTTAGCATCTTTATCTAGTTTTATATCGATTTTTGGTGTATAAACTAGACTTTTATAATTATCATCAGTAAGGCAAAGATAGTTTAGCTTATCAAGCGCGTCGCTTGCGTTTGATATAAGTTCTCGTAAAAATATCTCTTTGTTTGAGTATAATGAGTGAATCATTAAATTTAAAAGATCGCTGACTTCTGTTTGAAATTCATGTGTAGCCATTTTCATTTCTCCTAAAAATTTTTAGCAAATTATATCTAAGAGTGCTAATTTTGTCAAGATATAATCAGTAAAGTTGATAGTAATGATATCAAGTTTTCTAAATTTAAAAAGTATATCACGATGAATATAGATAAATAAATTTCTAAATTTTGCAAATGATCAATGAGAGCTAAAAATCTATCACAGATAATATACTATATAACTCGATTATAGTTATATTATTACTAAATAGTATGATAATATATGCTATAATAAAAATATATTAAGTTAATCTATTAATTTTTATTATTTGTGTTAAATTTAATATTCAATTAAGATTAAGTAAGATAGAATGACCCCATAAATAAAAAAGGACTAAAATGAACTTATTTAAAAAATCGCTCATTGCAGCGTATGTTTCTGTTCTTAGCTTCACTGTTATGAATGCTGATCCAGTGCATGGACCAAACAGAAGTGCCGATCCGTATAATCCTGATCCGGTATTTTACAACACTCCTTTTAACTCTGATCTTGTATCTATAATGGCTCAAAATGGAGTTGTTATAACAGTATGGGCAACGGCTCCTTTGAATTGGGTTTGGGGATATAGCGCAAAAGATAGCATACCTTTTGGTTATCTTAGAACTTGGAAGTTAAAAATTTATCCAAAAAATTATGTTCAAATAGTAAATGAATCTACTAAAACATGCCTGAACGCTTATATAAATGGAGTTGTTCATACTACGTGCGATGTTAAGTCCGCAGCTCAGTTTTGGGAAATGATACCGTTTGATAACGGCGCTGTTCAATTTAAAAACTTTGCTGATGGAAGATGCTTGCAGACAGATTTTAAAAGAGGATATAAGTTTTATGATATAAATTTAGCTCCTTGCGTAGAGAGAAATAGAGCAAATATAGACCAGCAGTGGATGATCACCGCTCCAACCATAAAAACGCGCCCTATAAAAGAGCCGCTTAATTTCTAAAGGATAAAAATGAAAAAGATCATAATACTAGCACTACTTAGCGCAAGTCTAAGTTTTGCGGCTATAGAGGATTATAAAATCGCTACTTGGAACATGCAAGGATCATCTGCTTCTACTGAGAGCAAGTGGAACGTAAATGTAAGGCAGTTGATAACAGGAGACGCTGCGGCTGATATACTTATGCTACAAGAATCAGGAAGCATACCAGCTACAGCGGTAAATACTCAACGTGTTTTTCAAGGTGGTACTCCAGTAGATGAATATACGTGGAATTTAGGTACCAACTCACGTCCAAATACGGTTTATATCTATCACTCTAGGATAGATGTTGGCGCAAATAGGGTAAATTTAGCTATCGTTTCAAATAGAAGAGCCGATAATGTAAGCGTAGTATATCCTGAAATCACTGCTGCTAGACCTGCTATTGGGATACATATAGGAAACGACGTATTTTTTACAGCTCATGCTTTGGCTAGTGGAGGACCAGACGCTCCATCTTTGATTCATCATGTGCATGACTCTTTTATAGGACAAGGAAATATAAATTGGGTCATTGGTGGGGATTTCAACCGCGAGCCAAGCTCTTTGCTTGGAGCTTTGGAGGGCGGACTTAGAGATAGAGTTAGCATTATCGCTCCAAACGCACCGACTCAAAGCAGTGGTAGAACGCTTGATTATCTTGTTGCTGGAAACTCTGGAACAGGTGCTTTTTCATCTCCTGCTATAGCTGCTATACTTATGCTAGCAAATATGAGAGCTCAAATCACATCGGACCATGTACCAGTAAATTTTAGAAAATTTTAAGGAACAAAAATGAAATACATATATAAAAAAATTGCACTTGGTTTGGCTATTTTAATATCATCAACATATTTATATGCTATAGATGAACCTTCTGATTACACGCCTATAATATCTATAAGAAGCTTGCTAACAGGAGTTCCTATAACAAGAGATGATGGAGGAAAAGCTGCTTTAGGATCTAACTGGACAATAAGCGAAATACGGCTTCCATCTAAACTAGGGAAATTCCCATTTGGAGTAGTTCAATTTGTATCGGCTATTCAACCGGGTGATTGTTTAAGTATAGATATCAGAGATAAATTTGGCGTAACTAGATGCGAAAGTACGGCAGTCGGGCTATATGGAGTTGCATTTAGCATACTACCTACTATCTCATCTGCAGTTCAGATCCAAAGTATAACAAAGCGAGGCTTTTGTCTTAGTGTAGTAAATCCTTACGCCAAACAGACGATAGATCAAATAGGACTTAAACCTTGCGTGGTAGATGAAAATCAAGATATACCTCTTGAAAATTTGTTTAATATATCTCCCGCGTTTAATCAAGCTAGAATTACTCGCTAAAAAAACAGCTAAGAGATCCCACTCTCTTAGCTATGCGTACATAGCTTTAACTATCCAAAATCCAAAATAACAAAATAGCAAAGATAAGAATAAATTTGAAGCGATATTTAAAAATGCGTTTGTATAATTCCCTGATTGCAGTAAAAGCATATTTTCATAACTAAATGTAGAAAATGTCGTAAGCCCTCCTAAAAATCCCGTTACTAAAAATGATTTTAAATTTATATCCATATGTATATTTGAAGCAAGGCTCATTAAAAACCCTATAAAAAATCCACCTATAACATTTACACTCAAAGTACCAAGAGGAAAAGCTAAATTTGGAAATATTTTACTTACAAATCCGTTTGTTAAACTTCTTAGTATAGCTCCAAGAGCTCCACCAAATCCTATATAAAAAATAGTTGTAAAACTCATATGTTTTGATCTAAAAGAGTTTGCATTTTTGCTCTAGTTTCTTCTAGCCAATTCTCACTGCTAGTATCGACTAAGTCCATATATATGACTTTTAGCAGTCCGCTATTTAGCTTAAATTTTTTTGTATCTAAAATATTTCTTGAGTTTATGATAAGCACCGGTTGTACTTTTAAATTTAGTTTTGAAACGATTATTTTAGCTCCGCTTTGAAATTTAAGAAGCTTATCTCCTTCGCTTCTTGTGCCCTCAGGAAACATCGCCACGACTCTGTTGTTATCTACTCTATCTTTTACGTCTTTTATGAGTTTTGGAAGCGACCTAGGATCGTTTCTATCTACTGGGATCATTTTTGGTATCGTAAGTATTTTGCCTATTATAGGTATTTTGCCTATCTCTTTTTTGGCTATCCAAGATAAATTTGCTGGATGTATCTCTTCCATAACTATTATATCAAGTACGCTTTGATGATTTATTATTATTAAATTTGCTTCATCGATAGGGTTTCCTACTACTTCTAGCTGATATCCTATAAAAAATCGCTGTAATTTTGCCCACATACGCCTGATCTGACGATTTTTATCTTTGAAAATAGCCATAAAAAGAACAACTCCAGCTATACTCAAAATAAGCTCTATAGCATAAAGTGCAGTTTTTATTTTATTCAATATTTTCATTTGATACCCAGCCGATTTTCTTATTATCAAGAAGTATTTTTGTATAATTTCCGTTTTTTGCCATTATTTTTACCTTTTCAGGTTTGTTAGCTACAAAAAATATAGTTGAGTTTTGCGTAGGAAGTATTTTGACTTCAGAATTAATTTTAAGTTTAGCATCGCTAAAAGGTCTGTTATCGTAAAATGTATATATACTAAATGCTATAGCGATAATAAGCGAATAGTAGCTTCTTTTAAATATAAATAATAGCAAGAAAATCACAATTATAGAGTATAAAGAAATATCTTTGTATAACTCAAACTCACTCTCTTTAGGATTTAAATTTACTTGCGTACTAAGATCATCGACTTCAACTTTTACATCTATATCAAAACTTTCAAATTTAGAGCTTTTTAGATTGTAATAGTTAAAGTTTATACTCTTTATATCTTTATCCGCTATGATGAAGTAGTTACCGTTTTGATTTACAAAATCTCCTTTGATAGACTCTATCCCTTGTTTTTCAAAGTTTTGCGGTATAAAAAACGAGCTCAAATTTCCGTTTTTGCTCTCAAGTTCTATTGTTATTAAGTTATAAAGCTCATCAAATTTAGAACTTTTTACCTTTTTAATCTCTAACTTATCAGCAACCATATTTGCAAATTTATCATCTGCTTTTAAGTTTTTAATAAGCGGAATTTCCGGACTTACGTTTGATTTTTGAAAGAAGCTATCATTTCTATTTAGAGTTAAAGTTATATTGTTGATATTTGCATTTGTACTGTTTGCTTCAAACCATAGTGTTGTTTCATAAACTCCTCGTTTAAGCTCACTCCAATTTGGTTTTGGATTTAGCCATATCAGGTCATTTGAATCCACAGTTAAGTTTAAGTCAAAATTTAAATTTTGCTCCGTATCTGCTTTTAGTTTCATACTAAAAATTTGATAGATATATACGGATCTAGGAATTTTAGATGTTGTTAGTATGAGCCTGTTTGGCTCTATGGGTTGGTAAATTTGTGTGCTATCTATGTTTTCATCTGGCTCATCTGTTGGAGCGATTTTTTGTATTTCAGAAGGAAGAATCTTCTTTTTTGTATCTTGTTGCAATATCACATTTTGCTGTTGGTTGTTTTTTATTGTATTTTCTTTATTTTGCGTCGTTTTACCGCCTATCATATCAAAAATACTAACTTCTTGTGCTACTAAAGCAGTATAAAAAGGTAAAAATAACAGTAAAATATACTTTAACAAATCAACCCTTTTAGCATTTTTATACCGTCTTGACTTCCAAGAATGCTTTCTACGGCGCGTTCTGGATGAGGCATTAGCCCAAATATATTTTTATTTTTATTACAAATTCCTGCTATAGAGTCAATCGAGCCGTTTATATCGACAATATTGCCATCTTTATCGCAGTATTTTAGCAATACTTGATCATTGTCATACAATCTTTTTATAGTATCATCATCGGCGTAGTAGTTTCCCTCGCCATGAGCTAAAGGTATATCTACTATGTCTCCATTATTTAAATTTGATAAAAATTTATTGTTGTTTGATATGATTTTTAAGTAATGAAATTTGCTTATAAAGCTCATATTTTCATTTCTTCTCATTGCTCCATCTAAAAGATTTGTTTCTAAAAGCATTTGAAATCCATTACAAATTCCAAGCACAAGACCGCCTTTTTTGGCGTGATCTACTACCGCATTCATAATCGGGCTAAACTTAGCTATAGCAGCAGTTCTTAGATAATCACCATAACTAAAGCCGCCAGGAAGTATGATCAAGTCAGTATCTACGCTAGTTTCTTTATGCCAGATAATTTGAGTTTTACATCCTAATTTATCAAACGCGTACTGAGTATCTCTTTCGCAGTTTGTTCCTGGAAAATGTATTATAGCTACTTTCATTTTTAGCCTTTTATGATCTCATAATCTTCTATTACTGTATTAGCAAGAAGCTCTTCACACATTTTTTTTATATCTTCATCGCTAGTTTTGTCATCTAAATTTAAAATTATCTGTTTTCCTATCCTAGCATCATTTATACCGTTAAAACCAAGTGAAGATAGAGCATGTTTAGTCGCTTTACCGGCTGGATCTAAAACTCCATTTTTTAAAAAAACGTTTATTGTTACTTTCATATAAAACCTTTAAATTTAATATCTAAGTCTTTAAACAAAACTTTTTGAGCTATTTTAAGTAAAAGTGATCAAAATACCAAATCTACCAAAATAGCCAAAAAAGCAGTTTTAAATTATGGGATAATTCTAAGAAAGTATGCGTCTAAGAACCTCTTCATACGCAACTTTTACACTTCCTAGATCTTGTCTGAATCTATCTTTGTCCATTTTTTCATTTGTTATGGCGTCCCAAAAACGACAACTATCAGGGCTTATCTCATCGGCAAGAAGTATATTTCCATCTTTATCTACACCAAATTCTATCTTAAAATCGACTAGTTTCAAGCCTTTTTCTTTAAAAAATGGAAATAAAATAGAGTTTATCTCTCTTCCTAAATGTTTCAATCTATCAAGATCGTTTTCACTTTTTACAAGATCCATTATGATACAGTGTTCATCATTTACCAAAGGATCACCTAAAGCGTCATCTTTGTAATAAAACTCTACTAAAGTAAATGGTAAAACAGTTCCTTCTTTTATCGCAAGTCTTTTGCTTAGACTTCCTGTTGCTATGTTTCTTACAACCACTTCAAGAGGTATGATTTTACATTTTTTCACGACTTGTTCGGTGTCGTTGATGGTTTCAACAAGTGCAGTTTCTATACCTTTGCTTTTTAAAAGTTTAAAAAGTGCAGTTGAAATTTTATTATTTAATGCGCCTTTACCGCTTTCAGAACCTTTTTTTTCAGCATTAAATGCTGTCAAATCATCTTTAAATTCAGCTATCAACAAGTCGTCATGTCCTTTGACAGACCACATCTTTTTCCCTTTGCCTTCGTAGATCATTTCTAATTTTTCCACGATTTTCTCCTTACTTGATGTTTAATATCTTTATAGTATCTATAGCAGTTTTTAGTTGAATATCATCATAAATCTCTTTTTGCGTGATGATATTTTTATTTTCTTTGCTATTTTTTTCATCTTTTTTTGGTTCTATTTTATTTAATTCACTTTCTAAGTGCTGTTTCAAATCACTCTCTTTTAAGCTAAATCCATTCTCATCTTCAGTCGGAGCTTTACCAGGATACACTATAACATCAGGTTTTACGCCGACTGCTTGTATCGTGCGGCCACTTGGTAGATAGTATCTTGCGACAGTAAGTCTAAGAGCTTCTGTTTTATCGATAGGCATAACTATTTGTACGCTACCTTTTCCAAATGTATTTTCACCGACTACAACAGCTCGCTTTAAGTCTTGCAGCGCTCCGCTAACTATCTCACTTGCACTTGCACTTCCTCCATTTACTAACACGACTAAAGGAGCTTTTGTGGCAAATAAAGACGGATCGGCGACGTAATTTTCGTCTTCATCTTTGCTTCTACCTTTTTGTGAAACGATAGTGCCTTTATCTATAAATAAATTTGCTAAGCCGACTGCTTGATTTAAAAGCCCACCAGGATTATTTCTAAGATCTAGCACTATACCTTTTACATTTGGATTTTCTTTTATAAATTCTTTAGCTTTTGCTGTTACGTGCTGGTCGAAATTTGTAACTCTTAGATAGAGTATATTATCATCTTTTATCAACTTTGCTTGTACAGATTCTACTTTGATGATATCTCGAACTATAGTAAGATCAAACGGCTTTTTTTCGCCTTTTCTTACTACTGTAATGACAACTGGAGTCTTTGGTTTGCCGCGCATTTTACTTACTGCTTCATCTATGGTTATCCCGATAGTAGAGTTGCCATCTATCCTTAATATAACATCGCCTGATTTCACTCCTGCTTTAAATGCTGGGGTGTCATCTATAGGCGCTATAACAGTTAGAGCTCCATCTTTCATTCCTACTGTTATACCAAGACCGCCAAACTCACCGCTTGTTTGTATCTGCATATCTTTAAATGCTTTTTCATCAAGAAAACTAGAATGAGCGTCTAAATTTGACATAAGACCTGTTATGGTTTTGTCGATTATTTGAGTAAAATTCTGATCATCTACATAGTATTTTTCTACAATTGCGATTGTCTTTGTAAGTTTTGCAAGAGCTTCTAGTCTGCTATCTTCACTGTTTTGTTTCGCATCAAGTGTTGTAAATAGTCCTATGCTTAGAACTAAAACAAATCCAAATGCTTGAAAAAAATTTTTCTTTTTCAATTTCAAACTCCAAATTTTTAAAATCATTAATTCTATTAAAATTTGCCTAAATTTAAGGTAAAAATATCAAATTTTAGTCTATGAAAATAATATGAATTTCTAAAAGCATTTCTCAACCTTGACAAAGATAGACTAAAGTTGTATAATACTCCTCATATAAAGTTTAAGGAGCAAAAATGGCAAATATATTTGAAGAATTAACCGATCAAACTAGAAGTTTAGTTGAAAATTCACTGAGCCTTGCTATAGGTAATAAAAATCCAGAAGCCTTGAGTTTGCATATGCTTTGGGCATTAGTCGCAGATAGTAGCTCTATACTAAATCAAATTTTTAATAAAACAAACATAAGCAAAGATGCAGTCTTACTTGACATAAAAAGTCGCGCTTCTAAGCTTCTTACTAGTTCAAACGTTAGTAGGGAAAATATCAAAGTTTCAAGCGAACTTGTTAATAGCTTAGAAAATGCAAAAGCCGTTATGATAAGCTTAGGCGATAGTTATATCGCTGTTGATACTTGGATTTTAGGTAATCTTGACAAAGAGCCTTTGAAAGAAATTTTAAGTAAATATATAAATTTAATAGAGCTTAAAAAAGAGCTAGAAGCCATTCGCGGTGGTCGCAACGTAGATAGTCAAACTAGCGATGAAACTCTTGATAGTCTTTCTAAATTTGGAGTAGATCTTACTAAAAAAGCAAGTGAGGGAGAGCTTGATCCTGTTATCGGAAGAGATGAAGAGATAACTAGAATGATGCAAATTCTCATACGTAAAACTAAAAATAACCCTATCTTGCTAGGTGAGCCAGGAGTTGGAAAAACCGCTATAGTAGAGGGTTTAGCTCAGCTTATAGTAAAAAAAGCGGTTCCTACTAGTCTTGCAAACAAACGCGTCATCGCTCTTGATATGAGCGCTCTTATCGCCGGAGCAAAATACCGTGGAGAGTTTGAAGACCGTCTTAAAGCAGTTATAGACGAGGTCAAAAAAGCAGGGAACATTATACTTTTTATAGACGAAATTCACACTATCGTAGGAGCTGGAGCTAGCGAGGGCAGTATGGACGCCGCAAATATACTAAAACCGGCTCTTGCTAGAGGTGAGCTTCACGCTGTTGGAGCTACTACTCTTAAAGAGTATCGTAAGTATTTTGAAAAAGACGCAGCCTTGCAGCGCCGTTTCCAGCCAGTAAATGTTGCTGAGCCTAGCGTAAATGAAGCTTTGCAAATTTTGCGCGGTATCAAAGACAAGCTAGAGGTTCATCATAACGTAAATATCACAGATAGCGCTCTTGTGGCTGCTGCAAAGCTAAGTGATAGATATATAAGCGGTAGATTTTTACCAGATAAAGCCATAGACTTGATCGATGAAGCCGCAGCTGAGCTTAAAATGCAGATTGAAAGCGAACCTTATGAGCTATCAAAGGCTAAAAGAGAGATCGAAACTCTAATAGTCGAAAAAGAAGCTTTAAAAATGGAAAATAGTGATAAAAATAGCGAACGTCTTAATGAGATAGAAAAAGAGGTTGCAAATTTAAATGAGAAAAAATCCGGACTAGAAGTTAAATTTAAAAATGAAAAGGCGGTATTTAACGGTATAAGCGAAGCCAAAAAACAGATAGAAAGTCTTAAAAATGAAGCCGAGCTTGCAAAAAGAAATAACGCTTATGAAAAAGCCGCAGAGATAGAGTACGGCAAGATCCCAGAAGCAAGCGCTAAGATAAAAGAGCTAGAAGCCAAATGGGAAGAGATGAAAAAAGGCGGGGTTTTACTTAAAAACGAAGTTGATGAGGATATGGTAGCTGGAATTCTTAGTAAATGGACTGGAATTTCGGTGAAGCGTATGCTAACTAGCGAAAAAGAGAAATTCTTGCAAGTAGAAGAGTATCTAAAGCGTAACGTAGTAGGACAAGACGCCGCGCTTCATGCTCTTTCACGCGCCATAAAACGAAACAAAGCAGGGCTTAGCAGTCAAAATAGACCGATTGGAAGTTTCTTATTTTTAGGACCTACTGGAGTTGGTAAAACAGAGAGTGCAAAGGCTTTGGCTAGATTTTTATTTGACGATGAAAAAGCGCTCGTTCGTTTTGATATGAGTGAATATATGGAAAAACACAGCGTCTCAAGGCTGCTTGGAGCACCTCCTGGATACGTCGGGTACGATGAGGGCGGACAATTAACCGAAGCAGTTCGTAGAAAACCTTATAGCGTGATACTTTTTGATGAAGTTGAAAAGGCTCATAAAGACGTATTTAATATACTGCTTGGGATTTTAGATGATGGAAGGGCGACAGATAACAAAGGCGTTACTGTGGATTTTAAAAATACTATCATCATTTTAACTAGCAATATAGGCTCTTCTGCGATAGCAAATTTAAGTGGAGACGAGAGAGAAAATGCGGTAAAAAATGCGTTAAAAGAGTATTTTAAACCTGAGTTTTTAAATAGATTAGATGATTGCGTAATCTTTAATCCTCTTGGCGCAAACGAGCTTAGCGGCATAGTTTCTATAATGTTTAAAGAGCTAGAAGCTACTCTTCAAAACAGAGGTATCAAAGCTGTTCTTGATGAAAATGCTAAAGAGTTTATAGCTAAAGCGGGATTTGACCCGGTGTATGGCGCGCGTCCGCTTAGAAGAGCTCTTTATGAGTTAGTCGAGGATAAACTTGCTGAAATGATACTACGCGATGAGTTAAAAAGTGGTGATAGTATAAAAATATCTGCGATTAATGATGAAATAGTAGTAAATATTATATAAAATACTTGGAGCGGAATCCTTGCTTCGCTCCAAATTTTCTCTTAAAATATAATTAAAAATTATTTTTATTTGCAATGATTTATTTTCAACTATAATTAACTAAATTTAAAGTATTAAATTTGTATAATCTGCAAATTTAATTACGGAAAATAAATTTTGTCTAAATTTGAAATATTCAGATCTACTATCCCTGTTATGATGGGATATATCCCTCTTGGTTTGGCTTTTGGACTTTATGGAGTTGGCAGCGGTTTGCCAGTTTGGGTTATGAGTCTTACTAGTATCATTGTTTATGCAGGAAGCGTCGAGTTTTTACTTGTAGCTTTTATCATATCTGGAGCATCTTTAAGTAGCGTTTTTTTCATATCATTTCTTTTAAATTTTAGACATTTTTTTTATACTATGGCAATGCTTAATGAGATAAAATCTTTAAAAAATCGTATGTATTTTATCTATGCTTTAACTGATGAAACTTTTGCCATACTAAAATCACGCAAACAAAATATCGATGAAAATAGAAATTTAATTTTTAATATGACGGCTTTATTAAATCAAAGCTACTGGATCTTTGGCGTAAATTTAGGTGCTATACTTGGTTCAAATTTAAATATATCTTATAAGGGAATTGATTTTAGTCTTAGTGCGCTGTTTGCTATATTAACTTATCAAGTTTTTAAAAATAATCCAAATAAAAATGTCCTATTTTTAGGTATCGGATGCTCTATAGTAGGGATTTTTATATTTCCGCAGCAGTATTTTTTATTTGGTACTCTTATCTTTGCAGTAGTGATTTTATTGCTTTTTAAGAGGTATTTTTGATGGAGTATTTGCCATATATTTTGGTAGCTGGTTTTGCTACTGTTCTTACTAGATTTTTGCCTTATTGGCTGTTTAAAAAACGCTCAGACAATAAAACTTTGTTACATTTGCAGCGTACTACTACTTTAATTATAATGATTGTTTTGCTGTTTTATGCTCTTAGAAGTATGGATTTTTCTACGTTAAATTTAGGTTTTAGTGCTATATTTTGTCTATTTTTGGTATTTGCTTTACAAATTTGGAAGAAGAATTCTTTGATTAGCATAACGGTTCCTACTATAATTTATATGATTATTATAAGGTTTGTTTGATAAATTAAAAGCTTGTAAAAATATACCAAATAATATTTTTTAGAAATTTTTAAGCTTAAAGTAACATTATATTCTTTAATTAAAATAAATTTATTAAAATAATTAAGATAAATAGTTGTAAAATTACAAAGACAAAAATTTATTTTATAAATTTATCTTATTATCAAGGAGAAGTTATGGTTGAGCACAAACTCTTGAATACCATACAAGATAGACTAGACTCTTTATCAAAGATGCCTAAAATCAAAAAAAATAGCTCAATAGCCCAAGCGCTTAAAGAAAACGGCTTTACTCGTAGGGACTTTATGAAATGGGCAGGAGCTATGACGGCACTTATGGCTCTTCCGGCTAGTTTTGCTCCGGTTGTTGCAAAAGCAGCCGAGCTTGCAGATAGACTTCCGGTTATTTGGTTGCATATGGCAGAATGTACAGGATGCAGTGAGAGTCTTTTAAGGACTGATGCTCCAACTATAGATAGTTTGATATTTGATTATATCAGCCTTGAGTATCATGAGACTGTTATGGCTGCTTCTGGATGGCAGGCTGAAGAGAACCTTGAAAATGCCATAGAGAAATATAAAGGAAAATATGTTTTAATGGTAGAAGGTGGAATACCTGATGGAGATAGTTCGTTCTATCTAACAGTCGGACCAAAAGGCACTACTGGTAGAGAGCATGCTATACATGCTAGTGATAATGCTTTGGCGATATTTGCTATTGGTACCTGTTCAAGTTTTGGAGGCATACAAGCAGCAAGACCGAACCCAACAAATGCAAGACCGCTTCATAAAATTACAAACAAACCTGTTATAAATGTGCCTGGTTGTCCGCCAAGCGAGAAAAATATAGTCGGAAATGTTTTAAATTTCTTACTATTTGGAACACTTCCTGCGCTTGATGTATATAATCGTCCAAAATGGGCTTATGGTCTTAGAATCCACGATCTTTGTGAGAGACGCGGTCATTTTGATGCTGGAGAGTTTGTACAAGAATTTGGTGATGATGGTGCAAAAAATGGTTATTGTTTATACAAAGTAGGCTGTAAAGGTCCATATACATTCAATAACTGCTCACGCGAAAGATTTAACCAACATACAAGCTGGCCTATACAAGCAGGTCATGGTTGCATAGGTTGTTCTGAGCCTGATTTTTGGGATAAAATGGGACCTTTTGAAAAACCTCTTGGAGATAGATTATACGAAACAGTATTTGACGGGCTTGGAGCAGACGCTATAACCGATAAAATAGGTATAGGCGTACTAGCTATAACAGGAGTTGCTATAGCGGCTCACGCTTTGATATCAACAGCTACAAAAGATAAGGAGTAATACATGAGCGAGCAAAGAATAGTAGTAGATCCGATAACAAGAATCGAAGGACACCTTAGAATTGAAGTTGTTGTTGATGATAATAGTGTAGTAAAAGAAGCGTATAGTGGCTCAACTCTTTGGAGAGGTATAGAAACTATAGTAAAAGGTAGAGATCCAAGAGACGCTGGATTTATGACTCAAAGAATTTGTGGTGTTTGTACATTTTCGCACTATAGAGCAGGAATTGAAGCTGTTGAAAATGCTCTTGGTATAGTTCCTCCTTTAAATGCTAAATTAACTAGAACACTTATGAATGCAGCTCTATTTTTACATGATCACCCTGTGCATTTTTATCAACTTCACGCGCTTGATTATGTTGATGTAGTTAGTGCTCTTAGTGCAGATCCTAAAAAAGCTAGCGAAGAAGCGTTTAACTATAGCCAATACCCTTATGCTTGCGGCGCTGATCAACTTAAGTTGGTTCAAGATAAGGTTAAAAAATTTGTTGAAAAAGGAAACCTAGGACCATTTGCAAATGCTTACTGGGGACATTCTACTTATAAATTTACTCCAGAACAAAATCTTATAGCTCTTAGTCACTATTTGGAGTGTTTGAGACTTCAAAGAACTATAGCTCAAGCTATGGCTGTATTTGGTGCGAAACAACCTCACCCACAAAGTTTAACAGTAGGTGGCGTGACTTGTATTATGGATTTACAAGATCCTGCAAGACTTGGCGAATATATGGTTAAGTTTCAAGAGATGGCTGATTTTATAAATCGTGCTTATTACGCTGATTTAGTTATGGCTGCTAAAGCGTATGCTAGTGAGCCAAGCGTTCTAAACGATGTAGGAACTCCAAATTTAATTACTTATACAGATTTTCAATTAGGAGCGAATGAGTTTTTATTTGAAGGTGGATATATCTTAAATGGCGATGTTAGTAAAGTTTATGAAGTAGATGAAAGTAAGATAACTGAAGAAGCTACAAGATCATGGTATAAAAATGACGCTCCACTTCATCCTTATGATGGACAAACAGAGCCGAATTATACTGGATTTAAAGATGCTAAAACTATGAATGCTAAAGGCGAAATGGAAGATACAAAGGTGTTTGATATCACAGGAAAGTATAGCTGGATTAAAGCTCCAAGATATGATTCTGTACCTATGCAAGTAGGACCTATAGCAAATATCGTTATAAACTACGCAAAAGGAAATAAACTTGTAGTTCCTGTAGTAGATAAATTCTTAAAAGATACCGGACTTCCTTTATCTGCAGTATTTTCTACTTTAGGAAGAACAGCGTGTCGTATGATAGAAGCCACTATAGTAGCTAATAACGCATTAAAAGCATTTAATAATTTGATTGAGAACTTAAAAGTAGATCAAACAACTTGCGCTAAATACGTCATCGATAGCAATAAAGAGTATAAAGGTAGATTTATAGGAAACGTACCTCGCGGTATGCTTAGCCACTGGTGCAGAATTAAAAACGGTGTTATCGAAAACTGGCAAGCAGTAGTTCCATCTACTTGGAATGCAAGTCCAAAAGACTCAAAAGGTCAAATGGCAAGTTATGAAGCGTGTTTAGTAGGTCTTAAAATAGCCGATCTTAAGCAACCGCTTGAAATCATTCGTAAAATTCACTCTTATGACCCTTGTATAGCTTGTGCTGTTCATGTTATGGATACTAAAGGTAATAAGTTAAGCGAATACAGAGTTAATCCAAATTTGATTTAAAGGAGCGAATATGAAAGAGAGTAAAAAACATATCGCCGAATATGAATTTTCTATAGGACTTAGGGTAACACACTGGATAAGAGCTATATGTATCACTATACTCATAATCAGCGGATTTTATCTAGCTTATGTGTTTGTTAGTCCTACTATAACTAGTGAGCCTACAAATTTTATGAACGCTAAATGGCGTGCGGTTCATCAAATAGTCGGATTTATACTTATAGGTTGCTTTATTTTTAAAGTTTATCTGTTTTTCTTTGATAGACAAAGCAAAATAGAAAGAGTTAGTGTTAGGGATTTTTTAAGTCCAAAAACTTGGATAGCTCAGATAAAATATTATCTATTTTTAGGTAAGCATCCACATTTGCACGGTACTTATAATCCTTTGCAATTTATAGCATATATAATGTTCTATATAATATTATTTGTAGTGTGTCTAACAGGACTCGTACTATACGCTCACGTTTATCATAATGGTCTTGGAGGTCTCATTTACGAGCCTATGAGAGTTGTTGAGTCATGGATGGGCGGACTGGCTAATGTTCGTTTGATACATCATATATCTATGTGGGCTATAATGGTGTTTGTAGTAGTTCATGTTTATATGGCTGTATTTAACGCTATAAGAGGCAAAGATGGAGCAATTGACGCCATTATAAGTGGTTATAAATTTCCAAAAGAGCAATAAGCATATGCGTGTGCTTATTTTAGGTATTGGTAATGTAATGTTCGCCGATGAAGGTATCGGCGTTCATTTTACCAAAATGATAGAAAAAAACTTCAAATTTAGCTCTCTCAAACATAGCTTAGACTTTGTAGATGGGGGAACTTTAGCAAATCTTCTAAGTCCGATTATAGCAAAGTATAATTATGTTATTGTTGTTGATTGTATTGACGCTGATAGTGGCGATATCGGAGATGTATATTTTTTCGATTTTGATGATATGCCAAAAAGTATAAATTGGTCTGGTTCTGCTCATGAAGTAGAGATGCTCCAGACATTAGAAATGATGGACTTGATAGGCGATAGACCACAAACTAAGATACTTGGTGTTATCCCAAAAAGGATAGAACCTATGAGTTTTGAGCTTAGCAACGAGGTAAAAACTAGCTCGCATACTATGGAAAAAGTTATCTTAAAACACTTAAAAGAGCTTGGATTTGAGTATGAAAAAGTTGCGGATTTTACCGTTCAAACTATTGCAGACGAGTGGAAAAAGGAGCAATTTTGATACTTCATTTTGAGTTTAAATTTAATAATAATCAAAAAACTTTAGCTTTTTTTCTTGAGTATTGGGCTAAAAAAAGCGGTTTGGACTATGCTATAACATTGAAAAACGATGATATAAATTTATATGTAAATGGTGATGAACAATCTCTTGGTAAATTTAATGATGAGTTTATAATCATGGTTCCTCACTCGGTATTTTTACAAAATAGTTCTGTAAAGATAGCAGATAAAATGCCTAAAAATAGTGATTTAAAGTTTGATTTTTCATTTGAAAATATCACTCCGCTTAGTTTAAAAGATGGTATAAATGAGTTTGGTTTTGGTAGTGATGAGAGTCTTATAAATGAGGCTATTTCTAAGATAAACGCCGGAAAAAGCTTCATTTATGACGGATATGAGATATCTAAATTTGATAATTTTGATTGCAGCTATCTCCTATCTACTGGACTAAAAACAGCCCCAAAAGTTTTTGTTTGTGATGAGAAATCTTTGATAGCTTTAGCTAGTTTTGAAAAACCAGTAGTAAGTTTAAAATTAAATGCTCTTTTTAGAACAAATCACAAAGATGCGCCTATGTATTTTGAACTTCGTTCGGCGTGGGATTTGAATATTTATAAAATTTGTGATATCCTAAACAAGCAAGGAATTAACTTTTTAAAAGTGAAATCTACCAAAGACGATTTTAAAATTTCAGTGCTTGAAGATAGTTTTTTAGTGCTTAAAAATAGTAGGTTTTTGCAAAAAGGCGACCTCGATTTTATACATTCAAGAACAGATAAAAACTTAGCTTTATTTGGACTTGTTTTAAAAGAGTATGATCTTTTAGATAAGAGTGTTTGTAGAGTATTTTTAAGTAAAAATAGTACTGATTTTATCAAGGTTTATAAGTGTGAAGATGAATTTAATCTTTTAAATTTAAAAGCCCCAGAAAGTTTTGATGAAATTTATGCGAAAATTGCTTCATTTGAAGGTGGTGAAAGGCTTTTGGATAATTATAAAGCTAGTTACTCTTTACCATCAGGAGATATAAATTTATCTAATAATTTTTACTCGATTTTTATGATTGTAGATGAAATTTTGGGCTTTAACGGTATGATTTTTGACTATGCTAGGGATTTTGGTGGTCAAAAAGGAGTTAGGATTGATTATAAAATGTCAAGCAAAGATGAGTTTGACTGGGTAAGGCTTATAAGATCTGCTATGAGTTTTAAATTAGCCGGAGCCGAGCCGAAAAATATCTCATTTGGTTGCTTTGAGAGCTTAGCACTTTTCTTAAGCGATTTTGGAGATATCATAAAAGATGAGTTTGAGTGTGCAAATATGCTGCTAACTGGCTCGCTTTTTGAAAACAGAGTTATCGCAAATCTTACGTTAAAATACTCAAACTCAAACTATAAAACTTGTTTTAGCGGATATTATCCACTTGAAATCACTTAAAATTGAAATTTATGGGCTAGTACAAGGCGTAGGATTTCGCCCGTTTATCTACTATCTTGCTAAAAAATTTTGTATTTTCGGTAGAGTTTTTAATGACTGCGAAGGTGTGAAAATTCAAATTTATGCAGATGATGAAGCTTGTGATAAGTTTTGCAAAGCTATTTTTGATGAGCTTCCTGCGCTTGCAAGAATCGATGATTTTAAAGTAACTGAGTGTAATTTTAAATTTGATGATTTTAAGATTTTAGAGTCTAAACAAACTCTAAAAATAGCTCCTATTTTGCCTGATTTTGCTATATGTGATGAGTGCAAACGTGAGTTTTACGATAAAGCTAATAGGCGTTTTCATCATCCATTTATTAATTGTACGAATTGTGGTCCTAGATTTTCTATCATAAAATCTCTACCCTATGATCGTAAAAATACGACTATGAGTAGTTTTAAGATGTGTGATGAGTGCAAAAATGAGTATAACGATCCAGATAATCGCCGTTATCATGCACAGCCTGTCTCATGTAAAACTTGCGGTCCAAAAGTTAGCTTTAGAAATCTTGATGGTACCCTTTTAGCTAGTGATGAGGAAGCCATAAGGCTGTGCGCAAATGAGTTGAAAAACGGTAAAATTATCGCTATAAAAGGTATCGGCGGATTTCATTTAGTTTGTGACGCTACAAATCAAAAAGCCATAAGCAGTCTAAGACAACGTAAAAATCGCCCTGATAAGCCATTTGCCATTATGTGCAAAGATATACAAATGGCTTCTTTGGTGGCGTATATAAATGAGTTTGAAAAAGACGCTCTAACTTCAAATATAAAACCTATCATTTTGCTTAAAAGCAAAGAAGTTTTGCCTGCAAACTTAGCTTCAAATTTAAAAAAAATCGGTATATTTCTACCTCCGACATCGCTTCACTTGTTACTTTTTGAATATATTGATTTTCCTATTATCGCAACTAGTGCAAATATAAGCGGTGAGCCGATAATAATTGATTTTGAAAGTATTTCCAAAAAGCTTTTAAAAGTTTGTGATGGCACACTTGACAATGACCGAGACATTCTAAATCCAAGCGATGATAGCATAGCTTTTGCGTGCGGCTCATATCTCTCTTGGCTACGCACTTCAAGAGGTATAAAACCAAAGATAATACGCTCTAAATTTGATAAAAAAGGCTGTTTTTTGGCTATAGGAAGTGAGTTAAAAAATCAATTTGCTATATATAAAGATGGATTGATATTTAGCTCTGCGTACATTGGAGATTTGAAAAATAAAGCTACTTTCGATAGATTTTTGATAGTGCTTGATATGTTTGTGCGTACTTATGAGTTTAAATTTGAGTTTGTAATCGCAGATAAACATCCGCATTTTTTGCATACTAAGCATTTTGCAAAGCAAGGTTTTACCATACATAAAGTGCAGCACCACTACGCTCACATTCTTAGTGTTATGTTAGAAAACGATATCTGTGATAGCGTTTTAGGATTTGGTTTTGACGGTACTGGTTATGGTGATGACGCTAGAGTTTGGGGCGGTGAAGTTTTTATTTGTGATGAAAAAAGCTACGAAAGAGTAGCTAAATTTGATGATTTTGATCTTATAGGCGGAGATAATGCTATCAAAAATATATATTATTTAACTTATTCTATTTTGCGTAAATATAATATAGATGCTACTAAATTTTACTCTAAATTTGAACAAAATCAGCTTTTAAATTTAGATAAAGTTATGAAAAGCGGTCTAAATATAATTAAAACTAGCTCTCTTGGAAGAATTTTTGATGCATTTGCATGTTTGGTTTTAGGTATAAATAAGGTTAGTTATGATGCGCAAGCTGCTATGGAGCTAGAAACTTTATATGATGATACGATTGATATTTCATATGATTTTTGTATAAATGATGGAATTATCAGCTATAAAGAGCCGTTTTTAAGAGCTTTAAGCGACTCTCCTGATGTTGCGGCGACAGGATTTATAAATGGCATAGCTAATCTTATTTTAGAATTAGCCGAGCTTTATAAAAAGCCAGTTGTGCTTGGAGGTGGAGTTTTCCAAAATGAAGCTCTGTTAAAACGCGTAATTCTAAATTTAAATAAAAATGGTATATTTTTTTATCTACCAAAAAATGAGCCTGTTAATGATTCTGGTATAGCTATGGGACAGATTTATTTTGGTTTAAAATTTTTGGGTTATAATGCAAATAATTTAACAATATAAAAAAGGGTAAAAGATGGAACAAGAAGATAAAATAATTAGGTTTAGTGTGTCTCTACCCGAGCATCTTTTAGATGAATTAGATGATATGATCAAAGATCGCAACTATGCTAGTAGGAGCGAATTTACAAGAGATTTGATCAGAGAGAAAATCGTTAAGTATAGTTGGCTAAACGATAATGAGGATTTAGTAGGTGTTCTTACCATCATTTATGATCATCATCAAGGAGAGCTTATGGGTAGAAAAATGGCCATAGAGCATGATTCTATGGTAAATATCATCTGCACTAATCATATCCATATGGATCATCACAACTGCCTTGAAACTATGGTTCTAAAAGGTATTGCTAAAGATATTGAAGAGTTTAGCAATAATATCTCAGGGCTAAAAGGCGTAAAATTTGCAAAGCTTGTTAGAGCTGCGGTGCCTAAATACTAATAAATAAATTTAAAAGGAAAAAATATGTGTAAAGATTGCGGTTGTAGTATGGGAAACCATACTCATTCACACGAACATACTCATAATGGTCTTACTCACACTCATTCACATGAGCATATAGGCGAACATACACATGATCATCACGCTCATCCTGCTTTAAATGAGAAAAAAACAGTTGAAGTTATAGAAAAAATTTTAAAAGAAAATGATCACGAAGCCGAGCATAATAGATCTCATCTTGATGAGCACGGAATACTTTGTATAAATTTAATGAGCAGTCCAGGAGCAGGAAAAACAACTCTTTTAGAAGCAACTATAAAAAATGGTGCTTTTAAAATCGGAGTAGTTGAAGGAGATCTAGAAACTAATCAAGATGCAAATAGAATACTAAAAGCCGGAGCAAAAGCTCATCAGATAACAACTGGTCAAACTTGTC
The DNA here is from genome assembly GCA_000495505.1 of Campylobacter fetus subsp. testudinum 03-427. Classification (NCBI taxonomy): domain Bacteria; kingdom Pseudomonadati; phylum Campylobacterota; class Epsilonproteobacteria; order Campylobacterales; family Campylobacteraceae; genus Campylobacter; species Campylobacter fetus. The sequence continues at coordinate 946,415 of CP006833.1, read as the reverse complement.
ATTTAGATGCTTTTATGGTTCATGAAGGTCTTCATCATTTACCTTTAAGCGAGCTTGATCTTGTATTTATCGAAAATGTTGGAAATTTAGTTTGTCCAGCTAGTTATGATGTCGGAGCTCATATAAATGCAGTTTTATTAAGCGTACCTGAAGGTGGTGATAAAGTAACGAAATATCCTGTTATGTTTAGAGCCGCAGATGTTCTTATAATAACAAAAACAGGACTTTTAGAACATTTTGACTTTGATATCGCTGAAGTAAAAAAAGATGCTAGAAAGCTAAATCCAAAAGTTGATATCATAGAAGTAGATAGTAGAACAGGCGCTGGAATCGAGCAATGGATAAATTACATTAAGATGAAAAAGGAATTTAGATAATGTGCTTAAGCATACCTTCAAAAGTAGTGCAAATCGATGAAAATAATTTTGCCGTGGTAGAGACTCTTGGAGTTAGGCGCGGTGTTAGCTTGGATCTTATAAGCGAACCTGTAAATGTAGGGGATTACGTTCTTATACATGTAGGATTTGCTATGGAGAAGATAGATACTAAATACGCGCTTGAGAGTTTAAAAATATATGAAGATATCGTGCGTCAGATGAAAGATGAAGAAATAGATGTTTATGACGGTGATATGGGATTGCAAAGTAGGATTTAATGGATTTAATAAACGATTTTAGAGATAAAGATAAAATTTTAGCTATTAGCAAACTTATACAAAAACAGAGTAAAAAACCATTTAATATAATGGAAATTTGTGGCGGTCATACTCATAGTATAATGAAATTCGCGATTCCTCAATTAGTAGGAGAGCATATAAATTTCGTTCATGGCCCGGGTTGTCCTGTGTGCGTGATGCCTAAAAGTAGGATAGATGAAGCTATAAAATTAGCCAGTATGAACGGCGTGATATTTTGCACTTTAGCAGATATGTTAAGAGTTCCTGGAAGCAAAAGTTCTCTTTTAAAACTAAGAGGCGAAGGACATGATATAAGAGCGCTGTACTCTCCACTTGATGCTATTAAAATAGCTCAGGAAAATACCGATAAAAACGTTATATTTTTTGCTATTGGATTTGAAACAACCACTCCTATGAGCGCTGTTTTAGTGGAAAAAGCTATAAGTTTAAATTTAAAAAATATATTTTTTCATATAAATCACGTAACCGTTCCTAAGCCAGTAAGAGCCATAATGAACGATGAAAATGTAAAAATAGACGCGTTTTTAGGGCCAAGTCACGTAAGTGTTATAACAGGAAGTGGTATTTATGAGAGTTTGGCTAATGAGTTTAAAACGCCTATCGCTGTTAGTGGATTTGAACCGCTTGATATTATGGATAGTATATTAAATTTAGTAAAACAACAAAATGCAAGTACGCATGAAGTATATAATCAGTATGCAAGAGTTGTTAGCAAAGATGGAAATTTAAAAGCCAAAGAGTTGATAAATAGATATTTTGAGCCGTGTGACTTTGAGTGGAGAGGACTAGGTGAGATACCAAAAAGCGGAATGAAACTCAAAGATGAGTTTTCAAATTTAGATGCTAGAGTTATTTTTGATTGTAGTGTTGATAGCGCTGGAGAAAATAGAGCCTGTATATGCGGCGAGATACTTAGAGGGCGAGCTAAACCTTATGATTGTAAAGTTTTTGGTAAAGTTTGCAATCCTCAAAATCCAATAGGTAGCTGTATGGTTAGCGGCGAAGGAGCATGCGCAGCATACTATAAATATGCTAAAAGGGCGTGATATGGATAAGATAATGTTAAGCCACGGTGGTGGCGGAGAAGAGATGAATGAGCTTATAAATGGGCTTATTTTTAAAACTTTTGATAATGATATTTTAAAAGATAGCAATGATAGCGCCATTTTAAATTTAAATAACAAAGTGGCTTTTAGCACAGATAGCTTTGTGGTGACTCCTATAAAATTTAAAGGCGGAGATATCGGTAAAATAGCAGTTTGTGGTACAGTAAATGACCTTGCTATGGTAGGTGCTAGTGCAAAATACTTGAGCTGCTCTCTTATACTTGAAGAGGGATTTAGCTTAGATGAGTTAAAAGATATCTTAAACTCTATAAAGAAAACTGCCGATGAAGCGGATGTGAGCATAGTGTGTGGAGATACAAAAGTAGTTCCTAAAGGGAGTTGCGATAAGATATTTATCAACACGACTGGGATCGGCGAAATTATAACAGATCAAATAGAAGTAAAAAATTTGCAGGTCTGCGCTAAGATACTTTTAAGTGGAGACGTAGGAAGACACGGAGCAGTAATACTAGCTAGCAGAGAAGAACTAGCTCTTACAAGTGAGTTAAAAAGCGATTGCAAAGTACTAAAAGGTGTTGTTTTGGAGCTTTTAAACTCAGGTATAAAACCTTTTTGTATGCGTGATGCGACAAGAGGAGGATTATCAGCTGTTTTAAATGAATGGGCTAATTTTAAAAATTATGAAATTAAAATTTATGAAGAAAAAATAGCTTTAAGTGACGAAGTTATCGGTATTTGTGAGTTATTAGGATTTGAAGCGTATGAGCTAGCAAATGAAGGAACATTTGTTTTAGCAGTAGATCCTAAAGATGAGCAAAAAGCCTTAGAGGTATTAAGAAAATATGATAAAAATGCAAATACCATAGGTGAAGTTATAAGCGATAAAAGAGCTGGAGTTTTGTTAGAAAATAGTTATGGCGGAAGTAGATATTTAGAGCCTCCAAAAGGCGAATTACTACCTAGAATTTGTTAAAAAGGATAATTTTATGCATGAGTTAGCTATAGTTCAAGATTTATTTAAGCTTTGTGAGACAAATGCTATGAAAAATAATGCGCAAAAAATTATGAAAGTAGAGATCCAAGTAGGTAGATTAAGCGGTGTTGAACCGCACTATTTAGAAAGCGCATTTGATGCTTTTAAAGTTAATACGATTTGCAGCTCAGCAAAGCTTATTATAAATACGCAAGATGTTGTAGTAAGATGTTTGGACTGTAGTTTTGAGAGTATTTTGCTGGATAATAATTTTGTATGTTCAAAATGCGGCTCAAGCAATCTTGAAGTTATATCTGGAGAAGATATGTATCTTATGCGTCTTGAAATGGAGTAGAACAACTAATTAAATAGTATAAAAGGCAGCTCAAGGGTATTTTTTATAATATTATATGGTGTTTTTATGATATCAGTTACCACTTGAGTTTCAAATTTAGGCTCGTCAAGCGTTCCTCGCACTTTTATAACAGTTGATATGGTTTTGTCTTTTCCAAGAAATATATGATTGACGACTGGAATTTTACTAATGATAGAGCTAGCGTCTTTTAGTAGCTTTAACTGAAATGTCATATCTATATCTTTTGTTTTTAGATCTATTGTGCCGTTTCCAGTTATGTCAGCGCTGCTTCCGCTAAGATCGATAGCTTTTATAGTGAGCAAATTATCATCTCTTTGAACTAGCATAATTCCGTTATTTACGGTAAATCCTTTGTCGTTGAAATCTGGAACTTTAAATATCAACAATGAAGGAATAGAGTCAAGAAAGCTCAAAAATTGTTGGTAGAACTTATAATTACTTAGATAAGTATTGCTTACTTTTATCTCGCTTTTAAATTTAGTAAAGTTCTCCCCGCTTAGTCTAACTGTGAAATTTCCATCTTTAAATCCGTCTAATCCTAAAAAATCATTGACAAAAGAAGCGTCTAAGCCATCTCCTTCTATTTTTATGCTATTTTTTTGTCTGTTTAGTTTTACTTCTCCATTATCAAATGATCCGTCGAAATTTAGTTCGTTATTGTTTATATTTCCGCTAAATTTAGTAAAATTTAGAGTTCTATTTAGATCTGTTATTATAATTGAAGAGTTTTTTGCGATGAAATTTATATTTTTTTCATACTCTTTTTTGGACGAATTTGCATCAACTAATAATTTTAGATTATTTAAATTTAAATTTATATCCGAATCTGTTATATTCATTTTAAAATGATCACTTTTGCTTATTACATCTACATTTTTATCTATAAAAATTTTAAAATGATCCTCGTTGTATGGGTTATTTTGTAAATTTAAAAATGGCAAATCAAACTTCGCACTACTAAAATCAACGTCAAATTTAGAAAAATCAAGAGTCTGTATCAGCAGATCGCCATCTATAATGCTTGACTTTTGCATAAGCGGCGAATACTGTTTTATATCTTTTAGATTTTTAAGTTCTATTTGGTTGTTTTTTGCTATATTTATAGATAAATTTAGTTTATCAGCTGTTATATTTAGATCTTTATTATAATCCAAATTTATAGTATCGTTTATATCTGAAGCCTCAAAAATTTGACATTTATCTACACATAATTTATTAAATTTAGCATCAAATTTAGCTTTTTTTAAGTTTGTATCAAGCTCTCCTTCTATGTTTGCGTCAAATATCATATTTACCAAATTTGAGTTTTTAAATTTAATTACGTTATCTTTTAAATAAATATTTGCATATTTAGTGTAAAACTCAGCTCCTCCGATATCTACATCCGCATCTTTTAGTATAAACTCACCGTTACTTGAGATAGAAAAAGGATCAAAAACTATATCAAGAGTCAAGTTGCTATCTAAGTTTCCGCTTTTTTGCGAAACAGGAAAATCTATATCATATGCTTTTAAAATAGCGTGTATATCATTATCTAAAAATGAATTTGTTGTTATATTTACACTCATATTTGAGTCTTTACCTATGATATTTCTTATCACGACAGAGCTTCCATCTAGCGATTTTCCCATATAAGTCGGTTTTTCAAGATAAAAAAATAGACTATCGTTTTTTAACTCTACATATGTTAAATTCGACTTGATAGGAGTTACATTTTCATGAAATTTAATGGATAAATCTTTTGCAACTGCTTTGGCGTATAGTTCATTTGGATAGAAATCGAGATTTTTTAAATTTAGCTTTCCATGCAATGAATATAAAGTATATTGTTTTGCTATGATATATCCATAAATCCAATTTTTTATCTCTGTATGAAGATCCGTTTTTTTAGCTAGATTATCTATAAATTTCTCGATACTATTTGCATTTACATTTGAAATATTATAGTCTAATATGTTGTTTTTTAAATTTAAACCTATATCTCCAGATAGCTCATATGAGCTGAATTTACCGCCAAAATAGTATCTGTTGTCATATAAATCCGCTACTAAATTTCCATTTATCGTTATATTAAAATCTTTAAGCGATAGTTCGCTTACATTTGCTATTAGTACTTTATTTTTATTTTCTATTTGGGTATTTATGGTAAGATAAGGTGTATTGACATAAAATATATCGTCTTTATATAGTAATGTTGAATTTATATCTTGGTAAGAGATATTTTCTATATTTATCTCTTTAAAAAGCCTACCTAGCCAGATTGCGTTATCTGCGATATCTAAAAGCTCTTTGCTGCTAGATTGTTCGCTTTTTTTGTTATAAATTTCAATATTTTTTATATTTACAATTAGTTTTTTATCTAATTTTATATATAATTTTTCTATTCGCAGTAGTTCGGAGTCGAAACTATCTATGCGGATACCATTTATTAAAGTTAAAATTAAGGCAATTATAATGGTTAATGAAAATATTAAAAAAAAACGAGCTTTTTTAATAGTTTGTGAAATAGCTCTCATACTTTTCCTAAGTCTGTTTGCAACGCTCGCTAGACCTATTGATACTAGTAAGGTTGTGTATCTTCCTAATGGAAGCGTTGGCGAAATTATATCGTATTTAGATAAGCGCAATTTTAATGTTAATAAATTTGATAAATATATTTTAGTTTTTATGGGATTTCCGCAGTCTGGTTGGATAGAAATAGGTCAAAATAGACTTAGCAAATTTGATTTTTTGTATAAACTAACAACTGCAAAAGCTGCTATGATGGATATAACTCTTATCCCCGGCGAGACGACTTTGTATTTTTTAAAAGATATCGCAAATGAATTAAATTTAGATTATAATCGTTTAATCCATGAGTATAATAAACAATCTCCCATTAAAGAGGGTTACCTTGTTCCAGATACTTATAAAATTCCAGTAGGTATAAGCGAAAAACATCTAATTTATTATCTCATAAACTCATCAAAACGTTATCATGAACATATAAGCAATAAAATATTTGGCGAGTGGGATGAAAAAAAATGGTTTAATTTTCTTATTATAGCTTCTGTGATACAAAAAGAGGCCGCAGATACAGAAGAGATGCCTATCGTCTCTTCAGTCATCTATAATAGACTAAAAAAAGGTATGAAGCTACAGATGGACGGTACGTTAAATTATGGATTGTATTCGCATGAAAAAGTGACTGCTGAACGTATCAGAACAGATAATACAAGGTATAATACGTATATTTATAGCGGATTGCCGCCAACTGCTGTTTGTAATGTATCTTTAGATGCTATAAAAGCGGCGATTTTTCCTAGAAAAACTGATTTTTTATATTTTGTAAGAAATCCAAAAACAAGAAAACATACGTTTTCTAAGAGCTATGAAAATCATATAAATGAGGTTAAAAAGGCAAAGTAGTATCTTGATTTCGTCTTTTTAATTTGGTGTTTATTAATACTGATTTTATTTAAATTTGAATATAATCAAAAATTTAAAATAAATTAAAAAGTAGATAGATGGAAGCTTTTTTATTAGCAGAATATATAGGTATAGCTTCTGCTGCTTTGAGTGGATTTTTATTTGGTATAAAAAGAGGCTGCGACTGGCTTGGGGTATTTCTTGCAGCGTTTTTAACCGCACTTGGTGGCGGACTTATGAGAGATGTTATAGTCGGACGCCCGGCTTATTCATTTACGCATTATATACCAGTTATCATCGTGATAGGCGTGATGTTTATAGCTATATTGCTTAAATTTCACCGTGAAAATAGAAATGACCTTGAGAAAAAATTTATATTTATAATGACAGACGCTGTTGATGTGATAAGCTTTTCTATAGTTGGAGCTATAGTTTCGCTTGAGTATGGATTAAACATATTTGGCGTTGTTATGGTAGCATTTTGTAATGGTGTTGGCGGTGGTATTTTAAGAGATGTACTTTTAAATGAAGTTCCTTGGTTTTTAAAAACTGGGCTTTATGGAACTATTAGTATGAGCGTAGGTTTGATCTATTATTTTATGAGTTTATATGGGCTTACTAATATATATTGGATAATGGCTCTGTTTGCTTTAGGTGTTATTTTTAGGCTCTGTGCTTACTACAGAAAATGGCATTTGCCACAAATTTATTATAAGGAATAGTTATGTTGATGGGAAATTATGCTAGAGTGGATTTAGGATTTAAAAAAGGTAAAGGCGCTATTTTATGGAGTCTTGATGGAAAAGACTATGTAGATTTTGGAAGCGGTATTGGAGTATGTTCGCTTGGTCATGGCAATAAAAAATTGTCAAAAACTATAAAAAATCAAGCAAAAGCACTTCTGCACACTTCAAATATATATAAAATAAAACCTCAAGAAAAGCTCGCCGATAAAATGTGTGATCTACTTGGAGAGCCTTACTATCTATTTTTTTCAAATTCCGGAGCCGAAGCAAACGAGTGTGCTATAAAACTAGCTAGAAAATACGGAAATTCATTTGAAGAAAAAAAATATGAAATCATCACTCTTGGCAACTCATTTCACGGTAGAACAATTGCTACGCTCAAGCTTACTGGACAAGAAAAATTTCACTCCAAAGATTTCGCTCCATATCCAGATGCTTTTAAATTTTTTAATACTATAGACGAAATCATAGAAAATCTTAATGATAAAACAGTCGCTGTTATGGTCGAGCTTGTGCAAGGCGAGGGCGGTATAAATCCTCTAAATGTAGCCGAAATTCAAAAACTAGCACAAATTTTAAAAGAGAAAGATATACTATTTATCACAGATGAAGTTCAGTGTGGAGTATATAGAACTGGTGAGTTTGTAACTAGTCAAATTTATGGCGTCACGCCTGATATCATAACTTTTGCAAAAGGTCTTGGAGGCGGCGTTAGCATAGGAGCGTGCGCTAGTAAGAAAGATATTTTTAAAGCTGGAGATCACGGAAGTACGTTTGGTGGAAATTTTTTGGCAATGAGTGTTGGGATTACTGTTTTAAAAGAGATGAAAAAACTTAAAAAAAGCGGAAAATTAGACGAAACTATAAAAGAGTTCAAAAATAATTTAGATGAGCTTGTTGCCAACTATAGCAACATTTTTAAAAGCAGAGTAGGGCTAGGTCTTATGCAAGGACTTGTATTAAAAGATCCTGAAAATTTAACACCTATATTCAACAAAGCCTTAGAAAAAAGAGTTCTTGTGCTAAAATCAGGCAAAGATACATTGAGGTTTTTACCACCTTTAAACATCAGTAAAAAAGAGATAAAAAAAGGTTTTAAAAGGTTAAAAAATGCCTTAAACGAACTAAATTTGGAAAGTAAATGAAGCTTTTAACTTATGATTTAAACGGTAAAAATACCTTAGCAGTAATTGGCGCCGATGGCAGCGTGATAGATGTATCAAAAGCAAATATATATAAAAAAGATATGAATGAACTCATACTCACTTTAAATAGTGATGAAAAAGCGAGATTAGAGAGTTTAAGCAATGAAACAGGCGGCTTAAAATACGAAGATATAGTAAAAAAGCCTCCTATAATCTCTCCTTTACAAGATATAATATGTCTTGGTATAAATTTTATGGAGCATGCTGTAGAGTCGTACAAATTTAAAAAAATTGAGTTTGACGGCAAAAGGGAGTATCCGGTTTATTTTTCCAAAAGAGCAAATGAGATAGTAGGAGATGGCGGTTTTATAGAGTCTCATAGCGATATAACAGATACTCTTGATTATGAAGTTGAACTAGCAGCCATAGTCGGTAAAGATGCTAAAAACATAAGCCCGAATGAAGTGCATAAATATATATTTGGTTATACTATTTTAAATGATATCAGCTCAAGAGATATACAAAACAAGCATAAACAGTGGTATTATGGTAAGAGTCTTGATGGAGCAACTCTTATGGGTCCTTGGATAGTGACTGATTTAGATGTTTTAAATTTAAAAATAGAATCACGTATAAACGCAGAACTTCGTCAAAGTTCAAATACAAGTAAAATGATATTTGATATAAACTATGTTCTAAGTGATCTTAGCAAAGGAATGACGATAAAAGCCGGCAGCATCATATCTTTAGGCACTCCAAGTGGTGTAGGTATGGGATTTACTCCACCAAAATACCTAAAGACTCAAGATATAGTTGAGTGCTATATAGAAGGTATCGGAACTTTAACTAATATTGTAAAATAGAGTGTAAAATAATTTTAATTTTATTAAAAATTATTTATAATTAAGTATTAAAAAAAAACTAAAAAAAGGAAAATTATGGCAGATGAAGCTAAAACAACAGAGGGTGGAAGTAAAAAGAGTCCGATAGTTCTTATAGCTATCGTTGGAATTCTTGTATTTTTACTTATTATCGGTGCTTTGGTGGCATTTATGTTGGTGGGTGGTAGTTCTGAGCAAAAAATGGAAGCAAATCAAGCTCCAAATAGTGCTCAACAGCAAGCAGCTCCGAGTCCAAAACAGCGCTCAAACGACTTCTTTAATGTGGGTCCGATGTATCCTATGGATCAGTTTTTGGTAAATTTACTTAGTGAAAGTGGTTCTAGATTCCTAAAAACTACTCTAAATTTAGAGCTTAGCGAACAGACTTTAAGTCCTGAAATAGATAAGAAAAAGCCACTTATCAGAGATATTATCATAAGAACTTTATCTTCAAAAACTTATGAAGACGTTAGTACTTCAAAAGGTAAAGAGCGTTTGAAAGATGAGTTAGTAACTAAGATAAATGAGATACTAAGAGACGGATATATAAAAAATGTATATTTTACTGATTTTATCGTACAATGATAGGTATAGATATAGTCAAAATAGACAGAATAACATCTGTTAAATCTAAATTTGAAAGTAAATTTATAGATAAATTTTTGCTACCTAGTGAAGTTTCTTTAGTTAAAAATGATGCAAACTTAGCCGGTATTTGGGCAGCTAAAGAGGCTGCTAGTAAAGCTTTAGGTTGTGGGATTGGTGCTGAGCTTAGCTTTTTAGATGTTGAAATTTATAAAGATAAAAAAGGCGCACCGAAATTGAAGTTTAACGAAAATATAGTAAAAAAGTTTAATATAAAAAATACAAGTTTAAGTATCACGCACGATGGCGGATTTGCCATCGCAGCCGTGATAGTAGAAAATTAATCATACAATGTAGTTGATAGATATCTCTCTCCAGTATCGCAAAGTATAGTTACTATCGTTTTACCGTGGTTTTCAGCTCTTTTTGCCACTTCTTTTGCAGCGTATATATTTGCACCGCTAGAAATTCCGACTAAAAGACCTTCACTTTGAGCTAATGCTTTTGCTGTAGCTATGGCATCTTCATTTGATACAGTAAAAAACTCATCAACAACGTCTTTGTTTAAATTTTTTGGGATAAAATTCGCACCTATACCTTGTATAGCGTGAGGTCCTGCTTCTCCTTTACTTAAAAGAGGTGATTTCTCAGGCTCGACTGCTATGATCTTTACATTAGGATTTTTAGCTCTTAACACCTCTGCTATACCGCTTATCGTACCGCCTGTACCAAATCCAGCTACAAGTATATCCACCTTGCCACCAGTATCGTTTAGTATTTCGATCGCGGTTGTGTTTTTGTGCATAGCTGGATTTGCCGGATTGTCAAATTGACTTGGGATAAAACTATTTTCAGTTTCATTGGCTATTTTTATAGCTTCATTGACAGCTTCTTGCATACCGTATTTAGGATCTGTTAATACAAGATGCGCACCAAATGCTTTTAGTAGTTTTTGACGCTCTAAACTCATTGAGCTTGGCATGGTTAGTATCATTTTGAGCCCTAATTGAGCGCAGACCATAGCTAGACCAACACCTGTATTTCCACTAGTAGGTTCGATGATAACGCTATTTTTGTTTATCTTTCCTTCGCTCATACCTACTCTTATCATATTAAGAGCTATTCTATCTTTTACTGAATGGCTTGGATTTAAAAACTCACATTTTGCTAAAATAGTTGCATCATTTCCAAATTTATTTATTCTAACTAACGGAGTATTGCCAATAAGCTCAGTTACATTGTTTGCAATTTTCATTAATTTCTCCTTAAATCACATAGTTTAAATATTTTTTAGCTTGACTTTGATACTCTTTAAAGCTACTTAGCGGTTTTGAAAAAAGTTCTGTGAGTTTTTCATTGTACTCTTTAAAAAATAGATTGTATGAACTATGTTCTACATTCAAAGAAGTTAGTCCAAAATCATTTTCTAAAGCATAAAAAATATCATAAAAAGTTATCTCATCTAAAGTTTTATTTAAAAAGTAACCACCCTTAAGCCCTTTTATACTGCTTACAAAACCGGCATTTCTAAGAGTGTTTAAAACTTGTTCTAGGTAGTTTTTCGAAACTCCTATATTTTGAGATATATCTTTAAGAGAGACCGGATTTTTCTGGTCTCCTTTTGATATTTCAAACATTGACATTAGTCCATATACGCCTTTAGTACTTAGTAAGCTCATTGCATCGCCTCTTTTAAATCATTGATCAGATCATCGGCATTTTCAAGACCTATGCTAAGTCTGATAAGTCCTTCGCTTACTCCAGCATCTTCAAGCTCTTTTTTGCTTAGTTGCTGATGAGTAGTGCTGGCAGGATGAGTGATTATTGATTTGCTATCACCTATATTTACAACTACGCTAAATATTTTTACGTTGTTTAGTATTTTCGCAGCAGTTTTTGCGTCTCCTACGTCAAAACTAAGTAGTCCGCTAGCAAGACCGTCTGTAAAATTTGCTTTTACGTACGAGTTTAACTTCGAGCTAGCAAGCCCTGGGTAATTTACACTTTTTACTTTTGGATGTTTTTCTAAAAACTCAGCTACTTTAAGTGCATTTTTTGAATGTTCTTTTATCCTTATGCTAAGAGTTTCTAAACCTTGTATAAGTTGGAATGCGTTAAATGCCGAAAGAGTAGCTCCGATATCTCTTAATAGGCTTAATCTTATTCTTAATGTAAATAGATCAAACATTCCAGCCAAATTCGAATAAACAAGCCCATGATAACTCTCATCAGGAGTATTGAAATGAGCATATCTTGGATTACTCACTAGTTTATCGTTTAATCCATCTCTGCTTGCTATTGCCCCAGCTACGCTTAAACCTTGACCGCTTATGTACTTACTAGCACTATGAACTACTACATCAACACCTTTTTTTAACGGATTAAACAAGATAGGCGTTGCAACCGTATTATCAGCTACTGTTACTATGTTGTGGCGATTTGCTATTTGTACTATTTTCTCTACGTTTGAGATGGCAATTTGAGGATTTGAAAGAGTTTCAAAAAATATTGCTTTTGTTTTATCATCTATAAGAGCCTCTAAATCATCAGCACTATCTGAATCAAATATCTTTGCTTTTATACCAAATCTTTTTATAGTATGAGTTAAAAGAGTTGTGGCTCCTCCGTAAATTTTTTGTGCTACTATGATATTATCTCCGGCTTCTGCGAGGTTAGCTATAGAGTAAAATATCGCTGCTTGACCGCTAGAAGTGCTTATAGCGGCTTTTGCGCCTTCTAAAGCTGCTATTCTAGCTTCAAATACATCTAATGTAGGGTTTGTTAAACGAGAGTAAATTTGACCAAGCTCTTTTAAAGCAAATCTATTTGCCGCAGTTTCACAACTACCAAAATCATACGCCGTACTCTGATAAATCGGCACAGCCATTGTGCCGTGCCCATCTTTTGAGTTATAGCCAAAGTGTGTTGCTAGGGTTTCTTTTTGCATACAAAAATCCTTTTAAATTTTAATTTGATATTTTAATTCTATCAAAAAATTTTAGTAATGTCAAGCATATAAGTATAAATTGTATATATTTTATCATAAATCTTATTATACCGCTATTAAATTATTTATTTATTAATATAGTATCTATTTATAATATCTATATAGTATATTATTTATATTGACAAATATCAACAGAAATAGTATTAAATTTTTCTACAATTTCCAAGCTAGTAATCTAAATTTAAAAGGAATAAAATGAGCAAAGAACTAGAAATGTTTTGTCATCAGTGTCAAATGAGCGCTCCTGGAGGTTGTGGAAGTAATGGTCAAGAGAGCGGAACTTGCGGTAAAGATAGCACGTTAGCTAGACTTCAAGATATGATGATATTTGGTTTAAAAGGTATGAGTGCGTATCGCCACCACGCAAATGAGCTTGGCGCAGATACGAAAAAAGTCGATGATATCATCTCTAAAACGCTGTATTTTACACTTACAAATATGAACTTCAACTTTGATGAGCATATAGCCCAGCTTTTAGAAGTAGGAAAAGCTGGAGTAGAAGTTATGGACGCTTTAAGTGGCGCTCATACTGCTAAATTTGGTGTGCCAACTCCAGTAAAAGTTACGCAAAACAGAGCACACGGCAAGGCTATCTTAGTAAGCGGACACAATCTTCACGCTTTAAAAGCGCTGCTTGAACAAACTGATGGTAAGGGTATAAATATCTATACTCACTCAGAAATGCTTCCTGCTCACGCTTATCCTGAGCTAAATAAATTTAGCCATTTAAAAGGAAATTTAGGTAAAGCGTGGTTTGATCAAACTAAACTTTTTAACGAGTTTAAAGGTGCTATTTTGATGACTACTAATTGTATCGTACCGCTTCGTAAAAACTGCGAGTACGCAGATAGACTATTTGGCTATGATATAGCTGGAACAAATGGTGTAACGCACATAAATGGCGACGACTTTAGTCCGCTTATACAAAAAGCTTTAAGTCTGCCTGAAATAAGCGGATTTGATAGCGATGAGTTCATAGTAACAGGACATCACTATAAAGCGGTTTTACCTATGGCTGGAGATATTTTAGAAGCACTTAATTGCGGTAAAATAAGAAGATTTTTCGTGATCGCAGGATGTGACGCACCTGGAAGTAGTAGGAACTATTATAGAGAATTAGCACTTTCTTTACCAAAAGATTGCGTGATACTAACTTCGAGCTGTGGTAAATTTAGATTTAACGACGTTGATTTTGGATATATAGAAGGTACGAAAATACCGCGCTACTTAGATCTTGGTCAGTGTAACGATAGCAACGGAGCGGTTAAAATCGCCACTGCATTAAGCGAAGCAACTAGCATAGCTATAAACGATTTACCGATCTCTATCGTGCTTATGTGGATGGAGCAAAAAGCCATCATTATACTTCTTGCGCTTTTATATCTTGGAGTAAAAAATATCCATATTGGCCCAACATTGCCAGAATTTATAAATGAAGAGATACTGAATTTCTTGGTAGATAAATTCAATATAGGGCTGATAAGCGGTGATGCTAAAGCCGATCTGATGAAATATCTTGGCAAGTAAATTTAATAGGTAAATTTAATTAGATAAATTTAAGTAATCAAATTTGATATGGGAATTTGGAAATTGAATTTAAAAAATTGATTTTTAAATTTATGCGTGTATCAGACTTGTTTTGTTAGAATCTTTTTAAATTTAAGGAGATAAAATGGAGCAAGTCAAGTACCTTTTAAATCACGAAAACATTAGTTTTACAGCTATCAATGATAGCATAAAAGTTACAAATCCAGCTACTAAAGAAATCCTAGCTTATGTCAAAAAGAGTGATGAAACAAGCCTAGCAGATATCATCAAAAACGCAAATTTAGCTTTTAAAAGCTGGTCTTTAGCTTTAGCTAGTTTTCGCAGCGATATACTGATGAAATGGTATGAACTAGTCATACAAAATAGGGCAAATTTAGCCAGACTTATGACTTTAGAGCAAGGAAAAAGTCTTAACGAAGCTAGCGGTGAGATAGCGTACGCGGCTAGCTTTATAAAATGGTTTGCCGCTCAGACTTTAAGAAATGATGGTGATATATTAACAAGCGTTAAACAAGATGAAAAACTTCTTGTTATAAAACAGCCCATAGGAGTTTGCGCTGCGATAACTCCTTGGAATTTTCCTGCTGCTATGATAACTAGAAAAGCAGCTCCAGCACTTGGAGCAGGGTGCGCTATGATAGTAAAACCAGCTAGTCAAACACCACTTAGCGCTTACGCTTTGGCAAGTTTAGCTTACGCTGCAGGCATACCAAAAGATCTGTTTGTCATCATTAGCGGAGACGCTGGTATGATAAGTACGGCGTTTGCAGACTCAAAAATCATAAGAAAGATAAGCTTCACCGGCTCAACCGAAGTAGGTATAAAAATTTATGAAAAAAGTGCGAAAACTATCAAAAAACTTAGCCTTGAGCTAGGCGGAAATGCTCCATTTATAGTATTTGACGATGCAGACTTAGATAAAGCAGTAGATGGAGTAATGGCTAGTAAATTTAGAAATAGCGGTCAGACTTGCGTTTGCGCAAATAGAATATATGCTCAAAGCGGTATTTACGACGAGTTTTGCGCTAAATTAAATATCGCTATAAAAAGCTTAAAACTAGGAAACGGTCTAGAAAACGGGGTAAATCAAGGACCGCTTATCGATGAAAATGCTCTTAAAAAAGTAGAAGAGCATATAAATGACGCTTTAAAAAAAGGAGCTAAATGCTTAAGTGGCGGTAAAAGAAGCTTGCTTGGAGGAACTTTTTTCGAACCAACTTTGCTAAGTGACGCGACTAAAGATATGTTAGTAGCGCGTGAAGAGACGTTTGGACCGCTTTGTCCGGTTTTTAAATTTAAAAGCGATGAGGAGGCGATAGAAGCGGCAAACGATACTGACTTTGGGCTTGCTAGCTATATCTTTACGAATGATCCTAAAAGACAATGGAAAGTGTCTGAAAGTCTAGAGTACGGAATGGTCGGTGTAAATACTGGACTCATCAGCAACGAGGTAGCTCCTTTTGGTGGCGTGAAGTTTAGCGGACTTGGACGCGAGGGAAGCAGATATGGTATGGACGAATACACAGAGCAAAAATACATCTGTTTGAGTTTATAGTATGTTTTATGAGAGTTGAGTTTTATCTGCTTTTATGACTAGACTAGATAAAAATCGATAAATTTATGGTATGTTTGAATTTAAAATATTTCTTTAGAATATCGAATGTACCTATAATTTTAGTTTTGTTTTGATATAATTTTTATAAATTTAGCTTTTTGGAAATATTATGAATGATGATAAATTTAAAAGAGTAAGATATCTAAGAGCGCTTGAAAAATTTGCTAAATTAGTGATAAGAAATCTCAAAAGAGAGGATTTCGATACTACTAAATTTGATATTTTAGTAAAGAAAAACGCTCAAATTTTAGAAAAAATCGAACCAGCATATCTTGATCAGCCATATACGAAATCACTTTGCGAGTTCGTAAATTTTGCTCTAAACTCACACGATAAGGCGTCACTTTTAAAAGCGGCAAATAATTTAGATAAGCTAAAAAATTCCAGAAACTATAAAAAAGAAAAACATAAAAAAGGAAACTACGATGAGTAATAAATGTGTAATTTTTGATATGGACGCGACGCTCATAGATAGCAAAAAGGCGATATATTGCACTATAAATTATATTAGAAAAGAGCTAAATATGACGCCACTTGATGCTGATTTTATAATAAAAACTATAAATGATCCACTTAAAAATCCTATAAAAGAGTTTTATGGGATAGAGCAAGCCAGCGGAAATATGAGATATATTTTTGAAGAGGAATTTGATAAAAACTATATGCTTTATGCAACCGTTTATGAAGAAGCGATGAGAGTTGTAAGCGGCTGCAAGGATTTGGATTACAAACTTGCAGTGGCCACGAACGCTCCACATGCTACGATAGAAAGTATTCTTAAAAATTGTGGAATTTTGGATAGTTTTGATATGATTATTGGTTCAAACAAAGAAATTCCTCAAAAACCAGATCCTACAATGCTAAATATTATCAGGGATTCTTTTAAATGCGAATGCGTTTTTATAGGCGATAGCGCCAAAGATTATTTAGCATCGAAAAATGCTAAAATGGACTATATACAAGTTCTTTGGGGGCGAAATGAGACGATAGAAGGCGTTAAAAATTGTCAAAATGCTAGTGAAGTTATGGAGATCTTACGTTAATTTTTATTTTGTTATCTGTTTTAAATTTATAGGTAGAATTGGCTTTTAAATTTAAAAAATATTTCTACTTTCCTGCTAAATGTCGTGTTTTTAGATTTTTAAATTTAAAAAATATAATTTGATGTAGTTTTAAATTTGAAGGGATTTTTATGGGTAAATCTTATTTTTCGTATCTTCCTGTTAGTTTATTTGGTTCTGTTATGGGACTTTGCGGACTTAGTATAGGCTGGAAATTAGCCGCTTTTCATTTCGGATTTAATGGATTTATGGCTGATATTTTAGCTTTTTTAGCCGTTTTAGATTTTATTATTTTAAGTGTATGTTACGCTATAAAGATGATATATAAGACCCAAAGTTTCAAAGACGAGTTCTCAAATCCTATGACAAAGAGCTTTTTTGGAGCTTTTATAATATCGATTTTACTGCTTCCTATAGTTATATTTGAATATTTCCCAAAAATTGCTTTTATATTATGGATAGTAGGAGTTGTTTTGATGCTAAGTTTTGCCGTATATATGGTAAGTTTTTGGCTTAGTAAATCGCAAAATATATCTCACGTTACTCCTGCGTGGGTGATACCTGTAGTAGGTACGCTTGATATTCCTCTTGCAAAAAATTTATTTAATTTTGATTATCTTGATGACGCTTCTATAGCAGCCCTTGGTATAGGTCTATTTTTTGCTATACCTATATTTGTTATTATCAAAACAAAGCTTCTATTTTCTGAGCCTATGCCAGATAAATTGATACCTACTTTAATGATACTTTTAGCACCATTTAGCGTTGGGTTTTCTGCGTATGTGGAGGTTGTAAAAAATGTAGATATCTTTGCTAAAGGGTTGTATTTTATAGGATTGTTTCTATTTTTTGCTATGCTTCCTAAACTTAGAAATGCTACAAAATGCTGTCCGTTTAGAGTTACTTGGTGGGCTGTGAGTTTTCCATTAGCAGCGCTTTTAGTCTCGACTATCAAGATGGCAATTGAGTTGAATGAACTGTATTTGGATATTTTAAGCGTTGTGTTTTTGATTGCATTTACTATGGCTATATTTTGGCTTACTTATAGAACTTTAAAAGGAGTATTTAGCCAAGAACTCCAAAATCTTACTTAAAATTTAGAAATTTTGGCTTTTATTTAGTCAAAATTGTATGTTAATTTATACTTAAATTTAAATTTAGTTATGATTGTATCAGATTTCTTAATTTTTTATAAATTCAAAAAATAAATGAGCCAAAAGATAGAAAAATTAACCAAATATTTGATAAAATTGTAAAAATTTATATTATAAAGGATAAAAATGGCTGATATAATCTACACTTACACGGATGAAGCCCCTGCGCTTGCTACGTTTTCACTTTTTCCGGTGATTAAAGAGTTTTTAAATAGAGCAAACATCGATATACAAACAGTTGATATATCTTTATCAGGAAGAATTCTAGCAAATTTCGGTGAATATCTAACTGATGATCAAAAAGTACCAAATTATCTTGAAATTCTTGGAGAAATGACAAAAGAGAAATCGGCAAATATCATAAAACTTCCAAATATATCAGCCTCTCTTCCTCAACTAAATGCCGCTATAGCCGAGCTTCAAAGCAAAGGTTACGCCGTACCAAATTACATAGAAAATCCTACAAACGATAAAGAAGAGAGCATAAAAGCAAGATATGCAAAAGTTTTAGGAAGTGCTGTAAATCCAGTGCTTAGAGAGGGAAACTCAGATAGAAGGTGTGCAGGAGCCGTAAAAGCATACGCAAAAGAGTTTCCTCATAAAAATGGAGCTTGGGATTCTAGTATAAAAACTCGTGTTACATATATGCAAGATGGCGATTTTTACGGAAATGAAAAGTCTATAATAGCTAAAAATAGTTGTGAATTTAAAATAGAATTTCAAAATAAATTTGGAGAAACAAAACTATTAAAAAGTGGTATAAAAGCTGGACGAGGTGATATCATAAGTGCTACATTTATGAGCGTTAAAAAGCTTGATGAGTTCATAAACAGTACAGTGCAAGATGCTAAAGATAGCTCGCTTTTATACTCTGTGCATCTAAAAGCTACTATGATGAAAGTGAGCGATCCAGTTATTTTCGGTCATTTTGTTAAGGTATTTTTTAAGGAGATTTTCAGTGAGTTTGAAAGTGAGCTAAAAAGTGCCGGAGTTATAGCAAATAATGGTCTGAAAGATTTATTTAGCAAAATAGAAAATCTTCCTATAAAAGATAAAATACTTTCTAAATTTCAAGAAATAATTCAAAAAAATCCAGATTTAGCTATGGTAGATAGTGATAAAGGTATTACAAATTTACATGTGCCAAGCGATGTAATCATAGACGCTTCAATGCCTGCTATGATAAGAAATAGCGGTAAAATGTGGGATAAAGAGGGAAAAACAAGAGATACTTTAGCAGTCATTCCAGATAGAACTTACGCTACTATATATGAAGCAACTATCGATGATTTAAAAGTAAATGGAGCATTAAATCCAGCAACTATAGGAAGTGTTTCAAACGTAGGTCTTATGGCAAAAAAAGCAGAAGAATACGGTAGTCACGACAAAACATTTATAGCTTCTGAGAGTGGTAAATTTATACTTAGCTCAGATTCTGGCGAAAAGATGGAATTTGAAGTGGAAAATGGGGATATATTTAGAGCTATGCAAGCCAAAGACGAAGCGATAAAAGACTGGATAAAACTAGCCGTAAGCAGAGCTAAAGCTACCAATGCTCCGGCGATATTTTGGTTAGATAAAAACCGTGCTCACGATGCTAATATGATACAAATCGTAACAGATGAGCTAAAAAAATATGATATTTCAAATTTAGATATAAGTATAGCTGAACCGACAGAAGCTATAAAACGCAGTATATCTATAATCAGAAGTGGAAAAGACGCTATAAGCGTAACAGGAAACGTACTAAGAGATTATTTAACTGATCTTTTCCCTATACTCGAGCTAGGAACTAGTGCGAAAATGTTATCTATAGTACCGCTTTTAAACGGTGGCGGACTTTTTGAGACTGGAGCTGGCGGAAGCGCACCTAAAATAGCCGGGCAGCTAATCGAAGAAAATCACTTAAGATGGGATAGTCTGGGCGAGTTTCTAGCTCTTGGAGCAAGCTTAGAGCATCTTGCAAACATAAGTGGCAAAAAAGAGGCAAAAGTTTTAGCAGATACTCTTGATAAGGCGATCGTAAGTTATCTTAAAAATGATAATTCACCTCGCAAAAACGTAGGTGAAAACGATAACCGTGGAAGTCACTTTTATCTTTCATTATATTGGGCGGACGAGTTATCAAAAAGTGATCTAAAAGATAAGTTTATTAACATAGCAAATGCGTTAAATGAAAATAAAAATATGATAATAACTGAATTAAACGGCTCTCAAGGTCATAAAGTAGATGTTGGAGGTTACTATAAATTTGATGATAAATTAGCTTCAGATATTATGCGTCCAAGTAAAAATTTTAATAATGCAATTGGAAAATGAGTTGAAAATAGCAATTATCGGTGCTGGAAATGTAGGAGCAAGCTGCGCAAGCTTGCTCATATCTCGTAAAGTGTGTAAAAAAGTAACACTCATAGATATAAATAAAAATTTAGCGATTGCAAAAGCTATGGATTTGGCTCAGATGGCAGCTGTTTTAAATTTGGATGTAGATATTTTGGGTGGTGATGATTACGAACTTTTAAGAGATTTTGATATTGTTGTTATCACGGCTGGATTTGCTAGAAAAGATGGACAAAGCAGAGATGATCTAGCGATGATGAATGCAAAAATAGTATCTCATAGCTCAAAAATGGTGTCTAAATTTGCACCAAAATCCATTATAATAGTAGTCACAAATCCCCTTGATATCATGGTTTATGTTGCTTTTAAAGAAAGCGGATTTGCTCGTCATAAAGTAATCGGAATGGCAGGCGAACTTGATAGCGCACGTTTTAGGTACTATATGTCACAAAAACTCGGTTTAAGCGTTGCACAATGCTTTGGTAAGTGCGTTGGAATGCACAATAATGCTATGATATGCCTTGAGTCCAGTATAAAATTTAAAAATCAATCAATATGCAAAGATGAGCTTAAAAAATATTTTGAAGATATTAAACTCAATACAAAAAGTGGTGGTTCAAATATAGTTAAATTAATGGGAACTTCAGCGTTCTACGCACCTGCAGCTGGAGTTGTTAAGATGTGTGAATGCATTCAAAATATCAACGACGAAACTCTTAGTTGCTCAGTTTTAGATGAAAATTTGATACCAACTGGAAGATTTGTTAAATTAGACGAAAACGGAGTACAAAAAATTTTCGAGCTAAATTTAACCGATGAAGAGAGCAAAATTATGGATAAAAGTATATCTGAATTTATATTGGTTATAAATAAAATTTATTTCACTGACAATAAAAATTAATATTAAATAAAAATGTAAATTTAGTTATTTAGTAGGTCTCTTTTATCAACTTTTTTAAGTTAAATTTACACAAATTTAAAGTTAAAGGAGTTCTATGAATATCCATGAGTTTCAAGCCAAAGAGCTTTTAAGAGATTTTGGCATAAACGTCGCTGATGGCATTATGGTAACTAGTGTGGATGATGCACTAAATGCTGCTAAAAAACTCGGCGGTTCTGTTTGGGCTGTGAAGGCTCAGATACATGCTGGAGGTCGCGGTCTAGGTGGCGGTGTAAAAATCGCAAAAAGCTTAGATGAAGTAAAAGAGTATGCGAGTAAAATTTTAGGAATGACTTTAGTTACTAAACAGACTGGCCCAGAGGGAAAACTTGTTAAAAAACTATATATAGAAAAAGGGACAAATATAGATAAAGAGTATTATCTAAGTCTAACCTTTGATCGTATAAACGAGTGTATAGCTGTGATCGCTTCAGCTGATGGCGGTATGAATATAGAAGAAGTGGATCACGATAAAATAATCACTATAAGAATAGACCCTCAAATAGGACTTAGAGACTTCCACTCTTTAGCTATTGCTGACTTTTTAAATTTAGATAAAGATTTGAGTATCAAGCTTCATCTGCTTTTATCTAAATTATATAAACTTTACTGGCAAACTGATTCAAATTTAGTAGAGATCAATCCTCTAGTTTTAACCAAAGAAAATGATTTAATACCTCTTGATGCAAAAATGGGCTTTGATGATTCAGCTCTATTTAGACAAGAAAAAATAGCAAATATGCGTGATACCGATGAAGAAGAGCCGAGCGAACTTGAAGCAAAAACTTATGGTTTAAGCTATGTAAAATTAGATGGAAATATCGGCTGCATGGTAAATGGTGCCGGACTAGCTATGGGTACTATGGATTCCATCAATGGCGTAGGCGGAAAACCGGCTAATTTCCTTGATGTGGGCGGCGGTGCTAATCCCGAAACCGTAGCAAAAGCTTTTGAAATTATCTTGAGAGATAAAAATGTAAAATCTATATTTGTAAATATATTTGGTGGAATAGTAAGATGTGACCGCATCGCAAATGGTATTTTAGATGCTACAAAATTAACCAAAGTAGAAGTGCCTGTTATAGTAAGACTAGATGGAACAAATGCAAAAGAAGCTGCGGAGATATTAAAACAAGCAAATATAACAAATATCATCTCTGCGCCTGATCTAGAGAGCGGTGCTAAGATGTCTGTTGAATTAGCAAACAAGTAAGGGGATAGTATGAGTATATTGGTAGATAAAAATACAAAAGTTATAGTTCAGGGATTTACAGGAAAAGAAGCTACTTTTCATGCTGAGCAGTGTTTGGCTTATGGTACAAATATAGTCGGTGGTGTTACTCCATTTAAAGGTGGTATGATACATCTTGGCAAACCTGTGTTTGATACTGTTGTAGAGGCCGTAAAATCAACTAATGCAACAGTTAGTTTGATATTTGTTCCTGCTAAATTCGTTGCAGCTAGTATAATAGAAGCCGCCGATGCGGGTATAGAGTTGGCAGTCGTTATAACTGAGCATACTCCAGTTAGAGATATGCTAGAAGCTAAAAACTATGCGAATAAAAAAGGTATGAAATTAATAGGTCCAAACTGCCCAGGAATTATAAGCGCTGATCAAGCAAAATTGGGTATAATGCCCGCTATGGTTTTTAAACGAGCAGGTGTAAATATAGGGCTTGTATCAAAGTCTGGAACGCTTACTTATGAAGGAGCAAACCAAATTTTAAGTGAGGGTTATGGTATATCTACTGCTGTTGGTATCGGTGGAGATAGCGTTATAGGACTTACTTATAGCGAACTTTTACCTATGTTTGAGAATGATCCAGATACAAAAGCCATTGTTATGATAGGTGAAATTGGCGGAAGCTTAGAAATAGAAGCTTGTAGCATTATAAAAAATATGAAAAAACCGGTTGTAGCTTTTATAGCTGGTCAAAGTGCTCCAAAAGGTAAAAGAATGGGGCATGCGGGAGCTATTATAAGTGGAGAAGATTCAACGGCAGCCGGAAAAATGAAGGCCTTAAGTGCCGCTGGAGCTCATGTAGTAGCTAGTCCAGCACACATAGGTAAAAAAATAAAAGAATTAATAGGCTAATAGGAGAATATGATGATAGAACAACCAGTCGGTATAGCTGTTTGGGTAGATGAAAACAGGTGCAAAGCCTGCGACATTTGTGTTAGTTACTGCCCGGCAGGAGTTTTGGGTATGAAAGAAGATATTCATGCAGTACAAGGAATGATGATAGAAGTAGTTCATCCAGAATCCTGTATAGGATGTAGAGATTGCGAGCTCCATTGTCCAGACTTTGCTATCTATGTAGCTGAAAAGGGTTTTAAATTTGCAAAAATTAGCCCAGAAGCTAAAGAAAGAGCAGTTGCTGTTAAAGCAAATCACTTTAGGAAACTTAAATAAGGATAGCAAAAATGAGAGAATTAATCACAACAGGAAATTCACTTGCGGCTCGTGCTGCTGTGGAATGTGGCTGTAATTTTTTTGGCGGATATCCGATAACTCCATCAAGTGAAATTGCACATGAACTTAGTGTTTTATTACCGAAAAAAGGTGGTAAATTTATACAAATGGAAGATGAGATAGCCGGAGTTTCTGTAGCTCTTGGTGCTAGTATGAGCGGTTCTAAAGCAATGACTGCTAGCTCAGGTCCTGGAATTTCTTTAAAATCTGAGCAGATAGGTCTTGGCTTTATAGCTGAAGTTCCACTTGTTATAGCAAATGTTATGCGTGGCGGACCATCGACTGGACTTCCAACTCGCGTTGCTCAAGGAGATATTTTACAAGCTAAAACTCCTAGCCACGGCGATTACTGCTCTATTGCAGTAGCTCCTGGAAGTTTAAGTGAAATTTATACTGAAACCGTAAGAGCCTTTAATCTTGCTAATCGTTTTAGCACTCCGGTTTTCTTGCTGCTTGATGAAACTATAGGCCATATGCAAGGTAAAGCCAATGTTCCAGATATAGCAGATTTAAAGATAGAGCCTAGACGTGAGTTTAAAGGTGATCCAAAAGAGTACAATCCTTATGAAGCTGCGGCTGATGAGCCTGCTACTTTAAATCCGTTTTTTAAAGGATATAGATATCACGTAACCGGACTTCATCATGGACCTACTGGATTTCCTACCGAAGATGGAAAAATGGTTGATTATAATATAAAAAGACTGTTCAATAAAATACATGCTCACTTAGATGAAGTATTGAATTATGAAGAGTATAAACTAGATGATGCAGATATATGTATTATTTGTTATGGAAGTGTAAGCCTTGCGGCTAAGGAAGCTGTCGATAAACTAAGAGGAGACGGCGTAAAAGTCGGAATATTCAGACCTATAACTATATGGCCAAGCCCAGAAGCGAAGCTAAAAGAAGTTTGTTCTAAATTTAAAAAGATTTTAGTGGCAGAATTAAACATGGGTCAATATTTAGGTGAGATACAAAGATGCAGCTTAAGAGATGATTTTAAAACTCTCCTTAAAGCAAATGGACGTCCGATAAGTCCAACTGAAATTATAAGTAAAGTTAAGGAGTTTTAAAATGGCTTTTAACTATGATAATTATTTAAGAACAAATAAAATGCCAACACTTTGGTGCTGGGGTTGTGGAGACGGTGTAATTTTAAAAAGCGTTATACGAGCTATAGACACTATGGGTTGGAATATGGATGATGTATGCGTAGTAAGCGGCATAGGTTGTTCTGGTAGATTTTCAAGCTATGTAAATTGTAACACGGTTCATACAACGCATGGTCGTGCCATCGCTTATGCGACAGGTATAAAACTAGCAAATCCAGAAAAACACGTAATCGTCGTAACTGGTGATGGAGATGGTCTTGCTATAGGCGGAAACCATACCATTCATGGATGTAGAAGAAATATAGATATAAATCATATATTAATAAACAACTTCATATATGGTCTTACAAACTCTCAAACAAGTCCTACAACTCCACAAGGGTTTTGGACAGTTACAGCTCAATGGGGAAATATAGATCCGAATTTTGACGCTGCAAAGCTCGCAACTGCGGCTGGAGCTACATTTGTTGGTCGTGAGACTGTTATAAACCCATCAAGAATCGAAAAACTTTTAGTTGAGGGATTTAAGCATGAAGGTTATAGCTTCTTTGATATTTTTTCAAATTGCCATATAAATTTAGGTAGAAAAAATAAGATGGGCGAAGCCACTCAGACTATAAACTGGATAGAGGGTAGAACTGTTTCTAAAACTAAATTTGACGCACTAAGCGACGAAGAAAAATTAGGCAAATTCCCAACTGGCGTACTTCATAAAGACGAGAGTCATATAGAGTACTGCAAAGCTTATGAAAAAGTTATAGAAGCTGCTCAAAATAAAACAAAAATCAACTTTGAGGAGATAAAATGAGTTCAGCAGAGTTAAGATTTGTCGGAGTAGGCGGACAAGGTGTTATATTAGCCGGAGAGATACTTTCAGCAGCAAAAATAGAAGCGGGCGGATATGGTATAAAAGCTTCTACTTATACTTCACAAGTGCGTGGTGGTCCAACAAAAGTTGATATCATTCTTAGCGATGAGGAGATAAGATATCCTTATGCAAATGAGGGTGAAATAGAGTTTATGCTAGCTACTGCACAAAATAGTTACGATACTTTTAAGAGTGGTGTAAAAGAGGGCGGTATCATCGTAGTAGAACCGAATTTGGTAAAACCTAGCGAAGAAGATAAAAAACGCTGGAAAATATATGAAATTCCTATTATTTCGATAGCTAAAGATGAAGTCGGAAATGTTATCACTCAAAGCGTTGTCGCTCTTGGCGTAGCCGTTAAATTTACGGGCGTTATGGATGCAGAAATTGTACGTAAAGAG
Organism: Campylobacter fetus subsp. testudinum 03-427; assembly: GCA_000495505.1. NCBI lineage: Bacteria > Pseudomonadati > Campylobacterota > Epsilonproteobacteria > Campylobacterales > Campylobacteraceae > Campylobacter > Campylobacter fetus. The sequence continues at coordinate 920,018 of CP006833.1, read as the reverse complement.
ATGTTAAGCACAGTTCCTGATAAGGTTAAAGAAGCAAATAATAAAGCGTATGATCTTGGTATGTCTTACGCTTCAAAGTATCTTTAATACGTTTTTAAATTTATAAAAAATAAATTAAAAAATCCAAAGCTCTTTTTTTTGGGCTTTGGATCTGCATTTTATCTATCTTTTTAACTTATATTTTTTAGAAATTATTTTAGCTACAAACGGGGTACATATAACCATAGCAACTAGCAGCCATAAAATTAAGTTTATCTCTACTTTGAAAAATATATCTATCTCTCAGCCACTTATAGCAAAAGCTCTTCTTAAACTATCTTCCATAATACCGCCCAATACATATCCAAGTATAATAGTCGCCATATAAAAATTAAGTTTTCTTAAGAAAAATCCAAAAACACCTAGTATTATAGATAACAAAAGTGCAAATGAGCTAGTATTTATAAAATATACACCAGTAAGAGCTAATACTATTATAGATGGAACCAATATCCAGTACGGCACTTGCAGTATTTTAGCAAATACTCTTACCATAGGTAAATTTATAACTAAAAGCATAATATTTCCTAGTATATAAAGATGCTATTAGCCCCCATACTAGAGCGGGTTGTTCGGAAAATAGGGTTGGTCCAGGGTTTGTATTATAAAGCATTAGAGCTCCAAGAAGTACAGCTGTTGTTCTGCTACCTGGTATTCCAAGTGTGATCATAGGTTTCATAGCTCCGCCTGCTGAGGCGTTATTCGCTGATTCAGTAGTAGCCACTCCTCTTAATCTCCTTTTCCAAATGTTCCTTAGTTGTAAATACAGCTCCTGCATCTCCTGGTACGTTTAAAAGTATGCTAGAAATCCTACCGCCAAACTCAGCCCCATAGTATATGATAAGAGACGATTCTACTGGAAGACCTAAAGTATATGTTATAGGTAATAATATAGCTCATTTATAGGATCAAGTCCAAGAATAGCTCCAAAAAGAGTTCCAAGAAATACTAAAATAAATTTAAAGGCTGAAAAGCAACGCTAAATCCATGCCCTAAAAGAGATAAAATTTCCATATATTCTACTAAGATATTTTCAAAAATTACACCAGTAGGTAGCGGGATATCCAAAACCTCTTTAAACACCAAATAAACGGTAATGCTGACCAAAATTCCGCATATCACCGCTTCGATATTTGTAGCTTTAAATATCTTAGACACTAAGCTAACTAGTATAAAAGTCGCAAATAAAAATCCTAAAAAATCAAAGCTTAGCTGATATAAAATGATAAGCGCGACCAGATATATAATTTTTAAATTTATAGATAAATTTGCAAATTCTGCTTTGCTCGGTCCGATAATGATAAAAACAGACAATACGCTAAGTAAGATTCCAAGCAGTATAGGAAAAGTTTTAGGACCAAGAGGGTCATACGAAAATGCTACATTGAAGCTCATCGCACCATAGATAACAAATATTCCAGTACAAAATAAAAATACTCCAAACAATCTTTCTGTCATTTTACAAGCCCAGCCTCACGCGCCATACTTTTAAATTTGGCGACTTCACTTTTTACAAAATGGTCAAATTCCGAGCCTACCATAGTAAAAGATTGCAAACCTCTAAGGTCTCGTTCTTTTTTAAATTCATCAGTTTGCGATAGTTTTTTAAATTTTTCCACCCAAAAATCATACTGCGTATCACTAACTTTTGGTCCCATATAATATCCTCTCCAAGTACTCCAAACAACGTCATATCCTTGTTCTTTTGCTGTTGGCAGCTCTTTAAATTTACCATCAAGCCATCTTACTGCATTTTCATTATATTTTCCGAATTTTCCCTGAGCTATATTTAAAGCAGAACCAGAACTAAATGCTACTATGACATCTCCGTCGTTTGGTTTTTGACCTATTACGTGATTATACGCTACGGCTCCAACTCCTCCTGGCATAAAATTTACTATCATAGGTTTGTTCAACAGATGTGTTACAGCAAAAGAGTTTGCTGCGATTTTGCAGGTGAGATCAAATCCTCCCCCAGGTTTTGCTGGTGCTAGACAAGTAGGTTTTTTGGGTTCAAATGCTTGTAGCGAATTTGCTAAACTAATTAAAATAGCCACACTAAAAGCAAGTTTGACAGATTTTTTCATTATTAACTCCTTATTTTTTCGATTTTTAAGGATTATAACATATAAATAAATATAATAAGTTTGATAAAATAAGATTTATTATTTAAGTTTTTCAGCGTAAATTTAATAAAAAAATAATTTGATTATATAAAAAGTATAGATTTTAATATAAAATAATTATACATAAATTTATCAATATATTATTATATATAGTATATTTTTTCAAAAATACATATAGCATAATTTTAAATTTATCTGAAAGAATAAAAATAAATTTAAAAATATATCTTTATGGCTTTATTATTTTAATATCTATATTATAAGTGTTTCATATGGAAACACTTATAAAGATCGAAATATATCAAATTTATTTATGTTAAATAAATTTAACTAAAAGATATAATTTTTTAAGCACATTTTTTATCTTAATTAGATATAATCACAAAATAATTTTATTTTAAGGATAGTAGATGTCAAAGATAGGCGTAATTTATGGCTCAAATCAAGGTGATACGAAAGAGGTTGCTGAGTACATAGCTAGTAAATTTGATAGCGAAATTATTAATGCTACTGATTTAACGGCTGATTTTTTCACTAAATTTGATAAATTTATATTTGCTGCTTCTACTCACGGTAATGGCGAACTTCAAAAGGATTTTAAAGCTAAGTTAGCATTAGTTGCCGAAGCTGATTTTAGTGGAAAAACCATAGCTTTAGTTGGAGTAGGCGGTCAAGTTAAGCACGGATCTACATTTTTAGATGGTTTAGTAGAGTTTTTACCGCTTATCCGCGGCGCTAAACTAGTAGGTTCAAGTCAAGTTGATGGATATAAATTTAGCCATTCGTTATCATTTATAAACGGTAAATTTATAGGAGCTTCGATAGACTTTAAAAATGATCCAAACTGGAAAGCAAGAGCCGATAAATGGGTTGATAGCGTGAAAAACGAGTTTTAAATCACAATCTGTTTTACTGTGTGCTGGCTTGTCCAACACACAAATTCTATAGCGATAAATTTATTTATAAACTAATAATCCCACTACTTTCTTTTGCTATCATTATCACAGATGATTTCTGTTTTAATGTCTAAGTTTATGTATAAAATTTAATAATTTTGCATATATTTTGTAGTTACAGCTAAATTTATATAGATAAAATAGTATTTTTAATTTTTTGTTAAGCAGCGTAAATCCATCGCTTTTAAAACTATTTTTTATATCTGCGCAAGCAAATTCCATAGCTTTTTCGTAATCATCAAAACTATATGGTTTCATAGTTAGCGCCGCATTATATCTTAAAATGAGGAAATAACACTCCAGATAAGCTTTTTGAGTTTTTAAAAGATTAAATTTAGAAAAGAAATTTCTTAAATCCATTTCCGCAGCTCTAACATCGGTAAAATGTTTAAATTTAAATTTTTTTGAACTATTATTATCTCCGATTCTGTAGTTATAAATCGGATCGTTTAATTTTGCGATTTTGTTTGCTAGCCATATGATTTTAGCATTTAAATTCGCATCTTCGGCGATAAAAACGTCTTTTAAAAATTCTAAATTATTATTTTTTAAAATTTCAGTTTTGATTATCTTTGCACACACTGTAGGAAAAGTACTTTTAGATGGATTTAGAGTGAAATAATCAAATAAAAACTGCTCTTTATCCACTATTCCTTCATCACAAATATAGTTTTTTTGATATCTGATTTCACCGTTTTTATAATAATTAAAATCACCAAATACGAGATCCGCATCTAAATTTAAAGCAATATTATAAAGCTTATGTAAAATTTCGTTTGAGCTTAAAAAATCATCGCTATCTAAAAACATTATAAACTTACCATTGCTAGCTTTTATCCCTGCGTTTCTAGCTGCACTAGCGCCGCTGTTTTGTTGATCTATGATGGTAATGCGACTATCAATACTAGCAAATTTATTTAAAATATCTAGAGTGTCGTCACTGCTTCCGTCGTTGATAGCTATGACTTCTATATCTTTAAAGCTTTGATTTAGCAGTGATTCTAAACACTCTTTTAAAAATCCCTCTGCGTTGAAGCAGGGGATTATCACGCTGATTTTTGGCACTATTTTTTATAGCTTTCTACAAATTTAGCTATTCTATCAATTCCTTTTTTTATACTATCCATATCGCAAGCAAAACTTAGTCTAAAGTATCCGTCCATACCAAACCCTACGCCTGGAACGGTTGCTACAAGAGCGTTTTCTAGCATATCTTTGCAAAATTTCATAGAGTCTGACTCCACTTCTTTGCAATTTACAAATAGATAAAATGCACCATCAGGTTTTACGACATTAAGTCCTTTTATAGCATTTATAGCAGCTACTGCGTAGTCGCGACGTTCTATAAATTTAGAACGCATAAAATCTATATCTTTATCTGCTTCGCCAAGCAAAGCAGGTATGGCTCCGTCTTGAACTATACTTGAGATATTACTAGTGCTTTGGCTTTGTAGTTTTTTAACTGCCGCATTTATATCGTCCATAACACTAGCCATATATCCAAATCTCCAGCCCGGCATCGCTCCGCATTTGCTAAGACCGTTTATGGTTATGGTACGTTTGAACATATCCTCGCTTATGCTAGCTGTGGCTACAAACTCGCCGTTATATGTGAGTTTTTCATAAATTTCGTCGCTTAGAACAACGATATTTGTGCCTTCTAAAACTTTTGCTATGGCTTCAAGCTCAGCTTTTGTATAAACACCACCGCACGGATTGCTAGGGCTGTTTAGTACGATAGCCTTCGTTTTTGGAGTTATAGCTTTTTTCAAAGCTTCACTTGTGAGTTTAAATTTACTACTCTCGTCGGTTTCTACTATCACTGGTTTTCCACCGCTAAACTTAACTATCTCAGGATAACTTACCCAGTATGGAGAAGCCATTATAACTTCATCTCCATCGTCTATGATACACTGAAAGATATTAAACAAAGAGTGTTTAGCTCCTACGTTTGTAACGATTTGGCTTGTTTTGTATTCTAAGTTATTATCTCTTTTTAGCTTTGTGGCTATAGCTTTTAATACTTCAGGGCGTCCTGGTACTGGAGTGTATTTTCCACAACCAGAATCCAATGCTCTTTTTACAGCTTCTTTTATGACGTTTGGTGTATCAAAGTCAGGCTCACCGGCGCTAAAGCTTATGACATCTTGTCCGTTTGCTTTCATCTCTTTTGCTTTTGAGCTAATAGCTATGGTTAGGCTTTCTGAAAGCACTCCAATCTTCTTAGATAACATCTCTTTCACTCCTTGATTGATTTTATGTATTGTTTATATAACTCGTCTAATTCAATATCTGGTTTTATAATATTATTGTTACTTTTTGCAACTTCTTTTTCAAGTATTTCTAATTTTTTTATAAGATATCCTATCATCTCTTTTGTTATATCTGGAAGCTTATTGTGTTCGAAAGGTTGAGCGCATCCACCAACTGCTCTAGCAGGAACTCCTACAGCAGTGCAATTAGCACCCACATCTTTTACCACAACTGAATTTGCTCCTATCTTAGAGCCTTTTCCTATAGTTATATTTCCAAGTATTTTAGCTCCGGCTCCTACTACTACGCCATCTTCTAAAGTAGGGTGTCTTTTACCCTTATCGAGACTAACTCCGCCAAAAGTAACTCCTTGATATATCAAGCAGTCATTTCCTATAACAGTAGTTTCTCCTATCACGACTCCAGTTGCGTGATCTATGAAAACTCTTCTACCTATTTTTGCGGCAGGATGAAGATCTACTCTAGTTAAAAAGTTGCTAATTCCAGCAAGAACTCTAGCAGTATTATGCCATTTTTTCTCCCATAAAAAATGAGTAAAACGGTAATTTACTATAGCCCAAACACCAGGATAGTTAAATACAAGCTCCACGCAGCATCTATAAGCTGGATCTTGCACCTTTGGCTGACTTAAATCTTCTTTTATAATATTCCAAAAACTCATATTTTATCCTATAGTTTTCAAGTAACCATTATCATTTAAAAACAGATATAATTCTCCCAAAATATGTTTTTTCTGCTTTTCATCGACTAGTGTAGAGTTTTCTATTCTTTCGTTTAAAATATCTCTAATGGCATGTATATCATAATCCAAATCTTCTAAAATATCCATAATAGACTGAGATTCAAGTATATTTTTAATCTCGTAACTACCACTATCATTTAAAAATACAGTCGCTTCTGTTGGATGAGTAAAGAGATTGTGCTTCATACCAAGTACTTCTTGATACGCTCCGACCAAGAAAAATCCTAAAAAATACTGCTCTTTTTCTATATCCACATCGTGCAAAAATAGTGGATTTTTATTTGCATCAAAGCTTATTTCTCCATCGCTATCGCAAGTGATATCCCAAATGGACGCAGATAAAGTAGGGCGCTCATCAAGTCTATCAAGAGGCATTACAGGAAAGTTTTGTCCAAGACCCCAAAAATCAGGCAAACTTTGAAACATCGAAAAATTTACTAAGTATCTCTCTTGAACTTCTTCTTGAATTTTAAGAAGCTCAGCGTAGTTTTGTTTATTACCAAGCATAGAAATCGCTTTTTTCATAATGAGATGAACTAAGATCTCTGAGTTCGAGCGATCGTGCAAATCTACATAGCCAAGGTCAAATAGCGTCAAAACGCTCTCCATATGAGCAATGCTATCGTGAAGATACTCTATAGCGTTACTAGGTTTTATACTGGTATAAAGATCATAAAGTTCGCTTATAAGAGGTGGATTATTTGTTTTTAGTACGAGTTTTTCTTCTGTGTATTCTTGACTAAATAGTTCAAGCACCGGAGCAACCAAAACAGCGTGATTTGCGGCTATATATCTACCGCTTTCTATAAAAATATCTGGTTCGATCTCATTTTTTTGATTTGCTATCGTTTTTAGTAGATAAACAACGTCATTTGCATACTCTTTTAGCGTATAGTTTCTGCTAGGATGCTCTTTGAATTGCGAATACTCTATAGCTAAACCGCCACCTAAATTTATAGCTTTTAAATTTGAAGCTCCCATTTTTCTAAGCTCTGCATATATATTTCCAGCTTCTACAAGGGCTTTTTTAAGTGGATGAATTTCATTTATCTGACTTCCGATATGAAAATGTATCATTGTAAATTGTTCTATAAGTTCGTTGTCTTTTAACAAATTTACGGCTTCAATGAGTTCAGTAGAAGTCAGCCCAAACTTAGAGTTTATACCGCCGCTTTTTGCCCAAACACCAGTTCCGCTACTATGAAGTCTTATGCGAAGCCCTATGCTCGGTTTTGGAGTAAATCTCTCTTTTGCCGTTGCGATTATAGCTTCAAGCTCGTTTAGCCCTTCTATGGTAAGAGTGATGTTGTGCCCCATTTCAGCAGCGATAAATCCTATATCTATAAGCTCTTTATCTTTAAATCCATTTACAGTAATAGGCGCTCCGTAGTTGTTATAAGCCATAGCTAACAGAAGTTCTGCTTTGCTTCCGGCTTCTAAACCATATCCATATGACTCGCCTAATTTTACTAGATTTTCCACAAAGCCGGGGTATTGATTTACTTTTAGTGGATAAACAGCGTTGAAACTTCCTGAGTACTCAAACTCTTTTTTCGCTCTATCAAAACTAGAATATACTTGAACAATCTGTTTTTTGATGAGATGTGGAAATCTAAGCAACAAAGGACCTCTATATCCATCATCTCTTATATCTTTTACTATATCGATTATGGCAGGTTTAAAATCAGTGTTTAGGCATACTTTTCCGCTATCTATGATGAAATTTGAGTCTCCCCATAAACTAAGTCCATAATCATTTGTCATAATTCACCTTCTAAATTTAAAATCTTTATACGCTTTTCATCTTTATTTTCTAAATTCTTATACCAAATTTCACCGTTTTTTGCCTCATCTTCACCCATACATAAAAACAGTTTAGCAAATTTTTTATCTGCTAAATTCAGATGTTTATTTGGACTTTTGGCTTCATAAGATATCTCTACTTTATGATTTTTCCTAAGTTCTAAGCCTATTTTATAAATTTCATCTATATACTTTTCATCTAAAGCACAGATATAAATTCCTTCTCTTTTTGAAGTGAATTCTTTTTGTTTTAATATCTCCATTATGCGCTCACAACCCATAGCCCAGCCTACAGCAGGAGTAGCTTTTCCGCCTAAAAAATCAACTAGTCTATCATATCTTCCACCGCCTGCGACTGCACTTTTAGAGCCTATCTCATCGCTTACAAACTCAAATGCGGTTTTACAGTAGTAGTCTAATCCACGAACAAGTCTTCCATCTACTTCAAATTTGACTTTATTTTGAGTTAGTATCTTTTTTAAATTTAAAAAGTCATTTTCGCACTCTTCATTTAAATTTTCAATTATAAGAGGTGTATTTTTAAGCAGAATTTGGCAATGTTCATTTTTACAGTCCAATACTCTAATAGGATTTGTAGTAAGCCTACGACGACAATCCTCACATAATTCATCTTTTTTTTCATCTATAAAAGAAATTAATTTTTGTCTGTATTTTGGCATACATTCACTATCGCCAAGGGAATTTATCTTTAATGTAGTTTTTATACCGAGTTTATCTAAAATTTCGTTTAACATAAGTATGACGCTCGCATCTTCATAAACGCTTGATTCACCAAAACACTCCACGCCAAATTGATGAAACTCTCTTAAGCGTCCGCGTTGCGGTCTTTCATAACGAAACATACTTCCATAATAATAATAACGTTTTACTCCACCAGCTCTATCAAATTTAGCTTCTATAAAGGCTCGAACTACTCCAGCAGTTCCCTCTGGTCTTAAACAGACATCGTTGCCGCCTTTGTCGATAAACTGATACATCTCTTTGCCGACTATATCGCTACTTTCGCCGACGCTTCTTTTAAATAGTGATGTTTCTTCCATTTTTGGAGTTTCACAAAATTCATAACCGTAATTTTTTGCAACACTTTCGCATATTTCTACTATAAATTTATAAAGTTTTCCATCATTATCAAGCAGGTCTTTCATCCCACGCAGAGCGTTTATCATATAAATTTCCTTATTTTTTCTTGAATTTCAAGAACCTCGAGCGAGGCATCGATCTCCAAAACATCAAACTTTAAATCGGAAAGTATTATACTCATAAATCCTTGAACTCTCATTAAATACTCAATCCCGCGCATCTCTATCTCATCACTAGTTCCACGACTAAATAGTCTATTTTTAAGTAACATTTCATCAGCTTTTAAAAATACAAATTTATCTCCAAGATCGCCGTTTAAAGCAAATTTATTCAGATCCAAAAGTAAGCCGATATCTAAAGAACTATCACTTGCCATAGCATAAGCCATACCAGAAACAAAACTTCTATCGTTTAAAACGAGATTTCCGTAGTTAGGTTTTAGAACTTTTTCATAATGTTCGGCGCGATCAGCTAAAAATAAAAAAATTTCGGTTTTATTAGAAATTTGACTTGCATTTTTAAGTAGATAATCCCTAATCATAAGCCCAAACTCCGTGCCTCCGGGCTCTTTTGTTATCACGGCATCATTTCTAAATTCTTTTAAAAGTGAAATTTGAGTTGATTTTCCGACTCCATCAACTCCTTCAAAATTTACTAACATAATTTTCCTTTGATCTCTTCTAACACGCTAATAGGAACCAAACTTCTTATATCTCCACCATGCTTTAGCACGGATCTTACGATAGAGCTTGATATAAAAGCATTTTTTAAACTCGGCATAAAATATACCGTTTCAAACTCGCTCCAAAGAGAGGCGTTTGCGTATCCTATCTGAAGCTCATACTCAAAGTCGCTAACTGCTCTAAGACCACGAACCACGGTATTTATACCTTTTGATTTAGCAAAATCCACAAGTAGATTATCAAAACCTATAACGCTTACTTTTGGTATATCTTTAGTGGCTGTTTTTGCTAAGCTTATTCGCTTTTCATAACAAAAATAGGGCGTTTTACTCTCATTTAACGCAACTGCTACTATAACATTATCAAAAACCCTGCAAGCTCTTTTTATGACATCCATATGACCATTTGTAATGGGATCAAACGTGCCGGGATATATACAAGATTTATTCATTTTTCACCTTATTAAAACTCTATTTTTTGAAATAACATTAGCTTTAAAAACTTGATTGTTTTCGTTTCTAACTTGGATTATATCTCCTACGCTTCCATCTTCTAGCGCAGTTACTGATACTTCAATATTTAAAGTTCCGTCCTTTAAAACCGCATTTACCAAATCTCCTTTTTTTATATCGCTTAATGTTTTAAACTGCCTATTTGTGAGAATTTTACCTCGTTTAATTCTAGTTCTTGTTATAAGTTTTATATTTTTCGGAGTTTCTTTTAACGCCTCTTTGTCATACTCTTTTAAGCTTACACTTCTTTGCTCATAATCGCTTAAATTTAGTATATGATCTCTATCTATATCTTTTATAGCAACTAAAACATTTACTTTGGCGTCTATTTTAAATTTAAAAAATATGCTTTTATTTAGCTTATTTGGCATTTCATAAAGAGCTCTAAAGTTTCCATCATTACCTCTAATAGATAGTATAAAAATATCTTTTAGTCTATACTGAGAAAAATCTTCAGGCAATGAGCTCGGTTTTTCTATCGAAATAGAGTTTATAATAGCATTTGGAATATCTTCTTTGATCTTGATTTTTAAAGATTCAGCTAAAGTAAGAGCAAAAAGATTATTTGAAAATATGATAAAAATAGTGATAAATATAAAGATGGAGCGGGAAACGAGATTCGAACTCGCGACCCCAACCTTGGCAAGGTTGTGCTCTACCCCTGAGCTATTCCCGCTTGTATTGTTTTGGAAGCGTGATTTTACCATATTTTTGCTCATAAGTCAAGATAATTTATATATTTCAACTATTTCTTGATCAGAAATTTCACCTTTTGCGATACTTGAAATATATATCGCATTAGAGATAGATATAGGCATTATCATCGCGGGACTAAATTTATTTTCATTCGTCGCCATAAACTCACCATTTTCATAACGACCAATTACAATATTTGCACGAGTAGGTTTGAGTTTTAAATTTCCTTTAAATTTAGCCTTGTATGTTTTATGTAAAAATTCATTAAATCCGCAAAGTTTTTTTATAGCAGGAATGACAGATAAAAAGCATCCCATAAAACACGCCATCGGATTTCCGGGTAAAATAAATACGGTTTGTAAGTCATTTTGGTATAGTTTTGTAGGTTTAGCTGGACGCACATCAATACTTGAAAATATCTCTTTAAATCCTAGTTCTAAAAGTACGCTTTGCATAAAATCCGCCTCTCCTTTACTAGCACCTCCACTAGTAATCAAAACATCGTAATTTTTTGCATTTTTTATCTGCTCTTTTAAGATATTTTTCTCATCTTTTAATATACCTTTGTACTCTGCATTAAATCCATTTTGTTTTAACATAGCAAGTACTCCAAACGCATTTGCATTATAAATAGATCTTTCATCAGAGTTTTGCCATGGTTCGTTTATCTCATCTCCGCTACTAAAAATGGCTATTTTTAAATTTGAAAAAACTTTTACATAACTGATACCTTGAGCTGCTAAAAGCATAATGTTAGCAGGAGTTAGTAGTTCGTTTTTGCGTAGCAAAATATCGCCTATTTTAACTTCTTCTCCGGTCATTTTTCTAGCATTATCTTTTTTTATGTTGTCTGTTATAATGAGATATCCATTTTCATCAAAACTCTCATCTTCTATCATCATTACGGTATCTGAACCTGTTGGAAAGATAGCTCCAGTCATTATCTTATAGCATTCATTCTTTTTTATGTGGTATTCTTTTTTATCACCGGCAAATATAGTTCCTTTTACCAAAAGAGGATTTTTTCTATCATTATAGTTAAAAGCATATCCATCAAGAGCCGAATTATCAAAAGCAGGTAAAGGCTTAATGGCGATAACGTCGCTGGCTAGAACTCTTCCAAAAGCAGTATCTAAACTGATAAACTCATAATTTTCCACCGGTTTTAAATTTGAAATTGTTTCAAATACGCTTTTAACATCCATTTGATAATCCTTTATTCGCTAAGTCTTTTTATATCTGCTCCAAGATTTTGAAGTTTGATTTCTAAGTTTTCATAACCGCGGTCTAAGTGATAAATTCTATGAACTCTAGTAGTTCCGTTTGCCACAAGAGCGGCTAAAACAAGAGCCGAACTCGCTCTTAAGTCAGTAGCCATTACGTCAGCTCCATTTAAACTAACGCCGCTAACAGTAGCTATATGCCCGTTTAATTTTATATCTGCGCCCATACGATTTAATTCGCTTGCGTGCATAAAACGATTTTCAAATAACCTTTCATCGATCGTGCTTACACCGTTTGCTACACAAGCTAAAGCCATAAATTGAGCTTGCATATCAGTAGGAAATCCTGGAAATTCGGTTGTGATAATTTGTACGGGGCTTAATTTTGCGTCTGATATAACTTTTATACTTTTATCTCCAAGTTCAAAATTTACACCCATATCGCTTAATTTTCCTAAAACAGAAACCAAATGATTTGGCTCTACTTGTCTTAATGTTATCTCTCCTCCTGCTATAGCAGCAGCGCAAAGATATGTTCCAGCTTCGATTCTATCTGGTATAACGCATATTTCATTTAAATTTAATAACTCACCGCCACTACCGTAAATAGTAAGTTCATTTGTGCCGATTCCTTCTATTTTTATACCACTATCATTTAAAATTTGACATACTTGCACAACTTCAGGCTCTTTTGCTGCATTTAAAATTTTAGTCGTTCCTTTTGCAAGAGCTGCTGCCATAACTATATTTTCGGTTCCTGTAACTGTTATTTTATCAAATATTATATTTGCGCCTTTTAAGCCGTCTTTTGCTCTGGCTATAACATAACCGTCTTTTATTTCTATATTTGCACCCATTTTTTCAAGTGCATTTAAATGAAGATCTATAGGTCTAGCGCCAATCGCACAGCCTCCAGGAAGTGAAACTTCACAATGACCAAATCTTGCTAACAAAGGACCTAACACAAGTATAGAAGCTCGCATTTTACGTACGATATCATATGTAGCTTTTGTGGAATTAATGGTGGTTGTATTTATAACTAAATCAAGGTTTTCAAATTTAGAAACTGCGCCTAAGTTTTGCAAAAGTTTTACAAGCGTTTTTATATCTGCAACTTGTGGAATATTTCTTATCACAACATCGTTTTTTGCCAAAATACTCATAGCAATAAGCGGAAGTGCTGCGTTTTTTGCTCCACTTATATAAACGCTGCCAAATAGCTTTTTTCCGCCTTTTATCTCTAAATAATCCATAACAAACCTTTAAAAAATAAGGATGATTATACTATATTTATGCTTACATAAGAATATTTTGGTACAATTTTAGAAATTTTTTATAAATCATTTAGGATGTTATATGACTTTAAAGACCGCGATAGCAGGAGTTAGCGTCGCTTTGATACTTGCTGGTTGTTCTTTTAAAACTACGCCACCAACAAGCCAAAGTGCAGGTAAATTCGATCAATATGAGTTCAATAACGTATATAACGTAAATTTAAGTAAATATATGAACAAAAAATTAGGCAAAGACTGTTCTGGATTTGTTAGCTTAGTAAATGAAGATAGCAATAGTATATATTTTAATTCTAGTGAGCTTGATAATTTTTATGATAAAGAAGGAAGAAAGTCACAAGCTATTTTTAATCTCTATCAATCGCAAAATAAAATATATTTTATCGATCCTAAACCAGGAGATCTAGTATTTTTTAGCAACACCACTCACAACACAAAAACAAGCAAACAGAAAAAAATCACACATTTAGGTATTATCCAAGATATAAATTCCAATGGAACCATAAGTTTTGTTCATAATACAAGCGGAAAAAATATAAAAAGTGTTATGAATTTAAAATACAAAAATTCACATATAATAAATGGTAAAAAAGTAAATGCATATATTATTACAAAATGCCAATCGCAATCTTGTTTAGTATCTAATAAATTTGCTGGTTTTGGCAAAGTAGAAAAAACACTGAAAATAAACTAATTAAAATCAAAAATAGCATTTTAAATTTGATTAAGCTAAGTTAAATTTAGCTTAATCTTAATCTATATTTTAAATAACATTTTTTAAATTTAATATGTAATAGCGTAAAATATCTGCGATCCATGAACTCCAAGAACTAGCTGAAGTTCTATATCGCTTGTTCTACTAGGTCCTGATATGAAAACTACATTTGTAGGCAGCTTTCCATCTTCATTTTTTATCTTATTTAGCATATCGCAAAGCGATTTTACTATGCTATCTTTGCTGATAAGAGCTATGCAGACTTTTGGAGTCAAGCTTAGAAGTCTGGGTTGAGACTTTGAAGATGCTATACAAGCCACTCCATGCGAACTTACGCCTCCTCTTGCATCTATAATGCTCACATCATAATCAAATATCTGAGACTTAAATCCATCTACTGGTTTATCAAATTTAAATTTATTTTCTATATTTAAATTTGAAACATCAAAACTAAGGGAATCTGGATAAATCAAATTTTTTACCGCCTCTTTATCGATGATTTTTTGGATATCCTCATTTAATTTTTCAGGCGAACTCTCCACGAGTAAGGCTTTGTTTGCTACTATTCTTTGCGTGAATTCAGCGTATATATCATCATCTGCGCTGATTATATGGCTTGATGGATTTTGGCTAGGAGCGCTTACGTCGATGTTTGGCATTTTATATCCACTAGATTTGATCTTGTTTAGTATAATCTCTTTGCTACTCATATCTAACCCCTTGTATCTGTTTAATCTCTTTATGTAAATCGTATTTAAAATCCGGAAGATCTTTGTAGTTTAACCAGTTGCTAATCACTGGTATCCATTTACCATTTTGCAATATATTGTTAAATATTCCTGCGCTTTTCATAGCCATTCTCCAGATAAATCCACTAGTTGCCATAGCGCAGTAACCTTTGAATGCTATTTGTTCGGCTCTATTTTTTTCTAAATTTGATGTTCCTATAGGAGGATTTTTACCTTCGCCGATCTTATCTCTTCTTAATTTTCGTATAAGATCTGCTAATGGAATTTCCACTGGACAAACTTCTGAACATCTACCACAAAGCGAACAAAGAGATACTATATCTCCGTAATTATCCATACCAAATATTTGAGGGCTTATAACTTCTCCTATAGGTCCTGGATATACTGCTCTATAGCTATGACCGCCGATCTTATCATATACGGGGCAAAAATTCATACAAGCACCACATCTAATACATCTAAGTGCTTCGCTGTACTCTTCATGCGCTAACATATTTGTTCTATTATTATCCAAAAGAATTATATGGCACTCTTGGGGACCATCAAGTTCGCCATTTTGGCGCGGTCCTGAGATTATGTTGTTATAATTAGTAATAAACTGTCCAGTAGCACTCGGTGAGAGCAGGGTATCTGCAGTGACGGCGTCTTCTATAGACTCAACTACTTTTTCTATACCACAGATACTAACTAATATATCTGGTATAGTAGTGCACATTCTTCCATTGCCTTCATTTTCTATCAGCCATATCGCACCTTCTTTTGACAAGGCGAAATTTACTCCACTTAATCCCATTTTAAGAGTTTTAAACTCTTCTCTCATTTTTTGTCTAGCTATAGCATTTAGTTTTTCTGGTTCGCTTTCTTTTTTTGCGCCCCATTTCTCATGAAATATTTCACCTATTTCATAACGATTTTTATGGATAGCTGGTACAACTATATGAACAGGAGGCTCTGAGATAAGCTGTATTATAACTTCACCAAGATCAGTTTCAAAAGGTTTCATTCCTCTTTCTTCTAAGTAGTGATTTAAATGGATCTCCTCACTAGCCATAGATTTACCTTTTAAAATAGTATCTACACCTTTATCCACCATCATATTATATACAATTTCACAAGCTTCCTCCGCCGTAGATGCCCAATGGATTTTAAATCCGTTATCAGTAGCATTTTTTTCAAATTCAATGAGTCTCTCATCTAAAGTATTTAAAGCTTTTTGTTTTACAAATTTGCCTTTTTGTCTAAGACCTTGCCAGTCTTTAAAATTCGCATTTATCAGTTTTGCTCTATTTGTTTGAAGAGTATGCATCGCAGAGTCTAAATTTGCTCTCATCTGCTTATCGGCTAACTTCTGTATGACTATATTTTCATGTGCGTTCATATTAAGCCTCCTTCTGTGCGTTTTAGTAAAAAGTCGTAAAGATGGATACTTTTTATATCTTCTCCCATTTTGCTCATAGTTCCAGCTATATTCATAAGACAGCCGCCATCTGCGCTTATTAGGTATTTGACTCCTGTTTTTTTGATATCATCTATCTTTGCTTTTGCCATAGCATTTGAAATTTCAGGCTCTTTTACTGCAAAAGTTCCACCAAATCCACAACACTCTTCTTCTCTTTCAAGTTCTATAAGCTCTACGTTATTTAGTTTTCTTATCAAATTTTTTGCATGTTCTATGCTTTTTGTAACTCTTAAAGCGTGACAATTGCTATGCCACGTTACTTTTATAGGATCGCCTTTATCTGCAAGAGGAAGTTTAGTATCTAAAAACTCACATAAATCCATAACTCGAGAGCTAAATTTTTTTACTTTTTCGTAATTTGGATCATTTTCAAACAACTCTACGTAATCATGTATCATCATACCAGCGCAAGATCCGCTAGGCACTAAAATAGGGTAGTCTTCGCTAAAAAGTTCCACATTATAAAGAGCTATTTTTTTACTTTCTTCAAAGTAGCCGGAGTTATAACTTGGTTGCCCGCAACAAGTTTGATCTTTTTTAAATATGACTTCGACACCGCAATTTTGCAACAGTTTTGCAGCACTTACTACCATTCTACCCATAGTAGCGCTGCCTAAACAGGTTGCATATAAATAGACTTTATCTTGCATACATATCCTTTAAATTTAGTTTAAGTCTCGTATCTTATTATTATAAAACCTAGCTGTATATTATCATTTTCTTAGCAAAAATTTAATAAAAATATTCTTTTTAATTATATTTTTCTAAAAATGTGAGTTTTTGTAACATTTAAGCCGATTTTTTGTAAAATCTCAAATACAAAGTTTCAAACAAAAGGTGTAATTTGACAGCAACTCCGTTTCTCATAGCTATAAATGCCGTTGTGTATTTTTTAGAATATTTTGTTTATAATTCACGCTCATTTGGTATATTTTTTGGATTGAATGAACTTTTCTTTGAAGGCGCATACTGGCAACTTATAACTACTATGTTTTTACACGGATCGCTTATGCATTTACTTATGAATATGGCTGTATTATATCAATTTGGTATGCTTTTAGAAAGATATCTTGGATACGTGAGATTTTTGTTATTATATATAGTAGGCGGAGTTATAACCAGTGCTCTTAGCCTTAGTTATTTAATATTTGCAAATGTAAATTTAGTAGGAGCTAGCGGAGCTATAAGCGTTCTTTTAGGATTTATGGCAAATCTTGATAGATATAGCAGAAAAGGGCTTATCATCGCGATCTTGTTGATGAGTTTTGCTCCGCTTTTACTTGGTGTAAATGTTGCTTGGTACGCACATCTTTTTGGATTTGCCATAGGTTATTTAGCTGCTTTTTTAAAGGTGTTTAGATGAGTTTTTTTGATAAAGTTTGGGAAGTTCTAAATGAAAGCTGTTTAGAAACTAAGTTTTTTAAATTTGAACAGCTATTTTTTAAATTTAAAAACGACGAATACGAGTTTGATTTTGATTTTATCCCAAAAAGTCTTACAACTCCTAGTTACGCTAAAATATGTGATGTATGTGAGATGAAGGAGCTAAAAAATCACAAAAATGCAGACAAAGACGCATTTTTTCTACACTCCATAGCGCATATCGAATACAGTGCCATAGACATCGCTCTTGATGCTTGTTATAGGTTTTTAAATTTGCCAAAAGAGTATTATTTCGACTGGCTTGAAGTAGCGGGTGATGAGATAAGGCATTTTAAAATGATAAATGAAAAATTGGAAAGTACTGGTCATCATTATGGCGATTTTACCGTACATAACGGACTTTTTATAGCTATGCAAAAGACTGCAAACTCACTCATAGATAGAATGGCGGTGATACCTAGATTTATGGAAGCAAACGGACTTGACGCAAATTTATTTATGATGAAAAAAATCACAAACGATAAACAGAAAAATTATCTTTTAGATCTATTAAAAACGATACACAATGAAGAGATAGATCACGTTAAAAAAGGCGATAAATGGTTTAAATTTGCCTGTAAGGAGCAGGGCGTTGATCCAAAAGAGTGGATAAATATAGTTTTAAAACACTATCCAAAAGCGTTTCATACAAAAAGAGAGCTTGACGTAAAGCATAGGCTAATGGCTGGATTTGATCAAAACGAGATCGATAAAATTATAAATTTACAGGAGAAATAGTGAAAAAAATATACTTTATAAGGCATGCAAAAGCTATCAAAGAAGCTAGTAGTGATTTTGATAGAGATCTAAACGATAAGGGTAAAATGAATGCTAAATTTATGGGTAGAAGATTAAAAAAACATAGTGTTATACCAGATGTGATATTTTCATCACCTGCAAAAAGAGCGATCAAAACCGCAAATTTAATATCAAAAGAGATAGGATATAAAAAAGATATAAAAATCGTAAAAGAACTTTATGAAGCTAGTTTAGAAAGTATATTTAAATTTTTAAATAGTCTAAACGATGAACTAAACAGCGTTTTTATAATAGGTCATAATCCGAGTTTAACTGAGATTTGCGAGTTTCTTAGTGATTCAGATATTGGAAATATCCCGACTAGCGGAATATTTTGCATAGAGTTTGAGGGGAGTTTTGAGCATATCAAAGAGAGCCATGCTCACGCGCTATTTTTTGATTATCCAAAGAAGCATTAAACTCTCCAAATTCATATAAAGTTTAAATAGCTTCAAAATAATAAGCGTTTCTAAGCTTTTGCTCAAGCGCTAAAACATAGTCTGTGCAAGTAGCTTCTATCTCTGCTTGATCTGTTACGACTATGGTTGTTCCGTCGCTTTTTGTTCTAGTAAAATTCTGTTTTCCTGTTTTTAAAAACTTTTTAACAGCTAAAACAATATCATCTATACTATTTTTTCCATCGAACATAAGTGCAAATTTAGCGTCTTGCGCAGTCATTTCTCCAACTAGTATATTTAAAGCAGTCGCCATAGTGATCACTGGGTCTGATTCTTTGCTGAAGTACTTTATGTAGTTTTCATAGTTCTGTTTTATCTTAGTTTCATTTGGCTTGTATGCAAGAGCTTTTAGTTCCATATTTGTAAAATTAATACTTCCGTAACATACAAATTTCATCAATGCTTCATAGATTTCATTCTTTTTTTGCGGATATTTTTCCAAAAAGTAGGCTGAGTTTAAGCTATTTGGATAGTTTGAGTTGAACTCTTGGGCTATCCAACTATAAGTTGTTTGGTATTTTACCACTTTATTTTTATCTTCTATATAATTATCTGTTATATTAAATTTACCAAAAAAGTGCAGCTTGTCGATATCTGTTTTTTTGAATGTTCCGTTTAATGCATCAGTTATCGAACTTGCGTTTTTGCTAGTCGTAAGTACGCTTGAACGAAACGATCTATTAGATAAAAAATCCCCATACTGCTCTTTTTGTATGCGTTCATTTGGTCTGGCGTTTTGTGGAAGTCCATCAATGCCAGTTAGGTAAGTAGGAGTCATGGAAGCGTCTATGAGGTATTCAAGATCTTGATTTTTTGCTCTCTCCACGAACTCATAAAAGTAGCAAGGATCATTAAACGTCTCTAAGTATTCGTGCAAAATGTAATAGTTTTCATATGAATCTGTTATGTTTTTTGCATTTTCAAGCATTATTGCGCTAAATCCATTTTTTCTCATACTTCCATCAGGAAGAGCATTGATGTATTCAACGTATGATTTGAGTATATGTTTTGATTGGTCAAGTTTAGCTATATCGCTAGTTTCGTTTTTAGAAGAGTAGATCATAAGATCTCTTAGTATATCTTTATATTTCCATCCTGGATAGGTGTTGTATGATACATACATTATACCATGATCGGCTAAAAGCTTCCTACCCCCCCCCAATATCGCGTTTTTAACATCATCTGGAACCCAACTATAAACACCATGAGAGATAACGTAATCAAATTTTCCAAGTTCTTGCGTAACGTGAGAAATATCAAGCTGCATAAGTTTTAAGTTTTTAATTTTCATATCTTTGATAAGTTTTTTTCCTAAATTTATCTGAGTTTCGGATATATCTATACCTATAAATTCGGATTTAGGATTAGAAATGGCGCTCATTATAAGATTTCCACCAAAACTACATCCTATCTCAAGAACTCTTGCATTATGGGCAGGAGCAGGGGAGAGACCTAGTAAAGTAGCTATGGATTCGAGTTTGTATATTGAGCTATTTGCGAATGGTTTTGATTTGTAGGGAAAATCATCATACGTCTGTTTTACATCTTTCATTTATTTAACCTTTTTTAAATTTAAGTAATTATAACAAAAAAATTATGCATTACAACAAAAATTTAACAAAACATTAAAGACATCAGAAAAGACATCAGAAATCACTAAAACATACTATGTAAAATCATACAAATAATTATATGTATAAATAAATAGGAATTATTGCATTAAATTTAATGGATAAGTTTTTATACTACAAAAAGTAAAGCGTATCAAATAACCATAAAATCATCATTTATACATAGTTAGAATAGTGTAAAAACAAGAATTAATAATAATTTGAAAATTATAGTTTTCAATACAAAATAATAAAAATAGTTAAGATTTTACCTTTTTAGCTAAAATTAGCCGATTGCTGATCAATTATAGTAGCTAGACTTTACTTAGATATACTTGGTCTTATTTTTCCATTTGAAGCGTATTTGGGTATATTTAAATTTATGCTTTTATAAACATTAGCTAAATACGTCAAAGCAAATTTAAACTTGTTTTTTGTTAAGATGACTTTGTTAAGATGACTTTGTTAAGATGACTTTGTTTGGATATTTTTGGAGATTTGTCTATCTGGTTTATATGCAAAGTTTATGTTTTTGCTCGAAACTTATCTTTATACTTGACACAAAATGGATTGAATGTATCATATATAAAACTATCTGTTTGCGTGGTTATTATGAGATAGATAGATGATATTTTTAATTGATTTTTATGGGTAATGATGCAGATTCGAGCAGATTTTGGTAATAAAAAAGCGCTTTTTTCATTGTTTGCGCTCTCCCCTATTTTGCTGCTATATGAAATGCTAAGAAATGATGCTTTTTATCCCGCTTACAAGCTCAACTGAAGCTTCAATCTCAACTTTCCTAGTAGATATGCTTTCTACATTTGCACCTACGCTAATGCCTTTTGCGCGTCCGTATTTGTATAAAAACTCAAACATATCAAGGCTTAAATTTACAGAAGCTTTAAGTGGATCATCGCTTTCAAAAAGTCTATTTTCAAACTGTTTGGGTACTGAAATTCCAAGCCAACGCATAAACTCAAGCGTTTTTAAACTCCCACAAGGCGTAAATGTAAATATAATAGGTACTTTTTTGATATTTAAATTTGAATAATCATCTAAAAATCGTTTAGCATGTTCTAAGTTATACACGGCTTGAGTGATAAAAAACTCACAGCCTTTTATAGTTTTTCCAGCAACACGCAGATCTTCATCACCTTTTTTCTCGTGTCTTTCTGGTATGCAGATACCACCTAAAGTTATATCGCGACCTTGCTCTTTTTTAAGTTTATAAGCCATATCAAGACTTAGTTTTGGACTGTCTTTTTTGGAGCTAGTGCCTACAAATACGCTTAAATTTTCACCAGAATCATTTAAAAATCTACAAAATTCATCTTGCGTATAGTTTCCCACAGCTTTATAAATGACTGCTGGATAGGCTGATTTTAAGAACTCTTTGTGGTAAATTTCTGGTTTAATGGTTCCGCAAAACTCAAATGTACGCTCACTTTCGTTTCTGTTGCTTTCATCTTGCAAATCATATATGACTAATCCATCAATGCCTCTATTTTCTAGTCTTTCTAACTGCTTTTTTGCAACCACCATTGCTTCTTCGTGAGTTAAATTTAGTTTAGGAGGCGTCAGACCATATAACAAAATTCCCGGAGTATTATCTTTTATTTTCTTTTTTAGCATATTTTTTACTTTCAAATTTGCTCACCTTTGAAAGATGAGCAAAATATCCAATATATATTAACTTAAACGAACGATTTTAACAGCTGCAGTCATATTTTTAAGGCTAGGTTTGACCTCTTCCCATTTTCTTGTTTTTAGACCGCAATCTGGATTTATCCAAAGTTGGCTTTTTGGAAGAACTTCTAGTAAAGCGTGAATTTGAGTAGCTATCTCTTCTACGCTAGGAACTCTTGGACTATGGATATCATAAACTCCTGGTCCTACTTCTTGTTTATAGCCAACTGATTTGAAAATTTTAAGTAGCTCGTTTCCGCTTCTAGCAGTTTCTATGCTGATAACATCGGCGTCCATCGCTTCAATGGTCTTTATGATATCATTAAACTCAGAATAACACATATGAGTGTGAATTTGAGTATGTGCTTTGGCTGCACTTACACTTAACTTAAAGCAATCCACCGCGAATTTTTCATAAGCAGATACGTTTTCGTGTCTAAGTGGATAACCCTCTTTAAACGCAGCCTCATCGACTTGTATGATTTTGATACCTGCATTTTGAAGATCGTCTATCTCATCGTAAATGCAAAGCGCAAGCTCTTTTGCTATCTCGCTTCTTGGTTTATCATCTCTTACAAAGCTCCAGTTTAGGATAGTTACTGGTCCAGTTAGCATACCTTTCATGATCTTGCTTGTTTTGCTTTGAGCGTAGCTTATCCAATCCACAGTCATAGCTTTTGGACGACTAACATCACCAAAAAGGAGCGGTGGTTTAACACATCTGCTACCATAACTTTGCACCCAGCCATTAGTACTAAACGCATATCCTTTTAGTTGCTCACCAAAGTACTCAACCATATCATTACGCTCAGGTTCGCCATGAACTAATACGTCTAAGCCGCACTCTTCTTGAAAAGCTATGCACTCGTCGATGTATTTTTTGATATCTTTCTCATAAACTTCTTGTGAGATTAGAGATTTCTTATAAGCATTTCTTACTTGACGAAGCTCCGGAGTTTGCGGAAAACTACCTATAGTTGTAGTCGGAAGTTCAGGAAGGTCAAATTTAGCTTTTTGAACCTTTATACGCTCTTCATAAGGAGTATCTCTTTCAAATTTAGATAGATTTTTTACTCTTTCTTGAACAGCTTTATCATTTACTAATTCAGAAGTCTTTCTTGAAGCGATAGCTGCTCTATTTTTAGCAAGCAAGCCCTCGCCCACTTCACAAAAATGCTCGCCGTTTGCTAGTTTTTTTAGTAATTTTACTTCTGTTAATTTTTCTAACGCAAAGCTAAGCCACTCTTTTATGCTCAGTTTTTCTTCATATTTTAGAGTATATGGAACGTGTAAAAGTGAGCAAGAAGTACCTATATTTAGGCGTTCGCTTGGGATATACTCTTTGATCTTATTTATTAGTTCAAGTTTGGTATCAAGGTCGCTTACCCAAACATTTCTACCATCTATAAGTCCAGCAAACAGAACTTTATCGCTATTTTTTAAGATCTCTAAAGAAGCTTTTTGGCAGCTTGTATGTACAAAATCAAGTCCAACGCCCCAAACTTTAGTTTTTATGATCTCTTTGACAGCTTCGTTTGCATGCTCAAAATACGTCATAAATATAATCTTAACATTATCTTTAGTACATAGCTTGTCATAAACAAGAACTATTTTATCTTTTAGTTTTTCAGCTTTATCAGTGACAAAGATAGGCTCGTCTATCTGAACTACGACTTCGTTATCAAGCTTAGAAATTTCATCTAAAAGTTTAGCATACTGCTCTACTAAGGCTTCTAAATAACAAAGTGCGCAGCTTCCATCAGTTGTTTTACTAAGCGCTAAAAACGTTATAGGTCCTATCAAATTTATCTTTGGAGTGATGCCTTCAGCTTTTGCTTCTTTATATTCGTTTAATATTTTTGTAGGATTTAGACTAAATTTAGTCTCTTTGCTAAGTTCTGGAACTATATAATGGTAGTTTGTATTAAACCATTTTGTCATTTCCATAGCTACGCTTGTTTTGTTTCCTCTTGCCATTGAAAAGTATAGTTCTGTTCCACTAAGCCCGTCAAATCTCGGTGGGATCGCTCCAAAAGTTATAATATTATCAAGCATTAAATCATAATAAGAAAAGTCATTTACACTTATAAAATCTATATGCGCGTCTTTTTGATACTTCCAGTGTCTTGCTTTTAGCTCTTTTGCTACGCGCTCAACTTCACTAAAATCACTCTTACCAGCCCAAAAACTCTCAAGTGCAAATTTAAGCTCTCTTTGCTCACCTATCCTAGGAAATCCTGTTATAAAACTTTTTGACATATTTAATCCTTTATTAAAATACATAATTATGGTGTAAAAGGTCTTAGACCAACTAAATTTAAAAATACAAGGTTTATTTTAGCAAAATTTACGCATTTCAAAAAGAACTAATGGCGGTTTTAATCCGTGAAGTTTATAAAACAATTTATCATCATCTAAGTATAAGAAAAAATGCTTATGTAGCAGTGTAAGGCGAGTTTTACGTTTAAAAATACAGTTGCAATGGATAGGAAACGTAACGATAAAAGCTAGATATGAAAATACACTTATAAAAGTAAATTCTAAGTTAAATATGAATTTAAAATCTTGTTTATTTTTCAGTGCTTTGCTTATCGCTTTGTAGGCTAACACACATGGGACAACTCATATTCACGCCTTTATGCTTTTGAAATAATTTGATGATTGTAACTAAAAAAATATAAAATTCGACTGAAAACAGAATATTTATAGAGCATTTTATGAAATATAAAATAAATAAATAAAAAGATAAATTCTATCTAAAACCTCTTAGAGTTTGGGCGTGAGTTTTATAGTAAATTTACGCGGTCAAAACTCGTAAAAACCGCGTAAATTTGATAATCAAAAACTCCTAACTCTCTTTAAATAACTTTGAAGCAAGTATCTGCACTTTGTCTTGATCGCTACCTTTTTTGAGAGATTTAAACACTTTGTTAAGATAATTTTCAAAAAATTCGTGGTTGTTTAGCTGTTTATCATTATCAGCTCTTATAACACTCGTATATTCGCCATCACTACTTAACTCATAAGATAGCTCGTTGTCTATCAGTTGCACCCTTAATATCTCACTTAATTTGCCTTGTAAAACACTTTCATATATCGGAGTCATAAGCTCAAGCCTACGCTCTAAATTTCGAGGCATCCAGTCTGCGCTTGATATATAAAACTTAGGATTTGCATGTTTGAAATAAAATATCCTAGCATGCTCAAGGTATTTTCCTATGATAGAGCGTACGCGGATATTTTCACTCATACCCTCAACGCCCGGTCTAAGACAACAAATTCCTCTTATTATAAGATCTATCTGAACTCCTGCCCTACTTGCGTTATAAAGTTCTTTTATCACATCACTATCAACTAAAGCATTCATTTTAGCAATTATTTTACCGTCTTTGCCCATTTTTGCTTCGTTTCTTATCATCTCTATAACTCTTTCTTTTATCTGCATAGGCGACATAGATAGAGCATTTAAACGTCGATTTTTACTAAATCCAGATAGTATATGAAAAAAAGTCGTCGTATCTTTCGCAAACTCTTCTCTGCTAGTAAAATAGCTCACGTCTGTGTAAATTTTTGCGCTACTTCCATTGTAATTTCCAGTTCCAAGGTGCATATAAAATTTGAGCTTGTCACCCATCTGACGTATGACTTGAGAAACTTTTGCATGCACTTTAAACCCTGTGATACCATATATCACGTGAGCTCCTGCGTTTTCAAGTGCTTTTGCCCAGTGAAGGTTGTTTTCTTCATCAAATCTAGCCTTTAGTTCTACCATAACAGTTACTTGTTTGCCATCACTTGCAGCGTCTATAAGAGCTTGAATGATGCTTGAGTTCTTTTCTACTCTATATAAAGTCATTCTTATAGATATGACTTTTGGATCTTTTGCCGCTTCTTTGATGAACTGAGTTACTGGCTCAAAACTTTCATATGGATGAAAAAGTAAAACGTCTTCTTTATCTATAGCTTCAAACATCGAGACGTTTTGTCCAAAGGGCGGAAGTGTTTTTGGCGTATATGGCGGAAGTAGTAAATGAGAAAATTCTTTATCGCCGATAATCTGCCATAAAGCCCCAAGAGTTAGAGGAATGCTATATTCATAGATATCTTTATAAAATATTTTCATATGCAAATTTAAAAACTCAAGTATCTCTGGATCTGGATCTTTTTCGATTTGCAAACGAACAAAAGCACCTTTTCTACGGAGCTTCAAGCCTTGTTCTAGTATCATCATAAAATCGTCCGCTTCCTCTTCTTCGATCACCATATCTGCGTTTCTAGTTACTCTAAACGCGCAACTTGCAAGCAGCCTATACCCAGGAAATATCTCTTCAGCGTGGCGATGAACTATGCTTTCTATAGGCACGTATATGCCATCTCCAGCGTTGTAAAATCTAGGAAGCACACGGCTGATACGTATCATTCCAAATTTGATTATCTCAGGATGTGCTTCATCACAAAGCTTGACCGCAAGTCCGAAACTAAGGTTGTTTAAATGCGGAAAAGGGTGAGTCGCATCAACTGCTATAGGAACGATAACTGGTAAAATATTCGAGAAAAAGTAATCATCAGCCCTAGCTTTTATATCATCTCCTAAATCTTCATATTTTTTTATATGCAAACCAGATAGAGATAGCTTTGAAACTGTTTGCTTATAGTAATCTTCTAAAATTTGCTGTTCATCTTTTAGATATTTTCTTATCTCCCTTAGTTGGTCAAGCGGAGTCATCTCATCACTTCCGCTTACTACAACTCCAGCTGCAAATAACTGTTTAAGACCAGCTATGCGTATCATATAAAATTCATCTAAATTTGTTGAATAAATAGCTATAAACTTAAGTTTTTCAAGTAGTGGAAGATCTTTTTCGCACTGAGACAAAACACGTGAATTAAATCTGAGCCAAGATAGCTCACGATTGATAAAAATATCTTTGTTTTCCATAAACTAACCTTTAAATTTGGCATAATTATACTAAAAATGAGTGAAAAATTCACTTAATATTCTAAATTTAGAATAGATTTGTTATTGAATTGTGTAAATTTGATAATATATAAATGAATTTAAAAGCCTAATTTAGGCTTTTAATCGTCTTTCTTAAAAAATACACAGCCAACCAAATAGCACAAAAATCAGCCGCAAAAGGAGTTAGCCATACTCCATTTACCCCAAAAAAACTTGACAATACAAACAAAAACGGCAAAGGTAGTAGTAAATTTGCGCTTAAAGATATGATAAGAGAACAAGCAGGCTTATTTAAAGCTGTGAAAAACGAGTTGGCAAATACGATAAACCAAGAACATAGATAAATCGGTGAAAAAATGATCAAAGCTTCTTTGCTAGCTGCGATAAAATCGCTATCTCTGCTGAAAAATGATATCATAAGATCTCCACCAAAAAATACTATGCTCATAATGATCACCCCAAGCATCATAGAGCCTATAAATGTACGCCAAAACAGAGCCATTACGAATTTTAAATTTTTCGCGCCGTAGTAGTAAGTAACAAGCGGACTGATACCATCACACATACTAAATATCAATGATGCCATAAGGCTATTTATAGCAAAAATTACCTCAAGTATCGCCACGCCCTGCACTCCTGCGATATCTAGTAGTAAAGCGTTTGCTGCGATGACAAAGAGTGATGTTGAGATATTTGTCAAGAACTCTGAGCTTCCGTTGTATATTATATTTCTTATAATTTTTAAATTTATAAACGCTTTGCTTAGTTTTAGCTCTAAGTTTCCAAATACAAACGGTGCAAATCCAAGCAAAGTTCCCAAACTAAGTCCGATGCAAGTAGCCAAAGCAGCGCTAAAAAGCCCCCAACCTAAAACTACCATAAAAATATAATCAAGAACAACATTTACAAATGCTACAAAGATATTTACACACATACTATACATAGGCTTTTTGCAAATTCTAAGATAGTTATCTAGCATAAAGCATAGCATTATGGCGGGGCAAAACAGTGCAAAAACTTTAGTATATTGCGACGCAAGAACGGCTAGTTCTTTATCGTCTATCAAGTAATTCGCAATCGGTTCTATAAAGAAAATACCAAATAAAAACACGAAACAAGAAAAGATAAAAACCGACATCAAACTAAAACTAAATATCCCGCAAGCTTGCTTAAATCTACCACTTCCAAGGCGCAGCGCTATTTGCACGGATGAGCCTACTGCTATCATATCTATGAGTGCGAAGCTTATCATTATAAAAGGCATAGTAAGCCCCATAGCGCCAAGTGCTTTTGTGCCCATCATCTGTCCGACAAATATAGTATCTACAGTAAAATAAAACGATATGAAAGCGGTGCTTATCATATTTGGAAAAGCGTATTTTATAAATAATTTTGTAGGTTTAAAGTCCATATTAACTCCTATTTTTTAAATTTTTGTTATTTATTTAAAAAATAAAACGCTAATAAACTCCATTGATAGCTTGTATGTATAAATTTAGTTTTAGATATAATTTATTTTGACAAGCATAACGGTAAGTCATCATAAATCACACCTTTTTTAAATTTGAAATAATTATACAAAACATTGCTTAACTCAATATAAATATATTTAATACATTAATCCAAATTTAATCAAAGCAAACCTTAAAGTTCTCTAAGTTTTGCTATCTCATCTCTCAAGGCCGCAGCTTTTTCAAATTCCAAATTCTTAGCCGCTTCAAGCATCTGTTTTCTTAGCTCTTTTACAATCTTTGCTCGCTCGCTTGCTGGCATTTTTTCTAATTTTTTGGCTTTGTTATATAAATTTGGTAGATCTTCTTCTTTTAAGCTATCTTCTAAATTTCTACTAGCTGAGCGCGGAGTTATACCGTGCTTTTTGTTGTATTCATTTTGATATTCGCGCCTTGCTTCAGTTGTATCTATGGCTTCTTTCATCGAATTTGTTATTTTATTTGCAAATAATATAACCGTTCCATTTACGTTTCTAGCTGCTCTTCCCATAGTTTGTATAAGGCTCGTGCGACTTCTTAAAAAACCCTCTTTATCGGCGTCTAAAACCGCTACTAAAGAGACTTCTGGTAGATCTAGCCCCTCACGAAGCAAATTTATACCAACAAGCATATCAAAATCGCCTTTTCTAAGACCTCTTATAAGCTCGTTTCTTTCTACTGCATCGATATCTGAGTGCATATATTTGACCTTGATACCAAGCTCAAGATAGTAGCGCGTTAGCTCTTCACTCATCTTTTTAGTTAGAGTTGTTACTAGTACTCGCTCATTTCTTGCTATGACAGCTTTAGCTCTATCAAACAAAACTTCTACTTGATTATCACTGCTTATGACTTCTATACGTGGATCAAGAAGTCCAGTAGGTCTAAGTATCTGCTCATAAATATGACCTTTTGAGAGATCTATCTCATACTCGTTTGGGGTGGCTGAGACAAACAGATAGTTCGCCTTTTTTGCTATAAACTCATCAAATTTCAAAGGTCTATTATCAAGCGCTGAAGGAAGTCTAAAACCATACTCGACTAAAACCTCTTTTCTGCTTCTATCTCCTGCGTACATTCCGCGAAATTGCGGCAAACTCACGTGACTTTCATCTACTATAACAAGGTAGTCCTTACCACTGACTTCAAAGTAATCAAACAAAGAGTACGGCGTCTCTCCAGACTTTTGCCCTGTTAGGTAACGCGCGTAGTTTTCCACGCCTTTGGTGCTTCCGGTGCTTGAGAGCATCTCAAGGTCAAACTCCACTCTTTGCTTAAGTCTTTGATACTCGACTAATCTATTTTCTTTCTCATAAAATGCAAGTCTATCTTCAAGCTCAAGCTCGATATCTTTTATCGCTTGTTTTAGTCTATTTTCTCCGACTACAAACTGGCTTGTTGCATATAGTATAAATTTACTAACATCTTTTGTACGTTTGTTTTCTAACACATCAAAGTGATACATCGCGTCAAGCTCGTCTCCAAAAAACTCAAGCCTTATAGCCTCATCGTTAAAATACGCCGGATAGATATCTACCACGTCGCCATTTACTCGAAAATCCCCACGATCAAAGTACGAATCATTTCTTTTATATCCCATATCTACTAGTTTTAAAAGTAGCTCTTTTTGATTTAAACTCATACCTATGTTTAGTAACAAAACCATACCTTTATACTCAGCAGGATTTCCTAAACCGTAGTTTGCAGATACAGAAGCCACGACTATCACATCGTCAAACTCAAGCAAATTTGCAGTCGCACTAAGTCTTAAACGCTCAAGCTCATCATTTATAGAACTATCTTTTTCTATAAAAAGATCTTGACGCGGTATATAGGCTTCAGGTTGATAGTAGTCATAGTAGCTTATGAAATACTCAACGTGATTTTTAGGAAAAAAGCCTTTGAATTCGCTATAAAGCTGCGCGGCTAAGCTTTTGTTATGGGTCATAATGAGAGTTGGTATATTTAGGCGTTTTATCACGTTTGCCATCGTAAAAGTCTTACCACTTCCAGTTACTCCTAAAAGGACGTTAAATTTATTCCCTGATTTTATGCTATCAACTATGTTTGTTATCGCTTTTTCTTGATCATCGCTTGGCTTAAATTTACTAGATATCTCAAATTTATCCATATATTCTCTTTTTTATTTTTGCGAAATTATATCATAATAATAAAGATGTTTATCTACATAAATATTTTCATATTTTTTAAAAATACATAGGTAAATCCAGCGTTAATCTATTAAAATTATTACATTTTTATGCAGATATGATAAAAAATATGCTAAAATAAAGTAAATTATTTTTATCAAAAGGAAGACTATGTTTGAGAATGAAAAAGTTTTAAATACACTAGCCTCAAAAGTAACGGAGCTGATGCTAAAATACGAAGAAGTATGCGAAAATAATGAAGCCCTAAGAAACGAATTAGTAAGCGTAAAAGCACAAAACGAAGCCAAAACAAACCAAATAATGCGTCTTGAAGAGGAGCTTAAAAACCAAAATCTAGCCAGTGACGATCTACTTAAACAGGTTGAGGCTGTTCTTGGTAGATGAAACAAATCATTCTAACAATAGCCTCCAAAGACTACACTATTCGCTTAGAAGATGAATTTGCGGAGGCTTTCGGTGAAGATATAAAAAATTTATTACAAGATAAATATCAGTTTGGAGTAAAAGATCTGCTTACTGCTTTTATACAAAAATGCCACGAAGCGCATATCCAAAAAGAGCAAATGGATAAACTTCTTGGAGATCTTGATAAAACTTTGAAGTAGATAAATTTAGAAATATTTACAAATAAGGGAAGGAGGCTGCTTTTATGAAAAGAAAATCCATTATATCATTATCTCGTGGTTTCACAATGATAGAAATCGTATTTGTTATAGTGATTTTAGGTATATTTGCTAGTCTCGCAGTTCCTAGACTTGCGACCAACAAAGAAGACGCACAAATATCTCAACTAAAAGCACAAATAGCCGCCATAAGAGCAGGAATAATAGATTACGCAAACCAGCAAAGACTAGCAGGAAAAAGTGAAAAAGATATTTATCCAAAACAGCTAGAAAATGGTGAACCGAAAAATAGACCAAATTTATTTGAATATGTACTTCCAACTCCTATAAAATCAAACAACGCCGATCGGGATACCATACTAAAAATTCAAGGTTGGTCGGATAAAGCTGATTGCGAAACAAGATATATGTATTCTACAGGAAACCTTAAGACTGCTAGTGAAGTGATAGTAATGGTTTATTGTTCTCCGATCATAACATCAGATCCTGAGTGCGAGGAAGATTATCAAGGAACTTTTATATGTTTAGAGGGATGTGACAAAATAAAGGAAAAGCAGTATAAAAAATAAAGTAAAAGCAGTATTAAATTTAAGAAAGTAAAAAATATGAAAAAAGCATTTAGTATGATAGAGCTGATTTTTGTAATGGTCATTTTAGGGATACTTGCTAGCTCTATGATTCCTAAGTTTTCAAAGGGCAGACAAGACGCAGATATAGCAACTATAAAAATACAAATCGCCGCCATAAGAACAGGGATAAGAGACTTTACAACTACTCAAATCATAGCTGGAAAGACTAAAAATACTTTAGATGTTGCAGATATACCTAGTTCTTGGGACGAAAGCAAAAACGATACTATATATCCGTTCTCTTTAGAAGGTAAAGATGAAGTTGAAAAGCTATTTTCAACAGTGTTACCTAATCCTATAAAAGGAGCTAAAAGCAAAAATGAAAACGGCTGGAGTAAATTTGATGAAAACGGCGATACTGCACCTGGTAGGTATTACGTGAGATTTGGAAATGCATCTGTTCGTTTTGATTACTGTTCTACTGCGACAAATCAATGCTCATCAACAACAGATACTCCACTAGGTCAATTTTACTGTAGTGATGATGAAATAAAATGTAGTTTATTAGATGAGCAAAAAATTTAAAAAAGAGTTTTTATGAATACTAAATTTAAAAATACAAGTATAACCAAGCCATTTACAAAGGGTTTTACTATTATCGAAATGGTTTTTGTTATCGTCATTTTAGGAATGTTGGCTAGTATTTTAGTACCTAGACTAGTGGCAACTAGAGACGACGCTGAAATATCAAAGATAAGAATGCAAATTTCAGCTATAAGACGCGGCATTGAGTACTACGCCGCAGCGCAGATGGTAAAAGAAGGTTACGACGAGTTTTACTGCTTTACTAAATGCGATTCACCTAGGCCTAATGACAAAAGCAATGAAGCAGCCAATAGATCTAAATTTACTATGGATTTTCTTAAAACTAGAAACAAAGGCTTATATCCTATGATGCTAGACCAGTCTAGAAATGTTACTCCTAGAACTGATGACTACCATTTACTATTTAAAATGGTTTTAGCTGCTCCTATAAAAGGAGCTAAAAATGCAAAAGAAAAAGGCTGGAGTAGAATAAACGATGGTAATGGTGATCCTTTTGATGGAAGATACTTTCTAAGGATTAGAGATAAAACTATAGTATTTAATTACTGTTCCCCTACTTTGTATAAATATAATGGAAATATGTGCTCTAATAGCGGAAAATTTATCCCGTCTTTAAATGGTAAATTTTTCTGCACCGGTGGAACTGCAAGTACTACTGAAGCAAAAAAAATCGCAGACTGCGCGTTGGTAGGCGAAGAGTATTTAGATACAAGTAAATTAAGCACTATGGAATATCCTGCTTCTTGGAGTATCACTGAAGCGATTTGAAAAATTTAAAAGAGTATAAAATATGAAAAAAGCATTTACGATAATGGAGATTGTGTTTGTCATCATCATTTTAGGGATACTAGTTAGCATAGCGATACCGCGTTTTAGCATAAACCGCAAAGACGCTCAAATAGCAAAAGCACAAGTTGAACTAGCCAACATAAGATCGACGATAGCTCTAAAAAGAAGCGAAAGTTTCTTAGTATCAGGGGAAAGTTCGGCTGCAACATCGAACCTAAATAATATACTAAAAGAAGCCAAAGTAAGCACAACAAACAATACAAGTTCAGACTACTTGTTAAGGTGGTCAGTAAGTGGAAAAACATTAAAACTAGATATAAAAAACTACGGAACAGCGACTTTTAGTGATAATGGAAATGGCAAATTTGAAACTTGCACATCTACCCCAAAAGATCTTTGCGAAAATCTAAAAAAATATGATAAATAGTATTGTATGCGGTATTACGAAGTAGCTCTTAGCGGTTTAAATTTAAAACCTCTCACCTATGAAAGTGAATTTGATATAGAAATTTTTAGCGCAGTTAGTGTAAGAGTAAAAAACAAAATTTGCAATGGATTTGTGATAAAAAGTGTAGAAAAACCGAAATTTAAAACGTCTGTTATTTTGGAAATTTTACCGCAAAAACTAACGCAAATTCAGATAAAATTAGCTGAGTTTATATCGAGATATTACACTTGCGAAATCGGTCTTTGCTTAGGACTTTTTGAGCCTTACTATGAAATTTCAAGTATAAATTATAGCTTTATAAAATCCCCAAAACTAAGCCAAAAACAGCAAAATGCTCTTGAGTTTATCAAACAAAATAGCGTTTCACTACTTTTTGGAGATACTGGAAGCGGAAAAAGCGAAGTATATATATCTCTTATAAAAGAGGTGTTAAATGAAAATAGACAAGCTCTACTTTTAATGCCCGAAATCTCACTAACACCGCAAATGCAAATGCGTTTGGAGGATTATTTTGGTTCATCAGTAGGTATCTGGCACTCAAAAATAACGCCTAAAAATAAAAAAATGTTATTAGAAAGATTTTTTCGTGGAGAGATCAAGCTAATAGCAGGAGCTAGGTCGGCACTATTTTTACCGTTTTGGAATTTGGGGCTTATAGTAGTTGATGAAGAGCATGATGATAGCTATAAAAATAGCAGTGAGCCATACTATAATGCTAGAGATCTAAGCATTTATCTAGCAAGTTTTGGAGATATAAGAGTTGTTTTGGGAAGCGCTACTCCAAGCGTGAGTAGTTTTTTTAAATTTAAACATTTTAGACTAAAAGGAACGTTTTTTAACTCTAAAAAAGAGTTTATTTATGATAATTTTTCAACTTCTCTAAGCAACTCCATAATAGAAAATATAGACAAAACTCTAAAAATGCAGAAACAAGCCGTTATTTTCTTGCCTACTAGAGCGAATTTTAAATTCCTAACTTGTATAAATTGTTTTAGCAGTATAAAATGTCCTTTTTGTAGTGTTTCTATGAGTCTTCATAAAAAAACCAAATCTCTTAAATGCCATTACTGCGGCTTTAGCACCGCTATACCAAGTAGTTGTCCTAAGTGTGGTAGCGATATGTTAGAAGCAAACAAAATCGGTACTAGCGAGCTTGTTTTAAGTCTGGAAAAAGCTTTTCCAAATGCAAGGATAGCTAAATTTGATAAAGATGAAATCACTACGCAAAACAAACTAACAACTCTGCTAAAAAACTTTAATAACAAAAAGATAGATATCCTTGTCGGTACGCAAATGCTAAGCAAAGGTCACGACTATCATAATGTCGATTTAGCTGTGATTATGGGGCTTGATGAACATCTTGAATATGCGGATTTTAGAGCTAGAGAGAAGACTTTGGCTCTTGCTATGCAAGTTGCGGGTCGTGCTGCTAGAGTTGGTGAGGGAAGAGTTATTATCCAGACAAATAAATCTGAGTTTTTTCAAGAATACTTAGAGGATTATGATAAATTTTTAGAAGATGAGTTAGAAGCTAGAAATCCTTTATATCCACCATTTGCAAGACTTCTTAGAATAGTTATAGAAGATAAAAATGAGCAAAATGCTTTGAAATTTGAAAAAGATATATTATCAAATTTAAAAGATATTTCAAATTTAGAAATTATAGGTCACGGAAAAGCACTTATAGAGTTCATTTCGCTGAAGCATAGAAGATATATTTTATTAAGATCAGACTCTCATATCCCGCTATTAAAAGCTGCTAAAATAGCTAGATATTACGGAGCTCACGCGGATATAGATCCAGTAAATTTTAACTAAAATTCCCTTGTTGTAACTAAAGTATTTGGAAGTTTTAAACTCTTTGCAGTTTTACTAAAGATGATGAGATCTTCGACGCTTTGAATACTCCAAGGCACTCTTTTTACACACTCTTTAAATATCTCAGCCGCAGCTATAGCGTCGTTTAAAGCTCTGTGATGAGCGTTGCTTATACCTAAAAGCTCTTTTAGTGTTCCAAGTCCGTATTTTTGCGAAACTATCGTTCGGCGTGCCAAATCAATCGTGCAAATTCGCCTATTTAAAAGCATTCCAAAACCAAGACGTTCTAAACTTATGCTTATAAAATCATAATCAAATTTGACGTTATGTGCGACAAATACGCTATCTCCCAAAAACAGCTTAAACTTTTCAAGCACATTTGCAAGGCTAGGAGCTTTAGCCAAATCAGCAGCATAAATTCCTGTTAATTCACTGATATTTTCTGGAACATTTGGAGCATATACAAAGCTTTCAAAACGCCCTATTTCAACTCCATCTAAGAGTTTTAATGCTCCTATTTCGATGATCTGACCGCTATTTATACCGCCGTTTGTTTCTATATCTACCACACAAAAAACTTGATCTTT
Organism: Campylobacter fetus subsp. testudinum 03-427; assembly: GCA_000495505.1. Classification (NCBI taxonomy): domain Bacteria; kingdom Pseudomonadati; phylum Campylobacterota; class Epsilonproteobacteria; order Campylobacterales; family Campylobacteraceae; genus Campylobacter; species Campylobacter fetus. Next base: position 883,610 of record CP006833.1, on the reverse strand, counting down.
GAAATCAGTATATTTGCTTTTTAAAGTAACTTTTCCGCTCTCTGTTTTTACTAAACCAAGCCCTAAAATATTCCAATCGTCAAAATCTTTAACGTTGATTATATCTTTTAAACTTGATATGTCATTTGCTTTTTGCAAAAAATCATAATAATTAAGGCTACTTTTACCGAGTAAATTTATAAAGTTTTCTAGCTTTTGTTCCAAATTTATAACTTTTTATAGTTTTAATGCTCTGATAGCTTCTGCGTAATCACTTGAGCTAAATACGAAATTTCCAGCTACTACTATATCTACGCCCGCTTCATCAAGTTCGCTAACATTTAAGCCATTTACGCCGCCATCGACTTCTATCATACATTTTGCACTGTTTTTTTCTATAAGCTCTCTAAGTTCTTTTGCTTTATTTAACACCGAAGGTATAAACTTTTGTCCGCCAAATCCGGGATTTACGCTCATCAAAAGTACCATATCTACATCGTTTATTATATACTCTAAGCTAGAAACAGGAGTGTGTGGATTTAACACTATGGCAGGATTTACACCATTTTTTCTTATGTGATCACAGAGTCTTAAAGGATGTTTTTCTTCTTCTATATGAAAGCTTATAAATTTAGGTTTTAGTGGTAAAAATAGATCTACGAAAAACGGTACGTTTTCTACCATTAAATGAATATCCAAAGGCTTTGAGGACGATTTTGCGACTGCATTTACGACAAGTGGTCCTATGGTTAAATTTGGCACGAAATGCCCATCCATAACATCTACATGAACAAGGTCGGCTCCTGCTTCGCAGATAGCCTTTACTTCATCATCAAGCTTTCCAAAATCTGCGGATAATATACTAGGTGCTACATACATTTATTAAACCTTTTTAAATTTCAGAAGTTATTTTACACTTTAATTACATAAAATTCAATAAAACAATGGATATTTTGAGATAGCTTCTTTACAAATTTATGCTATACTAAAAACAAAAAAGGATAAATTTGAAAAGTATTTTTTTGGTTTTAGCACTCTTGATAGCTAGTTTTTGGCACTGGGGCGTACATTTTGGCGTGACTATTTTAGCTATATCTTTTCTTATATTTTTCCATGAACTCGGTCATTTTTTAGTTGCTAGATTTTTTGGTGTTAAAGTCAATACTTTTAGCATCGGATTTGGTGAGAAAATCTACACAAAAAGAGTTGGAAATACTGACTACTGTTTAAGCGCCATTCCACTTGGCGGCTATGTACAGCTTAAAGGACAAGATGATTTAGACCCAAAGCTAAAAAATTACGATAGCGATAGCTACAACGTTTTAAGCCCTATAAAACGCATAGCCATACTTTTTGCAGGTCCGTTTTTTAATCTTTTGTTAGCATTTTTCTTATATATCGCATTAGGATTTATCGGAGTAGATAAGTTAGCTCCTGTAGTAGGAACTATCCAGCAAGGCTCTGCTGCTAATAGCGCAGGAATACTAAAAGATGATAAAATAATAAGCATAAACAGCGTACCTATAAGGCAGTGGGATGACATCAAAAAACAAGTTAAGCTTGAGCCGATAAATATAGTCATCGATAGAAACGGTGAGCGTTTAACTATAAATTTGACGCCTAAAATCGGCGAAAGTATGAGTATGTTTAGAGAAAAAATTCAAACTCCACTCATAGGTATAAGCCCAAGTGGCGAGATAACAAAAGTGTATAATCCGGGTTTAAGCAGCATTTCTTACGCATTTAATGAAACATTAGAAAGCTCAAAACTCATTTATAAAGGGCTTGAAAAGCTGATAACTGGTGTAGTTCCTATCAAAGAGATGGGCGGCATAGTTGCTATGGCTGATATCACGACAAAAGCTTCTACTATAAGCGTTTCTGTGTTATTTTTGATAGTAGCGTTGATATCTGTAAATTTAGGTGTTTTAAATTTACTTCCACTTCCAGTACTTGATGGCGGACATATAGTTTTTAACCTTTATGAGATGGTGCTTAAAAGACCAGTAAATGAAAAGGTTTTTACGGCGTTAAGTTATGGTTCTATGGCGTTTTTGTTCGCGTTGATGGCATTTACTATATTTAACGATATCCTTAGACTTGCAGGAGTTTATGAATGAGATTGGACGAAATTTTAAGTAAAATAGGAAGTGCAAAACTTATCGCTGTTTCAAAAAACGTCACCGAAAATGAGGTTTTGGAGCTGTACTCTCAAGGTCAAATGGACTTTGGAGAAAACAGAGTTCAAGAGTTAAAGCGTAAAAAAGATATATTGAATGAACTAAATTTAAACTGGCATTTTATCGGTAGATTACAAGCAAATAAAATCAATCATCTTCTAGCTTTGCACCCTACTTTGTGGCAAAGCTGTGAGAGTTTTTCACAGGCTCTAGCTGTGGATAAAAGGCTTGATTATACTTTGGATTGCTTACTTCAGATAAACTCAGCTCACGAAGATACCAAACAAGGTGTAGATCCAAATGCGGCTTGTGAAGAGTTTTTGCGTATCAAACAGAGTTGTAAAAATCTAAATTTAGTAGGAGTGATGAGCATCGGTGCTCATAGTGATGACATAAAAGAGATACAAAAAAGCTTTGAGAGCACATATAAAATTTATGAGAATTTGCAAAAATATGGAGCAAAGATCTGCTCTATGGGAATGAGCAGTGACTACGAACTAGCTATAAAATGCGGCTCAAATATGATTCGTCTTGGAACGATTTTGTATAAATGAAATTTATAAATAAAAGAGATATCAAGTCGTTTTTAGCGGTAAGTTCGCTATTTTTGATATTTCTTTTTATAAATTATATTTATAACTATACTATTTTAAAACATAGCATAAGCAGGTACGAACAAGGCGTTTTTGATAGAGTAAAGCTAAAAGTTGATGACTGGACAAAGTCAAATTTCATAGATGTACAAAAGTTAGCTAGAACCATAGAAGAAGAAGATTTACAAGATAGAGAAGCCCTAAAAGAGCTTATGTTTCGTCTGCAAAAAAACTCGAATTTCCCATATATCATACTTGGTTTAAAAACAGGTGAATTTTTTATATCGGACAAAGATTTTGTCACTCCATACAACTATACGCCGACCAAAAGAGACTGGTTCAACGATACTTTAGAAGCGAACAAAACTATAGCCACAAAACCATACTTTAGTATGCGACTTGGGCTTAGAAGCGTTTCTATATGCACTCCTATAAGCGTTTTTGGTACAAGCGGAGTGTTTTGCGGCGGACAACCGTTTAAGTTTATCTCGGATTATTTTGCGCAGTATAGATCGCTTTATGATAAGAATTTGTTTTTGATGGATGAGGGTACGGAGATATTAGGAAAGATCTCGCAAAATCAAAACGTAAGCTTTGAAGACAAAAATTATATCAAATTTCCAGTAGATAATACAAAGTGGTTTATAGTATTTGAGAAAAATAGTGAAATTTACGAAAGTAGCTTGAGCGAGTTTTTCATTATAAATTTGATATTTTATGCATTTTTTGTATTTATATACTTTTTTACTAATATGTTTTGGTTTAAAGAAAATAAAAAAAGCAACAAGCAACTAGAAGAACAAAACAACTTCATAAAAGACGCTCTAACAAAGAAAAATAGCTCTGTTTTGGTAAGCTGCGATGAAGAATTTAATATTATTTCAAAAGAGATAGACAGCTTTTATGATATATTTGACGGTATAAATTTAAAACAAAATATACTAAACTCATCTTATATAGCGCAAGATGAAAAAAGTAAATTTATACAAAGCGACGAACAGTATTTAAATTTGACTATAAATAATAAATCTTATCTACTTACTAAAACAGTCATAGACGGAAGTATAAATTTCTTGTTTCAAGATATCAGCTATGACAAGATCAAAACCGACTACGACGGAACTATAGATAGAGTGCTGCTTTTCGTGCGTAATAACCTAAACGACGATAGCCTTTGCGTGGATAAACTCGCTACGGTGAGTGGATATTCTAAGTTTCATTTTCAAAGAATGTTTAAAAACTATACTGGTCAGACTTTGGCTAATTATCTAAGAAATTTAAGGCTAAATAGAGCTAAGTTTTTGCTCAGTTTTAGCGATGAGAACATATCAAATATAGCTTATGACTGTGGATTTTCACATATAGAGAGCTTTAGTAGAGCATTTAGTAAGGAATTTGGCTCAAGTCCGTCTGCTTTTAGAGATGAGTTTAGAAAAATTATCATAAAAGAAGAGCTTATATATGAAGAAGTATTTATAAGCAGTCTTAAACTCTCCATAACTTTTAGTCAAAATAATACTCAGTTTTTAAACGGTAAGAAATACTTTATCATAGAGTATTCAAATTTGATTTATGCATCAAACGATGAAAATAGACCAGATATCTCTATAAGTGACTGCAAATTTATAAAAGTGGATTTTATACGCACTCATCTAAATTTAGAAACGATTTTAAACAAAATATATACGGTTTTTTACGACTATAAAACCTATAATCACGAATTACCTATAGCATTTTATACCAAAAATGAACTTAACCAAATAGATTTTATCTATATAAATTTACCATAAGACTACTTATTTTCCATATTTACACTGAATTTAACAAATAATGCTCTAAACAAATTTAGCATATTTTTTATATCTGCAAATTTCAATATCATTTATAATTTTCCCATTGTAACTTTTAAACAAAGGAGAAACAGATGTTTGACAAGCAAAAAAGACATACGCTAAAAATGCTTAGCGGTATGGCGGCTATGTCGTTACTTCCGTCTTATTCGTTTGGCAAGATGAGTGTAAGCGATGTGCCTGAGTGGGACGAGAGTTTTGATGCTATAGTAGTAGGTAGTGGATTTGCTGGAAGCGCTGCTATGATATCGCTTCTAGATTACGGTCTTACAAACTGCGTAATGATAGATAAGATGCCTTATTTGTCAGGTAATTCAGCATATAGCGGCGGAAGTATCGCGATTGCTGGTACTTGGATTCAAGAAAGAGACGGTATAAAAGACGACCCCGAACTTCAGATAAAAGACACTTTAAAAAGCGGTCATAATTTAAATGATGTGGAACTTGTTAGGGAAATGGTTTATAGAGGACCAGAAACATTTACATGGCTTGAGAAAAACGGTGTAAAGTTTAAATGGGTAAGCAGAAGCGGCGGACATACAAATCCTAGAAGCCACTCAGCAGGTGCTGGAAGCTACATCACTAGACCATTACAAGAAACTATACTAAGTCGCGGCGGACAGATACGCACCCGCATTATAATGGACGATATCATCTACAATGACAAAGGTGAAGTAGTCGGTATAAAAGTACGTGAAAAGTATGAGTTTAAATTTGATCGTTTAGCAGTAGAAGAAGAGAACAAAAGCGGACAAATAAAGTACTATCGCTGTTATGGCGGACTGATACTAGCTACTGGAGGCTGGGGTGCAGATATAAATTTCAGACAAAATTTCGATCCTGCTTTAAGAGAAGATGTTCTTACTACAAATCACATGGGCGCTACTGGATATACTGTAAGAAGGCTATTAAGTGATAATATTAAATTTATAGATATGCAATACATTCAAAGGCTTCACGTAACTAGCCACGATGAGCCGTTTTTTGGCTTTGCGTATCGCTGGATAACAAGAGCTTATGCTTATGGCATAATGGTAAATCCAAAAACCGGACTTAGATTTGTAAATGAGATAGCTGATCGTAAAATCGGCTCAGACGCTATTTGGGCGATGAACGAAAAAGGTAAAAATCCACCTATTTTGATTATGGATGTAGAAGGAACAAAAAAGACGGTCGATATAAAAGATCTTCAAAGAGGTATGGCTGTAGGTGCAGTAAAGCAGTTCGAGACTATGGACGAGCTTATCAAATTTTATGGTATCAACAAAGAGCCGTTCTTAACTGAACTTAAAGAGTATAACGAATGGGTAGATAAAGCTTCAAAAGATCCAAGCATTAAAGATCCTAAATTTGGTAGAAACTACTCACCTTTTAAAGGTCAATTCATAAAAGTAGAAAAAGCACCGTTTTTTGCGTCTCGTCCAGGACCAAAAGTGCATCACTGTATGGGCGGTATAAAAACTACAAAAGATTGTGAAGTATATAACAACGATATGCAAATAGTACAGAATTTATACGCTTGTGGCGAAGTCACTGGCGGAAGACACGGATTTAACAGGCTTGGTTCAAACGCAGTTCTTGACTGCTTAGTCTATGGTAAAAGAGCCGGAGCGGCTTTGTCTAAAAAATACAACGAAAAAAGAGGTGCATAATGAGAAATTTAATTTTAAGCCTACTTATACTTTGCTCGTTTGTTTTTGGAGCTGATCTTAATCCTTTAAAAAACTCAAAAGGTGAGATAACAATGGACTTTAGCAGCAATGCATTTCCTATAACGGGCGTGCATAAAAAGCTAAATTTGGACTGTAAAAGCTGTCATTTAGAAGCAGATAAAAAAGACTACTCCGCAGCTATGCAAAAGTCATGCCTTGCTTGTCACGGAAGCTATGAAAAGATAGCAGAAGCCACAGGAGGCTTAGGACACAACGACAATATACATAAAAGTCCGCATTACGAAGCTTTAGACTGCGACAACTGTCACAAAGCGCACCAACCTACGATCAATATGTGTCTTAGATGTCACACTCAAGACTCTATGAAAAAACTACAAGTCAAATAAGGAGTAAAAGATGAAAAAAGTTTTAATAATAATTGGCATCACCATCACCCTTACTCTAGTAGTTGTTTTTGGTGGATATAAGGTAGTAGAAGTTACTGGAGACTATCCGTTTTGCGGTAGCTGTCACGCGTGGGATGGCGCTATAGCACAAACAAATTTAGCCGACTCAGTGCATGGAGCAAGTGCTACTCATGGCGTCAAAGTTAAGTGCAGCGACTGCCATTTGCCTCACGATAGCTTGATTGGATATCTATTTACAAAAGCCAAAAACGGCGTTGCTGAGGGCTTTACGACAATGCTAGGAGATCCAGATAAAAAAGACTGGTTAGGAAATAGGCAATACACTAGAGATAACTATACTTTTGATAGCTCATGTCTAAAATGCCATGCAAATATCTTAAAAACAAGCGATGGTAATATGACTAGAGCGATAAACAAAATGCACGATAGATATGTGGAGCTAAAAAGTACAGCTGAAGCTATGAAATGTACTGATTGTCACAAACACGTCGGACACAAAGAGCTTGGAGCTATGCTTTATGAGCAAAAATTCCACCAACCAAACTCATGGGAAGAGTGGGAAAAAGCTAGAAATAAATAAATTATTAGTGTAGGTTTTATACCTACACTTTTAAATTTTATCAATATATAAACAACTATCAGTTTTTTAACGTATAAAACTTTACTTTTTATTTGGCCTAAAAGCTTTTATCTTACTCTCATCAGTTTGTAAATAAGCCGCTCCTATCAAATCCAAACAGTATGGAATCGCCGGAAATATCGGCTCTAAACACTCTTTTATAGCTTTTGGCTGACCAGGAAGATTTACAATAAGAGTTTTACCTCTTATACCAGCTGTTTGTCTAGATAAGATAGCTGTAGGAACGAATTTTAAACTAGCAACTCTCATCAGCTCACCAAATCCAGGCATAAGCTTTTGGCAAATCTCCTCAGTAGCTTCAGGTGTAACGTCTCTAGGAGATGGTCCAGTTCCTCCTGTGGTAAAAATGAGATCGCACTTAGAAACATCACACATATCTTTTAAATTTTCAACTATTAAATCATATTCATCTGGTATAATTTTATATATAAACTCTGTTTGGCTTATAAGCCAATCTTGCAAAATATCTCTTATAGCAATTCCACTTTTATCCTCATAAACTCCACTACTAGCTCTATCGCTTAGAGTTAAAACTCCTATTTTAGCTCTCATTTATCTTCCTTATCATATCTTTTATAGTATCTCTATCTACACTTTCATTATCTACTAGATAACTACTAAGTACAAAAAGCTCTTTTTGTATGCCTTTTATAAGCTCAGCCGTCTCATTTAAACACTCATCTAAAATATCTTTTATATCGTTATTGCTCGCCATAAGATTTCCAGTCATAGCGTAGTCTATAACAAGCTTTTTAGCAAGTTCTCTAGCGTTTAATATATCGCTACTTGAGTTAGTATATAGTTCATTTTTATAAATTTTTAGTGCTACGCTACCTGCTAAATATACTTTTATACGAGATAAAATCATAGTTTTTGACTCTAAAAAACTATCTTGAGATAAAAATCTATCTTCAAGCAAAGATATCTTATCAAAATCTACACCAAACCACTCAGCGCTTAATGCTTTTGCTCCTTGGTATAGAGCTTGAATCTCTTTTTCACTTTGGCTCAAAGAGTAAATTTTCTTTTTACCATATAAAACTCTGTTTTCCACCGCTTTAAAATCATCGTTTTGAATGATAGTTCTATGATTTCTAAAAGCATTTATAGCTGCTTCATTAACAAGAGTTGCTAGTCCTGCTCCGCTAAATCCTGTAGTATTTTTTGCTACAGTATTTATATCTACTTCATGTTTTTTATCTTTTAGATAAGAATTTAGTATCGCCATTCTATCTTTGCAGTCTGGCAAACCTAAAAATATCCTTCTATCAAAACGACCGCTTCTAAGTAGAGCTTCATCTATCATCTCTATTTTATTTGTAGCTGCTATGACTATAACGCCGCTATTATCGGTAAATCCGTCCATTTCAGTAAGAAGCTGATTTAAAGTAGCCTCTCTCTCATCGTTTCTACCGCCTCCCCTAGCCTTGCCAACTGCGTCTATTTCATCTATAAATATAATACTTGGAGCATATGCTTTTGCTTTAAAAAATAGCTCTCTAACTCTTTTTGCACCCATTCCTACATAAATTTGTACAAAACTTGCACCGCTTTGATAGAAAAACGGTACATTAGCTTCTCCCGCGACTGCCTTTGCTATAAGCGTTTTACCTACTCCTGGAGGTCCTACCATTAAAACGCCTTTTGGCATTTTTATACTGAGTTCTTGATAAGCTTTTGGATTTTTTAGAAAATCAACTATCTCCATTAACTCTAATTTTACGTCATTTATCCCAGCAACATCTTTAAACATAACATTTGATATAGCAGGAGCAACATCTGAACTAACTATTTGGTTTAGATCATTTGCATCTGTTGCGGAGCTTTTTTTATAGTTTAAATTAGATTTTTTAAAGTATTTAAATCCAAAAATAAACATAACAATAAATATAACAATAAGCAATAAATCCTCTAAAATACTATAATCACTGCTAACTTTTAAAGGTACTTTCTGACCTAATTCATTTAAATTTATAGAGTCTTTTACAACATAATAGTTCTGATTTCCAGCTTTTATAACGATCTTTTCTCCATCTATAGCTGCGCTTTGGATAGAGTTTGATTGCAACAAATTATCATATTGCATTAAACTTATATCTTTTGGAATATTTCTGAAAAACACTACACCAAGAAGAACTACTAAAATCGTTCCTACTGCTATAACCCAAATTTTTTTATTTAAATTTAATTTAAATTTCTGCGTAATTTTCATCTGGTTTTACCTCGTAATTACTAAGCTCTATCCACTCTTTTGATATATCTTTATCTGATTTGATCTTTATCTTGTTATAAAATTGATCAAATCCGTCATAAAGTCCATCATTACCTTGTTTTTCTACTAAAATATTTAAATTTGTTTTGTTTCTTTTTCTAAATTCAAAATTATTTACAAATGTTATATTTTTCAGTGTTTTTAGACGATTTTTTGCTACTATGCCATCTACGTTAATCTTCATAGAAGCCGAATGAGTGCCGCTTCTAGGACTATATATAAATGCGTGGAGATGAGTTATAGGAAATTTTTTAAAGTTTTCCAAACCCTCTTCCCATACTTCCTCACTCTCTCCTGGATGAGCTACTATATAATCGCTGCCAAGAGCAAAGCCCAAATTTGAAAGCTCGTTAAAAAGCTCTATATCTTTAAACGCCCTATTTCTACGACGCATTATATCAAGCATAGTTTGACTCGTATGCTGTAATGCTATGTGAAGATGCTTTTCTAGCCACGACTCTTGCAAAATTTCTCTAAAACTCTCATCTATCTGGCTAGGCTCGATGCTACCAAGTCTTATTCGTTTTATACCTTTTATACTGCCTAATTTTTGAAGAAGTTTGCCAAGCGAACTACTTTTTTCTTCTCCATAACTACCTATATTTGTACCAGTTAGCACTATCTCATTATATCCATTACTAGCTAGAATTTGTGCCTCTTTTAGTATAACTTCTTCATCTATGCTTCTACTTTTTCCTCTTACAGAAGGTATGATGCAGTAGCTACACTTAAAATTACACCCTTCTTGAATTTTTATAAAAGCTTTTGTGTGATTTTCATAGTTGCTTACTATATTTTTATCGATAAAATTTAGATCTCCAAGCTCAAAAAATCGGTTTTGTAAATTTAAAAACTCATCTATTTTAGATTTATTGCTAGCTCCAAGAACTCCAAAAACAGAACTTTTTTTAAATAACTCTTCACCCTTACTAACAGCTCCACAACCTGTTAAAACTACTTTTTTACCGCTATTTTTCACCTGATTTATATAACTTCTTACTCCGCTATCAGCTCCATTTGTAACTGTGCATGAATTTACTACTATTATATCTGCTTCATTTTCGTTATTTGTTATTTTATAGCTTTTTATATAGCTTTTTATAAGCTCCGTGTCGTAGATATTTGTTCTACAACCAAAAGTTTTAAAGTATATTTTCAATATAAAATTTCCTTACTAACATCGGTTATATGATTCATAGGCTTACTCTTTTTGCCAAAAAACAGAGTTTGAGTCGGGAATGCTATTTTTATATCTTCTTCTAAATTTAAAGCTTCGATAATCTCAGCGCTAATAGTACTCCTAAGAGCTAAAGCCGCGTATGAGTTCGTCATATACCAAACGCTTATATTTATGCCATAAGGCTCAAAAAAGCTATAAATTCTAGGCTCAACATTTGGATTTTTTATACTATACTGATCTCTTAGCTTATTCATCTGTTTTTTGGCTATATCAGTATAGCCTTTTGAGTATTTTCTCGTGATATTTTTGATGATATACATAGCTTTTTTATGATTACTATCAAAACTAAGCATTATATCTATACCGTCCCATACAGTTTTCATACCGCTGTGAGTGTAGTTTGCTATAAGTTCGGTAAAAATATAGTTATTTGGCACAAATATTATACGTCCGCTTCTTCTATTTGTAAGATAAGTAGTAAGAGTTATATCTTCATAAATGGTCATTCTAAGCAGACTTATATCTATGATATCTCCTACATAATCGCTGTTTTGATACCTAACTCTTATCCTATCGCCGACGTGAAAAGTACCACCAAAAATGATAACACTCCAACCAAGCAAGCTCATAAACATATCTTTCATCGCGATAGCAAGACCAGCAGAAGCAAATCCAAGTATAGTAACCATATAGCTTACGTTTTCTATATATGCAAATAGCAAAATAAATATAATAATAGTAAAGTTTATCACATTTATAAATTTATTTATCGTATAAAATTTTTGATTATCCGTTACATATCTTTTTGCAACAAATTTACATAAAAATCCTATTAATATAACTACAATTATCGTAAAAAGTATGCTTAAAGCTTGTTTTATCTGCTCTTTTACTTCCAAACTAGCTCTATTTATAGACTCATCAAGCTTTTTTTGATATACACCAAACGTAGTCGTAGCGATATCTTTTGCGATCTGAAACTCGCTAATCTCACGCCTAGTTTCATTAAGCTTAGAAAGATTTTCGCTACTTGAGTTTATATCGTAAATTTCTTGCTGTAAAGTCTCTTTTTCCATAAAAACATTAAGCGCATCTTCTAATTTTATAAGTCGATTTATATACTCTTCTTTTTCGTTTTTTAGCTTTTTAATATATGAAAATCCAGATATCAGAGCTATAGGATTTGTTATCTTTTTGATCTCTTCTATCTCAGGCACCACAAGCATACTTTGAAAAGGTGATCTTTCATACTCTTTTAGCAGCTCTATCTGCTCTTTTAGGCTAGAAATTCTTTTTTTTAAATCATCTGCTTTTTTACTATTTTTCTTATCTAAATTCTCCAGCTCATTTTTTGCATATTCTAACTCTGTAACTAAATTTTGGTAAGTATTGTAATTTGAGTATCTAATAAGCCAAATGTTGTTTTTGATCTTAGCGTCGTAATTTGATATTTTTGCGTTTAATTCGTCTATTTTTTGGCTAGAATCGTAATTTGTAACTCCAAAAACAGATAAAAACGGTATTAGAACAGCAAAAATTACAAGCAGTTTTTTCATTTAAACATCCTCAAAATATCTAAAACGCTATTTTTATCTATATCGTTTCTCAAAGCGTACGAGCCAATACCGTTTGGAAGTATAAATTTGATCTTTTTGTTTTCACTCTTTTTATCTAAGAAAAATGAGTCGTAAAACGCCTTTTCATCGCTTATATGATAAGTAGTAGGCAAACCAAATTTTATAAGAGTTTGCTCTATCGTATCTAACTCTTTTTTAGATAAAAGACCAAGCTTACAAGCTAAATGATTTGCCATATTTATACCGATTGCAACTGCCTCACCGTGTAGAAATTTTTTATAATTTGTCTGCATTTCGATAACGTGAGCAAACGTATGACCGTAATTCAGAACCGCTCTAACACCGCTTTCTTTCTCGTCTTTTGCTACAACATCAGCTTTTATCTCTACGCATTTTGCTATGATTTGTTTTAGTATTTGGCTATTTTCTACGTTATTATCTTGTATAAATTTAAAAAAATCCTTATCAAACATAATAGCCATTTTTATCACTTCAGCCATTCCAGCACTAAACTCTCTATCTGGCAAAGAGTTTAAAAACTTAGTTTCACAATATACAGCCTTTGGCTGATAAAAAGTACCGATAAGATTTTTTCCAAATTTATTATTTACTCCTGTTTTGCCGCCTACACTCGCATCTACTTGCGCTAAAAGCGTTGTTGGGATATTTATAAAATTTATACCACGCTCATAAATACTAGCGACAAATCCTGTCATATCGCTTATAACTCCGCCTCCAAGAGCTATAAGAGTGCTGCTTCTTTCAAGTCTGCTCACAAAAAGTTGTTCTAATATATGCTCTATCATAGCTAGATTTTTATACTGCTCACCATCTGGAATACAAACGCTAAATATCTCATCGGCGTCTATCAAATTTAAAATCTCTCCAAGATATAAACCGCCTACTTTTGAGTTTGTTATTACAGCAACTTTACCTTTAAATTTAAGATTTTTAAGTTCATCTATAAATACGCTATAATTTTTATTATCATCGTTCAAATTAATATCTATTTTCATATATTCTACCTTTTTTAAAATATTTTACCTAAAATTTGATTAAAATAAAATCATCATTTGATTTTACAAAAATATTATAAATTACATTAAGCATTTATAATATATAGACGTTTTCTCTCATTTGAACTAGCTATATTTAGAGCTTTTCTGTATTTTGTGATCGTCCTTCTAACAAGCTTTATACTGAACTCTTTTTCTATCTCAGATAGTATGGCTTCATCGCTAAGAGGTTTTGTGTGATTTTCGGTTTTTACGAGATTTTTCACAAAATCTTTTATAGCCGCGTTTGATATATCTTCGCTAGCTGCTGCAGCAAAGAAATTCTTAAGAGGAACTATACCACGAGCACAGCTTAAAAATTTATTTTGTATGGCTCTACTGATAGTAGATGGATTTCTTCCTAAATCTCCGGCTATATCTTTTAGCTTCATAGGCTTTATATCTCCGCCAAAAAAGTAGTCATACTGATATTCTATTATCATAAGCCCTATCTTATAAAGCGTGGATTTACGCATTTCTAAAGCATCTATGAGATCTTTTGCCTCCTTTACTCTTGAAGAAACAAACTCGTTTTTTTCATCGATTCCTTCTGTGTCGATAATAATATCTGGATAGAACTCATCATTTACTTTTATCTCTATACCATTATCATTATTAAATACAAAAATATCAGGAATGATCTGACTATCGTCTTCTAAATACTCTATGGCAGGTGGATTTTTAAATTTTTTAATGATTTTTATAGCGTCTTCATAATTTTTTTGCTTCGTATATCTACTCAAGTTTTCAAAATCATTGATGATAGTTTGCACAAGAGTATAAATTTTCTCATCACAGTCTATATCATCAAGCTGAAATATAAAGCTCTCTTTATAATCCAAAGCCCCTACTCCAGTTGGCTCAAGATATGCAAATCTTTGTCTTATCCGCTCAACTTCACTTTTTTCAAATTTAATAAATTTGTGATCGTCCCATTCAAAATACCCTTCATTGTTTATACATTCTACTATCAAATTTGCAATTTCTATTGATTTTTGAGTAGGAAAAAGAGGAGCATTTATCTGAGAATATAGCTTTTCATATAAACTTTCTTTATAAATGCTAGATGATTCTATAGTATCACTTATGGAATTTTTATAAAGATCGCCGTAAAAATTTTTCGTATGTTTTTTAGGAGTTATTTCTAAAGTAGCAAACGGATTGTCTTTTATAAAAGGCTCTAAAGTATCTTTTAACTCATCACTGCTTACTTGCAGTATCGGAAGCCAGTTTCTAAGAGTCTGATTTAGCTTAGCTTTTTGAGTAACTTTTTGAGCTAGTTTCATCAGTCTAGTAGCCTAAATTCCTCTCCAAGATAGTGCGTTCGTACAAGTTTATTATTTGCCACTTCATTTGAGCTTCCACTAGCTAATAAACTACCATTTTTAATGACGTACGCTCTATCACAGATAGCTAAAGTCTCTCTTACGTTGTGATCTGTTATCAAAACTCCTATATTTAACTTTTTTAAATCATTTATAATGCTTTGTATATCGGCTACAGCGATTGGATCTACGCCGGCAAACGGTTCATCAAGAAGTAAAAATTTAGGCATTATCATCAAGCTTCTTGCTATCTCACATCTTCTTCTTTCACCGCCACTTAAGCTAAGACCTTTTCTCTGTCTAATAGGCTCTATATTTAGCAAATTAAGCATTTCATTTACTTTTGCATCTATAACTCTTTTATCAGTATAAAAAATTTCAGCTGCTAAACTTAAGTTTTCTTCAACACTTAAATCTTTAAAAACACTACTTTCTTGAGGTAAATAGCCTATACCAAGCCTTGCTCTTTTATGCAAAGGAGTAGATGATATATCTTTGCCATCCAGGAAAATATGACCCTTGCTAGGAGCTATAAGTCCGCAGATCATATAAAACGTTGTTGTTTTACCAGCTCCGTTTGGACCAAGCAAACCAACTACTTCGCCACTGCTAACTTCAAGCGATATGCCATTTATAATTCTAGTTTTTTTTATAGTTTTTTCTAAATTTTTTACTTCAAGTTTATGCAAAATTCACCTCATATGTACGTTTATCATTTAAAACAGATATCTTCACAACGCAAACTTTTATCTCATATTTATTTAACATATCAATAAGATTTTCATCTCCCCATTCAACTATGTGAAGTCCATCTTCAAAGAAATTTTCAAATAAGCCATTTTTTTTAATCGACTCAATGCCGTTTTGATATATATCATAATGATAAATATTACCATAATTTTGCATTACGCTAAAAGTCGGCGATGAAACATTTTCATCTATACCAGCAGATTTTACGATGGATTTTACAAGAGTTGTTTTACCGCTTGCAAGATCTCCTTGAAGTACTATAACACCGGATTTTGGAAGCTCTTTAACTATCAAATCAAGCTCATCTTCGCCTAATTCAAATCTCTTTAACATACTTCTCTTGCTCACTTTTTGGTATGGTTTTTAAAGTAGGAAGCGCAATGACCATATAGCATACTTCTCTAGCAAGAAACTTTATAGTTATTTTATCGCCTACTTTGACCTCTTTACTAGGTTTAGCAGGTTTATCATTTATGCTGATAACTCCGCTTTTGCACATATCTTCGCTGATAGCACGGCGTTTGGTAATATTTACGGTATTTAAAAATTTATCTATTCTCATGTATATAATTCTAGCCAATTTTGGCTGAATTTTTGTTTCAGCTTAAACTAAACTCAACTTCAATTTGGAAATTTGTATCATTTTTGATAGAGGGAAATTTGGATTTTGTCTTTTGTATAGCAGTTAAAACAGCTTCATCTAAAACCGTGTATGTTGAGCTTTGATCTATTTTTACGTTAGTTACTTCTCCACTAACTTTATACATAAATGAGACTTTTACAACTCCGGTTTGTCTTTTTCTTCTTGCAGAGTTAGGATAGTTTTTTCTAGCGTAATTTGCTATGATATTTCTTATTTTTGTCCCTATAATCATATTTTCATTTGTAGTATTTTTTGGCTGCTGCTCAATTTTATTTTGATTAGCATTTTGATCAAATATTTTTTGCTCAGTACTATTTTGAGCAGTGCTTTTTAAATTCGGCTCTATGCTTTGTATCTGCTTTGTATCAATGTTTTGAACGGTCTGTTTTTTGGGAATTTGTTCTTGTTTTTTATCAGATTTTGTATGTTTGATTATCTTTTTAGTATCGATTTGCTCTATCTTTTTTTCTGTTATCTTTTTTTGAAGTGCTTGTTCAACCTCTTTTTTCTCCTCTATAATAGATTTTGAAACTTCTTCATATGGTTTTGGTATATCTTCTAAACTACTTAAATTTGAAAAAGTTAGTTTTAAAAGTTGCTCATTTTGGATCTGATCTGCAGAGTCTCTTGCGCTTAGCAAAACAAATCCTAAAATCAACCCCGCATGTAGCAACAAAGATATGAAAAATCCAATAAAACTATTCATTACCTACCTTAGCAGATATAGCAAATTTCTCATGATTTTGACTTTTTAACGCGTCAATAACCTTAATGAAAGACTCAAATTTACTACTTTTATCGCTTCTTAATATAATTAAAGTTTCTGGGCTGATATTTGATATTTTAGATACGATCTCATCTTCTAAAACAGGCTTATCATCTATAAATATATTAGAATTCTTATCGATAGATATTATCACTCTTGAGCTTTCATCGCTATTTGTAGCACTTTGTGCTTTTGGCAAATCTACTTTGATATTTCCCTCAGCAATAAATGTAGAAATACTAAGAACTATAGCGAGCAAAACAAGCATAATGTCTATAAAAGGAACTATATTTAATCCATCTCTTTTAGCAAGTCTCATATCTAACTCTCATATCTGTTTAAAAAAACATCTACTTTTCTTATAAATCCATTATAAATTATAAGCGTAGGTATGGCAACTATAAGTCCTAAAGCAGTAGCTTTAAGCGCTAAAGATAGACCTATCATTATGGATTTTGTATCGATTCCTCCGCTCATACCCATATCATAAAATGTTATCATAATACCAGCCACAGTACCCAAAAGTCCTATATAAGGTGCATTCGTATAGATTATATAAAGTATCGTAAGATTTTTTGTAAGATCCTCTTCAAAGAGATTTTTGCTGACGTATTTTTTAGGATCGACCTTCATATAAAAAAGTACTCTCTCAATGCTAAACCAAACCACTAAAAAACTCATAAAAACAAGAATAGATATAATAATATAATCAATATTTCCTTTCAAATACTCCATACAATCCTCCCTAAAGCAAAATAAAATATACATTATAGCACACTTTATTTATAAATTTGAATTAGAAATTCATCACAAAATTGACAAAATAAACATTGATATTATGAAATACTAAAATATTTTATTGATATATAAAAAATAATAAATATAAAAATAAACGTGAAAGAAGCTTAAAATTAAAATTTAGTTTTTAAAATTTAAAAACTATGAGGATAAAAGCCCTTCTTTGCAGAAGGGGCTTAAATTATTTCTTTTTAGTTGAACATTTTGAACTGGCGCAACCAGCACTTGCAACTGAATCTTTAAGATTTTTACCTACTTTAAATTTAACAGCTTTTTTAGCAGGTACTTTTATCTCTTTTCCTGTACTTGGAACTTTAGCTGTTCTAGCAGCTCTTTCAGTTACTCCAAATGTACCAAATCCTACAAAAGTTACGCTATCACCTTTTGTTAAAACTTCACTTATACTTCCAAGGAAACCATCAAGTGCAAGCTCAGTATCTTTTTTTGTAAGTCCAGCTTTAGAAGCAACTAAGCCCACAAATTCTGCCTTTGTCATTTCAAATCCTTTATTTAAAATTTTACAATAGCATATTGTACATTATTTTTTAACTTTATTCAAGTATTTTCCATACTTTTGTAAAGAAAATATGCTAAAAATAGCTCAAATTTACATATAAAATATATAAAAAATATTAAAATAGTTGAATTAAGATTTTTTCTTATTATTTTTTTAAGATTTCATCTACAATTATCTTAGCACCGTTTGGAGAAACGATACTTCTTAGGCCGATTGAAATGCTATTTATATCTAAATTTAGAATATCTATAAATAGTATATTTTCATCTAAGTCATTTTGTTTATAAATTTTAGTAAGATTGCTATCTAGCAAAAACTTAGCATTGTAAAATTGATGATTGCTAGCGGCGTAAGGATATGGTATAAATATGGCAGGAAGTGCATTTGCGCAAAGCTCCCAAAGAGTGCTTGCTCCGGCTCTGCTTATACATAAATCGGATTTTTGCATATACGCTTCGATCTCATTACTAAAATCAAATACAACGGCTTCGACACCCATTTTGTCATATTTTGATTTGATTATTTCTAGCTCTTTTGCTCCGCATTGGTGGATAATATTTATATTATTATTTTTTAAATTTAAAGCTAAATTTAAAGCTAAGTTATTTATAAAACTAGCACCTTGCGAACCGCCTAAAAAAAGTATGGTTTTTAACTCATTTCTAACTCTAGCAGTATTGAAAAATTTTCTATCTATAGGATAATCATAAGAATGCTCCCCATATGAGCTAAAAAATTTACTACAAAACGGTTTTAAAATAGAGTTTAGCTTGCCTTTTACAGCATTTTGTTCATGTATAAATAGCTTTTTTCTAAACATAACCGCCCCAAAAGAAGCAGGAGCGGAGCTGTATCCGCCGACACTTATCACAGATGAGATATTATGCTCTTTAAAAATTCGGCGACAACTAAAAGCTAATTTAATTATATTAAGCAAAGCAAAAAATTTATGAATGCCTTTTTTATTTACTACACCTCTACTAGGAAAGAAATATTTAAATTTAAATATATCGCTATGCTCAAACCACATTCTGTCTTGACCGCTATTTGAACCTATAAATATCACATTTTCACCGCGGTTTTTTAACTCTATCGCCAAAGCTTTTGCTATAGCAAGATGACCGCCTGTGCCTCCTCCTGTTATAGCTATCATGATAAATCCGCCTTTTTACTGATCATAAGAACCATACCTATCCCAACACAAAGTGCTAAAATAGAACTTCCGCCATAGCTCAAAAACGGAACGGCTATACCTTTTATAGGAGTGATAGATGTAATTCCATAAGCATTCATTAAAAACGCCATTGTTATGATAGAACCTATGCCAAGAGTAAATAGATGATAGACTTTATTTTGACTTCTTGCAGATATCTTAAAAATACGATAAATAGTATAAATCATCAAAAAAGTTATGACTAATATCCCGACAAATCCTATCTCTTCAGCAATTCCTGCTAAAACAAAGTCGGTATGAACCTCACTTAAAAATCCTAGTTTAAATGTACCATTTCCAAGCCCAACACCGAAAAATCCTCC
The DNA here is from genome assembly GCA_000495505.1 of Campylobacter fetus subsp. testudinum 03-427. Taxonomy (NCBI): domain Bacteria; kingdom Pseudomonadati; phylum Campylobacterota; class Epsilonproteobacteria; order Campylobacterales; family Campylobacteraceae; genus Campylobacter; species Campylobacter fetus. The sequence goes on along the minus strand of CP006833.1, from coordinate 863,869 downwards.
GTGATAAATCGCATTTAAAGAGTGGCTTATCTGATAAGGTTCTTCGCTGTCGCTAACTCTCATAAACTCAGCCATATGTGATGGCAAAATCGATAATATAAAATCTTGATTTGTCACCCACCAAGATTTAAAACGTCTAATTCTATGATCTTGAGATATAATAGCAAGAAACACCATAATAACGCCGATCAATCCCAAAATTCCAAAAAATTTCTTACTAGTTCCAGCAAAAGTAGCAAGTATCATCAAAGCTAAAGTCAAAACAACTACTTGCCCAAGATCTTTTTGCATAATAGCTATCAAAAACACAGCCATTCCAAATACTACAAAATACGGTAAAAGCAGTCTAAATTCATCTTTTAACCGTTTTTTATTATTATCTATCCTCCTAGCAAAACTCCAAGCTAAAAAAAATACAAATCCTATCTTAAAAAACTCGACAGGAGACAAAGATATACCTCCAAGCCTTATCCATCTTTTAGCTCCGCCTGTTACTGGTACGATAGAAGCGGGCAAAAACTGCATAATAACCATAAGTAAAAAAGAGCTAAAAAATATAAAAAATCCTATAAACTCAAACGTAGTAAGACCCATCAAAAAAGGTCTATCTGGATTTAGTCTAGAGATAGACCAAATGATGAAAACACCGGTAGTTCCGACTATAAATTGTCTGATAAAAAAGTGATAGCTAGTATAGTCGTAATATAAAACAGTAAAAGCCGGCAAAGATAGCGAGAAAATAATTCCAATGGCAATCAAAACCGTACATGTATAAAATAGTTTCGTATCGGCAAACAAGTTAAACCTTTTTAAATTTTAGGCTTAGATTATAATTAAACTTAGCTTTTAATACAATAAAAATAATTTTTAATATGAAATTAGCCAATTATCAAATTTACTCTACATACTTGATTAAACTATTTTCTTGCACCACTTCTCTTTTAAATTTAATTATCATTTAGATCTTCTGCGACTTTAGCAGCTAACTTTAGCTTATCGCTATCAAAGTGAGTGTATATCCTAGAAGTATTTAAACTAGCGTGACCAAGGGCTTCTTGAACCAAAACTAGATCTTTTTGTTTTTTGTAAAGCATAGTAGCAAATGTATGACGAAGCATATGCGCGCCGTTTTTTTCTTTTCTGATCCCCGCACCAAACAAAATTTGCTCCACTATGCGACTCACATAAGCTTGAGTTAGCTTCTCTCCTTTTCTATTTACAAAAAGATATCCTTCGCTATTTATATAATTTATCGCTATATTTTGTAAATGTTCATCTATAAGATGTTTTTTTATCATCACGATACGATATTTATTTCCTTTACCTCGTATCCTAAGGATATAAAGATCACCATCTTCACTGATATCTTTTCTTTTTAAATTTAAAGCCTCACTTACACGAATTCCTGTAAAAATAATAGTTTTAATGATCAGCTTATTTCGATTTGAGTTCATCTTAAAATCAGCCTCGTCAATGGCGTTTAAAAACCTTTTAACCTCTTCTTCATTCATAAACTCAGGAAGTTTTTGACCTTTATTTCCACTAACTCCACCCCAGTTTTTAAGCTCGATATCAAAAATATGCGCCTTGCCGTCCTCTTCGTTTTGTTTCCCTATAAACTCAAAAAAATTTATCGCTGCGATCCGGTAATTTTTTTTGCTAGCATCACTAAGACTTCCTGTGATACTTGCTAAAACTTCACTTATAAGCTCTTCATCGATCACAGCTAAACTTGTAAGTTCATAAAATTTAAGTACTTCGTAAATCTTTTTTAACGGATTAAAATACGTATTTATACCAGTAAGCCCAGCATTTCTAGCCTTTTTTACAAAACCATCAAGCTCATCTATGTTTGCAACTCCTTTTGTAAGCGCGTAATTCACACTAGCCAAAGTAGCTTGATCTCTAAGTTCTTTGTTTGAGAGTGAGTTTAGCTTGTATTTTACAAATCGAGTTAGCCAAAATAAAAATGAGCTTTCAAAACTCTCTTTGCAGTCTAGTTTGTATTTCATAGTATTAAATTTACTCCAAATTTTCTCTGTAAAATAGCCTAAACGGCTATTTTACTTTTGATTTAAATTTGATATTTATTTCAAATTTAAATAGATAAATAACCATTTAAGATTATCCATACTATGGCTAAAATTTGCGTCCATTTTTTCCGGCGATTATAAAGCGTAAAGCGTTAAGTTTTATAAATCCATTCGCGTCTTTTTGATCATAAACGCTATCTTCTTCAAACGTGCAGTACGCTTCGTTAAATAGATTATCGGTCTTACTATCTCTACCGATAACCATAACATTGCCTTTATAAAGCTCAACCCTAACAGTACCATTTACGTTCTTTTGGCTCTCGTCTATCGCAGCTTGAAGCATTTTACGTTCAGGCGAAAACCAGTATCCGTTATATACTAAACTAGCGTATTTTGGCATAAGTTCGTCTTTTAGATGTGCTGCTTCTCTATCCATAGTAATGCTCTCTATGGCTCTGTGAGCTTTTAGCATTATAGTGCCTCCTGGAGTTTCATAACAACCCCTACTTTTCATACCTACATAGCGATTTTCTACGATATCAAGGCGTCCGATCCCGTGTTTTGAACCAAGTCTGTTTAGCTCTGTTAAAATTTCATGAGGCTTCATGGTTTTGCCATTTATCGAGATAGGATCTCCGTTTTTATACTCTATTTCAATGATTTCGCTTGTCTCAGGAGTATTTTTTGGACTAACACTCCATCTCCACATATCTTCTTCAGGAGCGTGATTTGGATCTTCTAAAACAAGTCCTTCATAAGAGATATGAAGTAAATTTGCGTCCATAGAGTATGGAGATTTACCTTTTTTCTTGCTTATATCAATGCCATTTTTCTCTGCATACGCTAGAAGTTTTTCACGGCTATTTAGATCCCACTCTCTCCAAGGAGCGATAACTTTGATATTTGGATTTAGGGCGTAAGCTCCTATCTCAAAACGAACTTGATCATTTCCTTTACCAGTAGCACCATGACTTACACAGTCTGCTTTTGTGGCAGCAGCTATCTCGACAAGACGTTTTGCGATAAGAGGACGAGCGATAGACGTGCCTAAAAGATACTCTCCCTCATATATAGCATTTGCTCTAAACATAGGAAATACGAAGTCTCTTACAAACTCTTCACGCAAATCCTCTATAAAGATATTTTCAGGTTTTATACCTAAGCTTATAGCTTTTTTGCGAGCCGGCTCAACCTCTTCTCCTTGACCGATATCGGCTGTGAAAGTCACAACTTCACATTCATACTCATCTTGTAGCCATTTTAAAATGATACTTGTATCAAGTCCGCCACTATAAGCCAAAACAACTTTTTTAACATCTTTCTTTTGCATCTGCTGACCTTTGTGATTTAAAAATTTTGCTGATTTTAGCCAAAAACAGATAAATATGTAATAAAAAAATAAAATTTAAGAAAGATAGCATTTTTAATCTATTATTTAAGTCAAATTTAAAAAAACAATACTCAATCAAAAAAATCTAAATTTAAACTTCTTTAAACTTCACACAAAATTCAGTTTTATCATCACCGCTCACGCAATTTACTTTAAATCCAAGCTCATCGCAGTATCTTTTCACAAGGCTTAAACCTATACCAAAACCGCCGTTTTGTGAGTCGAAACGACTGAATTTATCATAAATTTTATTTAAATTTTCTTTTGAAATCGTGGAGCCAAAATTCACAACACAAAAATTATCTTGTTTTAAATTTATGATGACTTGCTGACTTTTAAAACTATATTTAATAGCGTTTGAAATTATATTATCAAGGATTTTTTTAAATTTAAAACTATCAGAATCAACCTCTGCATCTTCTAAATTTAAAATTATTTTAACATCTTTATTTGCCGCACTCATTTCAAAAATCTTTGCACGTTCTATAAAAATATCTTTTAATTTTAATTTTTCTATTTTATTTGGTTCACTTTTTAAATTTAAAGCTAAATCATTGTATAAATTTGATAAAGTTTTAGAGGCTATTTTAATGTTTTCAAGGTATTTTGAAGGATTTTTATCAAACATTTCCACGCTCATAAGTATCACGCTTAAAGGAGTATTTATCTCATGAGTAGTATCTGTGATAAAGTTATTTAAAGTTTTTATCTGATTTAAAAGCGGCAGATAAGATAGCTTAACGATAAAATACGCTATAACAGATATAGCCAAAAGCACAATGATCGAAATCATAGATATCTTAACAAAAAGCCTATCTACACTAGCATGAGGGCTTTGTGTTCTAAGCTCTAAATTCAGCTCTATAGTTCGTCTTTTTGTATGAATATCATCGCTGTAATACATAAATTTATCATCTACGTGATAACGACCATTATAAATAGGTCTATCAAAATTTTTCAGCACATATCTTTTTGATCTAATATCATAAAGATTTATCTCATACTCGCTTTTTAGATCTAAGATCTCGCCTATACCGCCATTTATCCTAAGCATATACTCAATCTCATTTGCATAAGCTCTTAGATCTTTTACGGTTTTTTCGTATATATCACTTTTTGCTTCTTTGTAGTATGAAATTGCGAAAAACAGCAAAAAAAACATACTAGTTATGGTATAAAGTAAAAAAATAGGAAGAATGTACTTTTTATGAGACATATTCGTATCCGAGTTTTGAATGGCTTATGATTTTTTCATTACCTATGAGTTTTCTAAGATTTCTTATATAAACTCTTAGGCTTAGTTCGCTCGGCACTTCATCAAATTCCCAAATTTGAGAGTAAATTTCATCTCGGCTTAGAATTCGATTTTTATTTTTTAAAAATAGAGACAAAAGCTCGGTCTCTTTTTTAGCAAGAGGCAGAACTTTGCCATCTTGCATTAATTTTTTTTGTAGGATATCAAATTTGAAATTACTATTAATAATGATAAAATTATCATCTACATAGTGACTAAAGTTTCGTTTCAGTATGTTTTGTACTCTTAAAAGAAGTTCGGCTAACTCAAAGGGCTTTTTTATATAGTCATCGCAACCGGCTTTAAAGCCCTTTGTAACATCATTTATACCGTTTAATGAAGTAGCAAATATACAAGGAGTCGCTACTCCTGAAGATCTAAGCTCGTCTAATAGTTCAAATCCACTACCGCCTATGATTTTGACATCAAATATGAATAGATCAAATTTTTTTTCATAAGCAATACTTAGCGCTTTATCATAGCTATCCAAAGCTTCTACTTCATAGCCGAAGCTTTGAAGGTATGAACTTATCATATCTTGTAGCATCGGCTCATCTTCTAAGACTAGGATTTTGCTCATTTATTTATTGTATGGACAATCCGCATTTGATTGGCAGTTGTAACCGCCCATTCCCATTCCAGGATTTCTTTCTCCTGAGCTTTTCATTCCGTAATTTTTATTCTGTTTTTTCATCACAGATCTACAAACTGCTGGATTGAAATACTCATCTTTGCCAAGAGTTGCCATATTTTTTCTCATTTGCATTTTAAATTCTTTATTGAAATCATCTCTTTGCTCAGGAGTCATATTTTTAGTGACTTCTAGCATTTCATTGTGAATTTTAAAACACGCATCTCGTATTACAAGCTCTTTTGCACTAGCGTCTTTTTTAGTTGCAAAAATTTTATTGCTAAGCTCTATAGCTTTATCATTCGCACCAAATGCAAAACTGCTAAGAACCGCTGTTATTAAAGCAGCTGACAAGATTTTACTTTTCATTGTTCATCCTTTATCTTGAAATATAATGGAATTATAAGCTTAAATTGTTGATTTTTTGTGAATTTATAAAACCATATTAATTTTATTTATAAAATCAAGAGGATTTACTTGAACATTGTTTATAATCACTCCAAAATGCAAGTGCGGCCCGCTAACTCTACCACTATTTCCACTAAGACCTAGTATATCGCCTTTATTTACTTTTTGACCAACTTTTACGCTGATATCACTAAGATGGTAGTACTGAGTGTAAATGCCGCTTCCGTGATCTATAACTACGCTTTTACCGGCGTAATATCTATCTTTTGCTATCTTTACTATGCCGCTATTTGCAGCTATTACGTTTTCTCCGACTGCAGCTCTAAAATCCGTCCCGCCATGATAACTTTTTATAAGTCCATTAAATACTCTAGCAGTACCAAACTCACTTGTTATAAAACTATCCATAGGAGATATAAATTTATCGTTAAAAAATAGACCTTTGCTAACTGTTTTATAAATTTGCTGAGCTTCGCGCTTCTCTTTGTCTATACGTTTCATAACAGACTCAGGCGGTTTTACTTTTGATTCTGAGACGATGATCTTCTCTTTTTTATAATCTTTCTTAACAAGTTCGAACTCAGTAATTCCTGTCTCGCCGTTTAAACTATTTTTAACGTTGATATTTTTTGTTTCGTAATAACTAGCTGGTATAAACGCTATTTTAAATCCTGGTTTTAACGGATGATCTATCCAAGATATTTTTTTATCGTTTGCAGTTAGTTTTCCTGCGTATTGAGATTCGATACTGATGATTTGCGTCTCACCATTTCCTATAGTAGCACCAAAAACTGCTGTTACAAATAGCAGCAAAATAAGTAAAAATTTTTGCATAAGAGTTATGATATCCTTAATTTATTACCTAAAATAATATCATAATTTATATTAAATTTAAAATATTAAACCGAATACAACGACATAAATCTTTTTCTACTTATCGGAGAATATCCGTTTAAATGCTCATAAGCCTCTTCGGTATCGCCATCTGTAAGCTCTTTTATCTTTTCTATTAATTCAAAAAGCTCTTCGTCGTCTAAATTCTCAAAGTCGCCACAATCTTCTAAAACCTCTTGGATCATAGCTTCTAATTCTAATTCATCATAGCTCATAGCAGCTCCTTAAAAAAATTTTCGCCATAATACCTAAAAAATCTTAATAATACCTTTATTGTCTTGATAACAGAAATCATCATAAATTTAAAAATGAAAAAAATTAGCTTAAAAGAGATAAATTAAGTTTTATTTAAGTAGATTAATATAATAATTACAAAACTTTCAAAAATAAAGAGATTATATGAGTTCAAATTTAAAAATATTAAATGAAATTTTACCATATTTTTCGCTTATTCATAGCGTTCCTGGTCGCCTTAGAGTTAGAGTTTCTCCTCGTATAAAGGAGCTGCAATCAAGCATAAGTTTAGACGAAATAGATAAAATCATAGCAAAAATAGATGGTATAAATAGCGTTAAATTCAATAAATTAGTAGGCTCAGTTACTGTTTTATATGATCAAGATAAATTTCCAGAACAGCTCTGGAATGAGATGCTAAATGGTAGGAATTTAGAACATATATCTAAAAAAATTGAAGAAATCAAAAGGAGTTATAATGCAAATTAAATTTGATAACTACTCTAAAGAAGAGATTTATAATCTTGCTTTTAACTATGAAAATAGAGGAATTCTTATCTACTCTAACTTTGTCGATATGGAAATTTTTAACCAAATTTTATCTATCAAAAAAAGCGGTTTAGAACTGCTTAAAAATCTAGCAAACGAGAAAAATTATAATATAATTTTAAACGAATGCGAGGTTTTAAATTCAAAAGATGATTTGGAAAAATTAATAATCGCTATAAATTACGAACTAGAAATAAATGAATTTTATAAAAATGTACCGGAGTTTATAGATGATGATGCAAAAGATCTATTTTTTAGACTTTGGGCTACTTCAAATAACGAATATATCCCAGCTTTAAAAGCATCTTTATTAAGTATATCTTGCCAAAACTTAACTCCAAATATACAAAACTCAAACAAAAACAACGCTGATCCAAAGTCAAATAACAGTATAAAAGATTTTCTTGAAGAGGCAAACAAAATAGCTTCAGGAGAAGCAAATATGGAAAACATAAATACTCTTTTAAATCATCCGAGCTTTCCATTTTTTAGTGGAGTTGCAGCCGGAGGATTAGTAGGATTATTGATAAACGAAATCATAAAAAAGGAAAAAATCGATGAATAATATCTCAAATAAAGGATTTAAAATGGCACTTCCATTTTTAGCCGGAGCTTTAGTAGGCGGGCTTGCTATATACGCTTTTAATAATAGAAAAGCGATACAAAATAGTCTTTTAACAGGACTTGATAAAGGTAAAGAGATAGCTAAAAAAGCAAAAGATAGCTCTTTAAAAGTAGTCAAACTTGAAAATTTAAACAGCGAAAAACCGGTAAAAACTAGAAAACCAAGAAAACTGCAAACAAAAAAAGCACCACAAAAAGATCAAAACAAACAAGATTTTCAAATTTAAATAATAGTATAGATTTTAGAAGGAATTTAAAATATGAATAATAGCTTATTTTCTACTTCAAGGCTACCTGCGGATAATTTTCTTAGCGGTTCCTTGATAGGTTTTATAGCATCTAGTGCTATCTCTTTAAATCAAGTAAAAGATGGTCAAATAGATACAAAAACCGCTATGAAAAAGGTTTTAAAAATTAGCATTGAAAGCGGTATTGCCGCTGGATTTGGGATATGGGCGTCAAACGACGTCGTAAAAGGTAGATACATAAATGCAGCCATAAAAATAGCTGCTGGATTATCGATGATAAAAGCAACAAACAGTATTTTAAAGGAAAACAGATGACAAATCCATATATCAACAACCAAAACACAAACAAATCAGCCATAGATGAAACAATAAATAAATTAACAAAAGATATTGCGTTTATACCTGAGAACTTTAATACCGCAGGATTTTTAAAAGGCGTGTTGCTAGGTGCTGGAATCACATATCTTTTAACAAATCAAAATGCACAGCAAGCACTATTTAAAGCAATAATAAAAGCTACAGATTTGCTACAAAGCGGTACTGAAGAGTTAAAAGAGAGATTTGAAGATGCCAAAGCTGAAGTTAATGCCCAAAAATAGTCTAAAAATAGCTAGTCACGTAAATAACAGAGTTAGATTTATCTGCAATGAGCTAAATGAATTTAGCGACGAGGGAAATCTTGAAGCTGAAATTTTAAAGTTAGAAGATGTTTTAAACGCAAGAGTAAATAAAGCTGCAAAAAGCATTATAATAACTTATAGTAGAAATTTAAAAAATATAATACAAGCTATCAGCAACATACAAATTTCAACTTTAAAAAGTATAAAAAACAGTCCAAGCAAAGCTGAAATTTATAAATCAGCAGCGATATTGGCCTTAACTAGTATAAATAAAAATAAATTTATAAACATAGCAGCCACTCTTGCAGGTTCTAAATCGCTTTTTAAAGAAGGTACTTATGAATTACTTCATGATGGACTTACAAGCAAAACTCTTGAAGCATTAGCTGTTGGAGTCAGCCTTGCAAGAGGAGATTACTCAGCAGCAAATGGTACAAATTTGCTTTTAAATTTAGGTGAATATATAGAAGAAAGCACTGTACATAAAAGCGATGATCTAATAAAAGAATTAGCACGTCCAAATGTAAAAGAAGCATGGATAGAAATGATCCATAATGGCAAAAAAGAGCTTAAACTCATAAATACCAAAGATATAAAAATAGGAGATATAGTAGTAGTATCTACTGGTGAGAGCATAGCGATAGACGGATATATCGTAGAAGGAAGTGCTAGTATAAATCAAGTAAGTATGACAGGAGAAGCTGAGCCAGTAAAAAAAGAACGCGGCGATAGAGTTATGAGTGGAACTATAGTTGAAGAAGGACGTATAAAAATATGGGCAGAACTCATAGGCGATGAAACTGCTACTAGCCGTATAAAAAAGTACATTCAAGCAAGCTTAAATGAGAAATCATCTATAGGATTAAAAGCTACAAAACTTGCAGATAAGTTAGTACCAGTAACTCTTGGGTTAGCCGGTCTTAGTTATGTAATAAATAAAAATACAATGGCTATGGCTTCGGTGCTACAAGCAGACTATTCGTGCGCTCTAAAATTAGCAACGCCAGTAGCTTTTAAAACAAGTATAAGCAAAGCTGGACGTGATGGTATCTTGATAAAAGGAGCAAAAGCGATAGAAGCTTTAGCAAACGCAGATACGTTTGTTTTTGATAAAACAGGAACACTAACGCAAGGAAATTTGAGTGTAGCTGAAATTTATAGTTTTGATGAAGGTATCAGCTCAGATGAGCTATTAAATTTAAGTGCAAGTGCGGAAGAGCACTACTTTCATCCAGTAGCCGAAGCTATAGTCAAAGCAGCGAGACAAAGAGGTTTTCATCATATACATCACGAAGAAGTCGAATTTATAGTAGCTCACGGCGTAAAAACAGTGGTAAAAGGAAAAGAAGTAGTTATAGGAAGCAGACACTTTCTTGAAGATGATGAAATGATAGATTTTTCTGCTCATAAATCAAAGCTTGAAGAGAGTATCAAAAGCGGATTTGCTATGCTATACATAGGATATGATAAAAAACTCATAGGCACGATAGCTCTAAAAGATGAGATAAGAGATAATGCAAAAGAGTGCATACAAAAGTTAAAAGAGTACGGAGTAAAAGAAATAATAATGCTAACAGGCGACGTGCAAAACAAAGCCGATGAAGTAGCAAAAAGTATCGGCGTAGATAAGGTATTTGCGAATTGCCTACCTACTGATAAAGCACAAATCATTGAAAATTTAAGAAAAAGCGGAAAAAATATAGCGTTCATAGGAGATGGGATAAACGACGCTCCAAGCTTAGTTAAAGCAAATGTTGGCATAAGTATGAGTAAAGGTGCAGATATCGCAAAAGCGAGTGCGGATATAAGTCTTTTAAAAGACGATATATGCTCAGTAGCAAAGGTAAAGCTCATAGCAAACAAAACAATGGATAAGATAAACACGAATTTCAAAGCAACAGTAGGTATAAACTCAGGAATACTACTTGGCGCGACTCTTGGCAAGTTAAATCCTATCCAAACCGCAGTTTTACACAATGGAACAACCATAGCGTTGCTTTTAAATTCACTAAATAGTGCAGATATAAATCAGAGTTATTAGTTTTATAATTTTATAGTATATTAATATTTCGCAAGATATAATATAATATTAATATATAGGAGACTTTAATGAATTTTATAATCTCTTCACTAGATAGTATTAATGGCTGGTTATATACATATTATCTTGTTGTCCTGCTTGTTTTTGCAGGTATTTTTCTAAGTTTTAAATTTGGATTTGTACAGATTAGGATGTTTATAGAAAGTCTTAAAGTAGCAACAGAAAAAGTAGATAAAGATGTCTTACATCCTGAACATATAAGCCCTTTTCAAGCACTTATGATATCAACAGCAAGTAAAATAGGTATAGGAAATATAGCAGGAATTGCGTTTGCTATCACAGCAGGCGGAGCTGGAGCTATATTTTGGATGTGGGTAATGGCGTTTTTTGGTGGAGCAAGCGCATTTGCAGAGAGTACGTTAGCTCAAATTTATAAAAGCAAAGACGGTAATGGATTTAAAGGCGGACCTGCATACTACATAACAAAAGCTTTAAGTATGAAATGGATAGGTACTTTATTTGCAATTATATTGATACTTACGTACGCTTACGGTTTTAATGGATTACAAAGCTATACTATGACTTCAGCTTTTCAAATTTACACTTATGCAACTACTTGGGAGGAGTTTAGAGATAGTGGGATAACTATCTATATAGGAGCTATTTTAGCGATTCTAACTACTATTTTATTTTTTAGCAAAAGCTATACTATAGGTAAAGTTAGCTCTATTATCGTACCTTATATGGCTATCGCATATACTTTTTTAGCAGTAATTGCCATAATTTTAAACTATGAAAAAATACCTGAAGTTTTGACGCGTATATTTGAAGAAGCATTTGATTTTAAAGCTATTTTTGGAGGTTTTGCCGGATCTACAATTGCAATAGGTATAAAAAGAGGGCTTTTTTCAAATGAAGCTGGTATGGGCTCAGCACCAAATGCAGCAGCAGCCGCTCATACTAGTCACCCTGCAAAACAAGGATTGATACAAAGTTTAGCGGTATTTATAGATGTATTTATATGTACTAGCACAGCATTTTTAGTGCTATTTTCTACTAAATTTATAGGAAAAGGACAAGAATTAACAGCACTTCCTCTCGTGCAACAAGCTATGCAAGAGTATTTCGGAAATATAGGATTACACTTTGTATCGGCGGCTATTGCGTTATTTGCCATAACATCTCTTATAGGAAATTACTATTATGCTCAAGCAAATATAAAATATTTAACAAATAATAGGATAATTATGTTTTTATTTAAAGTTTCTGCTGTGGCTATGGTGTTTATAGGAGCTCAGATGAACTTAATTTTAGCTTGGAGTTTAGCAGATATACTTATGGCAGGTATGGCTACTTTAAATATATTGGCAATACTATTTTTATCAGATATAGTTAAGAGAACGCTTCAAGATTATATGATACAGAAAAAAGCAGGAGAAGAACCTGTTTTTAAAGCTAAGGAGTTAGGTATAAAAAATGCAGAATGTTGGGAATAAAATATCAAACAAACTCTTAGACTTAGAGTTTCAAAGAAAATCAGCCAAATTAGCCTTAAGTGCTAGTCTTGGCATACTTACTATAACGGCTTTTAATATGAAAAATAAAAAAGCCGCAAAACTACATACTATAGCAGGAGTTGCAATGGTAGGATTTAGCGTCTGGCACGCTAGTCTTTATGGCACGAAATACGCTAAATTTTTAAACGAACACGGTAAAAAGAAAGCTAAAAAAGATATATGAGAAAAATTTACATTTTGACTTTTGCACTGCTTTTTAGTGCATGTACAAATCAAACTAGCGCAGTTAAAAATACTCAGATCTTAGCGCAAGAAACTTCAAATTTACAAGTGCAAAATGACGAAGCTAGCTATGATATAGAAGTTGGTTATATGAGCATAGATGAGCAAAATCAAAAAGATATAGTACTGATGTATCAAGATATATTGTATGATGTAAATTTAAAGGCACAAACAAAAGACACACAAGCAAATTTGATAGGAAAAACGAAAATAAGCCAAGAAACTTTTGAAAAAACAGCTGCGGACATAGCTATATATCTAAGAAACGTTAGAAAAACAGATGAAAAAATATACGTGCAATACGACTTCGATGAAAAAGTACTTTACAGCGGGAAATTTTAGACTTCAATAAATATTTTATTAAATTTAAACGCTAAGTCCAAGCAAACATCAGTTAAATTTACCAACATATAAAAGTAAGCTTTATTTAAATTCACTCATAAGTTTATTGTAGTCTTTAAGCATCAGACTAAATTTATCCCGCAAAGTAGCGGGACTTAGTACAACCATATCTGGAAACCAACGTTTAAACAGCATCGCTATCATATCATCGCTAGTGATCTCATAGCTGATCTTTATCCAGCCGTTCTCGCATTCGCCGATGATCTTTTGTGAGCGAAAAAAACGCTTTTGCTTAAAGTATTTTGCTACGTTTGGCGAGACTGCGACGATACATTCATAAGATTTTTGTCTGTATCCATCCATAAATGTTTCACTATTTCTAACGAAATTCTCAGTATAATCATCGATATAAAATGAACTTTTTTTGATGGTCACGTCTTTGACAAAACATAACCTAAGCACCTTATATCCGTTGTTTTGGTTAGTATCGCAAAGCGTTGCTAGTTGCCAATTGCCCTTAGAATAAATAATCTTTAAAATCTTGACGTTTTTTAACTCTTTATCTTCATAAGTCAAATCGCAATATCTTCTAAATTTAATAGCCTTTTGTATCAGTCCAAATATACGTAAATTCGGGCTTTGCTCATGCGGACTACCTTTTATCAAAAACACACTTGCTAGCTCTTTTGTGAGTTTAGCATCTACTTTTTTGTGAGTTTGAGGCATAAATTTAGCAAAACCCGGGTTGATAATGTGGAGCATATCTATGAGTTTTTCACTCTCATCTTGCTGCTCGTTTGGCATAACAAAGCGTTTGAAAAGTTCTTTATTTTTGCAGATATATGAGCCTTGAGAAATACTAAAAATAGCGTTTTCCCCAAAAAACTCACGCAAATCCCCAAGATATCTTCTGATAGTTCGATCACTTAGACCGCTTTTTAAGGCGTAGTTTCTCACTACGACTTCACGACCAGAAGTCAGCTCGTCTAAAAGCTCTAAAATCTCAAAGATCTTTTTATTTTTCATCGCTTTGCCTTAAATTTAGCCTAATTCTACCACAATCCTAGAACTTTCCACCAAATTCCGCCGATTATTATCCATATACCAAGATTTATCAGAGTAATGATAAAACCAAGTCTCCACCACTCATTTTGAGTATTGTATCCAGCACCAAAGATAATAGGAGCTGGCGCACCACCATAATGAGTGACTGGCATCATCAAATTTGATGCGTATGCAAAGACAAGAGCTACAAACACAGCGTCTGCTCCAGCAGCTATAGCTACAGCTCCAAACGTCGCGTACATCGCAGTAATATGCGCAGTCAAACTAGCAAAAAAGTAATGAGTAAAAACATAAACAAGAACCAAAATTCCCATTACCAAAGTCCAGCTAAGCCCACCCATAGTACCGCTCATCCATGAAGCAAACCAAGTCACAAAGCCCAGCTTAGAAAGCCCACCGGCTAAAGTTATCAAAGAACCCATCCAAATAAGCGTATCCCAAGCACCTTTTTCGCCTATGAAATCATTCCATTCAAGTACGCCAAAAACAAGCATAACACCAACTGCTATCATACCCACAGTAGTCGCATCAAGCCCTGTGATACTTCCAGTAGCCCATAATATCAAAGCTCCGACAAACACGCTTATCATCACGATCTCGTTTTTTTGAAGCGAACCTAGTTTAGCTAGCTCAGCTCTAGCTATCTCTTTACCTTGTGGATAGTCTTTGATCTGTGGCGGATAAATTTTATAAAGCACGTAAGGTATCACTGCCAAAGAAACAAGCGCTGGTACTATGGCTCCCATAGCCCAAAGCCCCCATGAGATCTCCACACCAAAAGTAGTTAGCGCTAAGCTAGCTATGAGTGGATTGCCCGCCATTGAAGTAAGAAACATACCGTTTGTGACTGCGTTTCCTTGCCAAAGTGTCTGCATAAAAAACGCACCAGCTTTTTTACGCGTTTCGCCCTGCTCTGAGCCTAAGGCACTAGATAAGGATTTGACTATAGGAAAAAGTATTCCACCTGCTCTTGCACCGCTACTTGGCATAGCTGGAGAGATGACCGCGTCGCTTATGACGATAGAATATCCAAGTTTTAGCGTGCTATCACCTAACATACTTATGATCTTATAAGCTATGCGTTTGCCAAGACCTGTTTTGATAAATCCTCTAGCTATCATGAACGCACAAACAATGAGCCAAATAGTAGTACTAGCGTATCCACTGAGCGCTTCAGAAGGCTTCATAACGTTTGTCAAAATCGCTACTGTTACACCAAAAAAAGCAACCGCTCCTATAGGAAGCGGCTGGAAAATAAGCCCTAAGATAGTCGCTAAAACGATAGCAAAAAGATGCCACGCCTGAGCACTGACTGCGTCTGGATGGGGCAAAAACCACACAAGCACACCGATAGCTATGACTGCTAAGCCTTTTATAAATTTGCTTTTCATATCCAACCCTTTTTAAATTTAACTAAATTTAGTTATAAACCTAACCAAATAAACTATCCTAAGATATCCTTGCTAGCTGCTACTACTCTATCGACAAACTCAGCGCTCAAACCGACGTATTTTTCTGGCTGCATGATCTCTTCAAGATCAGCCCTTGTAAAATGCTTAGCCACCTCTTCACGCTCTAAAAGATCATCTATCACAGGCTTGCCATCAGTGAAAGCTTTCATACATACTTCATAAACTATCTCGTGAGCCGATAAACGACCGAGTTTTTCGCCAAGATGTAGCATCACAGCTTCACTTAGCATCGCTCCTTTGAGCTTGTTTAAATTTTCTTTCATATGTTCTGGATAAACGATCAAATTTTCTAAGACGTCGTTTGTACTTTTAAGAGCGTTTGCTAGATGGATAGATGCTTTTGGTACGCAGTCCCACTCTACTAGCTCACAACCCCAGTCGCGTTCGTTTTCACATCCCATAACTTCTACTGCAAGTGGGGCTTGAGATCGCACGATGCGAGACTGAGCTATGATGCCCTCACAAACTTGCGGATTTCTTTTGTGTGGCATAGTGGAGCTTCCTACTTTCCCCATAAAAAAAGGCTCTTCGACTTCGCAAATTTCAGTTCTTTGCAAACTCAAAATCTCTCTTGCAATCCTACCTAAAGTACCAGCTATGATAGCTAACACACTGACGTACTCAGCGATATGATCTCTGCTTGGATGCCATGATATCACTGGTTGATTTAAACCCAGATCAGCCATCATAAGGCGTTGCATTTCAAGTCCTTTGCCTTCTTGAGAAGCTAGAGTTCCTACTGCTCCGCTGAGTTGTCCTACAAATAGTCTTGGTTTTATCTCTTCTAGTCTATCTAGACTACGGCGAATCTCTTGCGCCCACATAGCAGTTTTAAATCCAAAAGTTATAGGCAAAGCGTGTATCACGTGAGTTCTACCAGCCATAACTGTATTTTTGTATTTTTCAGATATTTCAATGCAGTGAGCATAAGAAGCAGTAAGAAGCTTGGTGATGAGCGCGTGAGCTTCACGGATCTGAAGTATAAGTCCATTATCCATGATATCTTGACTTGTAGCGCCCCAATGTACGAACTCACCACTATCATCATCAAAAGCTTTTTTGAAAACTCTAAGAAGAGGAACTATAGTGATCGAACTCTTATATCCCTCACCGATCTCATCTAAGTTTAAAAGTTCAGCTTTTGAAAATTTAGTGATCTGCTCTGCTCTTTGCTCGGTGATGATACCTAGCTTTGCTTGAGCTCTAGCAAGAGCCGCTTCGGTGTCTAACCATTTTTGAGTTCTGTTTTCATCACTGAAGATCTTATTCATCTCTTTACTTGCAAAAAGCACGCCAAAAACTCTACTATCTATAGTACTTGAAGCCATTTTGTTCTCCTCAAATTTAATTTGTAATGAAATTTTAATCACTCTTACGGTCAAATTTTGTCCGTTTTAAATTTGATTTATATTTTTAATCCAAATAAACAAAAATGCTATATAAATAAATAAAAATGTAAAATATTGTGATATATAAAAATAAGAGATTAAAAATTATCTGGTGAAAAGAAATTTAATAGTCTAAAAAAGGAGTTATTTTTTTACCCAGTAAAGCTGCTCAAATACATGTAGATCTCTGCTGTTTAAATTTCTACTTCCCCTAAAAGCGTTGTATTTCTGCTCTTTTAGCTCAACTTTACCTATCTTTGATAAATTCGTTATAAACTCGTCTTTATCTATGAAGCCTTCGTTATTAAACGATATCAACAGATATTTTGCTTTTAAATTATTTATAAGTTCAAAAAATGCCAAACAAGCATCTCTTTTTTTATTATAAACGCTTCTATTCCACTGTTTTGGAATACCACTCACCGAACTTATATCTTTTGGTTTTTCGTATTTTGCTATTAAATTTAACATAAAATAGTTTGAGCCATAAGGATGCTGGTTATATGGCGGATCAAGGTAAGCGATATCGACTTCTTGCATATCTTTAGCAAAATCCAAAGCGTCTTTTTGAGCAACATATGAGTCACATTTGAAATTTGAAAATACTGGTTTTTTCAAATTTATATCGCTCATTATCCTTTTAAGTGCGTTTTTTCCATTTCCTCCAAACTCACCTATCCCAAGTCTATTTTTATAAAATCCTTTAAAAACACCGCTTGTATTGCTATGAACGCTTACTTCAGAAAGAAGCGGAGCTAAGAAAAATACCCTTAATTCATCTGGCACTAGCTCATCTATAGCAGTTCTTAAAGTATCTATAATCATCGCATTTTTAAGAGTGAAAAATACCCTATCGTCTTTTTTGATATTATTTTCATCTTTTGGAGCATATAAAGATGTTATAAACCCTCTTTTTAAATCTTTTATATCGCTTAATTTATGATAATAAAAATCAAGTTTTTCGTTTAGCTCGTCGCTATAATTTGTTTGATAACACTCATTTATAACTTTTGAGTATGACTCAAGATCATTTGTATATACTGTATGTGAATGAGCTCTAGCCATTCTTGCAACGATGCCAGAGCCGCTAAAAATATCTGCAAAACTAACTTTATCTTTTTTTATATCTTGCTTTACGCTTTTTATACCGGCTTCTATGAAACCTAGCAAGGAGCGTTTATTTCCAAGATAAGTTATAAGCTGCTCTTTTAAATAGCGTGGATTTTCACTCAAGCGCTAATTTCCTTTATATCAGCCACTTTTAAAAATGCTTTATAAATTTGACCTATAATCGAAATTCTATTAGCTTTTATTTTTGGATTATCGTGATTTATCATAACAGAGTCAAAGAAAAGATCGATACTAGTTTTTAATCCAAACAAACCCTCAAGATACGTTTTTGTATCGTCTATATTTAAATTTAGAGTTTTAAATTTATTGTTTAGTTCATTTTCCACATTTTCTTCAAATAAACTCTCATCAACTTCTATAATCTCGCTATCTTTTATAATATTAGATAGTCGTTTAAATGTAGAGAAATTGTCTTTAAAATCCTCCATTTTACATATTTCATCAAGTGCGATTATAGCTGAGTTTAACCTTTTTAAATCGCTCTGTGAGCTATTTAAACACGCTTTTATAACAGAAGGATTGACATCATAAATACTATAAAGTCTTTCATACACAAAACTCTCAAGGGAGTTTAAATCAAAGCTTTTATAATTTGGTTTTATTAAATTTAAAATATTTCGCAAATCAAAATTTATACCTAAATTTAGTACTATTTTTATAATTCCGCTAGCTGCTCTTCTTAATGCATACGGATCTTTATTTCCACTTGGTATCTTACCTATACTAAAGAGTCCCATTAAGGTGTCAAGCTTGTTTGATATCGCTACTAAACTTGAAAATAGAGTTTTTGGATATAAATTTGCATTTGGCAAATACTGCTCTTTTATAGCACTTATTATAAATGGATTTTCATCTCTATATGCAGCGTAATACCCGCCCATTACACCTTGGAGATTTGTAAATTCATAAACCATATTAGTAGTAAGATCGGCTTTGCTAAGCATAACGGCTCTATCAAGCTCATCAGCGTAATCTCCACCAAACTCATATCTTAAATCCTTATCGTAGATACTAGATAAAACTCTAACGATTTGTCTCTCTCTAAGTTCTTTATCATACATACTGCCAAGCTCATTTAGATAAGTTATATTTTTTAGTTTTTCACTACTAAACTCGTTAGCTAAATCACTATGCCAAAAGAACTTAGCATCGCTTAATCTTGCTCTTAAGACTTTTTCATTTCCTCTTATTATCAAATTTGGATCATTTGTAATGGCGTTGCTTACGACTACAAAATGGTTGCTAAGTTTTTCATCTGCATCATGCAGAGGAAAATAGCGTTGATTTTCCTTCATTGAAGTAATGATAACTTCAGAAGGAACCTCTAAAAACTCTTTTTCAAAACTGCCTAAAAGCGCCGTTGGATACTCTGTTATAGCTACAACTTCATCTAAAAGATCAAAATCAAGCTCTATTTTCAAACTATTTTTAGCTTCTATATCTTTAAATTCGTTTAAAATTTTCTCTTTTCTCTGAGTAGCACTTAGTATAATTCCATTTTTTTGCAAAAGTTCAAAATACTCATCTATAGTAGAAAAATTTATCATATCATAACCGAAATTTCTATGCGGATAAAATGCTTTTTTGCTTCTCACACCAAAAATTTCAAAATCCACACTTTTCTCACCTAAAATAGAGATCAATGATCGTATAGGGCGTATAAACTCATACTCGCCACTTCCCCATCTCATACTTTTTCCAAAATTTAAAGATAATATAAATTTCTCTATCATAGCAGGAAGCAAATCAGAAACAAGCTTGCCTTTTATAATACTTTTATGATACAAAACTTCTTTGCCTTTGATCTCTTTGAAACTAAGCTCATCTTGACTTATTCCGCACTTCTTAGCAAATCCCAAAGCAGCCGCGCTCCATTTACCATCTTGTAAGGCAACGCTTTTTGGAGCTCCCATATTTTCAGCTTCTAAATCAGGCGTAAGTTCTGGTATATCGCCGTTTATCACGATTCTTCTTGGAGTATATTCAAGGTTGAATTTGCTATCAAGTCCGTATTCGTCTAAAACCTGCTTCCATTTTGGTTTTATATTATTTAGTTCCTTTAAAAAAGGAATCGCCGGCAACTCTTCAACGCCGATTTCAATCAATAACTCCATCTTTTTTTCTCCTTATTATCTTAACTTCTAAGATGATATAAACTTATTTTTAAAATAAGCTTTTAAACTCAAATAAACATAAATTTGTATTTTCATAAAATAACTCTGCTTTAACTTATCTAACTAATTTGACAAGTTATCATCATCTATTTTTTTATTTTTTGCTTCTTTTTTCTTTGCTATTTGTTCATCTCTGAGGCGATTTTTCTCCATCATTTGACGATTAAATCCTACAACCAAAACAAATATCAAAAACACCAGCAAAATCCAAACTAAAAAATTAAAAAAATCACTCAACGATAAGCTCCTTCTCGCCTTTATAGCTCCAAACTAACGCATTTTTATAAACTAAATTTTGTCCATCTTTTATACTTTTAGAACGGCTAAATACTCTTAATTTCTCACCATTTATAGATGTAAAACCATTTTTTACGTCTATTTTCAAATTTGAAACAACATCACCGCTTCTAGCACTTTTTATCTCATTTTGACTTATCATAAATTTGCTTATATCTGTATCAAAAGCAGTATCTACATTTTTATACGATATGCTTGAAATCTGCATATTTCCTTTATAAAGATCTGTTTTATTTACTATTGCTTCAACCTTTGTGCCAAGTGGAAGTTTTGGATTTTTTTCATATACGTATATGCCTCTTTTGCTTTCATCAGCCAAAATATAACCAAATTTATCTATATAAATAACTACTCCAGCGACCTCTGCTCTCTCATCGCTCACTCTGTAAATTTCATCTATACTTTTTTTCAAAACTGGTGAATCGCTAAATTCTGAAGTTAATACCGCATAAATAGCGTAATGATCAGAAAACTTTTGGCTAGATAAAAAACTTGGCTTAAATACGCCAAAACTAGAGTTTTTGTATCTGATATTTCCGTTAAAAAAGCTATTTTGAAGCATTATGTGATCTATGGCGCCACCTTTTTTATATGAACTTCTATCTCTATTTCCTAGAAATTCCCAAAGATTTTTAAACTCACCATTTAATTCATTTAGTAAAAATCCATATCCATAATTACTATTTAAATCGCCTAAAATTATACTGTTTTTTTCATTTTTAACTGCTTTTATCATAGTATTTGCAGCTGTTTTTCTATCTTTTAAACTATTTTTTGCTGCTGGAAAATGAGCTGAGAAAAACTTTATCGTCTCACCTCCAAAACTTATCTCACTTACTAAAATAGGTCTGGTTTTTAAATTTGGAATTACGATTTTTTGACTACTTAAAATAGGATATTTCGACATCACGCCAAGCCCGACTGGGGCATTTTTATTTGTAGCAAACTCATAAAATTTATATCCGCTTTTCATAGCCAACTGCTTTAAAACAGAGCTATTTTCTATCTCTACTACAGAAATAAAATCCGCATCTAGCGCTTTTATCACTCGTGAAATGTTATTTAGTTTTTGGATATATTTAGCCGTGTTCCATGTTCCATCTTTAAAATCTTTATATTCGCTTCCGTCTATATTATCATCAAAAAGATTTTCTACGTTATAAGTCGCTATCTTAAGCTCAGCCGAAATAGCAAAAATAGCTATAAAAAGTAGGATTAAAACTCGCAAATTTCATCCCTAAAATTAAACTCATTTATATTTTGTCGTATTGCTTCATAAGTTATGATTCCTACGCTAGTGGCTAAATTTAGACTTCTTCCATCACCGCTCATAGGTATCGTGATACAATTTTCTTTTTTTATTTTCATTAAATCAAGCGGTAGCCCAGATCCCTCAGCACCAAAAAATAGAAAATCTCCTTTTTGGAATTTAACGTTAAAATAGAGCTTGTTGGTTTTCGTAGTAGCAAAGAAAAATCTATCTTTAAATTTGATATTTTGAGTTAAAAAGTCATCTAAACTCTCCCAGATAACAAGATCCAATTTATCCCAGTAATCAAGCCCGGCGCGCTTTAAATGCTTATCATCAAGCATAAATCCAAGCGGCTTTATAAGATGAAGTCTGCAGCCTGAATTCACGCACATTCTTCCTATACTTCCGGTATTTGTATGAATTTCTGGTCGCACCAAAACTATATCAAACATCTAAAAAATCACCGTTTTATTTTTATAAACAAAAACTCTCTCATCAAAAACGAGATCAAGTGCATTTGAAAGTACGACTTTTTCTACATTTTTACCTGCTCTTTGCATATCACGCCAGCTCATTTCATGATTTACTCTTATAACATCTTGAGTAATTATAGGTCCCTCATCAAGATCATCAGTAACAAAATGAGCCGTTGCTCCGATGATCTTAACGCCTCTTTCATGCGCCTGTTTGTAGGGATTTGCGCCTATAAAAGCAGGTAAAAATGAGTGGTGGATATTTATAATTTTTTTAGGATAGTTTTTTACGAAATTCGAGCTTAGAATTCGCATATATTTTGCCAAAATCATATAATTAAATTTATATTTTTTTAATTCATTTAAAACCAAATTTTCATGCTCTTCCCTACTAATCCCATCAGCACTAACAAGATAAAAAGGAATATCAAATTTTTCAGTCAAAGGTTTTAGAGTATCGTGATTTGCTATGACTGCAAGAATGTTTGCGTTTAACTCACCGCTACTATGTTTTATCAGCAAATCTCCCAAGCAGTGGCTCTCTTTTGTAGCCAACACAACAACATCTTTTTTAGTTATCTCTTCACAAAATATAATCGCATCTTTTGGTAAAAACGCACTTAATGTATTTTTAAATTCACAAACATTTATATCGCCCACCATCACAGCACGCATATAAAATCGTTTATTTTCGTGATCAACAAACTCACTTGTACTAACATAATTCAGACCATTTTTAAAAACTATCTCGCTAACTCTTAGTATCAGACCTTTTTCATCATAACAATCAATTTTTAAAATATAATTCACAATCGCTCCAAAAATTTAAAAAAATTGCGTAGATTATACAATTTTTTTACTAAAAAATAGATTATCCATAAAACAAGCTTATCTAAATACAACTACAAAGAAAATATCATAATTACGAGATATCAGTTATATTTTTTGAAACTTTTAAGTACCGATTTTGAGTGCATTGCTGAGTTTTGCAAGGCTTAAATTTGATCTATTTTCTATCAGTTTTTTTCAAAGAAAAATCAAAAGCTTTAACGCTATGCGTTAGCTCACCAAAAGAGATAGCGTCTATACCGCAATCTGCAAGCTCTTTTATACTATCTAAACTCATATTTCCAGAAGCTTCGATAAAAGCTTTTTTAGATATGATTTTAACAGCTTCTCTCATCATTTCTAAACTCATATTATCAAGCATAATCATATCTACACCCAAATTTAAAGCCTCTTTTACTTCATTTAAACTTCTTGTTTCTACTTCTATTTTAAATTTATTTTCATATCTTTGGCGTATTTTAGCAACTGCGTTTGTGATACCTCCTGCTGCATCTATATGGTTATCTTTTATCAAAACCATATCAAAAAGCCCTATTCTATGATTTTCCCCGCCACCGCATTTTACAGCGTATTTTGCTAACATTCTATAAGCAGGAAGCGTCTTTCTAGTATCTAGAATTTCTACTTTGCCTTTGGATTCTTTTACGAAAATAGAAGTTTTTGTAGCTATGCCAGAGAGATAACTTATGAAATTTATAGCTATTCTTTCGGCTTGTAAAATATTTATCACGCTTCCTGACACTTTTGCTACTGTATCTGCGTATTTTATCGCATCACCGTCTTTGAAATACAGCTCCACAGAGATATTTTCATCTATAAATTTAAAAACTTTTTTAAATATATCTATACCACAAAGCGTACCATCAGCTTTACAAATCAAATAAAAACTATCTTTTTCATTATTAAAAATAGCTAAACTAGTAACATCTCCACTACTACCTAAATCCTCTTTGAAGCCTAAGTTTATAAGTTCGTTAATATATGTATTCATAACTTGTATTATCATATAAAAACACTTAAATAGCAACTAAATTTAAATAATTAAACGGTAATCATTTACAATATGTTGCTAAAATACACATTTTTATTAAAGGATATAAGTGCTAAGCGATATTATAAATTTTCTAGTTGATCTAGTCGCAGATTGGGGTTATATAGGTATATTTTTACTAATGGCTCTTGAGAGTAGTTTTTTTCCATTTCCTAGCGAAGTCGTGATGATACCTGCTGGTTATCTTGTGTATAAAGGTGAAATGAGTGCTACTTTAGCTTTCTTAGCAGGAACTTTTGGTAGCTTGGCTGGAGCTTTATTTAACTACTATTTATGTTTCTTTTTCGGTAGAAGTTTTATACAAAAATATGGAAAATACGCAGGAATAACAGATAAAAAAATGGCTAAATTTGAAAACTTTTTTAATAAATATGGTGAAATTTCAACATTTAATTGCAGATTGATACCAGGTATAAGACAGTACATAAGTCTTCCTGCTGGACTAGCTAAAATGAATATGCTTAGATTTTGTATTTTTACTACTTTGGGAGCTGGAATTTGGGTAGCGATTTTGATAGCTATCGGATATTTTTTAGGTGATCAAAAAGAGCTTATCACCGAATACTTACATAGTATAATAATAGCACTTCTCATAATAGTAGCACTAATCACAGCCGCATATATCTATATTCAAAAGAAGAAAAAAGCAAAGAGTTAATCTTTTGCTTTTTTAATCTCGTTTAAAATATCTATAAGTTCGTCTAAATTTTCATAAGGTATATGCACTTTCCAGTCTGGCTCACTGTCGCCTTTTAAACTCACTCCTATACTTATAATAGGATTTGAGTTTTTTCCATAAGGCTCATCAATATGAGCTACCAAAATAGTTCCTTTTTTGGTGCCGTCTAATGCGATAATTTTTTCTAATTTAGCGTTCATCATCTTTTTACTCCAAACTCTCTTAAAAATTTAGCCTGAAGTTTAAACCACTCTTTCAACTCCATTATAGGATATCCTGCATAGTTTTTTCCTGGTTCTAAATCTTTGCTAACAGCGCCGCGACCTGCTATTTGAGCAAAATCCCCTATTTTTAAGTGACCTGCAGTACCGCTTTGTCCTCCCATAACAACATTTCGTCCAAGTTTTGTGCTTCCAGCAAGACCTGTTTGACTTACGATAATGCATCCAAAACCGATCTCGCAATTATGACCTATCTGGACTAGATTATCTATTTTGCTATATTTTTTAACAATAGTCGGCTCAAAAACGCCTCTATCTATAGTTGTGCAAGCTCCTATTTCTACATTATCTTCTAATTCCACCCAACCATTATGATAAATTTTTATATGTTCGCCAGTTTTTGTATGAGCATATCCAAAACCATCACTTCCTATAACCGCATTCGCATTTATATGGCATTCGTTTCCTATCTTGCAATTATTATATATCACAACATTTGGATGAATTATGCAGTCTTGTCCTATGGTTACATTATCTCCTATATAAGCTCCTGCCATAATGATGCTTCTAGCTTCTATTTTTACATTGTTACCTATATACACATTTGGCATTATCGTAACACTTTCATCTATCACTGCTGGATACTTTGGATAAAACAGAGGCTTAGAAAACGTTTTTGATAAAATAGCAAAAGCAAGGTGCGGATCTTCTACTATTACGGCTCTACTTTTTACCAAATTTGCTAAATTTGAAGTTACCAAAATAGCTCCCGCTCCGCTTTCTTCTATAAATTTACTATTTTTTTCACTATCGCAATAACTAAGCTCACCGCCATTAGCTCTTCCAAGAGAGTTTAGAGCCGAAATTTCCATATCAACTCCTACAAACTCTAAATTTAAAATCTTATAAATCTCGCTTAATCTCATCATACTTCCATCATTACCGATCCGCTTCTTACTATCTGAATCGGGTTGTATTTTTTCATTACTTTTATAAAACAGTCAATTCTCTGAGCATTATCACACGCCATTACTATAATACAATTTTCATTTGCATTTGCGACCATACCGTTATATGACTTTAATATAGGATCTAATCCGCTAAAGTTTTCGTTTAAAGATATTTTTACTAAAACCATCTCTTTTTCTACAAACTCACCACTATCTATAACTTTATAAGTCGGTATAAGTTTATGAAGTTGTTTTACTATCTGTTCAAAAACTCTCTCATCGCCGCTAGTTACTATAGTAACTCTTGAAAACTCACTATCTGGCACCGGAGCTACAGTGAGCGAGTCGATATTATATCCACGCCCTGAAAAAAGCCCTGCAATACGACTTAAAACGCCATGTTCATTCAAAACAATAGCTGATATAACTCTTCTCATCTCCTACTCCAATATCATATTATAAATTGCAGCTCCGGCTGGAACCATAGGTAAAACATTCTCAAATCTATCTATCTTAACTTCTATAACACTTACTGTATCGATTTTAAGAGCCTCTTTAAGTGCATTTTTAAACTCGTCTTTAGTTTTTGCAACAAAACCTTTTCCGCCAAAACCCTCGCAAATTTTAACAAAATCTGGTTGAATACTAAGATCTGTATTTGAATATCTTTCACCGTAAAAAAACGTCTGCCACTGACGAACCATTCCTAAAAAATTATTATTCAAAATTATATTGATAACGCGTTTTTTATTTGCCGCTAAGGTCATTAATTCTTGTATATTCATAAGAAATCCGCCATCACCGCTAACTGCCACAACAGGAACATCAACCGCCCATGCAGCTCCCATAGCAGCAGGAAGCCCATAACCCATAGTTCCTAATCCACCGCTAGTAAGAAGTTGTCTTGGACGAGTAAATGGGTAAAATTGCGCTACCCACATCTGATGTTGTCCGACATCTGTTGCTATGACAGCGTCATCTCCGGCTATTTTGGCTAAATTTTGAATAACCCATTGCGGTTTTAATATCTCATCGCTATCTTTATAAGTAAGTGGATGAAGTTTTTTATATATAGATATCTGCTCTATCCATGGATCAAAGCTACCTTCTTGGATATCTATCTTATCATTTAATTCCATTAAAACATTTTTCAAGTCGCCGACTATAGGATACTCTGCATTTACTATTTTTCCGATACTGCTTGGATCTATATCTACGTGTATAACTTTTGCATTTTTTGCAAACTCACTAAGTTTGCCAGTTACTCTATCATCAAATCTAGCTCCAAGGCAGATGATCAAATCCGCTTCGCTCAAAGCCATATTTGCAGCGTAACTTCCGTGCATTCCGACCATTCCTAAATTTAACTCATCATCACTTCTCAAAGTTCCAAGCGCCATAAGAGTTTCAACAGTTGGGATATTTGCAGTATAAACAAATTTTCTAGCCTCATCTGCAGCGTTGCTATTTATAGCGCCTCCACCTAGATAAACTATAGGTTTTTTGGATTTTGATATTATCTCACATGCTTTTTTAATCTGATTTGGATGACCTTTCAAATTTGGCTTATAAGTTTGCATTTTTATCTCACTTGGATAATTAAAATCACCCATAGCCGCAGTTACGTCTTTTGGTATATCTACATGCACAGGACCTGGTCGTCCGCTTCTAGCTATATAAAAAGCCTCTTTTAAAATGCGTGGTAGTTCATCTATAGTTTTAACTAAAAAATTATGTTTTACACAAGGGCGAGAAATTCCCACCGCGTCAATCTCCTGAAAAGCATCAGTACCTATGAGCGGCAGTGGGACTTGACCGCTTATAAGCACCAGTGGAATCGAATCAGCATAAGCAGTAGCGAGACCTGTCACGGCGTTTGTAAAACCCGGACCACTTGTAACAAAAGCAACACCGACCTTGCCAGAAGCTCTAGCATATCCATCAGCAGCATGCACCGCTGCTTGCTCATGTCTAGTTAAAACATGAGTAAAATAGTCTTGCTTGTACGTTTCATCATAAATGTTTAAAGCCGCTCCTCCTGGATAGCCAAAAACAACACTAACTCCTTCGTGCTTTAATGCTTCACTTATCATCTGTGAACCATTTAATTTTTTCATCGTTCCACCTTTGTATAAAATACAAAATTATAGCGTTAATTATGTTAAGTAAATTTAAAACAGAATAAAAGCAAGGTTAAAAATATATGAAAACTAGCGATAAGTGTGTAAAAATCACACACTTATCAAATTTATATATAATATAGTAGGATAACTTATATATTTAGTTTAGCGTATTTAGCTCTAAATACCGTTTTTCAAAAGCTCGTTAAACTCTTTTATCTCTTTTTCTTGAGCTTTGATGATATTTTTTGCTATTTGTATTACAGTTTTATCTTTTGTATATTTTAAAACTTGATTTGAAGCGTCTATAGCACCTTGATGATGAAATATCATAGATTGTAAAAAATCCCTATCTACATCATTAGTATCTTCTACCTTTCCCATATCCGCCATCATATTTTTCATATCCAATCTTTCGGCGGTAACAAACTCATCATATTTAGCACTATCTATCTTTGTAGTAGAGTAAGTTTTGTTTTTTAAAATATCGTTAAACTCTTTTATCTCTTTTTCTTGATCTGATATTATAGTTTTTGCTATCTTTCTTACAGTATCGTTTTTACTAAATTCAAGTAGAAGTTTAGAAGAATCAACCGCTCCTTGATGATGTGGTATCATATTACTTAAAAAATCAACTTCCACACTGTTTGAGCTTACAAAAGGCGTATTTACCATAGGTTCGTGCATACTCATCATTATTTTATATGAAGCAGAGTTACCCACAGGGTCGTGCATATGATCATTTTGAGCGGCACTCAAATTAAAAGCCAAAGCGATACTCATTGCTAGAACTGTTTTTTTCATAGTTGTCCTTTATAATTAAATGTACAAGTGAGAATTTAAACTAAAAATACTAAATACTTTGATAATTGTTTTGATATAAATTGTATATTTTAAGTAAGCAAAGCAGAGTTTAGCATATTATAAATAACAAATTTAAGCTAAACTCTTTTTCATTTAGAATATTTCAAAGTCGATATTATATAAATTTAAAAAGGCCAAATCGTTTCTAAAACCTTCGTTCCCCAAGGCTTGTTAGTAGCTCTTTGTAGATCCCCTTCGGTCTTGTATAGTATCTTAGCATCAGAGATATAGCGAGACTCTATTTGATTATTTTGGCTGATATCATATGGTCTTATAACACCGCTTATCTGCATTATCTGCTTTTCATTATTTATAAGGATCTCTTTACTACCTTCTATAAAATAATTACCGTTATTTAGGATTTTTATAATCCTTGCAGAAACCGTCGTATTAAAAGTTTCGTTTCTAGTGCTAGTTCCGCTTCCACTATAATTATTTGCTCCACCAGCTGAAAATCCTATACCTGAAATTTTATTGATATCATTTGCAATTCCAGATAATGATGAGTTAGCAGGAGTAGTAAAAGTACCACCGTTCAAAGAAGTAGTGCTATCTTTTTTTGTTGTTTTATCCGCTTTTGACGTTTGATTTGCTGTCTCTTGTATAACAACAGTTACGATATCATTTACATTCATAGCTTTTCTATCTGAAAATAGCGGATTATCTCCTCTACCAAAAAGACTTCCAGGACTACTCACGCCTATACCATTTTCTTTTGATGGAAGCTGTTCCACATAAGTTGGTGGTTCCATAGAAATATCGGGGTTAGCGCCTGTTGCGCAACCTGCAAAAAACGGTAAAATAAAAACTAGAATATATTTCTTTTTCATAAACTGCCTTAAAATATAAATATGCTACAATTAAAGCAAATTGAGTTCCAAATACATTAAACATAGGAGAAAACAGTGTTAAAAGCTATCTATATTCTTGAATCTGACTACCAAAACGACAAATTTAGGCAAAATTTACTAAAAGAACTTAGTGAAATTTGTAACGAAAATGCTATATTTTTTCCCATTAGTAATATGGATGAGAAAAATTGTAACACTTTTCTAACAAAAAGTGAAGCTAAAGAAATTTTAAAAAACGGTAAAAAAAATCAACTAATAAAATCAATTATCTCTAAATTTGATAGCATAGACGCAAATTTTATAGTTGTAGTAGGAAGTTCTATAGAAAGTCTTGACGCAGATATAGCTAAAAATCTTAACGCTCCTTTTTATCTAAGCCAAGAAAGTGAGTTTAAAAAAGATATTTTAGGATTTACTTACATTAATAGTATAAGTGAGATAAAAACTACAAATAGCAACTGTATAACACCACTTAAATTTGAAAAAATGCTTTTTGATAGAGCTAAATCAAATTTAAAAACAGTAGTTTTACCAGAAAGCGATGATGATAGAGTACTAAAAGCTACTCAAATTCTACTTGAAAGCGAGTCTGTAAATTTAATACTTTTAGGAGAAAAAGCGCAAATAGAAAAAAGAGCTGAACTTCTAAATTTAAATTTAGAAAAAGCAGTAATTATAGATACAAAAAGTAACAGCTACAAAGATGATTTTGCAAATACATTATACGAGCTTAGAAAATCAAAAGGAATGGAGCTAGAAAAAGCGAAATCATTGATGGAAGATAGAACGTATTTTGGAACGATGTTAGTCTATAAAGGCGTAGCTGATGCTATGGTGAGCGGAGCTAGCACGACTACTGCGCAGACTATTCGCCCTGCTCTTCAATTTATCAAAATGAAACCAGGAATTAGCAATGTAAGTGGAAGCTTCATCATCTGCTTAGATACTAAAACTCAAATTTACGCAGATTGCGCTATCACACCAAATCCTACAACAGACCAGCTAGCAAGCATAGCTATAAGTACTGCAAAAACAGCTAAAGATTTTGGACTTGATCCTAAAGTAGCAATGTTAAGTTACTCCACTGGCGACAGTGGATGTGGTGAAGATGTAGATTTTATAATAGAAGCAACAAAAAAAGCAAAAGAGCTTGATCCTAGCTTAAAAATAGAAGGTCCGATTCAGTTTGATGCTGCAGTAGATAAAGAAGTCGCTGCTAAAAAATTGCCAAACTCAACAGTGGCTGGAAACGCAAATACGTTTATATTTCCAAATTTAAACTGCGGAAATATCTGCTATAAAGCAGTGCAAAGAACCGCAAATGCTATAGCCATAGGTCCTATTTTACAAGGACTAAATAAACCAGTAAATGATCTAAGTCGTGGCTGTTTGGTCGAAGATATAGTAAATACAGTCTTAATAAGCGCAATACAATCCCAAGGAGAATAAATGAAGATTTTGGTTATAAACTCAGGTAGCAGCTCGATTAAATTTAAACTTTACGATATGAGCAATGAAAGCGTTATATGCAAAGGTTTGATAGAACAAATAGGCGCAAAAAACTCATATGCAAAAATAGTCACGAAAACTGGTGAAACGGCTGAAAAAAGAGAAGAAATCCCAGATCACGGCACAGGAATAGACGTGATGAATGAGCTTTTATTTAACAGTCACGCATTAAAAAGTCTTGATGAGATAGACGGCGTAGGTCACAGAGTAGTTCAAGGTGCAGATCTTTTCAATGACGCTGTGCTTATAGATGATGATGTTTTACAAAAAATAGAAGAACTCATACCGCTTGCTCCACTTCATAATCCAGCTCACTTAGCAGGTATGAAAGAGACTTTAAAAGTTAGACCAGATATTCCAAATGTAGCTGTTTTTGATACTGTTTTTCATCAAACAATGCCAAAAAGCTCATATATGTACCCTCTTCCGATTGAATTTTATGAAAAATATAAAATACGAAGATACGGCGCTCACGGTACATCACATCAGTTTGTAGCAAAAGCCGGTGCAAAAGTTTTAGGTATTGATTTTGATCATTTTAGCTGTATCACGCTGCACCTTGGAAACGGTGCTAGTATAGCAGCTATAAAAGATGGAAAATGCATCGATACAAGTATGGGTTTAACTCCTCTTGAAGGTCTTATGATGGGAACGAGATGTGGAAGCATAGATCCTGCTATCGTACCTTTTTTGATGAAAAACGCAAACTTGAGCGGCGAGGAGATCGATACTATAATGAATAAAAAAAGCGGTCTTTTAGCAATAGGCGGCTCAAACGATATGCGTGAGATAGAAGCTAAAATGGATGCCGGAGATGAAAATGCAAAACTTGCTTTTGAGATGTTTGTACTGCGTATAAAAAAATATATCGGTGCTTATATATCCATATTGGGCGAGATAAATGCTATCATATTTACCGCTGGTATAGGTGAAAATGATGCTAGAATCAGAGAAGCTGTTTGTAGCGGACTTGAAATATTTGGTATAAGAATGGACAAAGATAAAAATGCTGCCAAAAAAGATGAGCCGCGCCGTGTTGGTCTTCCTGAGACAAAAGTTCGTATCATCATAGTTCCTACTGATGAAGAACTAGCTATAGCAGAAGATACGTTGCGTATAATAAACCAATCAAAAAAATAAATAACAATTCTTAAAGAGCTATTTTTGATAGATTTAGCTCTTTTTCAAATTTTATATACTATCTTAATCTTTATATAAAATTCGGTGCATCATTACTAAATAAAATTAGATCTCCGCTAGCAGTGTGATTTGCTAAAAAATCTTGCATTTGCGACCTATCTTTCAACACGATCACTTCTGGCTTTACAAGAAATTTAGTAAGAGATTTCTCATTTAGGCTATTTGTTATCACGACTATGTCAAACACTTCATTTATCTTTTTTGATAACTCTTCATTTAAACTGCTTTTTCCCTCAACTATACCAGGAGTTAGCAGTACTTTTTTCCCACTATAGCTATTTACAAGCTCGTAACTCTCTTTCATTCCTTTTAAATTTCCATTAAAACTATCATCAATGATGATTTTTCCACCCGCTTCGATCCTCTCCAAACGATGCTCCACGCTTTTTATCTTTGAGATAGTGTTTTGAAGAGTTTGCTCATTTACACCAAGTTCTATCGCAAGAAGTATGCAAGCACAAAGATTATAAGCGTTAAATCCTCCAAGCAAATTTGAACTAAAATGAAGCTCTTTAGCGTTATATAAAATATCAAATTTAACTCCATCTAAATTTGAAACTATATTTTTAACCAAAATATCATAAATCACTATATTTTTATCACTGTTTTTCAAAGTAGAGCTATGTAAAAAAGCTTTTTTGATTCTAGATGAATTAAGAGCTTCAAGCTTTGTAGCGCGAACATTTTCTACGCTTTTAAAGTACTCTATATGGGCGTCTCCTATCTCTCCTACTATCACAAAATGTGGCTCTAAAAACTCAGTTATATCTTTGATGTCTCCTTTTAGTCTGGCACCTGCTTCGGCTATATAAATTTGAGTATTAAAACTTAGATTTTCATTTATATCTCTTATAATTCCTGATAAGGTATTTACACTTCTTGGGGTTTTATAAACATTGAAATCATTTTTTAGCATATCATAAAGAAAATTTTTCATACTAGTTTTACCAAAACTAGCAGTTATCAATATGATTTTTAAATTTGGAATATTATTTATCTTAATTTTAGCCTCTTTTTTAAATTTCAAAGCCAAAACATACTCATAAATAAAACTAAAACAAAGAGCAAAACCAACGCTAAATATGAGCTGCAGTACAGCTATTTGTTCAAATTTAAAAAATAAACTAACAACAAAAAACGCAGCTAAAAAAAGAAAAAATCTCTTAACTCGATTTGTAAAAACTAGTTTTTTATCAAGCTTTTTTTGCCATAAAATGATAGCCACACTATATAAAATAGCTCCGACAAATAAAATAACATAACTTTGAAACATACTGATATATATCAATGGAATAATAACGTAATAAAGATGCCACAAAGGCTTCGTATAATGAAATAACACACGCTCAAATTTATAATTATACCATTGCAGCACAGTGATAATATACAAACTAAAACAGAGTGTTATAATGAAATTTGAAACTAATTTTAAAGATATCTCAAGCATCATCATCTCCTGCTTCTAAAATACAGTCTTGCATATGTTCGTCGTCTAATTTTTTACTTTGAGCTTCATCTGCTAAGGAGATTTTTATCTTATCGCTTATAAATTTAGAGTGTAACAAAAAGAAAAAGTGATCACCATTTAGCGGATAAAACTCGCTATTTGCGATCAGTTTAGATATAGTTTCTCCGCTTTTAAGAGGTGTTGCTTTATCGTCTTTTCCCCAGAAAATCAACGTCTTAGCCTTGCAATTTGCAAAAATATGTCTAAAATCCTCATCAACAACATTTTTTAGAGTTTCATACATCTCTTTACTCATTCCAGCTACATCTTTTGTCGCAAACAGCTTATAAAACTTACCAAAACCAAATAATTTAATCAGTTTAAAAATCTTTATCTTAAAGCGAACTAAAAATGGTTTTTTAGTTATTATACCAGCGCTACTTAAAAGAACCAGTCTAGGACTATTTAACAAACTAGCAACTTTGCCGCCAAAACTATGCCCCATTATGAAATCAGGTTTTATGTCTATTAAATTTAAAAACTCAGATACTATAATAGCGTATTTTTTTGTATTTAAAGGATGATTTAGCGTGCTTTTACCAAAGCCGGGGAGATCTATATATATCTGTTTGAAATCTTCTAAATGATTTAAAAAAGCTTTTTTCATAATCTCTTTATTTGCACCCCAACCATGCAAAATCAAGATAGAAGTCTCTGCATTAGGATTTACAATATCATAATTTATGCTATAAACTCCGCCATTTACCTTTATATCTTTAATCGCCATTTTCAACTCTCTCTTTTTTTTGAGTAGTATATATCGCTTCTAGCAAAACTACTGCTTCATTTAGTCTTTCGTACTCGTCCATATTTAAAAGTACCGCTTCAAAGCGATTGTTTTTAACTATAAACGCTCTTTTCATCTCTGCTTTTGCAATTTTAGTAAGTATGGAACTAAAATTTCTCACGACTTCTGTTGCGGTATATACTTCATTTTTACTAAATGTAGCCATGACAGATCCTTGATGTAGAATTTTATGTAAAATTCTACATAAATTTGGCTTAGAAAGATTTTAAAGTTCTATGCTAGCTTACCTTTATTGCTTGTTATGGAATTAATAAATTTATAGTCTATATCTATATTTTTCTGTGGTTTTATAGAATTTGCCAACTTTTTTACAGATGACGTAAAATCGGTAAATAGATAGTTCGCCATACTTCCAGGGTTTGGATTTATCTCATTTAGATAAACCTCGTTATCTAAAACAAAGAAGTCGCATCTTATCAAAGCTCCATCGAAATTTCCGCCATTATAAATTTTAGCAAAAGCGTCTTTTATCGCTATTTTCAGGCTATCATCTATACTCGCTTCTTTTGCACAGCTACTAGAAAAACTCATATATTTTTGTTCAAAATCTAAAAAATCACTCTTTTTTGGCTCCTCTATAAAAGAGTATATAAACTCATTTTCAGCTTTAAATCCTGCTAAATTAAACTCTCTTATACCCTCTTTAAAAGGCTCTACTAAGATATCTTGATCAAACTCAAATGCCACATCTAACGCATAATCTAAATTTGAAATATCCCTAACAACGCTAACGCCGATACTACTTCCAAGTCTTGCTGGTTTTAGTATAAAAGGAAGCTCAGTTTTAACTCTATCGCCTCTTTTTATCATCTCATAAGGTAGAGATTTTACCGCGCATTTATGAGCTAATAGTTTTGTGAGTTCTTTGTTGAAACTCATCACGCTAGCTTCTAATCTAGGTCCGATAAAAGCTATATTATAAAACTCAAACATACCAGCTATTTTTCCATCTTCGCCATCTCTACCGTGTATTAAATTTATATAACAATCCACATTTAGATCATTCATACCAAATATCCCGTGAGTAGCAAAACCACCCTTTTTTAGATGAAGTTTTTTTGAGTTTTTATATTTATAACTACTAAAAAAATTCGCTCTCATATCATCACTATTTATAAGATAAAAATCCCCAAGCTTATCTACGAAAATAAAACTAAGTTCGCACTTTAAAGCTTTTTTTACAGCTATGGCTGAAACTATACTTATCTCATGTTCAAAACTCACTCCGCCAAATACTATACCAAATTTCATAACTATCCTTACGCAAGTTTTTTAAGTGCTTCTTTGATAAGAGAAGCAGTATCGTTACTAGAACATTCATTTAATACTTTTGAAATTCTATCTCTTTTAAAACCTAAACTCTCTAAAGCCATAAACGCTTCATTCTGATAACTTGGCATAGAGTTAATCTCTCCAAACTTAGCATCACTTAGCTGAGCTATAAGAGTTCTTGCAGTTTTTGGACCTATCCCAGGAACTCTTCTTAAAACAGCGTCATCACCATTCATAACTGCTATACTAAACTCATCAGGACCTAGACTAGAACAAACCGCCATAGCCGTTGAAGCTCCTATACCATTTACTTTTAAAAGCATTTCAAATATACGCTGCTCACTCTCTTTTATGAAACCATAAAGCAAATTTGCATCTTCTCTTATAACTTGAGTTATAAAAAGTTCGACTTTTTCACCTTTTTGCAAACTTGCGCTAGTAAAAAGCGATATAGAAACTCCATAGCTCACTCCGCTAAGAGTTTTTATCCAGACGTTAGTCGGCTCTTTTTTTGTAATTATTCCTTCTATTGCTTTTATCATTGTTATATCTCGTTTGATTTTTTTATTTCATATATCTCTTCATCACCCAAAGTAGCGCGCCTTAATGTTATGAGCTTTGCCAACTCATTTTCTCTCGTGCTATAAGTAATATCTTTTTTTGGTTCAATCAATTTAAATTTAATCTCATTTAACTCTTTCCACCTATCTTTATTTATAATTTTAGCTTCAAAGACAAGACTTTGTATGCTTTTTAACTCTTCTTTTAAATCATTTAAAGCAGCTTTTTTACCATTTAGATCTTTTAACATACTATTATATTCATAAACTAAAGCTTGGAAATCTTTTAATTTGTTTAGAAATGACATAGGAGGTGCTTTTTTTGCACTTCTTAACTCTTCTATTCTCTGTTTTATTGAATTTACGGATTCTTTATTTGAATCTATAATATTTTTTTTGCCTTCTAACTCTCTTGGCATAATTGATATATCTTTTTTTAGCTTAGACATAGTTTTAGAGTACTCTTCTAATTTTCCTTCGTAATTCAATACCCCTCCAGAATCTATACAAATTCTATTATTCGTTCCTTTTAGCTCATCTATTTCTACCAAAGCAGATGCAGTTATGCTAGAGTTTGAAAAAAGACACTTGATATGAACTTCATTTGCTATTATTTCTCCACCTATAACTGAGTTTATAAATACCTTTTTTGCCCGAACATAACCACTTTCTAATCTATCTATCCTTGCTTCATCGCATATCAATCGTCCTAAATGAACAGATATCTCTGCTGTTTGAGCTTTGATAGCTGATTTTGCATGAGTCTGACCGCCTATAACAACGTCTTTAGCTACGATATTTGCACCTTTAGCTACGTTTCCCTCTACATTTATAGAAGTTGTTTCTATGCTCATACCAGCACCGACGGCGTCTTTTAAAATATCTTTTTCTTTAATATTAATTTTTACGTCTGATTCTAAGCTAGTTTCTATAGATCCAGTTGTTTTAAAACTTACTTCATTTATATCAAGCTCATCTTTTATATCGTATATACCTTTTTCTTCGCTCACATAACCATTTTTCTTAGCTATGTATTTTATACTATTATCATCTTCTTTTACGTCTATGTTTTGACTTACGTTAATTTTCTCTTTTATCGAAATTTTTGGTTCATAAACAGAGATAATATCTCCTTTAACATTTCTACCGACAACTCCTATTTTAGGCTTTATATACTCTATAATAACTTCGCCTTCCATAACTCCTTGAACAAATCCTCTGTTGGAGTAATTTATCTTATCGTCTTTATCTTTTTCGCTATTTTTTAATTTGCTTTTATAGTAAAATATAATATTATCATCTACTGCAACGACTGGATCTACTCCTGTGACTACTACAAACGTCAATGCTTTATCGATAATCTCTTTTATACGTAAAATCGAAGTTACTTTATTTATCTCTCTAATCATCATATGATCTCTTATGCCTATCAATATATTTGCTCTTAACAGCTTTTTTTGTATGAAATTTATAAGATCTTGTTCAAATGTGGGATAGTATTTTACGTTTGAATCCTCTTTTATAGAGGCTACTACTTTTGTCATATTTTTATTTGTGCCTAGTGATACTTTTGGCAACACAGGCTGCTTTTTAATACGCTTATCAAAAAATTCTACTTTATAATTTTGAGATATTGATAAATTTGGATTAGACATAAACTCGTCATCATCAAACATACGAATTTCGCTCTGAGTAGCACTTACAAAATCATCATCAGATTTTAATTTATACTGTGTATCTATGGAAATTATATTAAAATCAACATTATCAACACTAACTCTAGCGTTAGAAGCTATAAACTCCATTTCTTGATATGGGCTTTTCGTATCTACGATTATGGGCGGCATTATAACTTCATCAGCCATAAAAATCCTTGGTCTGTAATTAATTTTCGATTATACATTAAAGCCACTAAATTCTATATAAAAAAGACTCGCCAAACAAAGACTGATTTATAAATGCAAATTGACTTAATAATGAAATTATATTATACTACGAATTTGAAAATAACATAATTATACTTTTTTAAACCATATTAAGTATAAAATTAAATTTTAATTAGGAGTTTTCAAATTTGAAACCAAAACTTATCCTTATAGGAGCATCCACGGGCGGCCCTGGTCATCTTAAAAAACTACTTTTTGATCTAAATCTTCCAAAAAATACCTCAGTAGTGATAGCTCAGCATATGAGTTCTATGTTTATGCATAGTTTTGTTACACAGTTTAATCAAGATATAAATCCAGATGTAGAGCTACTAGATAAAAAAATACATCTTGAAAACAAAGTGTATATCTGCGGGAAAAATAGTGTAATACTAAACTCACAAACACTAAGCGCAAATATCGATGAAAGTAAAATCACAACTACGTTTAACCCAAATGTTAATATGCTGTTTAACTCAGCAGTTCCTATCTGTAAATACGTAAGCGTTATGGCTATACTACTAACTGGTATAGGAGATGATGGCGCTGTTGGGCTAGATAAATTATACAAAGCTGGAGCAAAATGCATAGCTGAAAATGAAGAATCAGCCATAGTATATGGTATGCCAAAACGCGCAAAAGAGTTAAATACGAAATTAGAAACTGCAAACTTACACGATATAAAAATTAAATTAGAGAGATTTATTAATGAGTGAATTTGTATATGATGAAAATGGACTACAAGCATTAATTAGTCTGATCAAAAAACTATGCGGCAATGATTTAACCAACAAAAAAGATATCATCAAAACCAAGATATCCAACTTTGCTACAAATAAAAATATACCTGATATGGACGCTTTATTAAAAAAAGTATCTTTTGAATCAAAACTCAGACAAGAGCTTTTAAATTTAATAACTATAAACGAAACCTATTTTTACAGAGAGTTAAATCAACTAAACTCTGTTATATACTATGCAAATACTATGGCTTTGAGCGACAACGTAAAGATTTTGTGTGCTCCTTGCAGCAGCGGTGAAGAGGTATATTCCTTAGGAATGATCGCAAAAACTATCGGTATAGATAGACAAAGATTAAAAATAGTAGGTATAGATATAAACTCAGAAGTTATCCAAAAGTGTAAAGAAGGTATCTACAACCAAAGATCTATACAAAACGTAAGCTCAAATCAAAAACATATGTATTTCAACAGAGTTGATGATATGTACCAAATCAAAAAAGAACTAATGCCTCAAATGGAGTTTAAAGTAGCAAATATATTTGATGAAAGCTTATTTAAACTAGGAATGTTTGATATAATATTATCAAGAAATATGATGATATATTTTGATGAAGAGTATAGGCTGATGACTATAGAAAGATTTCATAAGATCTTAAAACCTTTTGGAAGACTATATGTAGGTCACGCCGATCTAGTTCCATATACTGATCTTTATACAAAAATAGTAGATATCGGCTCAAGCTACTATGAGAAGTTATAAAAAATACTTCTCATAGACAAATTTATAATAAAACGCACCTAGAAAAAACATAAATCCCATTACAAATGTTATCATATAAAGCTCCATACCAAGCTCATAAGCTAAACCTATAAGCAAAGATACACTAGCAGATATTATGAAATACACCATATCTTTATAAGCTATAACGCGCCCGTAATACTTTTTGTCGCAGCTGTTTTGAAGCATTGTAAATGTAAATGACCAAAGAGTAGATGTGCAAAATCCTGCTGCTACTAATCCTATAAGCCCTAAATAGTAATCAAACTGTAAAATCGCCCACAAAGATATACCTAAAAACTCACCGACAAAAAGCCAAATAAGCGTCTTTGTGTTTGTAAATTTACTAAGTGCGATAGGTCCTACTACAAGCGATATAGCTCTAGTCATATTCATAAAACCGATTATCAAAGATACGCTCATTATCTCTTTGTATTTGTAATTTGCCATAAGAGCTATTAGATTATCATACGCGGTTATACCTACAAAAGAGTGAAGCAGTATAAGATGCATTATAAGAGGGCTACTTTTTATATATTTTAGACCATCTTTCATCATCTCAAATACTTTTTGCGTTCTTGTTTTTATGATATCTGGAACTCTAAGCTTTGTAAGTAGAAACATTCCTAAAATATACAATCCAAAATCAAACAAAAATGCCTCTTTGATACCGAAATAATGTATAAAAACTCCGGCTATTCCCATACCTGCGGTGTATGATGCAGCCCAAATGATAGAGTGTATCTCGTTTGCTAGTTTGAGATTTTTTTTAGTCATCAAACTAGGAAGCAAACTCATCTCTGTTTGGAAATAAGTCACTCCAGTTCCCATTCTAACAAATATAAGAACAAATAAAAGCGGAAGCAAACTAAGATCATCTATAAAAACTAGCATCAAAACAGTCACAGTTTCTATAAGCATAAGAAATATCATCATAGGTTTTGCACTAAATTTATCTATTATTATGCCATTTATCGGAGCTAAAAAAACATTTGGTATAAACGCCATCGCCGCAGCCAACGTTACAGCCCACACAGGAGCGTTAAGTTCTATCAAAAGAGTGAAAATTCCAGTATGTGAAAACCACATTCCAAAGTAGCAAATAAACTGTATAGAAGTTAAAATCCTAAGATTTGAATTGTATCTTAGGAGTGCGAGATATTTTATCATTTTTGGAGTTTATAGGTATAATAATCTTTAAACTCACCTTCTACTAAATTTTTATCAGCGTCTAGTCTATTTAAATTTAAACCGTCTTTTTTAAAGTATAATGTCTCGTTATCATCGCTAGTAGCTATTATAAACTCTTTGTCGGTCTTGTATAAACCACTTTGAGTAAAAGTTTGATTTATATCTTTTACATATGTATCAGATAAGATAAAACTTCCGTTGCTATCTAGCTGCAAAATGGACTTTATCTCACTGCAATCAGCGCATGGAAGCGTAGTTTCAAATGTTTTTCGGTCATTAGCAGTCTGATTTGCCGACCCA
The DNA here is from genome assembly GCA_000495505.1 of Campylobacter fetus subsp. testudinum 03-427. NCBI lineage: Bacteria > Pseudomonadati > Campylobacterota > Epsilonproteobacteria > Campylobacterales > Campylobacteraceae > Campylobacter > Campylobacter fetus. The sequence continues at coordinate 822,132 of CP006833.1, read as the reverse complement.
CAACCTATAAAAATAGTAAGTGCTGCTATGGACAGAATCATATTTTTCATTTTAACTCCTTATTTTTTGAAACGCAATTATATCGAATATTTTATAAATTTGCTCACGTCTATATATAAAATTTAATTATATTTTGCAGTATTAGATATCAAAATAATCACTATTTTTAAGCCCTATTTTTGCAAATTATGATAAAATTTATCCCAAAAAAAAGGATAAAGTTTGAACAGAATAGATAAAAAAGAAGCTCTAAATTTGATAAAAAATGCAGAACTAAACGAACTTGGAAAATTAGCATTTGATAAAAAACTAAAGCTACATCCAGATAAAATCACAACTTTTATAGTTGATAGAAATATAAATTATACAAATACATGCTGGGTGGATTGTAAATTTTGTGCGTTTTATCGCCACGTAAATGAAGATGAAGCATATATACTTAACTTTGATGAGATAGACCAAAAGATAGAAGAACTAATCGCTATAGGTGGCACTCAGATACTATTTCAAGGTGGAGTTCATCCAAAACTAAAGATTGAGTGGTATGAAAACTTAGTAGAACACATAGCAAAAAAATATCCAAAGATAGATATACACGGATTTTCTGCAGTCGAGATAGACTATATAGCTAAAATTTCTAAAATTTCGACTTTAGAAGTATTAAAAAAACTACAAGCAAAAGGACTCTATAGCATTCCAGGAGCTGGAGCAGAGATACTAAGTGATAGAGTAAGAGATATAATAGCTCCTAAAAAATGCAGTAGCCAAAAATGGCTTGATATCCATAAACAAGCTCACTCTATCGGTATGAAAACTACTGCTACTATGATGTTTGGCACAGTTGAGACAGATGAGGAGATAGTAGAACACTGGGATAAAATCCGAAGTTTGCAAGATGAAACAGGTGGATTTAGAGCTTTTATACTTTGGAGTTTTCAGTCGCAAAACACAAAACTAAAACAAGAGTATCCAAATATAAAAAAACAATCACCGAACCGTTACTTAAGACTTCTAGCAGTTTCAAGGCTGTTTTTAGATAATTTTAAAAATATACAAAGCAGCTGGGTAACGCAAGGTAGTTATATAGGACAACTTGCACTTAAATTTGGAGCAAATGATTTAGGTAGCACGATGATGGAAGAAAACGTAGTAAAAGCCGCCGGAGCAAGTTTTAGAATGAGCCAAAATGAGATGATAGAACTCATAAAAGATATAGGAGAAATACCTGCTAAACGTAACACGAATTATGATATTTTAGAGCGCTTTTAATACCAAAAGTAAAATTAGTTTTATATATATTATAAATTAATCTTATTATAAACATTTCTTTAATATAATTTCTACTATCATTATAAAGGATGTAAAAATGTCTTTAAATAGAAGAAGTTTTTTAAAAGGTAGTTTGGCAAGCGTAGCTGCTACATCGCTATACGCCAAAGGAGATAGTAGTTTTTATGATACTAAGCTAATACCGCATGCAACACACTTTGGAGCATTTAACGCAGAGGTTGATAGAAACGGTAAAATCGTAAAAATCATACCTCATGAGAGCGATAAGCATCCAAATTTGATAACAGATGCTATCATAGATCGTGTATATTCAGATACAAGAGTCAAGTATCCATGTGTTAGAAAGAGCTTTTTAGAAGGCAAAAACTCTCCTGAACTTCGTGGCAAAGAGCCATTTGTAAGAGTTAGTTGGGAAAAAGCCATAGATCTTGTTTTGGAAAATTTAAAAAAGACTCCGATAGAAAATCTTTTTAACGCTAGTTACGGCGGTTGGGGACATGTAGGTAAGCTACATAATTGCAACTCTGTAGCAGGAAGATTTTTTAATACCGCTCTTGGAGGTCATATAGGAACTGATGGCGAGTACAGCAACGGCGCAGCAGGTAGAGTAAATACTACTATTATGGGGGATTTAGAAGTATATAGTTTGCAAACTAGTCACGAAGTGATACTTGAAAATACAAAAGTTTATATTCTTTGGGGAACAGATCTTTATAAATGTAACCAAATAGATTATGTAGTAGCAAATAGAGAAAATGATCAATACTATAAAAAATATGCAAATAGCGATATCAAATTTATACTCATAGATCCACAGTTCCAAGAAACAGGAAAGCTTCTAGGTGCGGACTGGATAAAAATTCGCCCAAACACCGACGTAGCTCTAGCTATGGGTATGATGCACTATCTATATAAAAGCAAAAAATACGACAAAAATTTTATAGAAACTTATACAGATGGATTTGATAAATTTTTACCATATCTATTAGGTAAAGGTGAAGATAAAATAGAAAAAACTCCAAAATGGGCAGCAAAGATAACTGGAATCGATGAAAAGATAATTAAATCTTTAGCCGATACGATGGTATCTAATCGTACATTTATAGCTGGAAATTGGGCTATGCAAAGAGCGGAGCACGGAGAACAAGCCGACTGGACACTTATCGCGTTAGCTTCTATGATAGGTCAGATCGGACTTCCTGGTGGAGGAATAGGATTTTCTATGCATTATGCAGGCGGAGGTCAAGCATTTAGCGGCGGTAGATGTCCAGTAGGTCTTCCTCAAGGTAAAAACAAACTAGATACGAATATACCTGCTTCAAGAATTAGTGAAGCTATATTAAATCCAGGAAAAGAGATAAATTTCAAAGGTAAGAAATTAACCTATCCTAAAATAGATCTTATGTACGTAGTAGGAGCAAATATACTAGGTCATCATCCAGATACAAATGAACTGATAAAAGCACTTAGAACACTTAAATGTTTAATAGTACAAGAACCGTGGTGGACGCCTTTAGCTAAAATGGCAGATATAATACTACCATCAACTACTACATTAGAAAGAGATGATATTAGTTTTGGAGGAAGCTACTCACAAAACTGGGTTTATGCTATGAAAAAAGTAGTAGATCCTGTTTATGAAAGCCGTAACGACTACGATATTTTTGAAGAAATGGCTGCAAAAATAAGCGATAAAGCACATAAAAAATTTACCGGTGGTAAAACTAAAAAAGAGTGGCTAGAGGGATTTATCAATCGTAGCGATGTGGTTAATTTCGTAAGTTTTGAAGAATTTTGGGATAAAGGAAGTTTTAAATTTGATACCCCTGATGAAGCTTATAAATTTATACGTCATGCTGATTTTAGAGCTAATCCAGTAGAAAACAAACTTCGTACAGAAAGTGGTAAATTCAAATCTACTCACAAAAATTTGCAGATTACAACCTACCTGACTTTAAAGGTCACCCTATATGGATAGAACCAAGCGAATGGCTGGGCAATCAAACACTCACAAAAGAGTATCCATTTCATCTTTTGAGTCCTCACCCAAGATGGAGAGTGCATTCTCAGTTAGATAATACATGGCTAAGAAATATATACAAAATACAAGGCAGAGAGCCGATTTTTATAAATACTAAAGATGCCAAAAAACTAGGGATTAACCACGCAGACATAGTAGAAGTTTATAACTCTCGCGGTAGATTATTAGCCGGAGCTTTCGTGAGCGATCACATTATGGAGGGCGTTGTCTCTATACAAGAGGGTGCATGGTACGACCCTGAAGATAAGAGCGATGAGCCACGCGATAATGCGGGTCACGTAAATATATTAACCAGTTCAAGACCTACGTCTCAAATGGCACAAGCTACTAGTGTAAATACATGTTTAGTCGGTATAAAAAAGCTAGAAAACGAGACTATAAAACCATATAAATCTATAACACCACCAGAAATTATAGGAGCATAAACAGATGAGAAAGATTATACTATTAAGCGGAGTTTTGTCCGGAATTTTAATGGCAGAACCAAAATATATCTATAATGAAAAAGTAGATATGCTAGATGCAAACTCAAAGGTTATAGGAACTATATTTGAAGGTGTTGAAGTAAATATGATAAAAGTATCTGGCGATAAAACTTTAGTAAGCATAAAAGGTGAAAATATAGACGGAAACAAAACTGCTCTTGGATACTCAAAAAATGGACTTGTACCATATTTAGAATTAAAAAATGATACTCCAAAAAACGGTATGGAATTTTGGGTAAAAAACTCAGATTTAACATCAAATTTGATTGAAGCATGGGATGAAGCTGAGCTGAATTACTACGATACTTGTAGCTCTTGTCATGCAGCACATAAGCCAAAAGAGCATAAAATGGATGAATGGGATGCTTATATCTCAGCTATGCAAGGTTTTGCTAAAATAACAGATGAGCAAAAAGATAGGATAGTTCGTTTTATGCAGTCTCATGCATCAGACGGATATGTAAAAGACGAATAACTGTAGATTTGGAATTATTTATATTATAGCTAACACCATAAAATCACAAAGAGATGTATAAATTTAAAAAAGCCCCGCGTAAGCAGGGCTTTATAACAAAGAACTATTCTATTTTTCCGCTTTTGATACGAGCGTCATAGATAGTACGAAGTTTCTTAATATCTTGTTGTACTTCAAATACTCCATGCCAGTGAGCATAGTCAGGAGCGCCCATTACAGCACCCATTCTCATACGACGACCCTCATGATGCCATAAATAGTAGTAAGTTATTTGGAACTCATCAGACCATTCGTCTTTCTTTAGAAGACCTTTAGCTTTCAAGTCATCAAGCATTTTCTTAGCTTCTGTATGATAAGTGTTGTAAAGTTCAACATGGTTATCAGCACTTACAAAGAATGAATCAGTTGATTTAGTTGAGTGGCAAGATTTACATACTTGTTTCATCTCAGCTCTAGCGGCTTCTGGTCCATTTGGATTTCCGGCTAATGGTGTTCCTATGCTTATTTTGCCCTCATTAGCATAAGTTTGCGCAGCATTGTCATATCCGCCGGTTCTTAGATTGCTTTGAGGAGCCCATAGATTCCATTTTAGACGTACGCTAACATTGTGAGTAGTGTTTAGATCACCTATTCCACTCATGTGACAAGTAGCACAAGTTGGAGCTCTATAGTCTGGAACATCCCAAGTATCTGGAGCACTATCCCATTTCCATGTATTACCCTCAGCATTGAATATCTTTCCGTGCATTGAGTTGTTATAAATCTCGATGTTTGGATGATCAGGTCCAAGGTGACAAGATGCACAAGCAGATGGTTTTCTAGCTTCAGTCATATCAAATTTATGGCTAGAGTGGCAAGATTTACAACTACCTACGCTACCATCAGGATAAGCATTACCGATACCATAGTTTGGCCAGCCTTTTCCAGGAAGTGGATAACCTTCTTTGTCAAGTTTGATCTCCATACCGTGGCATTGGACACAACCAGTAGAAGCAGGAGCATCTTTTAGATTCTCATTTCCAGCATAGAATGGTGCATCATTTTCATAAGGTTTGCCATTAGCTTCATAGTGATACATAAGTTCAACCATACCTTTTTTAGCAAACATTTGAACTCCACCTCTTGCGTGACCGCTTTGTTGGAATTGTTCAACTTCTTTAGCGTGGCATTTAGCACAAGTTTTTGGACTAACCAAAATACTTACGTGATTACCACTATCTTTTGGGTGCTCTTTTTTGATAGCCATAGGACTATCAGCTGGAACTGCGTGACAATCAACGCAACTTACAGCAGCGTGAGCATGGCGAGAACTTTTCCAGTCATTTACGATACCCGGAGTTTTGTCTTTATGACACTCGATACATTTAACAGCCAATGGGCTTAAATTTCTATCAACCTTCATTGTCTTTGTAAGATTGATATTTCCAACGCTATCAGCAAAACCGATAGCGGCGATACAGGTTAATGCCAAAATGAATTTTTTAAGCATTTCTCATCTCCTTACTTTGTAATATTGAAATCACCAAATTTAGCTTTAAGGTGAAAACCAAGATTTTTGTGTCCGACGTGCTCGTGACATTCGACACAGGTTTTATTTATGTTTTTGGCAAAATAATCACGGTGCGGTAAAAACGACTTCATATTTTGTGAAGAAACATTTTTTATATCACCATGACAGTGCATACAGCCACTATCAAATACATATCTTTTAGACTCTTTTCTTCTTGCTTCCCAATTAAATTTCTCAGGACTTCCAAAGAGTGTAATGGCACCTTCAACCATACCATTAACAGCCTTTTGATACGTATATTTGACTATATTGTCATGCGGTAAATGACAAGTAACGCACTCTGCTTTAAATCCAACTTTGTTATTTCCTCCATGAATATCGTTTTTATACGAGCTAACCATAGGTTCCATAACATGACAGGACGTGCAAAACTTATCTCCACCAGTCACATACATAAACTGTGCTATACCAAGAGCAAATACAAGACCCACTAAGCCACCTATAATAAAGATAGCTATAGTAAAAAGCTTTGTCTTTCTCAACTCCACTCCCTCCCTAGAAAATTGCTTTTCTACGATTTAGGGTGATATTCTAACATATTTTTAATACATATACAATGACTTTTGTAAAGTTTTTTGGATTTTTATAAATTTATGTAAATTAGTAACGCTAAATATTAAATAAACTTATAAGCTTTTCATTATCTTTAAAGGTTAAATTTAAATTATCGTCTAATTTTATAATACCTTGTTGCTTAAACTGGCTTATGGTTCTGGATAAAGTTTCTGGCGCTATATTCAGTATAGACGCTATTTGAGTATGTTTGATAGTGGAAAATAGATCTGGATTTTCTACTATAAATTTTGCTACCTTAGCATCGCTTTTCAAAGTTAGTTCATTTTGTAACACACCATTCATAATCTTAAGTTTTTGCGAAAGAGATTTTAAAAGTTCAAAGCAAATTGACGGATTTGATAAGAAATCTGTTTTAAATTTATTATAATTTATGCGTAAAACCTCGGCATTGTTTAAAAATATTCCACTTGCTGGGTATGGGATATTTTCAAAATTTACAAGTTCGGCGACTAGAGATACTGGACGAAGCGTATGCAAAAATATCTCTTTTCCTTTGGGAGTGCTTTTATAAATTTTGATAGTACCTTTTAAAAGCACATTAAACCATTGCGGTTCATCTCCTTCCATAAACAAAAACTCATCTTTTTTATAGCTTTTTATCACAGATATATTTTCAAGTTTTTTCAAATCCTCATCATTCAAACCGCTAAAAAATGGAATTTCTTTTATCACCATATCATTATCCTTCATCAAAAATCAAAAAGCGTACGCTCAGTTTTGGTCTCATTTAGACTACTTTCAAGCTCGTGAAAATCAGAAAATACAAGTGCGTATTTAAAATCACCTATCATTTTTAAATCATTCAAACTCTCAAAACGAAAATCAGCCATATCGCTAAGCTGATGATTAGCAGGTGTGCAAATGAGCGTGTTTTCAAATTTAGACTTTAAAAACTTAGCTTCTGCTGTAAAAAGCTCTTCGTTATTTTCGCATATAAAAGCTCTGTAACTAGCTCCAAATGGCTTAATATTTAAAAATCTATCTACAAAAATAGCTCTAAAATGGTTAAACTCACGAAAATCTTTTATCTTAAAATTTAGCTTATGATCATAAAAAAACTGCATAACTTTAGCCAAATCATTAGCAAAAATAGATGGGAAATTCAAATTCTCATAGTAGGTATCAAGGAATGTTATGCTAGTATAAAAAATCGAGCAAGAATGTATCAAAGAGAAATTTTCACTATCTTTTATAGCTGTTTTTTCAAAAATTTTATTTAGCAAAGTTTCATCTTTGCTTAAAAATATATCATTTTGTGCGGCATTTATTATTTTTGTTAAAATCTCATTTAGGCTAGAACTCATCAAACTTAATTTCTTAGGCAAACTCAAGCAGTGAAATATAGCGCTCTGAGCAGCATTTAAATGAAAAAATTTAAGCTCTTTTTGGGTAGCTATAAAACGCGCTAAACGAAGCGCACTAGAAGCTAAATTATCAACCTTGATTATAGCTATCTCATCATCATATATTTCTAAATTTAAATCCGTTATAAGTGTGTAAGCTCCATTTTGTATAGCCAAAATAGCGTCATCTCTAGTAGCATTCAAAGCTATAAAAGCAAAACCACTTTTTACGTCATCAACTTCTAAGCAAAATCCACTCACCATACTTATTTTTGGGTTATTTTGTAGCTCTCCATCAACAAGGCGAGTTAGATTTTCTATACGCATTTATCCGACTATGCTTCCGTTTTTCACAGGTGCTAAAGTGCTAAGAAGTGCTAATTTACCATCTTCTGCACTAAGTATCATACCTTCACTTAAATGTTTAAATATCTTAGCTGGTTTTAAATTTGCCAAAACACAAACTTGTTTTCCCACTAGATCTTTTGGCTCGTAAAATTTAGCGATACCGCTTATGATCTGACGTGGAACGGCTTCGCCAAGATCGATTTTAAATTTCAAAAGTTTATCACTACCCTCGATATTATCACATTCTAAAATAGTTCCTACTTTTATCACGCATTTTTTAAAGTCGTCGATTTTTATCTCTGCGTCTTTTGAAACACTCTCATCTTTTATTGTACCACTCATATCAGGAACAGCCATAAGTTCAGACTCAACTTTTGTAAAAAGTGGTTCTGTGCTGCTTGATTTTAAATTTAAAAGCTCATTTTTTAAAACAATATCATTATATGTTTGTGTATTTATCTCAAAGCCTAAAGTTTGCGCTATTTTCTCACTACTTTTTGGCATAGCCGGACTTAATAAAATCGCTACTTTTGCAAGCAAATTTGCCACTAAAGCAACCAAAGCGTTTGCTTCATCATTTTTACCCTCTTTTATCAAATTCCAAGGCTCATACTTTGCTATGCTTGCGTTTGCTAAATTTAAAACTTTCCAAAGCTCCTCTAAATAACGATTTGTAGCCACTTCATTTATCGCTTCCAAACTTGAGTCAAGATGAGTTTTGGCTATATCTAACTCAGATGAGTAAAATTTCATTATATCTTTTGAGTTTATCTCATAGTTTGAGTATTTTGAGCTCATTCCGACTATTCGGCTTAAAAGATTGCCTAGATCATTGCTAAGTTCGCTATTTATACGGTCGATAAGAGCTTTTTGCGAAAAATCTCCGTCTTGACCAAAGGGTACTTCACGAAGTAAAAAGTATCTAAAAGCTTCAAGCCCATAAGCATTTGCAACCTCTTTTGGATCTACTACGTTTCCTATGCTTTTACTCATCTTTTTACCATCTCTTGTCCACCAACCGTGTGCTGCTATACTTGTAGGAAGCGGTAAATTCAGACTCATCAAAAACGCAGGCCAATACACTGCGTGAAATCTAAGTATATCTTTTCCGACAAGATGGATAGTATCATTCCAATAATCCATTTTTTTATCATCAGTAGTGTATCCAAGCGCAGAAAGATAGTTTATAAGCGCGTCTAACCATACGTACATAACGTGTTTTGGCTCATTTAAACTAGAAGGAAGTTTTATGCCCCACTCAAAGCTGGTTCTAGTGATAGATAGATCTTTTAAACCGCCTTTTACGAAGCTTATAACTTCATTTTTCTTGCCTTTTGGAAGTATGCAGCCATCTTTTTCATACCATTTTAATAATTTATCTTGATACTCTGAAAGTTTGAAAAAATAACTCTCTTCTTTAACAATTCTTGTTTTTTTACCACAATCAGGGCAAAACTCATCATCTATCAGCTGATTTTGCGGAAAAAAACTCTCACAGCTAACACAGTAGTTTCCCTCGTATTCGCCTTTATAGATATCGCCCTTTTCAAACATTTTCATAAAAGCATTTTGAGCCGTAAGTTTATGATCTTCATCAGTCGTACGGATAAACTTATCATAACTTATATCAAAACTATCCCATAAACTTTTAAATTTGGAGCTTATATCATCGGCGTACTCTTTTGGAGTTTTACCGTGAGAACGCGCCGCTTCTTCTATCTTTTGACCGTGCTCATCAGTTCCTGTTAAAAAAAACGTATCATATCCTACTAAACGGTAATATCTAGCCATAGTATCTGCTATAATGGTTGTGTATGCGTGACCGATATGAGGCACGTCATTTACATAATAAATCGGTGTTGTTATAAATTTTTTCATCTATTTCCTTTTTTAAATTTAAAAGTCAAACTCGCCGCCTCTGCCCTCGTTCATCTTTTCATAGGTGGCATTGACATATTTTTTTCTATTTTCACACTTAAAAAACAGATCACAGCCCATACAACTGTTTAAAGAATTGCTCTGCTGACACTGTTTGAGTTTTGATGTTGTTACCTCAAACTGAAGTGCTACAAACTCTTTTATCTTATCGCAGCGAAATACGTTAGAGCAATTTGAGCAACTTTTATCAACATCTCTAACGCTTTTATTTCGGCACTCTTCGACGTCTAATTTTTTATTTTCATAGATACTTTCGTCGATATCTTTAAACTCTTTTAACTCAGTCATTATAAAACTCTAAAAGCCTGTTTATTTCATATTTTGAGCCAAAAAAACAAGGCGTTGTTTGGTGGATCTTTTCTAAGTTTATCTCAAAAAGCGACTTGTTTTCTCCATTTGTAGTAGCGCCACCTGCTCTTTCATATATAAAAGCAAAAGGCAAGACTTCAAAAGTCACTCTAAGCTTTCCATTTGGCGCGTCAGTTGTAGCTGGATAGCTAAAAAGTCCGCCGCCTTTAAGTAAAATTTGATGCAGATCACTAACCATCGCGCCGCTGTATCTAAGGCGATAACCCTCATCAAATAGAGCTTTAATGAAGTTTCTATGAGTCTCACTCCAGCCTTTTTGAGTACCACCAGTCGCGTTTAGTTTGCCTTTTTCTTTTAGGCTTAGATCTTTTATAAATTTAAAACTCCCATCTCTATCCAAACGATAAAGTTTTGGAGCGTCTTCACACACTACCATTTCAAGTCTAGGCCCATAAATGCAGTAGATCGCCGCTACTAAATTTGAAGGTTTTAACTCGTTTTTATATACACCAAAAATGCTTCCGACGGCAAAATTTACATCGACTAAGCTACTTCCATCAAGAGGATCATAAGCGATGATAAACTCGCCGTCTTTATGGATATCAAGCGCGTCTTCTTTCTCCTCACTTACGAGTGATCTTACGCTTGAAACTCCTATGAACTCTTGCGTGATGATGTTGTCGCTTTTGACATCAAGTTTTAACTGAGTATCGCCTGTGGAGTTTGCGTGGTCTGTGTAGCCAAGGTCGGCGTATTTTAACTCTTCGCTTATTTTAACTGCGATTTTTTCTATCGTTTTTATAATTTCTTGCATTTTATACCTCTTAAAATATCTTTAACTTCACACTTACAAAACCATTTTTATGATAAAGCTGCGCCAATCTATCTAAAGTTATAAATTTAGAGCTTTGCTTCACACTTTTTTTGCGTTATTGTCTATCCATTTTATGATATTTTCTATATCATCAAGTTCAAATTTAGGCTTATTTTCATCACTAAAACCGTCTAAATTTGTAGCGTAAGCATCGCTAAATGGCTTATATCTCTCATCAATCTCATCTCTAAATACGCTTATGCGAGGCAATGGGATAAACTTAAGACCCTCGACTATAAGATAATCAAACTCACCAAAATAGCTTATAAGCTTCTTTAAGTCATTCTCACACTCTGTTTTGCTAGGCAAGAATTCCTCTGTTTTATTGTCGTGAGCTTCTGATCCTACGCGTTCATCTCCTCCAAAAAGCCCGCTTTGCAAAAGCACAGTAGTGCGTTTTGGGCTTACTACTGCAACGTCTGCGCCAAGTGAGCTAAAGAGATAACTATCTTTTCCCTCTTTATCAAATTTAGACTTATCGCCAGGATCGTGTTTTGTGATAGCTACTTTGTAGCCCTGCTCTATGAGCTTGCTTGCTATCTTTGCGATGAGCGTGGTTTTACCACTTCCACTTCTACCAGAAACTGCGATCGCTAAACGTCTGATGAGTTATCCTTTTAAATTTTGGGATATATTTTAGCTAAATAATCATAAAAAATGGTTTATTGTATCAAAAAGTGTATAAAATTGCATATAAAGCATTTTTTGGAGTTTTTAAAATTTTAATATGATAAATTTATTTATTATAGTTTTAGTATTATTTGCAAAAAATTATTTAAATAAGTTGTAATCTGTTAAGCTTGATTAAAAAACGTGAGAATAAAAAATAAAAAATCTTTTTCTTCACTACAACCAACCAAAAATCCAGCAAATAATAAAGAACCAATTACAGGTGTTAAAAACTTCATTTTATTTCTCCTAATGTTTAAATATTTTAATTAATAAAAACTATTCTAAAAATCTCCATAAATTTAAAAACTATTTATTGTTAAAACATATTTTATTTTCATACCAAGAACAAAATAATTCAATAATTTCTATTTTTATTTTTCTAGTTTCCACTATTGTAGCAATCTGAATAGAAAAAAAGTAGTGCAAAAAGCAATATAAAAAACATAATTAATTATAAATAAAGATAAATTTAGCACTATTTTCATAATGCTAAATTTGGTTAAATCGTTATAAAATATCTATTTTGTAGGGGATTTTTTATCAGATTGTGGTTTGCGTGGTCTGCTTGAAGCTCTTGGTTTTGAGCCGTCTTTAGCAAATTTATCGTTTCTATCTGGTCTGTTGCTTCCAAATTTCTTTTTCGGGCTAAATTTCTTATCAGAATATTTCTCATCAGAACTTTTGTCGCTACTTCTAGGCTTTTTATCAGAACCAAATTTCTTTTCACCGCTAAACTTTTTAGCTCGTCAGGTAAGAACTCTCCATTTTTTTACATTTTTGGATAAGTAAAAACTACACAATTTTTTTGGCAAATTTATCAATTTAGCCTCTTTTACTATAAATTCAATCAATCCAAAATTTCCCCAGCAAAATATATCTTAGCGGAAATAAAACTATCAATTTGTGGTGGATTTTCTTCTTCCCAAATATCTTTTGTTATAAGAATTTCTATATCCATAAATTCACTTGAATTCACAGTGATACAATCAACACTACATATAAAAGCTTCAGTCCCACAAAAATCTAAAGTTATTTTTCTTATAGCATTAATTCTGCCTGTGATAGTATACTCATCTATATCGCTTACATTTTCATCACCACAAACACAACTTCTCATCTCATTAGTGTGCAAGGTAAAACTTTCACCTATTTTTTTATCAAATACCCTAGCTTGTTCATCAGTTTTGATATCAAAAGTTATCTCTTCATCTTTTAATTTACAAGCCAAAAAAGCAACACCATAAATTCTAGCTTGAAACTCTTTATTTGGCATATATTTTTCTCTTTGAGATAAAAAATTTGTATCTAAAAATTCTATACTATGATCAGATATTTTAAAACCTATTTGTGCGTTTACACCATCTGCCCAAACATATATATTATAAATTTCTGCTCTATAGATAAGCCCTATATTATTAAAAAATGGATACATAGAAGCTATAATATTTTTTTCTTCTACTTCTGCTATTTTCATTATCAATCCACTATTTTCCGTCATATCTTTATAAATAAGACAAGCACCGTTTTTATATAGATTAGTTATATAACGATCTTTTTTACTCATTTTATTAAGTACCATAGAGCTATTAATAAATTTATCCAAATTCTCTGGATTTTTTTCTAAATCTACTCCAAGTATCCCATTTCTAGAACCCATATAATGCTCTCTCGTTGTTAATTCAAAAAAATTTTCCAAAACATCTCCTTTTTTAATACACTACATTTAATCTAGCATTTAAAATGCTTTGTAAATTTAAAAAACTTTCTAAGCTGATATCACTATACCCACTTATAAAAACTTGTTCATTTACGGTTTTTTCTAGGATTTTTAGTACATTTTCATCGCAACATACTATAAAGTAACTATCATCAAATTTATAAAGCTTATCTTTGTAAATTTCTTCAAGCTTTATATCAAGCGTTTTTCCACTTTGAAGAGCTAAATTTAACGCTTTATCCAAAGCGGTTAAATCTTTGTTTTGATATAAAGCTAGTGAGCCGTCCTTTTCTTGTATAAGGCTTTCTTTATCAGTTAAATCATATACACAAAATCCTACATCTAAATTTGAATTTGTTGTTTCTAACTTGCTTCCTGCTCTTTTTACTCTTTCAATAGTAATGTCACTAATTACAGGCTCTTTACTTCCTAGCTCATTTTTACAAAAGTCAAAGGCGGTTTTACTCTTTTTCTTATCAATTTTTTCATCAAGCTGAACTAAGATAAATTTGCGATTTCCGCCATCAATGGCGTTTTGCTCCATCACGGCGTGAGCGGTAGTGCCACTTCCTGCGAAAAAGTCTAGAATAATGTCGTTTTCGTTTGGATTTGTTGAAATTTGTTCTATAAAAAATTTAATAAGCTCTACGCTTTTAGAATATTCAAATATATTTTTTTGATTAAATATTTTTTGCAAAATTTTATTTGCGCTATCATTAGAAAATTTATTATCTAATAACTCGATACTTGATATATTTTTCGTTCTCTTAATTGTTTCAATTTTGTAAGGTTTAGAACTTGAAATTTTAGCTTTAAAATAAGTTTTAGTATAAATTCTGCCATTTAAAATCTCTACAAAACCATTTTCTAAACCGAACTCAAATTTACTTTTGCTCCATCGCCAAACCCAATCAATTCTATTAAATTTACCGTTTAATCTCTCTATAAATTTACTTTCACTACTGCCAGGATAAAACTTTTGGTCACCAATTATAATTTCGTAATCCATTGTCTTATTATATTGTAAAGAATCATAGTCTAGTGTTTGATTTAATTTATAGCCACCACGTTCATCAAAAAAATTATCTTGTTTGTTGTAGTCGCTTTCATTTACAAAAATTTGTTTAAAAGTTGCTTTATCTTTTGAATATACCAAAACATAATCGTGATTATTTGCGATTTGATCTGTTGATTTTCCCGCTTTTTTTGTAACTCGTGGCATACAACTAATAAAATTCTCCTCCCCAAAAATCTCATCGCAAAGTATTTTTGAATTTGCTTGTTCGTTGTCATCAATTGAGATAAATATCACACCATCTTCACGGAGCAGATCTCTAGCAAGTTTAAGGCGTGGCAACATAAAACTAAGCCAACCACTATGGCTTTTGGTGCTTGTAATGTTTGTAAAAAAATTTAAAACTTCGCTTTTAACTTCTACTTCATTTCCGTTTTCATCAGTTTCAATAGTTAAAAGCCCAATTTCAAGTAAAATTTGCCTAAAATCTCTTCTAAAATCATCTGGATAGATAAAATCATCATTTTTGGTATTGTAAGGCGGGTCTATATAGATGAGTTTTATCTTTTCATAATAGGCCGATTTAAGAAGTTTAAGAGCGTCAAGATTATCGCCTCTGATGATGACATTTTGCGTTGTGTCTGTATCTTTGCTTTTGGTTGGCTCAAATTTGAGCTCTTTATCGCAAGGTGTATTATAAAGTGCATTTGCTAGACCTTTGCCTATCCAATTTAACTCATAGCCTTTGATGTTTTCTTTTACTCCAATACCTAAAAGCATCTTTATAGCGTCAAAATTTACTGCTCCATCGCTATCTATAGTTTGTGGAAATTTAGTCTTTAGAGTGGCATAAAGCTCGTTTTGCCCTAAAGATTCTATGATATTTGCCTTTTTAATATTTTTTTTATCTATCATTTTTTAATACCTCTTGTAAAATTTCTATTAAGCTTTGTTTGTTTATGCGTATTTTGAAGCTTACTTTTATATCTTTTAAACTATGCTCTAAACTTTCAAAGAATTT
Organism: Campylobacter fetus subsp. testudinum 03-427; assembly: GCA_000495505.1. NCBI lineage: Bacteria > Pseudomonadati > Campylobacterota > Epsilonproteobacteria > Campylobacterales > Campylobacteraceae > Campylobacter > Campylobacter fetus. Next base: position 806,458 of record CP006833.1, on the reverse strand, counting down.
TTTAGCATAATCTATCTTTTTTTGCTCATCTGTCGGGATATCTTCTTTTTTATCATAACCTTTTGTCTCGCAAATAAAAAATATCTTTTTGCCATTTTTATCTTTTAACAAGTAAGCAAAATCTGGCTCATAATCTTTAAAAGGTGTAGGAATGCTAAATTTAGGAAGTTTTGCAAAAACTCTAATTTCAGAGTTTTCCACGTTTTTGATATCTTCAAAAATAACTTCTTCTTCTAGTTTTGAGTCCCAAACTGCAGTTTCATATAGGTAAGCACTACTTGGCTCTTTATCTTTTGTGATGTATCTGCCTAATTTATATTGTTCTACGCTGCTTTTAGGCTCACCTGATTTTTCATATAAAATGTCTTCTAGGACTAAATTTGAAAACTGATTTTGAGTGATCTCATAAGAGACTGAAGATATAAGACTAGTATGCAAACTATCTTTTATAATATCTTTTAATAGTTCAAATGCTTTTTTAGGATTATTTTTGATACTGCTTTTATTTAATTTATCATAAATATCAATGCAAAAATTTATCGGCAATTTATAAGTAATACAAAAATCTTTTAAAAGCTCTATTATTCTTATATCTATATAGGCTATTTCATCTATTGTTTGGGTGTTTTCTGTGATAATTTTGTTATTTTGAGCGTCATATTTTTTAGTCTCTAAATAGATAAAATTTGGATCTAATTTTATATGATTAAATTTATTTACTACTGATTTTATAAGTTCATCAGTTTTTATGTTTCTATATATGATTTTAGACTTTTTATTTATGGTTTGCCAAAGCTCTTTAAACTCTTTAGCAAGATGCTTTTTGATTTTTATATTTTTTGAGCTTAGGTTTTTATTTACGATTTGGCTTGTTTTATTTGGCGAATCTTTAAAAACTTCTAAGATAGGATCAAATTTATATTTTAAAAGCTCTTTTAAGCTTTGATTTTCTTTCATATACTCATAAATTGGCGAAATAATATTGTAGCGGTCATTGCCTTCATCAAATTTTAAAATGCCATCATTTTCTAAATCAGTAAAAAATCTATTTTTTTGCCTTGAATTTAGCTCAAATACATCTAAAATGTTTTCGTATAAAATGCTACCATTAAAGCTAAAGCTGGAATTTACTATCTCATCTTGTAAACTTTGTATATAGCTTCTCTCTGCTCCGCTTACTATCATATCAAGAGAATTTATATCATAAAATGCAATATCGTTATAACCAGCAAAACTATGCGTTATTCTTTTACCGCTAGCATTTACGCACAGTCTAAGCCCACGACCGACTTGCTGATGGCGACTGATATCGCTTGAGCTGCTTGCAAGCTTTGTGAGGGTAAATATATTTGGATTGTCCCAGCCTTCTTGCAATGCCCAAACGCTGAATATAAAACGCAAAGGAGTATCAAAACTAATGAGTTTTTCTTTTTCTTCTAAGATAAGTCTTATATCTCTTGCTTCTTGACTCTCTTTATCTGTGCCTTTTTCGCCTTTACTTGGCTTAGCATCACCGCTAAAATATCCTTGATGAACACACAAATTTTGCTTATCATCAAAATCACGCATAAGATAAGCCCTATACTCATTGCTTAAATTTTGTTTTAGTACCTCAGCCCTTTTTGCCTTATAAAGCTCTTCAAATTTGGTTTTTATAAAAGGTTTTTCGCCTCTAAAATCCTCAATGTTTGGTATAAAAAACAAGCTTAAAGCCTTAATATTTTGCTTAAAAAGCAACTCTTCTTTTTGAAAATGTAAATCTATGGAAATTTTTAGCAAATTTACTATCTCATTTTCATCTAGTTTATAAGATGTTTTTACTTCTATTATTTCGCTATTACTTAAAAATGCTTTATCTTTTGTAACTTTTTGTAGCGTTGTGCCGATAAATTTTTTATCAATGCGTCCTAAATCATCACCACAATTTAGCGTGAAAGTTTTATCTATATTAGAGATAAAATAAGAAAACAGTGCTTTTTTGGCTTTTGAATCAGTGCTTAAAAGAGTAAGACTATCTTTAATGCTAGTTATTTGACTTACTTTTATCTGTTTTACAAGATAGTTTTTAAACGCTGATACGCTATCAAGGATATAAGCCACGTTTGATAGTTTAAATCCCTCTTCGCTTGGAAAAGTTGCACCAAATCTAAAATAAAGCGTATTTAATCTAGAAAAATTCGCACTAAATTTATCACCCTTTAAAAGATGTGGCTCATCGATAATAGAAATAGGCTTTAAGTTTATAATATTTTCAAATATAGTTCCATCATTAAATAGAGTTTCACTTCTACGATTTAGGATATTATCCTTTTTATCTATCGCACTGTTAGTAAGGATCAAAACTGAAAGTTCATCTTCATTTTTTATATAGTGATTTATGATAGAAGACTTACTTTTTGTATCACTGTAAATGTAGGTTTTGAGATGTTTTTTATAAATATTATAAAAGTAATCTTGAGTAAGCTTGATATTTTGTTTTACCGATTCTAAAATCGCCTTTCTAGGCACGAAAATAATAAATTTATTTTGCTTATAGTGTTTATTTAGTTCAAATATTAAATTCAAATATGTAAATGTTTTGCCAGTACCGGTTTCCATGAGAATATCTAAATTTAGTTTATCACTAGTAGTTTTATAAGGTAATTGGTAATTTTCGTAAAAATGTTTAAGACGGTCTTTAAGATTATTTTGCTCTTTAAAATTAAAATCTCTTAGAATGCTTATAATATTATTTATACACTCTTGTTGAAAATCTTGTCGCTCAAAAATCATCTTAAAACCTTAAAAAATATAATAAAAATACAACTTGTTATTCTATAATAGTTTTCTTGTATTTTAATTGAAAATAGATATTTATTTGACTATGAATTTACTAAAATAGATAAATTTAGCACTATTTTCATAATGCTAAATTTGGTTAAATCGTTATAAAATATCTATTTTGTAGGGGATTTTTTATCAGATTGTGGTTTGCGTGGTCTGCTTGAAGCTCTTGGTTTTGAGCCGTCTTTAGCAAATTTATCGTTTCTATCTGGTCTGTTGCTTCCAAATTTCTTTTTCGGGCTAAATTTCTTATCAGAATATTTCTCATCAGAACTTTTGTCGCTACTTCTAGGCTTTTTATCAGAACCAAATTTCTTTTCACCACTAAACTTTTTATCTTTGTCGTCAAAAGATTTTTTATCGCCAAATGATTTCTTTTTATCACCAAAAGGCTTTTTCTCTCCAAATTTTTTATCATCTTTTTTAAATTTATCATCTTTTTTAAATTTAAATTCTTTCTTTGCTTCACCATCAAAACTATCTGAAGTTTTTGTACGACTATTTCTAGAAAATTCTTTTTTACCTTTTGAAAATTCAGTATTAGCACCGTCTCTTCTGTATTCGCATTTTGGCTCGTCTTTTTTAAATTTACGTTTAAAATCTCCGTCTTTTTTAGTCTCGCGATCATCTATGCCAAAGTCCTTATCAAAGCCAAATTTAGATCTTTTATCGTCGAATTGTTTTCTATCATCTTTTTTTGGTCTATCTTTAAATTCGCTCTTAAAATCATCTCTGTTTCTACCACGTTTTGGCTCGTCTTTTTTATCGCTGTTAAACTCTCTTGGCTTTCTCTCTTTTTTATCTATTTTATTGCCGTTTTTGCCATCTCGTTGTGGGCGTTCAGAGTTTTTGTTCATATTTTGACCGCGTCTGATAGGCTGAGGCTTAACACTAAGATCGGCTTCAAATCCTGTAAAACTCTCTCTTATAAGCTTTTTATCGATCAATTTTTCAATGTCGATTAAGAACTTAAACTCATCAATACAAACCAGAGATATCGCAACGCCGTCATTTCCAGCGCGTCCTGTTCTACCTATCCTATGAACGTAATCTTCAGGCACGTTTGGAAGCTCTAAATTTACAACAAACGGAAGCTCTTTTATGTCTAGTCCGCGCGCTGCTATATCTGTAGCGACTAGTATCTTGACCTTGCCGTTTTTAAACTTTTCAAGTGTTTTTGAGCGAACAGCTTGACTTTTATCTCCGTGCAAAGCAGCTACGCTAAAGCCCAAAGTATGTAGATAAGACGAGCATTTATCCGCACTTCTTTTGGTACGAGTAAAAACTAAAGCTTGATCTATATCCTCCACTCCAAAAACTTCGTTTAAAAGCTCCATTTTTTTATCTCTATCTACTAAAATCACACGTTGTATGATGTTTAAAGCAGTGCTGTTTTGCTCTTCTATCTGGATACGTACAGGATCTTTTAGCATAGAGTTACAAAGCGCCATAACTTCGCTTGGATACGTCGCGGAAAATAGCAAATTTTGTCTATTATCAGGTAGCATTTTTACGATACTTTTTATATCGTGGATAAATCCCATATCAAACATACGGTCAGCTTCGTCAAATATTAACGTGTCGATGTGTTCTAAGTTTAAAGCGTTTTGTAAAGCAAGATCCAAAAGTCTACCAGGAGTCGCCACCACGATATCTATACCACTTTTTAAAGCCTGAATTTGTGGGTAAGAACTAACTCCACCAAATATAGGCAAAGTTTTAAATGGTAATTTTTTCGCGTAAGATTTGATATTTTGCGTGACTTGATTTGCAAGTTCTCTTGTAGGAACTAGTATCAAAACACGAGTTTGAGGACGCTTTTTGTTGCGGTCTTTTGACGATAATTTTTCTAATATAGGTAAGGCAAATGCAGCGGTTTTACCTGTTCCTGTTCTAGCTCCTGCTAAGATATCTTTTCCTTTCATTATCGCAGGTATAGCGACTTGCTGGATCTGCGTAGGAGCGTCGTAATTTAGCTCTTTTAATGCTTCTAAAATAGCAGAGCTTAGATCGAAATCTGAAAATAACATAAAAATTTATTCCTTTTGTGTTAAAGGCTAAAGCCTTAAAAATTTGTAAAAATAAGTTTGATCTTATAAAACTAAAATATAAAAAGAATCTTAAAAAGCAATCATCTAGTGTGGAATTATTGAATTGTCGTCGGTCAAAAAACTCTTTTGCGTATTTTGCTTGAATTATACTTAAAAACAAGACTTATTTTAGCAAAATATTCAAAATATTTTTAAATTTAAGTAAAAATTTATGATTTTTATAAATTTAACCCTAATTTAGAGTAAATTTAAATACCGAATTTAGCAAACCAAAGATATAATAAACAAAGTTTGCATCTGTTATTTAAAATAACAATAATTTTTGGCGGAGTTTATGTTAAAGCACTTTTTTACAAATAGTTTTGGGATCTTGGTTTCGCGTGTTCTTGGGCTTATTCGTGACTTAATGACCGCTTCGGTTCTTGGAGCTAGCGTATGGAGTGATATATTTTTTGTAGCATTTAAACTACCAAATTTATTTAGACGACTTTTTGGAGAGGGAGCTTTTACTCAAAGCTTTTTACCAAATTTTGTAAAAGTTGGTAATAAAGGGCTTTTTCTAGCTGAAGTGCTTTTCAAATTTGTATCTTTTATGCTGATCTTAAGCCTTGGCGTGATGATTTTTGCACCATTTGTCACAAAACTTCTAGCTTTTGGATTTGATGAAAAGACCATAGAACTAGCCGTTCCTTTAGTTCGAATAAACTTTTGGTATCTCATCTGTATATTTAGCGTAACTACTTTCGCCTCTGTTTTACAATACAAAAATCATTTTAGCACGACTGCTTTTAGTACCGCACTGCTAAATTTAGCGATGATAGTAGCGCTACTTTTGGCTTATAACTTACCGCCAAACATTGCAGTGCGATATCTTAGCTGGGGCGTTGTAGCTGGGGGAATACTTCAAGTTTTAGCTCATCTCATCGCTCTTAAAAGACTAAATTTGATGAAACTTTTAACACTTGGTGTATATAAATTTATAAAAGGAAAAAGAGCTTCTAGCAAAGGATTTTGGGTCAATTTTTCTCAAGGCGTTGTCGGAAGCAGTGCAAATCAACTAAGCGATTTTATCTCTACATTTATAGCTAGTTTTTTAGTAGCTGGAAGCATCAGCTATCTTTACTATGCAAACCGAATTTTTCAGCTTCCACTCGCACTTTTTGCTATCGCTTTAAGTACTGCGATATTTCCAAAAATTTCAAAACAGATCAAAGCGCAAAATATACAAAACGCGAAATTTTTACTAGATAAAAGCTTTCACGTACTATTTTTCTTGCTGCTTTTCTCAACTATAGGTGGTGTAATTTTAGCTCGTGAGATTATATGGCTGATATTTGAGCACGGCGAGTTTGATAAGCAAAATACTCTTGAAGCAGCAAAAGTTTTGCAGATGTATATGTTAGGACTGCTTCCATATGGGCTTTACAAGCTATTTTCACTTTGGCTTTATGCAAATATGAAACAACGCATAGCAGCAAAAATTTCAGTATATTCGCTAGTTATAAATACAGTCTTAAGCCTTATTTTATTTAAGCCTTTTGGGGCTATGGGACTAGCATTTGCTGGATCACTATCTGGAGTGTATTTGTTTGTTTATGCTATTTTTATTTTTGGTTTTAGAGAGTTTTTAGATATAATCCTAAGCAAAAAAACCGCGATAACTATTTTAAGTGGGGTCGTTTTTGCCGGTTTGATCACCTTTATCAAGGAAATTATTTATGCAAATTTATGATAGCGTTTTAAAACAAAAAGTCGAATTTAAACCCATAAGAGAAAATGAAGCAAATATCTACGTATGCGGACCTACTGTGTATGATGATGCTCACTTAGGTCACGCAAAAAGTAGCATAAGCTTTGATCTACTCCGCCGCACTTTAAAAGCTCTTGGATATAAAGTAAAATTTGTAAAAAACTTCACCGACATAGACGATAAAATTCTTAAAAAAATGAGTGAATCTAATAAGAGTCTAGAAGATATAACAAACCATTATATAAACAGATATAAAACCGATATGTGCGCTTTAAATGTTTTAGAACCTAGCATTAGCCCAAAAGCAACTACTAGCTTAGATGATATCATACTTTATATAAGCGAACTCGTAAAAAACGGCTCTGCGTATAAACTTGATGATGGAATTTACTTTGATACTAGTAAAGATAAAAATTATCTAAGCCTAAGCGGTAGAAAAGATGAGAATTTAGTAGCTAGAGTAGAAAGTAGTGATGGAAAAAGAGATCCTAAAGATTTTGTTCTTTGGAAATTCGATGAAAACTGGTATGAAAGCCCTTTTGGAAAAGGACGACCGGGTTGGCACAGCGAATGCGTAGCAATGATACAAAAACATTTTGTAGGAAATGACGAATTTGAGATAGATATCCACGCAGGAGGCGCGGATCTACTTTTTCCACATCACGAAAATGAAGCCGCACAGTGCAGATGTGCAAAACATAAAAATCTTGCAAAATACTGGATGCATAATGGTTTCATACAAGTAGATAACGAAAAAATGAGCAAAAGTCTAGGAAACTCATTTTTTGTAAAAGACGCTCTTGAGCTAGTTCCTGGTGAAGCTCTTAGATTTTATCTTATGAGCAGTCATTATAGAGCAAATTTTAACTACAATATAGAAGATCTAAAATCAAGCAAAAAACGCCTTGATAAAATTTACCGCCTGAAAAAAAGATTGATAGGAGTTAAAGCCACTCAAGTAGATGCTAAATTTAAAAAAGATATTTTAGATGTGATGAGTGATGATTTGAATATTTCAGTAGGTCTTGCCTTGCTTGATGAAATGATAAATAGTGCAAACTCAAAACTAGACAACGAGCCAAAAAATAGAGCTTTTAAAGAGATTACAGTTGCAAATTTAGAGTTTATAAAAGAGCTTTTAGGGATCGGCTACGCTGATGAGTTTGAGTGGTTTCAATGGGGCATAAATGGTGAGGAAAAAGAACAAATTTTAAGCTTGATCGATCAAAGAAACAGAGCTAAAAAAGATAAAAACTTTTCACTCGCAGATCAGATAAGAGATAAATTAACAAACATGGATATATCCATAATGGATACTCCAAATGGTACGATGTGGGAGAAAGTATGAACGGCGTAAAAGATGTATTTAAACGGTTTATTCCGTATTTTAAAGACTATATACCACAATTTGTATTAGCTATAGTAGGAATGATAATGGCAAGTGTGGGAACTGCCGTTTCAGCGTATCTAGTAAAACCGGTGCTTGATAAAATATTTGTAGAAAAAAACGAAAGTCTGTTATATCTGCTTCCTTACGCGATTATCGCTATTTACTTTTTAAAAAGTCTTGGAACATACTTACAAGCATACTTTACGGCATATATCGGTCAAGATATGGTAAAAAGATTTAGGCAAAAACTCCTTGATAATCTACTAATTCTTGATATGAGTTTTTTTAATAAATTTAGAACAGGCGAACTAATAAGCAGAAACACAAGCGACATAGAACGCATAAGAAGCATAGTATCATCTATGATACCTGAACTTATAAGAGAGCTTATAACGATAATCGGGCTGTTAGGAGTAGTTATTTATCAAAGCCCTACTTTGGCTGTTTTTGCTCTTGTTATATTTCCTATAGCTATCTATCCTTTATCCAGACTTGCAAAAAAAATGAAAAAAATATCACGCAAATCTCAAGAAAAAACAAGCGATATAAGTTCAGTTTTAAGTGAAATTTTTTCAAATATCGAAATCGTAAAAGCAAATAATGCAGAAAATAAAGAATTAAAAAGATTTGATGAGCATAACGAGAAGTTTTTTAGGCTAAATTTAAAAAGCGTAAAAATAAATGAGCTAGTAAGCCCGATGATGGAAACATTGGGTTCTATAGGAGTTGCAGTAGTTATAATCATCGGCGGCAAACAAGTTATAGACGGAACTATAACAGTAGGAAGTTTTTTCTCATTTTTGACTGCACTTTTTATGCTTTATACACCGATAAAACGTATCTCAAGTCTGTATAATAAAATGCAAGACGCAGTAGCAGCTAGTGAAAGAACATTTGAACTTCTTGATAAAAGCGCTAACATTATAGGTGGAAATTTGGAGTTTCCTAAAACAGTAAATTCCATAACATTACAAGATATACACTTTAGCTATGACAATAAAAAAGTGCTAAAAGGCATAAGTTTAAAAGCAAATAAAGGGCAGATGATAGCCATAGTTGGAGGAAGTGGAGGCGGAAAAACTTCGCTTATAAATTTACTTATGAGATTTTATGATGCAAATAGCGGTAGCATTTTAATAAATGAAAATGATATTTGCGAGTTTAGCTTAAAAAGTCTCAGACAAAATATAGGTTTAGTAACTCAAAGAGTTTATATATTTAATGACAGCGTCGCCGCAAACGTAGCTTACAGCGGTGAAATCGATGAAAAAAAAGTAGTTTGCGCTCTTAAAATGGCAAATGCTTATAACTTTGTAGATAAATTAGATAATGGAATTTACACTATCTTAGATGAATTTGGAGCAAATTTAAGCGGCGGTCAAAGACAAAGAATAGCAATAGCAAGAGCTTTGTACAAAAATCCACAAATTCTCATTTTTGATGAAGCTACAAGCGCACTTGATAATGAGAGTGAAAAAGAGATAACAAACGCCATAGAAGCACTTAGCAAAGATAAAATAATATTTGTCATAGCTCATAGATTAAGCACGGTAAAAAATGCCGATAAAATCGCCGTTTTAGATAGCGGCAAAATAGTAGGATTTGGTGAAGATAAAACTTTAGAAAACGAGTGTGAAGTATATAAAAAATTGAAGCTCGGAAGCCTTAGTTAATGGTAATTTTAAGGTTATATTGGCTAAAATTGTTGATTTTAAAGGAAGGCTATGGATTATAGAGATATTAAAAAACTGTTTTTCAAACTAGACCCCGAAACTGCCCATAAAATAGCCGAATACGGCTTAAGAACAGCTGTAAATTTGCCGTTTGTAGCAGACTATCTAGTAGATAAATTTTGCTATACAGATACAAAATTATCACAAAACATATTTGGATTAAATTTCTTAAATCCAGTTGGACTTGCCGGCGGATTTGATAAAAATGCAACTATGATAAGAGCTTTGTTGGCTCTTGGATTTGGATATTTAGAGTATGGTACGCTAACTCCAAAACCACAACTTGGAAATCCAAAACCGCGACTTTTTAGACTCATAGAAGAAAAAAGCATACAAAATGCTATGGGATTTAATAACGATGGAGTAGATAAAATAAAAAAACGAGTAGAAAAACTCTATCCGTTTGCCGTGCCGCTATTTGCAAATATAGGCAAAAATAAAATTACTTCAAATGAAGAAGCTATAAAGGATTACGAACTTTTAGTACGAGAACTTAGCGGATTTTGCGATGCTTTTGTTTTAAATTTAAGTTCGCCAAACACTCCAAATTTAAGAGATCTACAAGAAGATAAATTTATAACCGAACTATTTGAGAGAATAAAACCTCTTACGAATAAACCTATTATACTAAAAATATCTCCAGATATAAAAGAAGATAAAGCTATACAAATTTGCTTAAATGCTGCAAATTTGGGTATAAACGCGATCATTATAAATAATACCAGCATAGATTATTCATTAAGTCCAAATGCAAAAAACTTTGGTGGCTTAAGCGGAGCTTTAATAACTCAAAAAAGCAAAGAGATGTTTAAAAACGTAGCAAAAGAACTTTTTGGTAAAACAGTTCTTATAAGCTGCGGAGGTATAGACAACGCAAAAGAAGCTTATGATCGCATAAAAATGGGAGCAAGTTTAGTTCAAATTTATACCGGTTTTATATTTGAAGGTCCATCTATCTGCAAAAATATAAATAAAGAATTAGTAAATCTTTTAACAGATGATGGATTTGAGAATATATCTCAAGCAGTCGGCGCTAATTTAAGGAAATAAATGCTACCAAAATTCAGTAAAATAACACTAGATAACGGTCTTGAAGTGTATCATACGCCTTTAAATTTAGGCTCAAACGTAATTAGTATAGATCTGTTTTATAAAGTCGGAAGCCGCAACGAAACTATGGGAAAAAGCGGAATCGCTCATATGCTAGAACATCTAAATTTTAAATCTACAAAAACCAGAAAAGCAGGAGAATTCGACGAGATAGTAAAAGGTTTTGGTGGCGTGAATAATGCTAGCACGGGATTTGACTATACTCATTACTTTATAAAATGCTCAAACCAAAACTTAGATAAATCACTAGAACTATACTCAGACATAATGGAAAATTTAAATTTAAAAAATGACGAGTTCCAACCAGAAAGAGATGTTGTTTTAGAAGAAAGAAGATGGAGAACAGATAACGATCCTATAGGATTTTTATATTTTAGACTATTTAATAACGCATTTATATACCACCCATATCACTGGACTCCCATAGGATTTTTTAGAGATATACAAAACTGGAGTATAGATGATATAAAGGCATTTTGGCAAACGTATTATCAACCAAAAAATGCATTTTTAATGATCACCGGAGATATAGATGAGCAAACAGCTTTTGAGATATCAAAAAAACATTTTGGACATATCAAAAACGGTAAAGATATACCTAATTTCTATTTTAAAGAACCAGAGCAAAACGGTAAAAAAGAGGTAATTTTACACAAACAAAGCGACGTGGAAATGGTAGCCATAGCATATAAAATTCCACCATTTAACCACGAAGATCAAGTTGGACTATCTGCTATTTCAGATTATTTAAGTAGCGGTAAAAGCTCACTTTTACAAAAAAAACTCATAGATGAACTAAATTTAGTAAATCAAATTTATGCTTATCCTATGGACTGCGTAGATGATGGATTGTTTATATTTATAGCAGTTTGCAATCCTGATGTTAAAGCAAAACAGGTGCAAAAAGAGTTATTAAATTTAATAAAACAGACAAAACAAAATCCTATAGAAGATGAAGAGTTGATAAAGATAAAAAACTCACTAAAATCAGATTTCATCTACTCTTTAGATAGTGCTAGCAAACTTGCAAATTTATACGGAAGCTATATAGCAAGAGGAGATATAACTCCCCTTTATGACTTACAAAATAAAACTGAATCCCTAACTAGTTCAGATATACAAAAAATAGCAAAAAAATATTTTGTAAGCAAAAACTCAACAACGATAATCTTGAAAGGAACAAAATGAAAAAAGCCATTTTTGGGGCTATGACGGCTCTTATAACTCCATTTAAAAATGGAAAGCTAGATGAAGCAGGCTACGAAAAGCTCATAAAAAGACAGATCAAAAATGGTATTGACGCTGTTGTGCCAGTAGGAACTACTGGAGAAAGCGCCACTTTAACTCACGATGAACATAGAATTTGTATAGAAATAGCCGTAGAAACTTGTAAAAATACGAATGTCAAAGTTTTAGCCGGAGCCGGAAGCAACGCTACTCACGAAGCAGTGGATTTAGCTGAGTTTGCAGAATCTCATGGAGCAGATGGCATACTTTCTGTGGCTCCGTATTATAACAAACCTACGCAAGAAGGCTTGTATCTACACTATAAAGCTATAGCAAATTCAGTTGATATTCCAGTATTACTATACAATGTTCCTGGTCGCACGGGATGTGATATACTTCCTCAAACCGTTATCAGGCTATTTAACGACTGTGAAAATATTTATGGAGTTAAAGAAGCAAGTGGAAGCATAGATAGATGTGTTGATCTATTAGCTCACGAGCCAAAACTTTATGTTTTAAGCGGTGAAGACGCGATAAACTATCCGATATTAAGCAATGGAGGAAAAGGCGTTATATCAGTTACTTCAAACCTACTTCCAGATCAAACTGCGACACTTACTCATTACGCACTTGATAATGAGTTTTTAAAAGCAAAAGAGATAAATGATAAGCTTTATAATATAAATAAAATAATGTTTTGCGAGAGTAATCCTATACCTATAAAAGCCGCTATGTTTATAGCAGGACTTATAGACACTTTAGAGTACAGACTTCCGCTTTGCAACCCAAGTGCAGATAATCTTAAAAAGATTGAAGAAATTATGAAAAGTTATGATATAAAAGGATTTTAATGAGTTGTTATAATGATGAGTTTAAAGGCAAAACATTAGTAATAAGCGGTGGAACAAGAGGAATCGGCAGAGCTATAGTTTTAGAGTTTGCAAAAGCAGGAGCAAATATAGCATTTACGTATAATTCAAATAAAGAAATGGCTGAAAATCAAGCATGTGAGCTTGAAAAAGAGTTTAATATAAAAAGCAGAGCATATGCGTTAAATATATTAGAGCCTGAAACTTACAAAGAGCTATTTTTGCAGATAGATGAGGATTTTGATAGAGTTGATTTTTTCATTTCAAATGCTATCATCTCAGGTAGAGCAGTAGCCGGTGGATATACTAAATTTATGAAATTAAAACCTCGCGGTATCAACAACATATTTACTGCAACCGTAAATGCTTTTGTCTGCGGAACACAAGAAGCAGCAAAAAGAATGGAAAAAGTCGGTGGTGGAAGCGTTATAAGCCTTAGCTCAACTGGAAATTTAGTCTATATAGAACACTACAGTGGTCATGGAACCGCAAAAGCAGCAGTAGAAGCTATGGCAAGATACGCTGCAACTGAGCTTGGAGATAAAAATATCCGCGTAAATGTAGTAAGTGGCGGTCCTATAGAAACCGATGCTTTAAGAGCTTTCACAAACTATGAAGAAGTCAGGGACGCAACAGCTGCTTTAAGTCCGCTAGGACGTATGGGGCAACCAACAGATCTTGCTGGAGCATGTCTATTTTTATGCAGCTCAAAAGCTAGCTGGGTGACAGGACATACCTTTATAATAGATGGTGGTACAACTTTTAAATGAGTCTCAATCTTCCAAATTCTCTAGCGTTGCTTAGGATTATTCTTGCACCGTTACTATTTTTTTTGTTATTGCAGATAGAAACTCAAAGTAATTTTGCGCATATAAGCTGGTTGAATTATTTTTGCGCTCTTATATTTGTGATAGCAAGTATTACTGATTTTTTTGATGGATATATCGCTAGAAATTGGAATCAAAAAACAAAATTAGGAGCGATACTAGATCCTTTAGCAGATAAAATGCTTATTTTAGCTGCTTTTTTAGGTCTTATGATGATAGATCGCGCAAGTCCTTGGGCTGTATATCTTATACTTGTTAGAGAGTTTTTTATAACAGGATTTAGAGTAGTAATGGCAACTGAAAACATAGATATAAGCGCATCTCTAGCAGGTAAAATAAAAACGATATTTCAGATGATAGCTATAGGATTTATAACTATGCAGTGGTGGGGTGGTGGTATTTTATTATGGATTGCGGTGGCCCTTACTTTATACTCTGGATATGAATATATCTATGCGTATGCAAAACATATTAAAAGAATATAGTTTTACTATGTTTTATCCTTTTATTGATTTTTATAGCTGATATATAGTAGTTTAAAAACATATATATGATAGCTTGACATATTTATTTATTTTGGATAGTATAACAAAAATACAATAAAAGGATAAAAAATGAAAAAAATACTTAGCCTTATGTTTGCAGCATTGATTTTTATAGGTTGCAGTAGTGCAAATAGCGATAAAAACGAGACACAAGCACTAAGGATAGGAACAGAAGGAACATATAGTCCATTTACTTATCACGACAACAGTGGTAAGCTAGTAGGATATGATGTAGAAGTTATAGAAGAAGCGGCTAAAAGAGCTGGATTTAAACCAGAATTTTATGAAACCAACTGGGACGCTATATTTTCTGGACTAAATTCAAATCGTTTTGATATGATAGCAAATCAAATAAGCGATAATAATCCAAAAAGAGCCGAACTTTACACTCTTAGCAACCCTTATATAGTAACATCTGCAGCAGTAGCAGTAAGAGCAGATAACGATACTATAAAAAGCTTAAAAGATATAAACGGTACTAAAATAGCACAAGCTATAGGTAGTGCGTACTATGATACCGCAGTTGAAAATGGCGCAAATATCATTTTAGTAGATAATCTTGCACCGGCTATAAAAGCTGTTAGTCAAGGTAGAGCAGATGGTACTATGAATGACAAACTCGCTATCTTAAATTACTTAAAAACTACAAATGATGCAAATGTAAAGATAGCATTTACAACAGGTGAAGGAACTAAAAGCGTGTTTTTATTTAAAAAAGAGCTAACAGACGCTAGAGATAAAATAAACATTGCTCTTGATGAGATGAAAAAAGACGGAACACTTAAAAAGATATCTGAAAAATATTTCGGGATTGACGTAAGTGAATAGTTATATAGAGTCATTCTTACCTATGATAAGAGGAGCGGTGCAATACACCATTCCTCTTAGCCTAATATCCTTTATCTTAGGTATTAGCATCGGTATCATAGTAGCCCTTATCAGAATCGATTCAAGTAAAAATTTACTCACAACTATCTTAAAATATATCTGTGCATTTTATATATCAATAATAAGAGGAACTCCTCTCCTCGTACAACTTTTCATCATATTTTATGGACTACCAAATATAGGTATAACTTTAAATCCATTTATAAGCTCGATTATAGCTTTTAGTTTAAATATCGGCGCGTACTCTAGCGAAACCATAAGAGCTAGTATTTTAGCAGTTCCAAAAGGACAATGGGAAGCTGGTTGGAGCATAGGTATGAACAACTTTGATACATTTACAAAAATAATAGCGCCGCAAGCATTCAAAATAGCTTTGCCAACACTCTCAAACACATTTATCAGCCTTGTAAAAGATAGCTCCTTAGCATCAGTCGTGCTTGTAGCTGAGTTATTTAGAGAGGCTCAAACTATAGCTTCTCAAAATTACGAGTTTTTACTCACTTATTCAGAAGCCGCATTGATATATTGGATTATATGCATATTTTTAGGCTATTTACAGACAAAACTTGAGATTAAATTTAGCAAACATTTATAGGTGGAAATATGTTGGACATTAAAAATTTAAATAAATTTATAAAAAATAATCATATCTTAAAAGATATTAGCTTTCATGTAGATACGGGAGATATTTTAGCCATTATAGGACCTAGCGGGAGCGGAAAAACTACTCTTCTTAGGTGTCTTAACTACTTAGAAATGCCTAATAACGGTACTTTAGGCTTTTGCGATGGATCTTTCAATCTTGATTTTAGTAAGCATATCGATAAAAAAGATATATTAAAACTTAGAAGAAAAATGGGTATGGTGTTCCAGTCTTATAACCTTTTTCCGCATAAAACAGCTCTTGAAAATGTCACTGAAGGACTAATTGTTGTACAAAAAATACACAAAGATGAAGCTGAGCATATAGCTCTTGAAATTCTTAAAAAAGTCGGACTTAGCGATAAAATAAATTTATATCCAAGCTCACTAAGTGGAGGTCAGCAACAACGTGTAGCCATAGCAAGAGCAGTCGCCTTAAATCCAGATATTTTGCTTCTTGATGAACCAACTAGCGCACTTGATAAAGAGCTTGTAGGAGAGGTATTAAGCACTCTAAAACTACTTGCAAAAGAGAAGCAAACTATGGTAGTAGTAACTCACGAACTAAACTTTGCAAAAGACGTAGCAAATAAAATAATGTTTCTAGAAGGCGGTGAAATAATCACTATAGAAAATCCAAAAGAGTTCTTTGAAAATCAAAAAAATCCTAGGATACTTAGGTTTTTAGGCAATCTAAGCGCTAATTAGTAAGGCTAAAAGTGAGTGCAAATGATAAAAAAGGGCTGGTTTTAGGTATCAGCACCTTTGCGATGTGGGGCGTATTTCCTATATTTTTTAAAATCATAGACTCAGTAGGAGCAGTAGAAATACTAGCTCATCGTATCATCTGGTCTGCGGTTATACTTTTTATTCTGCTTAAATTTAGAAATAAAATCATAAACGTAAAACGGCTTTTAAAGATAAAAAAAGTAGCTTTGACACTATTTGTAACTGGAATTTTGATAGCTTCAAATTGGGGAATTTTTATCTATGCAGTAAATCAAAATCAAATTCTAGCAACAAGTCTTGGGTACTTTATAAATCCTCTTTTTTCCATACTTCTTGGAGCTATAATTTTAAAAGAGAAACTAAACACAACATTAAAAATATCGATTTTCATCGTATTTATTGCCATATGTATTCAAATTTACTCACTTGGAAGCTTGCCTTTTATATCTCTTGTGCTGCCGCTATCTTTTGCATTATACGGACTTATCCGCAAGAAAGTAAGCATTCCGACATTTGAAGGGCTTTTTATAGAAACGCTTCTTTTGGTGCCGATCGCCTTGATATATATCTTATATCTTTGGTTTAATTCGCATAGCAAATTCGGATTTGAATTAAATGGATTATTGCTATTTTTAAGCGGATTTATCACCATTATACCTCTACTTACTTTCAATGCATCAACAAAATATCTAAAACTTTCAACCATAGGATTTTTGCAGTATATAAGCCCTAGTTTAAGCCTTTTGATTGCTATTTTTATGTATAATGAGACTCTTGATAGCTATAAGCTTATCAGTTTTATTTTGATCTGGATTAGCTTAGTAATAGCTGGTATCAGTGGATTATGGAGAAAAAATGGGTGAACAAGATATTATATTAATTGCCATTGTGGTGCTGATAATTGCAGCTATTTTAAATTCGCAAATCAACAAACTCACAAAAAAGATAGAAAAAGAGGAGTTAGATCCGAATTTATCATATTACGATAGTTTTTGTAACGCCATAGATGAAAAACTCTCGTGGCTTAGAGAGTTAGTGACTGATGGAAACATAAATGATAGTGCCAACAAAGATACTTGTTTAGAGATGTTAAGCAATTTTAGCAAAGAACTCGTTTTTCTACAAACTATGAATACAAATACAAAAAACAAAGCAGTTTGGGAAGAAAAACTTTTTAATTTTTTAAGCAAAATAGACGATTTTATTATTTCAAATTTAAAAGACGCAGAAACTATAAGCCAAAAGATAAAAGACGATTTAAAAGCTGAATTTGATAAATTAAGCTCATAAACCTTCTTTTGATCTAAGTATCCTTGTATAAGCGTCTTTTATACGATCTTTGCTTATTTTACCGCTATTTACAGCGTTTAGTATTGCATCGTTTATGATTTTTATAGAGTTTGAGTTATTTAGAAAATACTCACTAACCAAAATTATATCAACTCCAGCGTTTATCGCTTTTATTACTTTTTGTTCTATGCTAAGATCACCAAGACCTTTCATAAGAAGATCATCACTCATAACAGCGCCTTTAAATTTAAAACGATTTTTCAAGATATCGCTTACTATATGTTTTGATAAAACCGCTGGATTTTTATCATCTAGCTTTGGTATATACACGTGAGCAGCCATAATGAAATTTGCTTGATCTCGTTTTATCAACTCAAAATACGGCTTTAGTTCATCAAAATCATAGTTATCTACAACAGTTTTTTCTTTATGAGTATCTTTGATAGCATTTCCGTGACCAGGAAAATGTTTTAGCACTGTTTTTACGTTTGCCTTGTCAAATGCTTTTATAAACTCACTGCTATATGCTATAACTTCATCTGGATTTTTACTAAATGCTCTATCTTTTTGTCCTATTATAGATGAGTTTGGATTATAAACATCAACGACTGGAGCGAAGTTCATATTTATACCAAGGCTTTTTAGTTGATCTGCCATATCTTTATACACGGTACTAGCTTCATTTAAATTCATCTTACTACCTACTTCATAAGCTGATGGAAAATGCTTAAAACCGTCTTTATTTATAAATCTACTGATTTTTCCGCCCTCCTCGTCGATCGCTATAAGAAGCTTCTGTTTTGCCTTTGATGAAGATAGTTTTTTCGTAAGTTTGGTAAGTTCATCTTTTGTGCTAATGTTTCTAGCAAGGAGCATAACTCCACCTATCCTGCCAAGACTTGCATCAAGCACTAGTTGATCAGTCCAGCTATCATTTGCACTTGAATGGCTAAATCCTACCATAACCATTTGACCGATCATTGTTTTAAGTTCTGTTTCATTGTTTGAAGCACCAAACAACAAACAAACGCTAGCAAAAAAGATGATTAATTTTTTCATTTTCTTTTTAATAAATCCTTGAGTGATTCTTTAACATTTTTTCCATTTAGCATAGCGCAAACTTCAGCTGCAATCGGCGTATAAATCGACCTTTCATTTGCAATTTTTGTTATAGCATAAGCTGTAGGCACGCCCTCTGCGACCTCTCCAAGCTCTTTTAGAATTTCATCAAGTGGCATTCCTTTTGCAAGCCCAAGCCCTACTCTATAGTTTCTTGAAAGTGCGCTTGAAGCAGTCAAAAACAGATCTCCTGCTCCACTAAGTCCTAAAAACGTCTCATTCTTAGCACCAAAATATGAACCAAATCTAGTTATCTCCACAAGTCCGCGTGAGATCAAACTCGCTCTTGCGTTATTTCCTAGGCTTAAGCCATCACAGATTCCACTCGCGATCGCGATAACATTTTTGTACGCTCCACAAATTTCACTACCTATGACGTCGCTACTTATATATGTTTTGATAAAATTTGGAAATGCACCTGCCCAAATTTTTGCCAAATTTTCATTATGACTACTGATCACCAAAGCACACGGCAACTTCTGTTTTACCTCACTAGCAAAACTCGGGCCACTCAAAAACGCTAAATTCAAAGGCGATGCGAATTCACAAAATATCTCATCTATAAATTTACCACTACTAGTTTCTATACCTTTTGAAGCAATGAGAAACTTCTGATCTCTGCTTTTAAAATGCAAGCTTAAAAACTCTCTGATCTTTTGAGTAGCTAACGCAAATACGATATACTCATACTCAAAAGCATCTTCGATACTAACAAAATTTGGAATATCACGCTTAGTTCTTGAGCTTATGACACATTCATTATTCTGGCTTAGAGCGTTAAATAGCGCTTCCCCCCATTTTCCGGCTCCTATTATTGCTATTTTCATATTATAACTTTGATTTTAGCAGATCATTTACCTTGCTCGGATTAAATGCGCCTTTTCCTTCTTTCATAACTTGACCCACAAAAAATCCAAAAAGTTTATCTTTTCCACTTTTAAACTCAGCCACTTTATCGCTATTTGCAGCTAAAACGCTATCAATGATAGCTAAGATCGCTGAATCATCGCTAACTTGTTTAAGACCGAGTTTTTCTATAACACTACTAACATCTTCATCGTGCTCCATAACATAATCAAGCACGTCTTTTGCAGCTTTTTGGCTGATAGTTCCATCTTCTATAAGACTTATCAAATTTGAAAGTTTTTTGCTATTAACAGGGCTTGTTTCTATGGTAACTCCGTTTTTAAGACGTCCTAAAAGCTCCACGCAAAGCCAAGTAACAGCAAGTTTTGGTGAGTTTTTTGCTTCTATAAGATCTTCAAAATATCTAGCCATTTCATAACTACTTATGATGACTTCGGCGTCGCTCTCTTTTATACCAAGTTCGCGTACGTATCTAGCTTTTTTCTCATCAGGAAGCTCAGGAAGCACACTAGCTTCTTCCATCATCTCATCAGGTATTATAACAGGAAGCAAGTCAGGATCTGGAAAATAACGATACTCGGCGCTATCTTCTTTGCTTCTCATTGACTTTGTAGCAAGCTTATTTGTATCAAAAAGCCTTGTTTCTTGATAAACTTCTTCATCATATTTACCATCTTCCCAAGCTATGATTTGACGTTCTACTTCGTATTCTATGGCTTTTTGGATAAATTTAAACGAATTTAGGTTTTTTATCTCGACTCTTGTATAAAGCTTTTCATCGCCTTTTGGACGTATGCTGACATTTACATCGCAGCGAAATGAGCCTTCTTGCATATTTGCGTCGCTGATATTTAAAAATCTAAGTATGCTATGAAGTTTTTTGAGATACGCCACTGCTTCATCGCTACTTCTAAGATCTGGTTCGCTTACTATCTCAAGAAGCGGAGTTCCTGCGCGGTTTAGATCTACTAGGCTTTTATTTGCTTCGTGGTTATTTTTACCGGCGTCTTCTTCAAGGTGTGCTCTTGTTACGCCTATTCTTTTTGTTTCACCACCTACTTTTATGAAAAGCTCACCTTTTTCAACGATAGGAATAGTGAATTGTGAAATTTGATACGCTTTTGGAAGATCTGGATAAAAATAGTTTTTTCTATCAAATACGCTTTTTTTATTTACAGTCGCGTTTATGGCTCTACCAAAGCTAATAGCTTTTTTTACAGCTTCTTTATTTAACACCGGAAGTGCTCCAGGAAGTGCTAGACAAGTCGGACATACGTGAGTGTTTGGTTCATCGCCAAAACTAGTGCTACAACCGCAAAATATCTTTGTTTTCGTGTTTAGTTGGCAATGCACCTCTAAACCTATAACAGTTTCGAACATAAAATTACCTTTTTATTATCTATATTTGTGTGATTTTATCATAAATTTATTGAATTTTTAATTAGCAAAATATCTGATAGATGCAAATCCAGTGGCTTTTGTCAGTTCCACCATTTTTATATGCTCTTTGGTGACTATACCACCAAGTCCAAATACTTTAATTGATGAATTTAAAACGATTTTTCTTAGGGTTTCTATACCGACTGGTTCACCTTTGTTTGGAGTAGAAAATATAGGGCTAAAAGTTATAAAATCAGCGCCGAATTTTATAGCGTCTTCTATCTCTTTTTCATTGTGGGTACTGGCGAATTTGATTAAATTCTGTGGAGCATTTTTTAAATTTGCTATCAAATTTGAGCTAAAATGGATACCATCAGCTTTTAAATTTAATGCTAAATTTATATCATTATGTACTATAAATTTAGCCTTGAAATTTGATTTTAAACTCATAAAGATTTCAGCTTTTTTCGCATAATCGTTACAAATTTTATCTCTAAAAAGTATAAAATCAGCTGTTTTAAGTCTTTTAAATTTAAAAAAACTATCTTTTAAATTTGGATATAATTTAGGATCTGTTATCGCGTAACTTAACATTTGCTTCAAATAATGCTATCAAAATATAAAAAAACAGAGCTAAAATGATACCCAAAAGCCCTCCGTAAAATAAAGATAGAATATAACCTATATGATGAAAATTGAAAAATGAGTAAAGAGCGCCAAGAACTGCTATAGCCCAAGACGCTCCAAGTAAAAAATGTAAGAAATATCTAACAAAAGATATCAAATTCTTAATGCTCCTCGCTCACAACAACAGCACCTGCTAAATAAACATAAGTTAAAATCATAAAAATAAATGTTTGAAGAAGTGCCATAAATGTAAGCAAAGCAAATGCAGGAAGCGGAGCCACCCATGGAGCAAGACTTAAAACGACCATTAAAAATAGGTCATCGCCCTTGATATTTCCAAAAAGACGGAACGATAAAGAAACTATACGTGATAAGTGAGAAACTATCTCTATAGGAAACATAAGCGGAGCTAAAATTTTATTTGGTCCCATAAAATGAGCAAAGTATTTTATAACTCCTTGAGTTCTAATACCTTCAAAATTATAATACAAAAATACGCTAAGAGCTAGACATAAAGTCAAATTCAGACTAGAACTAGGTGCTTCAAATCCAGGAATAATACCAATAACATTACTAGTAAGAACTATAAGTCCAATCGTAGCAACAAGTGGAAGATACTTTCTAGCAAGCTCATCACTGCCCATTACGTCGCGTCCCATTGATACTATGCCTTCCAAATAAGCCTCCAAAAGATTTTGCGATCCTCTAGGGACAAGCTGCATAGACCTCGTAGCAAGCTTTGCTACTATAAGAACGATAATAGCGACCAAAATAAGATGAAAAAGATAGTTAAAAGTATGGCTATGCATAATCATATCTGAAAAGAGAAATAGTTCCTTCATTAAACAACCTTATTTAAAATTTTCTTGCGATTATAGCTAAATTTATATTAAATTCAGGTTAAAAGTTACTTTATAAGAAGATCATAGAGTAGCTTTAAAATAGTACAAGCTACAACGACTAAAAATACGGTTTTTATAAATTTAACCTCTTTTTTAATGACCATTTTTGACCCAAAATACGCACCTATCATTTGACCAAATCCCATAACTATACCAAGCATCCAAAGAATATGTCCGCCGGCTATAAAAACTCCTAAAGATACTATATTTGAGGTAAAATTTAGAGCTTTTGTATGAGCAACGGCTTTTTTCATATGAATTCCAAGTAGCGCAACCATAGCAAACATCCAAAAAGATCCAGCTCCTGGTCCAAAAAATCCATCGTAAAATCCAAGCATTAAGCCAAAAATTATATAAAAAATCTTAGGACTTAACTTTGCAGCTCTATCTTTCTCGCCGATCTTTGGGCTAAAAATAGTATATAAAAATATTAAAACCAAAAATATAGGTATAAGATAACTAAGAATTTTCGGATCTATAACTAACACGCAAATTGTACCTAAAACAGCACCTATAAAAGTAAAAATAGCTCCGATCCAAATATCTTTATAGTTTATATATCCTTTTAAACTAAAATTTAAAGTAGCAGTGAAACTTCCAAAACTAGATTGAAGTTTATTTGTAGCTAAAGCTATATGTTCTGGGATGCCTACCGATATCAAAACAGGTATAGTAATCAACCCGCCGCCTCCGGCTATAGCATCCACAAAACCGCTAAAAAATGCTACAAAAAATAGCAGCGCATAATGCCAAAGTTCGAATTCCATAATAAGCCTTTATCTTAATTTTGCAATATTACAGCATTCAAACTTTATTGTTAATTAAATGCCTATATGGCGTTATTTAACCGGAACTTCAAATCCTACGATTATATTTGACCATGTTTTTTTAGAGTGCAAACCAGCTATAATTTTATCAGTGCTAAACTTCTCAAAAGCATCTTTTGCGTTAAAATCACTATTAAAATCGATCTCTCCAGAGGCTATAAGTTTAGAATCTTTAACCTCGTATTTCATAGGAATTTCTTTTTCTACATTATTAAATTTAACACTCATTTTGACTTCGCCTGCTTTATCATCGCCGCTTACTGAGATAATTTTTGATTCAACATTTTGAGATGCCAAATGAGAGAAAAATTTATCTTTTATATTTTTATCTCTTATTGGATTTTTAAAAGTATCGATCATATTTAAATCTATACTTGCAGTAGCTCCAGTAAGTATCTCAGATATGCTTCCACTGCTTTTTGGGAAATTAAATTGCACCTCTTTAAACGTAGAAGGAACAGCTGTTTTATTGGCCATTTTAAATGCAGTTATATCAATCTTAGCTAAATTTGTGTCTATCTCAAGCGCAAAAGCCAAATTTGCAAGAAGCGCAGCCGCACTAATTATCAACATAGGTTTTTTCATTTTGTCTCCTTATTTTAAAAATTAGTTTTTATTATCAAATAAATTTGCTTAAAATAAGGTTAAAAATCATAAATTTTGAGTACTTTTTGATATCTAATTTCATTGTTACATAATATCAAAAGCATATCATTCTCCATAAATTCAAAAGAACCGCCTACTTTTACATACTCTGAGTTTCGTTTGGCTAAAAGTATTAAAAAGTCATCTGGAAGTTCTAATTCAGATAAGTTCTTTCCTATGATTTTTGAATTTTTTCCTATTGTGTATTGTTTTAAATCATTATGCGAAATTGGGGTATTTGGAAAATTCGATGCAATAGTTTTTGGAGTTTCTATGACGCCAAAAATCTTTGCGCTTTTATTTAAAGTAGTTCCTTGAGTCAAGACAGATATCAAAACCATAAAAAATATAACGTTAAATATCAGCTGGGCATTTGGAGTATTTGATGAAAGAGGATATGTAGCAAGTATAATCGGTACGACGCCTCTAAGCCCAACCCACGATATAAAACACTTCTCTTTTATAGTGTATCTTGAAAAAATAGTCGAGATAAATACGCTAATAGGTCTAGCGATAAACATAACCACAAAAGCCATTATAACGCTTATAAAAGCTACATTTGGAAGTTCGCTTGGAAATACCAAAAGCCCCAAAGTTAAAAATACAAATATCTGCATCATCCATGCAATACCATCAAAAAATCCGATTAAATTTTTCTTATACAAAAATTCCTTTTTATTTGCAAAAATTCCAGCCGTATAAACTGCTATAAAGCCGTTTCCGCCGATATTTTCAGTTAATCCAAATAAAATAGCTATCAAAGATATGAGTAAAACAGGATACAATCCCCAGTAGCCGAGTTTTATTCTATTGATAATGCTTGGTATCATAACGCCAAATAGATATCCCATAACTCCACCCAAAACAAACTCAAGCAAAAGCCCTAAGCCTAAAATAAATTTATCAGGTATGCTAGCAGCTGTTATGAGGCTTAAAATCGTAATAGTTAAAAATATCGCCATTGGATCATTACTTCCGCTTTCAAATTCTAAAAGCGAAGATAGATTATTTTTAAATTTAGTAGAACGCATTATAGAAAATACGGCAGCTGCGTCAGTCGAGCTTATTATCGCACCAAAAAGCAACGACTCTAAAATAGAAAATTGCATTATATAATAAGCAAATAATCCAGTAATTCCAGCTGAAATAACAACTCCCAAAGTAGCAAGTATAAAACCTGTTTTAAAAATCGGTTTTATGGATTTATAACTAGTATTAAATCCGCCTGCAAAAAGAATATAAACAAGAGCTATCGTTCCTACATCTTCTGCTATCTTTGCATTATCAAACTCAAGTCCGATTATACCATCGCTCCCAGCAAGCATACCGATAGCAAGAAACATTAAAAGCGCAGGGATACCGTATTTATCGGAAATTTTACTAAATATAACGCTAAATAAAAACAACATTCCAAAAAGTATTAATGTCTGATCCAAGTTAATCCTTTATTCTATATTTCTATCTATTTTACACTGTAAAGCTTCGTGTATAAGCACTCTAGCAACTGCTCTTTCTTCTTTTATAAGGTGGAAATTCTCTCCAAAATCAGAATATAACTGCTTTTCTTCGGTTCCAGTAAATCTAATAACAGTATTAACCGGATAGTTAAGATCTTTTATAGAGTTTGCTATCATCTCTAATTTTTGTTCATTACTCACAGTTAAGATTATAGCTGCACACGTTTTTATAGACGCTTTTTCTAGTGTAACTTTTTGAGTTGCATTACCGAAAAATACATTTTCACCACGACTTCTTCCAAGCTGAACTAAACTTATATCGCTCTCTATAACAAGATATAACAACCCTTGAGCCTTGAGCCTATTTACAACTTCTTGACCTAGTCTTCCATATCCGCAAACTATAAAATGATCACTTAAATCTTGTACTTTTAGCTTTTCAACCTCAGGTATTTCGCTCTCTTCTTCTAGTCTGTCGGCTAGATGTCCGATATTTTTTAGTATAAATGGAGTAACAACCATAGATATAATTACAACTGCGGTTAAAATTTGAGAAGTTTCCAAACTTAGCATATTATTTACATTTAAAAGAGCAAAAATAGCTAAAGCAAACTCACCGATCTGACACACACTAAGAGCTGTTTTTATGGCTACTCTTTTTTTAAGATAAATTGCTAAAAGCGCATATACAACAGCTATCTTGATCACCATGACATCGACCAAAATCACTATTATCATTAATAAATTTTCAAATATTATCTCAAAGTTTATCTGCATTCCTACAGTTATAAAAAATAGCCCTAAAAGCAGATCTCTAAAAGGTATAAGGTCGGCTTCTATCTGATGTTTGTACTGAGTTTCTGCTATAAGCATACCTGCTATAAAAGCTCCCAAAGAGTAGCTAAAACCAAAATAATGCGCCAAAAAACTAGCTCCAACCACGCTAAATAAAATAGTAGTTATAAATATCTCTTGTGAATTTGTCTTAATAACCAAATAAAGCATCCAGTTAAACAGATACTTTCCTATAAAATACAGTAAAAATAGAAGTATTACGGCGCTTGTTAGAGTCGTTGTCACAAGATCGCTTACAGAAGTTGTTTTTGAACTAAATATATCTATCATAAGAAGCAGCGGGATAACAGCGATATCTTGAAAAAGAAGTATCCCAAGAGCTTTTCTTCCATAAACTTGACTTATATCTCCATTATCATTTAATGTTTTTAATACAATAGCTGTCGAACTCAAAGATAAAGCAAAGCCGATTATAAGCGATGTTTGTTGTCCTATATCAAAAGCATATTGAGCGATCATGGAAAATATAATTCCAGTTACGAAAACCTGAATGATTCCATTAAAAAACACCTCTTTTTTCATAGTTAAAAGATGTTTAAAGCTAAACTCAAGTCCTATTGTAAACATCAAAAATACAATGCCAAACTCGGCTATATGAGTAAGATCGGTATTATAAGTAAGCCCAAAAGTTTTTGATATAAATATCCCAGTTACGATATATCCTATGATAGTAGGAATTTCATACCTTTTAAAAAATACATTAAGCACTATGGCAAATGCAGTAGCTGCTAAAAACAGCTCTAAAAAATTGTCCATTTTAATTACTTTTCATCATTCAAAAATATCAAATCAAAGCTGTTTTTTCTCTTTACTAAAGATCGTTTTGTGTCACTGCTATTTATTTTTTCTAAATTTAATCTCAATTCGTCGATGATATTTTCATACTCTTCAATCTGAGTTTTCAGTCTTAATATCACATCAACTCCGGCTAAATTTACACCCAAATCTCTAGTCAATCTTAAAATCATCTTTATTCTATCAAGATCTTTTTCGCTATAAAGTCTCATTTTTCCACCAGTACGAGAAGGCTCTACTAAACCTTCTCTCTCATACTGACGTAAAGTTTGAGGATGGATACTAAGAACTTTGGCAACAACGCTAATTAAATAAACCGGCTCATCATAACTTTTCATAATTTTACTCCTTAAAGCTTCTCTTCAAGTACCTTAACTAGCTCTTTATCCATAGAACTAACATCAGGCAAGACTACATTCACACTAAGATACATATCTCCGAAAATACCGCTTTTTCTATTTTGCACGCCATAACCTTTAAGTCTTATTTTTTGAGCGTTTTTTGTATTTGGAGCTATTTTTATATTAACACTTTTTTTAAATGTATCAACACTAATTTTTCCACCAAAAAGAGCAGTTTTAAGCGGAATATCTATAGGCATATAAAGATCATCGCCTTCTCTTTTAAATTTAGAATCCTCAGAAACTTCAACGCTCAACAAAACATCGCCTCTTGCTCCGTTTGCACTCTTTCCTTTTCCTCTTATGCGTAGCTTTTCACCACTATTTATACCAGCAGGTATTTTTATCTTAACGCTCTGTCCATTTATGTTTATGCTATACTCTCCGCCATTTATAGCTACGTTAAAAGGAATAGTTATCTTTGAGTTTATATCTAAATTCTGCTCAAATCCGCTTCCAAATCCATTAAAACCTCCAAATTCCCTGCTACTAAATCCGCCTCTACTGCTAAATCCACCAAATCCACCGCCAAAAATATTTCTTAAAATATCATTTATATCAGCTCCGTTTTGAGAACTTGCAAAATCATGAAAACTTTGACCGCCAAACATACTATCGCCATGAGTATCATACTGAGCGCGTTTTTCATCATCACTTAGTATCTCGTAAGCTGCGTTTATCTCTTTAAATTTCTCTTCTGCACCGGCTTCTTTATTTATATCTGGGTGATATTTTCTTGCTAATTTTCTATACGCTTTTTTTATCTCATCACTAGTTGCGTTTTTATCTACTCCAAGAGTTTCATATAAGCTATTACTCATAATACTACCTCACTTATGTTATTTTATATGAATTATAGCACAATACTTGAGCTTATGTCAATCAACTTTGAGCTAATCCCGAACATTTTTATTTTCAAATTCAAGCTGTAATTAAATTTAAAAAACTATACAAACTAAAAATATATTAATCTTACATTTATCGCTAAGTAATATAATTTACATTACAAAATTTAAAAAAAGGAACAACTATGAATAAACTAACGATTATTTCTATAATAGCAGCCACAAGTCTATTTAGCGCAGATGTTAAATTCAGTGATGCGAACAACAACTACACAAGAGTAAATCCAAGTGCAGACACAAATACTGTTTTATCGTATCACAGCTCTATAGAAAAAGCTAAAAAATCCGTAGTTAATATATCAACATCAAAAACTATAAAAGTAAAAAACAATCTAAATAGCCTAATGGACGATCCGTTTTTTAAAGATTTTTTTGGATTTAACTTTAAAATGCCAAAAGAAAAAAGCCAAAAAGCAACATCTTTAGGATCTGGAGTAATCATCTCAAATAATGGATATATAGTCACAAACTATCACGTAGTAGAAGATAGCGACGAGATCATAGTAACATTGCTTGATAATTCAAAAGAGTATAAGGCAAAGGTAGTCGGAATAGATCCAAAAACAGATCTTGCTATCATAAAAATAGATGCTAAAAACTTTCAAGCTATAAGTTTTGCCGATAGTTCAAAACTTCTTGAAGGAGATATGGTATTTGCTATAGGAAATCCATTTGGCGTGGGTGGAAGTATAACAAGTGGAATTATTTCTGGACTAAATAAAGACAATATAGGATTAAACCAATATGAAGATTTCATACAAACAGACGCTAGTATAAATCCAGGAAATAGCGGTGGAGCGTTGGTAGATAGCAGAGGAGCATTAGTCGGTATAAACTCAGCCATTCTTAGCAGAAGCGGCGGAAACAACGGAATTGGCTTTGCGATCCCATCAAATATGGTAAAAACAATAGCGCAAAAACTAATCTCAGATGGAAAAATCACACGCGGATATATAGGCGTTATGATATCAAATTTAACCGATGATCAAAAAGAAATTTATACAAATAAAGAAGGTGCTTTAGTAACAAACGTAGAAAAAGATAAACCAGCTGACGCAGCAGGTCTTAAAAGAGGAGATCTTGTAATAAAAGTTGGAAATCAAACTATAAAAAATGCAAATGATCTAAAAAATCTCATAGGCTCATTAGAACCAAACAAAGAGATAAAAATAACATTTGAAAGATCAAATCAGATAAAAGATACAACATTAAAATTGGCAAATATGGACTCAGGCTATATAGATCCAAAAGATGCATACTTAACAGACGGACTTAGTTTGCAAAATTTAAGCGATGAAATAAGATACAAATTCCAAATTTCAAAAGATATAAAAGGAATCATAATTACAAATGTAAAAGATGATTCAAATGCGGCAAATGCAGGCTTTGAAGCAGGAGATATAATCGTTCAAGTAAATGAAAAAATCATATCTAACGTAGATGATTTCACAAAAGAGGTAAAATCAAGCAAAGCTCAAAACAAAAAACCTATCATTTGGATAAATAGAGGCGGAGCATTAATGGGATTGGTGCTAAAATAATATAAAAGCCGGTCAAGTGCCGGCTATATTTAAAAATATATTTAATCTTTCTTAGTTATAATAAAATCAAATTTAAAAGGCTTTGTATGATAAATATTTTAATGATCGAGGACGATTTAGAGCTTGCTGAAATTCTAACAGAGTATCTAGAACAATTCGAAGTGCATATAACTACTTGCGAAGATCCATATTTGGGGCTTTCTACACTAAGTACAAGTAAATTTGATCTAGTTATTTTAGATCTTACTTTACCTGGTATAGATGGACTTGAAGTGTGTAAAGAGATAAGAAAGAAAAATGATATTCCTATTATTATTTCAAGTGCAAGACACGATCTAAGCGATAAAGTAAATGCTTTTGAGCTTGGTGCAGATGATTATCTTCCAAAACCATACAATCCTCAAGAACTGCTAGTTAGGATAAAAAGCCACTTAAGAAGGCAAAATATCAAACAAAAACAAGAAAATAAGGTAAAAAAAGATCTGATTTGTGATGATTTTAAACATATCATAACACTAAAAGGAACGCCTTTAAATCTCACAGTCGCAGAATACGATATACTAAAATATTTAATAAAAAAAGAAGGCGGCGCTATAAGCAGAGAAGAGCTCATTTATAACTGCGACTCAATAAATGAAGACAGCACAAACAAAAGTATAGACGTCATCATAGGACGCATAAGAGTAAAACTTGGCGAAAATCCAAAAGAACCAAAATACATTCACGCTATACGCGGCGTTGGCTACAAACTAGAACAATGAAATTTTCATCTATTTTCTATACGATAACGCTAATTTTTGCGATAGCTACGACTAGTATTTTTCTTGCATTTTTATGGTTGATGGATTATGATAAACAAAATTATACAAGAGAACTAAATACAAAATACTCAATCGTCGCAAGAGCTACTTTGCTTTATATGAGCGAACTTATAGATGAGAACGAGTACAAAAGCCAGATACAAAATTTCGAAATGCCTGAGATAAAAAATCAAAAATTAAAAAATGAAATACTAACAAATGCTAGCATACTAGAAGAGATATCTGCAGATATAGGATCAAGCGCTATTTTATTTTTTAAAAAGAGAAATTATCTAAAAATAGTTCATAAAGATACCACTTTATTGCTACAAGATAGCAACTATCAACCTTATAGATATGATATTATCAAAGTGATTTTTGGGCTTGTATTTTTTATACTTCTTATAACATACATATTTATAATAAGAAAGATAAAACCACTAAGAAGATTAAAGCGTCAAATAGATAAATTTGCAAACGGAGATCTAAATATAAAAAACGTAAGCACTGGAAATGACGAAATATCCGAAGTCGCAGATGCATTTTATAATGCAGTAATGCAGATAAAATCTTTAAATCAATCTCGCCAGTTATTTTTAAGAAACATTATGCACGAATTAAAAACACCTATCACAAAAGGTAGGATAACAGCTGAAATGATAGAAAAAACTAAAAATCAAGAGAGACTTATAAACGTATTTGAACGTTTAGAAAGTCTTATAAACGAATTTGCAGCACTCGAAAGAGTAACATCTGGAATAGCC
Organism: Campylobacter fetus subsp. testudinum 03-427; assembly: GCA_000495505.1. Lineage (NCBI taxonomy): Bacteria > Pseudomonadati > Campylobacterota > Epsilonproteobacteria > Campylobacterales > Campylobacteraceae > Campylobacter > Campylobacter fetus. The sequence goes on along the minus strand of CP006833.1, from coordinate 774,699 downwards.
ATAGAAAACTTAAAACTATATAAAGTAGTAGATATCATAGATGAAGCCACAGATATCGCAATGGCGGAAAAATCATTAATCACGATAAACGCTATAGACGATGTGAGCATAAATGGTGATTTTAAACTATTATCTATCGCTTTTAAAAATATGATAGATAACGGTATAAAGTATTCGGACGATAAGCATATAAATATAACTATTACAAATCAAAATATCAAATTTATAACCAAAGGCAACAAGCTCGAACAAGAGCTTAACTATTATATCGAGCCATTTACGCAAGGCTCAAACGCCAAAAAGAGCTTTGGTCTTGGTCTTTATATCGTAGATAATATATTAAAAAGTCACAATCTAAATTTAGAATACTGTTATAAAAATGGATTAAATATATTTATATTTAACGGGCTAAAACCTCAAATTTAATATAAATTAAAATATCAATGAAAAAAGAAATAAAACCATACCTCCAGCAGATAAAAGTATAGCCACGCTTTTAAATTTAATAGCAAGAATTAGTAAAAAATTAAAAAATACAAATATCCAAAACGGTATGAAAATATCACTTTGTTTATCAGCAAATTCTAAAAAAGTAAGCATTTGAGAATCAAAAATTCCTCCAAGACTAAAAAAATGAAGAAATATACTAAGAGGATAAAAAACAACAAAAACATAAGCCAAAGGTATAACGCTTAATTGATACAAACTTGCTGAAGTAAAAAAATAATATACCGGAATGTTCATCGCACCAAACACAAAAATCTCCAAAAACAGAGTATGCAAAGCTATCTTAAGTCTGCTTTTTAGATCGTTTTTATCTCCAAAATGATGGATATACAAAAATATAAAAAACACTCCCAAACAAGAAAAATAAAACCCGATCGAAAACAGAAGTTTCGGACTAAAAGCAACAGCGATCAAAATAGTTAAACACAAATTTCCAAATTTAAATATACTCAGCCCTCTACTAAGAAGCAAAAATCCAAAAACACCCATTATATACGAGCGCAAAAAACTAGGAGTAAAGTCCAAAATATAAAGATAAAATCCCATCAAAATAAATATAAAAATGCTTATATAAAAATTTATATTTATATATGGAAAATATCTACTTTGCAGCGGCTTGACAACTGGCTTTAGGATAAAAAATATAAAAGCAAATATAAGACTAAGATGAAATCCGCTAATGGCGATGATATGAGCTATACCCCAATTTGTCACGTTCGCTCTTAGCTCTTTATTTATAGGTGTAGCAAGATAAAGAGCGCTATAAAGCTCTTTTAATTTAGGATTTTCGTGCTGATTTTCTATACTATTTTGAACATTATCTGTAAAACTTAAACTACTTTTTTGAGGCTCAAATTTAAAACTCGGCAAGAAAAAACTACCTTTTAAATAATCTTTAAATTTAAGATTTTTACTGATTACGCCGACTTTTACGTCGCTAAATTCAACCATATTTTTTGTTCTTGTATAAAATGTGAATTCGTTAGATTTAAGCTTTAAAATAAAATAATTGCTATTTTTCCCTTGTTTTTCGTAATTTTGAATAATTTTTGCATTTATAAACGAATATTTAGCGTCTCTAAAACTCTCAAATTTAAAATATTCAAGCATTAAATTTACTCCAAAAATCAAAATGCAAAGGCTAATCAAAGTAGCAATCTGCATTTTGGTTTGAAATAAATTCATCTATTTTGCTATAGCTTTATAATAACTCAACTCATCATTTAAAAGGCGGTATTTTTGATTTAAAAGCATATTTTGTACGCTGATAAGAGAGTTTTTGGCCTCCAAAAGATCTTTTAACTCAGCTTTACCCTCGCTGTATTTACTTTCATAGATCGCTACTATCATTTCACGTTCTTTTTTGATATTTTGCATATTTTCATATCTTTGTTTATCGCCCTCATAGTAATTTACGTATTTTATAACCTCATTTACAGCATTTGAAAGAGTTTTTTCATATGTTAAAACATTTTTTTTGAACTGAGCTTCAGATATATTTATCTGCTTTTTTAACCGCGAATAATCAAGAAAAGGTAAATTTATATTTAAAGTACCACCTAAAATATTAAATCCAAAACTATCACTAAATTTAGAGTCGCTATCACTCAAACTAGCGCCTATGCTCACACTTGGATAGAGATTTTTTTCACTAACTTTATAGTCATAAAAACTAGCGTTTAAATTTGAAATAGCCTCATTTATATCTGGTCTATTTTTCAATATCGCAAAATCTATATCAAGGCTTATATCGCTATTTTGGACGTTTGAAAGACTTAAGTCATCAAATTTGATATCGCTTCTAGTAAAGTTTTTGATAATTTCATAGCTAGTTTCTAACTCTCTGATATTTGATAAAATTTGATTTTGCAGATCAAGTATGTTTTGTCTGCTCTGCCTTACGCTTAAAATCTCCTCTTTTCCAAGCTCATACTTAGTTAAAACAAGCTTATCGAGCATATTTAAATTCTCTAAGTTTTGTTTTAAATTTCTTATGGCATCGTTTAGATAAAGTATATTGAAATACGTATCAGTCACGCTATTTATTATCGTTAGACGTAGGTTTTCAAGCGTGCTTTGACTAGCTTTAGCTTCCCAGTCTCTAGCTTCGTAATTATCGAAAATTTTACCGTAAATATCTACTTCATAGCTAAGCGCAAACTCACTAGAAAAACCGTTTTTCCAGCCACTAGATGTTTTGATATCTTTGTTAGTCGATGCTCCAAATTTGCCTGAAGGAGTCGGGAAAAAATCATCTCTGATGAGCCCCGCTTTTAACATAGCGATCTCTAAATTTAAAACAGCGATATTTATATCTTCGCTATTTTTTAAACTCAAATTTACTAAATTATTTAGCGTTGTTTGGTTAAAATCCTTATACCACGAAGGCTCATAAAAATTTATGTTTTTTACATTATACTCCAAAGATTTAGATGCACATCCTATAAAAATCAAGCTAAATAAAACAAATATTATATTTTTCAAATTTACTCCCTTAAAAGTGCATCTATAGGATTTAGCTTAGATGCGTTTCTAGCAGGTATATAGCCAAAAACTATACCTATCAAGCTCGAAACTCCAAGCGCTATAAATATAGAAGCTGTACTAAATATCATCTTAAAATCCCCGCCAAATACATTAAATCCATAGCCAATCACATATGCAAGCCCTATTCCGATACTTCCGCCAATAGCACAAAGCAGTATCGCTTCTATCAAAAATTGAGTCATTATATCTTTACTTTTTGCGCCTATCGCCATTCTTATACCTATCTCTTTTGTACGCTCAAACACACTAACTAACATAATATTCATAACACCTATTCCGCCAACCATCAAAGATATAAGTGCGATTCCAGATATCAAAAGACTCATCGTATTCATCGTACTTTCTATAGTTTGTCTGATAGTATCTGAGTTTCTAGTAAAAAAATCCTTACTCCCACGCCTAATTTTCAAAACTTCTATTATGCTTTGCTCTGCTACTTGAGCATTTACTCCGTCTTTTAGTTTTAGCATAATAGATCTTATATCTCTATCGCCTGTTAGTTTATTCATAGTTGTAGTATATGGAGCATATACAGTTAAACTATCACCGCTAAAAGAAGTCTCGTCTCGTTTTACTAAACCTACTATAGTAAATGGCTGCTTGTTAAACAAAATTACTTTTCCGATAGGATCAATATCTTTAAAAAATGCATCTTTTGTAAATTGATCTATTATGATATTTGATCTTGAGTTTATAATATCATCTTTTGTGAAATCCCTACCTTTTTCTATCTTAAGTCCAGATATCGCCAAAGAGTGTTCGCTTCCGCTTCTAAGACTACCGCTAAAACTCTGATTTGCGTAAGTCAGAAGTCCGCTAGTGTTCATTCTAGGAGTTGAAAAATCAACAAAATCAAGTTTTCCTAATAAATTTGAATCATCAACGCTAAGGCTACGAACTCTACCTGAATGCATATCGCCAAAACCTTTTCCAGGAAATATGGTAATCGTATTTGTACCCATATTATTGATATCAGATAGGATTTTTTGCTGACTACCTTTAGCAAGAGCCACAACGCAAATAACAGAAGCTATACCGATGATGATACCAAGCATAGTAAGAAATGATCTTAATTTATGCGATTTTATAGCACCAAGAGACATCGCAAAACTCTCGAAAAACTGATCCCTCACCGCCTTTAAACTAGGTTTTATAGCTTTTAAACTCTGTTTTAGCTCATAAATTTGAGTATTTTTTCTAGTATCACTTATGATATTTCCATCTTTTATCTCAATGATTCTATCTGCCCACGCAGCTATATCTTTATCGTGAGTAACTACGATGATAGTATGACCGTCTTTGTGCAAACTATCTAAAATTTGCATAACCATCACGCCGCTACTGCTATCAAGAGCGCCAGTAGGCTCATCACAAAGCAGTATCTCTCCACCATTCATAAGCGCTCTTGCGATACTCACGCGCTGCTGCTGACCGCCACTTAGATGATTTGGCATGGTATCAAATTTATCTTCTAGTCCAAGTTTTTTTAAGATATCTTTGGCTCTATTTATCCTATCTATCTTACTCATACCTGCATAAATTCCAGGAAGCGCAACATTGCTTTTCGTGTCGTTTGAACTTAGAAGATTATAACGCTGAAATATAAAACCGAATTTTTTAAGTCTTAAATTTGAAAGTTCGTCTTTTTTAAATTTACTTATATCTAAAGAGTCTAAAAGGTATTTTCCGCTAGTTGGAGTATCAAGACAACCTAAAATATTCATAAGAGTGGATTTTCCACTACCTGATTGACCTATGATAGCTACAAACTCGCCTTTTTTTATCTCTAAATTTATACCTTTTAAAACATCACTACTAACACCACCAGTGATAAAACTTTTCTTGATATTTTCTAGTTTTATCATACTCTTATCTTTGGCGATCTAGTATTTAAAAGTTTTTTTAATTCATCGCTGCCAAGCTGAGATGTCACTACCTCATCTCCCTCGCTTAATCCACTTAGAATTTGAGTATCGACACTGCTGCTAATGCCTACTTCTACTCTTGCTTTTTTTATCTCTTCACCGTTTTTTATAAGCACAAAATTACCATTTTCATCACTTTTTATAGCCATTGTAGGGAGTAAAAGAGTATCTTTTATCTCTTTTATTATTATGGTATTTTGTGTTGTCATACCGATTCTTAAAAACTTACTTGAATTATCTACTTTTAATTTTGCATAATAATACACTGCTGAGCTGCTAGAACTAGAACTCGAGCTAGAACTGCTTGAGCTTGTGGTTTTGTATTTTCCATCACTTAGCGTAGTAAGACCCGGATCTATAGATGTAAGAAATCCTATATATTTTTTATTTATATCTGAAAGAATGCTGTACTCTACTCTATCTCCTATGCTTATCTTTGGTACGTCTCCTTCACTTATTTGCATTCTAATCTCCATTTTATTAAGATCAGCTATATTTACCAAAGTTGGAGTTGTTTGATTTGCATTTAAAGTTTGACCAACCTCTACTGGCACAGAGACCACGACTCCATCAAACGGAGCTCTGATATCTGTATAGTTTAGATTTGTTTTTGCTGTGCTTATTTCTATTTGAGTCTGTTTTATTTGGGCTTCTATCTCTTTTAAACTTGCGTTTTGCAAACTTAAAGTATTTTTATAATTTTCCAAATTTTCAACAGATGTTGCATTTTGTTCTGCTAACCTTAGCTCACGGTTATACTGAATTTCAGCTATATTTAAAGAAATTTTGGCTGATTTTAGCTTAGCATTTAGTATCTCAAGAGCTGCTAATTGCTGATCTAGCGTATTTTGTTGTTTTATAGAGTCTATTTGAGCGATTTTATCACCTTTTTTGACTTTATCTCCAACTTTTACATAAAGTTCTTTTATCTGTCCGCTTACTTGAGCTCCAACATCTACTAAATTTTCTGCAAAAACCTCGCCTACAGCTTCCACGCTTTGGGTTAAATTTCCTTTTTTTACTATAGTTGTTAGATACTCATTTTGTGGTTTTTTGGAGTTTTGATAGTACCAAACACCAAAGATAACTACCAAAACAGCTACTGCTGCTATCCATTTTTTCATTATTATCCTTAAGATATTTTTTATGATTTTAATCAAATTTTGTGAAAAAATTGTTAAAAACAAGATAAACGACACAAACAACGATTATATCGTTATTTTATAAAAATTTCAATACATTAAAACAATATAAAAATTGAAGAAATTTAAGATGCTATTTATTTAATTTTAAGCATTTCATCTCTTTTTAAAGATTTTAAAACTATATCTTCTGAATCAAATTGATTGCTATTTGTTATATCTCTTAGTAAAGTTTTTAAAGCAATTTTCTGCTCATCTGAAACGGTATCTTCTTTGAAATAAATTTTAGAAAAGAAATTTTCTGGCAACTCTTGAAAAAAATCATTAGGAAACAAATCTAGAGTATATATTTTTACGCTTTGATTAAATTTTGCGATTTTGACCATACCGTAAAATATCTCATCTTTCCATAAATAAAATGTAGTTTGGTATTCATGATCATTCCATAAAGATTTTTTAAGATACATATTGTTTTGTCTGTTTTTCTCAGCGGTTGCAAAACCTTTAATATCTAATACGCTCAAACATTTCTTTACGCTAAATTGTTTATTGCTACACTCAATATCTATATTATCCCTATTGACTGAACCATATTTATTTTCAGTATATATGGAATATATAATTGATTTAAGTATAATATCTATATCGCTATTTTCTACATAATCTGCCTCTGCAACATAATTTACTCTATTTTGCTCTATAAGTGTTTTAGCCAAATCTCTTTTTTCTTTATCAAATACGGCAATAGACTTTCCTCCATTGGCTTTTACTAACTTCATAGCCGGTATATCAGTTTCTCCATCACCTAAATATATAATATGCTTAAATTGAATTTCTCTTTCATTTTCTGGTATATATTTATTAATCAATTTATTGTCATATGCATTATGTATGCCTTTGTTTATCCTATATAAATACTGAGTTTTTGTAGTATAATTGATAGCTAATGCCGGCCAAACAGGTTTTCCATAATCATCATAAAAAAACGATGAAGCATAAATAATATCAAATTTATTTGCGATAGTTGTTCCTTCTATCATTTCTTTAGTTCCAGATGAGATAATATAATGTTTTATCTCTATATCAAAACTTTTAGCGTATTCATTTATTCTATTAAAATACTCTTCAACTCCGTTAAAATACTTAACGCTTTTGCCGTGATTTTTCAGATTATCTCTATCTATTTTTTTATTCTCTTTTTCTGCTATTTTTATCATTAGATACATATATGATAGTATTTCATCCATATTTCGTTCTTCACTCAACTGTTTTACTTGAGACCAAAATTCCTCTTTAGTGATGCCAACAGATGGTATAAATGAATTTTCTTGTATGTTTCCTTTTGCCAAAGTTCCATCAAAATCATAAGCTATAGCTACTTTTAACATAATACTCCTTTTTTAAATTTTATTCATTACAATTAAAATATTTATACCCGCCTTACTATATTTTTCAAAAATTTTGTATAAAGCTTTATTTATGATTGCAATAAATTATTTTATGAAGTATATCACAATTTATATCAAAAGCCAAATTTAAAAAAATTATCTTATAATAACTAAGATGATAAATTATAAAGAGGAATTGTTATGCAGGATCTAAAAACGCAAATCAAAAAATATCTAAAAGATAGAAATGCTCTTTTAGCAGCACATTACTATCAAAAAGATGAGATTGTAGAAATAGCTGATATCACCGGAGATAGTCTGGAATTAGCTAAAAAAGTCTCTAAAAGCGACAAAAATTTAATTATTTTTTGTGGAGTAGCATTTATGGGGCAAAGCGTTAAAATTCTATCTCCGCACAAAAAAGTCATAATGCCAAAACTCGCTTGCTGTTCTTTAGCAAAAATGATTGATGAAGAGTATTTTAAGCAAAGCATAGAAAAAATAGCGCAATGTGGTATAGCCAAAGAAGATATCTTTCCTATAGTTTATATAAATTCTAGCGCAGGCGTAAAAGCAGAAGTAGGAAAAATGGGTGGAGTAGTTTGCACTTCTAGCAATGCTGATAAAATTTTTGATTACGCTATTAAAAGCAATAAAAAAATCTTTTTCTTACCAGATAGATGTTTAGGAATCAACCTAGCCAAAAAAAAGGGTTTAAGCTTTTGCATACTAAATCAAGCAGATAAAAAAACCATTTTAGAGTCTCAAATTCTATGCTATGATGGTTTTTGCTCCGTACATCAAACTTTTACTACACAAGATATCGAAAATTATAGAAAAAAGTATAAAGATATACTAATCTTAACTCATCCAGAGTGTGATCCAAGCATAGTAGAAAAGTCTGATTTTGTAGGATCTACTAGTCAAATCATCAATTTTGTTAAAAAGCTAAGCCCTACTCAAGCTATCGCGGTGGGAACTGAATTTAATCTTGTTAATCGCTTAAGAAAAGGCTCAAATAATACTTTTGTACTCTCAAGTACTCCTCCGATTTGTCCTACTATGAACGAAACTACTTTACATGATCTACTAAGAGTTTTGGAAGCTATGGAGGGTAGAAGTGAGTTATTTACCATGATGAACGAAGTGATCGTACCGCAAGAAAATATACGCTATGCAAAACTAGCTTTAGATAAAATGTTAGATTTTGTATAATAAATTTAAATTTGATATGGCAAAATGCCATTATCTAAAAATATAAAAAACATTAAAAATAGTTAAGATAAATAATACTTATAACAATAATTTTATTTTAAAAATTACCTCTAAAAACGGTGTTAGAATAGCTATTTATTTTATATTGGATTAACAAAAATAGTTCTATAATTATAAAAAATTTTTTAAGGATAATTTTATAATGATTTTAGCACCGATGTTTTCTATATTTATACTACTTGCTTCTGGATATTTAGCTAAAAAAACAAAAGTTTTAGCTCAAAATCAATCTATATTTTTCATTGATTTTGTACTTTGCTTTGCTTTACCTGCTTTGATATTTGATAAAATTTATCACGTTACTATAGATACTCATCTTATAAATATCATTTTAACAGGTATTAGCTCATCGGTAATAGCTATGTTCATAGCAGTCGGTGTCGGTATCGCTTTTAAATTTAAAAAACCAACCATAGTAAGTTTAGCGCTTCTTAGTATGTTTGGTAATACGCTATTTGTCGGTATGCCGATAGTAGAGGGATTTTTTGGTGATAGCGCGTTAAATGAAGTTATATTTTACGATCAACTTGCCACTGGAATACCTATTTCTATACTAGGTCCGCTTATACTCTCTTTGGGGGCTCCAGCTAAAGTTTCTATCATCCAAAATACAATGAAAATCCTTAAATTTCCACCATTTGTAGCACTTCTTTTAGGATTAATATGCAAAAACTTCGAGCTTCCAGATGTTATATTTGCACCACTTCGTATGTTTGCTAGTAGCGTTGTGCCTGTAGCTCTATTTGCAGTTGGTATAGGGCTAGGATTTAACAGTATAAAAAGTGCTTGGAAAAGCTCACTAGTCGTACTAGGTGCTAAAATGGTGTTAGCTCCTGCGATTTTTGTTCTTATCACTATGATATTTGATATAAAACTAAATCAAAGCTGGATGGTTGGACTTTTAGAAACAGCAATGCCTCCTATGGTACTAGCAAGTGCTATGATATTAAAAGCAAATCTTGATACAAATTTAGCCATATCAAGCGTTGCTCTTGGTATAATATTTACTTTCATTACAATTCCTACTATATTTATTATAATGAATTAAGTTATAAATTTAAAAAATGACAAAATACAAAAAAGGGCTTATACTAGCAATTGCCGGCGTTACGTTGATGAGTTTTGAATCTCCAGCTATAAAATTTGTTAAAGCTAGCGGATTTGATTATATGTTTTTCTTTGGGCTATTTTTATCTGTTAGTTCGATTTTTATCTCTCTTATATTTCTTAAACCAACAAAAATTAAATACGCATTTTTAGCAGACTTTAAAGGAACTGTTTTAGCAGCTCTGGCTCTTGGACTTAGTAATACGTTTTTTATATATGCTGTTAAATTTGCAGGTATCGCGCTGCCTGTTATATTGCTATCTTCAGCGCCTCTATTTTGTGCTATACTTGATAAAATTATATTTAAAAAATCAACTCCAAAAAGCATATTCATAGCAACATTTTTTGTTATCATAGGAATTGTAATAGTAGTTTATGAAAGACTTGATCTTAACTCCATTATAGGAGTTATACTATCATTTTTATGTGTAATCAGCTTTTCTATGCTATTTGTATTATTAAGCGCTCATAAAAACGTTAGTAGAACACTAGCTATAAGCGGAGGCGGACTTGTAATGGTTATAATCTCTTTGCCGTTTTTTAAATTTGAAGCTAGTTTAAGCGATATCATCACAATAGCCATCGTAGGTATATTTATAACTCCTGCTTCAAGAATACTTATAGGACGCTCATCTCTTTATCTTATACCTGCTCAGCTTGGGCTTATAGCGATACTTGAAGCTATTTTAGCTCCTTTTTGGGGATTTGTATTTCTTGGAGAAGATATCAGCTATAGTCTTATTATAGGTGCAAGTATTATCATAACAAGTATAGCTATAAACACAGTCGTTATAGCTAAAAAATCTACTTGAAACTAGCTACTAAATTTCCTATAAGCAAATTCCATCCATCAACTAACACAAAGATAAGCAACTTAAATGGAAGCGATATCATAACAGGTGGCAACATCATCATACCCATAGCCATAAGCACAGAACTAACAACCATATCTATAACTAAAAACGGCAAATACAGCAAAAATCCTATCTCAAAAGCTGTCTTTAACTCACTGATAATAAAAGCCGGAGCAGCTATAGTAAAAGGTATATCATCTACTGTATTTGGATTTGGTAGTGCTCTTATGCGGTAAAAAAGAGCTAGATCTTTTTCTCTTGTATTTCTCACCATAAACTCTTTAAATGGCTTTGCTCCAAGAACAAACGCATCTTGATAGCCGATTTTCTCTTCTAAATATGGCTTTATACCATCATTATAAGACTGTTTAGCCACAGGCTCCATTATAAAAAACGTAAGAATCAAAGCCAAAGAGATAAGTACGTTTGTAGGCGGCATTTGTTGTGTTCCCATAGCTTGCCTAAGAAATGAAAATACGATAATAAGCCTTAAAAAGCTAGTCATAACAAAAATAAGCGACGGCGCAAGAGCAAGCAGAGTAAGTACGATCAAAACATTTAAACTAGTAACTAGCTGTTGAGGTGTATCTGGTGCGCTGAGACTTAAATTTATAGTAGGTATAGTTATCGTCTCAGCTGCAAAACCAGTTACAAATCCAAAAAATATTAAAAAAAATAGTTTCAAATTTAGCCTTACGTTAAAATGCCAAATTCTAGCTAATTTTTTGTAAAAATCAATTTAAATTTAAAAATCAAATATTAAAATCTCCGTCTATAGATAAATTTATAAACTCATCAACGCCTATAAGGTGCATTTGAGGTAATAAGGTTTTAATATTTTTTTATGCTTATCTTAGTTACAATATCTCCACTAAATTTAAAGAGAAAATAATGAATGAAATATCAGTAATAATCCTAGCCGCAGGCAACGGCACACGTATGAAATCAAACAGATCAAAAGTCCTGCATACGCTTTGCGGGGAACCGATGATATCGCATATACTAAAAAAGTCTTACGAGATTTCTAATGACGTGAGAATCGTCCTATCATATCAGTTTGAAGATGTTAAAAATAGTATTTTAAATGAATTTAAAGATGCTAAAATTTATAAGCAAGACACTATAAACAGACCAGGAACAGCGGGAGCTACAGAGGCTGCGCTAGAAAATTTAAATTCTAAAAAAACACTTGTTATTTGCGGAGATATGCCTTTAGTAGAGGTAAATGAGTTAAAATCCCTATGTCAAAACAGAGCAGATATTTCACTTTCGGCTTTTAAAGCAAAAAATCCTTTTGGATACGGAAGAGTTGTATTAAACCAGCAAAACGTAGTAAAAATAGTAGAGCAAAAAGACGCAACAGACGATGAAAAAAAGATAGATCTTTGCAACGCTGGAGCTTACTGTTTTGATACGAATTTACTAAAAAATATAATACCACTTATCAAAAATGAAAACGCTAGTCGCGAGTTTTATCTAACTGATGCTATAGAGTTGGCTTTAAAACAAGGATTTGTAGTAAAAAGCGTACTTGTAGATGAGACAAATTTTATGGGTATAAATGACAAATTTGCACTTAGTATAGCTGAAGAGATAATGCAAAACAGAATAAAAGAAAATCTTATGAAAAACGGTGTGATAATGAGCCTTCCAAATACTATTTTTATAGATAGCAGAGCCAAATTTGAAGGTGAATGTAAGCTTGAGCCAAATGTTGTCATTTTAGGCAATAGTTTTATAAAAAATTCTCATATAAAAAGCGGATCCGTGATTGAATTTAGCGAAGTTTGCGATAGCGATGTAGGACCTATGGCGCATTTGCGACCTAACTCTAAAATAGAAAAAACACATATAGGAAATTTCGTCGAGCTTAAAAATGCAAGCTTAAACGAGGTAAAAGCAGGACATTTGAGCTACCTTGGAGACTGTGAAATTAGCAGCGGTACAAATGTGGGTTGTGGCACCATAACTTGCAATTACGATGGTAAAAAAAAGTATAAAACAGTTATAGGAAAAAACGTATTTATAGGAAGCGATACCCAACTTGTAGCTCCTGTGAATGTAGCTGATGATACTTTGATAGCTGCTGGAAGCACTGTCACAAAAGATACAAACAAAGGCGATTTAGTTATCACAAGAGGCAAACAGATAAATAAAGCTGGATATTTTTATAAATTTTTTGGCAAAAACGATGAAAAATAAAAATATTTTACTAGCAGTTTGTGGAAGCGTGAGCTTCTATAAAGCTTATGAAATTTTAAGTTTATTAAAAAAAGAAGGTGCGAACGTTAGGGTTATGCTAAGCGACGGCGCTCTGAAATTTACGAATTTAATAAGCTTTGAAGCGCTTTGCGATAAACAAGTATTATCAAGCATAAGCGAGAACTGGCAAAGCGGAATAAATCATATAAATTATAGCAAAAACGATCTTATCATCATAGCTCCAGCTTCTGCAAATACGATAAACAAGATATCTTGTGGTATCGCAGATAATGTGTTTTTAGAGACTATTTTAGCATCAACTTGCCCAAAACTTCTAGCTCCCGCGGCAAATCATAATATGCTTGAAAACTTCACAACCAAAAAAAGTTTGGAAATACTTTCTCAAAACGGTTATGAGATCTGCGAGCCGGTCTCAAAAACTCTAGCGTGTAAAGATTTTGGAAAAGGCGCTTTAGCAGATCCTAAAACTATAGTAGAAGCGGCAAAAAGAGTGCTTGGAAAAGATGAGTTTTATATCGGTAAAAAGATCATAATCACAGGCGGACCTACTACTGAAAAGATCGATGATGTACGCGGTATAACAAACTTTTCAAGCGGAAAAATGGCAAAAGCTTTAGCAGACGCGTTTTACTATTTGGGCTCAGAAGTTATATTTATAAGTTCAAAAGAGTTTGAAACTCCTTATAAATTTATTAAATTTGAAAACTCAAACGAGCTTTTAGAGATTTTAAATTTGCAAAAAGTTACTGATAATGACTTGCTTATTATGTGCGCAGCGATCAGCGATTACGTACCGAAAAATAAATTTAATGGTAAAATGAAAAAAAATGAAAATGGAATAAATTTGGAGCTGATTTTAAATAAAGATATATTAAAAAATATAAATTTAAAATGCAAAAAAATAGGCTTTAAAATGGAAATGGATAAAAAAACAGCAGTACAAAATGCAAAAAATATGCTAATAGATAAGAATTTAAATGCGGTTTGTTTAAATATTTTAGATGAAAATATAAAATTTGGAAGCGACGAAACATATATTGATTTCATCACGAAAGAAAGCTACAAAACAACTGAATTTACAGATAAATTAAGCGCAGCAAAACAGATAGCGGAGTTCATAAAAACACTATGATAAACTCAGTTTCAAAAGTAAAAAAACTACAAGCGCAAAATAGAGTTCCTAATGTCATAAACGCAAGCCTTCCAGTGATCATCAAAGTTATAGAAAAAACAGGATATAACCGTTACAATCTTAAATTTGGAAGCAAAACAGTATCTACAAAATCAGAGCCAAAACTAGAAGTCGGTGAAGAATACTTTGCAAATATCAGATCTCAAAGCGGCGGCGTTATAAATATAAATGGATTGATAAAAAGAGAGAACACCCGTGAATACTTAGAAGACGGAGCCCAGCTCTTAGAGAAAATTCTAAGCAACCAAAATATATCTTGGTTGATACCTTATATCAAAACAAAACTTGCAAATCCAAAAAACGAAAATGAGTTTTTAATATACTCAAATATGATTTTAGCATTAAATGACGGAGTCATCAACGTACCGTTTTTTTATGAAAAAAGAAGTGGCTTAGCGCAGATAAAACTTGGGGGAGAAACTCTATTTTATCTATTATTTAGCAATTTTACACCGATTATAGCTAGTATAAAAAACGGTGAAATTTTAACTGTGCAGTCTGCGTATTTAAGTTTTTCTAAAACACTTGGAGAAGCTCTTGGTTGTGAATATAAAAAAGCAGATATTAGACCTTTTTGGGTCAAAAAAAGTAATTTTTTAGATTTTAAAGGCTGATCTTGAACAAACTAAATCATTTAGCTATTATCATGGACGGCAACGGTAGATGGGCGAAAAAAAGAGGTCTGATACGCACAAACGGCCACAAAATAGGAGCTAACGTAGTAGAAGATATAGTTAGTTACTGTCGCAAAAATAGTATAAAAAATTTAACGCTTTATGCATTTAGCACAGAAAATTGGAAAAGACCTAAATCTGAAGTTGATTTTTTAATGAATTTATTAAAAAAATTTATTAAATTAAAAGAAAATATGCTTTTAGAAAATAATATCCGCTTTAGCACGATAGGAAATTTAGAGCCTCTTAATGAGGATTTGAAATCCGATATATCAAATTTAAAAGAAAAAACTATAAATAACTCTAGTTTAAATTTAATTTTAGCTATCAACTATGGAAGCAAAGATGAGATAATCAGGGCGATTAAAAAAGCTCTCTTAAATGGTGAAGAAATAAATGAAGAATCCATATCAAAACATCTTGACACCAACGAATTTGGAGATGTAGATCTGCTCATAAGAACAGGCGCGGAACAAAGACTTAGCAACTTTTTACTGTGGCAAGCAAGCTACGCCGAACTCTGTTTTACGCCGACTTTATGGCCTGATTTTAATAGCGACGAACTAAACAAAATCGTAGAAAATTATAAAAACAAACATAGAAAATTCGGGGGATTATAGTGGAAATTTATTATATTTTATTTTTTATATTTAGTATTTGTATAGGATCGTTTTGTAATGTTTTGATATACCGAATGCCGCTTGCAAAAAGTATAATTTACCCAGCTAGCCACTGTCCAAAATGCAAACATAAATTAAGCTATATACATAATATCCCGCTATTTTCTTGGATATTTTTGCGAGGTAAATGTGCATTTTGCAAAAAAAGCATTTCACCTATTTATCCTATCACAGAACTTGTCTGCGGACTTCTTGGAATATTTAGCCTATATATCAGTTCAAATTTGATAAATGCAGTACTTCTTGGGCTCTGTTTGATTTTGCTTTTTACTCTTAGCGTTATTGATTTTAAATATAGCGCCGTACCTGAAAGTCTGCTTATCGTAACTTATTTTTTAGCTATTTTTAGTACATTTGATACCGAAAATACTACCGTATTTGACCAAAGTTTGTTAAATTCGCCATTTGTGATATCGTTGATATTTGCTGGAGCAATTACTATAGTAAAAAGCGTAGCGAGCGCTTGGATAAATCGTAAAAATAGTGGCAAAATAGTAGAACCTATGGGCGATGCCGATACAATAATAATAGCCATAATAGGTGCTTTAGTAGGAATAGGTCTTGGAATTTTCGCTATTGTTTTAGCTGCAATTTTACAAATAATTTTACATATTTTACTAAAAAAACAGAACAAAGAAGTACCATTTATCCCAGCTCTTAGCTTATCTCTTTTCATAATTTTGATTTTTAAAACAGAGTTTTTGCAACTTCTTGAGATATATCTTAAATTTACGGGGATACAATGAATAGAGTAAATAAATACCTTTTTGCTAGTTTTTTATCGACTTTTGCATCTTTGTTTGCAACTTTATTTCTTATTATGTCTATTGTATTTTTTATACAAATAGCAAGGATAACAAGCTATATAGAGATAAGTTTTTCAGAACTTTTAAAACTTTATCTATTTATGCTACCTCAAATACTATTATTTACGATTCCTATAGGATTTTTTGTATCTGTTGCAATGAGCTTTTTTCGGCTATCAAAAGAAAATGAAAGCATAGTAATATTTACTCTAGGACAAGATCCAAAAAATATATCTAATTTCTTTATATTTATATCTTTTATCGTCTCAGTAGTGATGCTGATAAACTCGTTAGTAGTTATGCCTATAGCTCAAAATTTAAATGATAATTTCATAGAATACAAAAAAACAAAGCTAAGTTTAAATATAAAACCAAGCGAATTCGGACAAAAATTTGGAAACTGGATGGTATTTATAGAAAAACAAAACGACAACAATGATAGTTTAAAATATGAAAATATAGTAATGTACGACGTTTCAGATAAAAATGAAAGGCTCATTACATCTCAAAGCGGTGATATAAAAAATCAAAACTCAAATTTAGAACTTATCCTTAAAAAAGGAAAAATGTATGATATAAGAGACGATAAATGGAATATCAGCAGCTATGAAAATATGGTAATTAGAACGCTAATAAAAGATAACAAAAACGAAACCTACTCTTTAAAAGAGTACTGGCTAAAAGCATTTGATGATGATAAAAGAGCAAAAGATCTTAGTATATATACGCTCGTTGCGCTGTTTCCATTGGCTTCGGTGATGTTTGCTCTTAGTTTTGGTATCGTTACTTATAGATATGAAAAAGGAATAATATATTTTGGGATATTTGGTGTTTTATTTGCATATTTTGCTCTTATAATGCTATTTGCAAGGCAACCTATTTATGCTATTCCGATTATTTTTATAGCTAGTTTTGCATTTTCCGCTTTGACCTTTGGTAAAAAAATATTGAAAAAATATTGATGAAAATCGCCCTAACCTACTCGTACGACGGTTCTAAATTTAAAGGCTCGCAAACACAACCAGATAAAAATGCAGTTGAAGACTGTCTTAATTTAGCTTTAAATAGAGTTGGAATTTTCAAACCAGTTATATCTAGTTCGCGCACAGACAAAGGAGTTCATGCCATATCTCAAGTCTCATGCGTAGAGTGCGGAGAGTTTTGGAATGAAAGATTTGAATGGCTAAAAAACCAGGTAAATAAGCATACAAAACCGTACATTTATGTAAAAAACATAAAAAAAGTAAGCGATGAATTTCATCCACGTTATGACGCCGTTGCTAGAAGCTATCGTTATATCATATATCATAATGAGAAAAATGTATTTTTAGCAGATTATGTACATTTCTATGAAAATTTAAACATACAAAGACTAAACACAGCTTTAAAACTACTCATAGGAAAACACGATTTTAAAGCGTTTTATAAAGTAGGAAGCGACGAAAAATCAACAGTGAGAGAGATATTTTACGCAAAAGCTTATCAAATTTATAAAACAAAAGAAGCCAAATTTAGTGCTAAATTTGATACTAAATTTAAAACACAAAAGCCGACTCTTACTGTTATAAATTTCAAAGCAAACGGATTTTTAAGAGCACAAGTAAGGCTAATGGTAGCAAATGCTTTGCAAGCATGTAAAAGTGATGAAAATTTATCCCAGTTTATCTCAAATTTCAAAGAACAAAAGCCGCTCACTAGAATGCCCTCACCGCCAAATGGATTGTATCTAAAACGGATATTTTATTAAATTTAGCTTACGTTTTTTTATTCTTTGATAGATAATCAGCTTTTTAAAATAAATCAGCTAAAAAGACAAAGAGGCTCTAAGATAAATAGGAATAGTCTCACTTGGCATATTAGATGATTTATGTAAAGCTTTTGATGCGGTTAAACTCAAATATATATTGCCAAGATTATACCTTGCTCCAAAGGCTACGCCGGCTAAAACATCTTTATTTGGCAAAAAGTAATCCCTACCATAACCGATATCAAACCCGATAAAAGGCTCTAATGCGCTTAGATATTTTGATGCATTTAAAAAATGAAAAAAAATGGTATTATTGTCATATATCCCATAGTCAAGCGCTGCTGAACTCTTCTTAAAACCTCTAATTGTATATTCATCGCCGATTAAAAATTTATCCGCATATAAAAGCGGTTCATTAGAGTAGCTACCTCCGATGCTGCTTTTATATAAAAGAGCTAAACTATCATTGATATAGAAATTCTTTTGGTAGGTCAAATTTGCATTGATTTTGTTAAATTCTACCTTATATAAAGAATTTTTATCATCTTTTTTTGCACCGAAAAACGGTACTCCTTTTTGGTATTCTAAATTTAAAAATAAAAATCCGCCAATAGCAGTAGTTACGTATTCTATTCCGCTTGCTATACTCGAATGTTTTGCACTTGAAATTTCTAAAAATATATCATCAACCTTATTTGTATTTTCCTTGATATCAAAATTAACATATACTGAAAATTTATCATTACTGCTACGATGAAGAATTTTTTTGAGTGTAGCTTTATGTCTTAAATTCGTACTTTTTCTAGTAAAGTTAGAGTTATAGCCTTCGATTAGATCTTTATTATCGCTATATTGTAAGGAGTAATTTAGCTGATAACTTTGTATAGGTAGAGTATAATTAACACCATAAACATCTTCACTCTCATTGCGCATATCTTTTAATAATCCTTTGATAAAACTAAAACGCACAGAATCATTTATATTTAAAGGATTATTATAAGTTAGATGAATACCGGTTTTACCTGTAGATTTATCACCGCTATTATCAGAATCAACCATAAAATCAAAAGGCTTAGCCTCACTTGTGATAAAAATATCCGAATAGCCATATTCTTTACTTGCTTTTATCAAAGCTTTTACGTTGCTTGCACCATTGCTTAAATTTTCTATCCCAGTATCTAAGTCAAAAATGTTAAATTTATCCCCATTTTTCAATGGCATACCAAAATCAAGCCTTGTCGTATTATCATCATCATTTAAATACACTTCGCCTACAAATCCATATTTTATATCAAGTACAAGAGTTTGATTTTCTCCATCTATTCGTTCAATATCTATAGCCGAAGTAGAATATCCCTTGGAAAGAATAAAATTTGTAAGTTCTTTAATGATGTTGTAAATATCATTAAGATTTAATGGAGTGTTTAAATATTTTTGCAAAAGCTTATCGGTTTTAGCAGTTAGATCATCTTTATTTTTAAATTCAATCTTTTTAAAGATGTATGTTTTGATCATTATTTCATCACTATCTAAAGGCAAATTTCGTTCTTGTTTTTGATTTTTTTCTAAATTATCAAATTCTTTTTCTATGTAAAATTGCTGTTCTTTTTTATCAAGCAAATCAAATATGCTTGCAGAGTCTTCTGCTTTTAAAAAGCAGAAGAAACTCAAAAGTAAAAATATTATTTTAAACATTTTCAATCAAAGCCTCGTTGTTTCAGTAGTTTCATTGACATGCATCGTATTTGTATTTGACGTAGGATTAGAATTCGTCCCTCTAATATTATTTACCGCGTCCTTAACTTTCGTCACTGATGTACTAAAATTAATGGTTCCACCTGCCCAAGAGCTATCCGTTGAACTTTGAGTATTTTGAGTATCGGTGCTAAGATTTTTACCTCCATTTATATTGATATTGCTAGCTGAGTTTGCACTACCTGTTTTGCTGATATGATCTTCGATATCAATTACCACGCCAAAACTTTTACTTGTTCCGCCACTTACTCTCACAGTAGCACCATCGCTTTTTTCATGAGTTTTTATATCAGATTCTAAAACTTTTTTTGCAACTTCTAGATTTCCAGAACTGATTTGAGAATTTAATATTCCAGCTTTTAAACTCAAATTTTCGCCTACGACGCCGTTAATTTCATTTTTAGCGTCAAATCCACTTTGAGATGAAACTTCAGCCTTATCTGATCTCTTATATCCAACACCAACCATACCAGAAACGCTTCCAGTAGCGATATGATTACTTGAAAATGCTCCACTTATTGTTCCGCCTAAAGTTCCGCCGTATTTTTCAGAATTTGAAGTATCAACTAGAGAATTGACTTCTAAATTTTTACCTATATTTAAATTCACATTATTAGCATTTACATTAGCTCCATTAAGAATTGTGTCATTTTTGGTTTCAATGCTTACATTATTATTTGCATTGAGCGTGGTATTGCTAAATTTATCTTCTTTTGTTTTAGAATACGAACCATTAGCAAAAAATTCTACCTCGTTACCGACAACTCCTCCATCGATAATGTGATAACCTGCGGTTTGCCTATTGGTAATTGATGCGTCAATTGATAAATTTGAAGAACTAGATTTAGACTTTGCAGCATTCATAATCAAATCTTTTTTTGAATTTATACTAATATTATCTGCATTCGCGTTAGTTCCATTTAGAGTGATATTTCCTTTGGTGCTTGAAATATTTAAATTTTCTCCTGCGCTAATCTGCGTGATATTCTCTTTTGAGCTAGAACTTTGGCTTTGTTCAAATTTAAATCCTATAGTTTGGTTAGATTTTCCAGTTACGATATTATTACTTAGTATATTAACCGTATTTGATAAAACTTGTACTGAGGTGATAGCTAAATTTGGATTTAAGCCTTTTTCTTTAGAGCTGAAATTTTGCGATATTTGATTAGCAAAAGAGGCGAGAGGACTTACAGATTCTAATTTTTCTTTGACACTGAGGGTAAAACCAGTGCTGCTTTGTGTTTTTGTATCTGCGTATTTGGTACTTTTGATCTCTCCAGCTTTAAGATTTATATCTTTATTTGCACTTAAATTTGCTCCGCCTATATCTAAAGTGTTGCTTGAATTTACATTGATATTCGCACCTTCTAATTTACTTGAAACATGAGTAGCTTCGTTGGTAATTTTTTGTGTTGATATAAATTCCACTCCAACTTCACCAGCTCCAAAAAGATCAGATCTCAATCCGCCTTGAGTTATACCATTTTCACTATCTAATTTTTTAGTATTAGCAGTTTGATTAGCATAGCTATAGTTTGCACTTATGCCTTGACCGGCTAATTCTAAATTTGCATTAGCAAAAATTCCTATTCCAAGGGAATTAGTTTGCGTATTTGTTTGATTTTGTGCGGCAATTAAATTTACTTCATTAGCATTGATATTAGTTTCTTTGCCTTTAAGATTACTACCTTTAACATCTACTTTTTCTTTAGCATTTAGATTAAGCTCATTATTTGCACTGATGTTTGATGAAGCTACCGTAGAACTTTCTACATTTTGTGAAGTTTGTCTAAAGCCGGCAACTTGAACATTTGAAGCTTGTGATGAACTTGCCATTTTAGTTACTCCATTATTTACACTGATATTTTCAGCATTTATATTCGCAGAATTTTGTGCTTGAATATTAGAGCCTGTTATCTTTACCTCATTACTTGCATTGATATTGATAGTATTTTGTGAAGTTAAAGAACTACCTTGTGAAGTTGAAGTAGCTAAACTACTGTTTTTATGATTTATTTCTGTTGGGCTACTACTATATTCTTCATTTTGTATTTTGACACTCTCTTGAGCATCTGCGATATTGACATTTTGAGCATTTATATCTATAGATCCTTGCTGTGAAGTAGAACTTATATTGCTAGATACTACATTCACATCTTTTTTTGCGCTAATACTTACATTATCCGCACTGATATTTGAGCTTAAAACTGTATCGCTTTGTGTAGAACTTGTAGAAACATTATTGCCTATTTCTTCTTGAGTAAATGAAGATGAAGTTGAGTGATCATTTTTAATAGTCACATCACCGTTTTGAGAATTTAAATTTATTTGCGAATTTTCAGCACTAGCCGTTATATCGCTATTTTGGATATTTAGATCACCACTTGTATTGATATTTACAGAACTCTCTCCATCAATTTTTGTTTTTGAAACAGAAGTAAGGTCTCCTTCTTCATTAACGGCTAAAATGGTATTTATATTTGCTCTATTTGCATTTATATCTACTTCGCTTCCATCTAACTGAGAACTACTAAAATTAACCTCATCGCTAGCATTTATACTCACTTGTCCTTCTGAAGAAATACTACTTAGAGATGAATTTAATGAGCCTGTATCGATACTTACTGCAGTACTACCGACAAGACCGCCTTTATCGCTTGAAACAACGTCGTCTTTTTTAATATTAATAGTAAATAATTGCGAATTAACGATATCTGGGATAGAACTTAAAATTAAATCTCTACTATTAACCGCTTTTTTTACATTAGATTCTATCAAAGCAAAATTTCTATTCAAAGAACTTGCTAATCCTTGTTTTACGCTGTTAGAGACTATGTTTAATCTACCATTAGATGCTATTTGAGCTTGTGATTTTGTCTTGAAAATCATTTTTGCATTAGGATTCCAGCTGTTTTGATTTGGGACAAATCTTTGAGAAGCATAGTTGCTACCTAATAATAAAGAAAAATACTGTCTAAGCGTCTTATTTTTTCTTGCTGCATCTTTAAGAGAGTTCCAAGCAGATTCTCTTTGATGGTTTTTTGCCGCATTGCTTGCAAAATATTTTAAAGCATCAAGTAAGCTTTCTCCTCGAGTGAAATAACGGCTTGAATTTGTATTCCAACTACCAAGATACTCTTTAGCAAAAAATCCACCTACTTTGATTTTAGAAAAAACTTCCCACATAGTTATATCTTTACTTAAAGTTATATTATTAATTCTTCCAAAAGTTGATATATTGTTTTTAGCTAGAATTTTTCCTTCATTGTTAATTAATCTACTTCTATCTCGCGAAATAGTATTTATGTTGATATTCTTGCTTGACTGAATTATGGCTTGTTTGCTATCTAGTGAATTGTTATATTTCACTATATTATTAACTCTAGTTTCCATATGCCATCGTTTAAATGCAGTATCACCGTAATTTGCCCAGCCAGATCCTTGTACGCTATCAGTATAATGTTGCAGTGAGCCTATCATTTGAGCTATGTTATTTAAAGTTTGTGTTTCTATATGGATATCTCTACTTGCATATATCAAAGAGTTGTTATTCATATATTTTGAGTTAATACTTAAATCTTGCAAACTATCGATCATTGAGTTGTTCATAACGATCAATGCATTCAAAGTACTATTTTTAACAGAATACAAATAACCATTATTTTCAATACTTCCACGCGCATTTAAAATCAAATCTTTCCCACTTGCAACCAAAGCATTAATATAAATATTTTGTGCATCTAGTTCAATCGAACCTAAATTTTCAAGCTCTGAATTTACACGCAAATTTCTATTACTTGAAATATCAAGTAAATTTTTTGCATATAATGTTCGAGCATTAAGATCAAGATCATCATCTGCTTCTAACGTGATCTTATTTTGGCTTATGATTTTACCGCTATTATCAAAAGTTCTAAGTGATAAGTCAATGTTATTATTAGCTGATATTTCTCCTGTATTATTTAAAGAATTTGTATTTAACACTACATCATTTAAAACATTGATAAAACCAAAATTGTCAATTTTATCTGCAGCACTTATCGAGACAGTATCAGCATAAATTTGGGATTTTTTTTGATTTGTTTTAAAAATATCCTTTGTTTCTTTACTTATATCTACTGTTTTAGAATTTTCAAAAGAATTAGCATTAACAGTTATCTTATTACCTCTATAAAGTCCTTTATTGGTAATTTTTCCGTCTGCTTGTAAGCTGATGTTATCTGCGTTAATTAAAGAGCTTTGAATTTCTTTTGCTTCTATGGCGATGCTTCCATTTCTATTTACACCTAAAGCTTGCAATTCAACCTTACCTTTAGCTTTAACCATAACATCTTTAATGCTCCTCACAACTCCACTATGCCTTACTCCAACTCCTTCTTCAGTGCTTATCAAAGTTACTTTATCTGCGTACATAGATCCTAGATGCCTTCCATCGATCCCGTAATAATTTTTTTTATCTCTTTGTTCTGTTGCTCTAACGATGATTTCAGGTGAATTTGGATTATCTAAATTCACGTTATTAAGTCCAGCAATGAAATTAATATTAGATAAATTTTTACCTTTTTCATAATGAGCGATACTACCAGCGATATCTATACCGCGACTAATCACATTAAAGTAATCCCCATCAACGATAATTCCACTATTACCTATTTTAATTCTTGCATCGCTATTTACATTAAGAAAATTATCATTAAAATTGCCTGTACTAAGCGTTACACCTTTGGTATTTAAAAAAGCTGCTCCATTAACGCTAAAACCGTTTTCATTTGCAAAGATTAGATTAGCTTTTCTTCCAAAAACTTCTAAAATTCCATTAATGTGCGATGATTGTTTGCTTGTGATCTCACTCACGATGACACTAGCATTTTTTGTTAAGTTGGGATTTTTTTCAATCGCACCACCAATTTTTGAAATTCCATTTTCTAAACTATTATTGAAAACAACACCGCCATGAATTTCAAAAGCATCAAATTGATTATGCGAAATTCCATTTTGGCTTGGATTGTTAATGTTAATCACATCGGTATTATTACCAGATGATGTTATGCTAGTAGATTTTGAAACTATGGTATTTCTCTGTCTCAAATCTGCCGAAAGCAACACGCAAGGAAATAAAAAATTGATAAGCGTCAAATTTAACGATAAACGAAAGAACCTACTTTTACTTAGTCTCATGTTACATTCCTAAAAATAAGATATATATAAAATAATCTTAATTTGCTTTAATAAATAAATTTAAAAAATTTAAAAAATGGAGTATGAATTTATATTTTATTCTGTAATATTCTTATTATTGTGTTTCGTTTTTACACATTGTTACTTAAATAGCAAAAAATAATTTAAATTTTGCTATTAGAAACTATGTATATTTTAAATTTTGTAAAGAGAGTGTTTCAGCTTAGACTTTGATATCTAAGCTAAATTTAGTGTATCAAAACTCTTGAGTAAATTCATATCCCGCTGATTTTAAAGCCAAAGCCACTTTTTCTTGATGCTCTTTGCCTTTAGTTTCAAGCGTGATAGTTATCATCGCGTCACCATAGCTTAACTTAGTTGAAAATCTATCATAGTCGATCTTTACTATATTTGCCCCAGAGCTTCTAAGAACATCAGTAAGCCCCATAAGAGCGCCTGGTTTATCTATCAAAGTAACATTTATGATCATCTTTCTACAGCTTCTTATAAGACCTTTTTCGATGATAACATTTAGCATTTGAACGTCGATATTTCCGCCACTTAGTATAGCTCCTATTTTAGCGTCTTTTTTAAATTTAAACTTATTTTCCAGCAAAGCCGCCACAGCAACCGCTCCAGCTCCTTCAACAACTATCTTTTGTTGTTCTAAAAGGTAAAGTATCGCGTTTGCTATCTCATCATCGCATACTTGCACCATCTCATCAACGCTCTCAATGATATTTGCCAAAGTTATAGGACTAGCGTCACGCACGGCGATACCATCAGCTATGGTTCTAACGGATTTTGAGTTTAGCTGTTTTTTAGCTTTAAAGCTATCAAACATCGCCGGAGCTCCTTTTGCACTTACACCGATAACTTTTATGTTTGGATTTATCTGTTTAGCACAGCTCGCCACACCACTTATCAGTCCGCCACCACCCACAGGAACTACTATATAGTCAAGATCCGCAACCTCATCAAGCATCTCTAAAGCGATAGTTCCTTGACCAGCTTGGACAAACTCATCATCGAAAGGATGTACAAACGTCATAGAGTTTTCTTTAGCATACTGCAAAGCAAACTCGTAAGCTTCATCAAAATTATCTCCTTTTAAGATGACTTCTGCTCCTAAAGCTTTTGTCCCTGCTACTTTTGAGAGCGGAGCGGCTTCAGGCATAATGATGACAGCCCTAACATCAAAATGTCTTGCGCTGATAGCTACGCCTTGAGCGTGATTTCCAGCACTTGCTGCTACCACGCCGCACTTTTTTGCTGCTTCATCTAAATTAGCTATTTTATTAAACGCACCTCTAACCTTATAAGCTCCAGTAGTTTGGAGATTCTCTTTTTTAAGGTAAATCTCAGCTCCAGTTATCTTGCTAAGTCTTGGAGCTATCGCAAATGGAGTTTTAGAGATAAAACCATCTACGGTTCTTTTTGCTTGGATTATTTTATTTAAGCTTACCACTATTTTTCCTTTTTGTGTTCTATCATTATGCAAGCGTCTTGAACGAAATTTATACCGAATTCCTCGGCTTTTTGCTTCACTTCATCGTTTATTATGCCTAGTTGAAGCCAAAAATTCTTTGCGCCTACTGTTTTAACCTCTTCTAAAAGTTCTAGCGCAAACTCGCCTTTTCTAAACATTACAACCGTATCTATCTCATCTTTGATATCGGTTAGTTTTTTGTATATCTTATGACCTCTTATCTCGCCCTCTTTTGGATATACAGGATAAACATTAAAGCCTTGATCTATAAGATAGTTTCCAACTACGTTGCTAACTTTGCTAGCATCCGTGCTAAATCCAACTACGGCTATGTTTTTCATGGAATTTAGAATATCTCGCATAATTGCTCTTTTTGAAAGTAAAATTGAAAGATTGTAGCTAAAAAAAGTTAAAAGAATTATAAAAATATCGGCATTTGGAAGCATTTAAAATAGTTTAAGCGTATAATTTCAAGCTTAAACTATTTTTAAATTTATATATATCTAAATCTCAAATTATTGATTAACTTTTGTAATGGTTTTCACATCTATCTCATTTTTTTTAAACATATCACTATCGACTTTACCATAGATCGAAACAGTATCATTAGGACCTACAACCAATCCACGCCAGTCATCATCATCTATCTCAACTATGATAGTATCTTTCCCATCTGTGAATTCATACTTATCGTGTTGAACTTGTTTTGTAAGTTTTCCTGTTAAATTTACCAAAGTATCATCTCTGGCACCAAGAGCAGCCGATACAGTAGTTACGCCATAAGTGCCTCCTGTGTAACCGCCACGGTCATTTGCAGGTTTATTGATCTGAGTGCCGCTAAATCCTCCATTAGCATTATTACTATTTGCAAAAGCAATAGCAGCAACCACTAAAGATAATAGTATTTTTTTCATTTTCATTCCTTTTGACTTGATTTATGAAATAATAATAAAACTTTGTTAAAAGAATGTTAATAGACACTTCTTAAAAGCAAAGCTGCCTTATCATCAAATTTTCCGTTTTTAAAATGAGATTTACAAAACTCAACGATAAGTCCGTGATAACGAGCAAAAAGTTCATTGTCACTTATCGTATCAACTACTTTATAAACACCGTTTCTATCGATATCCTCTAGCCACTGCCTAGCTTCATCATAACTCTCAAAAGTAAAGTTCAAAAACTCAAATATCCTAAGCGTGTATCTATCCACCACCATTATATCACGCGAACAAGCATAACAAAGTATGCCATCAACACTCTCAAAACCTAAACCTTTTTGAGAGATCAGCCACTTCCTGCTGGTATTTGTTGCAAACTCTTCAAATGAACCGAATTTATCCAAAATATTTTTACAAAGCATACTTAATCTTTTGGCTTTTGTGTTGTAAAATCCACTTGGTTTTATCAAATTTGCTAAGCTTTGTTCGCTTAAATTTGCCACGTCCTCAAGGCTTTGTACGCCTACGTTTTTTAAATTTAAAAGAGATTTTTCTACATTTTCCCATTTTGTATTTTGAGTTAAAATAGCTCCTATGACGACCCAAAAAGTTCCAAACTCAGGCCACCAAAACGGATTTGCCTTAAAGTCAAATGTTACTTCTTTATCTAAAACAAAAAATAGATCTTCACTTCTCAAACTCGCTCCTAACTGATAGCCAAAACTGCTTTGCACTTCTAGCGCTTCTTACACCTTTTGATGAAGCATAAGCAAGAGCTTCTTTTCTTAACCACTCTTTATCAACATCTACACCCTTAAAATAGCTACTCACTACGTCAAGATACTCAGACACTTCTAGCTCGTAAAAACTTATATGAAGACCAAATCTATCTGCTAAGCTTAAGCTTTCTCTGTTATGTTCTTTTTCTATTATATAATTTTCGTGATTTTTCTCACTTTTTACAAGGTGTTTTCGGTTGCTAGTAGCATAAAAGATCGCATTTTTAGGTGGAGCTTGGATACTTCCTTCAAGTAGTTTTTTAAGCTCTCCTAAAGTTTTATCGCTAGCTTCAAAGCTAAAATCATCACAAAATATTATAAATTTAAAACGTTTTTTATCTCTTATCTTGTCTAAAACCTTATATAAATTTACAAGTTCAAATTTACTGATTTCTATCAATCTTAAATTTTTATCCATAAATTTACAAAATACAGCTCTAACGAGGCTTGATTTTCCACAACCCATTTCGCCCCATAAAAGCGCGTGATTTGCACCATTGCCGTTTATAAAATTTAAAGTATTTCTAGTTAGCTCATCTTTTTGTCTATCTATACTTACAAGCTCGTCTAAATCGCTAATTAGCATATCTTTAACAGGTTTTAATTTCCCTTCTCTCAAAGTAGCGGCTTTAGTCTTTTTCCAGTCTATCTTCAAAATATCTCCTTTATTTCAAATTTAAAACAGCCCGATAGTATTTGGAATATACGTATCTTGTTTATATGGATTTTTGGTGTTATTTTTGTTAGCTTGGTTGGGTGAAGTGGCGTTATTATCTTTGCTATTGCTATCATCTTGCTGTTCTTGTTGCATCTGAGCTTTAGCTGAAACTTCCATACTAGCTGCATTTGCTGCTATCTTAAGATCTGCTGGACTAGGACTAGATGGAGCTAAAGCAGCTCGTTTTATCTGCTGAGCTTTTTGGATAGTTTCTTCTGGAGTATTTCCAGGACTCGTATCTATCCCAACTTCACCGCCCACAGCATACATTTTTGAGTCAGGACCTTTTTGATAAGTATAGCTAGTTCCACTAGTTAGTCCTGCTCCTGCTGCCATATGAGATGCTTCGTGAGTTCTTACTTCTGCATCTCTTTTTTGTAATTTAGCTACTTGAAGCTTCTCTTCATCACTTAGCTGAGTTACGTTTTTTTCATCTTTTTTGTTATTGTTGTTTTTATCTTCATTGTTTTGAGAAGTTTTTAGAGTATCATCTTTACTATCGCTATTTTTAACACTATAATCTCCATAAGGGCTGATAGTAGAAAGAGAGCTCCCTATAGTCATGACGAATTCTTTCTTAAATATACCAGAGTTTGCGCAAGTACGTCATCATCTTTACTCCTTGACTTTAGAATAACTTTCGTACCATCAATTTTAGTTAAGCTTATATTTTGCTCATAATTACTCACAGATTTAAATCCTTGCTCACAAGCTAAGATCTTTATGACTATAATATCTAAAAATTGCTTAGTATAAGCATCAAGTTTGCCAAATCTATCTTCAATTTCTGCTCCTATCTCATAAACCTCGCTTACATTTTGGCATTTGCTAAGACGCCTATATAGCTCAAGCCTGATTCTATCTTCATTTATGAGATCAGCATTTAAAAATGCATTTACACTAAGTTTTATATCTATTTGAGTCATCTCTTTTGTTTGATGATTTAAAAGTGCGTTTATCTCATCTTCAAGCATTTTTAGATAAAGCGTATATCCGATCGCCTCTATATGACCGCTTTGAGCCTCTCCGACTAAATTTCCGCCACCTCTAATCTCTAAATCATGATAAGCAAGAAGTGCTCCAGAACCCAAAAATGAGTTGCTCTCAAGAGCGATAAGTCTTTTTACAGCTTCACTACTAAGCTCATTTTTATCGCCGACTAAAAAGTAACAGTAGCCTTGTTTATTGCTCCTACCAACTCTTCCTCTTAGCTGATGCAAATCCGCGATACCAAATTTATTTGCGTCATCGATTATAATAGTATTAGCATTTGGCAAGTGGATACCACTTTCTATGATACTTGTACAAAGAAGCAGATCATACTCTTTGTTTGCAAACTTTATCATCTCATCTTCGGTAGTTTTTGTATCTATCTTGCTATGAAGAGTTAAAACTTTTAAATTCGGTATTAAAGCTTTCAATTGGATTTCTATGCTCGGTATATCAGATATTAAATTATGCACGTAAAATATCTGCCCGCCTCTTCTCATCTCTCTTAGTATAACCTCTTTTACAAGCTTTTCATCCCACTCCTTGACAAATGTCCTTACATCCATTCTATCAATCGGTGGCGTTGTAAGAGTGCTATAACTTTTAACTTTGCTTAAAGCCATATTTAAACTTCTTGGGATAGGAGTTGCTGACATAGAAAGTATATGTGAATGCTCACTGATCTCTTTTAATTTCTCTTTTTGTTTAACACCGAATTTATGCTCTTCATCTATGATGATTAGCCCTAAATTTACAGCTTTTAAAGATAGCAAAGCGTGAGTACCGATGAGAACCATAGGTTTTGCATCATTTAGATCTTTTATAATGAGTGACTTTTCTTTTGCGCTAGTAAAACGATCTAGCCTTTTAACTTCTATATCAAATTTACCCAAACGCTCTTTTAAGCTTTTATAGTGCTGTGAGCTAAGCAATGTAGTAGGTACAAAAAATAGAGCCTGATAACCGCTTTTTACACATAGGTAAATAGCGTTCATCGCAACTTCAGTTTTACCAAAACCTACATCGCCGCTTAAAAGCATATCCATAACTCGTCCGCTATTTAGATGATTTTGTATATCATTTACTGCTTTTTCTTGATCATCTGTGTATAAAAATCCCGCGCTGGATTTAAACTCAGCATACTTGCTATCTGCGTTTAATCTTATACCTTCTATCAACTCTCTTTTTGCAGCTAAAGCTATGATTTTACTAGCTATGATAAATAGTTTTTCTCTGACTTTTTCTTTGATTTTCGCGAAACTAGCCTTACCAAGCCTATCTACGCTAACTACAGCGCCGCTTCCTGCTATATAACGATCTATCATATTTAGATGTTCTACTGGCAAAAGAAGTTTATCATCGTTTTGGTAAGCGATAACTACAAACTCTTTTTTACTACCTAAAACAGTGATAAGCTCAAGCCCTAAAAACTTGCCTATACCATAATCGCTATGCACGATAAAATCGCCGGCTTTTAATTCATCTATAACTAAACTTGCTTTTTTGACTCTTTGTTTTTTAACTCTTTTATTTAAAGATAGTATCAACTCATCTTTACTAGCTATGTTTAGTATCAGATTGCTTATGACAAGCTCTACATTTGAACTATTTTCTAAATTTAAAGCATTAAAACTACTCTCGTTGGAGCTTAGAATTTGAATTTTTTTACTGCTATGAAATTTGATTAGATCGCTATTTACACTAACTTCTAAATCTTTATAAATTTTTGGTTCTGGTAAGATAGGAACAGTGTTTAAAAAACTTAGATCTCTATTAGAAACTATATCATCTATGTCTATTTGCGTTGCTAAAACAGTTTTAAAACTATCAAAATAATCGCTAAATCCATCTATAACCCAAAAACCAAATGAGTTGATATCTTTTATCAAAGCATTTGAGTCGATATTTTCTAATTTATCATTTATATCTTTCAACTCATCACTATTTAGCGAAGCCAAAAACGGAGTTATGGTAACTGAAGTAAGCTCGTTTTTGTCCGATTTTTGTGTGTCAAGATCAAAGTATCTTATACTACAAACAGTATCTATATCTAGTAGAATTCTAATTGGCTTATCTTCTGAAATGCTAAATATATCGATGATTTCGCCGCTTATTCTTATCTCACCTCTGCCCTCTACGATATCTACAAAATTATATCCAAAACCAAGCATTTCTTCTTTAAACTCAGTTAAATTCAAAGTATCAGCGTAACTAACAGTTTTGGTTTTTAAATTTGAACTAGTTGGAAGCTTGTTTAAAAGCGTACGAATAGGAGATATAAGCAGCTTATTTTTAGAATCACTTTTATAAAATTTAGTTAAAACCTTACTTATTTCTAAAAGTTCTGTATTAAAAGCTCTTAAATCATCGCCTTTTACAGCTCTAAAATCTGGCAAAACAAAACAAGTAAGTCCGGCGTAAGAAGCACTATCATAAGCTTCTCTTGCCTCTTTATCGTCATTTGTTACTAAGATATCATATATATTTTTATTAAATTTAAAAAACTCATAAATCCTTGCTTGCACTACTAGCCTCAGCATCTATAATCTCTAAATTTTCTAAACTTTTAACTATATTTTTTGTACTACTTTTTCCGTTAAATTTAGCACCACTTTCTATGCTCAAATTTGCTGCTGATATATCTCCTGTTACAAAACTGCCATTTAAAATATCAACAAATTCAGCATCGATATTTCCTTCAAAGATACCATTTATCACAACTTTTTGTGCAAAAATCACACCTTTGATATTGCCGTTTTTACCTATAACTACCGTATTATCGCTTCTTATGGCTCCATCAACTTTGCCATCTACATACAGCATAGATTTTAAGGCAAGTTCGCCTTGTATATATGCACCTTCTGAAATTATTGTTGTTTGGGCGTTAAATCTGCTAGGGTTCTTACTAAAGACTGCCATGATACTCTTTGCTCCTTTTTAAAGATTTCTTCGTAATTTTTACTATTCCATTTTATAAAATTCATAGGATCTAAAGGACGCTGGATAAATCTAATCTCATAATGCAAATGAGGTCCGGTGCTAAGTCCGGTATTTCCACTATATCCTATAAGAGCTCCTTTTTTTATAAACTCTCCTTCTTTTACTACATCTTTTCTGCTCATATGAGCAAAACGACTTTTAAAACCAAAATTGTGTTCTATTATAACAACATAACCAAATCCATTTGTAGCATTATATCCTGCAAACTCAACAACACCATCAGCTGGGGCATATATAGGCGTACCTACTGGAGCTCTTAGATCAACTCCTGGATGAAACTGCTGTCTGTTTAGTATAGGATGGGTTCTCCAACCAAATGTAGCACTTACGCCATTATGTTTTATAACATCTCCATTTGGTATCATTGAAAAAATGATCTGTTGTTGAAATCCAGTAAGTTCTATATTTTCTAATCTCTCGTCTATAGTTGTATTATTATCGGTATTAAGACCTAGCTGCTCCTCAAGAGCTGCTATCTTATCTTCTATAGAAGCAAACTCTTCGCTGCTAGCTTTTATCTTTTTTTGCATTTTTTCATTTTCTATAAATAACTCATTTTTTATCTTTAAAAGCTCATCTCTTTTATCTTTTAACGTACTAGTTTTATTTTCAAGATAAGTGATATAAAATACCCCCAAAATAAAACTACAAAATGTAAAAAGAACAACGTAAATAATGATTTTTTTGATTAATTGATGTAAAAGATAGTTTTTTGAGCCGTTTATATCCGTGATAGTAATTAAAAATTTATTTTTCAATTGTATCCTTTAAAAAGTGTTCTACAAGCATAAATGAGCCAAACACAAGGTAGTTTTTATCATCTTCTAAATTTGAAAACTTCTCACATTCTATACCAAAATCTTTTGCGATGTTTGATATTTTTTCACCTGCTAATTTTCTATTATCGCTGTCATATTCGTATATTAAAATTTTAGAAATGATATGCTTTAACTCATTTAAAACAGCTTTTATATCTTTATCATCAAATGCGTTATATATAAGATATACTTTATTAGTAAAGTTTTTTGCTATCTCTCTTGCTGCGTGAGCGTTATGTCCAACATCTATCGTTATATTACTTGCTATCTTCTCCAAACGCCC
Organism: Campylobacter fetus subsp. testudinum 03-427; assembly: GCA_000495505.1. NCBI lineage: Bacteria > Pseudomonadati > Campylobacterota > Epsilonproteobacteria > Campylobacterales > Campylobacteraceae > Campylobacter > Campylobacter fetus. The sequence continues at coordinate 740,684 of CP006833.1, read as the reverse complement.
TCTAAGACTTAATTTATCTAAATGAGATACTATTTCATCTGAGTTTTGTATTCCTAGTTCTTTTGCACTAAACACGGCCAAATTAAGATTATCCACTAAAAAACTAGGTAATTTAAATTTAAAAGCGTACTGAGCAACCTCACTGCTAATCTCTTTTGAAGCAATCAAAATATCACAACCGCGTTTGTTTGCGATATTTTTTGCAAGATCCATAAGAGAAAAATCACTGCAAATTATGGCTAACTTATCCATAGAATTTAGCTTTGTCGTAGCGATATCTTCTAACGTGTCTCCTAACATACCGACGTGATCAAGCGCAACTGGAGTAAATATACTAAGCTTTTTAGGAAAAACATTTGTAGCATCAAACTCTCCACCCATTCCAGCTTCAAACACGACCTCATCAAAGTCACGAAATAAAACAGCTCCCAAAAGAGTTGCCAACTCAAAATAACTCAAAGTTTCTATAAAATTCTCACCAAATTTAGTAGTTTTTTGATACTCATCAAAATACGTAAGAAGTTCTTCGTGCGCTTTTTCAAGCTCATCATCACTAGCATCTTTGCCGTTTATCCAAAATCTTTCATTAAATTTAAATATATGAGGACTTGTATAATGACCAACTTTTTTACCGCTTAATTTTAAAATTTGTGCTAAAAATCTTCCAGTACTTCCTTTGCCATTCGTTCCTACTACATGCACTACTTTTGGCAAGTTTAATCTATGTTTTATACAATCATAAGCTCTAGGAAATCTAGTATAATCGATCTGATCATAATACATCGGTTTTGCACTTAAAAAATCATTCAGTCTCATTAAACAGTTGGCCTTACGCAATTTCTACCGCTATTTTTAGCTTCATATAGATGAGAGTCTGCCTTTTCAAGTGTATCTCTGTCACTTTTACTATCTTTTCTTGAAGCTACTCCACAGCTAATTGTTATATCTATATCTTCGCCTTTATACAAAAACTTAAAATTTGATATATTTGATAAGATATTTTTTGCAAACAAAATCGCATTATCTCTTGATGTTTCTGGCATAATAACCACAAACTCTTCTCCTCCATATCTACCCACAAAATCGATATCTCTTGACTGTTTTTTGAGTATTTTGCCAACAGTAGATAAGATAGTGTCACCTGCTTCATGACCATAATTATCATTTACTATTTTAAAATGATCTATATCAAAAAAGCATATCGAGTAGTCTATTTTATATCTTTTATATACATCTTCTATATTTGCCAACTCAATTTCAAAAGCTCTTTTTGTTCCTACATTTGTAAGATAATCGCTACTTATCTCTTCTTTTGCTCGCAAAAGCATATCTTCTAGCTCTTTTACTCTAGCTTTTAACTCAGAGATAACTTTTTTATCCTCCACAAGTTTAGCTAAAAAATCTTTTATCTCAAATTCAAAAGAATTCGATACATGTAAAAGTTTCTCTTTAACAATGATATAGTCATCATTGGATTTAATATTATTTAAATCATTTTTTATACTACTTATGCCATCTTCATTTTGCGCAACTCTAGATATAAAATACTTTATTCGTTCATTGATATCATCTAAAATTCTATCTAAAATGATAATTTTTTGCTTCACTTCACCTTTATCTAAATCAACTCTTTTCAAAATAAATTTTTTGATATCACTTTGCATACCCTCGCTTTGCAAAAGCTCTGGTTTGGCTCTTATCTCATCACTTATAGCTGCTAATTCATCATTCATACTAGAAGCTATCGAAGGAACTAAAGCAGCTATCATAAGTTCAGCAAGTTTTGTGTAGTCTCTATCATCACTGCTTGGAATAAATTTAGCATTCAAAAGTTTGCTTACAATATTTTCTAAATCATCGCTATTTTTTATACCGTACTGCTCTAATTTTTTTAGATAATCATCATTGTAGTCGCTTAAAAAGTTAAACCACTTATCTTTTATAATATTGATATTTTCTACGCTAATTTTTTTATCGATAGTCTGTACGCTTATATTTGCTAAATTTCTTGCTTGTTTGTTATGAAGTAAGCTTATACTTTGTAAAATGCGCTTTGTAAGCAGAGTAAAAGCTTGAGTAAGTTTAGTAAAATCGCTTGGATTTATACGATTTAGTCGTGAGCTGATAAATGCAAAAAGTTCATCCAGATTTCTTACATTCATCTTTTTTAGCTCATCTTGATAAACTTTGTCAAGCTTTGAAATATATTTTTCTAGTTTTTTACAGTCTTCTACCGATACGCCTTTTCTTTTAGCCGCTTCACAAAAAAGCATATGATAATTATCTGGAGTTAGAACTATCTTTTTTGAATTTGCCTCTAAAATAACATCTTTTATAACTTCACTTACTATACTTGCCATCTCTTAAACCTTCAATAGCTAACCTAGAAATAAACTCATCAAACGACTGTAAAGACGCGTTTTTGATCGCCTCAAATCTATCCTTGTCACTTATAACGCTATCTGTAAATCTAGTATTATTTATACGTTTTGTAATCCTAAAATCATAGTCCCCGCTTGTAGTTATATATTTTATATCTCCATTTTTTAGCTTCACTTTATAATCAACAATCAAATTTGTTTTATAAGCAGTAACATAACCAAACTGATCATATAAAATCGCATTAAAAGTAAGTGATTTTATACTGGCTATAATGATGCTATTGGCTTCTTCTTTTGTAGTTAAATTTCTACCAAGCCTTTTTATCATAGCTTCTCTTACGCTGTCTTTGATAGCAACTGTATTTTCAGGATCTGTTTTACTCATTATCACATCTACCCAAACAGACTCATCTAAAACATCTGCGGTTATAACAGAAACTGGTTTATAACCACATCCCATAAAAAATAGAACGACTATCAAATTTAAAAGCGTCTTCATTCTAGCCCTTTATAACTAAATTTATAAGCTTATTAGGCACATATATCTCTTTTAATATCTCTTTACCATCTATCCATTTAGAAACCTCTTTTTTGGCTATCTCTAAAATTTTATCATCACTTTCAAAAGCCGAAACCTCTATTTCTGCACGACGCTTACCATTTATAGTTATGGCTAAGCTTAAGCTATCTTTTACAAAAACTTCATCTTTTAAACTTAATTTTGTAAAGTTTTTTAGACCAAATAACTCATTACTAAGTTCATAACAAGCATGAGGAATGATAGGCTCAAGTAAATTTAAAATAATAAAATAACCCTCAGTCCATACATCTTTATTATCTTGAGCATTTAAACCGTTTAAAGCCTCCATACAAGCTGCTATAAGCGTGTTAAAAGCAAAGCTGTTTTCAAAAACATCGGTTGATTTTTTAAGAGCTTCATAGACTTTTAGCCTTGCATATTTCTCATCTTTATTTAAATTTGAATGGTTGATTTGTGGTATATTTTCAGTTTTATAAGCATTATCGCTTCTATCATAAAGTCTATTTATAAATTTAAATGCTCCTTCTACTGCGCTATCATTCCACTCAAGCTCTTTTTGAGGAGGCGCTGCAAAAAGTATAAATAACCTTGCGGTATCAGCTCCAAATTTATTTATAATATCATCTGGATCTACGGTATTTCCTTTGCTTTTACTCATTTTAGAACCGTCTTTTAGCACCATTCCTTGAGTTAAAAGACTATCAAATGGTTCGCAATCCCTTAAATACCCAAGATCTCTCAAAGCTTTTTGAAAAAATCTAGCATATAAAAGATGCAAAATAGCGTGTTCGATTCCCCCGATATACTGATCAACGTTCATCCAGTAATCAACGCTTTTTTTGTCAAAAGCTACATCTTCCCATGTTTTTTCATCACTTGCAAACCTTGCAAAATACCACGAACTCTCAAAAAACGTATCCATAGTATCTGTTTCTCTTGTAGCATCGCCGCCGCATTTTGGGCATTTGCAATTTTTAAACTCGCTATGCTTGTCAAGAGGATTTCCCTCACCAGTTATAACAACATCATCAGGCAATTTAACAGGAAGATTTGATATATTTTCAGGTACTACGCCGCATTTTTTACAGTGTATCATCGGTATAGGAGCTCCCCAGTACCTTTGACGTGAAATTCCCCAGTCACGTAGTTTATAATTTGTAACTCTATTTCCCCAACCCTCTTTTTCAAATTTGGAGATTATCTTCTCTCTAGCTTCTTCGTATTCAAGTCCGTTTATAAGCTCTGAGTTTATATAAACTCCGTTTTTTTCGCAGTATGGAAGCGTGTCTGATTTTATAATTTGCTTGATATTTAGATTAAATTTGCTAGCAAACTCAAAATCCCTCTCATCATGAGCAGGAACAGACATAACAGCTCCACCACCATACTCTGCAAGTACAAAATTTGCGCACCAAACAGGCACTAGTTCGTTAGTTAGTGGATGAATTACGTTTAATCCCAAACTAAGACCGTCTTTATCGCTAGATTGTCTCTGTTTTGGACTTTGATTTAATATAAATTTTAACTTATCAGACGTTTGCTCATCAAGTATATTTTTTTCAAGCAACTTTTTTACAACTATATGCTCAGGAGCGATAGCAGCGTAACTAACGCCGTATATAGTATCAGGACGAGTCGTAAAGACTTTAAATCCCTCCATACCATCAAGCAAAACTTTACTGGCACTATCAAATTTAAACTCAAACTCAAGCCCATAACTTTTACCTATCCAGTTTTCTTGCATAGTTAAAACTTGATTTGGCCATTTACCTTCTAAATCTTTTAAACACTCTAGTAACTCATTTGCGTAGTCTGTGATTTTTAGATAGTATCCAGGCATCTCTTTTTGTACAACTTCGTGACCACATCTCCAGCATTTTCCGTCTTCTACTTGTTCATTGGCTAAAACAGTTTGATCATTTTCACACCAATTTACCACGGCTGATTTTCTATATACAAGTCCTTTTTCATACATTTTAATAAAAAATTCCTGCTCCCATCTGGTATATAAAGGATCACTAGTCGCAAAAAGTCTCTTTTTAGAAAAACTAAAACCTAGAGCATCAAGCTCTTTTGTCATATAATCTATATTATCATAAGTCCAAATTTTAGGGTGAATTTTATGCTTTATAGCTGCATTTTCTGCTGGCATACCAAAGCTATCAAATCCTATTGGCTGTAAAACATTATAGCCTCTATTTCTATAGTAGCGAGAAAGAGCGTCTCCTATACTATAGTTTCTCACATGACCCATATGAAGCCTACCGCTTGGATATGGAAACATAGAAAGAATATATTTTTTTGGTAAAGAGTAGTCATCTTTTGGCTCACTATAACCATCTTTTTTCCAAATTTGTTGCCATTTGTATTCGATATTTTTCGCACTATATTCCATAATCTTCCTTAAAATTCATCTCTTATTTTACTAGCTTCAGTTAGAAGTAAAAACATAGAAAATATATTTGCTATGACTCCTCCGATAACTAAAGAATACACGATAACTTCATTAGCTCCTATAACTAAAAGCACAAAAGCTGGAATTAAATGCAAATCAGCCACAAGCGAGCTAGCAAATAGCTCAGCAGAGAGCATATTTCTAACTCCTATTTTAAGCAAAGTAGAAATCAAATTTATACTAGCTGCTATAAATAACGTAATCTCACTCTTATCATATAAAAATCCAGCAGTCGTGGTCAAGCTCATAAGAGCAAAAAACGTGTATATAACCTTACCCCAATTCATACTAGCTCCTTAAATAGTTCCTTTTTCATACATAGCACGAATTTTCTCTTTTTCTTTTCTTTTAACCTCTTTAGCTGTAAGGTGAGATCTATAATGATCAACACTAAATTTAAACCAGCCAAGCATAGGAGAAGCTATAAATACCGAGCTAATAGTACCTATGATGATACCTATAAGCATAATAATAGAAAATCCGTTTATCATATCTCCACCAAAGAAAAATAGCACTAAAACCGCTAATAATGTAGTCATCGACGTCATAATCGTTCTTGATAGAGTCAATGAAACAGACTCATTTATAACGTCGTTTAGTTTTATAAATTTACTCTCTTTTACTCTTTCTCTAATTCTATCAAATATAATAATAGTATCATTTAGCGAGTATCCAAGCACCGTTAATACCGCAGCTAACGTATCTAAATTCACGTCTATACTAAGCAAGCTTATAGCTCCTATAGTTATTACTACGTCATGAATTTCACTGATAATAGCAGCCAAAGCAAATCTCCACTCAAATCTCACTCCGATATAAACAAGTATCAAAATAAGTGAAACCCCTATCGCCATTAAACCTTTTTGTCTAAGTTCGCTACCTACTTTTGGACCTACGACATCAACTCTTCTTATCTCAAATTTACCTGTGCCCTCAAGGATACTTGTTACTACAGATCCTGGATCACTTCCTAGACTATCACTACTTCCTGAGTATCTAATCGTGATTTCATCATCTGAACCAAACTCCGTTACATTCGCATTTTTAAGAACTTCATTTGCTAAAAGCTTATCTCTTATATCATCAAGAGGTGCTTTTCCTTCGTATTTTACTTGTATAAGAGTACCACCAGAAAAATCAATTCCATAATTTAATCCTTTAGTACAAATAAGTACGATAGAACCAAAAAATAGTATAAAAGAAAAGCAAAAAAATATCCATCTCTTGCCCATAAAATCATAAATTCTACCATTATCAAATATCTGCATTAAGCTACCTTCCTTATCTTATATCCGAACCACAGCATACTATTTTTATTGTTTTCTATCTTTTTACCTAAAAACTCAAACATACCATGAGTTCCTAATATAGCAGTTAGCATAGATGCCAAAATACCTATACTCATAGTAACGGCAAATCCTTTAACAGGACCTGTTCCATAAGCATATAAAGCAGCTGAAGTTATAAGCGTGGTTAAATTTGAATCGATTATCGCGCTCATAGCGTTTTCGTAACCTTTTTCTATACTGACATGAACGCTCTGCCCAGCTTTTAAAAGTTCGCGTATCCGTTCATTTATGATAACATTAGCATCTACTGCCATACCTATAGTAAGCAAAATTCCAGCCATACCCGGCAAAGTCAAAGTAGCTCCAAAAAGAGCCATCACAGCCACTAAAAGCAAGATATTTACTACCAAAGCTATATTTGCCAAAACTCCAGCAAGCCCATAAATAAGCACCATAAATAAAACAACCAAAATAGCTCCACCAGCTAGTGCTACCATACTTTGATCTATGCTTTGTTGTCCTAAGCTAGGACCTATACTTCTTTTTTCTAGCATATTAACAGGAGCTAAAAGTGCGCCGCTTCTAAGAGCTATGGCAACGTCATGAGCCTCTTCTACGCTAAATCCACCACTTATCTGACCGCTTCCTCCGCCTATTCTTTCATTTATAACAGGAGCTGAATAAACTTTTCCATCAAGTACTATAGCAAGACGTTTTCCAACGTTTGATCCGGTAAAATCACCAAATATTCTAGCACCTTCTGCATTTAAAGTAAAACTTATGATAGGAGAGTTTGTCTGATTGTCAAATGCAACTCTTGCATCAACTAGCATATTGCCATCAAGCACCGGGATATCTTTTATAAGATATTTAAATTTAGGATTTTTTACATCAGGATAAAGCACGTCTCCATAAGCGTATGCTTCAGCTTCACTCATTTTATTTGCTTGATCTTGCCTCTTTTCATCAAGAGCCATAAGCTGGAGATGTGCTGATTTAGCTATGAGATCTTTAGCTCTTTGCTCATCAGCAGCGGTTTTTATACCCGGAAGCTCGACTAAAATTTGATTATCACCTTGTTTTGCGACAGTAGGCTCGGCAAGACCGAATTGGTCTAGTCTATTTCTTATAGTTTCAACAGCTTGATCTACTGCGTATTTAGCCGTATCTATCTTTTCAGCTGCAGTTAAAGAAATTCTATAATTTAAACCATCTTTTTTAATATCTAAGCCTTTGATACTTTTTAACATCTCATCTATTTTTTTAGCTTCATCACTATCTAAGATAGTTAAATGAACAGTATCGGTATCGGTTTTTAAATTTTCTACTAAGATATCGTTTTTATTTGTAAAATATCTGATACTAGAAGCGATTGATTTTATTTTTGAAGTAATGGCTTCATCTGTTTGGACGCCAAGTAGCATATGTAAGCCGCCTTGCAAGTCAAGACCTAAGCTTATTTTATATCCCTTTTCACTCTGTAAAAAGCTTGGCATAGAAAAGCCAAGCCCAAATATAAGCGCTAAGATAAAAATAACTAGTCTATAAGTTACTCTACCTTTAAGCATCGCTTTTCTCGATTTTGTCTATTTTTTTAGCTACGAAGTTGCGATCGATTCTTACGATTACCTCATCATTAAGCTTAACTTTGATAAAATCATCCTCAGGTTTTACAACCTCACAAAACAGACCTCCATTTGTAACGATCTTATCGCCTTTTTGGAGATTTGATAGCATATTTCTATGCTCTTTTTGCTGCTTTTGTTGTGGTCTTATAACCAAAAAATAAAAAATTGCAAATAATACAATTAGAGGTAATAATGAAGTTACAATCTCTGGCATGGGTATCCTTTAGTAAAAATTTAAGTACATATTTTACCTTAAATTTTATAAGAAATGGCTTTGAAATAGCAATTTTAATATCGAATTTTATATTTCTATCTCTTTTAGAACTTAAAATTTTTTTATATATAGGAATGATTTTAGCCATTATCGGACTCTATTTTCTATTAAAATCAACTAAACAAGTATGGTTTTGGAGTGGATTTTTTATAGGAGTATTTTGGTTTTATTGGATAAGTTTTAGCCTTTTTTACTATGGATTTTGGTATCTTATCCCGCTTGGGATAGTTGGTATAGCTACTATTTATGCGTTTTTATTTTTAGTTAGTGGATATTTTTCAAATTTAATATTAAGATCTATTATGCTAATGGCTCTTGGGTATTTTTATCCGTTTGATTTTAACTGGTTTAATCTTGAATTGATATTTGTAGATACTATTTTTAAGCCACAAATTTGGACTCTTGGAGCAGTTTTAGCTGCCATTATATGTTATATCAAATTTGGATTTAAAGTAGGATTTCCTATCTTAGTTATCTTTCTTTTTTTAAATTTAAATAGCAAAACTAATCCAAATTTACTACCTTTTAATGTAGAATTAGTAAATACAAACGTCCCTCAAAGCAAGAAATGGGAGCGAAGTTTAAGATCTAAATTTATAGATGAAAATCTACTATTAATAGACAAAGCTATAGAAAAAAACAGTAGCTTGATCGTATTTCCAGAAAGCGCGTTTCCTCTATTTTTAGACCATCAACCTGAGCTATTAGATGTTTTAAAACAAAAATCAAATGATATAGCCATAGTAGTAGGAGCTTTAGGATATGAAAATAATATGTCCTATAATGCAGCTTACGTGATTCAAAACGAAAATGTACAAAGACTTGATAAAGTAGTTTTGGTGCCTTTTGGTGAGGCGATTCCGCTTCCTGAGTTTTTCAAAAATTTGATAAATAATATATTTTTTGAAGGCAAAAAAGACTTTGAAAGAGCCCCTAGCGTAAGCGATTATGAGGTATTAGGAGTGAAAATCAGAAGCGCGATATGCTATGAAGCTAGCAGAGACGAACTATATGCAAACTCTCCTAAATTTATGATAGCAATCACAAATAACGGTTGGTTTGTCCCATCAATAGAGCCAAAATTGCAGCAAAAACTACTAAAATACTATGCTTTTAAGCATAAAACTACTATATATCACAGCGTAAATGGTAGCAAAAGTGAAATCATAACGCCTTAATCTTTGAATACACAAGACAAAACACAAATATCAAAGTTTGAGCCAAAACTATAAGAGCTTGAGTGCTAGAGTCTGTATGAAAGCTCACTATAATACCAAAAAGTGAGCTAAAAATAGCAAAACTAACTGCACAAATTTGCATAAGCCAAAATTTGCTAGTTACTAAAAATGCAGCGGCTCCGGGCAAAATCAGCATAGCAACTACTAGTATAATTCCAACTGCGCTAAAGCCAAAAACAACTACAAAACTAAGTATCAAAAGCATCAAATAGTAGTAATTTTTCGGATTTAATCCGACTAATCTTGCGTTTATTTCATCAAAAAATACAGTAAAAAATCTTCTAAAAAATAGAAAAATCACAACCAAAACCATTGCAAAAACTACAAGTGAGTTTTGCATACTACTAGCACTAACTCCAAGCAAATTTCCAAATAAAATCTCATTTATATGCAAAGGGCTCTCTACTTTGCTATAAAGCAAAAGTCCAAAAGCAAAAAATCCAGTAAAACTCATACCTATGATAGCATCGTTTCTAAGACCGCTCCTTTGTTTTAAAAACTCAATTATCCATAAGCAGCCAAGACTAGACAAAAACGCACCAACTCCAAGAGGAAGACCAGCAGCGTAAGCTAGTATCATTCCTGGCATAACAGAGTGAGATAAAGCGTCACCTAGTAAAGAGTAGGATTTTAAAACCAAAAAACAAGACAAAACCGCACATACGATGCTTACTCCAAATGCCATTAAAAGGGCTATTTGCATAAAATCATATCTTAAAGGTTCAAGCAAAAACTCTATCATAAACTATCCTTTTATATAAAAAACAGACGATAAAAATCAAAATTTGAGTTAAAACTATCATAGCAGAGGCGTAAGTATCTAAAAAATAGCTTATATAAACTCCGAAAAATCCACTAAATCCGGCAAATAATGTAGCCAAAATCACTCTTTGGTTAAATTTAAAACTAATCATAGAAGCACTTGCAGCAGGCGTTATAAGCATAGCAGTTACCAAAATAGCTCCAACTGTTTTTAAACTAGCAACAGTACAAAAACAAAGCAACATAAAAAATAAAATCTTGTAAAATCTCACATTTATACCGACGCTACTAGCACCAAGCTCATCAAAAAATATAAATTTAATCTTTTGATAACTAAAAATAAGAAATAAAAATAGTATAAATATAAGCGATATCAGCTCATAAACTTCACTATCATTTAAACTCAAAACATCACCCAAAAATATCGTTTCAAGCTTTATAGAAACTGGATATATCGAAACCAAAAACAAGCTAAGAGCAAAAAACGATGAGAAAGTCACTCCTATTATCGTATCTGTTTTTAGCCTTGAACTGCGCGATACCAAACCCATACTACAAAGTGCAAACAAACCACATATAAAACTAGAAATAGTATAAGAAAAACTCATCATATATGCTATAACTACTCCAGGCGTTACACTGTGAGAAAGAGCGTCGGCTAAAAGAGAGTAGGACTTTAAAATCAAAAAGCAAGATAAAAATCCGCAAAAAGCGCATAAAAATAGACTTACGATGTGTGCTTTTACTATATATGAGTAATTAAAAGGCTCTATTAACCATTCCATCTTGCACCTTTTCATCTACCACTATAAGCGGTTTTTCATCATCGCTTATAAGAGCTATATTACAACTCATATCATCGACTTCTATCTTAAAATGTCTTAAACTTCCACCAAAAACTTGACCAAGATTTTCAGGTGTTAAAACATCATTTGTAAATCCGCAAGCTAAGATCTTATGTTTAAGAAGTATAGCTCTATTGCAGTACTGAGCAGCCATTCCAAGATTATGAGTAGATATAAGAATGAGATTTCCACTTGAACGAAGCTTTATAAGAAGATCTAGTATCATACTCTCAGTTTTTGCATCAACTCCATTAAAAGGTTCGTCTAAAAGTATGATTTTAGCATCACTAGCTAACGATCTTGCTATAAATATACGCTTTTTTTGACCGCCGCTTAATTTAGAAATTTGACGATCTTTAAACTCATACATATCTACTTTTTTTAAAGCGTCTTCTACTGCCATTTTATCGCTCTGTTTTGGATTTTTAAAAAATCCCATATGAGCATATCTGCCCATCATTACAAGCTCCCACACGCTTATAGGGAAATCAAAGTCTATCTCTTCATTTTGAGGAACATATGTTATGAGGCTATTTTTTATCGCATCATTAAGATTTAAACCGCATATTTTTATAACTGAGCCTTTTGGCTTTATTACCCCCATTATAGACTTAAAAAGAGTTGATTTACCACTTCCATTTGTACCGATAAGAGCGCAGATATTTCCACCTTCTAAACTAAAGTTTATATCTTCTAAAGCTACTACATCAGCATATCTGACGTTCAAATTTGAAACATCTAAGCTAATTTTTTTCATTATTCAATCCATTAATTATAGTCAAAACAGTAGTTTTCATAAGATCTATATAAGTAGGAATTTCTTTACTTAAACTATCTACATAAAGCACTCCGCCATACTTGATACCGCTCTCATTTGCTATAGTCATAGCAGGTTTTGGACTAATAGTACTTTCACTAAAAATCACCTTCGCTTCAGAATTTTTTATCTTATCAACTAAGTTTTTTATCTGCTTTGTAGTACCTTGCTCATCGCTATTTACACTCCATATATAAAGTTCTTTTAGATCATACTCCTTAGCTAAATAGCTAAAAGCGCCTTCGCTTGTTATAAGATATCTTTGCTCAAGCGGCACTTTGGCAAAATCAGCTTTAAATTTAGAGTCCAAATCATTTAAACTTTTTATATACTCATCTGCGTTTTTCGCATAGATATCAGCATTTTTTGGATCATGTTTGCTAAGAATTTCTACGATATTTTTAATATAAATTTTAACGTTTTTGATACTCATCCACGCATGAGGATTTGGTTTGCCTTTGTATCCGCCCTCACTTATCAAAATAGGAGTGACGCCATCGCTGAGATTATAACTAGGTTTATTTGCATTGCTTAAAAACTTATCCATCCAAAGCTCCAAATTTAAACCATTATAAAGAATGATATCAGCTTTTTTAGCTTTCAAAATATCTTTTGGAGTTGCCTCATATCCGTGTATTTCCGTGCCCATTTTTGTCAAACTATTTACGTTGGCGCTATCTTTTGCAACATTTTTTGCGATATCTGCTAATATCGTAAAACTAGTTAAAACTTCAAGTTTTTGTGCATTTAAAGAGCTCACCATCGCTATTACAAATATAAAAATAGATATTTTTTTCATATGTAGCCTTTATTTTTTCGGTGTATTATAAGATAGTTTTCTTTAAAGTTAGCTAAGTAATTGATAAATTTTATCAAATAGAATTTATTATTTTTAAATTATAAATTTAAAACTTATTGACCTACAAATTTAATAAACAATAAACTACATTGAAAATCGCAACATAAATTTATAATAAAAAATATATTATTTTCAAAGAAAAAATAGCTAGAAAGTTTTAAATTTGAGCCGTTTTTTAAATTTAGGTCTCAAATTTAAAACAAGAATTATTTATTTTAATTTTTTAAAAATTTCAACCGCGTCCAACTTTTCCCACGGATAACTAGCAACTCCAACTTGACCTCCAGCAGCTACTTTGGCATATAAAAAAGTATCTGCGCTAGGTTTGTCTAATCCAAATTTTTCCGTTATCCATCTAGGAGTTAGAGCAAAACTCTCATGTACAAACTCAGATAATCTCTCATCATCTACACCGCTATTTGTACCCATACAATCCACTGAGATACTAACTGGTTTTGCTACACCTATAGCGTAACTTAGCTGAACGATACATTTCTTAGCGAGTCCTGCGGCGACTATATTTTTTGCTATCCATCTTGCTGCGTAAAGTCCGCTACGATCGACTTTTGTATAGTCTTTGCTGCTTTGAGCGCCACCACCTATAGGAGAGTATCCGCCAAAACTATCTACGATAAGCTTTCTACCTGTTAGTCCGCTGTCATGAAGCGAACTATGATTTACGTAGCGTCCTGTTGGATTTATATAAATAATAGTTTTTTCTTTATTATAAAGCTCTTTTGGAAGTCCTGCATCATCTATCAATCCTTGGATTAAAGTTCTGACTTCTTCTATTTGTAAATTTTCAACACTTGGAGCGCTTACTACTATTGTATGGATAGACTCAGGTTTGCAGTTTTCAAAATTTGATTTTGAACCGTAGTCTATAGTAACTTGAGTTTTGATATCAACACCTAGTTTATCTGGATTTTTAAGAGCGTAATCATAAACTTTATCGCAAAGCATTCTAGCGTAAGTTATAGCCGATGGCATAAAATTTTCAGTTTCACTTGAAGCAAATCCAAACATAATTCCTTGATCTCCAGCGCCTATTTCACCGCTACTTTGATCAACACCTTGATTTATATCTGGGCTTTGCTGATTTAAAAATACATCAACTTCAAGATCATCAGGATGAAGACATTGAGATCTTGTAAAATGCGGATTTCCGTTGTATCCTATATCTTTTAAAGTGTTTTTTACTATATTTCTATAGTCTTGATGAGTAAAATCGACATTAGCATTGACCTCGCCTCCTATAATGATATGTTTTCCTGCAACGAAAACTTCACTAGCCACGCGTCCGTTTGGATCTTGTTTAAGGATCGCATCAACTATACTATCTGCTATGATATCGGCACATTTATCAGGATGACCAGGACTTACTACTTCGCTTGTAAATAGGTACATTATTTATATTCCTTATTTAATTTATTTGGGGTTGATTTTAGCATAGATAATTTGAAATAAACATTAATCTATATTTCGCTTAAAACGGTATAAATTTAATTTTTCTTTAATAACAATGTAATTATAATAGACATTTATCTCAAATCAAAGGTTCAATAAATGGGAATATTCACAAAACTAACCAAAAGTTATACAGATGGAAATTTAATAATTCAAATATTAATAGGAATAATAATTGGAGGCATTTTAGGATTTATAGCGCACAAAAGTAACGTAGAAGCCGCTATAGTGGTAAATGCAGCGTCCATATTAGGAAGTTTATTTGTAGGGGCTTTAAAAGCAGTAGCGCCTATTTTAGTATTTATACTTGTTGCTTCATCTATCATTATAAAAGAATTTGAACAAACGCATGGACTTAAAAATATTATTATTTTATATCTTATCGGTACATTTTTGGCTTCTCTCTCAGCAGTTATAGTTAGTTTTATATTTCCAACGACTCTAGTTTTACAAAACACTAGTAACGCCTTAGCATCGGCACCTCAAAGTATAATAGTAGTCTTAAAAGATCTAGTATTTAAGATGGTAGATAATCCAGTTCATGCTATATCTAGCGGAAATTATATAGGGATACTCACATGGGCGATCGGAACTGGTATAGCTCTTAGACACTCTTCTACAGAGACTAAAAAGATATTTAAAGATATAAGTGAAGGCATAACAAAAATAGTCAAATTTATAATAAAATTAGCACCGTTTGGTATATTTGGACTTGTTGCTACAAGCGTGGCAGAAGCAGGTTTTGAAGCACTTGGAGGATACGCTAAACTTCTTGTTGTTTTAGTAGGAACTATGCTTTTTGTAGCATTTGTGGTAAATGCTCTCATAGTTTATTTCGTAACAAAGAAAAATCCATATCCACTCATAATGATTTGCATAAAAGAGAGTGCGGTCACTGCATTTTTCACTAGAAGTAGCGCAGCAAATATCCCAGTAAATATAAATCTTTGTAAAAAGTTAAATTTAGATGAAAAACTCTACTCTATATCAATTCCTTTAGGAGCAACTATAAATATGGCAGGAGCTGCTGTGACAATAGCTGTTTTATCACTAAGTGCTGTAAATACTCTAAATATCCAAATAGACTTTTTAAACGCCCTTTTACTTAGCATAATCGCTGCTATAGGAGCATGTGGAGCTAGCGGAGTAGCTGGAGGATCACTTATGCTCATTCCGCTTGCTTGTTCTTTGTTTGGTATAAGTAACGACATAGCTATGCAAGTAGTAGCAGTAGGATTTATAATAGGAGTCATTCAAGACTCAGTTGAGACTGCGTTAAATAGTTCAACAGACGTGCTATTTACGGCTATTGCATCTCAAAAATCATAAAAATAGTTTTAAATTTGTGCATATGACTGCACAAATTTCTATTATTAGATTTTTTTTGTTATAATTTTATTTTTTCAAAATAAGGATAATTATGCAATGGGATTTAACTCTGTTTTTTAAAAACAGCGATGAGCTTGATAAGTTCAGCAAAAATTTAGATAAAAAAGCAAAAAACTTTAATCAAAAATATAGTAAAAATTTAGAACAATTAAACGATAGTGAGTTTTTAACCTCTTTACAAGAATATGAAAGTATTCTTGCAGATATAAATAAGATTATGAGCTACGCTTATTTGAAATTTGCTAAAGATACTACAAACGGCTCTTTTTTAGCAAAATATGAAGAAATTTGTACAAAAATAGAAGAGAATTTGCTATTTTTTACTATTGAGTTCAACGAGATATCAAAAGAACAGCAAGACAGTTTTATAGCTTATTCAAAACCTTATAGCTACTATCTTAGTCTTATAGCAAAACAAAAATCACATCAACTAAGTTTTCTTGAAGAAAGAGTTCTTTTAAGAACGGCAAATACCGGTGCAAATGCTTTTTCAAGGCTTTTTGATGAAAGTATGGCAAGGCTGAAGTTTGATTTTAGAGGTTCAGTCTTAAGCGAAGAAGAAATTCTATCAAAAATGCTCGATAGCGATAGAAGTGTAAGAAAAGACGCGGCTTTATCTCTTAGCAAAACTCTTGAGCAAAACAAACACCTTTTAACATATATTTATAATATGATAAAAACTGATCTAAAAAATGAGTGTGAGCTAAGAAATTATGAACTTGCAGAATCAAGCAGACACGAGAGTAATCAAATAGAAAAACAAAGCGTAGATACTCTCATAAAAGCGACTGAATCTAGCTTTGATCTTGTTTCTAAATTTTACCATAAAAAAAGAGAGCTTCTAGGATATGAAAAGCTTTATGATTACGATAGATACGCCCCTCTTAATAGCGAGAGCGAATTTAATTATGAAGAGGCAAAAGAGATAATTTTAAAGGCTTTTAACTCTTTTAATCCACTTTTTGCAAAACTTGCAAAAAGAGCTTTTGATGAAAACTGGTGCGACGTATATCCAACTAAAAATAAACAAAGTGGCGCTTTTTCGCATTCAGCTTCAAGTGATACTCATCCATTTGTACTACTAAATTATACAAACAAAAGACGCGATCTTTTTACAGTAGCCCATGAGCTAGGACACGCTATACATCAATTTTTAAGCTATAAAGTTGGATTTTTGAACTCAAATACTCCTCTTACCACAGCTGAAACTGCTTCTGTATTTTGCGAAATGTTAGTGTTCGAATATGTAAAAAACAGAACCAACGATACAAAACTATCTGGATTATTAGCAGGTAAAATAGAAGATATTTTTTCAACCCTATATCGTCAAATAAATTTTACTACATTTGAAAGACGAGTTCATGCTTACCAGGGCGAAATTTCTAATGAAAATTTAAATGATATTTGGTATGAAGAGTCTAAAAAAATGTTCGGCGATAGCCTTGTTTTAAACGATTATTATAAAATTTGGTGGAGTTATATACCTCATTTCATACACTCTCCGTTTTATTGCTATGCATATAGCTACGCTCAGTTGCTTGTACTTGCTTTATTTGGGCTTTATAAAAGCGGAAAATGTGAGAATTTTGTGGAAATTTATACTGAGTTTTTGAGCCTTGGTGGAAGCAAAAGCCCAAAAGATATGGTAGCAATGTTTGGATTTGATATAAATCAAGAGGAATTTTGGCAAATAGGTCTTAATGAAGTTAGAAATTTAGTAAATGAGTTTATATCTATTTAGGAGAAAAATATGATCGAAAATATTTTAAAAGACGAAAAATTTGGAGCTCTTATGAAAACTCACGTTCATGAGTGCTTGGATTATCTTCTTAACAAAGATACAGAGTTTTGCATACTTGCAAATTTAAAATACGTTTCGTTTAACCCAGAACTTCCAAAAGAGATTAGTTCTAGTTTCAAATCTCCAGTGATACTATTTTGTCTTGGCGGATACACGCTTTCAAGCGCTATACTAACAAACACTAGTCTTAGTTTTGAAGCTGGATTTGGAGCTAATGATTTTGCTAGCTCAGTTAATGTTCCTACTGGAGCTATAGTGCAGATAACGATGGATGAGAATCCTCTTTTAATCAACTTTGCAGTATATAAAGAGGATCTAAATGAGAGCAGAAAACAAAAATCAAAACAAATTTTTATGTCCAATCCAAAAAATAAAGGTATCTTTAAGAAATAACATTAAAATTTATCTTTCCTAATCTATCAAGCATATCTTCACTATCACTTAATCCAGCTATAAATAGCTGTCTGATAATCTTAATACCGTCTATATTTACTAAAAATAGCTCTTCATTTTCTAAATCATTTTCTATCATAAATTTAGGTAAAAAAGCATAATATTCTCTTGTTTTGTTATGAAGCATAGCACACCTTGTAGCCACAGATCCGTCTAGATTATAAATGGTATCAAACTCATCGTATTTTATACCAAATTGATCAAAATATGAGCTTAGAAACGTTTTTGTCTTATCTTTTATAAATTTATGCTTAACGAGATCATTTACGCCGATATGTGAATCTGTTTTTAAATTTGAAACCAAAACTATCTCGTATTCCAAAAGCTTTTTGAAAATGAGCTGATCATTATAAATTCTTTCTTGCATCATACAAAAATCACACCTTCTATCTAGCAGATAAGATAGTAGATTATTATGATCTGTTATCTTAACGTCTAGTTCACTATCCACAACTTCACATATCTTATCTAACATTATAGGTAAGATCGTTTCGCCTATAAGCGCGTTTGTAGCAACTACGATAGGTGTTTTCTCATCCTTTATATGGTTAGCCTCTTCTTTAAACCTAAACATAGAACCTTCAAACTTTAAACAGAGTTTGTAAAATTTTTCACCTTCTTTTGTAAGTATTATTCCATTTTTTTTCCTCATGATCAAAGTTGCTTGAAGTATCTCTTCTAGCTTTTTGATCTGAAGCGTGACGGCTGGTTGGGATATACCTAGCACCTTGGAAGCTTTAGAAAAACTTCTTTCTTTAACTATAGCCATGAAAGTATAGATTTTGTTAAAATCACTAACCATAAAAAACCCCTTCAGATGTTGTTGTAGTAACATTATATTACACCAATCTGAATTTATTTTTAAATTTAATCTTTTTTAGTTTAATCATTATTATTAATTAATTTATTTACCAATTTGTGTATCTTAATGTAACAAATATATACAAAACAAATTAGATTTATATCCGAATTCATTAAAAACTTTAAAAGTTTTAGTATGATATAATGATTAATTAAATTAGATAAAGCGATACTATGGATAATCTACTAGACTCTTTAAACAAAAGCCAAAAAGAAGCAGCCTCACATATCGATGGTGCTATGTTGATATTAGCAGGAGCTGGAAGTGGCAAAACTAAAACTATTACAACTAGACTAGCTTACCTAATCAGCGTAGTAGGTATAGATCCTCTAAATACATTAACATTAACATTTACAAACAAAGCCGCAAGCACTATGAAGCATCGCGCTTTGTCTATGCTAAACTCAAATATCAGTTCGTCTCCGCTTCTTTGCACTTTCCATAAATTTGGTCTTTTGTTTTTAAAATTTTACATAAATGAACTAGGTAGAAAAAATAGCTTTGTCATTATAGATACAGATGATAAAAAAAAGATCATAAAAGAGTTTGAAAGCAGTGTTGCAGCCTCAGTTATATCAAACGAAATTTCAAAATACAAAAATCTACTTTTAAGCGTAGAAGATGTTATAAATAGCTCAAAACTAAACGCAGAAAATCAGTTTATGAAGACAAATTACGAAAAAATAGCAAAAGCATATAAACTATATGAAGAGTATTTAGCCGCAAATAATCTTGTAGATTTTGATGATCTTTTAGCTCTTACATATAAAATTTTACTAAACAATAACGACCTTGCAAATGAGATTTCAAATAGATATAAATATATAATGGTAGATGAGTATCAAGATACAAACGACCTTCAGTATAAACTACTAAGAAAATTATGCGAGTGTCATGAAAATCTAGTAGTAGTAGGAGATGATGATCAAAGCATATATGGTTGGCGTGGCGCAAAGATAGAAAATATTTTAAATTTCAAAGATCAATTTAATAATGTAAAATTAATCAAACTTGAAGAAAACTACCGCTCTACTCCATCTATCTTAAAAGCTGCAAATGAGCTTATAGATCATAACCGCTCAAGACTAGGAAAAGAGCTATTTAGTACTAAAAAAGACAAATACCCGATTCAAATCATAGAAAACGGCGATGAAAATATAGAAGCAAGAGTTATAGCAGGTCAAATTCAAAAATTATTAGGATCTGGCGTTAAAGCAGATGAAATAGCGATATTATACAGAGTAAATGCTTTGTCTCGTAGCCTTGAAGATGGCTTAAATAAAGCTAGAATTCCATACAAAATGGTAGGCGGAGTTAAATTCTATGAGAGAATGGAGATAAAAGATATCATTAGTTATCTAAGACTTATATTAAATCCAAACGATGATTTTTCTTTAAACCGCGTAATAAACAGACCAAAACGAGGTCTTGGAAAAGTCAGCCTTGCAAAACTTGAAAAATTCGCTTACGAGAACAAAACATCGATTTACAACGCTATATATATGATAGATGATGATACGATAGGAAAAAAGCTAAGAGCCGTTTTGTTGGATTTTGCAAATGAGTTAAAAGAGTTAAGCTCGTTAGCTCCAAACGATATACCTGCAAATTTAGAAAAAAGTTTTGGTATAAAAGAGTATTATAAAAATTTACCAGACGCGATAGATAGAGTAGCAAATATAGACGAGTTTTATGCGCTTATAAAAGATCAAATACAAAATGATGAGAGTTTTGCTTTAGAAGAGTTTTTAAATGAGTTAGCTTTAGAAAGCGAACAAGATAGGATAAGTGATGATGCGATATCCATTATGAGCGTTCATGCGAGCAAAGGACTTGAGTTCGAACATCTTTTTGTTATAGGGCTTGAAGAGGGATTTTTTCCGCTTATCGGAGATGGAAGCGATATAGAAGAAGAGAGAAGACTTGCTTATGTAGCTATAACTAGAGCAAAAAGCGGATTAAATCTTTCATTTTCAAATTCGAGATTTTACAAAGGTCAAAGAGCAAGACTAAATAAATCAAGATTCTTAAGCGAAACAGGACTTTGTGAAGGTTCGCTTAAACTTGAAACTAGTAATGAGTTCAAAAAAGGCGATCTCATCAAACATAAAATTTTTGGTATCGGCAGAGTTATGGAGATAACAAAGATAAAATCCGAATTTAAATTAAAAATCAACTTTGCAGGAAATATAAAAGAGATAATGTCGAGTTTCGTGGAAAAAGTAGTATGAAAGATAATCGTCTTTTTGTAGCAAATAAACCTTCTGGAATTTCAAGCAACCACTTTTTAAGCAGACTAAAACGCAAATACGGCGTAAAAAAAGCAGGATTTTCAGGCACTCTTGATCCTTTTGCAAGCGGTGCTTTGATAGTGGCGTTTGGAAATTACACAAAACTTTTTAATTATCTAGCAAAAACTCCAAAAACTTACGTCGCCACTCTTTGGTTAGGAGCAAACTCACAAAGCTTAGATAATGAAAATATAGAAAATATATGCGAATTAAAACCATTTGCCATGGATAGTATAAATATCATAATGAAAGATTTGCAAGGCAAAATCACCTACACGCCTCCTAAATTTAGCGCTAAAAAAATAGATGGAAAAAGAGCATATGAACTTGCTAGAAACGGTGAGGAATTCGAAATGAAAAGCTCTATTATGGAGATTTTCAACGTAAAACTTATACACTACTCTCATCCATTTTTAAGTTTTGAAATTTCACTTAGTGAAGGCGCTTATGTAAGGTCTTGGGCAAATTTATTTGCTAAAAGACTCGGAGTAGATGGCACTTTGAGTGCATTAAAAAGAGTTAGCGAAGGAAAATTCAAATTTGAAAATGAAAAAGCTCTAAATCCGCTTGAGTTTTTAAATTTAGAAAAAAATAACTATCTTGGAAATGAAAACAATATAAAAGATGGCAAAAAACTGGATATCAATGAGTTTCAAATAAAAATAGACGGCACGTATTATCTAACTTTTGATGATTTTTTTAGCATAATAAAGATAGAAAATGGCGCTGTTTCTTACTGTTTAAATAAGGTAGAATATGCTTATACTCACTAGAAAAGACGGCGAAAGTATCAAGATAGAAGGCAACATAGAGATAAAAGTGATACAAACGCTAAAAAATGGCGTAAAAATCGGTATAGAAGCACCAAAAAATGTTATGATACTAAGAAGTGAGCTTATGAATGAGATAGCAAACTCAAATTTAAAAGCTAGTTTAGCAAATAAAAACTCACTAAACGAACTTAGCAAAAAGTTTCAAAAATGAGAAGCTACGCTAAGTTAAATATATTTCTAAAAATAACTGGTTTTAGGGGAAACTACCACGAAATCAAGTCAAGATTTATACTGTTTAAAGATATATTTGATGAGATTGAATTCGTAAAAAAAACCAGTGATGAGTTTATACAAAATGACAAAATACAAAACAATATTATTGAAAAAGCAAGAGTGGAGCTAGAAAAACTCGGATTTAAAAACGAACTTGATGAGTTTTTCAAATTTAATCAAGTAAAACTGATAAAAAACATTCCTATGGGAGGCGGACTTGGAGGTGGAAGCAGCAACGCTGCAATGTTTTTAAATTTAGCAAATGATAGTTTAAATTTAAAAATACCAAAAGAAAAACTAATCCAAATAAGCAAAAATATAGGGGCGGACGTACCGTTTTTTTTAAGCGGATTTAACAGTGCAAATGTAAGTGGAATCGGGGAAATCGTGTCTGCGTTTGATGATGATATCCCAAAAATAGATATTATAAAAAGTAAAATATTTTGCTCTACGAAAGACGTTTTTAGCAGATATAAAGAGTGCTTTTTTAAATTTGATACTGATTTAGCACTAAATTTAGAAAAACTAAGCTCAAAAGAGATATTAAACTCATATAAGAATTATGAATTAAATGATCTTTTAAAGCCCTGCACCGCTCTATATCCAGATCTAAAAATCTCTCAAAACGAGTTTCTTAGCGGAAGCGGAAGTACGAAATTTAAACTATCTATATAGATATATTTTTGAGCCTTTTGTTTTAAATTTAAAATATTATTTTAATATAATCATCAAACTATAATAATATCTGCAAATGATACGCAATAAACAGCTAGAAATATCGTTTTATAGAGTTTAAATGAGCTTGAATCATATATTTTATTTAACAAAGTTTTAGACTAATCTGCTATAATTATAATAATTTAAAAGAAAATTATCAAAGAGAGTTTTATGTCCAAAGATCTAGCGAGAAATAAAAAGGCATTCCACGACTACACTATATTAGAGACGTTTGAAGCCGGGATAGCATTAAAAGGTAGTGAAGTAAAAGCCCTTAGAGCAGGCAGAGCAAATCTTAAAGATAGCTTTGTACGCATAATAAGAGGAGAACTGTTTTTACTAAACGCGCATATAAGCCATCTAGATACGACAAACTCATACTTCAGACCAGATGAAAGAGCTCCTAGAAAACTGCTTATGCATAGACGCCAGATAGATAAATTATTTGGAAAAGTTAGCACCGATGGGCTTACTATGGTTGCTTTATCGCTGTATCTTAACAGCAAAAATATAGTAAAAGCCAGCATCGCTCTTGCAAAAGGTAAAAACTTACACGATAAAAGAGAAGCCTTAAAGCAAAAAGAGGCAAATATCGAAGCAAGATCTGCTTTAAAAAAATATATTTAAATTTAAAAGGAACATAAATGAAAAAATTGATGATTATGCTTACATTTTTAACACTGTTTTTAGTCGGCTGTTCTGCTCAAAAAGAGGAAGAAACAACTAGTTTTGCTCCGTACAAAACAGGAGATGAGATAGAACTAACTAGTGTAATAGGCTCAAAAACGACTCTAGTTAGAACACAAAACGGATTTAAGTTAAAAGATAGCGATAAAATAGTTATGATAGATATCTTTGGTACTTACTGCGTTCCTTGCCAAAAAGAAGCACCACATCTTATGGATTATCAGCTTAAAAACAGCGATGATTTTATGATTATCGGGCTTATATATTTTGAAAATATCGATGATAAAGGCGTTGTAGAAAACTTCTCGAAAAAATACAATGCGTACTATTTTATATCAAATTCAAAAGAAAATCCTAGAATTGTAGATCAAATTTTACACGATATAAATTATAAAAGAGCGCTTCAAATTCCATTTAAAGTAGTATTAAAAGATGGAGCATATCAGACTTTAACCGATACTTTAGGAGATAGTAAAACAAATAAATTCTATCTAGGTGAAGTTTCTACTGCAGTTATCGCAAAAGATGCAAGCAGGATAAAAAGTGCAAACTAAAAAAAGCAGTATCACAAAGACTAAAATCAAAGATTTTAAGCCTAATTTATTTAAAGTAATGCTTTTAAACGACGAAGTTACGACTATGGACTTTGTCGTTATGATACTTATAGATATTTTTAACAAAAGCAAAAATGAAGCTATAGAATTAATGTTAAAAATCCACCAAAACGGTAGAGCGATATGTGGTATATACACAAAAGAGATAGCACAAACTAAACAGATGGAAGTTTTAAACCTTGCAAAAGCAAACGGTTTTCCACTAAAATGCGTTATAGAAGAAGAGTAATGATACAAAACAACCTAGCAAAATCAATAAAACAAGCAAATGAGCTTGCCATTTCAAAATCTCACGAATATATAGGAGTTGAGCATATACTTTACGCTCTTACTTTTGATATGGAGTTTTTAAAAACTCTTTCATCTTTAGGAGTTAGTGATCCAGTAGCTCTAAGAAATGATTTAGTAGGACTTATAGACCAGTTTCCAAGACTAGAATCCCCAAAACCGCCTGTTTTAACATATAAATTAAGCGAAATTCTAAGCAGTATAAAAGAAGAGGAAATTTTTGACGCTGAGGATTTTTTAGAAGAAATTTTAGAAGATAAAAGTTCAAGTGCATACCAAGTACTTAAATTTCACGGCTTAAATGATGAGCAAGACGATACAACCCAATTCGTTTCAAATTTAAACGATATGGTAAAAAACTCAAAGATAGATCCTGTTATAGGACGCGAAGAGGAGATACAAAAAGCTCTTGAAATACTATGCCGTCACAAAAAAAATAACCCGATCTTTGTTGGAGAAGCAGGAGTCGGTAAAACAGCAATAGTACAAGGAATAGTTCAAAAAATAGTAAATGGTAAAGTTCCAGATAGACTAAAAAATAGCATTATATTTAATCTTGATGTTAGCTCTTTGATAGCTGGCGCAAAGTACAGAGGAGAGTTTGAAGAGAGATTAAAAAGTATAATTTCCAAACTCAAAGAGAACAAAAATCATATAATATTTATAGATGAAATTCACTCCATAATGTCTCAAAATAGTTCAAATGAAAATAGTCTAGATATAGCAAATATATTAAAACCACATCTTGCAAACGGCGATATAAGATGCATAGGCGCTACAACTTATAGTGAATTTAGAAATTTTAACAAAGACAAAGCTTTACTTAGAAGATTCAATAAAATTGATGTTAGTGAGCCAAATTCAGATGAGTGTTTTTTGATACTAAAAGGTCTTAAATCCACCTATGAAAAGTTTCACAACGTAACTTATAGTGATGAAATTTTAAAACTTAGTATAGAACTTGCAAAAAGATACTTGAGTGATAAATTTTTACCAGACAGCGCCATAGATATCATAGACGAAACTGGAGCCAAACTAAGCATAGCTAACCCAAGTAAATTAAAATTAACAGATGAAACTGCGTGGAACTATGCGATTAGCGTTGATGATGAATTTGATAACTTAGAAGCTATAAAAGATGAAACAAAGAAAAATAGTTTTAAAAAAAGAGTTTTAAAATCCGACATACTAGACACCGTATCAAAAATGGCAAATATCTCAAATTTAAATGAAAGCAGCGACAACACCAAAATATTAAAAAATTTAAAAGCAAATTTAAAAGCAAAAATATTCGGTCAAGATAGCGCTATAGATGCATTAAACGATGCTCTTATCTCATCTTACGCTGGATTAAACGAACCAAATAAACCAATCGGGATATTTTTATTTACAGGAAGTAGCGGTGTAGGAAAAAGCGAGTTAGCAAGTGAGTTAGCAAACTCACTAAATGTTCATTTCGAGAGATACGATATGAGCGAATATATGGAAAAACACAGCGTTTCAAGGCTCATAGGCGCGCCTCCTGGATATATCGGATTTGAGAGTGGTGGATTGCTAACAAATATGGTAAAAAAACATCCTTATAGCGTTATACTATTTGATGAAATAGAAAAAGCAAACGACGAGATGATAAATATATTTTTACAAATTTTTGATAGTGCCAGCCTCACTGATAATAGTGGGAACAAAAGCGATTTTAAAAATACTATTATTATAATGACATCAAATTTAGGAACAAAAGAGCCAAATACTCTTGGATTTAATAAAAATTTAAGCGATAAAACAGATAAAGCTGTAAAGGGATTTTTTAGCTCTGAGTTTAGAAACCGTATAGATAAAATTATACGATTTAATGATCTAAGCAGAGATATTTTAGAAAAAATCGTCGAAAAAGAGATTTCAAATTTAGAAAAAATGGCTAAAAAAATAAAAATAAATTTAAGTAAAAAAGCATTAAATGAGATCATAAATCAAGGATTTAGCGACGAATACGGAGCTAGAAATTTAAAAAGAATTATCAAAGATAGTATAAATAGCTCTATTTCAAAAGAGCTATTATTTGGTAGTTTAAAACGTGGCGGGGAAGTATATATCGAGTTTGATGGAGAGTTTAAATTTGATTTTAAGGCAAATAAATGAGACTATTTTTACTTTTATCTGTTATGTTTGGCTTGATTTTTGGAGATAGTTTCAGTGGAAAGTTTAGATATGCGGCAAATAAAAATTATCAAATTTATATACATGATTTTGGTATAAACGGTTTAGTGCAAGGATGTGGTGATGAAAATGGCGATGAAAAGATAGATCTAAACAGTTACATTTTTTACGTAGGTAATAAAAAATATTACGGTAAAAAAGAAGGTAATGAGATACATTTTACGCCTATAGCAGTAGTTAGCTATAATGACTCAAATGCAACTGTAAAGATGTTGCTCAAAAAAATAGATATTCCTATCATCAAAAAGATGGATATAGATGCGATTAGTTATTACGATGAAAATACGTGCTATATAAAAAGCGAATTTCGCACAGATAAAGACAGAAATGAAACAGAACTAAGCGTGCAAAAACAAGCGAATTTTTCATCTCTTAGTTATATTATATATCTTGATGAAAATATAACAACATATCAAACTTTTGTATCAAATTTCAACGGAGTACATCCAACTTTTCACATCATAAATAGAGTTGTTGATGCAAACTCAAGTACATTTGATATAAGAAATATTTATGATCTAAACAACACTGAACTCGTAGAAAAGCTAAAAAATAGACTACTTGCTAAATTTAAAATAGACAATAATATAACAAATGACGACGACGCAAAAGCTGAATTTTTTGATTTTGACGCAATAGAATTTAATGATAATTTTGCTATAACAAAAAACGAAGTTAGCTTTTATTACTCGCAATGTGAGCTTTTACCGTGCATAAATGACGGAATAAGCGTATCTTTTGACTTTAGAGAATTAGAAAATTACAAAAAATGAGATCAAAATTTCCAGATCCAAAACAAGCGCCCAAAGACGCTCCTTTGGCACTAGGCGGCGATCTTAGCACAGATACTCTGTTAGACGCGTATAAAAACGGTATTTTCCCTTGGTTTATGAATGGCGAAAATATACTTTGGTGGTCGCCAGATCCTAGAGCCGTATTTTATCCAGATAGTGTAAAAATACATAAGAGTATAAAGCCGTTTTTAAGAGATTATAGGGTTAAATTTGATACTAACTTTAAGAAGCTCATAACTCTTTGCAAAACACAAAGAGAAAAAACAGAACCAACATGGATAAGTCAAGATATCATAATGGCATACTCAAATTTATATGATTTGGGCTGGGCGCATAGTGTAGAAGTATATAAAAACGATGAGTTAATCGGTGGATTATATGGGATAATCATAGGTAAAATATTTTGCGGAGAGAGTATGATAAGTATCAAACCAAATGCTTCTAAAGTAGCTCTGATAAAGCTTTGTGAAGTGCTAAAACCGTTTGATTTTCTTATAGATGCTCAAGTTATGAACTCTCATCTTGAATTTATGGGAGCCAAAAGTTTAGCAAGAGAGAGATTTTTAGATGAATTAAAAGAGAAGATATCAAAAAAATCTGGATTTAATTCATTTAAAGATCTAAATTTAGAAAATTAGGAATAAATTTTGCTTATTAAAGACTATAAATTTAAGGAGATATAGATGTACGCAGGGTTTTCGACAAGCAAATCAAAACAGCTAGTAGAATCTGCTCTAGAAGGCAGAGTACTTCGCCAAAAGCTCATAGCTAGCAACATAGCAAACATTGACACTCCATTTTATAAATCTAAAGATGTTGATTTTGAATCGGCGTTGATAGCTAAAAAAAATGAAATTTATAATAAAAACTCAGACGAACCAAAACTTGAACTTGCAGTAACAAACGAAAAGCATTTTCCAGCTTTAGATTTTCCTAGCAATAAACAAGCAACAATCTATTTAAGAGACGGTCACACAGCAAGAAACGATGCAAACACAGTCGATCTTGATGTTGAAACAACAGAGCTTGGAAAAAATGCCCTAATGGTTCAAGCACTTGATTCAGCAAGTAAAAAACACGGTGAGATCTTTAAAAGCGTAATTGACGCAAGCGGTAAATTATAAGGATAAACAATGGCATATTTAAGTGATTTTGATATAAGCGGATACGGTCTTAGCGCACAACGTTTTAGAATGAATGTTATAAGTTCAAACATTGCAAATGCTAATACAACAAGAACTGCTGAAGGTGGTCCTTATCGTCGCAGAGAAGTTATATTTAAAGCTGTAGAGTTTGATAAAGAGTTAAACAAATCTATAAATTCAAAAAACGACTTTTTAAAAAATGAAAATCCATTAAATGATCCAGATGCTCCAGAATTTCCAAAACCAGCTCTTATGAGCGTAGTAGTAGATAAAATCGTTCGAGATGATAAGGATTTTAAGCTAAAATATGATCCGACTCATCCAGACGCAGACGAAAAAGGTTATATAATGTTGCCAAATATTAATCCAGTTATAGAAATGGCCGATTTAATAGAAGCAACAAGAGCTTATCAGGCAAATGTTTCAGCATTTCAAAGCGCAAAGAGTATAGCAACTAGCGCAATAGAGTTACTAAAAGGATAATTTATGAATATATCTGAGATTTCAAATTTAAATCAAACAACAGAGCAAACCAAGCAAAAAGACGGCGCTGGTAGCGGCTTTTCAGATATGCTAAATAAAGCTTTAAGCGACTTAAACGATGTTCAAGAAAAAGCAGATAAAGCAGTAGCGGACTTAGCCACTGGAGAGGTAAAAGATCTTCATCAAGCCGCCATAGCAATAGGAAAAGCAGAAACTAGTATGAAATTGATGTTAGAAGTAAGAAATAAAGCTATAAGTGCGTATAAAGAAATCTCAAGAACACAGTTGTAATGAGCGGATATCAAAGCCAAAGCAAGATCTATGTGATCTTCAGCTTTATAGTTTTAGGGATTATACTATTTTTATTTGTAATTTTTTATAGAGCTTTGTTAGATAGAAAGCTACCAAAGCTGCAAAGTAGTGATTTTGATAGTGCTCTTAGAGGTTCTATCATATCAAAAGACGGTTTTAGCATAGCTAGTAGTCAAAAATTATACAAAGCTATGGTAGATACTAGAAATATAGATCCAAATAAAAAAGAGCTTTTTATAAAATTATACACGCTCTACAGCGGTGATGATCCAGCAAAAATCAGAAAAATACTTAGCAAAAAAGGTATAGTAACCTTATCATATGAGATAGACGCCAAAGGTGCGGCGTATCTTAAAGAGTTAGCTAGAAAACTGTACAAAAAAAAGGTATTTATAGCATATCAAGATCCAAAAACTGGAATAGTCG
This sequence comes from Campylobacter fetus subsp. testudinum 03-427, assembly GCA_000495505.1. NCBI lineage: Bacteria > Pseudomonadati > Campylobacterota > Epsilonproteobacteria > Campylobacterales > Campylobacteraceae > Campylobacter > Campylobacter fetus. The sequence goes on along the minus strand of CP006833.1, from coordinate 710,603 downwards.
CAACTCAAGGTATGAGCATCGTAGAAAGCGGTGAAAAACGTATATATATGGCAGAAGACACTCTTACTCCAGCTATCGGATATATAAAAAAGATAGAACAAGATGGTATAACCAAAGTAGAAGGAGTAAAAGGTATAGAAAAAGTATATGATAACCTACTTTCATCTACACAAGATGGTATTACAAAAGGTCCAAGAGATCTATCAAACACCATTATACTCTCAGGTGACGCAGAACTCTCAAAACGGATTGACGGGTATAATGTAGTTCTAAACACTCCACTAAAACTCCAAAAAGTCATAGAACAGATGGCAACACAAAAGCTAAATGATCTTATAGCAAAAGAGGTTGTTATAGGAGTTATGGAGAGTAAAACAGGGAAAATCATTGCATTAGTTTCTACTTCAAGATACAATCCATCAAACATCACAATAAATGATTACCAATCACTAAATTCAACAGCAAGCGAATACGCTTATGAAGTAGGCTCAGTAATGAAACCTGTCATCTTCTCTTTACTACTTAGAGAAAATAAAGTAAATCCGCTAGAGATCATAAATACATATGGTGGAAAATATAAGCTTGGTCAAAGAACGATAACAGATAGTCATAAAAATGATTTTTTAAGCGCTGAGGATATAATAGTAGAATCATCAAACGTAGGTATGATACAGCTAGTTGAGAGATTAAGCGAGATAGATCTATATAATGGACTTTTGGATTTTGGATTTTCTAAAAAAACAGGAGTTGATCTAAGCTATGAACAAGTCGGGTTGCTTCCATCTATAAATGAACTTAGAAATAAAACATATAAATCGACTGTTAGCTATGGATACGGACTTCAAGCTACATTTATGCAGCTTTTAAATGCTTATAATACTATAAATAATAATGGAGTTATGATAACACCGCAAATCGCAAGTCACTTAGAAAAAAATGGTAAAATATATGCGATAAAAGAGCAAGATATCAAAACTATTTTGCCTATAGAAACTGCCAAGATAATGAAAAGAATACTTATAAAAGTTGTTGAAAGTAACAAAGGTACAGCTAGAAAAGCACGCATACAAGGACTTAGCATAGGTGGAAAAACCGGAACCGCTCACATAGCTACAAGCGGAGGCTATAGCGATAAACGATATAACGCAAGCTTTTTTGGATTTGTAAGTGATCCAAACGGAAATAACTATACGATAGGCGTACTAGTAAGAGAGCCTATGAGACCGTATCCTTACTATTACGCTTCATGGAGCGCTTTACCGATATTTAAAAACACTGTTGAGTTAATGGTAGAAAACGGTTATCTAAAACCAGTTACAACATCTCCTACAATAGATCAAAACGAGCAAGATAACAGAGATATATTAGACTAACTCTTTAACTTTATAAGCTATGTAATCAACAAAAGCTTCACTATCATCAGGAGCTTTTACAACTTCATAGTAGCTAAACTCTTTTTGATCTGCTATTTTTCTATACTCGATATCTAATTCAAAATCCGTTTCTGAGTTATCTATACAAAAACTAATCGGATAAATAAGTGCTTTTTTGCTTTTTAAATTTGATAAAACTTCACTTAAATTTGGTCCCAACCATTCAACAGGTCCTAGTCTTGATTGATAAGCTAAACTAATAGAATTAAACTTCACTCCGTCTTTAGCTAACATATCAGAAATTATTTTTACATGCTCATTTGTATGAGTTTCGTACAAATCGCCTTTTTCAATTATTTTTTTTGGAAGTGAATGAGATGAAAATATCAGATCAATTTGACTTAAATTTGCTTCAGCAATCTTTTCTTTTATGCTACTTGTTATAATTTTATTGTATCTTTCATCTTTATAAAAATAGTTTATAACTTTTATGTTAGCTTTTATATCAAGCTCTTTTATCGCTCTATTCGCAGAATCCAAACTAGATACTATAGTAGTTCTTGAATGATGAGGATATAATGGAAATAGCAGTATTTCATCAGCATATTTATACTTTTTCAAACTATCTATAGCAAAAGGAGGCGTATAGTTCATAGCATAATCAAAAGTAAGATTTTCATTTCCAAATTTAATATTTAATTTATCGACCAAAGATCTAGTGATATCTCCTATCGGAGATTTGCCGCCTAATTCCATATAGTTGTGCGTTGCGCTTTTTAACCTCATTTTAGTTATAAGCCAAGCTAGCATAGAGCGAATTTTTCTATTTTTTATACCTAAAATATATGGGTCATTAAACATATTTTTCAAAAATAACTCAACTTGGCTTAAATCATCAGCCCCGCCCATATTTAGTAATATTACAACTTTTTTCATATATTCTCCTTGAACCATATTTTATCATAAATGTTCAAAATAAACATAAAATTATATTAAATAAAAGTAGCATAAAAGAGTAAAAAATAGCATAAATTTAAAAGTATAAAAATAAAAAAAAGTATAAAAGCAAACCCCAAAAGGAGTCTGCTTTAGGGCTTACATCATTCCGCCCATTCCACCCATACCGCCCATGTCTGGCATCGGAGGCATAGCAGGTTTATCCTCTTTTATCTCACTAACAGTAGCTTCTGTAGTAAGAAGTAGGCTTGCTACGCTAACTGCGTTTTGTAAAGCTATTCTTTCTACTTTAACAGGATCTATAATTCCAGCTTCAAACATATCAACATATTCGCCGCTAGCTGCGTTAAATCCGTAATTAGAGCAATCTGCGCATGATACAGAATTTGCCACTACTCCAGCGTCGAATCCCGCATTTTCAGCTATTTGGCGTAGCGGAGCAAAAAGTGCGCGTTTAACGATCTCGGCACCGATAAGCTCATCACCTTTTAAATTTAAATTTACTTTATTTCCAGCTTTGATAAGTGCTGCGCCGCCACCTACTACGATGCCCTCTTCTACTGCTGCTTTTGTAGCATTTAAAGCGTCATCTACTCTATCTTTTTTCTCTTTCATCTCTGTTTCTGTTGCAGCTCCTACTTTGATAACAGCAACGCCACCGCTTAATTTAGCTAGTCTTTCTTGTAATTTTTCTTTATCATAATCACTTGTTGTTTCAGCGATTTGAGCTTTTATCTGATTAATTCTAGCTTCTATAGAACTTTTATCTCCAGAGCCATTTACTATAGTAGTATTATCTTTATCTATAACAACTCTATCAGCTTGTCCAAGATCTTGTAAGCTAGCACTCTCTAATGTTCTACCTAACTCTTCACTGATCACTTCACCACCAGTTAAGATAGCTATATCTTCAAGCATAGCTTTTCTTCTATCGCCAAATCCAGGAGCTTTTACAGCTGAAATATTTAAAACGCCTCTTAGTTTATTTACAACTAAAGTCGCAAGAGCTTCACCTTCGATATCTTCAGCAACGATAAGAAGAGGTTTTCCTGTTTTTTGAATTTGTTCTAAAACTGGAAGTAGATCTTTTAAATTTGTAATTTTTTTATCAAATAAAAGTATAAACGGACTACTTAACTCAACTTGCATTTTTTCAGCATTTGTGATGAAATACGGACTTAGATATCCACGATCAAACTGCATACCTTCAACAACATTTAACTCGTCATTTATAGATTTTGCTTCTTCTACTGTGATAACACCGTCTTTACCGACTTTTTCCATAGCTTCAGCTATAAGATCGCCAACTCTAGTATCGCTATTTGCTGAGATAGTCGCTACTTGAGCTATCTCTTTTTTGCCATCTACTTTTTTAGCGGCTGCTTTTAACTCACTTGTAACAGCTTCAACAAATTTATCCATACCGCGTTTTACTTCGATAGGATTTGCTCCTGCAGTTATATTTCTAAGACCTTCTTTAAATATAGCGTGAGCTAAAACTGTAGCAGTTGTAGTGCCATCGCCTGCTTCATCATTTGTTTTGCTAGCAACTTCTCTGACCAAGCTTGCACCCATATTTTCTATAGTATCTTTAAGTTCTATCTCTTTTGCAACGCTTACGCCGTCTTTTGTGATAGCTGGTGCGCCAAAACTTTTTTGGATAAGTACGTTACGACCTCTTGGTCCCATTGTAACTTTTACCGCATCGTTTAATTTTTTTACACCGCTATATAATCTATTTCTTGCGTCATCTGCGAAAATAATCTCTTTTGCCATTTTTTACTCCTTTAATTTACTTAATTACGCCTAAAACATCTTCTAAATTTAAAACTAGATATTTTTTATCTTCTAAGCTGATCTCGCTACCAGCATACTTTGCAAATACAACGATATCGCCTACGCTCACGCCCTCAGCCTCTTTGCTAGCTGCTACGACTTTGCCTTTTGAAGGTTTTTCTTTTGAAGCATTATCTGGTATAATGATACCAGTAGCCGTTGTTTTAACTTCCTCTTCGCGCTCTACTAAAACACGTTTTCCAAGTGGCTCAAATTTCATCTCTTATCCTTTCGTTTATCAAAATTTTTCTCTAATAATTAGCACTCTTACCTTTTGAGTGACGAAAATATATCATAATTTTAGTTAAAAGTCAAGATTTAAAGCCAAATTTATCATAAAATTTTAGTCTAATCGGCTCAAGTTTAAATACTATCTTTAAATATTTCGTTTCTTTACAAATATATTGTATAATTATAAGAAAATATGGAGCAAAATATGAGAGTTTTACTATGGATTTTAGGTATCGTCGCAGTACTATTTATATCTGCTTATACCATATTATTTACCGGTTTTGGAAATAGTCTCATAAAGCCATACGTAGAAAAAATAGCAACTCAAAAAAGCGGTATGAAAATAGAACTAAAAAAATTTAAAGTCGGTTTCTCTAAAGCAGATATAGAAGCCGCCATTAACTCCGAGCTGAACCTAACAGTTAGCGGAAACTATAATCTATTTAAAAAAGACTTTGATCTAAACTATACCGCACAAACCAAAAGCTTAAATAGTTTTGGTATAGATATCAAAGATAATATATCTTTAAACGGAGATATGACCGGAAATTTAAATAATTTTATAGTAAATGGAGCAGGAGTTCTTGTTGGCTCAAATATGAGATTTGCCATAAGAATACTAAATTTAAAACCTCTTGAGATAAAACTAGACGCAAAATCTATAAATTTAGCGCAGATATCATCTATAGCGTTTCACAAACCATATATCATAGGGCATTTAGACGCTACAGCTGATATATCATATATAGATAATGGCTATCAAGGAAACGCAAATTTAGACATAAAAAAAGCAAACACAAACAATGAGCTTATACAAAACGACTTTGGTATCTCATTTCCAAATAATTTTTTTATAACTGCAAAATCAGATATAAAACTATCAGGCGATATAGCTACTGCAAAAACTGTGATAAAATCTCCCATAGCGGTTGCGGCGGCGCTAAATTCTATATATAATATCTCAGACAACAAACTAAATACCGACTTAAATTTAAACATTCCAGATCTGTTAAAACTAGAACCTTTGATCAAACAATCTTTAAAAGGCGAGATAACGCTAAATGCAAATACTCAGATAGAAGCAAACAAATTATCATTTTTAGACGCGCAGATAAAAGGTCTTGGCGGAATTGTAATAGCAAAATTAAAAGACAATAAAATAGACGCTGACATAAAAAATATAAAACTTGATGAACTACTTAAAATAGCGTCTTTACCAGCGATCGCTAATGGAAGCATAAACGGTATCGCTAGCATAAATGATATAAATATTCCATCAAAAACAAACGGAAGTGCAAATTTAAAAATCACAAATTCAAAACTTAAAAGCAACGAGCTAAACAAATTAATAAACACTGAAATTAAAAAAGATATCCCATTTACAGGAGATGCTAAAGCGATTTTTCAAGATGGAATTTTAAACTTAAACTCTATACTAAGCTCAGAAATTTTAAGAGTTGATAAGTTTAACAGCATTTACAATCTTGATAGCAAAGATGCAAATGCTAGTTTGCAAATGAGCATTCCAAGCTTAAGCGCTCTTGGAAACTTAACAGGAAAAACATTAAACGGTTCAGTAGAGTTAAACGCCGAAGCTACAACAAAAACTGGTAAATTAGACAATCTAAATTTAAATATAAAAGCGATGGACGGAGTTATAAATGCAAATTTAAAAAATAACGCATTAAAAGCAAATATCAAAGATGTTTTAGCTGAGAATTTGTTTGTGTTGATCGGTCAAAAACCGCTATTTAATGGTATTTTAAACGCGGAATTAAACTTAGATTCCATAGATCTAAAAAATCTAAATGGAAAAGGAGTTATAAATTTAAATAACTCGACGCTAAATGCAACCAACTTAAAAGAAATAACAAAAAAAGATTTTCCAAATAATATCAAATTTAACGCAGAGTTCAGACCTACTTTTACAAATTCAATTGCATATTTTATGTCAAATTTAAGTTCAAATTTAATAAATATAGACAAATTTGAAGGAAGTTTTGATATAAATAAATTAGCTTTAGACGCAACGTATTTGGCTAATATCAATGATCTTTCAAAATTTGAATTTTTAATCGGTAAAAAATTGATAGGAAGCCTAAATGCAAACGGTAAAGTACAGTACAAAGACACTCTTTATCTAACTTTAAACTCAGATCTGCTTAAAAGCAAACTAAAATCAGAGTTCAAAGATAGTATTTTAACTCTAAATTTAGATAAATTTTCAGTACAAGAACTGCTAATGATGGCTGATTATGATCCATTTTATGAAGGTATTTCAAATTTAAATGCAAAATATGATCTAAGCAAAGCAAAAGGTGATTTCAAAATTGACCTTTTAGAGGGAAAACTAGCTAAAAGCGGACTTACAAATGCTATTAGCATAGCATTAAACCAAGATATATCAGAAGAAGTCTTTAAAAACGGTTATGTAAAAGGAGATATAAACAAAGACATCATAACCTTTAATGCTCAAATGAGCTCTCCAAAATCAGATGTAAATGTTACAAAAGGAAGTATAAATATGCTAAACTCAAAGATATTTATACCAATTGATACAAATATAGAAAAAACAGATCTACAAATAGAAGTTTCTGGAACTACAAAAGAGCCTAAATACGCATTTAAATCCAGCTATTTAAAGACAAAGATAGAAAAAGAGATGAATAGAGGATTAAAGAAATTATTTAACTCAGATGAAAACAAAACAAATGATGCAAAAGATATCGTAAAAGGGCTGAAAAATCTTTTTTAGCCCTCAGCTAAAACATATTTTGCAGATACCAAAGTACGGAAAATTGTAAATTTGGGGCTTTAACCATATTTTCATTATAAATAAAATCTAAAATATCGGATTTTTTTATAAATATAATCTCGATTTTCTCATCATCAACTCCACCACCAGCTGTTTTTTTCATACTCTCATCGATAGTAGTGCAAAAAAGAGTTTGTCTATTAGCTCCAAATCCAAGCGCCGTGTAACTACTAGTTATCTTTTTTACCTCTTTAACGGCGTAACCAGTCTCTTCTAATATCTCTTCTATCATAGTTTCTTCCGCACTCAAACCTTTATCCATTATACCTGCGCAAAGCTCATGTGTAACTCCTGGTTCATCTGAGCTTATGCTATTTTTTGTCTGATAATACCAAAGAGATGGGCGAAACTGTTTTACAAACAAAAATGCGTCAAAATCTTTATGATACATTATACAAGATACGCTATCATGAGCTTCTACGCAGTCCCAACGCCTATTTTTTCCATCTTGAGTATATAAAATACTAAACGGTTTTACAAACTTTGAGCTTTCAAGCGGTACAACCTTAAAATCTTTTATAATAGTATCCATGTAGCAAGTCCTAAAAATACAAAAAATCCCATCATATCGGTTATCATAGTTAAAAATACGGAGCTGCCGACTGCCGGATCTAGTCCTATTCTTTTAAACGTTAGTGGTATAAATGTTCCAAAAAAAGCGGCTAAAAGCAAATTTATAATCATAGCCACACCTATTACTACTCCAAGCAGAGGCATATTAAACCAAAGTCCAACTACAAATCCGACAAAAGAAGCAAATATTATAGAATTAACAGAAGCCATCAAAAGCTCTTTTTTCAAAACGCTCCAAAAACTGTTAAATTGTATCTCTCCTAGCGCAAGACGCCTTACATTTACGGCTAGTGTTTGGTTACCGGCATTTCCTCCTATACCTGCTACGATCGGCATAAGCATAGCAAGAGCAACTAAAGACTCTATGGATTTATCAAATAGCCCTATCACGCTTACGCTAAATATAGCAGTTATCAAATTTACAAACAACCAGATGGCGCGCGCACGGCCAGTTTTAACTAGTCCTTCTTCCTCGGCTTCATCATCAACACCGGCTAAATTATAAATTTGTTCAGTAGCACTCTCTTCTAAAAAGTCGTGTATATCATCGGTGGTGATACGACCTATCAAAACTCCTGCTTTATTTACAACGGCGATGGCGCTTAAGTCATAGTCCATAACAGTAGCCGCAACTTCGCTTATATCGTCCGTATCAGTAGCAAAATGTGGCTTATACTTATCCGTACCGCCATTTTTTATAATGTTTTCTAAATTTAAATCAAAATCATATATTATAAGATCTTCTAATGGTATAACGTATTTTAAAACACCGTCTTTATCGACTACAAAGAGTTGAAATACGTTTTCTATCTCATCTCTTTTTTTCATTATCCTAAAACGAGATATCGCAGAACTTAGCCTTTCATCAAGTCTAGCCGAAAAAAGCTCAGTTTGCATATAAGCGCCGGCTTCATTATCTTCATAATTTATAAGCTTGCTTATCTCTTTTTGACTATCTAATTCAAGCGAACTAAAAAGCTCTTTGGCTTTTTCCTCGTCTATATCTTCTATATTTTGTAAAAGATCAGTAGCGTCATCGCTTTCTAGCTCTTCTAAGGCTTCTACTATCTTATTGTTAGGAACATTTTCAATCACATCTTTAAGCATGTGATCTGGCATTTCCATAGCCACTTCGCCAAGGCTTTGAGAATCTAATTTTTCAAGGTAAGTAGCGTATTCGTCTTCATCATGGCTTTTCAATACCTTTAGATGAGACGCGATATCTGAAGGACTTAATTCGCTACTGACACCATCATCAAGATGCTTTTCTAACTGCTCTTTTACTTCATCTAAATCTTTATTCATAACCTTACCTAAAATGCAATTACGCTATCAAATCCCTCTTCTTTTGGAGCATTTGTATGCGCGTTTAAACTAGCTTCAAAATCTTTATTTATACCGCTAACAAGCACACTAAACTCTTTTTTCTGTGCGCCGCTTAGACTGCTTTTTGTTATTTTTACTACTGATTCTGGGTTGATAGCTTGATTATTTTTATAAAGTCCGAAATGCAGATGCGGACCTGTACTCATACCAGTGCTTCCTACATAGGCTATAACATCACCTTTTTTTATAATTTTCCCCGCTCTAACACCACTTGCAAAACCACTTAAATGAGCATAAAGAGTCATATAATTATCAGTGTGATTTAACATAATTACATTTCCATAACCGCCTTTTTGCCCTACAAATGATATCCGTCCATCTCCTGCAGCATATATTTTCGTACCTTTTGGAGCAGCGTAGTCAATACCCAAATGAGCTCTATATCTTTTTAATATCGGATGCCATCTTTTTGGGGTAAATCTTGAGCTTATTCTAGCACTTTTGACAGGTTTTATCAAAAAGAAATTTTCAAGCTCTTTTCCAGTTTCATCGTAAAATCTATCATCGTACTGATAAACATATTTAGCATTTCCTCTTATCTCTATCATAGCAGCTTTGATATCTGGCATACCAAAAACTCTTCCTAATCGTCTTTTTTGAGTATATATAATGACTAATTTATCACCCTTTTTAAGCCCTTTATAATCCACGCTTCCTTTAAAAGCATTTAAAAAAGCACTTGCCAAAGCAACATTTCCGCTATTTTCTATGATATCTTGATAAGGTGATCTTTGTACATCTATACTGAGAATTCTATCTTCGCTTTCATATATTATCGGTATAAAATCAATAACATATTTTCCAACTATATCTTTATAAATATGAATTTGCAACTCTTCACTTATAGGTATAAGAACTTGCGAAACTCTATCATTTTCATCTCTTAAAATTTGAAATCTCGTGCCGCTTGTTATCTCAGTAGCTAGCTCTTGATCCTCTTTTTCTAGGTTATAATATAAAGATAATGGTATTTTATTATTTTCTAAAAATGTTAAAAAACTCTCGCCATTTGGCCATGTTAGCTCCTCAACACTGGGCTTAATAGCATATAAATTTATAGTGATAAATAAAAATAGTATTATTTTCTTAATCATAAAATCGCCTTAAAATAAAATCTCGTAATTGTATCGTAATCTTACTTACATAATGCTTCTATGGACAAAAAATATCATATTATTTCTACTATAATTTGTATAGTATTAAAATAATTTTAAGCAAAATATATAGTCAAACGCAGGATAAAGTTTTTAAATTTAGAGATAAATTATACTGTTTGTTCAAAATCTCAAAGTCTGTCCATATCTATATCATATCTATATTATATATGGTTTTACTAATCAAATTTTATTTATTTAAATTTGAAATTTATAATTTATTTGAATTATTCATAATCTATTTTTTTCTTAATGTTACTTTATGTAACTAATATATTAATTAAATATTTATTATCTCTTTGATATATTTATCTTAAAAATTTAAGATTATAACTCATTATCCAAAAAATACAAATCTAAAAGTTTTATCCCCAAAAGCTCTCGTTTGCAAAAATTCAAAAAAAATTAGCTATAATGATTTTAAATTTTTGTCCATATAGGAGATACTTTTGAAAAAAATTGCGATTATGTTTTTACTACTATGCAGTTTTGTTTTTGGTGCTGAGTTTAATATGAAAACCAACTATAGTCTGCTTTTAAACGCTCATGATGGTATCGGCGAGATAACAGATAGTCCAGATATAGTTGTAAATAGCAGCGGTGTTGTTATGCATAAATTCAAAGATGGCAGCAAATCGATAATTGCTAGAGCAGTAGTCACCGAAAAAAAGGACGGTTTTGCTAAAGTTAGGTTTGAAGTATTTAACTCTTTGAAACAGCAAGCACTTCCGATACCAAAGATTTTACCCTCTGCAGGAGATGAAATAATCTTAAATTTCTTATACGACAGATCTCTAATAGTAGTGCCAAATAAAGAAATTTACAAAGAGATAACAGAACACTTTAAAAATATCACCTTTATACATCCAGACATCGTAGGAGCATATCTAAACTACGAATACAAACCAAATCCAAGTAGAGACGACTTCCGTAAAATGTGCGCTCAAAGTGCGGCAGGACTTATATTTATAGCATTAGATAACGAAGCTGTGTTTGCTGATTGCGGTAGTTTTGACGTGCTTAAAAAGTTCAAAAGCAGAAGCGTGGATTACTACCAACTTCCATTTTATACAAGAGTTAAGGGCATAGATACTATATTTTGGAAACTTGATGGCGCAAAAATCAACAACTATGACGAATACTATAAAAGACTTTTAGGAAACTTAGGAAACTAAAATGGATACTAAACATATAAAATATTTTGAAAAGCTTCTGAGTACTGATAACGCTAAATTTGATAAAGCTCATCAGATAGCCTACTGCTATGACGCTACAAAAAAGCGCTTTGAGCCTGATGGAGTGCTATTTCCACGCGATGAAAAAGATGTAAGCGATATACTAAAATACTGCAATGAAAACAAAATAGTTATAGTCCCAAGAGGCGCTGGAAGCGGATTTACTGGTGGGGCTTTGGCAGCAAGTGGCGGAGTCGTTTTGTCATTTGAAAAACATATGAATAAAATACTAGAAATAGATATGCAAAATATGGTAGCAGTCGTAGAACCAGGACTCATAAATATGAAACTACAAAAAGCAGTAGAAGAAGTGGGTCTTTTTTATCCGCCAGATCCTGCTAGCGAAAACTACAGCACGATAGGTGGAAACGTGAGCGAAAACGCAGGAGGTATGCGCGCCGCAAAATACGGCATAACCAAAGACTACGTTATGGCTTTAAGAGCTGTGTTACCAAACGGAGATATAATACGAGCCGGAAAACGCACCATAAAAGATGTTGCTGGGTATAATATAGCAGGAATTCTCATAGCAAGCGAAGGAAGTTTAGCTGTTATCACGCAGATCACTTTAAAACTCATCGCAAAACCTAAATTTAAAAAAACCGCAATGGGTGTATTTCCTAGCGTAAATGCTGCTATGAACGCTGTTTATAAAACTATGGCAGCAGGAGTAACTCCTGTAGCGATGGAATTTTTAGATAATTTAAGTATAAACGCAGTTGAAAATAAATTTGCCAAAGGTCTGCCAAGAGACGCTGGAGCTATACTTATAAGTGATGTTGATGGATCAAATGTAGATGTACTAGACGCTGATTTAGATATCATAAAAAACGTTTTTGAACAAAATGGTGCAACTGAGTTTAGGATAGCAAAAGACGAAAATGAATCAGCTGATATCTGGTTTGCAAGGCGTAACTGCTCTCAAGCTATAACTTGTTATGGAAGTTTGAAGCTAAATGAAGACATTACCGTTCCTCGCTCAAAACTACCAGAACTGCTAGAAAAGATCAAAGAAATATCTACGAAATTCAAAGTAACAACTCCTTGTTTTGGTCATACCGGAGATGGAAACGTACATACAAATGTTATGGTAGATAAAGATGACCCTGAAGCAGTAAAAAGAGGTCACGAAGCTATAACTGAAATTTTTAAAGCCACCGTCGAACTTGGCGGAACACTATCTGGCGAGCATGGTATAGGACTAAGCAAAGCACCTTTTATGGGTCTTGCATTTAGCTCTGAAGAGATGAGTCTTTTTAGAACTATAAAAAAAGCATTCGATCCAAATAATATCTTAAACCCAAACAAAATGGGACTTTAAAGAAATTTTATGCGTAAAATATGGGGAAAACTGGTACTAATCTATAAAGTGTTAGAAGATAAACAGCTTTTACACTTTGCTGCAAGTCTTAGTTTTCACACTCTTTTATCTATAATTCCTGTTTTATTTATATCTCTATCTATATTTACGCAACTTCCTAGTTTTAGCGGTTATTACGCTAAGATTAAAGATTTTATATTTTCAAATTTACTTCCTAGCCAAAGCATAACTGAATATATAGATCAGTTTTTATCTAATTCAAGCAGCCTTGGTATAATAGGTCTTATAGCAGTATTTTTTACTAGCATAATGTTTTTCAGCGATTATGAGTTTGTTATTTCAAAATTAACAGGAGCTAAAAGTCGTGGATTTTGGAGAAGTCTTAGCAACTACTGGACTTTGATAACTCTTATGCCTCTTGGTCTTGGAATGTCGTTTTGGCTTTCAAATTTAATCCAAACAATGCTCAGCCAAAGCGAATATACAAGCGGTATAAACTTCTTAGCTATATTTCCATATATCATTATCTGGGCGATATTTGCAGTGACTTATCTTATATCTATAAATAGAGATTTTTCCATAAAAAATATCTTGATCAGTTCTTTTGTAAGCTCACTTGCGTGGTCTATATCAAAGTGGATATTTGTAGGATATAGCTTTTATAATAAAACTTACTCTAGCATATATGGATCATTTTCAATACTGCTGTTTTTCTTTATTTGGATATATATTTCGTGGATTATATTTTTATACGGTATAAAACTCTGCGTGGCTCTAGATGGATTAAGCAGAGATAAGCCAGTTATCTAGCTCATCTAAACCATCTCTTCTGCTCTTTTTAAAAGTTCTTTTGCACCACGCGCTATAAACTCATCTGCGAAGTTTTTACCAGCTATTTTATATGCTAATTTCGGATAAGTTTTGCTATCTCTTAGAATTTCACTTCCATCTATAAGACCAAGTATCGCCTCAACTTCTATCTTATCTCCTTTTAGTTTTGCATTTATCCCAATCGGAGCTTGACACCCTCCATTTAGTGTATGTACAAAATCTCTTTCTATAGTGGTCTCAACTACACTTTTTTCATCATTTAAAAACTCTATAGTATCTAAAATCTCTTTTTTATCTACAGCTTCAATCCCTAAAGCACCTTGTCCCATAGCAGGAATCGTATCTATAGCTGATGTAAATTTAACTTCTTTAGAAAGGTTTAATCGATTAATTCCAGCCATAGCTAGTATTATAGCGTCAAACTCGCCATTTTTTAGTTTAGCGATACGCGAATTTACATTTCCTCTAAGAGATATGATATCAAGATCAGCCCTATGAGATAAAATCTGCATTTTTCTACGAAGTGAAGTTGTTCCTACTTTAGCACCTTGTGGTAGTTCATTCAAATTTTTGTACTTCATACTAAGCATCGCATCTCTTACATCTTCTCTACTACATACGCAAGCTAGTTTTAATCCATCTGGAAAAGTAGTTGGAACATCTTTTAAGCTATGAACCGCTATATCTGCACTACCTTCAAGCATAGAGTTTTCAAGCTCTTTAGTAAAAAGCCCTTTACCGCCTATCTTTGCAAGCGGAGTATCAAGGATAACATCGCCTTTTGTCTTCATAGTGATTATCTCAACACTATGACCCCTAGCAATCAATAAATCTCTTATATGATAAGTCTGCCAAAGCGCAAGAGCGCTATTTCTACTTGCTATTTTGATATTCATTTACTATCCTTTTTATCTCTTACTTTCATCTATTATCTCAACATCTATTATATCATCTCTAAACCTATCATTATCGCTATAAGTCTTAGTACTAAATTTAACAAATATCTTTAATATCAAAGATATAGCTATGACAAAAACAGCAAAAACATCACTCAAAATACCGGGCATTATAAGCAGCACTCCACCAAGCGCAATCCCCATAGAACCAAATATATCTTTTAAATTTATACCGTCTATACGAGAGTATAAATTTGAAAATCCATAACTAAATATAAGTATTATCCCTATAATTCCACTAAGAAAAACTTCACCTAAAAAATTTAAAAATCCATAATTCATAATATAAATAAAAACGCAGACCACCTCGATGATAAAATACGGAAATAGAGAAATTTTTATCATATTATCTCTTTTAATTTACCTAATATCTCATTTGAGCTTACTTTAACTTTTTCTAGCCCATCTCTTTTTATAAGCTCAACTTCTGCGTCTTGCAAACCCTTACCAACAACCACGCCAAAAGGTACGCCGATAAGCTCAAAGTCCGCCATTTTCACACCAAATCTTTCATTTCTATCATCAAGTAAAACTTCAACTCCGCTACTTTCTAGCTCGGATTCTAAATTTAAAGCAAATTCCAACTGATTGGTGTCTTTGGTATTTGAAACTATTATATGCACAATAAATGGAGCGCACTCTTTTTTCCAAATGCAACCTTTTTCATCATGGCTAGCTTCTACCATAACAGCTACAAGTCTGCTTACACCTATGCCATAGCAGCCCATGAAAAACGGTTTTGATTTACCATTTTCATCTAAAAAAGTAGCGCCCATAGCTTCAGAATATCTTACTCCAAGTTGAAATATATGCCCTACTTCTATACCTTTAGTGATAGACAAAACCCCACCATCAAGCGCTTTATCTCCAGCTTTCACTTCTGCTAGATCCTTAAATCTATCTTTGTTGAAATTTATAATATTTACTCCGATAGCGTGATAATCCTTTTCATTTGCACCACATATCATCTCTTTTTCATTTTCTAATTCATTATCTATATAAAAATCTATATGCTCATGAAGCCCCACTGGACCACAGTATCCAGGCACTAACCCAGCAGCTATAACTTCTTCTTCGCTAGCATCACTTAGCTCAAGAGCGGAGCAAGCATTACAAGCTTTTACTTCTTGAAGCTCATCATCTCCGCGCACGAAAAATACTACTATTTTTTCGCTATCCTCATAGATAGCCTTTTTCATCACAGCTTTTATAGTATAAAACGGATCTACTTTGAAAAACTCAGCAACTTTAGCTATACTAGAACAACCAGGAGTAAAAAATTTCTGCATAGAGTTACTCTGCGGTCGCTCCACAGAGCAAACTCTTTTTGCTCTTTTTGCAGCTTCTACATTTGCCGCGTAGTTTGAAGCGTCACTTATCAAGATATCGTCTTCGCCGTTTTTTGCAAGCACCATAAACTCTTTGCTACCGCTTCCCCCGATAGCTCCACTATCAGCTTCAACGGCGCGGAAATTTAGCCCTAAACGACTAAATATCTTAGTATAAGTCGTCTCCATAAGATCAAACTCACGCTTTAGATCAGCTTCGTTTGCGTGAAAACTATAACCGTCTTTCATTATAAACTCACGACATCTCAAAAGTCCAAATCTAGGTCTCGCCTCATCTCTAAATTTAAGTCCTATTTGGTATAAATGAAGCGGCAATTGCTTGTAGCTAGTAACTTTATCACGGACTAGATCCACTATGGATTCTTCGTGAGTTGGCGCTAGTAAGAACTCATTATCTTTTCTATCTTTTAAGCGCAAAAGTTCTTTTCCAAATTTAAAATACCTCCTACTTTGCTTCCAAAGCTCGCCTGGAACCACAAAGCTTAAAGCTACTTCGTTTGCTCCTGCTTTATCCATTTCATCTCTTACGATATTTTCAACTTTTCTTAAAACTCTCTTTCCAAGAGGCAAAAAGTTATATAGTCCGCTTCCTATTTGCGCTATGAATCCAGCACGAATTAACAGCTGATGGCTTGGTAAAGTGGCATCTTTTGGCGCTTCTTTTGTCGTAGGTATGTATAATTTTGTAAATTTCACTTCAAATTCCCTTCTAAATTCTCATCTTTTTGTATTTTTACGTCAAATAAATATTCTAAATTTGATAAAATATCGTTGCTATTTTTCTCTTTTAGTCTAACGCTTGGAGTGTGTAAAAACGCTTTAAAAACTTGATGCACGAGCCTACTTGCTTCATCTCTATCGCAATTCCTTATATACCCTTTTTTTATCGCTTTTTCTATCTCTTTACAGGCTATATCTTTAGCTTTTAAACGCAAAGCTTTGATAGCAGGAGTACTTCCTTCAGAAAGTCTCCATTTAAAAAATGAAGTTGTAGATTTACCGACTATAGAGTAAGCGATACTTGCTTGCTCCTCTCTTAGAGCTAAATTTGTTCTTACTATCTCTTCAAGATCATCTACTGCATAAACGTGTATATACTCATCTTCTTTTATATCTATATCTCTAGGAACGGCTATATCGAAAAAATACCTATGAAAATCTTTTGGCTCTATTATCTCATTAGTAACTATGGCATTAGGAGCGCCAGTAGCACTAAAAATAAGCCTATATCTGTTGATATACTCACTAAGTTTATCAAAACTAGCATAACTTGCTAAATCACCTAACTCTTTTGCTAAATTTTGCGCTTTTATCTCATCTCTATTTATAATTATCACATTTACTTCTGCGTTTATAAGATGCTGAGCGGCTATTCGGCTCATCTCTCCAGCACCTATGACTACTGCACTCATACCGCCTATATTGCCATAAATTTCTTTGGCTTTAGCAACAGCTACGCTTGAAACAGAAACTGGATTTTTACTAATAGCAGTCAATGCTCTAACTTCAGCCGCGCATTTAAAAGCAAAATGCATAGCGCTGCTGATATTTGCACCGCAATCCTCATTATCATATGCAAATTTAAAAGCCTCTTTTAACTGTCCTGCTATCTGAGTTTCGCCTACTACTAAGCTATCAAGAGAACTTGCGACAGCAAAAAGATGATGTATAGCACCTTGATCTTCATAGATATCAGCTCTTAATTCTAAAGCTTCAAACGGTACTAAAGTAAGTATAGAAATAGAGTTTAAAATATGCCTGATAGAACTCTGCACGTCTATAACATAAGCAAATATCTCTACTCTATTACAAGTACTAAGCGCCATAGACTCAGTAATATTATCATTTGCTCCTATAAGACGCAAAATCTCCCTTCGTCTATTATTATCACTAAAAGAGAGTTTTTCCCTAACTCCGATATCTGTATTTTTATGAGTAAAACTAATACTTACGTAATGCATTAAAAATCCCTATCTATCATGCTAGAAACTATCATTTTAAGTTCAGTATTTTGTGAGCTTTCTATAGCTTTAGCACCAAAATCTTTTGCTTCTTTTATGCTTAAATTTATAATATCAAACTCTTTAAATTTAGATTTAATCCATAAAATTTCATCACTATCAAGCTCTTTTTTAAATAAATTTTTTAAAATCGCCCTATCATCATTTTCTAATTTTTCATATAAATAAATATATGGAAGAGTTGTTTTTCCCTCTTTAAAATCATTCATAGCAGGTTTTCCTAGCGTCTTTTCATCGCTTGTTATATCAAGTATATCATCTACTATTTGAAACGCAAGTCCTAGATTTTTACCGTAATCGCCGTATTTTTGTTCGTCTAGACCAGCTAAAATCGCAGCAGATTTTGCGGCAGCTTCTATGAGAACTGCAGTTTTAAAATATATCATTTTTAGATACTTTTTTTTATCAGTATTAAAAGAACTGCTAAGTTCTACGTCCATAAGCTCACCGATGCTTAGCTTACAAACAGCATCTGAGATGATATCTGCTATTTTCATATCAAATTTAACTATCTCATTAAAACCTTTAGAATAAAGAATATCGCCTAACATTATAGAATTTTTTGTACCAAATATTGCATTTATACTAGGTTTTCCTCGTCTTATCAAAGAGTCATCTATCACGTCATCATGAAGCAAACTTGCTAAATGAATGATCTCAACAACGCTGCTTAGCTTAAAACTAGCTTCGTTTGCTCCTGCTATTTTTAATATAAGCTTACTTCTTAGCTTTTTTCCTGAGCTTACTTGGCTAAACATCTCACTAGCAAGAGGGTAATTTAGTGAATCTACAAACTCATTTAAGATATCATCAATCCTCTCCATCTAATCCCCTTTATCTGGCTTATATTCGACTTCTATACGCTTTGCATTATCATATGTATAAGCTTTAAAAACAGCTATTCCTTTTTTAAACTCGGCAAACTCAAGATACAAAGCAACCTCATCTTGTTTTTCTAATCTAGTATGAGCTAATATAATTTGTTTATAAAGCTCTAACCCACGCCTAAGACTAAGCATTATCTGGCGAGGATAATTTCTAAATTTAGTATGCAAAACCATATTCGTATTATCATATAAAGTCCATGAAAACTCAAAAATATCTTTTGTACCATCTTTTCTATCGGTATATATGATCCAAGCTTTCTCATCTTTTTTCAGCTCAAACTGTTTTACATACTCAAATTTAGGAGCAGCAGCATTTAAATTTAAAAAAATACCAATAATCAAAAATAGAGATATTTTACTCATTTTGACTTAAAATTTCACCTGTTACGCCTATATAAATATCATTTAATCCATCTTCTACCAAATCAGCATTTAATGCTTCAAATGACTTTATATCCATATCGGATATACCTTTTTGCTCAGCTAATTCACGTAAAATAGCAAGCTCAATAAAAACTTTTTCCAATTCGTTTTCTACTAAATTTCTATTTGCATTAAAAATTATATCAAAAAACTTATCCTTAGGATCGCCACCAAAAATATCATCTTCAAAACTCAATTTAATATCCTTAATCTAAAATAAAGCTTAATTGTATAACAAAATATGTAAAAAGCTGATTAAATTTCATCTTATAATATCCCTTTGACCTTTAGCATTTACAGGTGTCAAAACTCCTGCTATTTCGAGCTGTTCGATTATACTTGCAGCTCTATTGTATCCTATTTTTAAACGTCTTTGAAGGTAACTTATAGATGTCTTTTCTTCGCTTAAAATAATACTTTTTGCCTCTTCATACAACTCATCTGCTTCTCCTGCATTTAATCCATTTTCACTAGATCCAACAGCGCTAGACTCATCTTTTAAAAAACTCTCTTCATATACGACGTCTTGTTGCTCTTTTAAGAAATCTACTATTTCTTCTATCTCTTTTTCGCTAGCAAACGGAGCGTGCAAACGCACTATACCAGGACTTCCAGGAGGTGTAAAAAGCATATCTCCTCGTCCTAGCAAACTCTCAGCACCCATTTGATCAAGTATGACTTTACTATCTATTTTCTGTCCTACTCTATAGCTTATACGGCTTGGTAGATTTGCTTTGATGAGCCCTGTTACTACATCTACACTTGGGCGCTGAGTAGCTACGATGAGATGAATTCCACTAGCTCTTGCCATTTGAGCAAGACGTCCGATATGAAACTCAACTTCTTTTCCGCTAGTCATCATAAGATCTGCAAGCTCATCGATGATAACAACTATAAAAGGCAATGTTTCACCACCGTCTTTTTTTATCTTTTCATTGTATGTTTCTATATTTTTTGTTTTTGTTTCGCTCATTATTTTATAGCGTCTCTCCATTTCCGCAACTAAATTTGAAAGTACGGAAATAGCTTTTTTAGGCTCAGTTATAACAGGAGTTAGCAGATGAGGAATATCATTATACATACTAAACTCAAGCATTTTTGGATCTATCATTATAAGACGCAAAGTTTTTGGAGAGTTTCTATAAAGCAAACTTAAAAGCATAGCATTTATTCCGACGCTTTTTCCGCTTCCAGTCGTTCCTGCTATAAGAAGATGAGGAAGCTTTTTCAAATCAGTTATAAAAGGATCTCCAACTATATCTTTGCCAAGAGCCAAAGTAAGTTCGCTTTTAGCGTTTTTATAGATATCGCTTTCTAAAATCTCTTTTAGGTAGATCGTTTCTATATTTTTATTTGGTATTTCTATACCGACTACATCTTTTCCAGGAATAGGCGCTTGAATACGTATAGTTTGAGCTTTAAGAGCCATAGCAAGATCATCTTGCAAAGTTAAAATTTTACTAACTTTTACATGCGCTGCTGGTTTAAACTCAAATGTAGTCACAACAGGCCCCGAATACGTCCTAACCACGTCTCCATCTATCTTAAAACGGCGTAATTTATCTAGTAAATCGGCGATTTTTTGATCAATTTCTGCTTCATTTATATTTTTTGAGCGCTTAGGAGGATCATTTAAAAAACTAAGCGGAGGCAACTTAAAATCTTTTGGTTTTTCTACTTTACCTTTTTCTATCTGATTTAAAAGTTCCCTATTTTCAGCTACTTCATTTAGTATCTCAACACCGCCTATAGTGGTTGTAGGATTTGCATTATTGTTATCTTTTGTTCTATTTTCTTCTTTAATATCTATGATATTTTCAGTTGGATCAAAGCTGGTTATATCATTTTTAATTTCTGATTTATCATCTATAATTTCGCTATTTATAGCAGGATCGATCTCGACTTTTTTTGCATCATTTTTTAGTTTTTTAGGAATACAACGCGCTTTTAAATTTAAATTATCTGAAGCAGATACTCTATCAACAAAAGCTTTTTTAAGTACGATATCAAGCCTATCATCAAAAACAAGTCCAAACGATATGAAAAATATCATCAATATAAAAACAGCGCTTCCTACGCTTCCTATAACAGATCTTAAAGCTTCTATACAAAACGCTCCTATATCTCCGCCATAACTCTTATCAAACATCGAAATAAGCAATAAGATAGCAAAAAACAGAAGCAATGCGCCGATTATATTTCCTAAAAGTTTGATATTAAATTTCTTAAAATTCTTGTAGTTCAAAATAGCCGGATAAAGAAGTAAAAATGGGTAAATATAAGCCAAAAAACCAAATAATTTATAATTAAAACTACCCAAAATATTACCAAATGTCCCCACAAAGGAGGCATTTGGGACGATAGTTGCAACTCCAAAAAATATCAAAATACAAACGCTTATAATAAGCAAACTTTCTCTTAAAATATCAAAGTCCTTGATTAAATTTAGCTTTATTATAGCAAAACTAAATTTATATATAGTTTAACAGACTTATCTGACTTGTTTTTGCAGTAGCTTGAAGCATAGCTTGATAAGCAAGAAGTCTTTGCTGGAACATAAGATATGTTTCTCCGATATCGGCTTCCATTATTTCAGACTTTACAGAAGATACATTTACTTTAAGAGTAGTAGCGCGATCGCCAGTAGCTGTTAAAGAGTTTGTGTATGAACCGATTTGAGTATGTTGTTTATTTATGTGATCCATTAAGTGATCTATTTTTTTCAAAGCACCTTGGATACCAGTAGTTCGAGGATCACTAGCATCTGGATTTCCTCTATAGCTACCGTCTCTAACAGCTTGTATCATATCGTCTAAATCTTTAAATATATCAACACTTGGCTCATCTATAGAAATAGCATTATTTGAAGTAAAACTAAATAACGAACCGCTGGTTGATTGATACGTATCTATGATTCTATTTCCTGCGGCATCTACTTCTATATTTCCAGCTGCGTCTCTTTTATACATATCGGTAAATTCGATATTTCCTCTACCATGATCTTCAAAAAGTGTAACTTCGATATCTGTTTTTGAAGCTGTTTTATCAGTAACAACCATATTTCCGCGATAATCTAAAGTGGTATTTATCGTGCTGCTTGCACTTTTAACAGCCGTGTTATACTCATTGTATCTTGATGTAACGTAGTCTTGATCGCCTAATATAGCGTCTTTTATATCTCTTAGAGCGTCACCATTAGCAGTAAAATCTATAGGATAAGCGATACCAGAAGCATCAACTACTCTATCTATAATTCCTTGTGCTTGAACATCAGTAACACCGTTTTTTAAAGCTGTTTTTAGAGCATTTGCATCAGCGTAAGTACTTCTAGAAGCAGTATCAATATTTGCAATAACATTAGTATTTGGCTGTCCGCTTGGGAGATTTCCAGCTGCCACCATAGATACGATATCGTTTAATTGTTGATAAGTCATATCATCAGCCTGAGTTATAACTCCATCAGTCATTTTTGTAGCTTCATTATATTTACCAGAATATACATTTCCGTAATATACAGGAGTAGCAGTAGCTGGCTTCTCCCAGTTATCATCTAGTGGAGTTACTGTGATAGTAGGATATCTTTGGGTGGTATTTGAATTTGTATCTGTGAAATTCAGTTTTACTTCATAGTTTGTACCGTCTTTTGACTTTATGTTCATAGTTATGTTGCTATTTGGATTAGCTTGTAAAGCTTGACCTGCAACGGCACTTAGTTTTGTAGAGTTTGTGGCGTATTCATTTGTGCCTTTTACTACTTGAGAAACGTTGCTTGATAGCTTGTTGTCTGTTTTTTCAAATTGAAGTTTGTTGTAATCTATAGCATCGCTTTTATTTCCCAATACATCTTCAAAGCCGCTTTTTATAAATTCAGTTAAATACACATTTCCGTTTTCAACATTTTGGGTAATTGTTTTAGTGTCCGTTAAATTTGCCGAAGAAACCCAGTTTCCATTTTCATCTCTAGCACCTTTGTCAGACAATGTTTTTATATCTGCTGGATCATAAGCTCTAAAATCAGCTGCAGTTACACCTCCAGCAGCCAAATCAGCAGGGTTTAAAACAAGTTTTCCAGCCGCTGGAGTTACATTTGTAGCAGCTCCTATATTTGCACCAGTAGTTTTATCAACTTGTTGAATAGACAAATCTCCACCTGCGATTTGTGTTATCTCATATTTTTCTCCAGCTGGATTTACGCTATCTACGATCAAAACATCAGTAGAAACACCGCCAACGGTTCTTTTTTCCGTAGTAACTTTAAAATCCGTATGAGTAGCAGGATCAATGACTATATCTCTATCTCCGACTTTAAAAGTCTCAGGTCCTTGCACGTCGGTAAGACCAAATAGATGAAGCTCAGTCATTTGATTTCCGCTTTTAAGATCAGTTACTTCTATTTGACCGCTGTTATTTATAGTAACGCTAACAACGCTGTTTTTACCATTTTTATCATTACCAAGAGCGTAGCCTATATTATCTAATAAATTTTGGATACTAGAATCTGCAGTAACTTTAAATTTAGTACTAAAAGTCTCGCCATTTGGTTTTCTGCCTTGCATATAAAACGTAGTATCAGCTAACGCAGTAGGATCAGCGAAATCAAGCTCTGGATTCATTTTGCCTATTTGTGCAACCAACTCTTCTGAACGATAATTTCCACCTATTAAATCCAATATCTTATTTGCAGCATTAAGATAATTTGTTGCATCACTAGTTAATTTTGTTTTATTATCTATCAAACTAACATTTGTAGTAAGTATCTTTTTATAATCGTTATCTTTACCTAAAAATAGAGTCTGCCCATCAATATTATAAGCAGTAGTTTGGTTAGCTCCTATGGCTGCGTTTATCGACTGATTGTTACCCTTATAGTTTCCAGCACTATCGATAGGTTTTGTATCAAGCGCAGTTCCAGAAAATAGAAACTGACCGTTTATAGAGCTATTTGCTATATCTATAAGATGTTTTTTTAAACCTTCTAAGTCATTAGCAATCGCATTTCTTGAAGTTTCATTATGTATATTGTTACCTGCTTGTATAAGTTTGGTTTTAAACTCTGTTAATTTAGCAACAAAATCATTTAAAGCCTTATCTGAATTTTTAGAGAATTCAGTAGCTTTTGTGCTAGTTTGCTTTACTTGATCAAGCAAATTTATCTCGTATTCAAGTCTGGTTCCATCTACGTAAATACTGCTATTATCGTATGAATTTTGAATTTTTAATCCACTGCTATATCTTTCATTTATATCATAAATACTTTTTGCGTTTGTTTGGTAATTAGAAAGGTTATTGAAGTTTATAAGCTGATTTGTAATTCTCATGATTTAGCTCCCAAATGGATTTAAATTCTAAATAAGCAATTTAAGTTCCATTTGAGAATATTTTTTAAATTTATAGACCCATAATATTTTTGATAGCCAAAAATCCTATAGCCGATCCTATCATAGATATAGGAATTGTTATAACCCACGCTAAACCAATAGGTTTAAGCATTCCCCAATTCGCATTTCTATTATACACACCGATACCCAAAACAGCACCTATCAAAACGTGAGTAGAGCTTATAGGAAGTCCCATTTTTGTAGCTATAAGTATAACTATACTAGATGCGAGTTCCGCACTAAATCCGGTTGTAGGAAGTATCTCTGCAAGTTTTGTGCCGACTGTAGCTATAACTTCTTTACCTAAAAACCAGAGTCCAACAACAAGA
Source organism: Campylobacter fetus subsp. testudinum 03-427 (assembly GCA_000495505.1). Lineage (NCBI taxonomy): Bacteria > Pseudomonadati > Campylobacterota > Epsilonproteobacteria > Campylobacterales > Campylobacteraceae > Campylobacter > Campylobacter fetus. Next base: position 685,548 of record CP006833.1, on the reverse strand, counting down.
GCTATACCAAAAGTAGCCATAGCGATGCTTGGTATCGGAGTAGTTTCATTTATCGTATTATTTTTTAAAACATCTAAAATAGCAGCAAACGGTCCAACTGCATTTGCTATATCATTTGCACCGTGAGAAAAAGCAAAAGATGAAGCGGTAAAAATTTGAAACCAGCCAAATATTCTATTTATACCTTTTTGAGGATTATCTTTTTTCATCAAATTTACCATAGCAAAACTAGCCAAATAAGCCGCAATACCTATAACAAATATAATCCAAATAGTCTGAATAATACTTAAATTAAAGTCCATATGTTTAAGACCTTTAAATAGCATACTTCCAGCGATGATCATAGCAGCAACTCCGGCAACTATAGGGATATGAGTACGCATAAATACCGTACCATCTATATTTTTTTCTTCCTCTTTCATAGCTTTTATCTTATCTCTAAAATCACAATTCTCACCTTCACACTCATCTTCATCGATGATAGCTATGCGTCTTAACTCTTTTATCTGCTCGGCTTCACTTTTGTTTGATAACTCTTTTATGTATTGATCTTTATATGTTTTTCTAGCTCTTTTTAGAGATTTTATCTCACTTTGAATTCTAGAAGAAGGAATGATAATTTTTGATTTTATATATCCAAAAATCAGATAAGCCATAACTCCACCCATAACAGGAGATATTACCCAGCTTAAAGCTATCCTGCCTATTTCACTCCACTGAACCATATCAAAAGTTTTAGAACCATTGTAATATATAAATCCCATCATCATTCCAGCTCCGACTATACCGCCTACTATTGAGTGAGTAGTTGATACTGGAAGTCCTTTTTTAGTAGCGATAAAAAGCCACGCACCAGAGCTAAATAACGCTGAAATCATGATGATAACAAAAACCATAGGATTTACATCGCCTTTTGGCAACGAAACGATACCACTTCTAATGGTATTTGTAACCTCAGCTCCGGCAAACACGGCTCCACTTAGCTCAAATACCGCAGCTATAATCAAAGCTTGCTTTAATGTAAGAGTTTTTGCCCCCACGCTAGTACCAAATGAATTTGCAACGTCGTTTCCACCTATATTAAACGCCATAAACAGACCAAAAATACTAGCTAATATAAAAAGTAAAAGATGATTGCTAGGTATATAATTATACCCCCACATGAAAAAAGCAACAACTGATATTATAAAAAATATGAGTGCAAAAAGATTATCCCTATTATCCCTAGACAAAAAACACCTCCGAATGATTTTTTATAATTATAACTACTTTGTTCTTATTTGTTCTTAAATTTAAACTAATAACCGCACGATTTTATAGCAAATTTAATAGCTTCTATATAACTTTTAATTTCGGCTTTTCCTTTATATGCTATATCAAAAGCAGTACCGTGATCAACGCTCGTACGGACTATAGGTAAATTTAAGCTTACGTTTATAGATTTATCAAAATACAAAGCCTTTAACGGAGCAAGACCTACGTCGTGATACATACTTACTAGCCTATTACAGCGTTTTAAAGAGCTTTTTGTAAATGCTGCGTCTGGCACAAGCGGACCGGTAAAAACCTCTTTTTTTAAACGATTGTTAGCTAATTTTATAGCTTTTATTATCTCTTTTTCTTCTTTTCCACCTATAGTTTCATTATCGCTTGCATGAGGGTTAAATCCTAAAACTCCTATATTTTCAAATTTAGAAGAGTTGTAAAAATCAACCAAAAATAGAGCCAAATTCTTAGCTTTTATCTTTGCGCTAACATCTTTTAAAGCCAAATGATCCGTATATAAAGCTACAAATAGCTCTTCGCAGCCAAGCATCATAATGGCATTCTTACCAAAATACTTACCAAGAGCGTCCGTATGACCAACATATGGAACCCCAGCTTTTTTCCAAGATTCTTTATTTATAGGCATAGTTACAAGAGCTTGAGCATGTTTATTTTGAGTATATAAAAGAGCGTTTTGAAAACTTACAAATGAAAATTTACCACTTTTTTTACTCACGTGACCTGGTTTGATATTAAAACTATTACCGCATTCAAAAATTTCAAAATCATTAGGAATAGTGAATTTAAGTATATTTGCAGCACTATTTAAAAGCTCATTGTTTATAAAATACACAGGAGAGCAGATATTTTTTATCTCATTGTGAGATTTTAGTGCTATTTCGATTCCCACACCGTTTATATCACCCACGCTTATTGCTATTTTTGGCAAATTCATTTTACAAGCTCCATCATCTCTTTAACTGCATTTTTTAGCCCTACAAAAACACTTTTTGCAACTATGCTTTGTCCTATATTTAACTCAAATATATCTTTTATAGCAGCTATAGCAATTACATTTTGGTAATTAAGTCCGTGACCTGCAGCAACTTCTAAGCCAAGATTTATACCTAGATTAGCAGCCTCTTTTATCCTTGTTAATTCCGAATTTAAAAGTATTTCTAACTCGCTTCTTTTTAAATTTAAACTATTAATTTTGTATTTTGTATGATTTAAATTTGAGTTTAACATCAAAAACGTGTTTGCATAAGCTCCAGTATGAAGTTCCACGCAAGTAGCGCCAAGCTCTTTAGACACAGTCACATCGTTTTTTTTAGGATCTATAAAAAGTGAAACTTTGATATCGTTATCATTTAGTTTTGATATGACGTTTTTTAAATTTAACGAGTCTAAACTTAATCCGCCCTCAGTCGTTAATTCTTCTCTTTTTTCAGGAACTATAGTTGCTCTATGAGGTTTTAATGCACACACAATATCTATAATCTCACTACTGATCGAGCATTCTAAATTTACTGGAATGGGGCTTAAATTTATGATATTTTTAACATCATCTTCATTTATATGGCGACGATCTTCTCTTAAATGAATAGTGATCTGATCAGCTCCACCGCTCACAGCTTCAAACATAGCATGGATGATTTGTGGATCATTTACCGCCCTAGCCTCTCTTAAAACAGCTACATGATCTATATTTACACCAAGTTTCATAGATAATCCTTTGAAATTTAGTGTAAATTATACATCAAAATTATTTAAGCACTTATAAAGCTTTTCTGCTCTTTAAAGTATGGTTTTAACGCTTCGTACGCAAGTCCGATTTTTTGAAATTTATCTATATAACTTTTTTGTACTTCATTTGGTTCGCCCACATGTTTATCTGGATGATAAACTTTTGTAAGATTTAGATAATTCGTTCTAACAGTCTCAAAGTCATCAGTAGCCTTACAACCAAGAGTTTCAAAATGCTCTTCTAAAAGATTTGCGAGCATAGAAAATCTTCTTATATAAGTTTTTGAAGTTAAGATTTTAGCTCTTTTTTTAAATTCGTCGTAAGATTTTTTATCATAATTGAAATTTACAATATACTTAAGATGCTCTCTGAAATTTAATATATTATCCAAAAGTTCAACATTTTCAGTTGTTTTTGGACTGATAACCAAGATCTTTTTTGACTCAAAATACTCATGACGAGTATCTCCTAAACCCCTGATAAGGTATTTGGTAAATAACTCTTCACTATTTTTAAGGTCAAAAACGACCCTGCTATTTTCAAATTTAACATCAACATTTATCAAAATTTGAAGCGAGTTTGGCTTTTTATAAACAAGTTTTATGTTTTTATGATGCGTTAGCAAAAAGTCTATGCCCTTTCCAACGCTATTTGCATAAATTTTTCCGATAAGTTTTAGAAAATATTTACGCTGAACAAGCTCATTTTCGTTATAGAAAATTATAACTTTGTCTCTATTTCCTATTGCATTAGCAAAACTCTGCCTGATTTTATTACTCAAATTTAAAAATAGATCACAATCGTCAGTTGTTATCGTTATTGATTCTAAAGTCTGGGTAATTTGCATATCAAACCTCACAATATTTAGCTATTTAAAAAAAGTTAAGCAAAGTTCGTTCCAATTAAAATTCCCAAATCGGTTTTTCGTCCATATCACAGTATTTTTTTAAAGTTTCATATGGTTTGTATTCGCCTTTATAAGCTAAACTAGCGCAATCTTTTACATAAAATCCTAAATATATCCATCGCAAATCATTTTTCAGAGCTATTTTTATCTGATTTAAAAGCGAAAATTTACCTAAACTAAGATGAGCAAAATCAATATCCCAATAACAGTAAATAGAGCTTATACCATCATCTACGATATCTACAAGATCAACGCACACAAGCTCATCATCAACAAAATAGTCAATCTCATATCCAAAATCCCCAGCCCCTTCTACATACACACTATAATAACGCCTAAAATCAAGATCATAATACTCCCAACCACGCTTTTCATGCATAAATTTATGATATTTTTCATATAAATCAATATGTTTTTGGCTGATATATGGCTTTGAAACAACTATTTTTGTGTTGGAGTTTTTATTGATTATGCGCCTGTGGCTTTTTGTAAATTTGAAATTAAATGCGTCTATGCGTATGCTTTTACATTCATCACAACCATCACAAACAGGTTTGGAAAAGTAGCTTCCAAACCGTCTATATCCATGCTTCACTAAATTTGAATTATAATCAAAACTACACTGTGAAACATATCTATACATACTCCTTGAGTTTCTGTCTTTTAGATATGGACAAAGCGTATCTAAAGTACAAAAATCAATCTCTCTCAAGCTTTTTTACGTCCGAGTGCTTTATAAACTCTAAAAACTCATCTTTTAACCTATGTTCTTTTGCATCAGGCATTTCTATCTCGTTTGGCTCAGTGAAAATATCTTTAAATTCATCTCTATTTGGATTTGGTTTTGGTTTTTTAGGAACTTTAACCTCTTGACTTTTTTGCTCTTTTACAAGCTCATTTTTAATATTTTTTAAGCTATCGAAAAAATCATTCACTTTGGCTTACTCCTTAGCTCTATCTTCTTTTACTTTTTTAATGGCTGCAGCGATGGCGGCTATTACCTCTTCTTTATTTTCTTGATGATGATCTTGAGTATTTTCCAAAATATCTTGAAGACGCTCTTCAATATAGCTAGTATCAAAAAATCCACGTCTAAAATGGCGTCGTTTTGAAATGGCTAATAAAAATGGAAGAGTTGTTCTAACTCCTTCTATTTTAAACTCATCAAGAGCACGCTCCAGCTTACTTACGGCTAGATCATAACTTGTGCCTTTTACTATCAGTTTTGCTACTAATGAATCATAAAAAGGAGGAATAGCATAGTCTTGGTATATATGACTATCAACTCTTACTCCAGGACCTAAAGCTGGGAAATATCCAGTGATCCTTCCTGGACTTGGTGCAAAGTTCTTCCAAACATTTTCAGCAGTAATTCTAGCTTCTATCGATACCCCTTGTGGCCTTACTTCGCTTTGTTCGATATCTAGTATCTCTCCAGCAGCGATTCTTATCTGACGACTTATGAGATCAACTCCAGTTATCTCCTCAGTAACACCGTGTTCGACTTGGATACGGGTATTCATCTCCATAAAATAAAAATTGTTATAATCATCTAGTAAGAACTCGATGGTACCAGCGTTTGTATATCCAACTGCTTTTGCTGCTGCGACTGCTGCAACTCCCATTCTTTTTCTTAAGTCTTCACTTATAGTAGGACAAGGTGCTATCTCGATGACTTTTTGGTGACGACGCTGAATAGAACAGTCTCTTTCACAAAGATGAATCAAATTTCCATAATTATCACCTAGAATTTGAAACTCTATATGGCGAGGTTTTTCGATGAATTTTTCCATAAAAACTTCATCGTTGTTAAAAAAAGCCTTAGCTTCTCTTTTACAGCTCTCATAGTTACTCTCAAGCTCATCTTCGTTCCAAACCTCTCGGATACCGCGTCCTCCACCGCCGCCACTTGCTTTTAAGATGACAGGATAGCCTATTTTCATAGCGTAATCCTTGATAGTTTCTATAGTTTCGCTATTTAATTTCTCAGTACCAGGAACTACTGGAATGCCGTTTTTCTTCATCAAAAATCTAGCGATATTTTTATTTCCCATTTTGCGTATAATATCTGAGTTTGGTCCTATAAATATAAGTCCGGCGTCTTCTACTTCTTTTGCAAATTCATAATTCTCACTTAAAAATCCATATCCTGGATGTATAGCGTCCGCGCCGCATGCTTTGGCTACTTCGACTATCCTTTTAGAATCAAGGTAACCTTTTATAGGATCTTTTCCTATCTGATATGCTTCATCAGCCACTTTTACATGTAAGCATTCACGATCTGGTTCTGTATAAATCGCAACATTTTTAATATGCAAATCTTTACACGCCCTAACTATACGCACAGCGATCTCACCACGGTTGGCTATTAGAATCTTATGTATCATCAACTCACCTTTGTAAAAATCTTTCGTATAATAATAGCCAAATTTCATTACGTTTAGCTAAAAATTTCTATTATTTGGAATTAAAAATTGCTTTATTGTTACTGCAAGTAATTTACATAATATTTTATATCAGATCAAAAACATAAAACAATGCTGCGAAACTGCTATTTAAATTTAATAATTATAACTCTTAAACTAGCAGTAACGAGCATATTTTAACACAAAAATTGTCATTAGCAAACTCAACTATATAAATTCTACTCCCTAGAGCTTAATTTAATTTCAACACAAATCTTGTCATTAGCAAACAAATTTGTACATCAAAGTACTTTTAAAATATTCTATCATTTAAGCATAGCAATTGTCAATAAATCAATAAAATATAATGTAAAATTTAATATAATCCCTTGATTAAAAGTAAGCATTTTATATGTAAAACTAGCCTATTTACTTCATTTCTAGCTACTATAATTTGCTTAGTATCTGTGTCTATGGTTATTTTTATTTTTAAATCATCATTTGCCATTTTTTAGCCTAAAATGTGGTATAATTATAAAAAAGGATATTAAAATGGAAGATGTTAAAAAATTTCTTTGGATCATTTTTTGCACATTTCTAATCATTGGCACAATAGTAAATATAAAAGAGGCAGCTGTTCCACTTATATCTATCATCGTTTTACTCCCCTTATATTTTTGGCTTGATTATAAACTCAATCCCCATAAGTATAAAAAAGACTCTTAGTCTTCAACCTTATTTAAAACATTAGCGTATCTTTTAAAGACACTATAAGCCCATAGAAAATCAATTCCGCAATTCTTGCAGTACTCTTTTAAGACCAAGCTATCGCATTTGCAATAGCTAGCCCCAAATCCCACTTCAAATCCAGCACTTAAATTTAGTCCGCCAAGAAGCATACGTTCATACTGGCTTAAACCAAACTCCTCTGGACTCATCTTAGCTTCCACACAAGCAAGAATTCGTTCTACTTTTTTTCCTTGCTCCTCGCGACCTCTTCATCGATCGCGCTCATAACCGCGCTATAGCTTATTCCAAGACTATCTAAGTCGATTTTTAGCTTATTAGCACTCTCTCCTGCAATGCAAAAACCAAAACGCTTTTTAGCAAGTTTTTAAATGATGTTAAACAGTCTTTGAAACTTGATTAAAGGTATCTTTTATATACTCTAAAGCGTCTATAAAAGTACCTGTGAATTTATGATTAGTTTGCGGTACTTCAAAATCGCAGATCTCATTTAGCTTATCGCTTGTTAAGTTTAAAAAATTATCATTCCACGCCCACTCTCCTAAAAAGCCTATTTTGCCATTTACGCCAAATACTTCTGCAAAACTTCCATCTAATTCATCGTCGTTTAACCAACTATTTTTTTTATTATCATCTGTGATATGCCAGCCTTTTTCATCAATGCAAATATATAACTTTCGCTTTTCCATATTTTACTCTCCGTGTTGTTTTTAAAGTACTCTTTTGCTTGTTTTTCGCTATTTTTTTTAATAACCGTCCAAATTCTCTCATCTTGATATATGATGATAATTTTTCCACTTAATGCAACTTGCCTTATAGGGTTGTTAATACTAGTTTTAAGGTTGCTAATATTATTCATAGCAGATATCAGTTCTATTTTACTGGGTTTAATGTATCCGCTTTGTCCGTGTGTATAGATATCTGCTTTAGCAACTTTTTCATAACCCATACTATCAATATGTCTAAAAAGCTCATCTTCTGCTTTAGCGTTCTATATGATTTTAATATAAACTTTGTGATTAGTAAACTAAATATGATAGCCTTTAATAGCTATATTAGGGGATTTAACACAAATATTGTCATTAGCAAACATAATTATTTATTATCTGATCCACTAAAGCAGACTTGTTTCAACACAAATCTTGTCATTAGCAAACCGTCATAGTCATCTTCAACACCAAAAACATTACTTAGTTTCAACACAAATATTGTCATTAGCAAACACTCAGAGTAAGGGATACAATGTTCTGTAAGCAAAGAGTTTCAACACAAATATTGTCATTAGCAAACTGTGTTGGGCTCTTGAGCTTAACGATATCCCCCACTGTTTCAACACAAATATTGTCATTAGCAAACATGAATATAAAAAATATGCTCTTAGTTATGGCAAAGTTTCAACACAAATATTGTCATTAGTAAACAGATTTAAATGAGTTTAAAAGATAGCATAAAATTAAAGTTTCAACACAAATATTGTCATTACAAACTGGGTGGGATGTAAAATTAAAATATTTTTTACTCCCGTTTCAACACAAATATTGTCATTAGCAAACCCAGTATCTTACCCGCCACATCTTTGCTCATCGGCTGTTTCAACACAAATATTGTCATTAGCAAACAGCTTTTAGCAGCGTTCAGGGCGAGGATTTTGGAGTGTTTCAACACAAATATTGTCATTAGCAAACCGTGTATAGGTGCGATTATATCGATACTAAATTTCTGTTTCAACACAAATATTGTCATTAGCAAACTTAAAATAGGCATAAAATATAACTCAAAATAGTTTTGTTTCAACACAAATATTGTCATTAGCAAACATATGTAGCCATTTCGTTTTCATTTATGGAGGACTGTTTCAACACAAATATTGTCATTAGCAAACATTACAAAAAACGGCTTACTCTCATTTTTTTAACTGTTTCAACACAAATATTGTCATTAGCAAACTCTTGTTTTAGCGTAGTCAAATTTCCTAACAAGTATGTTTCAACACAAATATTGTCATTAGCAAACAAAATTATTATTTGATGTTATAAATGTACCTGTAGTGTTTCAACACAAATATTGTCATTAGCAAACCACCATCTGCGAACATTTTTAAGCCTTGCTTCTCTGTTTCAACACAAATATTGTCATTAGCAAACCATAATAAACTCATCATCTAATTAAATTTAAAAAGAAATTTAATTAGAAATTGAAATAAGAAATAAATTTAAAAAACTATTTAAAACTATTTAAAATGGATTATTTGTTTTATATATAATATAGCTATAAATAATAAAAATAAATTTATTTTCCAATCTAAATTTAAAAAATAACAATAATAAGTTAAATATCATAAAAAACATTAAATTTAAACTATTTATCTATGTTTTTTAAAAGTTTAACTAAAATTAGGTTGGAAAAAGCTTAATGTAATATAAAATATAAATTTGTGATTGTTGGTGTGTAAATAGTGTTATTAATATGAACTTGAATTTTAATTATCTAAATTTAATAATTTAAATTTAAATTATTTGAACTTAAATTTTAATTTTGATTATCTAAATTTGATTATTTAAATTTAAATGATAAATTAGATAAATGAGAATATGAGAAAAATATAAGAGAAAATGAAAGGAAAAATGTAAGAAAATGAGGGATAGTTATAAAAACATTTCATTTTTAACAAAATCTAGACCGCCTAAAGTCATCTCATCTATATCATCTTTTCTTATTAGCCTTAAAATGGTGATAACATCGATATTTTTATCAATCAGCTTTTCTACTGCGGATTTAAATTTAATAAAATTTGAAGGAGTTATCTCTCCTTTAAAAACAGACTTTTGATGATGCAAAAAATACTTCTTGCACAGCTTAAAAACTTTTGCTACACGTCGTTTGCCAGCTTCACTCTCTTTATCGCTAATATCGTAAAAAACGTAAGCATAATTGTAATTTGTCATCGCTTATCTTTTAAACTAAATGGTATAAATTCGCGTGCCTCGCATATAAATTTAATAAGCTTATATCCTTCTAATTTCAAAGCTGTTTTATAAGAAACTTTTCTACCTAGCTTAGAATGCAAAAACGATTCATTTAGTCTCTCTTCAAAACTCTCTACAAAAATTTTCCGTCCCGCTTCATTTAACAGACAAAATTCCACCTTTTTTTCAAAATGTTTTTTGATATTTATCTTTTTTAAATTTATAAGTTCAAATACTGTTTTAAATACGATAATAGGCTTAAAAACTTCACTTAGATCCAAACTAAGACTAAATCTAGCATCGCTACTTTCATGCAGATAACTAATACTTTGTTCAAGATGAGTTTGATAAATTGCACTTATAGTTTTTGTATAAAGAAGCGAATTTCCAAAACTTATCATAGCGTTCATAGGATTATCTGGCGGACGTTTAACACGCTTTGCTAAGCTGAAACTCTCATCTAAAAATAGTTCAAAACTATCATAAAATTTGCTCCAAATTTGCCCTTCGATAAACATAATTTGCGGAATTGTATTTGCATTTATCAGCATATTTGGAACTTTGAGTTTAAGATAATCCAAAAGAGGCTTAAGCTCTGTTTTTCCATGCCTGTAATAGTGATATAAAACCTCATGCATATTTAACGCAATGCCCTTTACTATGCTTTTTGCTATGATATTTCTAGTCGCAAGAGCCTCTACTTGTGATGTAATTATGCGACCACTTATAAGATGTTTTTTAGGATAAAAACTACCACTATAGTTTCCATAATAATTGAAAAAATGAATCGTAATTCCATTTTTGGCAAGAAAATCGAACAATTTTGAGTTCATACTCACTTCATTCATACAATAAATTTCTCTTATACCAACTATAGGAATGTATGTTGTACCTTTTTCATTTTTAAAAGCCAAAGAGTTGTCTTTGCGACTCAGCTCGCCCATAGAAAAAATATATCTAGTATGAAGTTTTGGCATCTATTTTCTCAGATAAAACAGTAGTTAAAATAAGCACATTTTTTACATTTCAATGAGCTTTTTAAAGGATCTGGCGGAGTTTTTAAACTCATAAGCTCAGAAATTTGACTGTAAATTTGCTCAAGCTCAAGCTCTTTATGGGTAGTTAGTTCCACTTTTAAGCGCTTTGTCGGTAAATTTCTGTTTTCACCAAATTCAAGCAAACCTTTTCTAAGTATTCCGATCTCTTTTAGCTTTTTAAGATAAAAAAGCAGCTGCCACATCGACGCCGTTTCATCGCTATCACTTTTTTTGAACTCAATTACGTATTCGTCTGTTATCTTATCTAAAGCAATATTTTCAAATTTTATCTCATCTTCAAATTTAATTTCATGTAAAACTTTTCCTATTTTTACATCTTCACTATTATCTTCTAAATTTATACGATTATAAAACAGATAACACTGTCTTTTACAGTGAAAAAAGTAGTTTATGAGAGTGCCTGTTATCTTCACAACAGCAGATCTTCATTGTTAAATTTCTTTGCAAAAGCCGTTCTATCAAATTTACCATTTTCATCTATAAATCCGTCGCAATCCTCTATATAGATGTATCCATAACGCATCTGCGAAGAAATACTTAATAAATCATCCACCATAAATACATTAAAACTAAAAATATCAGCTAAAGAATTTAAACTCAAGGCTTCTATCTTTCTTTTACCATACTCTTTGACTTCGTTTAAGCAAATTATCGCTTCCCAGATCTTTTTTCCATCTAAAAAATTGCCGTCCATAAAATGTTCTACGTCGCCGTATTCGCTCATATCAAAATCACTTACATCTATCTTAAACGGTAGAAAAATTCTAACTCTATCATCATTTATAAGCTGCATATTTTCTGAAATTTTTATAAAGTTGATGCTACTGATATATTTTTGAAAATTCTCTCTAACACTGTTAAATCCACCATTTACTCTTGAATTTTCACACTTTAGCTCGTAAAGTAATTTCTCATAGTAGGGATTAAAATTTTTATCTATCAAACATTTTTTTAGCCCATCATCTTTTAGGCTAAATTTGATCCTGCTATCATTTTTATATATCATACTTGCATTATCGTAATCAAAAAAATACGCCAAAGAACCGGGTTTTAAAGCACTTCTATTTATCCGTCCTAGAAACTGCTCTTCGCTCTCAAACGTCGCTATATCTTTAAATCCGATGTCCATATCTATATCAACTCCAGCTTCTATAACTTGAGTTGCAACCACGATAGCTTTTGTGTTTGAGTTTTTTAATTTTGCTATAACTATTTTTTGATAAAGCTTATTATCATCACCGCTAAGCTCGAAAATATCATAACCATCAAATTTGAACCGTATGAAATTATAAAAATCTCTAGCACTAGATTTTTTTATAAACTCAACCAAAATTTTATCTTTTTTATGCTCTTTGATTTTGCTTACGATAGTCTCAAATAACTCATCTTGACCTATTTCTAAAAGAGAAAAATCCACTTTAACTCTGTCTTTGAAAAGTGTATTTTGAAAATAATTAGAGTTTGCTAGCAGATCACACCATTTATCATCGTTATTTTTTAGTAAATTTGAGATTTTAGGTAGAGTTGCTGACATAATTATAAATTTTATGTTTAAATGTTTTGCGAAACTATCAAAAAATAGCGCCATAAACTCCCATAAATTTGATCTATAACTTTGAATTTCATCAAGAATTATAACTGAATTCGCAAGAGAAAACAGACCATAGTTTTCCTCTTTGCTAATCCCAAACAACGTCTTAAAAAGCGCAACGTGACTAGTTAAAATAAAAGGATGATTATAAAATACTCTATTTATATATGTTTTATCATACTTACTCTCGGAATTTTCTTGATCATTTCCTTTATTGAATTTAGGGGGAGTTATACTATTTATAACAGAGATATCAAACTCATCTCCAAAAATACTTTCAAATATAGACTTACTCTGCGATATCAGAGTATTAAATGGAAAAACATAAAATATTTTATTAAGATTTGAATTTAAATTTAGTAGATTTAAAGCCAAATTTAAAGATGTTAAGGTTTTACCGCTTCCAGTTGGAGCTTCAAGATAGAATATATTTTTATCTAAATTATCATATAGTGTTTTACTTGACTTTTGAAATATATCAGATCTTAAAATATCTATATCGCTTCTTGGCTTTAAAGAGCTATAAAACTCTCTAAATTTAGAATAGATGATTTCTTTTTTATCTTTATCAAAAACACCAAAATCATCTATTTTTATATCATTCATATACTCGCTTGTAGCGTAAAAATCACTCGCTATAAGAAGAGAAAAATGTAGTTTGATAAGAATAAAAAGCTCAAAATCAAAATCAGTTCTCTTCTTAGAGTTATAAAATTTCTTATCTAATGTATCAAAATCTTCTTCTTTATCACTAATTTTCAGATATTTATCATCAAAGCCGTCTTTTAAATGTCCGTGGTGATTTAACACGTTTGATAACAGATAATAAAAAACACAAATAATTTTATCTATATCTTGATCCGTGGAATTGGAAAAAAAATCCCTATATTTATCTTTTAGCTTGTTAAAAGAGTGATTTGAGTGCGTACTCTCACCAGAAGCTTCGTTGAATTCTTTATTTTCCATTTTGAATCTTTGAAAGGCAGGATTCATCTTACCTAAATCGTGATTGATAATAAAATCATCAAAAAACTCCAAAATCACATCGTCATTTAGAATTTGGTTTGCAAGATTTTTTATAATATCATTAAGATTTTTACTATTTTTTATTTTTTGTAGATACTCTTTTGTAAGATCGCAATGAGCCTGAAGCGTTTCAGGATCTTTATTTGGCGCTGTATGCGCCAAATAAATATTTAAAAGAAGCATATAGTTCCGTCTTTAAACTCATACCATTTCCCGTCCATTGCTTGACAAATTTGATTTGTAAAAGTAGTTTTTTCAAGCTTATAAAACATAAGTTCATTAAAACCAATAGGATAAAATTCATTAAAAAGATATGATATCTCATCATCAGGGTCATCAACCTGCTTTGCTAAATTATCAAAAAACAGCGATTTTATCACAATTTTATCTTTTTTAGACTCTGCAAGATCTATTTTCTCCACTTCGCTTATATCTGCAAAATGGTCATTTTTACCAAGATATGGTATAAACTTAGCTTTTTTATCAAATAGATATTGTGAAATAGTCTCAAACTCCACACTTCCGTCATCTTCTATAAGTATCTGCCAAGAAGGATTTTCAAGCCATTGCTCTCTAACTATTAAATTTCCACCTTCTTCGGTGCTTGCGTATCCTACTGAATTATTGAAAACTTGAATTTTTTTAGAAAATTTACCATATTTAACAAGAGGAATAATACAAATTTTAAGATGTTTTAAACGCTCATAAAATTCCGGCTCGTTACTTCTGTTTTCATTGTTTAAAAGTGATTTTTTATCTTTTTTATTATTATAAGTTTTTTGCGCGTATCCTTTAAGCCCTATAATGGCCCCCAAAAGCCCTAATAGAGTTGGTTTTGGGATATTATTATAAGTAAAATACACATATTCATTTACATCTGGTTTTTTGAAATGTGCAAACTTTCCGCTAAGCTTAAAACTTATGGCTTTCATCATATTTTATTTCCACTGTAAATATCGAATTTATCAAATTTAGTTTCTACGTCCAAAGATAAAGGATTGTAATAAATTTCTACTTTTTTTACATCTGAACTTTCTATCATTTTTTCTATTTTTTCTAAATTTACCGATCTATTTTTATCTTTGCAAATAAAATCCATATATGAACTAAGATCAGGCAGATATGCATCTACAGCTGTTTCAATGAACATAGCAAACTCATTTTCGCAGCCGAATTTTGAGTTGGAATTAAAATACGTAGCGCAAAATCTAGCAGCCTTTTTGAACTCAGCGTAATCATCTTCATCGTAACCAAAATCATCACCCAAAATCTCTTTATAATCATTATAAGCTAACGGATTTATGCAAAATCCGTAAAAATAATGAGCCTCATCTGTAACTATTTTTGTACCAAGAGTGCTTTGGCTCGCATCTTCTCCATTTTCGTTTTTCTCTTTAGCTCTTGAATCGGCAAATGGAGATAAGATGTTTTGAACTTCTATATTTATATCTCCAAATTTATTAAATCCTTGTCCTATCTGAACTGCACCAGTTATTGATAAGTTATAACCATCTTCAGGGAATGTAGCACCGAAATTTTTAACATCAATGCAGTTAAAAAGGTTACTCAAAACCTCTTTTGTGGATTTTGCTTTTTTGATATCGCCAAAAAGCAAACCATATCTTTCTCCTAGAGTATTTGGCACGAGCTTGTCATTGCCATCCTTACTCTTGCCTTGTTTTAGAGATTTTACAAAAAGAATATTTTTTCCATAGCTTTCCCACATCTTTTTCATAGGATATTTTAAAGCTTTATCACTAGCAAAGATATCTCCGTTTCCTGTGCTTTTTGGTCTGCCGCTAAAATCTGCATTCCAGTTGGCCATAGTTGATTTTATACCGATTATTCCATAAATTCTATTCGCTAATTTCATCTTTTTCTCCTGGTTTCTTAATTATATTTTTTGTCATCATACCGATTAAAACCATCTGTTGGTCGTTATTTGACATAACTATATCTTCACAATTTTGAGCCAATGAAAATGCTTTTTTTAATATTCCATTTTCTAAAAAAATATCATAGTTGTATCTATCAAAATCAATAAACAGAGCCATTTTTAGCTTTTTTGTATTTCTAGCTTTAGTGTATGGGTCAGTTAGTGCAAACGTCTTTTTCCAAGTCTTGCTTTTACTAACTAGATACATTGCTAAATTACCTACTAAAAAGTAGTATTCATTTCCGCTTAATTTAGTTACATTATCATCAGTAAGTGCTGATATAACTCTATTTTTTATCCCGTCTATATCCACTTTTTCTCCTTTAATTTCTTTTATACTAAGTAGCAAATTTATAGATTTTTTACCATTTAATCTACCAAATTCACTATCTTGCATAGCAATTTTAATAAAATCATTAGAATATTTTTGTATAACATAGTAAAATTCATTGTTATTAAATTTATCAAAATACTCCACCATAGAACATCTAGTTTGATAAAGTAAATTTTGCATATCTTCGCTGATTCTTTTACTAACTCTTATCTCATCATTATACAAATTACCAAAAAGACATTTATGATAAAGCTGCTCATCAATAACTTGCTTAAAATCATCAAAACTAAGTATCTCTTTTTCACCATTTTCAATATTCATAAAATTTTTAAGTTTAAATTTATCAAATTTAAACTTATTTTTATCTACAGGAACATACTCGAAGTCACTTACCACGGCTTTTGATTGTTTATTGAATTTAGATATAAAGATTGAGTTAAAATCACGAATAATTCTTTTATTTTGCGAACCAAGCCAGTCAAAAAGCATTTTACTAGCAAGAGCGTCTTTTTGACTTATGGCGTAAGGTATTTTAAATAATCTATTTTTATGCTCTAAAAAAGGTTTTTTTGAATTCATACCCATATTAAAATTTGAAAGACCGAAAATTTCATTATTATATTTTATATTGTGTTCATTTGAATTGTAAATTTTCAAATCAATATAAATTTGCGACTCTTTTTCATAAATCTCAAAATCTTTGTCAATAAAAAACTTAATATAACACTTTTTAAAGTTATTTTGTACAGCAAAATCATTTATATCATTAAAATATTTTTTAGATAAAACTACTGAATTTGTGATCAAGTTTTGTCTATTTTCATCTTTTATATAATCCATATAAAATGATAAAATTTCCTTATCTTTTGCTTTATTAAATGCACTATAATCTCTAAAAATATCAAAATACTCTTCCAAATTTTCCTTAACATACTCAGACTCTTCAAGCTTAAAAAATAGAGACAAAAAGTTAATGCTGTGAAATTTTTTATTAGGCAAAACAGCTTTATTCATATCCCATAAGAAACTTAAATAATCAGCTTGCTCAAACCACTGCATATCGTCATTTAACGCGATATCTCCGTTTTGTTTGTATAAAATCGTTCTTTTCTGCGCAGTTTTACCTATTTTTTCTGTGATAGTTTTTACGTAAAAAATCTCACATTTTTCATCGGAAATTCTCGCATAAACTCCGTCTTTTAAAATGTGATTTTGTGTGACTATGTGCTTATTTTTTTCAAGCTGTTTTTTAAACTCATCAAGCAATTCAAACAGCATTATTACTCCTCATACAAAAGCCAAATCCCAATGTATTTTTAACTCCAACACCAAGTATCATGGCGATATTTGCAAACTCTTGAGCCAATCTGTTTTGGGAAAAGTGAATTTGATATCTATAAGCATAAATTTTACCGTTTTTATATCTAAATGCAAACGCTCTATTTGTTTTTATCTCTATAAGTTCGATGATATCATCTTTTATCTCAATTTTTTTGTCTAAAAAATATTCGTATTTGTTTTTTAAATTTGAAATCAAAGCTTCTTTAAGCACTGTTATATCGCTATTTTCACGTCTCCAAGGTATAGTTTTATCGCCTTCTTTAAGCACGATAGTTGCCGGACTCATAGTATATAAACGATCGATTTGCTTTATATCCAAATTTTCAAATTTAGATAAATATACATTAAACCCAAGATTTTTAGAATTTTCTAAACAAATTCTTAACTTAGATATAAAACTCTCATCAATACTTCTTACGTAAAAATACATATCTTCACCACTCACAAAAGTATCTTTTTTGCCTTTCATACTGTATAAAAAACCGATGCTATAAGGCTTTAAATATCTTTGCATATGAATAGATCGTAGAGCTTCATCCCCCAACATAGCTTTATGTAAATTTGTGCTTAAAAACTCAGGGCTATTTATAAAATCTACATTTTGATTTAACTTTAAAAATACTTTCAGCTGATATATTTTCACATCCATTCCTTTATAAACATTGAGTTTATTTTTAAACAACTATTAAATAAATTAAATTTTGAATATATTATCTAAATATATCTAATTACATAATAAAATAACAAAAGTATCAGTAAAAATTTTATATTAAAAACGGTATTTGGCTATTACTGCTACTTTCGGTAACATTTATGTTAAATCATTATCTTTTTTACGGGCGATAAATAGCTATTTTTTAAATTATATATAATTATATCTTTAAATCATCATTTGCCATTTTTTAGCCTAAAATGTGGTATAATGATAAAAAAGGATATTAAAATGGAAGATATTAAAAAATTTCTTTGGATTATTTTTTTGATAACTCTAGCTATTTTCGTAATGGCGAATATAGAAGAAATGTACGTACAACTTATATCTTTCATCGTTTTATTCCCTTTTTATATCTGGCTTGATTATAAACTCAATCCCCATAAGTACAAAAAAGACTCTTAGTCTTCAACCCTATTTAAAACATTAGCGTATCTTTTAAAGACGCTATAAGCCCATAAAAAATCAATTCCGCAATTCTTGCAGTACTCTTTTAAGACCAGGCTATCGCATTTGCAATAGCTAGCCCCAAATCCCACTTCAAATCCAGCGCTTAAATTTAGCCCACCAAGAAGCATACTTTCATACTCACTTAAGCCAAACTCAGCTGGGCTCATCTTAGCTTCCACGCAAGCAAGAATTCGCTCTACTTTTTTTCCTTGCTCCTCGCGACCTCTTCATCGATCGCGCTCATAACCGCGCTATAGCTTATTCCAAGACTATCTAAGTCGATTTTTAGCTTATTAGCACTCTCTCCTGCAATGCAAAAACCAAAACGCTTTTTAGCAAGTTTTTAAATGATGTTAAACAGTCTTTGAAACTTGATTAAAGGTATCTTTTATATACTCTAAAGCGTCTATAAAAGTACCTGTGAATTTATGATTAGTTTGCGGTACTTCAAAATCGCAGATCTCATAGAATTCTTTATACTCTTTTGCTTTATCTATGTATTCAGTTTCCGGGGCAAAGATATCAAATATACGAGCTATTCTTTTATCTCTTGTCTTTGTAATAGGTTGAATTATATCTAATTGGCTATCGCCATTATCTATGTGAGATTGAAGATCTATAAACCACTCTATTTCATAAAATTCTATAGTAAATTTGCGATTTTCCATTTTATCACCTCTTTTTTATCATATATTGAAGCATTTTTAAAGTAACCAAATGCCTCTTTTTTATTTTGGCTAGGCTTATAACAAGTCACTATCTCATTACCATTAAAAACTATAAAATACCCATTGTCACTAAAGGCGTTTATATATTTATTATCCTTATTTTTAGCCATTGTATTTATAGAGTTTAAAGCCTTTACAACATCCTTTGGCTCTGTGTCGTGCTTTTCATAAATATGTGTATTGCTCTTTTTCCAAACTCTCTCAACGCCAGTTTTGTCTATGTGCTTAACTGCTTCATCTTTGTTTAATGGGCTTGTATTTTTCATCTTTACACCGTCGATCTCTTCTTCATCTATCCATACTGGTACTAGCTCAGTTCTACAACGAAAATGATACGGCGGAAGCCCAAAGTTTGCTGGAAGTATTTTACCATAAAAAGGCTCACTTCTCCACGCAGAAGCTGCCTTTTTCTCATTTATGTTTTTAGCATTTTGAATGTTGCTACTTTGGAGCTCTATGTGATTTTAATACGAGCTTTGTGATTAGCAAACGATTGACATAAAACCAACTCTATACAAAAATCAAGGGTTTCAACACAAATATTGTCATTAGCAAACCGACGCTAAAACAGAAGTCGATTTCGAAACTTCTCTGTTTCAACACAAATCTTGTCATTAGCAAACGATAAACGTCATTTAAGCGATGATTTTAGATATAAAAGTTTAAACACAAATATTGTCATTAGCAAACCGTTACTATCTATAAAATAGAACGCAAATCTAACTAGTTTCAACACAAATATTGTCATTAGCAAACTATAGCGTCTCCAGCCTTTAAAAGTGCGTTTGCTAGTTTCAACACAAATCTTGTCATTAGCAAACACCTGCTAGAAAGTACAATAAAAACACATTCTATGAGTTTCAACACAAATCTTGTCATTAGCAAACGAAATATAATATCTACCAACCACGCTTTGTATCATGTTTCAACACAAATCTTGTCATTAGCAAACATTTTAAGAAAAAAAGGAGACAAGATGAAAACAGCGTTTCAACACAAATCTTGTCATTAGCAAACTCTTACTACTTCTAAGAGTATTACTAATGCTCAAAGGTTTCAACACAAATATTGTCATTAGCAAACGAGTAGAAAAAGATTTTCTATTTCTAGAGAATTTGCGTTTCAACACAAATATTGTCATTAGCAAACTTTAGACACATATAAAAAAGCCATTAAAGATGCCGCGTTTCAACACAAATATTGTCATTAGCAAACAAGCGAAATTAAAAATAAGAATATTGATTTAAAAAGTTTCAACACAAATATTGTCATTAGCAAACTTTATAATAATATTGCTAAAAGTTGTATTAAGCCTGTTTCAACACAAATATTGTCATTAGCAAACATGGCTAATGTGGTCTTTTGGAATGGAAGCCAAGAGTTTCAACACAAATATTGTCATTAGCAAACCCGCCTTTGTTAAAAGTCTCTCTCCATTTTCATCAAGTTTCAACACAAATATTGTCATTAGCAAACCCGCCTTTGTTAAAAGTCTCTCGCCATTTTCATCAAGTTTCAACACAAATATTGTCATTAGCAAACTTCCACAACGCAATGTCCTATAAAACCTGCTAAATTTGTTTCAACACAAATATTGTCATTAGCAAACAGAACCGCCAAACTCCAAAGATACGGCGAATTTTGAGTTTCAACACAAATATTGTCATTAGCAAACGTATTACTAAAAGTCCGGATTTTTGGGACTTAACAAGTTTCAACACAAATATTGTCATTAGCAAACGAAAAATTTCAGAGCTGGACGACAGCAGTCTGCAAAGTTTCAACACAAATATTGTCATTAGCAAACAGTTTTTTAAAAATAGAGTTTTAAAGTGGATTGAAAGTTTCAACACAAATATTGTCATTAGCAAACTTTTCCAAGTAGTGAAAGCTTTAGCATTTTTTTGGAGTTTCAACACAAATATTGTCATTAGCAAACAAGCCTAATTTAGGCTTTTATAAATGCTCTGACATGTTTCAACACAAATATTGTCATTAGCAAACAGCAATGACTATTCTCCTAATGGTAAGTATCTTTCGTTTCAACACAAATATTGTCATTAGCAAACAGCAATGACTATTCTCCTAATGGTAAGTATCTTTCGTTTCAACACAAATATTGTCATTAGCAAACAAATTTTAAAGTAATGCCAACGGTAGACCTAGCCGAAGTTTCAACACAAATATTGTCATTAGCAAACCCTAGAGCCTTAAAGCTATCAAGAGCGTAGTTACTTGTTTCAACACAAATATTGTCATTAGCAAACCATAATAAACTCATCATCTAATTAAATTTAAAAAGAAATTTAATTAGAAATTGAAATAAGAAATAAATTTAAAAAACTATTTAAAACTATTGAAAATGGATTATTTGTTTTATATATAATAAAGCTATAAATAATAAAAATAAATTTATTTTCCAATCTAAATTTAAAAAATAACAATAATAAGTTAAATATCATAAAAAACATTAAATTTAAACTATTTATATATGTTTTTTAAAAGTTTAACTAAAATTAGGTTGGAAAAAGCTTAATGTAATATAAAATATAAATTTGTGATTGTTGGTGTGTAAATAGTTTTATTAATATGAATTTTAAATTTTAAATTTAAATTATTTAAATTTAAATGAGAATATGAGAAAAATATAAGAGAAAATGAAAGGAAAAATGTGAGGAAATGAGGGATAGTTATAAAAACATTTCATTTTTAACAAAATCCAGACCGCCTAAAGTCGGATACAAACATATCTTTATAATCCCAAAAAGCCGTACTTACAGAATATCAAAAAAATTTAAGTTAGTAAAAAATAGTATCATATTTGGAATATTTTTTCATATTTTTATATCTATTTTTTCTTTAGAGCTTAATATTTTAAACTCATTTAAAAACGCTTGTCTAGCCTTTAGTTCTTCTTTGCTTTTTGGAGCGGAGCTAAACTTTAACGTTTTATCCCATTTTAGATCATCTATAAGTTTAGGATATTTGTTTAAAAAGGTTGGAGTATTGTCAAATTTAGTGTTTTGTGGTATAATATTATTATGTTGAGTTGTAAAAGAATAATTCTCTTTACTTGGCGTAATGCTACTAGCAGAGTTGAACCCCTTGCTGGTCTCAGCTTTTTTAGTATATGAGCTTATTATCCAAGGGACGGTTTCATTCCCTAACCAGTTTTCCCTAAGCCCTACTATATCATCATTATATTTTATATTTAATCTACCTTTTTCATCTTTGTAAAATTCACCTTTAGATATTATATTATCAAGGTTATCTACAGCCTCAGGGTGGTATTTTGCTATTTTAGAAAGTCCATACCCATCACTATGGCTAGTCCCTTCAATTCCCCAAACTAAGTCTATATCGCCTAATCCCTCTTTCTCAAACGCTCCTGCTACTTGTCCTTGCTTTTCTATAAGTAGCTTTTTAATAGCGTTAGATCCGTCGTGGTAAAACTCTGCGTAGTTAGTACCAA
The DNA here is from genome assembly GCA_000495505.1 of Campylobacter fetus subsp. testudinum 03-427. NCBI lineage: Bacteria > Pseudomonadati > Campylobacterota > Epsilonproteobacteria > Campylobacterales > Campylobacteraceae > Campylobacter > Campylobacter fetus. Next base: position 662,862 of record CP006833.1, on the reverse strand, counting down.
ACTCTTTGATAGGAGTTATGTTGGCTTCTTTTTCCATAGCCAATCTCGCATTAGATACTGTATCAAGACTTACTATATGTCTAAGCTCGTTTTCTTTTGCACTATGAGATAAAAGCAACGGTTCTAATTCAAAAAAGTTATTAGCTTTGATATTTAAATCACTAAATAGTTTAAAAACTTTATTTTTTAAATCATCAGCCGTATCTAAATTTCCATATCTGAAAGAACGTGCTTTGTTAGCACCTGCTAAGATATCTCCTTGTGATTTTATGATTTTATCTTTAGTTAGTTTGATAAAATCTAGCTCTTCTTTGCTAAAACTGTTAAAATGTATAAGTGTTAGATCATCAAGATAATCTTTAAGTGCTTCATTGCCTGTAACGCCTTTAAATTTAAACATTGTTTCTAGTTTTTTTAACCTTGATTTAGCTGCAATATCACGCTCTTTTACGAGATTAAATATTTTACTTAAATTACCATTTATTTCATTGTGAATAGACTTTGATAAAGTAAAATGCTCGTTATCTATTTTTTTATTATTTTTCGCGATATTGTCTCTTAAATTATTATATTCGCTCAAGGTTTTAAAGAAATTTTGAGCCTCACTTGCTGGGTTGATATTATCTATGTTTTGTGGTATAATTCCATTTGTAGCCCCATTTTTTGTCAGGGTGTTGCCTGATACTTGGGGCTTTTTATTATAATCTATAAAATTTCTATCACTATAATAATCAAAAATCTTTTTACCATTGTTAAATTCATTTATAACAACTTGCAAAGTCGTGCCGTTTTTATTATAAGCATATGAATATCTTATAAAATCATCTCCAGTCTCAAAGCTGTTGTTATCTATCTTACCTTTTAACAGAGTTTGCTCTATATCTACAAGCTCATCGCCGTTTAATCCCCCAGTTTTTTCTACTCCTGCGTGTTTTATCATTATCTTTCTAGCACCAGCATTACGGCTTCCTTGCTCTAGTGTTGCTAAGTCGTCAATATCGCTAACTTTTAAGATAGTAGATGATTTTTTTCCTGCAAAAACATCGTAAATATCTTTTTGATGAGCATTAAGACTATCATAATCTACTTTTTCAAGCTCTTTTATACCTGATAGATATTTATTGGTAGTGGGTTCTGTTTTTACTTCTGTTTTAACTGGTGCGCTAGTTGGCTTAGCTTCTTTACTAGCTTGATATCTTGCACGTTGGATTTGTGCTTTATACTCACTAACTAGAGTTTGATTTATACTTTTGCCTTGACTTATTCTTTCGTCTATTAGCTTACCTAACTCATTGCTTTTATCTATTACTTCAGCTTTGACTTGTGAGCTTAGATATTTACCGCCTTGTTTGGTGGCTTTTAGCTCATCTATTTCATTTTTTAACTTTGTTATAGCTATCATATCATCACCAGCTTCAGAAGTAGGCTTTACTTGTTTAGAGTTTTGGGGTATAATTCTGTTATTAGTCGGTGAATAATGCTCTTTGCTGGTATTCATTTGCACCCCGAGCACTTGTTGCTTACGTTGAGATTTGGGTGTCTCAACCACCGACTTACTATCAAAAATATTTTTATCAGTTTCACTCATTTTTTTATCTTTGTTTAAATGTGTTACTCCAGCACTATCCCTACTAATTACCATATCAGACATTCTTTTATCATTTGTTTTAGTAGCGATATACGCCATATTTGGGTTTTTGAAACTATTTCCAGCATAATCTTGATAACCTATAAGCATTTTGATAGTATTGTAAATATCTCTTTTGTTTTTAAACATTCCATCATTTGCGTGATTATCCCAAAGATACTGCAAACTAGCTCTAATCTGCATTTGTGGTAAATTTAACTCATTTGATAACTCTTTTTCAATATCCAAAAAAGTATTATAAGGATATGTTTGCTTAGCACTATTTGGATATGTTATAAATCCATCGCCTTTTTGATCGGTGTTGCTAAAACAACAACTGATCCAACAGTAGCTATAATCTGGGATTTAAGCCCGTCTAGCTTTTTTGGCATTATCTATTTTGAGATCAAATTTTGCTATTGTGGCTTTTTTGATATCTGCTTTTAGTTTGTTGAGTTTAGCTATGGTTTCTTCTATTTTTAGTGGGTTTTTGATGTATTGTAGGTTATTATAACTTTTTTGTGCGTCCTTTAGCCCTTGATTTAGGTTTTGGCTTAGTTTGTCGGTGCGTTTATCTATCTCTTTGAGTGCACTACCAAGTGCTGATAGATCAACTCCAAAGGTTAGAGTAGGATTTACCATATTTAATACTTTTATGCTATACTTTTTAAAAAAAGGCTTGTAAATGTTTAGTTTTATTCTTTTTATTTTGGTTATTATTTTAATGAGACTTAACTGCCATTTTGATTTTAGCTCCCCAAAGCCTTACACTGGCAAAACTGATACAAGGTATAAAGATATTAAGCTTTAAACCTCATTTATCCTTAAAGTATTGCACCCAGATTATTATTACCCATATATCAAATAAGCATTGAGATAAAATTTGATATTTTGCGATACTAATTGCCCAAAAATTTTAAATAATAATGGTTGTTAAGAGTGCTAAACCCCTTTATATATGCCACCTCTGCTATCTGCATTTATAACGTTTATAATCACTAGTTCGCCTTTATCATTTATCCAAAATACCACTCTAAATTTACCTACACGCATACGGTAGAGTTTTGGTTCTTCTATACCTTTTAAGGCTTTGATATCTACACTCTCGCCACTTATAAATTTACCTATATTTGTTATAAATTTATCTTTGATATCCTTGTGTTTGTCAAAAAACTTTATAGAAACTTTGGTATAGTTGATTTCTAGCTTCATAAGTTTATGGTTTCTTTTTTGGCTATCTTTAACTCGTCGTCGTTCAGATGTTTTAGACTATCTAGTATCTCGTCGCTCTCTTTTTTATCGCAGTAACTAAGCGTAGTTAGCCTGTATGATAGCGAACCTTTGGTTTCTTTTAATTTTTGCTCTAATGCATTTCTGATAAATTCAGCCATAGTTGTTTTGCTATTTTTTACGATTTGATTTAATTGTGCAAATGTGTCATCATCTAACTTCAAGCAGTAACTTTTCATAGTTTATCCTTTTTATTTTATTATATACTATATATACTTATATATATCTTATATAAATAACCTCTTGCCTAAGTTTTCAAAATTATATTTTTTACTATTTTAATTTACCATTTGAAAAATAGTTTAATAAATTTCAGCTTTTTTTATAAAGTGTATTTTCAAGTTGGTTACTTAGAAGTGGTAGAAGAGGCGTTCGACAAGTTTCAACACAAATATTGTCATTAGCAAACAAAATAAGAGAACACGAGGCCGATTGTGGTGGAACGTTTCAACACAAATATTGTCATTAGCAAACCTATTCTTTTTAAAGCTTCATCAACATAGTTTTTTGTTTCAACACAAATATTGTCATTAGCAAACCTATTTTGCACACTCAAATTTAGCGTTTTTGGGTTTAGTTTCAACACAAATATTGTCATTAGCAAACCAATAATCTTAAGTTAAAACCAGCAATAAAACTTACGTTTCAACACAAATATTGTCATTAGCAAACAAAATATTAAGGGTGTTCCCAGCAGAGATAAATTGTTTCAACACAAATCTTGTCATTAGCAAACTTTTGCAGACGTAGAGGGCGATCTAATAATCGAGAGTTTCAACACAAATCTTGTCATTAGCAAACAGCCAAACAGAATGCTAAAGAAGCGTATAGTAAAATGTTTCAACACAAATCTTGTCATTAGCAAACGCCATAGCGCTACCGATAAAAACAGCTATTGACTTGTTTCAACACAAATATTGTCATTAGCAAACAACAAGAAATTTATTTGAAGAGTTAGGAGAGTACGCGTTTCAACACAAATATTGTCATTAGCAAACAACACCAAAATAGGAGTTTATAAATATAGCTAATTTGTTTCAACACAAATATTGTCATTAGCAAACAACACCAAAATAGGAGTTTATAAATATAGCTAATTTGTTTCAACACAAATATTGTCATTAGCAAACATCATTTGCTACATTTTCTTCAAAAATCTTATCATCGTTTCAACACAAATATTGTCATTAGCAAACACACCAAATAGACCCTAACATAAAAGCAGTAATTCCTGTTTCAACACAAATATTGTCATTAGCAAACGGAGTGTCTGCAAGACGCATACATTGCAATACAAACGTTTCAACACAAATATTGTCATTAGCAAACAAAAGGTATAGATGATATCTTAGCTGCATTAAAAGAGTTTCAACACAAATATTGTCATTAGCAAACCGTTAAAACTTCAAAGACTTTCAACGAAATTTCCGTGTTTCAACACAAATCTTGTCATTAGCAAACTTAAAGTAGGTGCGGAATGCACGTACGCTTCTTTATTTCAACACAAATCTTGTCATTAGCAAACTAGCCATTTCATTCTCGTTTATAGAAGGCTTAACGGTTTCAACACAAATATTGTCATTAGCAAACTATCAGCAGAAACTAGAGAGCTGTTAGTTCTTTATAGTTTCAACACAAATATTGTCATTAGCAAACAAAAGGTATAGATGATATCTTAGCTGCATTAAGAGAGTTTCAACACAAATATTGTCATTAGCAAACACTATCCCACGGACAAATTAGCCGCAATCTATGCTTGTTTCAACACAAATATTGTCATTAGCAAACATCAACAAATTTAATAAATCGAGTTGTAAATATTTTGTTTCAACACAAATATTGTCATTAGCAAACAAAATTATTATTTGATGTTATAAATGTACCTGTAGTGTTTCAACACAAATATTGTCATTAGCAAACCAAAAAAGAGAGCGACAAGATGTTTTACGAGGCTAGTTTCAACACAAATATTGTCATTAGCAAACCATAATAAACTCATCATCTAATTAAATTTAAAAAGAAATTTAATTAGAAATTGAAATAAGAAATAAATTTAAAAAACTATTTAAAACTATTTAAAATGGATTATTTGTTTTATATATAATATAGCTATAAATAATAAAAATAAATTTATTTTCCAATCTAAATTTAAAAAATAACAATAATAAGTTAAATATCATAAAAAACATTAAATTTAAACTATTTATCTATGTTTTTTAAAAGTTTAACTAAAATTAGGTTGGAAAAAGCTTAATGTAATATAAAATATAAATTTGTGATTGTTGGTGTGTAAATAGTTTTATTAATATGAACTTGAATTTTAATTATCTAAATTTAATTATTTAAATTTAAATGAGAAATTAGATAAATGAGAATATGAGAAAAATATAAGAGAAAATAAAAGGAAAAATGTGAGAAAATGAGGAATAGTTATAAAACCCTCTGGTGCCTAAAGTCGGACTCGAACCGACACACGGTTTCCCGTACCAGATTTTGAGTCTAGCGTGTCTACCAATTTCACCATTTAGGCTTAGAGTAATAAATAACGATAAAATAGAAGTTGGATTATACAAAAAAGTATATTAAATTCAGTTGAAGTGTAAAATATATCTGTTTTAAATTTAAAAATAGCTGAAAATTAGCCGATTATATCGACAATAATCTCCGTTTTTAATCTATTTTTAATAATTTTATTTATCTTGAGATTAGGAATTTGCATATTATAAAATTCATCTAAACTAGAGATCTGATTTAATGCGATATAACGAAGCACAATCCCACGATAAGCTTTTGCAAAATGGCTTACAACCTTACCGTTTTTTAAAAATTTAATAGTAGTATGAGGCTTGGTTATGCTATAAAACTTCTCATAAAATCCAGCCCTGAGATCCAAAATATCAAAATCCAAAAAATCATCTAAAACACTGCTAAAATACTTCTTATAAAAAACTTCGGTACGAAAACCGCCTATGGTTTCACCTTGTTTTAATTTATAATCGCAAATCATATCTTTTGCTAAAATCGCACCATATAAATTTGAAAAAATAATCGTATTTTCATCAATTATTTTTCTTGAGCTTTCATCTAAATTTCTATAATTTAAATGCTCATAAGCAACGCCGTTATAACGCAATATCGCCTTCATAAGAGGACGTGAAAACAGATCGCTGGAGTAATATTCAAGCTCATTTTCTTTTTTCAAACCAAACAGAGTTTGTAACTCATTTTTGTTAGCTTTTTTTAAAAAACCATTATATATCTCTAAAATTTCCAGACGTTTGTCATTCAAATTTGGAAAAACCCATGAAAAATTTATCGGTGTATCCATAGATCCACCAGACATCTTACTTTCGCTTGGGGAAAATAAAATTTTCACTTAAGAACCTTTTGGAAAGCCTGCTTTAACGCGTGATATTGGTCTAAAAAAGGAACTCCATGCACTCTTGTATATGCTATGGTTGTTATAAAATTCGTATCTCTGCTCCAGCGAGGAACTACGTGATAATGTATATGCTCAGCGATCCCAGCACCTGCTGCAGAGCCTAAATTCATACCTATATTTACACCATTTGCATTAAGACTCTCTTTTAAAACTCCGACTCCTAACTGAACAAGATCGCTCATCTCAAACCAGATATTTTTATCTAAATTTTCAATATTATCGGTATGAATATAAGGTATTATCATAAATTCACCCAAAGTATATGGATATCTGTTCATAACAGCGAAACAATTTTTAGCCCTAAAAAGCACAAAGTTCTCTTCATCGTTTTGACTATTTTGGGCAATATCACAAAAAACACAATTATGCTCCATTACGCCATCTTTTCTAGTTTTAAAATACTCAGCCCTCCAAGGAGAAAACTCATGTTTCATTACTCACCTTTCATATCTTTTACCGCATTATAAATACTTTTTTGACGCATAAAATGTTCGCCTATTAAAAACGCATCGGCACCTTGTTTTTTTAAATTTACTAGATCTGAATTGCTATATAATCCACTCTCCGCAACGATAATCTTACCGCCTGGGATGAGTGGCATAAGCTTTACACAAAGCTCCATATCCATATCAAAAGTTTGTAGATTTCTGTGATTTATACCTATAATATCAGCATCTACAAACAACGCTTTTTCAAGATCAATCTCATCGTGAATCTCCATCAAAACTTCCAAATTTAAGCTTTTCGCATACTCAAAAAGAGTTTTTAGATAAAACTTATCGAGCGCTTTTGCTATAAGAAGTATAAAATCCGCCCCATACAGTCTAGCTTCGGCTATTTGATAGATATCTACTATAAAATCCTTCCTTAAAATAGGAGTATTGGTATATCTTCTAACTAGCGCCATATACTCCAAACTTCCTTGAAAATAAAAAGGCTCGGTCAAGATAGAAAATGCACTAACACCTGCTTTTTCATACTCAAAAGCTATTTCTAAAGGATCAAAATCTTCTCTTATCACGCCTTTACTCGGGCTTGCTTTTTTTATTTCGGCTATTATGTTTATACTATTTTTTTGCTTTAAAACCTGCTTTACGTCTCTTGGCACATATGAGCTTGTAAGCGCATTTTCTAGTTTGCATAAAGGCAGTTTTTCTTTTATATTTTCTAAATTTATCTTTGTTTTTGATATTATCTCATCAAGTATCACTTTGTTCCTTTATTAAAACATTTATCAATAGCAGTTTTGTGGGCTTTTGCCTCGTCTTCTTTCATAAATTTAGTGTCGCTTTGTATCTTATCCATCCACATTTTAGCCTCTTTGCACTCACCAAGCTTAAAATATCCCCACGCAATTGAATCTATAATATAAGGCGAATTTGGATCTAAAATATAAGCTTTTTTAACGATATCAAGCCCTTTTTTCACATCTATACCATAATCAATCAACAAATAACCATAATAGTTAAAGTAAAGAGGGCTATTTAAAGCATAAACAGAACCTTCAAATAACTTAACCACCATATCTAATTCAAATTTACTAATATTTTTAGAACTCTGTTCGTATTTATATATAGCCATTCTTGCCATATATTCTGGATTTTGCGATCTGCTATATAGATCTTGAGCAACATCATAAGCTTTTTGAAACTCTTTTAACTCGGCATATATCCCCATCAAAATAGGCTCATTAAAACCATACTTTTCTAAAAGCTCTTTAGCTGTTACAACGTCTTTTTTATAAAGCAGAATTTCTAAAGCTCTATTTAAAAAATCACTCTCTTCATAGGCTTCATACAGTTTTATATACATTTCAGTCATCAAATCAAGTTCGCCTTTAGCAGAGTAAATATTTAACAATGTAAAGCATACAGGCTTAGAACAGCCGTTCTCCTCTATCCAATTATTAAGATATCTTATAGCTTCGTTAGTTCTATCTAGCTTATTATCAAGCATATCTACAAGCTTTAATAAATTTTCTTCACTATCATCAATCTCATAAGCTTTTTTAAACTCTTTTAAAGCTCTTATAGGCTCATCGTTAAAAAGATAAATAGTTGCTAAAATCGAGTGGTTGATGCTATTGCCACTCTCTTTTTGTATTAAATTTAAAGCAAGCTCTTTAGCCTCTTTGATCTGCGATTTTAAAATATAATATCCTATTTCAATTCTTATAGCGTCATAATCACCATTTAAAACCGACCTAGCATCTGTTATAAGCTCGTCTAATCTCTCATCTTTTATCACAAAAGCTATTTTAAGAGACTCTTTTAAAAAAATAGGTTTTTTAGTCGTCTTGTAAAGCGTATAAAATACTTCTAATGCATCTTTTGATTTTGCATCTCCAAGCAGATAAAACCCTTTCATAGATTCTAAATCCATAGTTGTATTTATATCAGAATACTTAAAAAAAGTTTCATTTTTCTTTGCGCCAACACTCTGTTTATCTGCACAACCAGCTAAAAATAGAGTAAAAATCAGAGCCGCTCTACACCAATACATTCTTTCTCCAATTCATTAAAATGCTTTTTAAAATAATCCCAAAACGGAAACGTCCTGCACTGTTTTGGTCTAAATTCATAAACACTACAATTTTTGTTATTTTCATCGAAAAATAAGCAAGCATACGCGCCATTATACTCTTTTTCCTTTAAACTAAATCTAACTCCCACGCGGTACGTAAAAAGTTTTTTAAACTCAGACAAACTAAGCTTTAAATGTGAGCTAAGAGACTCCATCTCAGCCTCATTTATCCAGATATATCCGCTATCTCCAGTGCAGCATCTAGCACCGCATACTTCGCACTTTGAGCTATCAAAGCAGTAGTCAAAACCGGGCTTTTTTAACACTCGTAAATCTCACTTTTTGTATCAGATTTTTTAAATATCTCTTTAGCTTCATCGCTAAACTCATTTCCATCAAAAACTATAAGAGGAGGATAAATTTCGCACATAGATTTTGAACTTTTCTTTGCTTCAAACAGAACCAATTTTGAACTTTCACTTACCTTTGAATGCACAAATCTAAGCTTTGTTAGCTTAAGTTTAAAACTACTTAAAATAGGCAAAATTTCCCCAACTCTTCTAGCATCATAGCAAAAATACAAGGTTCCTTGCGGTTTTAAATTTGCATTTACGCACTTAAAAAAACTTAGCGGATCAAGGCTAGAACTATATCTGCTAATGTTTATATGCTCTTTTTGGCTTTTTGTGATTTGATCACTATAAAATGGTGGATTTGAAACTATAAAATCAAATTTCATCTCGCTTTTAAATTTAGAAAAATCATCGCAAATAACAGTTGCAACAAGGCTATTAACATCTGCGTTTAGCTGCGTTATGGTAGAGTTTATCTCTTGAATATCTATGGAACTAAGATTTAAATTTACAAAATCTCTTTTTAAAAGTAGTCCTAAAATTCCGCAACCACAACCCACATCAAGCAGATTTCCAAAAATCTTATTTTTGGATATAAAATCGTATAAAAACAGACTATCGCTATTATAGCGATATCCATCTTTTAGCTGAAATAGTTTCATTCATAAACTTTTATGACAAATCCATAACCGCCTTGCTCTAGTAAAACATCTTTAGAATACGCTAGCATCGGATCTTTTATCCTAGAACTTATGGCTTTTGAAGCTGCATTTAGCATATCTTTTGTGGATTTTAAATTTAAAAGATTTACGTTTTTCAACTCACCTGCTTTATCGTCTCCTAAAAACTTAAAATCACTTATAGCAGCTTTTATCTCATAGATACGCTCTTTACCGTACTTTTTTATCATATCGTTTAATTTAGTTTCGCAGTCCTTGTTGAGTTTTGCACTTTTATCCAAGCTCAAACAGCTAACTTCTGCTAAAAATTTCTTTGAATTTACATTTATATCGCTCAAAATCAGTTGGTTATCTTGATTTTTTATATTTTTTATCAACTCTTCATAATAGTTTTTTAGCTTATCATTTTGTTCTTTTGCCCTACTTTCAGCCTCTAAAACCATTTTTTTAGCTTCGTCTAAAGCATTTTTAGCATAATTTTTGAGCTCTTCATTTTGCGCATTTAGCTTAGTTATCATATTATTTAAAATTTCGTAATTTTGAATTTTTTTGATATCGTTTTTCTCATTTTCTAACTCTTTTAATTTAGAATCCAGATCTGATATTTGCGCATTTTTTAGTGCAATTTGCGATTTTAAAGATGTTATATTTTTATCAAATTCAACTCTTAGTCTATCTTCATCGTTTTTTAGAAAAAGCGCTTTTTGCTTCAAGTTCTCAAGCGTATTTGCATAGTTTGCATCCTTAGTTTCTAGCTCTTTTTTAAATTTAAGCTCTAAATTTATCATTTTTCCTTCAAATGCGGCTATCGTTCTGTTTTGTTCAAAAATTATCCTCTCATAATCACTTTTTATAGCGTTTAACCTTTGAGTTTCTATATTTTTATAATTTGCTAAAACTCTATTTTCAGCATTTTTTAGCTCTTCATCTTTTTTTAGTTTATACTCTTTAAAATCAGTATTTAACTTTGCAAGCTCACTATTTTTTAAATTCAACTCTCCAAAATAGTCATTTTTTTGTCTATCCAGCTCATTTTTTAGATCATCTAAAGCTTTTGAATGCTTATTTTGAAGCTCGATTATCTCATTTGTATGAGCTGCTAGAAGATCATTTATTTTATTATCTTTAGTTAAAATAGTCTGTTTTAAAGTATCAATCTGAGTTTTTTTATCGGCTAATTTGCTATCTAATTCCTTAGATAAAGCGTCTGCTTGTTTTTTAAGTATCTCAGTCTGCTCTAAAAGATAACTATTTTTTTGTGAAAGCTCTTTGTTTTTTGCCAACTGATCTTTTGTAGCGCTTGAAACTTTTTCGTTGAAATTTGTATCTTTTTTGCTAAGCTCTTTTTCTAACTCATCGATCTTATTTTCAAGACCGATTATCTTTTGTTCATATGATTTTATACTTTGGATATTTTCTTTTTGAACTTCGTTTATCTTTTTAGTAAGATCGTTGATATTTTTATAGTGTTGCTTTTCAACCTCATTCATAGAATCGATATATTTTGCTGAAATTAGTTTATTTTCAGACTCTCTAAGGGAAGTTTGCTCTCTAAGTTTTGTGATAATTTCTAAATTTTTCTTAGCCAATTCTTCATTGTCCGCAAAAAGAAGTCTGTTTTTTTGCATAAGATCAGCAATTTTATCTCTTAACTCATCAACGCTTTTTGCTGGGATCTCGTCACTATTTATATCGATATTTCTATTATCTAAAAGAGTTAAATAGCTGCCTAATTTATCCAACTCATCTTTACTGATATATCTGTCTTGCTCAGCCATAGGAAGATCGCTAAATTTAAGCTTATCTTGATTTAAAGCTTTTTCATCTTTAGTCTCGCAACCTAAGATGAAAAAAGCAGTGCCAACTACAAATAAAATTTTAGCAAATTTTCTAAATTTCAACACAAAACCTTATTTTGATTTTATAATATAATCAATCACAGTATGAGCATCATTTAACGCTACTACGATACTTCCACCATTTTTACTAGCTATATCTCCTCCTACAAATAGTCTTGGGGTATTTGTTTGAAGATGTTCATCTACGATCGGCTCTCCATCTTTATTTAGTTCTATACCGCATTTTTGCAAGAAATCAACTGGAGTAGAACCACCTATAGCATATATAATTCTATCGTAAATTTCACTAGAATTACTACTAAAATTGACTTTAACCTTGCCATTTTCATTATCTAAACTGATAACGTCTATTCCGAGCTTTAAGTTTAGTTTTTTATCATTAAAATACTCAAAAACTTGTGCTTCATTTATCTCATTTAATCTAGTAAATTTCTCTTTTCTATAACAAAGCGTTACGGTGTTGCATTTACTAAGCTCTATAGCGTACTCAGCTGCAGAGTTTCCGCCACCTATAACTAGTATATTTTCACCGCAGTTACAGCTATTTAGATTGAAATTTACTATTTGAGTTAGTGATGGTGGAATTTTATATTCAGGTTTGTTTGGTTTGCCCATTCTTCCTATTCCTATCATCACATTTTTAGATTTATAGGTGTTTTTTGATGTTACTATACTAAATATATCGCCATCTTTTTTTACACTTTCAACTTCGATATTAAACACCGCGTCTATTTTACCACTATCAAGAAGATTATCAAAGTAATTCAAAGTACTCTCTTTTGTACCATCAAAAAACTCGACATTCCCATGAGTCTGACTATCTAGACCTTTATAAACTTTATCAACCCTCTTACCATCTTTGTAAAACTTTCGTATAGTTTGAGAGTGATTATCGCCTTTTTCAAGCAAAAGAACATTCTTAAAGCCATTATATTTGGCTTCAACAACAGTGGCTATACCAAAAGGTCCGCCTCCTATAACTACGACATCATATATATTTTCCATTTTTTCTCCGTATATTATTTGTTTTAAAGCTTATAAATCGTAAAATTTACCAAAATTCTCCTTAAAGAACAGGCAAAAATGGAAAAATTACTAAATAATTTAAAAAACTCATCAAAGTCACTGTCTATTATAACTCAAACTCAAAGAGAAAATTTGATTATTAACATTTCAAACGAAATTATGAATGCCAAAGATGAAATTTTATCTGCAAATAAACTTGACTTGGATCTTGCTCAAGATCTAAGTAGTGCGTTAAAAGATAGATTAAAATTAACTAGTAAAAGCATAGAAAATCTATGTGATTCCATAAAAAACATAGCAAATTTAAAAGAGGTTATAGGTGTAATAAAAGATGGTTGGCAGACAAAATCTGGATTAAAAATAGAAAAAATCACCGTTCCACTTGGCAATATAGCTACGATTTACGAGTCTCGCCCAAATGTTACGGCTGAAGTAGCCGCACTTTGCATAAAAAGTGCAAATGGGTGCGCTCTAAAAGGCGGAAAAGAAGCTAGAAATACGAACTTAGCTATAATAAAAGCCATACACAAAGCTTTACAAAAATGCGATTTGGATAAAAACTGCGTTGTTTATCTAGATATCGACAGAAGCGAGGTTGAAAAGCTTATAAAAATGGATAAATATCTAGATCTCATAGTACCTAGAGGTGGTGAAAACTTAGTTAAATTTGTAAGCCAAAATGCGACAATCCCTGTTCTAAAACACGATAAAGGGCTGTGTCATATCTATGTTGATGAGTTTGCAGACCTTGATAAAGCATTAAATATCTGCGTAAATGCGAAATGCTCAAGACCAGGAGTATGCAACGCTGCTGAAACTATTTTGGTTCATGAAGCAGTAGCCAATGAGTTTATACCGAATTTAAAAAAGTCGCTAGATCAGTTTAATGTTATCATTTTTGGTTGCAAAAAAATAGCAAAAATCATAGACTGCGAGTTGGCAAATGAGCAAAACTACTCTACTGAATACCTTGATTTTAAACTAAATTTAAAAATAGTAAAAAATTTAGAAGAATCACTAGAGCATATAAGCGAATTTAGCTCAGGTCACTCTGAAGCAGTAATTAGCGAAAACTACAGTATTTGTGAGATGTTTTTAAATTTAGTAAATAGTGCTTGTGTTTATGCAAACGCATCTACTCGTTTTAGTGATGGCGGCGAGTTTGGATTTGGTGCAGAGATCGGTATAAGCACAAATAAACTTCACGCAAGAGGTCCAGTTGGACTAAATGAACTCACTACTTATAAATACATAATCCGCGCAAACGGGCAGATAAGATAATCTGCTTTGGGATTAAAAACTTTATAATATTTTTTAGTTTAAATTTGATAAGTAAAATGTGAAATGAAATATAAATTTTAAAAATAAGTTGGATTATAAAATGTCATAATCCAACTAAATTTATTATTTAAATTTAGAAATATATTAAAACAGTTGAATTTAACGCTTTTTAACTAAATCAGCGATCAAAAATGCAAGCTCTAAGGCTTGATCTGCATTTAGCCTTGGATCACACTGAGTTTCATATCTATTTCCCAATGAGTCTTCAGTAACGTTAAACGCACCTCCAACGCACTCTGTTACATCTTGTCCAGTCATTTCAAGATGCACTCCACCAGCTATCGTACCACACGATTTATGAATTTCAAAGAAACTCTTAACTTCTTTCATAACATTATTAAACTCACGTGTTTTAAATCCACTGCTAGCTTTTATAGTATTTCCGTGCATAGGATCTATGCTCCAAAGGATATTAAGTCCTTCTTTTTTCACATCGCTTAATATGGCAGGAAGTCTATCTTCTATCTTATTTGCACCCATTCTAATGATGATATTTAAGCGTCCTGGTTCATTACTTGGATTTAACTTTTGGGCTAAAGATATTATATCGCTCGACTTGCCATCAGGTCCTATTTTGCATCCTATCGGATTTTTTATACCACTTAGGAAATGCACGTGTGCGTCATTGATTCCGCGTGTTCTTTCGCCTATCCAAAGCATATGAGCTGAGCAGTCGTACCACTCATTTGTAAGGCTATCTACTCTAGTTAAAGCCTCTTCATAAGGTAGAAGTAACGCCTCGTGAGACGTATATAGTTTTGTTTCGCTAAGCGTAGGAGTATTTTGAGTCGTAACACCGCAAGCTTCCATAAATTTAAGTGCTCCAGTAAGTTCGTCTGCTAGTTTTTCAAACTTATCATCAAGTTCTGCTTTCTTTATAAATCCAAGATTCCATCTATGAACTTCATTTAAATTTGCAAGCCCACCACGTGAAAACGCTCTTAATAAATTCAGCGTAGAAGCACTTTGGTAATAAGCGTCTATCATTCTTTTTGGATCTGGAATTCTAGCCTCTTTTGTAAAATCAAACCCGTTTATAATGTCGCCTCTATAACTTGGAAGCTTAACTCCGTCGATATCTTCAAAATCACTACTTCTAGGCTTAGCAAACTGACCTGCAACGCGACCTACTTTAACTACCGGACAGCCTCCTGCAAATGTCAATACTATCGCCATTTGAAGCATTATCTTAAACATATCTCTTATGCCATTTGCACTAAAATTTGAAAAACTTTCAGCGCAATCTCCACCTTGCAATAAAAAGCTTTTCCCTAGTGTAACATTTTTTAATTCATCTTTTAAATTTCTAACCTCTCCAGCAAAAACGAGCGGCGGTAGGCTTTTTAGCTTATCTTCAGCATTTTTTAGTTCATTTTTATCTGGATACTGCGGTTGCTGTAAAATATTATAATCTCTCCAGCTATCTCTATTCCACTTACTCATATTGTACCTTTGATTTTATATAAAATAATGCTTAATTATATCTAAATTGTTCTTAATTTTCTTTTATAATCGATAAATTTTATTTGTAACAATAAAAAATAGATTTTGCAGATATAATGTTCAAATAATATTATATACTTATACTAGAAATAAAATAAGAGCTATTTATATATAATCGATTCATAACTAAATTTATACATAAAAGGATATTAAACAACCTAAAAAACTGAGCGCTCATTAAGCAAGGTTAAACAAGATAGAAAACTATCTTATAAATAAGACAAATAGCAACTATCCCTGTAAAAAGATTTAAAGCCTTTTTATGATGTTTTAAATTCGCAAAGCCTATTGGTTGCTTCTTGAGTGATATCTTCTTCCATATCATAATAGTTAAATGTAGCTCCATGCTGCAAAGTCCCGTCCAAAACGTCTCCTGCTTGACGATTTTTAAGATCTAGTTTTGCCACTAAAAATCCGTCCAAAGTTCTAGAAAATTCCAAAAGTCTATTTGGCGGATCTTTTAACTTAGTGTATATATAACACCAACCCTCGCCACCATTTCTACCAACTCTTCCTCTAAGCTGATGAAGGGTAGCAAGCCCTAAACGCTCAGCGCCTACTATAACTATCGTGGAGAGTTTTGGCAACGATATACCCACTTCTACGACGGTCGTCGTAAGCAAAATATTCCCATTCTCAGCAAATTTCTTTAAAATATCCTCTTTATCCTTATCTTTTCCATGCGTTAAATACACTTTTTCAAATCTAGACTCCCAAAAACCACTAGCTTCACTTAAACTTTGATAACTGCTCATTTGGCTTTCTTCTACAAGCGGATATACTATTATAGTTTGTCTGTTTTTTTGAATTTCATTTTTCAAATGCTCCAAAAGTCCGCTAAATCCAGCGTTTTGCAGTATGATCGTGTGAATATTTTTTTTATATGGAATTTCTTTTAAAAAACTAAAACTAACAATCTGAGACTCTATAAGACTAAGCGTTCTTGGAATAGGAGTAGCACTAAATTGCAAAAAATGAGCCCTTTTATCAAAATCCCTCGTAAGCTCATCTATCTTTTTGCGCTGATTTGAGCCAAATCTATGTTGTTCATCAACCATAACAAGCGGACTTTGCGGCAAGGATTGATATAATAAAACGTGAGTTCCGATGATCAAATTTACGCCACTAAAATCTACATTTTTAGCACCTTTTTTAACCAATACGGTATTATAAAAACTAGGCAAAAGCCGCTTTGCTTCACTATATAACTGATCGGCTAATATACTAGTTGGTGCCATCAAAACTGCTGGTTTAGGATATATCATAAGAGCAGCTGAGAGTATAACAAGAGTCTTGCCGCTGCCAACATCTCCCATTACAACTCTTTTTGCGGCTATATCTTGACTTATATCGTTTTTTATATCTTTTATTGCGGCTAATTGATCATTTGTCGGTTTAAAAGGCAAACTTTTAAGCCAACTGTTGATATCAAAAGGCTTTATTTTTACTCCGGGGAATTGAGATTTTTTGCTGCTTAATTTTTTTATATAATTATAAATTTCTACAAATTTAAGAACTCTCAAAGTTCTTAGATCATTTTGTAAATTTGCAACTATTTTTGTGCTATTTTTACTATTTTCATGTATGCTAAGTAAAATTTTGGCTTCTTTTGGATCAAGCCCTTCATCAGTAAGATTTTTTAAATTTAGATATTTTTTTATGAGTTTTTCTAGTTTTGCATCTGTAATATTTGTTTTATAATGCGGTATTATCGAGCCTACTTTTGTGACTACTTTTGGATTTACAAACTGCCATGAACCATAACTAAAGCTTGATTTTGCATGAATGAACATCGTCTTTCCACTCTTAAAAGCCATATAATGCCACGGTTTTGCATTAAATATAACCAATCTTATATCACATTGCCATGTAATACAAAATGCAGTAACAGTGAGCATAGAGCCTACTCTTTTACTAAATTTAGTCTCTATCTCAACACTATTTTCACCTTCATTTGGTATATGTGAAATACTTAAATCATCATATGATTTAGGTAGCATCAAAGCCAAATCAAGAAGTGAGTTTATACCGATACTTTTTAGATCTTTGGCGTCGCTGTCAAATTTCATTATAAATTACTGCAAAAGACTGTTTTAGTATCTCATCGTGAGATTTTATAAACTCATTTAACCTATCAAGTTTTAAATCTTTTATCTTATTTAAATTTCTATCAAATTCACCAAGCTCATATCCGAAATAATACTCATTTTGAGCTATAGAAAGACGCTTAAATAGAGTTTCTTTAGACAAAGGCTCACTACCAAGCAAGAAATTTTTAGCTTGATCAAGCTCTTTTTGACTAACTCCATCTCTTAAAAAGTTTTCAAACTCAGACTGAACTACGCTTATGGCTTCATCTTTGCTCTCATTTTTTGTTTGCAAATACCCACTAATGGCTTTATAAGATAAA
This sequence comes from Campylobacter fetus subsp. testudinum 03-427, assembly GCA_000495505.1. Classification (NCBI taxonomy): domain Bacteria; kingdom Pseudomonadati; phylum Campylobacterota; class Epsilonproteobacteria; order Campylobacterales; family Campylobacteraceae; genus Campylobacter; species Campylobacter fetus. Next base: position 644,808 of record CP006833.1, on the reverse strand, counting down.
TTTAGATCATTTCTAGCATAAACGCTGTAAGCAAGTCCTCTTTTTACCCTGATTTCTTCCATAAGCCTACTTCCAAAACCACTACTTCCAAGTATAAAAGTAGCCACGCTAGCTAGATATTTTTCATCATCTTCTACATTAAATGGAGAACCAAAATATACATATGCTTGTTCGCTTTGCTTTATAACAAACTCTTTTTTACATTTATCGCTTGTTTGAATTTTCTTGATTTCTCGCAGTTTGCCTTTTTTTAAAACATTTTTTAAAGCCTGAAAATCAACATCGCAAACCTTTATATCTCCACCCAAAACTAAAAATAAATTTGATATATCAAGATTATGTATCAAAAAATTTCTAATATCATCTATCTCTATGCTCTCTATACTAGATTTTGTACCGATAGAAGGCAAGCTTAAATTTGTCCCGTCAAATAAAATTTCATTTAACTTCACTTTTGCTTGATAGTCAAAATCACTGGCATTTGCCGCTATAATTCCTAGAGCATTGATCTTTAGCTTATTTAACGTATATTCACTATAGTTTGGATCGCTCAAAAGCCCAATTAGCATATCAAAAGCAAATTTAAAATGCTCTTTCAAACAGTTTATCTCTATAGAAAAACTTTCAAATCCCGCACTTGCATTTATATCTATAGCAAGCATTTCAAGGCGTTTGCTAAACTCATTTACTCCGAGCTGTTTTGTACCTTCGTTAAGCAAAGCGGCACTTATCTTTGCAAGACCTGGCTTCATAGCATAAATGCTTCCTGCTACTTTAAACACAAGTTTTAAATTTACAATAGGCAAAGACGAACTATACTCGTAAATAAGCGGGGTTTTAACCCCTTTTATATCTATATCTAACTTTTCCAAATTTCCCCCATCACGCTACAAAGCAGCGTCTAAATAGTAATCTATCTGATCTTTTTTCAGTATTCTTATAAAGTTTGTACTTCCTATGGCTCCTGTTGGATAACCAGCAGTCATTATATACGTGCATTCATCACTTATAAGCCCTACTTTATGTAGTCCTTGAATGGTATTTGCAAGTAAGATATTTAGTCTGCTTTTTTCTATAACAAGAGACGGTCTTACTCCCCAAACTATAGTTAAGCTTCTAGCGGTTTCTTCATCGTGAGCCACTGCTATGATATCTATATTTGGACGGTTTCTAGCCATTTTTATCGCACTTTGACCAGAACTAGTTATAGAAATTATAGCGCAAACTCCAATCCTAGTCGCTAGTCTTGAAGTTGAACTTGCCACCATATCTGTTTCATCTACGAACGAAAACTCGTCAAATTTACCATAAGGATATATCTTTTCGCTTTCTGCTATGGTTGCACTCATCGCCCTTACGACTGCAACAGGATTTATACCTACAGCACTCTCTTCGCTCAGCATAACCGCGTCCGTTCCATCTAAAACAGCGTTTGCCACGTCGCTTATCTCAGCTCTTGTAGCACTTTCATTTTTTGCCATTGAAAGCATCATCTGAGTTGCTGTGATGACTGGTTTGTTTGCTTCGTTTGCTTTTCTTATGATGCTTTTTTGGATCGATGGTACTTTGTAGTATGGAACTTCTATACCAAGATCGCCGCGAGCTACCATTATACCGTCACTCACGCGCACTATCTCATCTATATTTTCAACAGCGTCAAATTTTTCTATTTTGGCAAAAACTTTAGCGTGTCCGCCAAATTCTTTTATAAGATCTTTTGCTTTTTGTACATCTTTTGCATTTTGTACAAAGCTAACTGCTACAAAATCCACACCGTTTTGCGCACCCCACTCTAGATCTTTTTTGTCTTTGTCTGTGATGACTTCGATATTTAGCTTTGTATTTGGGAAATTTACACCTTTATTTGAGTTTAAAACTCCGTCATTTTCAATAATAGTTTCTATCTGATCTGCGACTTTTATGACTTTAGCTCTGATCATTCCGTCATACAAATATATATATTCGCCCTCTTTTATAAGACTGAAAATTTCAGGATGGTTTATGCTTAGTTTATACTCACTTAGAGAGACTTGAACTCCTAAAATATCATCTTTTACAACTATAAGCTTATCTCCTGCTTTTAGTTCAAACGGATTTTCAAGCTTTCCTACTCTAATTTTAGGTCCGCAGATATCTTGCAAAACTCCGAGTCTAATGCCTAAATTTTTCTCAGTTTGTCTTACTTTATCAAGTGTTGATTTGTGATATTCATGCGTTCCGTGAGAGAAATTTAGTCTAAATACATTTACGCCTTCTTTTGCTAATGCTTCTATGGTTTCTAAACTATCGCTAGCAGGACCTACAGTAGCTACGATTTTCGTTCTTTTATCAATCATAAAATTTGCTCCTTATTTTTTATCTTAATTATAGCAAAAATTAAACTACAAATTGGCTACTAAGTCTGTTTTTGAAATATATAAATTTCTTTATCGGCTAAAGAGTCGCTAAAAAGCTCTATTTTTATAGTTTTTACAAGCTCTAATGGGCAATTATCTTTTATAAATTTATAAGAATGGTAGTGCTGAGTAATTTCGAATTTAGATTTTTTATACAAATTCCCTTGCTCTTCAAAATATATAAATTCCGTATTAAGGCTGTTATTTTCATAGTTTGAGTCTATTATTAAATCACTATTTTTATCTTTTATATATAAGCTTCCGCTAGCCACGCTATCAAAACCAAATTGCGTATTTAAATCAAATATAAGATATCCGCCAAATTTCAGCCTACTACTAGCAGAGTTAAAAAACTTAGACAGCTCGTCTTTAGTCATATAGTTTAACACATCGCTAACTGCTGTTATAAGATCAAATTTCATATCAAGTTTATCTATAGGACAAGTAAGAGTTTTTATACCTTTAAGGCTGCAAATTTCAGCCATTTTAGGGCTAATATCTAGCCCTAAAACTTTAAATTTAGATGATAATAATAAACTAAATTTCCCGTTCCCGCAACCAAAATCAAGAGCCAAATCGCCATTTTTAAATTCAAGCGATTCGATTAAATTTAGATATTTTTTATAAAGCTCATCATAAGCCTCATAAAATCCTAAAAGAGGTTCTATTTTTGCATAAAAATCCAGACTATCTATGTTATCTTTACTCTTTATCGACAAGCTCTTCATTAAATTTATCTTCGTAAAATGTACTACCTAAAAACTCGCAAATCTCTTTAACATCTCTCAAAGCATTTCCAAGACAACTAGTTGCTCCAGGACTTGGGGTCATATTAAAAATAATTCCTTTTTTAGTATTTATACTAGCTTCGCCAAGCATAAGTTTTTTCTCAGTTTTGTTTAGAACTTGAGGTCTTACTCCACCAAATCCTTTTGCGTAATATATATCGCTGGTTTGCAAGCTAGGAACTATCTTTCTAGCATCTTTTACGAATAATTGTTTATTTAAAAGCGGAACTTCAAATAAAAAGTTTCTAAGTATATAATTTCTTATTTCAGAGTCTTTAAATAGATCATAAAATATCTTAACTATATCACCGTCTAAATTTAAAGTTTTACAAAAATCCATAAAACTTCTATATGTTCCATGATATCTCTCAAGCTTTGGAAGAGCAAGTGCAGTTGGACCAAATCTTGTACAGCCATTAGCTAAAATATCAGGATCACCATGCAAAGCCGCAAAAGGAAGTTTTGGATTTTGAACCATATAAACCTTACCATTTAAAAGTTTTTGCTTAGTAAGATAGAAGCTTCCTGCTACAGGCAAACAACCAAAATCCAACCCATAGCCCATTTTATGAGCTAGAAATAACGAATGCGCTCCAGCATTTACAACAACGAAATTTGCACTGATAGACAGACCGTTTTTGGTTTCTATGAAGAATTTATCGCCAGCTTGACTTATGTTTTGCACCTCGCTATTTAGGTATAAATCACACTCTTTTCCTTCACTTCTAGCATTATCAACAAAAGTAGTTGTAAAAGCACCATAATCCACAGTAGTGTATTCACCGCTTTTAACGCCCATTCCAACTACGTTTTCATTTCTTGCAAAACCATTTGCGTCATATATAATTTTCGGCTCTATTTTTGCCAACTCGTCTTTATCGTAAAATTCTATATAAGGATAAAGAACTTTAAACTCTTCATAACGTTTTTTTATAAACTCAACTTCGCTATCGCCTACGCCTATAGCCATCTTTTGACCATCAAACATATATTTGTTTTGGTAGCCGTGTTGAAGACCGTATTTTACGACCATTCTAGCTGTTTTTCTTACTTTGCTAGCTTTTTCAAATGTATAGTTTGTTTCTATATCACCGCAATGTACTGTTTGAGAATTTGCCGTACCTTTTGAGTTTAAAGTTGCTAGTCCGCCATATTTTTCTATCAAAACCATACTGCTTATATCTGTATATCTCGCCAGTTCATATAGAAGCGCTCCGCCGCTTATACCCCCACCGACGATGGCAACTTGATAATGCTTTTCTTTCATAGTCCAACTCCTAGATTTATTGTTCGATTAGTATATATCATTTTAATTTAAAAAAATTTAAAAAAATATCATTAAAAAAATTTACTCAAAATTCTCAATTAAATCTTTAAATACAAGATATAAAGACTCCACCTCACTTTGTAAAACTCTCTCATTTATAGCGTGAATTCTATCATTCACTACTCCAAACTCTACAACAGGAACTCCAAAAGCTGCAAAATATCTAGCATCGCTAGTACCGCCGCTAGTGCTAAGATCAGGTGAAATTTTGCAGATATTTTCAATGCTTTTTTGAGCCTGAATGACTATCTTTGAACTTTCATCTGTTAAAAATGGTTTTGAACTCTCTTTTAAACTCAAAGTAAAATCAAATCCATTAAAAATATGCTCAGTATATCTTTTTATATCTTCACAACTAGTTAATTCAGAGTTTCTTACATTAAACATAATTTTTACGCTTTTTGGCGTAACATTTACAACCTCCATACCTCCTCTAATATCAGTAATAACAATCTTACTAGCACCAAAATACTTACTACCACTATCAAGCTCATATCCTGCAAAATCAGCAAAAACACTAGCTAATTGATGTGCTGGATTTACACATTTTTCAGGATAAGCTGCGTGACCTTGAACTCCATTTATCGTTACGACTCCATTTATCGAGCCTCTGCGACCGATTTTTATAGTATCGCCAAACATATTTGAAGATGTCGGCTCGGCAACTAAAGCAAAGTCTGGTAAATTTCCTCTGCTTTTTAAAAATTTAAGAGCTTCTGCAGTGCCGTAGATCCCATCTCCTTCTTCATCGCTCGTAAGTATTATACTAAGAGTTCCGTTAAATTTAGTAGCGTCTTTACATGCGCATAAAAAAGCCGCAACTCCACTTTTCATATCTTGAGCGCCTCTTGCATATATAAAACCGTCTTTTAGCTCCGGCTCGAAAGGATCACTATCCCAGCCCTCTCCAGCAGGAACTACGTCTATATGACCTGCAAAACATAGATGAACGCCATCTCCAAATTTTTTAGTTAAAATAAGATTTTTTACGCCATTTACATCGATAAAATCAGCGTCAAATCCATCCATAAACATATCTATATAATTCATAGCTCCATCATCATCAGGAGTAATGCTTTTAAATTTCAAAAGCTCTTTTAAAATTTCTATAACTTCCATTATTTAGCCTTTAAAAAATGTGTTAAAAAGTAACATAATAGCAAAAACTGCCATCAAACCAGCAGAAAGATATGCAAATATTTTTGCTACGCCTTGAGAAATAAAACGTTTTGAACGACTTACTCCAAACGGAAGCCCCAAAATCCAAATTCCTATAGCCACTATAAGACCCGCTAAACTTAAAGTCGTGCTAGAACTTTTAGCAGCAAAACTAGATACCGATAGCCAAAAGCCTATTATATACGGATTTATTAAATTTAAAAAAGCCCCTTTTACAAAGCAGCCAACAAAAGAATTCTCTTTTAAATTTGAATCTTGACCAATCAATTTATCAGCACTTTTATAAGTTAAATACGCTATATAAAGTAAAAATAAAGAACCAAAAATTGCCAATATATTAAATAAAATAGGCTGATTTAAAATTTGCAGCACTCCAAAACTAAGCAAAACAAGATACAAAACATCGACGCTCATAGCCCCAAGTCCAGTAGCGACTCCTAGCTTATACGATTTTAAAGCATAAGACATTATAAGTACGTTTATAGGGCCGATAGGTACAGCTGCGCCCCATCCAAAAAACAACCCTTGAATAAAACTCTCCATCATTTTTCTCCGCTAATCTATAAATTTATCATTTGGTTCACCAAGATAAAATCCTTGAAACTCATCGACTCCTATTTCTATACATCTTCTGAATATACTTTCATTATATACAAACTCAGCTATCGTTTTGATACCTAATTTTTTAGCAAAAGCGACTATAGCAGAAACCACAATATATGAATCCTCATGCGTACTTACGCGTTTTATGATAGAGCCGTCTATCTTCAAGTAGTCTGGTTTGATTTTTAATATATAAGAAAAATTACTATAGCCGCTTCCAAAGTCGTCTATAGCTATCTTTGAGCCCATTCTTCTAACTTTATCTATAAAGCTTTTTACCCTATCTGGATCTTCCATATTTTCATCTTCTAAAACCTCAAAAACTATCTGTTTAGCAACTTGCATTTGGCTTAATTTTTCTATTATAAAAGCACTAACATCTCCATCTATCATATCTTCTATACTTATATTTACCGATATAACCACATTAGGATTAAGCTTAGCTTGTAAAAAGCATTTTTCAACGATAGTTTTTGTAATGTAAGCGTATCTTTTTATCAGTTTTGAATCTTTTATAAATATACCGGGCAACAAAACTCCATCTTCGTTATTTACTATTCTAACTAAAGCTTCATACTTTATAACGTTTCTATCTTTATCGAAAATGGGTTGAAAATACGGAACTATTTGGTTATTCATAATAGCATTGCTAATTATATGAGAATGTCTTTTGCGTCTTATATACTCTTTAGTAGTATCCATATAAGTAAAGTAACAAAGATAATCTTTATGCTCTTGTTTGGCTCTTTTCAAAGCCATTAAAGCCTTTTTAATAGAATCTTTATAATCAAGACAAAAACCTATACTACAACAAATTTCTATAAATATATTTTCACCGCGCTCATCGTTTATATGTATTATATAACCTTTAAATTTATCTATCAAATCATTTGCTATAGCCTCATATCTATCTATATCAAACTCGCTATCTTCTAAAAGTACAAACTTATCAAGCCTAAAATTATAAGCGATAAGTCCATTTAGCTTTGCAAATTCTTTTATAGCAGATGATACTTCTATCAAAACTCTATTTGCAATCATCTCTCCGTAATAATCGCTTATATTGCTAAAATCATCTATATCTATAATGATTATTTTTGGATGTTTTAAACTCGCTATATCTTTTTCAAGCTTATATCTACTTGACATATTCGTAAGATTATCTACGTAAAGCTCTTTTCTTAAAGCTCTATTTTTTATCTCTAAAAGCCTATTTATACGCTTCATTTCTATGTTATCTAGTCTCATCGTCCTTTTTAGCATAAAATAAAACTTAAGCATTACACAAATCGCAGTTATCATAAATACAACCCCTGCGATAAGGCTAAAAAACATATTCGTATAAAACCATTCTAAAAACTCTTTTGAGCATATAGTGTTTATCTTAAAAGGCACGATCTTTTCATACCCGATAGCTCTATTTTCATCTATTTTTTCGATATATGAAATTTCTACTTTATTATTTAAGAGTATTTTTTTAGCAAAAAACGGAATATTTGTATTTTTTAACTTATCTTTCGCATCTGGATAATCACTTAAAACATCAAACTCACTCGTATCGTTTCCAAATTTATACTTAGTTTCAAATTTAGAACCGTTTATATCTAAAATAACACCTTTCAAATACAAAAAATCAAGACTCTTAAGTCTTTTATTTACGCTATCTTCATCGTTTGCGCCATCTATATAATTTTTTATAAAATGAATAGTGCTTTTGCTATCTTTGCAGTAATCAAACGTGCCATTCATATCATAAATTTCTACAAATTTCATATAAAAAAGAGCAAAATTTGCTATTAAAAAAAGAAAAATAATAAGAATTAAAGGTGCTATCAAAACCCTATTTGACATTTTATCCAACATTTTATTTATTAAATTTCCGCATTATATCTAAAAAAATAGCTTTTATTTGTGAAAATATACAAAACATTATAATTTAACAACCTTAGAGCCAAAACCGCCCTCGTTTGGCGCTGCGTCTTTGAAAGCCTTTACGCTGGGATGGGATTTTAAAAACTCTTTTACTGCGTAAGCGAGTTTTCCAGTGCCGATCCCGTGCTTTATCAAAACCTCATCAAACCCCATTACAAGACTATCAGAGATAAACTTATCAAGTCTGGCTATCGCCTCTTCGCTTCTAAGTCCGTGAAGATCTATCACTACACTAGCGTTTGTAGGTTTTTGCACTTTTACGTTTATATTTTTTTGAGGAATGTTGGGTTGATTTCCACTTCTTTTTAACAAATTTATAGGAACTCTAAGTTTCAAGCCATCACTTAAGATAGTCGCCTCATTTTTATTTAAACTAAGTATTTCACCTTTGATTTTTTCATATTTTACTCTATCTCCGATTTTTAAATTTAAAGGTTCAAGCGAAATTTGAGGCTTTTGTATGCTTGAAACTAGCTCGTTTGCTTTATTTACGCTTCTTTGTTTATCTTTTATATCTTTTAAATTTATTCCTCTTTTTGCTTCGTTTATCGCTTTGTAATACTCTATTTCAAGATGATTTAAACTGCTTCTTAAAGTTTGATCAGCTTTTTCTTTTTGATCTTTTAAACTCTGTAAAAGCGAGTTTAGCTTCTCTTCTTTTAAATTTGCATCATTTAGTTTAACTTTTAGCTCCATTTCTAAATTTATCGCTTTGCTTATGGCTTCATTTAAATTTTCTTTATCCTCGCCGTAAGTTTTCTTAGCTAAAGCTACTAAATTTGATGGTATCCCATAACGAGCAGCCGTTTCAAAAGCGTAAGATTTGCCTATAGTACCGGCTAAAAACTCATACTTTGGGCGTGAATTTGCTTCATCATAAAGTGCGGCTAAAAGCTCCACTTCAGAACTCTTAGCAAGCAACATCGCAAGACGTTTATGGTGGGTTGTTATGACCATTTTTATATCATTTTCTAAAAGTTTATCTATGATAACGCTATAAAGACTGGCCGCCTCTTCAAAGTCCGTTCCCAGCTCTATCTCATCAACTCCTATCAGTAAAGATTTTTTACCAAAAAGCCCGCTAAAATGTAGCATTCTGCCTGCAAATGTAGATATATCGTTTTTAGCGTTTTGCGGATCTTCTATAATCGTATCAAACTCTTTAAAAGAGCCGATTTTACTATGCTCAGAGTTTATACTCATAGGAAGCAGATACTTTGCTAAAATAGCTGCACTTAGTATGCTTTTTAACAGCATACTTTTTCCACCGGCATTCACTCCGGTGATAAGCAAGATCTTACCTTTAAAACTCACGCTAACTCGCTTAGGATTTTTAAGCGCAGGATGAGCAAATTCGTTCAAAACGATATCATTACTTGAGTCACTCAAAACAAAGTTTAAATCACCAAGTTTTGCCATCATAACTCTAGCTATAAGAGCATCGACGTGGTCAAAAGCAGAGTTTATAAATTTTAAAAACATAAGATTTTTGCTAAAAATAGAACTTATCAATTTTGAATGCTCAAATATAATCTCATCTTTTTTATCAAGCAGATCACGCTGTTCGCTTTTTAGTTTTGAGATATTTGCGGGCAATACGTAAAAATACCCACCACTACTTCTAGCTATAACACTGCCTTTTAAAACGTGGTTAAATCCGCCGCGAACCAAAAGAGCTTCGTTATCGTTTATAAAGTGAATTTGAGTATCGACGAGATATGGAGCGATACTTTTTGTATAAATAAGTCTTTTTAGCTCAGCGTTTATCTCATCTTTTTTGTTTTTAAAAGCTGCATTTATGCCGATTAAACGCTCATCAATGCTCTCTTTAAACTCGCCTTCATTATCAAAATACGAACAAATTTTAGATATTTGACTAGGAATTTCTATCTTATCAAGATAAGTTTTCATCTTATTTTCAAATTTGAGCTTTTTTAGATACTCAAAATAGTCTATTATCTTAACAAATTCATAAATCTCACTGATATGCAAGATACCTTGCTTTGCAAGCCTCGCGAGTGCATCATCAAGATTTGCCACCATACTTGGCGACTTTAAATTTAAAATAGATATCTCAGTTAATTTTTCGTAATTCAACTTACTATCCCCGCTCATAAAAAGCGGCTTTTCTCTAGCTAAAAGTGAGTTAAATTTCTCCAAATACTCATTTAAGTCTAACTTTCTAAATAGTTCTTTCATTAAAATTTCCAAATTATTAATCATTTTTTACCAATTATTTTATCATAAAAATACTTATGAAGCTTTATATAGTATATACTTTGATTTATATTAAAAAATATATTATTTAACTTTATATTGACAAGTTATGATTTTATTGTTATAATCTCAACATAAAAAAGATAGTATATCTTTTAAATATATTAATAAAGGACACAAAATGGCAAATTGCGCTATCAATTCTTGTACAAGACTAGACCCTATAGATAAGGCTGGTCTTGAAGCTCTTATCAAAGCCGGAAAAGAAAATCCAGATGTTATAAAGACACTTAAGTGTCGCACAGTTGCAGAGGGTAAGTTTCGCCATGCAAACTACATAAGAAATCTACCTGCATACATAGTAGATGAGCCGCCTACGTTGCTTGGAGAAGACACTGCGCCAAATCCTAGCGAAGCAGTTTTAGCAGCTCTTGGAAGTTGTATAGCAGTGGGAATTCACGCAAACGCGATCGCGCAAAACATAGTTATAACAAAGCTTGAAGTAGAACTTGAGGGCGATCTAAATATAACTGCAGTTTGGGGAACAGGAGATCTAAGCGAAAAGCCTCTTGGATTTACCGATGTTAGAGTAAAAGTTGATCTACAAAGCAATGCAGACAAAGCGGCAAACGACGCTCTTATCGCTCACGCGCTTAAGTATTCACCTGTTGCAAATACTCTGCTTAGAAATGTAAATTTAGAAGTTAAATAAATTTAAAAAGGATTAAAAATGGCACTACAAAAATTAGCAAACCTTGCACCTCGTATCGACGCAGAGGGAATTTATGCAAAAGATATCATAAATGAACTCGGAACTAGCGGATATTTTAGCGTTTTAGATCAAAGAGAAGATCTATTTAAAGCTATATCAAACATATCTAAAGTAGCTGAAATTTGCGGGACAACCGGATTTTGCATGTGGTGCCAATTTGCACTTATCTGGTATCTACTAAATAGCGACAACGAAAACCTTAAAAACGAACTTTTACCAAAATTAAAAAAAGCTGAAATTTTAGGCGGAACAGCGCTGTCAAATCCTATGAAAGCATTTGCTGGTATAGAAAAAAACCAGCTAAAAGCGACAAGAGTAAGTGGTGGATATATCGTTGAGGGAACTCTTGCTTGGGTGTCAAATATCGAACAAGGAAGCGTATTTGGAGCTATAGCTTTGGATGAAAACGAACCGATAATGGGAGTTATAAGGTGCGATGAGAGAGTAAAACTCAGCGAACATATCAAATACAGCGCGCTTGAGGGCTCAGCGACAAAATCAGTAACCCTAAAAGAGTACTTTTTGCCCGATAGCGATATATTAACAAACGATATCTATAGCTATTTGATCAAGATCACTCCGGGATTTATCTTGCTTCAAGCAGGAATCGCCGCTGGTATCATAAATGCGAGTTTAGAAGTGATAGAGCGTTCAAACAAAACTCACTCTCATATAAACGCGTATCTACCTTTTAGCTATGAGAGTTTAAAGCTTGAACTTGATGAACTGTTAAAGAGAGTTGAAAGCAGAGCTTTTAATATAAATTTAGTAAGTTCGCTTGAGATTTTAGAGCTTAGACTTGACGCGTCGCTTCTAACACAAAAAGCGACGAACGCGGCAGTTTTGTTTAGTGGAACAAAAGGGTATTTTAAAAATGCAAAAGCAGCTAGAGTGCAACGAGAAGGAAACTTCGTACTTATAGTAACTCCTAGTATAAAACATCTTTTAAAAGAGATAGATGATATAAAAAAAGGTAGCGGCTGCATAACAAAATGGAAACACAAGGTCGCCTCATGACAAGGAGATACGCACTTGGATTTTTAGCAAGTTTTTTGGCGTTTCACACATCAAAAACTCTAGCAAGCGAGCTTAAAATTCCTATAAAAGTAGGATTTTTACCTATAACAGATCATCTCATCATCATAGCAAAAGAGCTTTACAAGCACCCAAACTATGAGATAATCCCAGTTAAGTTTTCAAACTGGGCAGATCTTAGCGAAGCACTAAGAAGCAAAGCGATAGACGCAGCGTTTTTACTAGCTCCTCTTGGACTTATGCTAAGAGCAAGTGGAGTTAAGATAAAAGCCGTCCTAGCAGCGCATAAAAACGGTTCAGCACTTGTAGTAAGAAATGATATATCAAATTTGCAAGATTTAAAAGGTAAAAATATAGGAATTCCATCTCGTTTTAGTACGCATTATTTTTTACTAGATAAACTTTTGGAGAGTTCAAATTTAAAAAACAAGGTAAATATTATAGATATGGCGCCTACTGAAATGCCTTTTGCTCTGCTTAGCAGAAGGCTTGATGCGTACATAGTCGCAGAGCCTTTTGGTCAGTTAGCCGTATCCAAAAACAGAGCTAAGAATTTGATTTTCAGTAAAGATATAGAAAAATCCCATATATGCTGTATTTTGAACTTTCACGAAGATATATTAAATTTAAATGGTTTTGATGAAATCTTAGAAAGTTTTAAAAAAGCTGCTCATTTTATATCTAAAAACCATAATGAAGCAAGCCTTTTAGGTGGAGATTTGCTAGGGCAAAACCATAAAATCATAAGAAATATACTAGATCAAGATATCGCCTCTTATGATGATTTGAGTATTAAAAAAGAGGATTTAGAGCGGCTTAAAGAGTTTTTGATAAAAAATAATCTAGCTAACAAAGCTCTTTTAAATTTAAACATAGATAGCTATTTGGCGGTATGAAATGAAATACTTTTATCAAATTTTAACCATTTTTGCCCTGCTTGGATTATGGCAGCTTGGAAGCGACGAGCTTATACCATCACCAAAAGAGAGTTTTATAGCCCTATGTGAGATAGTGCAAAAAGGCGTACTTCAAATAGGCATTATAGACTCACTTTATCGCTATTTTTGGGGATTAGTCGCTGGACTTAGTGGTGGGATTTTCGTAGGATTTATCTTTGGATTATTTCCAAAAGTAGGCATAGCTTTTGATCCTATCATAAATTTACTGCGTCCAGTATCGCCCATAGCTTGGGTGCCACTAGTCCTTATCATCTTTGGTATAGGAGATAAACCTACTATATTTATCATATCTTACGCCGTGTTTTTTCCTGTACTTTTGCTAGCTTCAAAAGCGGTGCGCGACGTACCAAAAGAGTTGATAATCGTATCAAAAAACTTTGGTGCTTCAAAGTGGCAAGTACTAAGCGGAGTGATATTTCCCTCCAGTTTTCTTATGCTCATATCAGGGCTTAAACTAGCAGCGTCTTTGGCTTGGATAAACTTAGTCGTCGGCGAAATGTTAGGAGCACAAACAGGACTTGGATACTTAATCATAGACGCTAGAAATCAGCTTAGAATAGACATAGTTTTAGCCGTGATCTGCGTCATAGGCGTAGTAGGCTTGGTTATAAATCAGCTATTTTGTTTGATCGAAAAACAAATTTCAAGGAAGTTTGGATATGATAAAAATCTCTAATCTAAAAAAATCGTTCGAAACTACGCAGATCTTAAATGATATAAATTTAAATATAGAAAAAAACGAATTTTGCGTGTTGCTTGGAGCTAGCGGTTCTGGAAAGACTACTTTGCTTAAGATTTTAAGTGGTCATAGCTTTTTTGATAGCGGCGAAGTAGAAATAGACAACGTCAAATTTAAAAAACAGATCACTGCTCATAAATCACGTCAGATCATAACCCAAAACTACTCTTTAATGCCGTGGATGAAAGCAATTGATAATATCAAATTTGCCCTAAAATGTTCAGGAGTAAAAGACAAAAATGAGCTTGAAAAAACAGCTAAAAAGTTCTTAAATTTAGTACATTTGGATAGTAAAGAAAGTTTTTATCCGCACTCACTAAGCGGAGGTCAGCAGCAACGAGTCGCCATAGCAAGAGCTCTTAGCTTAAATCCAAAAGTGCTGTTTTTAGACGAACCATTTTCTGCGCTTGATCCTATAACTAGAGCAAATTTACAAAGCGAACTTAAAAATGTAGCCACAAACTCCACTGTGATATTTGTAACTCACGATATAGATGAAGCGCTGTTTTTAGGGGATAAAATAGTAGTTTTACATAGCGGAAAGATCATAAAACAGCTTAAAAATCCAAAATTTCAGCCAAACTCTGCAAAGTATTTTGAGATCAAAGCTGAAATTTTTAGACTTATAAACGGTGAAAACCAAGAGATAGAGTATATTATCTAAAACGCTCTTTTATAAGAAAAATCTATAAGATCATTTAGCCCTGTGCTTGCAGCTGCGTATAGGGCGAAATTTGGATTTCTTAAAAGCTCTCTGCCATAAGCTACCAAATCACAAAATCCATTATCTAAAAGATATTCTCCTTGCTCTTTTGTAGTTATAAGTCCAGCTGCAATGACTGGTATATTTATAACTTCTTTGATATCTTTGGCGTATTGCGCTTGATAAAGAGGTTTTATCTTTGGCATATGAGTAGGATTTTCTACGACTCCACCAGCTGAAACGCTGATATAACTAGCCCCTAACTCTTCGCATTTTTTTGCTACTATTTTTATATCCTCAGTAGTATTACCGCCATCTTCCCACTCATCAGCGCTAAGTCTTACACCAAATGGAATGATACCCCTTAGCTCTTCTATAATTAAATTTAAAAATCTCATTCTATTTTCTAAATTTCCGCCAAACTCATCTTCTCTTTTATTTGTAAGTGGGCTTAAAAACTGATTTATTAGATAACCGTGAGCCCCGTGGATCTCAACTAAATCATAATCTGAATCTTTAGCTCTAATAGCTGCTTCTTTAAATTTAGTTACTATAGAGTAAATTTCTTGAGTATTTAAAATATCAGGAGTTCCGTACTCACCACTAAATCTAACGCCGCTAGGGCTTATTATACCATCACAAGTTCCTTTAGCCCCTGCGTGAGCTAACTGTACGCTAGTTACTTTACAACTATATTTTTTAATCTCATAATTTAATTTTTTATGAGCTTCGACTTGCGTATCACTCCAAAGTCCGATATCGTTTTTACTTATACAGCCCTCAGGAGAAACCGCAGTGGCTTCAACTATGATAAATCCAACGCCGCCAAGAGATCTTGCTGGATAATGAAGCCTATGAAAACATCTTGGGAGTCCTTGAAGATCCCTACTTTTATATACACACATCGGAGGCATCGCGATACGATTTGGAAGTGTAAAATTAGCTAACTTTAATGATTTAAACAGACTTGACATAACTTACTCCTTTATGCATTTTTGAATAGGAATTATAACTCCATTCAAATTTGAAAACCCTCTTTTTGCTACAAAACTCTGAGTACCGTACTCATAATTAAAATGTTTATTATCAACTTCGTATTCACCACATTTTATACTTTTTTCTTGCATAAAATCCTCAAGCAAACGCTGAACTTGATCTTGTCTTTCTTGCATTTTTTCATTATATATAAATGCGGCTAAAAACAGCGCTGCACCGCAAAATAATATGACAAGTTTTGATTTCAAGCTTAATTTATCTTTTGGAGATGCAAAAACTAATACAATAAATAAAATAAGTACTAAAAAAAGAATTATTTTCACGATTCACCCCTTAACTGATACGTTATATCTCCAGCGCCAAATCCTATTACTAGTCCGCTGTCTAGCCTATGCTTTACTCCAAAACTATCAAAAAACTCTATAGAATTATCTTTTCGTTCAACTTTTTCGGCAAAAATCGCTTTTTTAAATTCATCTTTCAAAACTATGTTATTTGAAGCTTCTCCCGCACTAAAAACAGGTAAAATCACAAGCTCATCTACATCTTCAAAGCATTTTTTAAATCCTTCTAAATTTGCTTTTAGTCTAGTATAGCGGTGAGGCTGAAATATAGCGGTGATTTTTTCTAATCCAAGTAATTTTGCATACTCTTTTGCGCTTTTTAGAGTTGCGCAGATCTCTGTTGGATGATGAGCGTAGTCATCTATAAGAGCAAAATTTTCATTTGCAACTAATATATCAAAACGTTTTTTAATCCCTTTGAAATTCTTCAAATTCTCTCTGATGCTCTCAAGTCCTATCTCGCAATTTGCCCCAAGAATGGCAAGACTAGCGTCTATAGCTATATGCTCACCCATTCCCCATGCTTCAAATTTGCCAAGACCTTTTAAATTAAAACTAGTATATGGTTCATAGTTTCTTAAAACCATTTTAAGATCAGTTATATCTTCTGGATAAAGTTTTATACAGTCCATTTTTAAAGATGCTAAAAACTCATCGCCTGCATTTATAACTCGAATTTTCGCACGCTCTAAAAATCCTTTGTACGCAGCGTGAAATTTATCTAGATCAAAATCGTAATGCTCCATATGTTCTGGTTCGGCGTTCGTAACTACTGCTAAATACGGATTTGAATTTAAAAAACTACTATCGCTCTCATCGGCTTCAAATATAACATTTTGGCTTGATTCATACTTCATATTTGAGCCAAACTGTTTGCTTATAGCGCCTATTATCACGCTACCTTCTAAAAGAGCTGCAAGCATAGCCGAAGTCGTGCTTTTACCGTGAGCTCCAGCTACTGCAAACACTCTTTTTCCTTCTAATATAAAAGGGAGTGCTTCTTTTCTCGATAAGCATTCTATACCTTTTTTTCTAGCCTCGACAAGCTCAACATTATCACTTTTTATAGCAGCTGAATATACTACAAAATCAGGATCTTCTATCGCACTTTCGCAGTGCGGAACAGTGATTTTCATACCACTATCTCTTAAATTTTTAGTTGTTTTACTCTCTTTTATATCAGAACCACTTATAATAAAATCTTTTTCTTTCAAAAATCTAGCGATAGCAGAAATTCCTATACCGCCTATACCTATAAAGTGAACTTTTTGCATTTTATCCCTTAAATTCTTGTAAATAGCTGGATTTTTGACTAAATTTCCAAATACTCCTAGCTTCATTTAAGAGTTTTTTATCTAATTCGCAAACCAACATTCCTTCATTCGTATCAAGACTATCCATGATCTCTCCGTGCGGACTAATCAGCATAGAATTTCCATAAAACTCCGAACTAACCTCATCAAATTTAGCCTTACCAAGTCTATTTGCCCTTAAAATATATATATTATTCGTAAAAGCTCTCATTTTTAACAGATCATTCCATCTATCTTTTGAGTTTAAAGTACAAGCAGTAGGCACAAGCACGCAATCGATCTTCTTAGACATCATCTCCTGCCAAAGCCTATCAAAGTGCGTTTCATAACCAAACATAACTCCAAATTTAAACCTATCATAAGTAAAACTCATAACACTTAAACTATCTTTTTTGCTGTTTTTAAAAAATTTACTTTCATTCCAGTGAGAATAATCTATAAAAATATTTTGCTCTTCGTATTTCACGCTTTGAGGACTAAATTTAGCTATAACTTTATATATATCTTTACCTTTTAAAAGAATGATCGGAGCGACTATGATGAGATCGTATTTTTTTGCTAAATTTAAAAGAGAAGCTCTTTTATGTTCGCTCTGCTCTTTTATCATCGATTTTGGCATTTTGATTATTTCGGTAAAAAATGAATTTAAAACATACTCACCGATCAGCACCAGTCCAGCACCGCGCTCTTTTGCCAACTTTAAGTAGTAGTCTATCCTAGAGTCGCTCATAGCAAGTGTATTTAGCTGAAGTACGCATATTTTAGCCATTATTGTCACTCATTTCTTGTATGCTAAGCTTAGCATTTTCCAACATTTCTCTAGCTTCTTTTACCAATTTTGTACCGCTTTTATATAATTCAACACTATCTAAAAGAGTTAAATTCTCATCATTTAGCTTATTTAAAAGCTCGTTTAATTTTTCTATTTTACTCTCAAAACTCTCATTTTCTATCTGCATTCAAGCGCCTTTTTTATATACATATCTATTTTATCCACCTCAACTAAAAATGCATCATGCCCATAACTGCTATTTATACATATATATTTAACTTGATTTTTTCTACCTATATCGCAGTACGCATCATACATCTCTTTCATAAGATATGGCGGAAACAAAACATCTCCATCAAAAGATATTAGCAAAACATTAGCTTTTGTAAGGCTCAAAGCCTCTTTTAAGCTATTGTAGTGACGAGTACAATCGAAATTATTCATCATTTTAGTTATATAAAGATAACTCAACGGATCAAATCTTTTTGGAAAATTATGTCCATTATACTCCATATATCTATCTACTTCAAATCTACCTAAAAGCTCATAAAGACCGTCTGTTTGTACATAATTTCGCCCAAATTTATCATCCATAGAACTAGGACTTAGAAAGCTTATATGACCTGCCATTCTACCAAGCGCCATTCCAGTAAGTCCGTTTTTTAACACTTCATCTTTATCATAGTATCCGTTTTTAAAATCCGGATCTCTTACTATACCTTCGATAGCTATCTTATTAAAAGCGATAGCCCACGCTTTTGTAGCATAAGTAGTAGCTAACATTATAACGTTTTTAGCAAAATTTGGAAACTCTATAGCAAAACAAAGTGCTTGCATACCGCCAAGGCTTCCGCCTATGACTGCGTGAGCTTGCTTTATACCAAGTCTATCAAATAGTCTTATCTGCGCTTTTACCACATCGCTGATCACTAAAACAGGAAATCTTAAACGATACTCCTCTCCAGTGCTAGGCTCTATACTAAGCGGATTTGTAGAGCCAAATGAACTTCCTAAAATATTTACGCATATAACAAAAAATTTAGTAGTATCAATGCCTTTATTATCCCCTATCAGTGCGTCCCACCAACCAGACTTGCTATCTCCCTCGTATCTTCCTGCTGCGTGATGACTTCCAGTTAGTGCGTGACACACTACTATCACGTTTGATTTATCGGCATTTAGCTCACCATAAGTCTCATAAACTAGATCAAACTCGCTTAATATACGACCACTTTCTAAATAGAGCGGTTCATCAAAATGAGCTTTATAAGTACTGATTTTCACTAATTCACTCTATAATTTGGTGCTTCTTGAGTTATTATAACATCATGTGCGTGACTCTCTTTAAGTCCGGCACTTGTTATCTCTACAAATTCTGCTCTTTCTTGAAAAATTTCGATACTATCGCTTCCACAATACCCCATAGAACTTCTAAGCCCACCAACTAACTGATGAACTACTTGTTTTATGCTTCCAGCGTATGGAACTCTACCTTCTATGCCTTCTGGTACTAATTTATCTTGAGCTGTTCCTTCTTGAAAATACCTATCGCTGCTACCTCTTGTCATAGCTCCTATGCTGCCCATACCGCGGTAACTTTTATACTGTCTGCCTTGAAAAGTGACTAGTTCTCCTGGACTTTCATCGCAACCTGCAAGTAAGCTTCCTACCATTATACAACTAGCTCCAGCTGCTAAAGCTTTTGCGAAATCTCCGCTATATTTGATACCGCCATCAGCTATTACTGGTATTCCAAATTTTCTAGCTTCATCAGCGCAGTCTGCTATAGCAGTAATTTGAGGAACTCCTACACCAGATACTATACGAGTAGTACATATAGATCCTGGTCCTATACCTACTTTTATTCCATCGGCTCCAGCGTTTATAAGATCTATAACAGCTTTTGGATTTGCTACGTTTCCTACTATCACATCAACATCTTTAACATTTTCTTTAATGAGCTTTAAAGTATCTATTATACCTTTTGAGTGTCCGTGAGCTGAGTCCATAACCAAAGCATCAACACCTGCCTTGGCTAAAGCCACTGCTCTATCAAGCTGACCTACACCCATAGCAGCTGCTACTCTTAGACGACCGAATTTGTCTTTATTTGCATTTGGATATTCTTTTCTCTTTTTAAGATCTTTTATAGTGATAAGCCCTTCAAGTCTGCCACTTTCATCTACTATAGGAAGTTTTTCAACTTTATTTGTAGAAAATATCTTCTCCGCATCATCTAAAGTGCAACCTTTTGGAGCAGTGATAAGAGGTGGCTTTGTCATTGCGTCACTTACTTGTTTGGTAAAATCATTTTCAAATCTCAAATCTCTATTCGTAAGAATTCCTATCAAAACATTATCATCATCAACCACAGGAACTCCTGATATCCTATATTCGCTCATAAGTTCAAGAGCCTCTCTTATAGTAGCGTTTGGTTTTATAAATATAGGATCGATTATAACTCCACTTTCGCTTTTCTTGACTCTTTTTACCTCTTTTACTTGGCTTTCTATATCCATATTTTTATGTATAACGCCGATTCCTCCTAGTCTTGCCATCATAATAGCAGTTCTATGCTCAGTTACCGTATCCATAGCAGCAGATACAAGAGGTATATTTAAATTTATATTTTTACTAAATTTAGAAGTTATATCAACTTGTTTTGGTAAAATTTCTGAGTACTGCGGTACAAGTAAAACATCTTCAAAAGTCAAAGCTCTTTTAATTATCTTCATCTCTTTAGTTTCCTTTAACTAATTTTTCCAAACCAAATGCAGCGTCTAAGACATCTTGTTCTTTCCACGCACCGCCGATGAGCTGAGCTGAGATATTTAGCCCATTTTTATCACTTTGTACCGGTACTGTTATAGCAGGAAGTCCGGCCAAATTTACACCTATAGTATATATATCGCTAAGATAAGCACTAAGTGGATCACTTAACTCTGCAAATTTATAAGCTACACTAGGAGCTACTGGCATTAGCATTATATCGGCTTCATTTAATATCTCCTCATATTCTCGTTTTATAAATGCTCTTGCTTTTTGTGCTTTTATATAATAAGCATCATAGTATCCGCTTGATAAAACAAATGTTCCAAGAAGCATTCTTCTTTGCACTTCTGCGCCAAATCCCTCGCCTCTTGTTTTTGAGTACATCTGACCAAGAGAGTTTGAGTCTGCTCTCCTACCATATCTCACGCCATCATAACGACTAAGATTCGCACTAGCTTCTGCTGTAGCTATGATGTAATAAGCAGCTATATCGTACTTTGAGTTAGAAAGATCTTTATAAATTATTTTATGACCACTATTTTTTAACTTTTCTATAGTCAAATTTAGAGCTTTTTTCACATCATCACTAGCACCATCAACATAGTTTTTTATAACTGCTATCGTAAGTTTTCTATCGCTGTTTAATTTATCTGAGGTGCTTATATTTTCTAAATTTGAGCTTGTGCTATCTTTTGGATCGTGTCCGCAGATGATATCATAGAGAATCGCAGCGTCTTCAACGCTCCTTGTTATCGGTCCTATCTGATCTAAACTACTAGAGTAAGCACCAAGTCCGTATCTACTAACTCTTCCATAAGTCGGCTTAAAACCAACACATCCGCAAAACGCAGCAGGTTGGCGTATGCTTCCTCCAGTATCGCTTCCCAAAGCAGCTATCGCTAGTCCGGCCGATACTGCTGCAGCACTACCACCACTACTACCTCCTGGTACTCTAGTATGATCAAGAGGATTTAAAGTTTTTCCGTAAAATGAACTCTCAGTCGTGCTTCCCATAGCAAACTCATCCATATTCGTACGACCAAACGGAGCAAGTCCCGCTTTTAAAAGCTTTTCTATAACAGTCGCGTGATATGGAGCTACGTAACCTTGCAAGATCTTAGAGCAACTTGTTATACTCCAGTTCTTGACTTGGATATTATCTTTTATAGCGATTGGAACACCTGCATACTCATCGCTTATATCGCTATTAGTTAGCTGTTCTATATAAGCGCCTAATTTTTTATTATCTTTTATCTTATCTTTTAAATTTTTACGAAGCTCTACTATATCGCTACTGCTTAGCTTTATCGCATCTTTTAAGCTTATCACCTGTTCTCCTTAAATCTATTAACTAAAAATATGCCGACACTTACCATACCAACTAGTATAACGACGGTAAGTGCTATTAGCTCTATACTTACTGGCTCACTAAACACGTTTTAATACCTTAGCACATCTTGGGCATAAATCATTGTCTATTTTAGCAGCATATTTCCAGCATCTTGGGCATTTATATCTATCTGCTTTTACTATTTTAAATTTATCATTACCCACTACAAACTCAGCCAAACACTCATCACTTTCGATACTTCTTACAAAGCTAACCATATACCAGTCGATTACCTCATCAAGATCATTTGCCAAAATCTCATTTGAGCTAGTTTCTAGTATAACTTCTAATGTTGATTTAATTATTTTATCTTTTTTTAGAGTGTCTATTATCTCGTTGAATTTCTCACGGCTGGAGATAAGAAGCTCATCATCTATTTTAAATTCAAACGTAAGCGGCTCATAAACTAGATCAAACGCATCACTTGCTCCATTTTTGATGATATCTGGAGCAAACTCTATAGCCTCATCAACCGTATATGTAAGAGTAGGAGCTATAAGACTTAGCAGAGATTTTGCTATTATAGCCATAGCCGACTGAGATGAACGGCGTCTTAAACCATCTTTTTCGTCGCAGTAAAGTCTATCTTTACAGATATCAAGATAAATTCCACTAAGATCTGTGCTTAAGAAATTTAGTAATATATTAAAACCTTTTGAATACTCATAGTTTTTAAAGCACTCAGATACCTCTTTAAAACTCTTAGTAGCACGAGCAAGTATCCACTTATCAAGAGTTCCAAAATGACTACTTATATCATCTAAATCATTTATGTTCGCTAGTAAAAATCTTATTGTATTTCTTATTTTTCTATACTGTTCGGCAACTTGTTTTAGTATATCATCACTGATTTTAAGATCGCTTGAGTAGTCGCTTAGTCCCACCCAAAGACGCAAAATTTCAACTCCGTATCTCTTAGCAACATCTGAAGGAGCTACAACGTTTCCTTTGCTTTTACTCATTTTATTTCCGTTTCCATCAACAGTAAATCCATGAGTTAAAACACTTTTATAAGGAGCTTTTTCATTTACCGCACAACTTAAAAGCAATGAACTTTGAAACCAACCTCTATGCTGGTCGCTTCCCTCAAGATACATATCGGCTTGATAACCACCAGCGTCGTAATCTCCGCTATTTAAAACTGCATTCCAAGTAGATCCGCTATCAAACCAAACGTCTAAAATATCAGTTACTTTTTCTAAATTCGCAGGATTTAAATTTGTTCCTTTTGGTAGCAATTGAGCAATTTCCAAGTCCCACCACGCATCAGCGCCTTTTTCGTCAAATACCTTAGCGATATGCTCTAAAACATCACTATCAAAAACAGGCTCTTTTGTAGCCAAGTCTCTAAAAAAAGCTATCGGAACTCCCCAATCCCTTTGGCGTGAAATACACCAATCAGGGCGATTTTCTATCATTGAGCCTATGCGTTTAACTCCAGCTTCTGGATAAAACTTCACGTTATTTAACGCTTCAAGTGCTGTTTGTCTTAGAGTTTTACCGCTTAGTTTTGGCTCATCCATAGCTATAAACCACTGTTTTGTAGCACGGTAAATCACAGGTTTATGTGTTCTCCAGCAAAACGGATAGCTATGCACGAATTTACTAACTTTTATAGCCGCATCACCCAAAAGCTCTACTAATTTTTCATTTGCTTTAAATATATGAATACCTATAAACTCACTTAAAAGATGTTCAGGAAGTAGTTTTTTAACCCTTAAAGTCTCATCATAAAGCCCTGCTTCATCAACAGGCATTATAACTTCTATACCGTATTTCAAACTTGCAAAATAATCATCTTCGCCATGTCCAGGAGCAGTATGTACAAGCCCGGTTCCACCATCCATCAAAACATGTTCCCCAAGTATAAATTTAGAATCCCTGCCATTTAGAGGATTGATAGCGCTTAAACCTTCAAGCTCACTTGAAGCAAACTCTTTTACTATTTTTCCATTTATGATACCTTGATTTATAAGAGTTTCTTTTAAAGGAAGAGCTATTATATAACCCTCGCTTGTTATGGCGTATTTTTCATTCGGATTTAAACTAATAGCTTGATTTGCAACTAAAGTCCATGGTGTAGTAGTCCAGATAACAGCTTTTGCATCGCTAACTCCTAGCTTTTTACAAGCAGCGTCGCTTAAGCAAAAAGCAACATACAAACTATAATCCTCTTTATCTTCATATTCCACTTCAGCTTCAGCTAGAGCGCTTCTAGCAGCCCAGCTCCAAAAAACAGGTTTGCTTCGCTCAATAAGAAGTCCTTTTTTAGCCACTTCACAAAGAGTTCTGTAGATATTTGCTTCAAATTTAAATTTCATAGTAAGATATGGATCATCCCAGTCACCTATCACACCAAGAGATTTAAACTCATCTTTTTGAATAGCTATAAACTCCTTAGCCCAGTTTCTGCACTCTTGTCTGATATCTGACTTACTCATACTCTTTTTTTTATCGCCGAGCTTCACTTCAACTTGCTGTTCGATAGGAAGACCGTGGCAATCCCAGCCCGGAGTATATCTTACGCTATCACCGAAAAAGTAGTGTGTTTTTAGAATTATATCTTTTAAAATTTTATTTAGTGAGTGACCTATATGTAGGTGTCCGTTTGCATATGGCGGACCATCGTGGATATTAAAACTAATAGGAGATTTCTCTCTTTTAGCTTTCATTTTTTCATAGACTTTTTGCTCATCCCATTTTGCGTACCGTGCCGGCTCACACTCAGGAAGATTGCCTCTCATAGCAAAATCCGTCGTCGGCAGCAACAGTGTATCTTTATAGTCCATTTAACAACCTTAAATTTTTAAATTTATGGATTTTATCAAAAATTTCATAAAACTAAGATTTATCTTGGTAGAATATGATAAAATAATAAAACCGTTTAGCAAAGGAGAAAAAGTCAAAATGATAAGAAAAATCGCAGTAATCTTAAGCGCATCTCTCATATGTGCAAGCGAATTTCAAAGTGACTTTTTAAAGCAAAACGGAGATAATTTACTCATAAAACCTTTTGAAATCGAAAATCAAATCAACAGTGAAGTTTTAGAAGCAAAACAAAGCAAGATGATATCGCCAAATTTTGAACTAAACAACGATAATTTCGATCTTAAAAGCATAGATTTGCTTAGTATCGACTCTTTAAATTTTAATAATCCATATCTAGATAAATTTAAATTTAACATAGACAACAAGATAAACAAACAAGATGAAAATTACTTTTCCAACAATTCTATAGGCATAGAACACGCAACTTCTTTTGCAAACTTCGATATAAAAACCAAACTAAACGCAACATACGAAAAAGATATAAAAAATAGCACGATCACACCGAATTTAGAAATCAGCAAAGAAATTTTCGATAAAACAAAATTTGGAGCCGTTATAAATCAAAAAGACGGAGAGTACAGCACTTCTCCGTACATCGATCTATCGTTAAACAAAAATATGAGTTTCAACGTCTCGTATGACGATCCTGAAAATTCACAAAATATCTATACTAAATTTAAAATTATATACTAAACATTAGGAGGTTTAAATGAGACATATCATCATAATAGTAGGAGAAGAGTTACAGATAAACAAGCCTTTTTTAAACTATGTTTTTAGTAGCTATGAATCACATTTTGGTGAGTTAGGAATGGTATATTACATACAAAATAGTGATAAAGAACTACCGTTTTATATAGAAAATCACTCTAAAAACTTCAATTTTATAACAATCATAGCAAACGATAGCAACTTTTATACTTTAAGCAAAATTCTAGCCACTCTTACAACCGACACCATAGAGTTAAAAGATGAAACTCTAATTCCATCAAGAGCGCAGGTTCATACCAAAGATAGCTTTTTGCTCGATTTGAACTTAGCTTCTATAAATCTTATAAAAGCAGAACCGACAAAAAAGCTTCCACAAATTCTTACAAATATAGAATTAGAATCTCAATTTTTCAATATTTTAGATATCGACAAAGAGAGTGCTAGGATACTTTTAGAACCACTTGCTACAACCTACAACGTAAATATCAGCCTTACTGAGCTGCTATCTGGTCTTACTTACGTAAGAGCTGGAGCAAATAAATACGGTCAGATAAAAGGTTTTATCGATAGTGCTTCAAATTTATTTGCAAATAAAATTATAAATGATAAAAGCATAGTATCTTTTATAGCAAAAAAATTAATACAAAAAAATCAGAAAATTACCTTTGCGGAGTCTTGCACTGCTGGACTTTGTGCTTCAAAGATAGGCGCCGTACCAGGAGTAAGTAGCGCATTTGAAGGCTCCGTGATAACTTATGCAAATCACATAAAGCATAATTGGATAGATGTAGAAAATAGCGTATTAGAAACATTTGGAGCAGTAAGCAAAGAGTGCGTGGAGCAGATGTGTTTTGGAGTATTGAAACTTTGCGAATGCGATTATGCTATAGCTATAAGCGGTATCGCAGGACCTGAGGGAGGAAGTAAAGAAAAACCAGTAGGCACGGTGTTTGTCGCCGTGGCAAATAAAAACGGCGATGTCCAAACCTCAAGACTGCTTTTAGAAGGAGATAGAGACTATATAAGAGAGCAAAGCGCTCTACACGCTTACGCTTTGCTACTTAGGGCAAATCCATCTTTATTTATTTAAATTTAAAAGCTACACAGGATACGCTCTTACCAGTCTATCCTGCCTTTTTTTGATTTTATTAGTTTGTCTTTCTCATATATACCCATAACATCGCCTTGCTTGCCAGAACCCACCCAGCTACTGTTCGAATCTCTTATAAATTTTACTTTAAAACTACTATCTTTAGGATCTCCTCCTATGTAGTTTTTATCATATTTCATATAGTTTGGCGTTTTTATAGATATAGTAAATATATTTTCTAGATCGTCATTGTAATATAGTCCCATCTTCCATTCACTTGCCTCTATACTACCAAAACTATCCTCTACTTTAGGACTATTACGATTGTATATTTTTAAATTTAAACCATCTACTTGAGATTTCCATAATAATTCAGCAAACTCATCAGATCTTAACTTATTAAAATGCTTTACTTTATAGTAATTCAAATCACTTATTCTTGCGTAATCCAGATCTTTTTTATCATCTGTGGTGTTTATCGTATCTTTTATGAACTCGTATTTCTCGTTTGCATCTTGCTTAGTTTGGCACTCATCACCGCAATATACTCCGTAGTATATATCCACATCGCAACTCTCCCCTTCGATCTCTTCCATATTTTCCTCAAGCCTATCAGAATAAACTCTTCCATAAAAATAATCCACAACCCTATCATCATCAACTGCAACTACCTTATCATTTATAACCACTGAAGTATAAATGGTATCTTGACCATTGATTTTAAAATCACTAGATTTGATCCGTATAGGATCTTTAGCAACGTTGTACTCTCTATCAAAATTTATCTTTAAACTAACATTTGATTCTCCAGCGTAAAAAGAGTTCTTAGCAAGTTTAAATTTACCGTCGTTTTTCAGTACTCCATTAGTATCTAAGTTTTCAATTTTTATTAGATATATTTCGTTTTGATCTAGCCCCAAAGTTCTATCTTTTATACCGTAAAAACTCACATTGTTTTTAGCATCTTCAAGAGCTTTCTTTTCATCAGCGGTTTTATCAAGTTCAAAATTTATATTTACATCATTTACATAGCAGTTTTTACTATATAAATTAGGCACGGTATTATCAGCTAGTCTAGCTTGGATATCAAGTTCAAGCTTACCTCCCATAAAATCAGTATAGTTAGGGTTATCGCCATCAACAAGCATACCATAATCCTTGCCAAATGAAAAAAACGTTATATTTCCATCATCGCTTATATAGCCATTTTTAAGTTCTTTTCTAGTTATTTGAAAGCTTGATGGTTTAAATTTAAAATAATCCGCTTCTAAAGCAACATTGCAACCGATTTTGCCATTTACTTTGTCATTTGAAGTACTACCTTTTATACAGTCGCCATTTACTTGATCTATCATAGTCGTATCGTCATCTAAAATATATATTTTAGTATGCCCGATATCTGGA
The DNA here is from genome assembly GCA_000495505.1 of Campylobacter fetus subsp. testudinum 03-427. NCBI lineage: Bacteria > Pseudomonadati > Campylobacterota > Epsilonproteobacteria > Campylobacterales > Campylobacteraceae > Campylobacter > Campylobacter fetus. The sequence goes on along the minus strand of CP006833.1, from coordinate 616,537 downwards.
TACTTGATATAGTATTTATTGTTTGTAGCGTCATAGTTCGTATATACTTTTCCTATTCCTTTATCAAATTTAGCAGTAGTTACCATAGGTACGTTTAAGAGTCTTTTATCATCATCTTCACTACCGTCATACGAACACCATTTTTTAGGATCTTCGCTACCTCCTGCACTTTTATCCAAAGAAATCATACTTTTTGATATAAATTTAGCGTTATATGACGCAGCTGCATTATTACCAGAATCATCTAAGGCAGTAAGTTTAGTATAAATCTCATTTGTTATAGTAGGATCAAACGAATTATACTCTTTACCGCCAAATAACTCGTTTTTTAAATCTCTAGCTTCTAAAACTATTTTAGCAGGTCTAGCACTAAAATAGTTTGATCTCACTTTGACATTTCGGTTAGCAATATCGTAATAACCTTGAATTTCAAAAAATAGTTTATTGTAATTTATATCGGTTCTATCTGTAGGAATCGTAAAATTATCTAAGTTATAACTTATAGGATTTGTCGGACTAGCTCCTCGCATACTAGTTAAAGCATTAGCAAATTTAAGATATAGATTTATATCCTCCATTTCCCTTTTGCACCCATTATAAGGCGATACTGGCATGTCTATAGTATAATATGTACAATCTATAGGAACGATTTTTCCATTATCCAGCTCTGAAAATAAACCTGCGTAATAAAATTTTTTTATATTTACTGCATTAATAGTACTTATAACTCGCACATCAAAAGGTTTGCCTACTATCTGAGTATATAAATTTGTATCTCCGGTAAAATCTCCATCTGCATCAACAGCTCCGGGCGCTTTTACGTTGTATTGGTCATTGACTATCATTAGTTTTGTACTGCTATCAACTGATGAAGGTGCTATTGGGGTTACTGTTATAGTTGCTTTAAATCGAAATATACTAGTAGATACCGTAATCAATGTGCTTTTTACAAGTGTTTGATCTATCTCAAAAAGTACATTTACGGTCTCACCCTCATCTGCAACAGTAAAAAACTCATCTTTATCTTTTGTGCCACTATATAAATTTCCTGCACTTGGATCAAACTGATCTAATCTCTTTTGATAACATACTCCACCGTAATTTCTTTTAACTACAAGTGAGTTCCCAGCCACGGCTTGATCCATAACACGCGTTTCACCAGCGTAAGCAGGATCTAAAAATCTATAATGAACAAAACTATTATCAACAGTAAGCCAAGTTCCTGGTAAATGTACTACTTCGGTGATTTTGACTGCGATCTTGCTTTTTACTTTTGCTTTTATCCTGATTGAAGTCTGATCCCAATCATTGATAATAAAATTAGCGTCAATATTAGTTGCATAAAGTTCATAAGTGTGAGTATTTCCGTCTGGAACCTCTACGATCTCTTCTTTGAAAGTCCCATCGGCATTCTTATTATTCTTAAAATCTTCTAGTATATAGGTACTACCTTCTTTTAAGTATGATTTGCCCTCTTTTATGATTTTACCATCTTCTATGATTTCGCCACTTTTGTTGCAATGCACATCAACACCAAATAGCCCTACATTTCCAAACAAAATAAACATTATAAATATAAATATATTTTTCATAAAACCACCTTTAAATTTATTTATAAATTTATACTAATACACAAAACGATTTTTACCAGACTGTTTTGCTTCATATACTTTATCATCGGCAAGTTTTATAAGTTTGCTATAATTTCGTATATCAGGAGATATACAAGCCACACCGATACTAGCGCTTCCGTTCCACTCGCATTTTTCAGTTTTAACTTTTAAAGCGCGTATATCTTTTAGCAGACTATTTGCAACTTTGATTGAACCCTCTAACATAGTACCCGGACAAATCACCAAAAACTCATCTCCGCCAAGCCTACAAACTATATCATCAGTACGCACCGACTCTCTAAGAGTTCTAGCTACTAATTTCAATATATAGTCCCCCGCATCATGACCGTAATTATCATTTACCTCTTTAAAATAATCCAAATCTATCATCAAAACAGACAAACCTCTATCGCTATCTAAATTCTCTTTCCATAGCAAATCAAGGGTTTTCATAGCGTGGCGTCTATTTGGTAGTTCTGTGAGCTGATCTGTCATAGACAACTTTTCTAAATTTTCATTTGCTTCGATAAGCTCCCTTGTTCTATCTTGCACCTTATACTCAAGACTTTTTTTTAGCTCAAGTAGCTCTTTATTTACTTTTACTAGATCTTTGTTTCGCTTAGACATCATTTCTAAAAGTTTGTTCAAAGTTTTTACAAGAGGCTGGATTTCCTCTGCTGAAGCTTTATTTTTTACCATATTATAAGCTTTTTTAGAAGAGATACCACTTTGTACCATTTCAATCTGCCTAGCCATCTTTTTATCTTGTCCAAGAATGTGAAAAGCAAGCCAGTTGATTAAAAAATTTAAAATATACTTAGCTGTTTTATCTAAATTTTCTTGATCATCGCTATCATCGGTTTGCAATCCTGCAAACAAAATCCCAACTTCTTCGATAAATAGCTTATGGTTAAATATATGATCTTTTATAAACTCTGAGCTTATCTTAGTTTTCGCCATAAGCTGCTCTTCTTCGCGAAAATGATATTTGGTATAGCTAAAAAGCTCTGTAAAGAGTTCTATTAGTTCGTTTTTGCTTAGATTGCTATTTGAGAGTTTTTTACTTAAATTATTTATGAGATTAACTAAGTGGTGATGTTGGTCGTCTATTTTATCTAAGTTTGTTTCAAATTTTTTGCTCCAAGCAAATATAGACTTATTATAATCCATTATCAACACTCCTAAGTATAGCATAACCACCCATTTTTGTATTGTATATAAAATAAATATAAAAATACCTTAAAAGGATACAAATAAAACATAAAATATAAAAGAAGTGTATAAAAGAGATGGTGACCCCTACGAGACTCGAACTCGTGTTCCCAACGTGAGAGGCTGGTGTCCTAACCGCTAGACGAAGGGGCCAAATAATAAAAGATAACACACTGGTGCCCCGTGTAGGGCTCGAACCTACGACCCCATCATTAAGAGTGACATGCTCTACCAACTGAGCTAACGAGGCAACATCATAATGGCGCGTATGCGTCGAAATATAAAAATGGCGCGGCGGACGGGACTCGAACCCGCGACCCCCGGCGTGACAGGCCGATATTCTAACCAGCTGAACTACCGCCGCAACCTAAATAATGGTGGTCGCTATAAGACTCGAACTTATGACATCCACCTTGTAAGGGTGGCGCTCTACCAACTGAGCTAAGCGACCAAAAAACAGTAAAATGGCGACCCTTGTAAGATTTGAACTCACGTTTTTGCACAGAGAGTGCAACGTCCTGGGCCCACTAGACGAAAGGGTCAAAACCCTACTTAAAAAAGTGGTGTCCCGCGTTGGATTCGAACCAACGGCCACCTCCTTAAAAGGGAGATGCTCTACCTACTGAGCTAGCGAGACAAACAGTAAAATGGCGCGGCGGACGGGACTCGAACCCGCGACCCCCGGCGTGACAGGCCGATATTCTAACCAGCTGAACTACCGCCGCAACCTAAATAATGGTGGTCGCTATAAGACTCGAACTTATGACATCCACCTTGTAAGGGTGGCGCTCTACCAACTGAGCTAAGCGACCAAAAAACAGTAAAATGGTGTCCCGCGTTGGATTCGAACCAACGGCCACCTCCTTAAAAGGGAGATGCTCTACCTACTGAGCTAGCGAGACAATATAAATATTTTTGATGTGAAATCTTTAATCAAAGAAAATAGCAACACTTCAAAAAGGAAGTGAAATTATACAAAAATTAATTTTGTTTGTCAAGTAAAAATCATATATTTTCGTGATTTATAGCATATAAAATCGTAAAATAACTGTATTTTAAAACAATACCCCCCCCCCAAAAAAACTCTACTTGCCTTCAAACTATACTCATCTCTATATTTAAAAAGTAAAGATCTGAATTTAATAGTTGATATAGTAGTAATTATTAGTTACTACTTACTTCTCATCAATATTACGCTCATCAATATTTTTTTCAGATTTGGTTTTATCTTTAGTTTTATTAGTGTTTTTTACTTTATCTTTATTTGATGTTTTAGTATCTTTTAATATTTTAGTATCTTTTGATTTAATTTTTGATTTGATATTACTAATATCTGTATTATCAGTAATTGTAAGATCAGACTTTATAGTGTTAAATCTCTTATCACTTATACCTTTAATGTTCTTTATCTCATCTATGCTTTTAAATTTAGTATGTTTTCTATAATCTATTATAGCATTAGCTTTTATCTCTCCTATACCAGGAAGCGCCATAAGCTCCTCTTTAGTAGCAGTATTTAAATTTACTGCAGCGTAAGTCAAACTAGCAAGTAAAGCTATTAAACCAAATAATCTCACAATAACTCCTTTAATAAAATATATCTCATTATAATCCAGTGATCTAAAAATCAAACTTAAATGTAATACAAATGCTATAAAAATATATCTAAAGGGTATAATGGTAACACTGTTTAATAATTTGATAAATTTTATCTATATAAATAGATAATATAATATCAAATAATAAACTAACTATGTTAATTACTAGGATTTTATTTGTCAAGTAAAAATTATAAAAAATAAAATAGTAAAAATATTTTAAAAAGCGATATAAATTTAGTAATCTATTTATAAATTATGAATCAACTCTCAATTGATAAAACTTTAAAATAACAAAGAGTTTAATTAAGATTGATTAGTTAGATGATAGATGAATTATTGATTTAATAAGATAGGAGTTAAAATATAAACACAAAGCCCGCAGCGACCTACTTTTCCACATCCCAGTAAGAGAGAGTATCATCGGCCATGAAAAGCTTAGCTTCTTGGTTCGAGATGGAGCAAGGCGTTTCCTATTCACGTATAGCCACGGGCAGTGTTAAATAAAAGAATAAAAATAGTTTAGCTATTCTCTTATTTAACACTGTTGTGTTATTTATCGTTAAAGTCTTTTTAGTTTTAATTGCAGTAAAACATGTTCTTTGTAAGGTATTTATATCCTTAACAAGGAAGTGATGCTTATATAAAGATAAGCAAACGAGCTATTAGTACTGGTCAGCTAAAGGACTTTCATCCATTACACACCCAGCCTATCAAACTAGTAGTCTACTAGAGCTCTTAAAAGAAGATTCATCTTGGAGTTGGCTTCGAGCTTAGATGCTTTCAGCTCTTATCTCATCCTAGCTTAGCTACCCAGCGATGCTCTTGGCAGAACAACTGGTACACCAGTGGCTAGTTCGACCCGGTCCTCTCGTACTAGGGTCAACTCTCCTCAATCTTCTTACGCCCACGGCAGATAGGGACCGAACTGTCTCACGACGTTCTGAACCCAGCTCGCGTACCGCTTTAAATGGCGAACAGCCATACCCTTGGGACCTGCTCCAGCCCCAGGATGCGATGAGCCGACATCGAGGTGCCAAACCTCCCCGTCGATGTGAGCTCTTGGGGGAGATCAGCCTGTTATCCCCGGGGTACCTTTTATCCTTTGAGCGATGGCCCTTCCACACAGAACCACCGGATCACTAAGACCGACTTTCGTCTCTGCTTGACGTGTATGTCTCGCAGTTAAGCTGGCTTATGCCTTTATACTCTACGAACGATTTCCAACCGTTCTGAGCCAACCTTTGTAAGCCTCCGTTACATTTTGGGAGGCGACCGCCCCAGTCAAACTACCCACCAGACATTGTCCTACCTAAGGATAACTTAGGCTAGTTAGCTACCCGAATAAAGAAGAGTGGTATCTCAACAATGGCTCACCATAAACCAGGGTCTATGGATCAAAGCCTCCCACCTATCCTGCGCATCTTTATCCAAGTAGCAGTGTCAAGCTGTAGTAAAGGTCCACGGGGTCTTTCCGTCTTGCCGCGGGTAGGAGGAATTTTCACCTCCACTACAATTTCACTGGATCCCTCTTTGAGACAGCTCCCATCTCGTTACGCCATTCATGCAGGTCGGTATTTAACCGACAAGGAATTTCGCTACCTTAGGACCGTTATAGTTACGGCCGCCGTTTACTCGGGCTTCGATCAAATGCTTCGCATAGCTAACATCATCAATTAACCTTCGAGCACCGGGCAGGCGTCACACCCTATACATCCACTTACGTGTTAGCAGAGTGCTGTGTTTATGGTAAACAGTCGGGAGGGACTCTTTGTTGTAACCTTCTTTGCTTTGGGAGTGAATCTTAATACAAAGTTAGGCACACCTTATACCGAAGATACGGTGCTATTTTGCAGAGTTCCTTAAAGAGAGTTCTTCCACGCGCCTTAGAATACTCATCCCACCCACCTGTGTCGGTTTACGGTACGGGCAATTATTACTAAACTTAGAAACTTTTCTTGGCTCGATAGTATCATGGATTCTCAATCTACTCCGAAGAGCGTCATGAGCCTTTTAGGTCTCGGATAAAGAGTTACGGATTTGCCTATAACTCAACCTACACCCTTAGACTAGCACTTCCATCCGCTAGCTCCACTAACTTTAAGCGTCCTTCCATCGCACATAATAATTGGTATTGGAATATTAACCAATTTTCCATCGCATACCCCTTTCGGACTTTGCTTAGGACCCGACTAACCCTACGATGACGAGCATCGCGTAGGAAACCTTGGGTTTTCGGCGTTGATGATTCTCACATCAATTATCGCTACTCATGCCTGCATGCTCACTTCTATCCGCTCCAGCACTCCTTACCGGTATACCTTCAACGCTGAATAGAACGCTCTCCTACCACTTAGTTAAAAACTAAGTCTAAAGCTTCGGTACTCATTTTAGCCCCGTTATATTTTCCGCGCAGAATCACTAGACCAGTGAGCTATTACGCTTTCTTTAAAGGATGGCTGCTTCTAAGCCAACCTCCTGGTTGTTTCAGTAACTCCACATCGTTTTCCACTTAAATGAGATTTAGGGACCTTAGCTGTTAGTCTGGGTTGTTCCCCTCTTGACGACGGATTTTATCACTCGCCGCCTGACTGCTGTGATTACATTATAAGTATTCGGAGTTTGATAGGGTTTGGTACATTGGTATATGCCCTAGCCCATTCAGTGCTCTACCCCTTATAATTACGACACAACGCTATACCTAAATATATTTCGGAGAGAACCAGCTATCACGATGTTTGATTGGCCTTTCACCCCTATCCACAAGTCATCAGGAGCCTTTTCAACGGCCGTCTGTTCGGTCCTCCGCTGGCTCTTACACCAGTTTCAACCTGCTCATGGATAGATCACATCGTTTCGGGTCTGCAGCATCTGACTATACGCCCTATTAAGACTCGCTTTCGCTACGGCTCCGGGTTTCCTTAACCTCGCCAGACACCACAACTCGCAGGCTCATTATGCAAAAGGCAGTCCATCACACGTCATAAAGAATCGTGCTCTGAATGATTGTAAGCAAATGGTTTCAGGTTCTATTTCACTCTGATCACCTCAGTTCTTTTCACCTTTCCCTCACGGTACTTGTGCACTATCGGTCTAGTAGTAGTATTTAGGGTTGGAGAGTGGTCTCCCCAGCTTCAGACAGGATTTCACGTGTCCCGCCCTACTCAGGATACTGCTAAGTATAAACGCACTTTCATATACGGGGCTATCACCCTCTATGGCCAACCTTTCCAGGTTATTCTATTAGTTTGTTTAAGTCTATGTTGCAGTCCTACAACCCCGTTAGTAAACTAACGGTTTGCCCTCTTACGCGTTCGCTCGCCGCTACTAGCGTAATCTCTTTTGATTTCTTTTCCTGTTGGTACTAAGATGTTTCAATTCCCAACGTTAGCTCCGCATTGCGGTAGTATATATCACTATATACTGGGTTGCCCCATTCAGAAATTCCCGGATCAAAGCCCCTTGACGGCTCCCCGAGACTTATCGCAGCCTGGCACGTCTTTCATCGCCTCTACTAGCCAAGGCATCCACCATTTGCTCTTAGTAGCTTACCTTTTTTAGTTCGCATCTGAGCAAAGCTCAGATTTACGACAAACTTTAAAAAAGTTTGAACAAACTAAAGTCCCTACAAGTAGGGTTACCCTATGATTGCTATCAAACTAATTAAAAATTATCGTTACGAATTTTATATTTTTATTTTAGATTATTATTCTAATTTGCATCACTTCCTTGTTAAAGATAAAAATAAATAACTAATCTTTCTAAAAGAGAATCTTTTATAAAAATATAGATATTAGATTTACAATGTTTAAATATTGACTTATAAGACGGAAAGCATTAACCACTATTAAGTAAGTTTTAAAACATAATAGATTGTGATGTTAAACTTAATAGTTAATATGTTTAGTTATTGGGATAACAGATTGTTTAATTAACTATTTGCTAAAGTAGTCTCTATTTAAAGCTTTAACAAGTCCTGTAAAATTGTTTTATTTTATTAAAACTTGATTGTGACTTTAACAATGATATTTTAAATAACGTTTAGACTAAAGTCTAATTAGAAAGTTTGGTATTAAATCAAGCTCTCTAATTAGAGTTTAGAATATAGATATAAATTTAAACTATGGTGGAGAATAGCGGGATCGAACCGCTGACCTCCTGCGTGCAAAGCAGGCGCTCTCCCAGCTGAGCTAATTCCCCATTGTCAATCTCTCAAACCTAAACAAGTGTGATTGAGCTATCGTATCTTTCTTTTACTAGTAGTTGTGAGACGTACTAGTATTGTACTCTAGAAAGGAGGTGATCCAACCGCAGGTTCTCCTACGGTTACCTTGTTACGACTTCACCCCAGTCGCTGATTCCACTGTGGGCGGTAGCTAATTTAGCATTCCGACTTCGAGTGAAATCAACTCCCATGGTGTGACGGGCGGTGAGTACAAGACCCGGGAACGTATTCACCGTAGCATGGCTGATCTACGATTACTAGCGATTCCGGCTTCATGCTCTCGAGTTGCAGAGAGCAATCCGAACTGAGACATATTTTATAGATTTGCTCCATCTCGCGATATTGCATCTCATTGTATATGCCATTGTAGCACGTGTGTCGCCCTGGGCATAAGGGCCATGATGACTTGACGTCGTCCACACCTTCCTCCTCCTTACGAAGGCAGTCTATTTAGAGTGCTCAGCCAAACTGTTAGCAACTAAATACGTGGGTTGCGCTCGTTGCGGGACTTAACCCAACATCTCACGACACGAGCTGACGACAGCCGTGCAGCACCTGTCTCAACTTTCTAGCAAGCTAGCACTCTCTTATCTCTAAGAGATTAGTTGGATATCAAGCCCAGGTAAGGTTCTTCGCGTATCTTCGAATTAAACCACATGCTCCACCGCTTGTGCGGGTCCCCGTCTATTCCTTTGAGTTTTAATCTTGCGACCGTACTCCCCAGGCGGTATACTTAATCCGTTAGGTGCATTACTGCCGTGACTAGCACAGCAACAACTAGTATACATCGTTTAGGGCGTGGACTACCAGGGTATCTAATCCTGTTTGCTCCCCACGCTTTCACGCATTAGCGTCAGTTGAGTTCCAGCAGATCGCCTTCGCAATGGGTATTCCTGGTGATCTCTACGGATTTTACCCCTACACCACCAATTCCATCTGCCTCTCCCTCACTCTAGATTATCAGTTTCTCAAGCAGTTTAACAGTTAAGCTGTTAGATTTCACAAAAGACTTGATAATCCGCCTACGCGTCCTTTACGCCCAGTGATTCCGAGTAACGCTTGCACCCTCCGTATTACCGCGGCTGCTGGCACGGAGTTAGCCGGTGCTTATTCGTTAGGTACCGTCATGGTTCTTCCCTAACAAAAGGAGTTTACGCTCCGAAAAGTGTCATCCTCCACGCGGCGTTGCTGCTTCAGGGTTTCCCCCATTGAGCAATATTCCCTACTGCTGCCTCCCGTAGGAGTCTGGACCGTGTCTCAGTTCCAGTGTGACTGATCATCCTCTCAGACCAGTTATGCGTCAAAGCCTTGGTAAGCCATTACCTTACCAACTAGCTGATACAATATAGTCTCATCCTACACCGAAAAACTTTCCCGACTTAACTTATGTTAAGAAGGAGTATGGAGTATTAGCAGTCATTTCTAACTGTTGTCCTCCAGTGTAGGGCAGATTAACTATACATTACTCACCCGTGCGCCACTAAGTATTAAAAGAGCAAGCTCTCTTAATACTCCGTTCGACTTGCATGTATTAGGCACGCCGCCAGCGTTCACTCTGAGCCAGGATCAAACTCTCCATAAAATGTTGAATAAATAATTATTCGTATTATGAAGTTTTTAATCTAAAAAACTTTTTAATGTTTTTATATATTAATAAGTATAAAGATAATATAATTACTTTTATACTCAAAGAACTAACTTTAAAAGTAGTTCTGGCTCAATCGATCACTTGTTTAGATTTCAAAGATTGACTTTAAAAAATAGTTTAACATTTATAAATTTAAAAAACATCGAAAATAAAAAAAATGATTTCTAACAAAGAGTTAAAAGGTCTTTCCCGTTTCGTGAGTTGGAATTATACAAGAGTAGTGCTTAAAGGAGGCTTAAAATGATAAGGAAATTTGAGAGAAATGGGGGGGGGTAAAGTTAATTATATAAAATATTATTGATAATAGATTTCATTATTAAGAATACTATAAGTATAGTTAAAGTAAAATAGAAAAATATCAAGTATAAAAGGAGTTTGAAATGAAAGACTTTAATAAATGGATTGGTATCAAGACCAAATAACACAGATGAAAAAGATCGTTTTTAAACTAATACAAATCTATTTTTTGCTAATATAATTTAAAATTTGAGGTGAGGATATATGCAAAAATACATTGATTTATTAGATAAAAACGGTCTTTTAAAAATAATAGACAAACCTTGTGATATAGATCTTGAGATAGCCCATCTAAGTTACATAGAAGTTAAAAAAGACGATTCAAAAGCCCTGCTATTCAGAAATCCTACCGATAAAAACGGGAAAAAATTTGACCCTGTTTTAACAAATACTTTTGGAAGTTTTAAAGCTTTAAATTTAATACTAAAAAAAGATAGCAATGAAATAGCAAACGAGATAGAAAAACTACTAAAACCGACAAAACCTTCTACTCTTAAAGAAAAAATAGATTTTTTTACATATCTTTTAAGCCTAAAATCGGTATTTCCAAAACATTTAAAAACTAAAGGCGCCTCTCAAGAGTGTGAATTTAAAGAGCCAAATTTGTATGATCTGCCGATACTCAAAACTTGGGAAGAAGACGGCGGAGCGTTTATCACGATGGGTCAAGTTTATACAAAAGATCTAAACTCAAATACGCAAAATTTAGGTATGTACCGCCTGCAAGTCCATAGCAAAAACGAGCTTGGAATGCACTGGCAAATTCACAAAGACGCTGCTCATTTCTTTCATGAATACAAAAAAGCAGGTATTAAAATGCCAGTAAGTGTAGCGATCGGGGGTGATCCACTCTACATCTGGTGTGGTCAAGCCCCACTTCCAAAAAATATTTTTGAGCTGATGCTTTATGGGTTTATCAGAAAAACTCCAGCAAAACTAGTTAAATCTCTCACGAACGACATTTTTATCCCGTATGACGCAGACTACGTCATAGAGGGATTTGTAGATACAAATAGACTAAAAGATGAAGGAAAATTCGGCGACCATACTGGATTTTACACGCCAGTAGAACCGTTTCCAGTTATGGAAGTTACAAAAATAACTCATAAGAAAAATCCTATTTTCCACGCAACAGTCGTTGGAAAACCACCGCTTGAAGATAAATTTATGGGATATGCGACTGAGCGGATATTTTTACCGCTTTTAAAAACTACTGCTCCTGAGCTGGTTGATTATAAAATGCCTGAAAATGGGGTATTTCATAATCTGATTTTAGCTAAATTTAACGCGCTTTATCCTGCTCACGCTACGCAGCTTATGCACGCATTTTGGGGAGTTGGACAGATGAGTTTTGTAAAACACGCCATTTTTGTACCTTCAAACGCGCCGCGTCTTGATGACTACGAAAATCTTACGAAATATATTTTAAACCGTTTTTCTCCACAAAGTATGTTGATAACTAGTGGCGTTTGCGACCAGCTTGACCATGCTAGTCCAAATGCTTGTTTTGGCGGCAAACTAGGGATCGACGCAAGTGTTGATAACTCATCAAGCGCACCGAATTTGATAAGTGATGATGAGCTGCTACCTAAATTTAAAAGCGTAAATCAAAATATCTTAGAGCTAAAACAGTATTTTTTAGATACGAAAAATCCTATTTGTTTTGTTAAATTTAACAAAGATAGACTCGTAAAACAGGTATTTGATGAGCTTAAACCTTTTGATGAGCACTTTAAAATACTGATTTTTGTAGATGTTAGCTCAAGACTTGAAAATCTATACATGCTTGTTTGGAGGATAACAAACAATATCGATGCAAAGCGCGATATTTTCGTACGAAACGAGCTTGTTTGCATAGACGCTACTAGTAAATTTGAGCTTGATGGCTACACTCGCGGATGGCCAAAAGAGACAAACTGTTCAAGAGAAGTCATAGAAAATCTTATCAAAAAAGGCGTTTTGGAACGCGACGAAGAATTATTTGAAAAATTTGAGATATTTGGGTAGAGAATTTGAAAAATGAAAATAGCGATTTTTGACTCGGGCTTTGGCGGTCTTAGCCTTTTAAATGAAGCTTTGAAGCGCTTTAGCGGAGTGGAGTTTATATATTTTGCTGACAACAAAAATGCGCCATATGGCACAAAAAGTAAAGATGAGATAGTTTATCTAACAAAAGAATGCGTAAAATTTTTAGTAAATAAAAAAACAGATATGATAGTCATAGCTTGCAATACAGCGACAAGTGCTGCTATAACTGAGCTTAGAAGTAGTTTTTCAGTACCTATAATAGGAATGGAACCTGCTGTAAAACTAGGAGCAAACACCGGTGGTGACATACTTGTAGTCGCTACGCCCGCTACTATAAATGGAAATAAACTATCAGACTTGATCCATAAAGTAAATTTGCAAAGCAAAACACATCTTTTAGCCTTACCAAAACTCGTAGAATTTGCGCAAAATATGGAGTTTGACAGTGAAGCAGTTTTAAAATACTTAAAAGATGAAATATCTAAATTTGATTTATCAAACATCGATTTACTAGTACTTGGCTGTACTCATTTTAACTATTTTAAAGATAGTTTTAGAGCTATTTTACCAGATAAAACCGGCATAATAGACGGTGTAAATGGTACGATAAATCAAATGATACGCAGACTAGGAGGAATTAGCGAATTTGGAGATAAAAACTCTATAAGCTACATATCTTCAACGAAAAATTTAGACGTAAAAGAGATAGAACCTTATCTAAAAAGGCTTGATATAATGAGAGCAATAGACTAAATTTAGATTATAAATACGCAAAAATAGCAAATTTATCCAGCATAGAGCAACAGAACTATCAAAAATAAAGTAGAGTTATGTTTATGTAAATAGCAAATTAAAAACAAAAAAAACCACACTTATAAATTTAAAAAACTTGGGCTAAAAAATAACCCAAATTTGTTAATATAGATCTATGGTTTTCTTATGATAAATCTAAGAGTCGGACCGTCTTGCTCTATTGATAAAACTTCAAAACCGCGGTTTCTTGCATCAACAGGGATAGAGTTTATCGCCTGCGGGCAGTCACAAAGCACTTCTAAAACCTCACCACTTTTCATAGTTGGCAACACTTCAAGCGTCGCAACTGCAGGCATCGGACAAGCTTCACCTTGTATATCAAGAGTATAAGTTATCTCATAATTTTTCATTAGTATTTTCCTTTTGCAAAAAAGCGTCTTTTATAAAATATGACAAGTAAAAGTGCTGCCACAAATAGACTTAAGTTTAAAGTCAAACCGCCAAGAGAGCCCAAAGCATCAAGTAAATTTATCTTTGGACCGTCTTTAAACCAGTCTGGAAAATGATCGTAATTAAGCGCTAAGATAGCAGTTCCCACAAAGTTTGCTATACCTACTATCAAAAAATGCATTTGCCCCTCAGTAGCTCTGTATGTCCAGCCGCACTCACAACCTCCTGCAAAAACGATACCAAAACCAAACAAAAATGCTCCCGCAGCCACCGCCGGACTAAAGCTTACTACTTTAGCGTGATAACCATTTAGCATAAACACAAAAACGATCAAAGTCGCTATTATCATACCAAAAAATGCGCCTTTTGCAGCCGTATCACGACCGAACAAAAACAGATCTCTAAAACAAGATGTAAAGCAGACCTGTCCTTTTGAGATGATAAAACCAAAAGCAACACCAAATATCAAAGCAAGCGGTAAAATACTTGCTTTTACTTTAAGATCAAAGCTTGGTACGTTCATAAAAAGATAAATCAACCAAATGATAGAAAAAACAAGTATAATAGCGCCATAAGCAAAATGTCTATTTGCCCTACCCTTATCGTGTTCTATGCCTTTACCATTTATCCCGCATCTCTCCAGCACGACTTTTGGACGGAAAACTTTGAGCTTACCTACTTGCACAGCGCAATAAATTCCTATCACCATAAACAGAGCAAACAGCCACGTATGAAGCGAAAAATACGGAAGTCCGGTGAAAAAATTAGCTAAATTACAACCAAATGCAAGTCTTGCACCAAATCCAGAAAGTATCCCGCCAACTATAGCTTGGAATACACGAATACCACTTACTGGAAGTCTAAATTTAACTTTATTTGCCATAAAAGCAGCGATCGAAGCGCCCAAAAACATTCCGATAAGCATAATGCCCTCAAAACGAGTGAGCGGAGTGCCATTTAAATTTTGCATTTTATAGTATGAATAGCTCGATAAATCCATACCAAAAAGTTCTAAAAACTCGCCTCCCCAGCGCGTCATCTCACCAGTGACCGCCCAAACGCCACCAAAAATTCCGAAATAAACAGCACTTAAAATAGCAAGCGCTATCATAGCCTTGCCAACATCCCAAAAATTTACGATATATTTTTGTTTAAAAGAGTTAAGAAGATTAAGCATTATAAGCCTTTTAAATTTGTAACGTGCCAAACTGACACCTTTAAAAGGCAAAATTATAATGATTTAAAGTTTAATATCAAGTTAAATTTAAAAACTAACTTATAAATTAATTTAATTTAATTTATCTTTTAAATTTAAAAGATGAAATAACTACTCAACAGTAACGCTCTTTGCAAGGTTTCTTGGCATATCTACGTCATTTCCTAAACGTACTGAAATTTCTAAAGCAAAAAGCTGTAAAACTATCATCATCTCAAAAAATTCGCTCATAGGATGCTCATACAAATTTGTCTGGATAAAATCATCGCTAAGTTCAAATGGTAACGGACTGATAGCTGTTATAAATGCGTCTCTAGCAGCCAACTCTTCGACATTTGACTTCGTCTTTTCATAAAGCAGAGTTTTTGGTAGTAAAGCTATAGTATAAAGCCCCGTGTCTGCTAGAGCGATAGGACCGTGCTTCATCTCACCAGCTGGATAACCTTCTGCGTGTAGATAGCTTATCTCTTTTAGTTTCAAAGCGCCCTCAAGAGCAAGCGGATAAAATATATCTCTACCGATAAAGAAAAATCCGTGACCGTGCAAATAATGCTTAGCTAAACGGTGAATTCTCTCTTGCAAGCTTGTATCAAAATGCACGATACTAGGGATATTTCTAAGCGCTTTTATCTCAGCTTCTAATGTTTTTGTATCTATAGCTTTTCTGTATTTTGCAAGTTTTAAAGCCAAAAGCCATAGGCAAACTACTTGAGTAGCAAATGCTTTTGTACTAGCTACGCCTTTTTCTATACCTGCTCTAGTTAAGACAACATCACCAGCAAGTCTGACTATACTTGAGTTATCTACATTGCAAATCGCCATAGTTTTAAGCCCCGCATTTTTAGCTATTTTAAGCGCCTCAAGCGTATCTGCAGTCTCTCCGCTTTGAGATATAACGATAAAAAGCGACTTCTTACTTAAAAGCGGATCTTTATATCTAAACTCACTTGCGATCTCTACTTTAGCCCTTATCTTTGAAATTCTCTCAAATAGATAACTAGCGCTAAGCGCGGCGTGATAGCTAGTTCCACAAGCACAAAGAAGTATCTCGTCTATGCCCTCAAATAGATCTTCTTTTATATCTAAGTTTATATCATCATCTTTTATCCTACCCATTAAACATTCTGTGATAACTTGGCTTTGCTCATAAATTTCTTTTTCCATAAAAAATCTAAAACCATCTTTTCTAGCATAACCTTTATCTTTTGGAAGCGGAGCAAAGCTCAAGTTTAGCTCGTTTGCTTCTTTATCAAAAAGTTTTATCTCACCTAGTTTTGCTACACCAAAACTACCGTCCTCAAGATACATAGCGTCTTTTGCAAGACCTACAAGAGGTGCGTCAGAGCTTGAAAAGTATATCTCGTCTGCGTCTTTAGCTATGATGAGAGGCGCTGCATTTTTAGCAAAAAATACCTCGCCGTAAGCAGCTTTTGTGATGAGCAAAGTTGCGTAAGCTCCCCTTAGTCTTGAAATAGTTTTTTTATACGCATCAAATGGAGTTTTCGCAGTTTTATTATAGTATTCAAAAAGATGAACGATGACTTCAGTATCGGTTTGACTTACAAATTTGATACCTAAAGCTTCTAGCTCATCTTTTAGCTCTTTATAATTTTCAATTATACCGTTGTGTATGACAAAACTATACTCGCCAAGATGTGGATGAGCGTTTATCTCAGTAGGCTTGCCGTGAGTAGCCCACCTTGTGTGACCTATGGCTACACCTAGCCCTTCGCTTGTAAAGCTTTCCATTTTATTTGCTAAATTTTCTAGTTTTCCAACAGATTTAAAGTAGTTTATATCATTACAGCAATTGCCACTCATTATAGCCATTCCGGCACTATCATAACCTCTGTACTCTAGCTCTTTTAATCCACTTATTATTATCGATTTTTTTTCTTTGTTGCCTATGTAGCCTACTATTCCGCACATAAATTTCCTTTTAATTTTTGGTAGTTATTAAATTTATAATACTACTATACTTTGTTTCTAAATTTTCATTTTTTTGTATCAAAAACAGATTTCTAGTTCTATTTTTTATAGTCTGAATTCTAGCATTTGCCACCTTTATATCAAAACTCTCAAATACACCTAAAATATACGCCATAAGCCCTCTTTGATCTTTTGCGTTTATATTCATTTTAGCATAAATTTTTGAATGATTTAGATCAAAACTTACCTCATTTTCCAAAATAAGCGGCTTTGTCGTAAGTGCTTTTTGTTTATCGCATAAAGCGCCTATAATGAGAGTTTCCATATTTTTCATTTCACTATCGTCTGCTTTTTTATTATACTCTAGTTTTATAAAAAATTTGCTATCAAAAAGCTCGAAAATCTCCATATACGCAAGATCAAGATGAGCTAATTTATTTAAAACCATAGTTGTATTCCAACCTCTTTTAGCAATGATTTTAACACTGAAGTTGTCTCTATTTTCTATATCTACTGATATATTAGAGCAGTTTTTAGCCCACAAAAATATACGTATTATCTCGCTTGGAAGGTACTTTATAAAAAGCAAATTTGAAGATATGGAAAGAATCATATTTTGCTCATCTTTAGATAACTCCAAAAACTCTTTTTGTTTTTTTATAAGATTCTCTTTTTTAACTCTTCTAGCAGCTTCATCAAGCAAATTCTCATCGCTGTTATCAAAACTTTTTAATGCTATTTCATAGAGCTCTCTAAGAAGCTTTGCGTTATACGCGTTGTAAAATCCGTCGTTTGTAGCGTTACTTATACAATAAGTAAGTATGTAAAGCAGCTTAAGAGCTTGTTTTTCGCCTATGTGAGAGATGAAATTTAAAATAACTTGCTGATTGTAGATATCTTCTGTATTTGCGATATTATTCATAATAGTATGGTTTTTTATTAAATTTACGCCCATATTTATAGCTTTTTGCGGTAGTTCTAACTTGCTAGCGTAAGCTCTAAATATATTTGCTCCTATATTTGAGTGATCACCTACTAATCCTTTTCCAGCATCATGCATCAAAACTACTAACTTCATCAAGATCTTTCCGTCTGCGCAAAGATCACTATGAAGGCTTTTTATAAAGTTATCTTTGATATTTTCAAGATGATATAAAGCAAGCAAACTATACTCATCAACGCTATGTTTATGATAGCCATCAAGTTGAGCTAAATGCCTTGTATGCTCCATAGGTTTTAAAAGCAAAAACGCAAGCTCACTATCTAAAAGTGCTTTTAATATACCAAAACTTCTATCTCTGTGCAATAGTTTTTTAAATTCACTTAAAGATTTTTCCACTAACTCTTTTTGGATAATTGTACGTTTTAAATAAAAAATCGCTCCTATATCAAATTTCAAATCAATATCTGGAAGCATCAAAAGATCTCTCATTAAATTTAAAATATCTTTTGGTTTTTTATGAATCGGAACGTAAATGGTATCATTTATATTGTAAAATCCATTTTCGAGTCTCAGCACTCTTTTTTGAGTCAAATTTAAACCGCTATCAAAAAATCTACCAAAAACAACTTTAGCAAGATACCTTGAGTAAATATATATCGTATGCATAGACGATAGAGTCTTTACCATAAGCAAAACTTCAGCGCTGAGCATCTTTTTTTCTTTAGTCTGCATAACACTGCTCACTTCAGATAGATACTCATTTTTCAGCTCATCATCTCCACCGCTTATCTGCAAAGCTGATCTTAGCGAACTGATAAAATCAACACTTAAGCTTAACTCACTCATCTCTTTTTCACTTATAAATTTAAGCGCGTGCGACTTCGGGCTATTTTCATCAACAGAATTTAAAAGCCAAAAAACTCTTTTAAAGTCATAAAATCCTCCATAGCCATTTTTGATATCTGGCTTTTGGCTCAATAGTTTAATCTCATCAAACGGAGTAAGTTTATCTAAATGAAATTTGATAAAATCATATTTTTTGTACTCTTTTAACTCAAAAACTTTATCTTTAGTCATTTTATAAAGCTGCTTTGATGCGCATACGTAACGCACTTGATAAAACATAGTTTTAAGCTCTAAGTCATCTTTTATCGCATCAAAAAGCTCGTCTATTTCATAATATAACGGATTTATATCTAAATTTATATCTTTAAGAAATTTGATATAACTTTTTACTATATCTTTTACGTTGTAACCTGCTACATTTTTATAAGATATAAAAAAATCAATATCGCTTCTAACGCTCATTTCACTTAAAGCGTAACTTCCAAGCGCTATAACAGATATAGGAAGTTGCTCATCATCTGGAGCAAATTCACCAAAATAACTGATCTTGGTAGCTTCAAAAGCGCATTTAAAAAATTTATCTATCTCTTTGCTTTGATAAGTACCAAAACTTCTACCACCTAGTTTTATAAACTGCTTTTTAAGAGCTTTTTTACATTTTAAAACTCCGTCTTTACAACTAGCAAGTACGCTATCTTCATCTTTGGATTTTAAAAATTTAATGCTGCTTACTCTACCCATTTTATTCCTTTACCAAAATTTTATCAAAAATTTCCAAAAAAAAAGCTTTTTTAAGCCCTATTAGCATATAATCGTTTATTAAATTTAAAAAAAGGCAAAATAAACATATATGAATCTACTAGATAAACTTCAAAACAAAAAGAGGTTAGAATTCGACGAAGGTTTAATGCTATATGATTTAGATCTTTTTACTCTTGGAAAATACGCAAATCAAATAAGACGAGATCTTAACTCTAACAAAGTTTATTTTAACATAAACAGACATATAAACCCAACAAATTTATGTGCAGATACATGCAAATTCTGCGCATTTTCAGCTCATAGGAAAAACGATAACGCCTATACGATGACTCACGAAGAGATAATGAAAGCAACAGATGAATCTGTAAAAAACGGCGTAAAAGAGATACATATCGTATCATCTCACAATCCATTTGTTACTTGGGAATGGTATCTTGAAATTTTTAGAATGATAAAACAAAAATATCCATTTTTGCATATCAAAGCTATGACTGCAGCTGAGATAGACTATCTCAAACGAAAACATGGTCTTAGTTATGAAGAGACCATAGACAAAATGATAGAATACGGAGTAGATTCTATGCCAGGAGGCGGAGCAGAGATATTTGATGAGGATATCAGAGAGCAGATATGCAAAGGTAAAGTAAGTAGTAAAAACTGGCTTTTGATCCACTCTTTATGGCATAAAAAAGGTCGTCAAAGTAATGCTACAATGTTATTTGGTCATATAGAAAGTCGCGCTCATAGAATTGATCACATATTACGAATACGAGATCTGCAAGACAAAGCCATCAAAAATGCTAACTCAGGCGGATTTAACGCTTTTATCCCGCTTGTTTATCAAAGAAATAATAACTACTTAAAAGTAGATGAGTTTCTAGGATCGGCTGAAATTTTAAAAACTATAGCGATCAGCAGGATACTTCTTGATAACATTAAACATATCAAAGCTTATTGGGCGACTTCTACTCTAAATTTAGCAATGGTAGCTCAAGAATTTGGTGCTGATGATCTAGATGGAACTATAGAAAATGAGAGTATCCAAAGTAGCGCCGGAGCAAAAAGTAAGCACGGAAAAAGTAAAAATGAATTTATAGAGCTCGTGCAAACAAGCGGTTTTATCCCTGTACAAAGAGATAGTTTATACAACGAATTACAAATTTATAACTAAGGAGGCGAAGTGGATTATTTCAAGCTTAAAGAGAGCAACACTTCAGTAAAACAGGAATTTAACGCTGGACTTACAACATTTTTAGCAATGATGTATATAGTACCAGTAAATATGCTAATTATGAGCGACGCAGGTATGCCAAAAGAAGCACTTCTTACGGCTACTGCAGTTATAACGATAATATCTTCTATATTTAATGGATTTTGGGCAAATACTCCAGTTGCGCTAAGCGTAGGCATGGGATTAAACGCATATTTTACTTACGGACTTGTTATAGGTATGAAAATACCTTGGCAAACTGCACTTGGTGTTGTATGCATAAGTGCGATTATATTTGTCATTTTGAGCTTTACTAATTTTCGAATTTGGATTATAAAAAATATCCCTATTGATTTAAGACGTGCTATAAGCGCGGGAATAGGCGCTTTTATCTGCTTTGTAGGACTTAAACAAATGGGTATTATAGTATCTAGTCCTGCAACTTTAGTCGCAATAGGAAACGTATCTGATCCAAAAGTTTTTATAGGTGTATTGGGTCTTGTTTTGATAGTTGCATTTTGGGCTTTAAAATTAAAAGCTGGATTTATACTAGCTGTTGTTGCTACATCGACGATAGCATGGATATTTGGAGTTTATCAAGCACCAAATGAGATATTTTCGGCTCCAGCTTCTTTGTCTCCTATATTTGGCGAACTTGATATATTAAGCGCTCTTAAACTCTCTTTGCTTCCTGCTATCATCACATTTTTTATCACCCACCTTTTTGATTCGATAGGAACTTTAACAGGAGTTTGCAATAGAGCAAATTTATTTAACGATCACGATGAAGAAGGAACTAAAAAACTTGCTAAAAATTTAGAAAGCGACGCTATATCTAGCGTAGTCGGCTCCATAATAGGAACTAGCACGATAACTGCTTTTGCAGAGAGTGCTAGTGGCGTAGAAACAGGCGGAAGAACCGGACTTAGCGCAGTTTTTACCGGAATGCTATTTGTATTAACTCTATTTTTACTACCTTTATTTGGTTCTATACCGCCAAACGCTATTTATCCGATACTTGTTATGGTCGGAGTTCTTATGTTTAGCGAACTAGGAAAAGTAAATTATAACGATCCAGCCATATGTGTATCAACGTTTCTAACTGTCATTTTAATGCCACTTACTTACTCTATAACCGTTGGACTTAGCATAGGTTTTATCTCATATTTTATAGTTAAACTAGTTTTAAGAAAATGGGAGGATATAAACTCAGGTATCATCACGCTAACAATTATAAGTTTTTTAGCATTTTTAGTTACGTCTGCTCCATCGTTTTTTGGTTCGCTTATCGGTATAAATTAAGGAGATTTAATGATATTTTACGACTATGAATCATTCGCAAAAGATATAAAAATAATGGCAAAAAATATAAAAAACGAATTTGATCCAGACGCAATTTTAGGCATAGCTAGAGGCGGTTTAACTCTTGCTCACTCTCTTAGCGTTGCATTAAATAACAGAAATTGTTTTAGCTTAAACTCGGTTCATTATGAAGACACGAAAAAACTTGATACTATAAATATTTTCAATATCCCAAACCTTAGCAAATTTAAAAAAATTCTGATAGCAGATGATATCATAGATAGTGGTGAAAGTATGATCGCTATCAAAAAAGAGCTTTTAAAACAATATCCAAATTTAGAGATAAAAGTAGCAACTATCTACTACAAAACAAAAGCTCTTTTGTTACCTGAATACAGCGTAAAAGAGGCGTATGATTGGGTAGAGTTTTTCTGGGATATAAAGCTGGATTAAACTATGAATAAAGTAGAACTGCTAGTTATGTACTTTTGCACTGGACTTACACTTTGCGTTTTATACGCAACTCAGCCTATAGGTCCGGTGTTTGAAAAAGAACTAAGCATTACAAGAACACAAGCTACTTTATTTACTACTTCTATGATGGCGCCACTAGCGTTTGCTAGTATATTTTATGGATATTTACTAGAAAAAATAGAGATAAAAAAACTGCTTGTAGTTGCGTTTTTGCTACTTGGAGTAAGTGAGATAACATTTAGTTTTACAAGCTCGTATTTTTGGCTTTTAAATATCCGTGGATTTCAAGGGCTCATAGTGCCTGTAGTTTTAACAGGAATTATGAGCTACATATCTCAAATTTCTACTAAAGAAAATGTCGCAAGTGCCATAGGAGCATATGTCGGAGTCACTATAATAGGCGGATTTTTAGGTAGATTTTTAAGCGGATTATTTACTGATATTTTTGGATGGAGAGTTTTCTTTTTATTGGTTGGGGTATTGCTTTTAACAGCTGCTTTTTTGGTTTTTAAATTTAGTAGCAACATAAGTGCTAGCTTCATAAAGCCAAAACTCAAAGATATAGCTCATATTTTAAAAATCAAACACAATTTATATATTTATCTTATGATATTTGGTATATTTTTCTCATTTCAAGCTATACTGAATTTTATACCATTTGAGCTTGCAAATTTAGGAAATGAGTATAGCGGCAGTAAAACAGGCATGATGTATTTTGGATATATAATAGGTGTATTAATAGCATTTAACTCTAAAAAAATAATTGCCATATTAAAAACTCCTTTAAATGCGATGATAATCGGTATAATCATATTTCTAGTAGCACTTCAGATATTTAGATTTGAAAGCTTTTTAGTAATGTTTTGTGCTATGTTAGTTTTTTGTCTTGGAAATTTTATCATTCACTCCATAGCAAGTGGATTTATAAATAAATTAGCAGATTCACACAAAGGTATCTCAAATGGTTTGTACGTAAGTTTTTATTACGCAGGTGGTGCGCTTGGAAGTTTCACACCTAGTTTTATATATATGGCGCATGGCTGGGGAGCTTTTTTAAGCCTTATCAGCGTTATTAGCGCTGTATCATTAATGTTTATATTTGCTTTAAGACATGAAAAGTATTAGTATTTTTAAAAATGAGCTGTTTTTGCTATTTAGCGCCATTATATTTAATATTTTGTTACTCATTTACAGTGTTTCAAATTTAAGTATAAGCTACAACGAAGCAGTGATTTATTTCCAAAAAGTAAATTTTTTATCCATAGTGACAAACGCTTCTACTATTTTGTTTGGGCGTAATGATTATGCTTTAAGACTACCTTTTTTGGTTTTACATTTTTTAAATATATTTTTGATATACAAAGTTTCAAAGCCTATATTAAAAAGAAAATCCGATAGGCTTATTTCAGCTATTTTATATATGTTTTTACCGGGGGTATTGGCAAGTGCGATACTAATAAATGAAGCCGGATTTGTGATATTTATAACTTTGCTTATTGTATATTTTGAACAAAATAAGATGTTTAAATCTTTTGTTTTTATGCTTTTAGTATCACTTATAATAAGCGAACCTTTTATAAGTTTATATATAGCGATAATATTTTTTGGAATATTTAAACGAGACAAAAAATTAGCCATTTTTGGACTGATATTTTGTCTAGCATGGTTTTGGTTAAACGGTATCGATGCTTATGGCAAACCAAAAGGGTATTTTATAGACACAATTGGCGTATTTGCAGCGGTATTTTCGCCGTTAATCTTTATATATTTTATATATACGATATATAGAATCGCCATAAAAGAGGAAAAAACTTTTCTTTGGTTCGTTGCTATAACCGCTTTTGGGATCTGCTCTATCATATCTATAAGACAACGTCCGAGTCTTGAAATGTTTCTGCCTTTTTGCGTGATTTTTATGCCGGTCATGGTTCGTACGTTTTTTAGCTCATATCGCGCCAGACTTCCTAAATTTAGAATAAAATATAAATTTACTACAATTATAGTGTTAGCAGTTCTATTTTCAAACTCATCGGCGACTATATTTCATAACTTTTTATATTTTTTCTTAAAAGATCCAAAAGACCATTTTGCCTATAAATACGACGTTGCGAAAGAACTTGCTAAAAAGCTTAACGAGCTTGGTATAAGCTATGTAAAAACAGATCAAAATTTAGCTTTAAGACTAAAATTTTATGGCGTGTTAAGAGGTAAAGAGTATATTTTAAGTAGAAGTAAAAATGATAACTGCGATCAAACCATTATAAACATAAAAAAACTCGGCAAACAAATCGACAAATTTTATCTCTGTAAAATAATATAATTATGCTATACTACTGCTATGAAAAAAGCATTTACACTAATAGAGCTTGTAATAGTACTAGTCATAGTCGGCATAATGGCATTTTTTACGGTTCCTAAATTAAACAGAAATGATCTCCGTTTAGCCGCCGATCAGATAGTAAGCCACATTCGTTATACCCAGCATTTAGCTATAATAGATGATAAATTTAATCAAAGCGATCCGGACTGGTATAAAAAAAGATGGATTTTTGAATTTACAAATATAAATACACAAAATAAAATTAAAGGTATATGTGAAAATACTAACTGCTGGAGATATAATGTATATTCTGATAAAACAGGCAGCACAAATCTAAATTCTATAGGTCAAGCTGCAAAAGATCCTGAGAATTCATCAAAAAGACTAACTGCTGGTTTTTCACCTAATTCTATGAGCAATACTATATTAAAACAATTAAATTTAAAACTAAATTTGACACATACATACAATATAAATGCAATAAAATTTAGCGATGGATGTCTAGCACAAAGAAGCAATGTAGGCATAAAAATTAGATTTGATGAGCTCGGACTTCCATATGATGGAAATCCAGATAAGCCATATGGACAATCGTTTATCGATAAAACCGCCGGAAAAGTATCACCTTGCACCATAAAACTCATTCATACTAATAATGATTGCATATTCATAAAAGTCACGCCGATAACCGGTTTTGCGTATGTTGAGTTAGCAGCGTCAAAAGCAGATTGCAACAAATAGCCCTACTCATTCCTAAGAGTTGTCAAGATATCTACGTTACTAGCTTTTTTGGCAGGGTAATATGATGAAAATGCAACTATAAAAATAGCACCTATAATTATCATTGATAAATCACTTAAAGATAGCTCCATAGGTAG
The DNA here is from genome assembly GCA_000495505.1 of Campylobacter fetus subsp. testudinum 03-427. Classification (NCBI taxonomy): domain Bacteria; kingdom Pseudomonadati; phylum Campylobacterota; class Epsilonproteobacteria; order Campylobacterales; family Campylobacteraceae; genus Campylobacter; species Campylobacter fetus. Next base: position 590,833 of record CP006833.1, on the reverse strand, counting down.
TTTGCTACTTCCATAAACATCTGCTGGTAAATTTATTATATCAAAACTCCCAAGTAGCCATACACCAAAAAGTCCTAGAGCGAGCCCGAACACGATCCCGCTCCCACCTATACATAATCCTTGAGTAAAAAAACTTCTTTTGATCTCATTTTTACTAGCACCAAGAGCGAGTAAAAGAGCTATTTCTTGTCGGCGGTTCATAACAGTCATTAAAAGAGAACTTATGATATTTAAACTAGCAACTAAGATAATAAGCATTAAAACTATAAAAAGCGCCCTCTTTTCAAGTGCTAAAGCACTAAAAAAATTACCGTTTTGCTCCCACCAGCCAACTGCTTTTTGACCCGGCGGTAAGATATCATTTAGCTTTATGATATCTTGTTTTGGATTTTGAGAGTATATATGAATGCCATCAAATTTATCATCATCATACCCAAGAACTTTTCTCAAAGCATTAACATCTGTGTAACTATAAGCTTTATCATAAGCGATAAGCCCTGAACTAAAGTCCGCTACAGCGTTAAATCGCTTCATAGTAGGAACTATAGCTAGTCCAGTAGGGCTATTTTGCATAAATATAAGAGTGATTTTTTCATTCTCTCCTAGCATAAATTCGTCTTTTATACCCTTACCGATCACTATCTCAAATCCCGTAGGAATACTATCTTTTATAGCGTCTTTTATAACTGAGTTTATCTCTTTTTCATCATTGAAATCTACTCCAAATACAAGCCCACCCTCAAGCTGAGAGCCGTTTTTCAATATAGTTTGAGTGCTGATATATGGACTTAGTTTTAAATTTGGAAACTTTTGTCTTAGTTCATCTACGTCCAAGCTTGAAATAGATCCTTTAATATGACTTAAAACTGTTATAGGATAATTCATTGTAAAAAGCTTTCTTTCAAACTCTTTATCAAATCCGTTCATTATAGCCATAGCGACTATCAACACCATCAGACCTATGCTTACGCCTAAAAACGCCAAAATAGCAGAAAGTGTGATAAACGGCTGAGTTTTATCAAATCTTAGATATTTTAATAGTAGATATTTTACCATACTAGGCAAAAACTCCTTTTTTCGGGCCGCTTTTTCCGCAGCAATCTTTATATTTTTTTCCGCTTCCGCATGGGCAAGGCTCATTTCTTGCAGGTTTTTTTTCAAATTTATTTTGTAAATTTGCTTCGTCTTGCATTTTTTCTAAAGCTCTATGCGTATTTTCATCATCTTCAGTTTTAAATCTAACTATCTGAAGCGTCTTAATACTCTCATTTTTAAGCCTATTAACAAGCTCCATAAATAGATTGTAACTCTCTTTTTTATACTCAGTAAGAGGATCTTTTTGATTATATCCACGAAGTCCAATACCGGTTTTTAGTATATCCATTTGATACAAATGCTCTCTCCAAGCACCATCTAAAACTTGTAGATATAAAACTTTTTCGATATTTTTTCTTTGCTCTTCATCTATCACAGACATCTTATCTTCATAATCTTTTGCTAGTTTATCTGATACTTTATCTGCTAAACTATGATAATCCAGCCCTTTTATCTCATCTTCATCTATCCTAGTTCCACTCTCGCCATATACGACTTCACAAAGCCTTGATATATCAAACTCATCTCCAAGTCCGCCATCAAATATATTAACCTCATCAAGTAGAGTTTTTACAAAATCTTGTCTATTTGATATAATCTTATCTTTTAGGTCATAATTTGGGTTTAAAAGCTCATTTCTATATTTATAGATAGTCTTTCTTTGCTCATTTGCTACATCATCATACTCAAGTATATGTTTTCTACTCTCAAAATGCAAACTCTCTACTTTCTTTTGAGCGTTTTCAACCGCTCTTGTAACAAGTCTGCTCTCTATGCTTTCACCCTCTTCTATACCAAGTCTGTCCATAATAGCTTTTATCTTATCACTACCAAATATCCTAAGAAGATTATCTTCAAGACTTAGATAAAATCTACTAAGCCCAGGGTCGCCTTGACGTCCAGCGCGTCCTCTTAACTGATTATCTATACGTCTGCTTTCGTGGCGCTCAGTTCCTATGATATAAAGCCCTCCAAGCTCTCTTACCTCATCGTCTATTCGTATATCGACGCCGCGTCCTGCCATATTTGTAGCTATGGTTACTGCACCTTTTGCTCCGGCCTGAACTATTATTTCAGCTTCTTTTTCATGATTTTTAGCATTTAAAACAGAGTGTGCAATTTTTTCTTTAACTAACATTTTGTGAAATATCTCACTCTTTTCTATACTTGCAGTTCCGACTAAAACTGGCTGACCTTTTATGTTTGATCTTTTGATCTCTTCTATAACAGCTTTAAATTTTTCATTTTCAGTTTTATAGATAAGATCATCTCTATCTACTCTTTTTATAGGAACATTTGTAGGTATAGATATAACTTCTAATTTATAAATTTGAGAAAACTCTGTAGCTTCAGTTTGCGCGGTTCCAGTCATACCAGAGAGTCTAGAGTACATTCTAAAGTAGTTTTGAAAAGTAATATCTGCTAAAGTTTGGCTTTCTTCTTGAATTTTTACACCCTCTTTTGCTTCTAAAGCTTGATGAAGTCCCTCGCTAAATCTTCTACCCTCGCTAAGTCGTCCGGTAAATTCATCAACTATAACGACTTGTGAGTCTTTTACAACGTAATGAACGTCTTTCTCAAATAAATTGTGAGCTTTTAACGCTTGATCAAGGTGATGACTAAGAATAGCATTTTCCAGATTATACAGATTATCCACACCAAAAAGCTTCTCAGCTTTTGCTATACCTGCTTCGGTTATCATTATCGTACGGTTTTTTTCATCTACGACAAAATCTCCAGTAGCTTTAGAATTTGGAACTCTTGGATCTGCAGCTTCGCCTCTTACTAGCTGTTTAGCCACTACATCAGCTTTTATGTAGCCATCAAGAGTTCGATTTGTAGGACCACTTATGATAAGCGGCGTTCTAGCTTCATCTATCAATATACTATCTACTTCATCAACTATAACGAAATTATGCTCTCTTTGCACTTTTTGATCGATTTCAAATTTCATATTATCACGCAGATAGTCAAATCCAAATTCGTTATTTGTACCATAAGTTATATCGCTATTATAAGCGGCTTTTCTCTTTTCATCATCATACTCGCCACTCAAAATTACACCTACGCTAAGACCTAAAAAATTGTAAATTTCACTCATTTGCGTAGCGTCTCTTTTTGCAAGATAGTCATTTACAGTAACGACGTGAACGCCTTTTTCATCCATAGCATTTAAAACAACTGGAAGCGTAGCAACTAAGGTTTTTCCCTCTCCAGTTTTCATTTCGGCTATTCTTCCGTCATTTAAAACCATTCCTCCTATAAGCTGAACATCGAAATGGCGCATATTTAAAGTTCTTTTTGAAACTTCTCTAACTATTGCAAAAACATCATTTAAAATATCGTCTTTTGTCACTTTTTTTGATAATAAATCAACCTTTAGCTTACTAAATTCTCCCTTAAGCTCATCATCGCTTAAATTTGAATATCTACTCTCAAGAGCATTTATCAATGTGACGCGTTTGAAATATTTTTTAATCTCTTTATCGTTTCTAGTGCCAAAAATTTTTCTTGCAATAGCTGTAATCATCTTTTAACCTTATTTCAAATTTAATAAACGGTTATTTTATCTAAAAACGGTTAAATTTATGCTTTTGTTAGCTTATTTTTGGTAAAATTACAGCTTTTAAAAGTACTCGGACTCTAAGGAAAAAATATGAAAAAATTTATAATTATTTTAGCAATTGTCATTGGTGTTTATGGGGCTAATGAGCTTGATTTTAATACTCTTTCAAGCAACTTCACGCAAACAGTCACAAGTCAAAATAAAAAAATAACATACACAGGATACTTTGTCGCGCACAAAGAGATAGGCGCATTTTGGCACTACAAAACTCCCGCTACTAAACTTATATATTTTAATTACGGAAGAGTTACTATTTTAGAGCCTGAGTTAGAACAAGCCATACTTACAGACTTAAAAGACTCTCCAAATTTAACAGAAATTTTAAGGGCAGCAAAAAAAGTTTCTAACAATGAGTTCAAAGCAGTATATGATGACACTACATATAACATCAAAGTAAAAAACTCGATGCCATCAGAGATAAGTTATAGCGACAAATTAGGAAATTTGGTCAAAATAACTCTTAGCGATACAAGGAAAAATGAGCCTATAAACACGGGAATTTTAGAACCTAATATCCCTGAAAACTTTGATATATTAGCAAACTAGACTAACTAGTTTGCTTAAATTTATAAAAAGTGAGAATATCTAATTTTCTCCAAAATCTTTATTTAAATTTAAATTGTAATTATCTATTTTATTTTTTGCTCCATTGTTTGAAGAGTTTGGAGAGCAAAGATCTCTTTCTTTTATAGCTTTTATTATCTTTTCTATATCTATTTCGTTCAAAATCTTAAGACTTATTATATAAATTTCATCAATATCTAAAGAATATTTTTTTGATATATATTTTATAAGAGTTGTTTTAAAACTCTCTTTTCCCCTAGAAGTCATAAGATCCTCAGCATAAAAACTACCAACTATAACATTTAAAGAATCATATATAGCAGACTCATTTACATTATCGTCTCTGGTGATAAACTCTAAACTCATGGATATTTTTTTCATATTATTTGCTGCTGATTTTGAGTATAAATCACTCTCAAAATTATCTATACGAAGAGTTCCGGCCATCATAGACACACAAAATAGAACAAAAAAAATCGGTTTTTTCATGTAATATTCTCCTTTATAAATTTGCTATTTCTATAAAAATCACTAACTTCATTGTCTATCTTAACCACTTTTTTTAAATAATCCGCAAAATCTATATTTTTCGTGTATTGTATATAAAGTCCATCTGCGCTAATAGCTCTTGAAAGTGCCACGTATAGCTGACCGTTTGCAAATATATTATCCACATTACAAGCAAATTTTTCTATACTCATACCTTGAGATTTATGGATAGTAATGGCGTAAGCTAGCTTCAAAGGGAACTGCATATAGTTAGCTTTTAAAGTTTGTGATAACTCTTCATCTTTCATATGATAATCATATAGTTCATAAGTATGCGGTTCTACTCTTATGACTTCTCCGCTATCTTTTTGCACCAAAATGATCTCAACTCCTCCCTCGCCTTTTACAAATTCTCTTATGACGCCTTGCTCGCCGTTATAGTATTCACCCCATTTGTTGGCTAAAAACATAACTTTGGCTCCTTTTTTCAACCTAAGTTCGCAAGGAGAGTTTAAATTTAAAATCCACTTCTGCAAAAGGGCGCTATGCATTGAGTTATCATAAATTTTAGTTTTAGCAAGTATCGTCTCTAAACTAGAGTTTATCTCATTTAAACGCTGTTCGTTTAATCTATCAGCTTCATAATTTCTACCAAAAAGAGCTGTTATGTTATTTGGAATTTCACGCACAATTTTGCTCTTTAAAAAATCGCAAATTTCATCGTCTATCACTCCTATTCGTATTTTTGATAGTATCTTATAAAATCCAACATCTTTAGTTCTTTTTGAAACTCTAAGCTCTACATTTTTGAGATTTAGGTTATTCCAAGCATTTGAACTAAATGCGTAATTAAAGCTAAATAATAGATTTTGAGCAGATTTTTTAACTGGTGGAAGCTGATAAAAATCCCCTACAAGCAAAACTTTACCTCTAAATTCAGACCAAATAAGTCTTAAGCTTATCATCTCCATCAGCTCAGCACTAACCATAGAAATCTCATCAATGATTAATAAATCACAATTTTTAAGTATTTTTTTTAGCTCATTTAACTTAGATTTTTGCTTTTTATCAAGAAGTTTTAACTCTTCAAAGTTCTCACTAATTCCAAATTTAAAAAAACTGTGACAGCTAACGCCACCTACTCCAACAGCGCTTATACCGGTGCTTCCCAGCACAACTACATTTTTAAACCCACTTTTATAGTGACTAATTATCTCTTTGATAGTATAACTTTTTCCAACTCCGCCACCGCCGGTTAAAAATAGATTAGAATCATTTAAAATGTTTAAGATATCGTTTAACAAATCAAGCCCTATTTTTGTTATAATTGTTTTATTATACTAAAAATTTGAGGAAATTATATGAAAAGACTTGTTTATTCTGTTTTAGTGCTATTTTTTGTCGGGTGCGCCCCCAAAATAGATCAAATTCCACAGCCAGAACCTATACTTAGCCTTAAATTTGAACAAAACGCGAGTATTTTACCAGATCTTGGTAAAAGCATAAAAGCTAATGAATTTGAGCTGTTAAGTAAGCTTTTTAGCGTCTGGAATGATGAGATCAAAGAGAGTAAAAATGAGCTTATGTGGGCTTTTAGCGTATATAAAAATAGTCCAAATAAGAAGTATTACGGAGAGAGCAAACTTCCAAGAAACGATGAGTGGTTTTTAGCTCAAAAAGATAATGCAAATTTTGATAAATTCAAAAGCATTTTGCAGCCCGCCATTACAATTGCAAATACGGAAATTAGGGATTTCCCAACTATCGAAAAACTATTTTTAGATCCGACAAAAGCCGGTGAAGGATATCCGTTTGATTACTTGCAAGAGTCTGTTTTGGGTACTTTTCATCCACTTTTAGTCTCTCATTTTAGCAAAGACGGTGCGTGGGCATTCGTAAAAAGCGACTCTTTATGGGGTTTTGTTAGATCAAAAGATATCAAATTGCTAACAAAAAAAGAAGTAGATGAATTCCAAAGATATAAATTTGCGGTATTTACGAAAGATAACGAAGCGATAAAAGATGAAAATGGCAAATTTCTGTTTTATTCTAGGATAGGATCGATATTTCCATACGATTCTCAAGACTACTTATCTTTTAAATTTAAAAATAACTTCACAGTGAGCAAAGAGTATGCGAAACAATTTCAAACGATAAATAGCCAAAATTTAAAAACAACACTAAATGGGCTACTTGGTCAAAACTATGGATGGGGTGGAGAGAACAAGCTAAGAGACTGCTCGTTATTTATCAAAGACTATTTTAGCTCGTTTGGTGTTTGGCTACCTAGAAACTCAAAAGCTCAAGGGCAGATCGGCAGAGTTATAAATTTAAAAAATCTAACAAATGATGAGAAAAAAGATATGATAAAAAAATACGCAATTCCATTTTTAACACTACTTTATATGCCGGGTCATATTATGATATATGCAGGAGATATAAACGGAACTTTAACATCAGTGCATGACTCATGGGGGATAAAAACTAAAGATAATGGTAGAGCCATGATAGGCAAAATCGCCATAACCGATCTTGAAATAGGAAAAGGAGACGAAAGTATAAGCGATAAAGCACTACTACTTTCTAAAATAACATCTATGAATATAATCATAAAAGATGAAAAATCAGCATTTCAAAATGGTTATGGAGTAAAAATAGAAAACAATAGAGTAATTTTTGATGATAATTCTAGTATGATTTTTGATGATGGAAAACAAAAAACATATGATGAACTCATAAATCATCCAAGCGTAAAAGATATGCTAACTTATGATTATCCGCTGCTTGAGCCTCTTGATGCGAAACTTATAGACGCGGGAAGATTTAGAAATGAACAATTTTTCTCAAAAATATATGGAAAAACAAAAGATGAAGTGCAATCAAATTTAATCAATGTCGTATGGCTTAAAAATTCAGTCAATAAAACATTTAAATTTAACTCAAAAAACGGTGCTGCAAAAGCTCTGCAAAAAGTTAGCGATGAACTGGATTTTATGGTAAAAAACAATCCAAATTTATTAAAATATTTAGATAATCCAGCAGGCACTTTCAACTATAGAAAAATATCAAAAACGGATCTTTTATCAGCTCATAGCTGGGGTATAGCCATAGATATAAATGTAGATATGAGCGACTACTGGCAATGGAGCAAAGATGGAAAATATCACAATAATATACCAAAAGATATAGTAGAAGTTTTCGAAAAAAATGGTTTCATATGGGGAGGAAGATGGGAACATTTCGATACGATGCATTTTGAATATCGTCCGGAGTTTAGCCAAATATGGCTAAACAAAGGATAATAAGGGAGTTTAAATATTAGTCTAATTTAAAGCGGCTCACTGTCGGTATATCTAGATCATCTGAATTTACATTTACATCATATCCAGATGCTCTTCTGTAAGCACCGAATATATTTTGTTCTCTTTTTTCTTGAACTACTTCAGCCGCAGGAGTAGCTTCAGGCTGTTTTGCATTGTTTTTATCGTAAAATCCAGTAGCCACTAAGGTTACTTGAACTCTTCCTTCTTCCATAGTATCATCAGTAAGAGTTCCAAAGAATATATCGGCATCTGTGTCTGCACTATCTTCTACTATAAGCATAGCTTCGCTTATGTCGCTCATAGGGCAGCTTGGGTGGAATCTAAAATGCACTAAAACGCCCATTGCGCCTTTGATATTCATATCATCAAGAAGTGGAGATTGGATCGCGTTTTTAAGAGCTTCTTGCGCTGCTTCTTCTCCATCGGCTTCCCCGACGCCCATAAGAGATAATCCTCTATGACTCATAGCAGTTCTAACATCAGCAAAGTCAAGGTTGATATCGCTTTTTCCAGAGCTCAATACTATAGAACTCATACCGCTAACAGCACGAGCCAATATATTATCAACCTCTTTAAAACTATCTTTTATGCCAGCTTTTTTATCTATTATTCCCATAAGTTTTTGATTTGGTATAACAACTATGCTATCACACTCTTTTTTTAACTCTTCTACACCTTCAAGAGCTAATCTCATTCTTTTTTTGCCTTCAAAAGCAAAAGGAGTAGTAATAACAGCTACTGTTAAAGCACCTACTTCTTTAGCAGCTTGAGCGATTATGGGAGCTGCTCCGGTGCCTGTACCGCCACCAAATCCAGATGCTATAAAAACTATATCAGAATATTCCAAAGTAGTTTTGATCTCTTCATAACTCTCAAGGGCAGCTTCTTTACCTACTTCAGGAACCATACCTGCGCCAAGACCTCTAGTTTTTTTCTCTCCTAATTGTATTCTAGTTGTAGCCGAAGAGTCTTCTAGTGCCTGCGCATCGGTATTTGCAGCTATCAAATCCACAGATCTCATACCATCTTGATTATTTATACCTTCTCTTACAATATGATTTATCATATTGCCGCCGCCGCCGCCTACTCCAACAACTTTTATTTTGGCGCCGTAAATATTTTTATTCTCTTCTACTGTGAAACCGCCCATATCATCTCCCTTATTTAGAATAAATTTTTTAGATAATTAATAAACTTAGAAAACGGATTAATGCCATCTGCCATATCTATCCTTTTAGCTCCAACATCATTCTTTATAGAATCGTCATTTTCTATCTTTAAATCAATACCTTTTAGGTTATTATTTTGAGTATTTATACTAATTTCATCTTCGATACCTTCATATATCTCATAATCTTTATCAAATTTATCTTTAGTATCACTATGCAATACTTGATCACGCTTCTCATCCATCTCTTTTACGGAGATTAAACCTCTATTTTTTATTATCGGTTCATCTTTGTATCTTAGTTTTCTTTCAGAGTCTATCTCGTAAGGAGTAAAGTAACCAGCACCATACAAACAAAGCCCTATCGCACATGAGTTTGCAGGATCTTTAAATACATCTATAGAACTTTCAAACTCTCTTGGCCTAGCTATTCTCACTGGCATACTATCAAATACCGCTGAAGCTAACTCTCTCAAACCGTCTAATTTTGTCATTCCGCCAGTTAGCACAACTCCTGCTCCTGCTAGATCTTTATAATTACTCTCGCTAAGCATCTTAGCAAGTATCATCAAAGTTTCTTCTACTCGCATATAAATAACTTTTGTAATCACGCTAATATCAACTTCGTGGCTTGAGTTTTCATCTCCCAAATCAGGCAATACGATAAGCTCATTACCTTGATTTTTAAGGGTTCCGTATTTAACTTTTATATCTTCAGCAACGGTCGGAGGAGTATGTAAAATAGTAGATAAGTCGATTGTTATATTTGATGAGCCTACACCTAAAAACTCATTATATCTAATAGAATTACCAGAATGAACAACCATATTACAACTAGCACCACCCATATCTATAAGTACAGCTCCCAAAGCCTTTTCATCTTCATTTAAAGTAGCTATAGCTGAAGCATAACCAGATAATACTATATTATCGGCTTTTAAACCGGCTTTTTCTATAGCTTTTCTTAAATTCATAACTGCTGATTTTTGTACTACGATGATGTGAGCTTGAACTTCAAGTCTAGTGCCGTTCATACCAAGCGGATCTTCTATATTGTCTTGTTCGTCTATTTTAAAATTATAAGGTAAAGTATGTATGATCTCATAATCGTGCGGAATTTTCACCTTATACTCAGCTGAGCTTATAGCGCGTTCGATCTGTTTTATATTTACTTCGCGTTCTGGTATATTTATAACGTCTTTGCAGTCTATATTTTTAGCATCTTTACCAGATATAGATACTATAACTTTATCAAATTTTGTTCCTGCTATTCTCATTACGTCATTTACGACTGCTTTAATAGAGTTTGATGCTAATTCAATATTTGTGATCGAACCTTTTTTTAATCCTTGTGATTTTACAGACCCCATGCCTATCACTTTAATCGCATTATCTGATCTAGTGCTGCTATTTTCACATTCAGCCATAATAGCACAAATTTGTGTGGAGCCGATGTCTATACCAAGTATCTTAGTTCCCACGATTATTACCTTTTATAGTATTGTTCAATTTTGTAACGTTTTTGCAAAGCATCTAATAGATCTCGCTCTAACTGTCCATTTTTTATAGCACTAGCATTTTGAGAGAGTAGAGCATTATACTCTTTTACTTTATCTAAATTTAAAAGTCTCTGCTCTAAAATACTATACACAACAGCCTTTGTATCTAACATAATATATCCATTTTTATTTGGACTTTCAAATAACTTCATGATAAAAGTTAAATACTCAGTTTCGCTAAGCCCATCAACGCTTTTTTTAGTATCTCTACTTACAAATCCTATATCTTTTCCACTAAAATTATTTAAAGATTGTTTTGCTTTTTCTTCAAGAAGTTTTTTACCTTTTTCATCCATATAAACTTTAGTAAGAGCATTTTTTGCCTCTTCATAGCTCATCACTTCTGGCATATTTTTACCGACTAATTCTGCTATCATATATCCGTTTTTATACTCAAACGGCTTTAAAACATCGCCTAATTTAGCATCTCTTAGCTCGTTTATAGGAAAATCCTCATTATCTTCTAATACCGTTACTGCAGTAGTAGCGTTTGATTCTCCTTTTTTTATCTTTAAATACTCTTCAAGAGCTGTTTTTCTAGCTTGTTTTAGCTCATAATCATGTTTTACGTCATCTTTTGCTTTGTCAAACGTTAAAAGTTTATCAAAACCGTCTCTATAATTTCCTCTGTTTTCTTCAAAGAATTCCTCTAAAACGGTATCATTTACGTCCATATTGGTTTGTGGTATAAATTTTGTTTGCAGCTCAAATTTGCTCTTAGTTAGATATTGATTTTTACTTTTTTCCCATAGATCTTTTAGTTCGTTTTCATCTACCAAAATACTATTTTTATCAGCTTTTATAATGTTTATAGAAACTCTATCTTCCATAAAATAACTAGAAGCTAAAATATCCAAATCAGTCTGATTTGTTTTTAAATTTATAGCATCAAAAAACTTGTTTAATAATAGCTTATTTGTAAGTTCATTTTCAAAATCTTTCGGAGTGATTCTAGCTCTTTTTAATGTATCTTCATATCTGATTTTATCAAATTTACCATCTACTTGAAAACCTTCATCTGACATTAAAGCCGCTATAAGCTCCTCTTTAGATATCATAAGTCCTATATCATCAGCATAATTTAAAAATAAATTTTCTTGGATTAATCTTTGCAAAGCGATTCTATCAAGTCCCATTTCATCAGCTTGTTCTTGAGTAAATTTGCCCTCAGATAGACTTGAATAATAGTTATATAAATTGCTATAAGTTTTCTGAAATTCTTGGATTGTGATATTTCTATTTCCTACTTTTGCTACTGAAGTTGCTCTATTACTATTCAAATCATAAGCGCCCCAACCAACAAAACCCGCTCCGACAAATGCGATAGTGCTTATCCAAATAGTCACAACCAAATACTTTTTATGCTTCTGCATCCAAGTTATCATAATTTTCCTTTATCATAAATCGCAATAAACATCGCAATTCTACCAAAACTCTGTTTAAATTACCTTAAAATCATATACTAAAATTAAATTTTGTAAAATTTTACGAACTTTTTTACTAATTCATAAACCTAAGTTTAAATTTTGAAATCTACTTGCATAATTTATCATTTTACAACTATTTTCCAAAAGAGCTACCGTCTTTGCTAGATCATATGCCGTTCTTTCATATACATAAACACCATATCCTTTTATAACCATTATATTGCTATTTTTTTCAATCATATACCGATATATCTCAGATGGAGCTCTTTCATACCAATCATCAAATTGTTTTATATCATAAACAAATATATTATCAAATTTCATATATCCAAAGTAATCTCGCGGCTCAATAGTTATATGATCCATACTATACGCCGTTAGATAAGGCGGCATCGCGTAACAAATATATTTTGCCTCGCCGATATTTTTATATATATTTAGATGTATATCGCTATCTATGCTAGCATCATTCCATCTATAATCCTTTTTAGAATACAACAAAGTAAGATCATCATTACTAAGCCCATCAAATATCGCATCTTTTTTATTTATCACAAACTGGTTATGCTCGATTCTAGCCGATATCGATCCATGAAATATACCGAAAAAATTCTTTTTAAACATAGAAGCCGATATCTTTTTTATCTCACCCATAGAGTATTCAATATTCATAACTTTTCCTAAATTATTTGTGATAATTATAGCAAATATCTGGCTTTTATTACAACTTCAATAAATTTATGCTAACATACTAAAATGATCATACACCAAGGAAACACGTTGAATTCGCCTCATATACCAGTTTTACTAAAGCCTGTTTTGGACTCTTTTAAAGATATCAAAAACGGTACCATATTAGACTGTACATTAGGATATGGGGGGCACAGCGAAGCTATTTTGATATCAAATCCAAATTTAAAAATCATAGCTTGCGATAGAGATAACGAGTCGATATCGTTTTGCAAAACCAAATTTGAAAAGTACTCAGACAGAATACAAATTTATAAAAGCAATTTTGCAGGAATTTTAGATAAAATCGACCATAAAGAGATAAAAGGTATTTTAGCAGATATAGGAGTTAGCTCACTTCAGCTAGATCTTGATGAAAGAGGATTTAGCATAAATAGCAACAATTTAGATATGAGAATGGATAAAAATCAAACTTTTAGCGCAAAAGAGTTGATAAACTCGTACTCAAAAGATCAATTAGCCGATATTTTTTATAAATATGCAGAGCTTCCAAATGCGAAAAGCTTAGCCCAAAAAATAGTAGATGCAAGAAGTAAATCTCCTATAAAATCAGCAAAAGAACTTTCAAACATTATAGGTCGTTCAAATTTAAAAAACAGAAGCGTAAGCGTGGCTATTTTGGCTTTTCAAGCCATACGAATAGAAGTAAATAAAGAGCTTGACGAACTAACTAATCTTTTAAATTTAATAAAAAGTTCAAAAATAAACAATGCAATTTTAGATATAATCTCATTTCACTCTTTAGAAGATAAAATAGCAAAATCAACATTCAAAGAGTGGGAAAAAAGCTGCGTATGTGATAATTTTGTTATGAAATGCGAGTGCGGAAACAACCATTCAATAGGAAAAATATTAACAAAAAAACCGATAACTCCAAGCGAGGACGAAATAAAACAAAATCCAAGAAGCAGCTGCGCTAAAATGAGAATTTTTCATATACAGAGGAATGTATGAGCGATAAAGACGAACTGCTACAAAAGCACGATGAAGAGCTTAAAAAAGAGCATAATCTAAACTTTCAATCTCTCATGGCTGCATATTTTATGCTACTTTTAATACTTTGCGTTACAATACCAAAAATTTACATCAGTAATGAGATCTACTACACTAGCCGTGATATAGCAGAATTAAAAAATAAACTAAATGTTCTTTTAGAAGAGAATAAAGTTTTAAAATCAAAATTAGAAAAAATAAAATATAAAAACCAGATCATCGATAATATGAGTTATTGATGAGTACGACTATTTCTAAATTTATAAAAACATACGATCCCGAAAATTTTGCCTTTAGTTTTGCTCTTAAAGCGTCGATTTCGATGATAGTATGCGGATGTATGGCTTACTATTTTTTCGGTGTTTATGGGGCTATTTTTGCTGCTAATGCATCTATGAATATATTTTTTATCAACTCCCTTGATGGGGGCGATTTTACTAAGATTAAATATTTTTTCTTATACGTGATTTTAGTTTCTATGTTTTTACCCTTTGCGAAATTAGCTTATGAAGCAAGTTGGCTGCTATTTTTGCCTACATTTATCTGGATGCTTTTTGTGGGATTGAGCAGTTTATTTAATCAAAATTTGAACAAAATACTATCTATAGTCAATATCTCAGGACTAGTAGCGTTGATAGCTCAAAGTAGCGGAAATTTAGAAGTTGAAAATAGTATTTTCGGGATAATTACTGGTGGAATTATAGCCTCAACTTTTCGTATAATGCACATAGGAACATACGGAAAATTTACCAAAAAAACTTATAACATTTTGCTAGAAGATCTTATGGATATGAGCAAAAACCTATTTAATACAAAGAGTTTTGAACACTCTAGCAGTGAGTGTGAAAAACATATAGAAACGATAAAAAAGATATTTGCAAATCAAAGTTCAAATTTAAAAGATGAGAGTATCATTATGCATCACGCAAGGGCGATATTTTATCTATATAAATCAGAAGATATTTTTCACTCATTGATCGCTATAAAAAGATACTTTGGAACCATAAAAGATGTAAATTTACTAAAAGATATACAAGATGAAATCACTCATAATTTAAAAGAATTAAAAAATATATTTAATGACAAAAACGCAGATATCAAAACAGATGCTATAGATAAACTAAACGATACGCAATACCTTATATTTAGAGCTTCTTTGAACGTTTTATACTCCAAATTTTGGCTTATAAAAAATGGCGGTGAAGACAAAATAAAGTTAGAAAATACCAACAAAAAAAGTATAAAAATGATAATTTCTGATATAAATTTAAAAAATCCAACCGTCCAAAACTCGATCAAACTAGCACTTGGCGTATCCATAGCTATATTAATCGCTCAATTAACACAGATAAATCACGGAGTATGGATAGCTATCGGAGTGCTTAGCGTAAGCAGAGCAAGCTCATATATGACAAAAGTTGTTGGATTTAATAATATAAAAGGAGCATTGATCGGCGTTTGTTTAGGGCTTGTTCTTATATATTTTTTCAAAGAAAGCTATATTTTTATACCTATTATCATCATTTCGATCTTTCTTACGTTTTATCTAAAAAACTTTCCTACCATATGCTTTACATCTATGTTTATGCTCGCTTTTACGCTTATTTTTTCTATGATAAAAACTGATTTTATAGATTTGGTGGTATTTAGAGTAACGGATATTTTGATAGGATTTTTTGTGGCTTTTGGCATAACTGTTCTATTTTTTAGGAGATCTACAGAGCTAAAACTAAGCTCAAACTTTGATGCGCTTATAAAAAAGCTAGATATGTTAGCAAGGTCTATCCATCATAATCAAAAAGGTAAATTTGTAGTAAAAGAAAACTCAGTTTTAAATGGATTAAGCGACTACAAAACAGCGGTTTTAGAAAGCAGAAGTGAAAATTCTAAAATATACTTAGAAATTTATAAAAATCTCTATGAGATAAATAGCTTACTCATAAATTTAAAAGATTACATAAAATCCATACAAAATACAGACAAATTTAATATCACAGAAGCTCATTTTAACTCCGATATAAATATCATAATAACAAGATTTGAGATGATAGGTAAAAAATTAAACAAGCTTCCTTATTATTTCTATGACAATGTAGAAGATAAACTTATATGCAACGACGAAAAAATAAGATATCTCTTAGAAATTATAGCCCAAAAACAAGCAAAAATTATGGCAAATACGGAGTTATTTATCAGATGATACGCTAAGAACAAGCTGATCTAAAACATATTTTTCAAGATCTTTTCTTGGTATCTCTTTTTTGATAGCCTCATTATAAATTATTTCTATTTTTTGAGAGTATTTTTCATAAGGAAAATATGGAAAATGTATATTCCAAGCTTTTTTTATAAGCTCATGGCTTATACTTTTTCTAGCCCAAACTTTAAAAAAATCAAATCCTATAAAAACAAGAGCCGTCATAATCATAGTGCCTATAATAGAGTAATGAAAGTCGATTTTTTCAAAAATTTTGTGCAAAATGATAATCGCCATAGCTAGTATAACAAAGCATAAAGTTCCATAAATAATATAAAGCTTACCGTCCCTAAATCTAAAATTTAACTTAGATGGATCAACGAGCATTCCTTCATTAAATAGACAATTAGCCTCAAGAAGATCTTTAAATAATACAGGTTGTTTTGATACGATAAACAGTTTTTTAAATATAAATTTTCTTAGTTTTTCTAACATCTTTTTTACTTTTTTTATTTTTGAATCATATATTATATCAAAAATAAGTGAAATATGGATAAAATACTCGAAATTTTAATAGGAGCAGATATTATGGCAGCAGATGAGGCAGAAAACATCGTCTATTTAAATGGGAAATTTTTAGATAAAAACGATGCTAAGATCAGCGTATTTGATCGTGGTTTTATATTTGGAGATGGAATTTATGAAGTAGTTCCTATAATAAACTCAAAACTAGTCGATAAAGAAGATTTTTGGGAGAGATTTCAAAGAAGCCTTAAAGCAATCGAACTTGAGCTACCTATTGATAAAGATAAATTTGAAAAGATACTTTACGCATTGATAGAAAAAAACAGCGTAAAAGAAGGCGGTATCTATATGGAAGTTACAAGAGGCGTGAGCGAACGCGAGTTTAAATTTATAAAAGGATTAGAACCTACTGTTATGGCGTTTGTCTATCAAAAAGAGATATTTAACAACGAGTACGCCAAAACAGGAATAGAAGTAATAAGCACCCCAGATATCAGATGGAAAAGAAGAGACATAAAGTCCATATCGCTTTTAGCTCAATGTTATGCAAAAAATGAAGCGTATAAAGCCGGTGCTTATGAGTCTTTTATGGTAGAAGATGGATTTGTAACCGAAGCTAGCAGTAGCAGCGCATTTATAATAAAAAACGATACTCTTATCACAAAACCACTCTCAAACGAGATATTGCCCGGCATAAGACGAAAAGTTTTGCTAACATTGGCAAATGAAGTCGGGCTTAAAGTCGAACAAAGAAAATTTACTATGGATGAAGTTTATAGCGCCGATGAAGTATTTATCAGTGCTGCCACTTTGATACTTCTACCTGTTATAAAAGCCGATGGAAAACCAATAAACAACGCAAAGATAGGAAAATACTCACCAAAACTACGTGAATTATACATAGAGCGTTTGAAGAAAGAAGCTGGATTGATATAATCCACAAAGTATCTCCAAACAGGCATTTGGAGATACTTAAACTTACAAAAAGTTAAAATCAAGTTTTAAATTTGTTAAGATTATTTTCAAGATCTAAAGATACCTCTTTTAGACTTTGAGAAGCGCTAATGAACTCGGAAGCTATCTTCGTGTTATTATCAAGTATTGTCACAGACTCTTTAGACTGTTCTAATAAGCTCTCAATTTTGCTATTTATATCCGTGGTTTTATCTGCTACTTCATTTGCTAATTTCATTGACTCAGACGTAGTATTTTGCGTAGTTCTAGCCATATCCATAAGACTATTTGCTTCATCGCTTAAAGATGCTATATGAGCTGCATTTTCATTTAAAGATACTCCTAGATCTCGAACGGCTTTTATCATATTTTGCGCATTTGAATCAATATCTTTTAAAGAGTCATTTGTTCTTTCAGCCAAAACTCTAACTTCTTCTGCAACAACTGCAAATCCCCTTCCCATATCTCCTGCGCGTGCTGCTTCTATGGCTGCATTTAGAGCTAAAAGATTTGTTTGATCAGCCACTTCGCCTATCATATCAAGAATTTTTCTCATATCTTCAGTCTGCTTGACAACTAAATTTGTTCTTTCAGCTATCTCTTGCTCTTTTGTATTTGTATTATTCAAGCTACTTACAACGTCATTTAGTGAATTTATCATATCATCTAACTCATCATAAGACTTTTTATTTGCCGATGCAGCTTTGTTTGCTATCTCTCTTGAGGTATTAAGCTCCTCAGATACGCTCTTGCTTACTTCAAATGAATTCTTAGCTTGTAATTTTCCTGCTTCTGTACTATTTGATAACATAGAAGCGTTTGTATTTAAATTTATAGTTTCATTTTCAACACTTTTTGCGCTTCCTTGAGCTGCTTTTACTATACCTTGTATTTTTTCTATAAAAATATTTATATTTTTGCAGCTCTGTCCTATTTCATCATCGTTTTTTACTATTATTCTAGCACTCAAATCACCATCTCCACTCGCCAAATCTTTTGCCCTACTTAAAAGCTCTAAAACAGGAGATATAACTACTTTTTTAAGCACAAGAAGTACAACCAAAGTAGTAACAATAAGAGATATTAAAAATATAAATGAAAATATCAAACTTTTATTTTTGAGATCTGCATCGATCTCGTTAAAAGAGTATGAAAGATCCATAACTCCTAGAACATTTCCCTCTTTTACAGTAGCGTGACAAGACAAACACTCTTGTTTTGCAACCAAAGGAGTGACTAGTCTTAGTTTATGTTCCCCTTCTTCTTTAAGATCAAAAGTTAGATTTTGAGGATTAGAAAACTGCTTTTTTATGATATCGTCTTTTGGAACTACTTTTTCCAAACCAAATCCTTCTGAAAGGTCATCTGATCTAAAAATTTCTATAGAGGAAACTCCCTTTATAGTTCCAGCGTCCTTTACAGACTTTTCTATCATAACAGGATCGCCAGTATTCATAGCTGCTTGCACGGTTTGAAATATTGATTTGCTAAGCATATCTAGATTATTTTTTGTAGTTTGTGTTGCAGAACTATTGAATTGTCCAACAATAATAAACTGCATAACAACAAAACTTATAAACAATACTGCAATCATGCTAAGTGCAATTTTCTTGCCTATCGTATTTGTTCTCATATAGTTCCTTTTTAAATTTGTGTCGTTAATGATACTGATTAAATACTTAATAAATCATAAAATAATACTTAATTTATCGGTATTTTAAATCACCCTAAAATTGCCTTTATTTCATCGCTTGCCATATCAATGTTCCATGCTGGTTCCCAAACCAGATCTATCTCACACTCTTTTACTACTCTTAAAACGCCATCTTCTACCCAGCCCAAAATCAACTCATGCAAGGGGCAAGATTTAGTAGATAAACTCATTGTCACAACCGCTTTATCTCCAGACACTTCAACATTGTAGATAAGTCCTAAAGATACTATATCAAAGCCGATTTCAGGATCTACTATTTTTTTCAATTCGTCATATATTTTGTCTTTCATAACTTAACTCCAAAATTAATATATTTTAAAAAATTTATCATATTAACCAGCACTAAAATAGCACTAACAAACATAAAAACCTGCGCTAAATACTCAAATTTAAAACATATAAAAACAATAGCAATTAGATTAAAAACAAGTCCTAAATAAGCAGTTTTTTTCATAATCATATCTTCTAAATTAGGAACTTTCATCTTTCCTACAAATTTTGATATATAGTGATACCAGATCAAAAATGGCATAATTTTATATATATGAGCTACGATAAAAGGGTATAAAAAGCCAAAAAATAGAGTAAAAACAGCCAAATTTAAACTCAAAAAATAGTATGAAAATAGCGAAAAACCAAGCATAAAAAAGCTAAAAATAAGATTTAAATTCCAATAATCATAAGCCTTCCTAACTCTATTTTTCAATATCAAAATCCACTGCAAAACAGCAAGCACAGCCGCACTCAAAATGAGTTTTAAAGCCCAATCTGGCAAAAACCAGACAAGAAAAAATCCAAATATATAAAGCGTAAAACTTGCGTAAAATAGCCCGAAATTCACATTATGAGCCAAACTAAACATAGGTAAAAGTACGCTAGAAGCTCCAAGAACAGTAAAAAATATAAATCCAAAAACAAAATATAAGTGAAATCTAAGTATCATTATAAAATCAAAGTTCAACCAGCCAAATATAATTAGCACTAGCAGCATTCCAAAGCAGATACCTATCAAAAACATTATAGCTGACACAAAAAGGCAGAGCTGAGAAAAACTACTTATCTTTAAATTTAAAAAACTCAAAAGATAGCAAATATCAAAATAAAGCAAACTCAAAAACAACATAACAGAGCCAAAATATATAAGCAAAGTATTTTCAAAGAACGTCCCATTTAAAAACAGTACAAGCGCCACAGTATAAACAAAAACATTGATATACGCACCTTTTAAAGTAAAAAATGCTCGATTTAAGATAACCGAACTAAGCTGATAAATAGAGCCTTTGATGATACTAATAACAAATCCAACTAAAAATATGTGTAAAAAAGTAGCAGTTTGTAAATTTAGTACAACATCAAAATTGCTAAATTTGTATAAAAAAATGGAAAATATCGCAAATATGATAGAGATCACGAAGTATGCACCAACTAGTTTAAAAGGCGGTGCAAACGTGTTTAAAAGCTTAGCCATGACATTCGCAGTTTGTGTCTAGCAAGGACGGCTGAACCTTATCTTTTAAGCTAAAAACTAGTTTTACGTTTCCATCTTCTAAAATCTTGCTGGTATGATCAAATTTATCTTCTATTTTTGGTATAAGACCTGCTGGAAATTTATGATTTATCATCACTACTTTTATATTTTTATCTTTTACTAAATTTAGAGCGATTACCGCATTTACCATAGGTTCTGGTGGGGTACATTTTGAAGAATCAAATCCTATAAATTCGGTTTGATTTTCAGTTTTTTTATAAAAATCTAAACTTGCGCCGTCTGCTTTTATTTTTTGCCAATTTTCAAAGTAATTCATATTGATCCTTTTAAATTTAGCAGCATTATAGTAGGATTTTCAACGATAAATATTGATAGCAATCAATGCAAAAAAAGTTAAATTTAAGTTATTTATTATAATAATATACAGTAATTTTATATAATCTTATAAGTAGAGTTTGCAAAATATCGATAAAGATAAATGCAAAACTCCTAAAAAATCATCTTAAAAAAGTCTAATGCAAAAAGTGTCTTATACCAGTAAAGTACATACTCATACCAGACTCATCAGCCGCAGCGATAACGTCTTCATCGCGTATGCTACCGCCTGGTTGGATAACGTTTTTAACCCCTACTTTACTAGCTATCTCTATGCTATCTCTAAATGGGAAAAACGCTTCGCTTGCAAGTGCGCAGCCTCTTAAATCTATGCCCATATCGTGAGCTTTTGCCACCGCTGCTCTAGCGGCGTCCACTCTACTTGTCATACCCATACCTATGGCTAAAAGTGTAGCGTCTTTTACATAAACCACACAGTTTGATTTTGTAAGTGCAGCTATCTTCCACGCGATCTTTAAGTCGTTTAGCTCACTAACGTCGGCTTGTTTTTTGGTTACTAATTTTGCATTTGCAACTTCATCATCCTTTACATAGTCTTTTTCTTGAAACACAAAACCGCCATCTATATGTTTAAAATCCCATTTATCGCCTGAGCGGACAAGGTATTTGTTATTTTGAGTAAAGATTTTTGTACGTTTTTTATCACTATAAATTTCTAAAACACCATCTTCAACATTTGCAGCGATGATGACTTCTATAAATATCTCTTTAGTCTTAAGCGCAAGCTCTTTGGTAAGAGTTCCATTTATCGCTACGACTCCACCAAATGCACTCACAGGGTCACATTTCAAAGCTTTTTCATAGCTATCTAAAACGTCTTTACCAATAGCAAAACCGCAAGGATTTGCGTGTTTGCAGATAGCCACCGCAGGAGCGTCTCCAAAACTACTAGCGATAGAAACAGCTGAGTTGATATCTGTCATATTGTTGAAACTTGCTTCGCCTTTTAGCTGAGTAAAATTTAAACTCAAAAAGCTGTCAAACTCGTAAGCAGCGCCTTTTTGGTGAGGATTTTCGCCATATCTGCACTCAAACACTTTTGCCGCGCTTATAAATCTTTTTTCTCCAAAACCACCTTTAAATCTATCATTCATATAGTTTGCTATCATAGAGTCATAACTAGCGGTGTGCTCGAACGCCTTTATCATCATACCTAGTCTAAACTCGTAACTATCGCTACCATTTTTTAGAGCTTCTAAAACCGCGTCATAGTCATTTACGTCTGTTACGATGATGACGTCTTTAAAGTTTTTTGCCGCGCTTCTCACCATAGCAGGACCGCCAATGTCGATATTTTCGATGATTTCACCAAAATCATCAGTGCGGATAGTAGTCTCTTTAAACGGATATAAATTTACACAAACTAAATCTATAGCGCCGATATCAAACTCGCTCGCTTGTTTTACGTGGCTAGC
Source organism: Campylobacter fetus subsp. testudinum 03-427 (assembly GCA_000495505.1). Taxonomy (NCBI): domain Bacteria; kingdom Pseudomonadati; phylum Campylobacterota; class Epsilonproteobacteria; order Campylobacterales; family Campylobacteraceae; genus Campylobacter; species Campylobacter fetus. The sequence continues at coordinate 568,149 of CP006833.1, read as the reverse complement.
GTCATCTCTTTTATGCAAAATTCCACCGTGAATTTTTGGGTGTAAAGTCTTTACGCGACCCTCGAACATCTCAGGACTTTTAGTATAATCACTGACTTCAACCACTTTTAAATTTGCCTCTTTTAATGCTTTATAAGTTCCACCAGTACTCAAAATCTCAAAGCCTAAGCTTTCAAGTCCTTTTGCAAAATCCGCAATCCCGCTTTTATCACTCACACTGATAAGCGCTCTCATAAATCTCTCCTTTTTTAAATTTATCTATCTATTTTTCAAATTTAGCTTTTAAAACCGCGTAAGCTTCATTTATCTCTTGAAGTCTCTTTGTAGCGTTACTAATGACTTTTTCGTCTGCTCCCATTAAGAAATCTGGATGATTTTGTTTAGCAAGTTTTCTATATTGTTTTTTTATCTCATCAAAACTAGCGTCTTTATTTATTTCTAAGACCTCATATGGATCTTTGTTAGTAGTGCTTTGGCTACTTTGCTTATGATTAAATTCGCTTTCAAAACGCTCAAAAAGAGTATCTTTTATAAGCTTACTGATACCAAATCCATCGCAAATTTCATTTAAGATCTTCTTTTCGGCACTATTAAACTCACCATCTATATAAGCTAAATTTAGTAAAAACATAACTATATTTACACAAGCTCGATCACTAAGATGAAGCTTCGTTTTATACTCTAAAGCTATGCTAAATGCGGTATTTGAACTATTTTTTTCTCTTTCGTAAGTCTCTTTTAACTCATATCTGATACTTGCATTTTTAAGATTATTGCATATATCATCAAATATTAAAGATATATAATAAGCCTCTTCTTTGGACACGACTCCATCGCTTTTTGCAACTTTTGCTATAAGTCTTACGAAAAACTTAGCATCTAAAATATCAAAAGATCTATTATCAAAATTTCCACTAGGTTTTTTTATATAATTCTTACTAAGGATATAAAAAATAGCAACAACAACCGCAATTACAATAAAAATATGCATCAATCTTCGCTTTTAATAACTTTAGAAAACTCGTTAAAATATATGTTTTTTAGTTCGCTTAAATTTATTTTAATATCATTTAATCTAAATACTTCTCCTATGCTTAAGCCGATTTTTTCAAATTTAACAGAGTATTTATCTGCTAATTCTTTAAATTTATCCTCATCTTTTACTCCAACAATGCCGCGTGAAAAGCTTTCATCAAAAATCCATCTTGAATCATCAAATTTACATTCGCCATCAAAACCTAAATTTGAAACGGCACTCATTTTAGCCAAAGTCATAGCAACTCCGCCTACTCCTACAGAGTTTGCGAATTCTAAAATACCTATTTTATTTGCTTCTATAACAAGATCCCAAAGAGCTCTCTCTTTTTTATAGTTGATCTCCTTCAACTCGCCTTTACAAACTCCATATAAGGCGTTCATATATAAACTTCCGCCAAACTCTCCACTAGTTTCACCTAGCAGATACACCGCTGTGCCTGAGTTTTTAAAAATACTATTTAAGCTTTTATCTGCGTTTTCATTTACTCCAACAGTTACTATAGCAGGCGTCGGCTGAACACTTACCCCATCTGTTTCATTATATAAACTAACATTTCCACTAACTACTGGAGTTTGCAAAGCAGCGCACGCTTCTTTTATGCCCTCACAGCCATTTGCGAACTGCCACATAACTTCTGGATTTTGCGGATTTCCATAGTTCAAGCAGTCTGTTATAGCTAAAGGTGTTGCACCACTCATAGCGACTTTTCTACCACTTGCTGCGACTGCGGCGGCGGCTCCGATTTTTGGATTTACGTAATTATGTCTAGTGTTGCACTCCATACCCATACTAACGGCTCTACCGTTTTCTTTTATTCTTATCATAGCAGCACCCAAATTTCCAGGTTTTTTGATCGTATTTGTACCGATATTTGCATCGTATTGATCATAAATCAATGTTTTATTGCTGATATTTGGATCTTTTAATAGCTTCAAAAATGCATCTTGATTTTTAAATTTAGGATAACTTTCTAAATTTAAATCCTTTATCTCATCAAGATAAGCTGGTTTTTTGATAGGACGATCAAGTATCGGAGCAGCTTCGCTTAGTGGATCTATCGGGATATTTCCTACTAATTCATTATGCCAAAACAACTCCATAATACCAGTATCTGTTACTTCGCCTATTATTTCAGCTGAGAGATCCCACTTTGTAAATATCTCTTTTATCTTATCTTCGCAACCTTTTTTAGCACATATCAGCATTCTTTCTTGCGATTCGCTAAGCATAAGCTCATAAGGAGTCATGTTTTCTTCTCTCATAGGAACTTTATCAAGATACATTTTCATACCGCTTCTGCTGCGTCCTGCCATCTCAAAACTGCTTGAAGTAAGTCCTGCTGCGCCCATATCTTGGATACCTACTATATAATCTTGTTTAAATAACTCCAAACAAGCCTCCATAAGAAGTTTTTCGGCAAACGGATCACCTACTTGAACGGTCGGACGCAAACTTTTGTTTTCTTCATTAAAACTATCACTTGCCATAACTGCGCCGCCTAGACCGTCACGACCTGTTTTTGAACCTACATAAATTACTGGATTACCGACGCCTTCTGCTTTAGCGTAAAATATCTCATCTTTTTTGCAAATTCCAAGAGCAAAAGCATTAACCAAAATATTTCCATTAAAACTAGAATCAAACGTGGTTTCGCCTCCAACTGTAGGAACGCCCATACAATTTCCATAGTGGCTGATACCACCCACAACGCCTTTTACTAGATATCTTTGATGTCTATTTAGCAGATTATTTCCTCTTATCTCACCAAATCTAAGCGAGTTCAAACTCGCCTCGACTCTAGCTCCCATAGTAAATATATCTCTAAAAATACCGCCAACTCCAGTTGCGGCTCCTTGAAAAGGCTCTATGAAACTTGGATGGTTATGACTTTCCATCTTAAACACAGCAGCCACTCCATCTCCACAGTCGATAACTCCGGCGTTTTCACCAGGACCTTGCAATACCCAAGGAGCTTTTGTAGGAAAACCGTTTAGGTATTTTTTACTTGATTTATAACTGCAATGCTCACTCCACATCGCAGAAAATATCCCAAGTTCAAGTAAATTTGGCTCACGACCAAGAATTTCTAATATCTTTGCATACTCAGCGTCGCTTATTTTATGTGCTTTTATCGTTTTTTCATCCATGTTGCGCTCCTTTTATAAATTTATTTTCCTAAGCAAAAACTGCTAAACATCTTGTCTAATAATTCACTATTTTCCATAGGTTTTGTTATACTCCCTATATGTTTTAAAGCGGTATTTAACTCATAAGCAAATAGCTCTAACTCGCTCTCATTTAGCAATCCAATGGCATTTTTAATCGCCTCGTTTGCTAGTCTTGAAGCTTCTATTTGTCGATTTGAGCTTAGCATTATATCATTTGTATCTTGCGAGTTTAAGTAAGACTCAAGCTCTTTACTAAGCGGAGTCGAGTCTAGTTTAGCAGATACTAAAACAGCGTCTAAGTTTATATCGAATTTAAATTCCAAATCAGATTTGTTTAATACGTAAATGACTTTTTTATTTAAATTTGATATAAATTCCAAAATTTGTCTATCTTCTAAACTAGCTTTTTGAGAGCTATCAAACACGCAAAATATAATATCGGCTTCTCTTGCAGCTCTTTTTGAATACTCTATTCCAGTGGCTTCTATACTACTATCAAACTCATCTCTGATACCGGCTGTATCGATGATACGAACTAAATGGGATCCAAATTTTATCTGCTCTTCTATAGTATCTCTAGTAGTACCAGCAGTCTCGCTAGTGATAGCTCTTTCATAGTGTAAAAGTGAATTTAAAATAGAGCTCTTACCGACGTTTGGCCTACCGATTATGGCAACTTTATATCCATCGATAAGACCTTTTTTTGAATTTGAAATATTTATGATATGCTCTAGTTGTTTGTAGGAATTTAAAAGTAGATCTTTTGAGCTTGATAAAATATCGCTAGGCAGATCATCATCAGCGTAATCTATGCAAGTTTCGGTATAAGCAAGTATTTTTATAAGTTCATCTCTTAATGAATTTACAAAAACGCTAAGCTCTCCATTCATTGTCCTAGCTAAAATTCTAGCCGCGCCCTCACTTCTAGCATTTATAAGACTTTGTATGCTTTCAGCTTTAACTAGATCCATTTTACCGTTTAAAAAAGCTCTTTTACTAAACTCTCCAGGATTTGCCACTCTAGCTCCGAGCCTTAAAAGCTCATCTATAATTAAATTTGCCACAACAACGCCGCCATGAGTCTGAAACTCCACAACATCCTCACCAGTAAAACTAAACGGAGCTTTATAATAAATCACTATAGCTTCATCTAAAAAAACCATATTTTCACAATACAATTTTCTTAGATGAGCATAGCGTGGAGTAAGCGGTTTTTTACATAGATTTATCGCTAGATCATAAGCATTTTCACCGCTTAATCTTACTATCGAAATACTTCCAACGCCATAAGCGCTAGCAAGTGCGACTATATTCATTTTTTATAAAAGTCATTTATGACTACATAGCGACCTTCATCGCCGCTTTTTATACCGACATATTTATTAGGAAATCTCTGTCTTAACTGCTCAAGTGCTATCTTAACTAAAACTCCATCAAGAGGTTTTGTTTGAGCCCTTCCTGTAGTCTCTACTCTATCGATAACTCCTGATAAATATGCAGCTATCCCGCTTTCTTGATTTTTTAAGAATTCAGCTATTTCTAAACGAATTCCAAGGTTGTATTTTGAGTTTATCCAGTTAAAAAGTAGATATGAAATAGCTTTATAGCGATATCCCTCTTTACCGATTAAAAGTGCCGCGTCAGCTCCGTCTAGCTTAATAAACAGCGTTTCGCTATCAAATTCGCTTACATCTGAAATCTCTATATCAAAGCAACTGGATTTAAATAATTTTTCTAATTCTGATCTTATCTCATCTATGCAGTCGTTTGGTTTTAGTTTTAATCTAGCAGATGAATTCTTAGCATCATCACTCTTGTGAAACGTATCAAAAATAGAGTGATCTATCTCTAATCGTTTAGCTTTTGGCTCATGAGGTGTCTCTTTAATCTCTTTATGAATTTCAAGGGACTCTTTTTTATCTTCTAAGCTCGGTATATTTACAGGCTTTGCAGGTTTTTCCGTCTTTTGTTTATCATTTTTTTCAAATTTATCGTTTTGGTATTTTGCAGAGCGTTTTTTTCTATCTTTTTTATATTCAAAAGAGTCATTTTTGGACTCTTTGAAACTATTTTTAGAATCATGATGCTTCTTTGGCGATGAGCAATTAGCTTCTATAATAGCATCTTTTTTGAATAACCCAAAAAGCCCTCTGCTTGGATTTTGGATTATTTTTATATCTACTAGATCAGTAACTGAGCAGTGGAGCTCTTCTGCAGCTTTTAGATAGGCTGATTGCAGATCTTTTGCCTTTATTTTAACGCTCATGATTTTTCTCCATAATAGCTTGCTCTTTTTGTTTTTTAAATATTTTATTCACCACAAGCTGCTGAGCAACCGAACAAAGATTATTTATAAACCAGTAAAGCGTAAGACCTGCAGGGAAAGTTACAAAGAAAAATGTAAATATCAAAGGTAAAAACTTCATAATTTTTTCTTGCATAGGATCTGTAAAGTTTGCAGGAGTAATTTTTTGTTGAATAAACATAGTAGCACCCATTAAAACAGGAAGTATAAAATACGGATCCATAATCGCAAGATCCTTTATCCAAAATATCCACGGAGCACCTTTTAACTCGATAGCATTTAACAATACTCTATAAATCGCAAAAAATATCGGAATTTGGATAAGTATCGGCAAACATCCTCCCATAGGATTTGCACCATTTTTCTTGTAAAGCTCCATCACGTGAGCATTTAGCTTACTAGGGTCGCCTTTGTATTTTGCTTGAATTTCTTTCATTTTTGGTGCTAGATCTTTTAGTTTATTCATAGACACCATACCTTTATAAGTTAGCGGGAATAGCACAATTCTTATCACGATAGTAAGAGCAACTATGGCAAAACCCCAATTTCCTATATAATTATGCAGCCAACTAAGTAGTAAAAACATCGGTTTTGCTATAAAAGTAAACCATCCATATTCGATAACATCAACTAAATTTGGATTGATAGATTTTAAAATTTTATGATCTTTTGGACCTATATAACCTTTAGTGCTAAAACTACCTGAACTCTTTACGAAAGATAACGTATTTTCAGCACTATCTTTTTGTATATAAACATCTAATGTTTTATCTGCTTCATAAAAAAGTGTAGTATAATATCTATCACTATTAGCCAAAATATCTACTCCGGCAAATCTCTCATCGCCTTTTGCTTTTTTATCTTCTATTATCTCAAGGCTGCCGTCGCTTTTTCTCATCAATGTTCCATGAACGGTATATCCATCTACAACAACATTTGGCCTAAACCCAGGAGTAATAAAGTAATCTTCGTTTTTACTAAGTTCTACTTTAAGATCATAAGCACCATCTGGATAAAAAGTAACTGTTTTAGTCAAAGTAACGCCGTTTAAAACTTGAGTTAAAACCACGCTAGATGGAGATTTAGTAGCGTCTATATTTTCTGTACTACTAGTATAAGCTACTTTAAAAGCTTCTTCATTTAAATCTTTATTTGAAAATCTAATTTCTAGTGGAAGCGGAGAGTGATTTGAACTCACAAGAGAGATCTGTTTGTCGTTTTCATCTTTAAATTTAGACTCATTTAGTACAAAACTACTAATTCGTCCTAGCTCATCTATAGTTGCATTATATGTTTTTCCCGAAATTTGAACTATATTTTTACTAGCATTAGAAGTGATAGGAGCTACATTATCCGAAGCATTTACGCTATCTTGTGAATCTGGAGCGCTATTTGTCGATGAACTATTTTGTTCTACATAAGAAGCAGTTTGATTTATATCGACGGCTCTTTTAGGAATAAAAAAATAATCATAAGTTATAAAAAATAGTATGGAAATAACCGTAGCTATAAGAAGTCTTTTTTGGGTTGAAAGTTTATCTAACACTATGTTTCCTTTAATGAATCAAATACTTTTATCAAATAAAACTCACCTTTTCTATGAGGAACAAACCAAAAATTCATTTTGCACGGTTTGTTTTTTGAAAAGATAGTATAAGGCGTAAATTTTCTTTTTACTAATGGATAATCTATGCCACCACGAAATAGTTGATTACACCTTAAAATCCTTAAAAAAATAGCAACTATAGAGTAAAAAAATCCATTATATCTTAGTTGCCATAAGGCATATTCTGAACAAGTTGGATAGTAGCGGCAGGATTTTGGCAGGATTGGTGAAATGTACTTTTTATAAAAAATAATAAAATTCCAAAAAATTACTTTCATTTTATAGAATCCAATTTTTTTAAAGCCCATTTAAGATTCTTTTCTACTTTATCAAATGGCATTTTTTCTAGTCCCGTCTTTGCTATTAAAATATAAATACCATCTTTAAGCTCGCTACTAAAGTTTAAAAAAGCAGACCTTAAAACTCTTTTTATTCTATTTCTTACGACTGCCTTTCCAACCTTTTTACTGGCGACTGCTGCAAATTTAGTAGTATCAGACTCTAAAAAATAGATAACTGCGCATTCAAAGTGCCACTTTTTAGCACCTTGATAAACACGTATAAACTCTTTGCTATCGCTAATAGAGCTGAACCTATCTATAATCAAGTTTGCCTATCTATAATAACTATGCAGCTAGTCTTTTTCTGCCTTTGGCACGCCTAGCATTTATCACTTTTCTACCATTTTTGGTCTTCATTCTCTCACGAAAACCATGAGTTCTCTTTTTAGGAGTTTTATGTGGTTGATAAGTTCTTTTCATAACTTTCCTTTTGTCATAAATTAAGTCTTGGATTTTATCAAATAATTACTTAAAAAACCTTTTAAGTTTCATTTGCTTTTAAATTTATATCTCTTTTCATCATTTTAAAAGTTAATTTTAAAATATCTATTAATTTTTTTTAATTTAAGTTTTATTTTATAATATTTTTTGTACAATTTCCAAAATTTAATTTGAAAGGTGGTAAAATGAAGTTGGTCACAGCCATTATAAGACCTCATAAACTTGAGGACGTCAGAAGCGAACTAGACAAAATAGGAGTCTGCGGAATAACTATAACAGAGATAAAAGGTTATGGAAAACAAAAAGGACACGTAGAAAACTACAGAGGAGCAGAGTATCTAATCAGCTATATCCCTAAACTAAAGATAGAAATAGCATCCAAAGAAGATGATGTCTCAAACATAATCAACGCGATTATATCAGCTGCTAAAACAGGAACAACTGGAGATGGAAAGATATTTGTATCAAGTTTAGATGAAGTTATAAGAATACGCACAAATGAGCGCGGCGAAGACGCCATATAGGAGACTAAAATGAAAAAATACTTACTTTTGATATCGTTTGCGGCTCCACTTTTTAGTAGTGACTGGACTGTTTCGTTTGATAAAATAGACAGCGGAGATACTGCTTGGCTACTTACAAGCACTGCTTTGGTTCTTTTTATGACAATACCTGGTATCGCACTATTTTACGCCGGTATGATAAGAAAGAAAAATATACTAGCTACAATGATGCAAAGCTTCACGACAGTAGCGATAGTAAGCGTACTTTGGATGGCTGTAGGTTACTCCATAGCATTTACTAGCGGAAATCCTTTTATAGGCGGATTTGATAGACTATTTTTAGATGGAGTTAGCGTGATCTCAAGCGAACAAACTCTCACAGTCCATCCAAACGCTAGTAGCGTTCCAGAGTCTGTTTTTATCGTATTTCAAATGACTTTTGCTATTATATCTTGTGCCATAATTACTGGATCTTTTGCAGAGAGAATCAAATTTAGCTCTCTTATGATATTTATAGCTATTTGGGTTTTGGTTGTTTATGCACCGACAGCTCACTGGGTATGGGAAAGTAGCGGTTGGCTTGCAAACCATGGCGTACTAGACTACGCAGGAGGAACCGTCGTACATATAAATGCAGGAATCGCAGGACTTGTTGGAGCTATCATATTAAAACCGCGCCTTGGATATAAAAAAGAAGCTATGCCTCCACATAATCTAGTTTTAACACTGATTGGTGTTGCGATGCTTTGGTTTGGCTGGTTTGGATTTAACGCAGGAAGCGCAGTAGCAGCAGATGCAAGAGCTGCAATGGCAATGCTAGCAACTCAAGTCGCAACCGCAGTCGGAGCGATAACTTGGCTAATTTTTGAGATGATTCATAAAAGCAAACCCTCAGCTCTTGGATTTGCCAGTGGAGCCGTGTGCGGACTAGTTGGCATAACTCCTGCAGCAGGATATGTAAATGCAAGTGGAGCCTTAGCTATCGGTATCATAACTTCAGGAATTTGTTACTACGCAGTAACTGTGGTAAAAAGAAAGTTAAACTATGATGATAGCCTAGATGCTTTTGGCATACACGGTATAGGAGGAATCGTAGGAGCGATTTTGACCGCGGTATTTTGCGATGAAGCTATAAGCGCAGCTAGTGCTAGTGTTAAAGTTCAGATAGTAGGAGTAGCAATAACAGTAGTTTATAGCGGTATCGTAAGCTACATAATATTAAAAATTATAGACAAAACAATCGGCTTAAGAGTATCAAAAGATGAAGAAAGAGAGGGGCTTGATATAGTAAGTCACGGTGAGAGACTTGGATAAATTTACTTACATTAATTAATATAATGATATAATTGTAGCCTTAAATTTAAAAAAAGGCTACAAAATGTTTCGTATAAGAGAAGCCATAAAAGATGATTTAGATGCTATTTTATCACTCATAAAAGAGCTTGCGCAATATGAAAATATGAGCGATCAAGTTAATTTCACAAAAGATATGTTCTATGAATCGTTATTTATAAAAAAATACGCAAATGCATTAGTCTGCGAATCAGATAACAATATAGTAGGTTACGCTATTTATTTCTACTCTTTTTCAACGTTTCTTGGAAAAGGAGGTATATATCTTGAAGATTTATATGTAAAAAAAGAGTTAAGAAACAGAGGTATAGGTAAAGAATTTTTAAAATTTTTAGCAAAAAAATGCATAGATAACTCTCTTGGAAGGCTTGAATGGGAGTGTCTTGACTGGAATGAACCAAGCCTTGCGTTTTATAAAAAACTAGGTGCAAAAACTCTTGATGAGTGGATAAGTTTAAGAGTAGATGGGGACGCTCTTAAAAATTTAGCAAAGCTATAAATTTATATGAATTTAAAAACCTTTTAGATAGTATATTAAATGAGCAATAATAATATTTTATACCAACTATATTTTTATAAGGCAATTGGATATAAATTTATAAATAGAGCTGAAATTTCAGAGATTTTAACTCATAAAAATAGCTTTTCAAATTTAAAAAGATTAGAAGAGCAGATAAAAAATTGCAATCTTTGCGAACTATGCAAAAGTAGAAATAAAGCTGTTTTAGGCAGCAAAGAAACATCTTATAATGTTATGCTGGTAGAGAATTTTCCTAGTTTTGAGGAAGACAAAAACGGATTTGCAGCTTTTAATGATGAGTTAAAAGAGTGCTTAAATCTTGCTAAAATCGATAGCCAAAAACTATATTTTACTCATATGCTAAAATGCAGACCAAAAGATGATGTGATCTTAAAAAATACATGGTATGATCAGTGTCACTCTTACTTTGAGCAAGAATTTGATATAGTAAAACCAAAACTTATCGTTAGTTTTGGTAAAGATCTTTTTTTTAGGATTACAAAAGATAAAAATTGTGCTTTTGAAAGTGTGCGGGGTGGTATTTTTAAATTTAAAAATAGTCTTATCATGCCGACTTATTCGGCTTTTTGGATCACTAAAAATCCTAGCCACAAACAGAAATTTATAGATGATTTAAAAAAAATTAAAGGATACTTATGAAAAAAATTATCTCTCTATTGACTTGTGTAACTATTTTATTTGCAAAAACTCAGATTATATCAGAAATACCTCCGGCTCAAATATTTTATATAAACTTAGAACCTCAAATTTGTAATACGAAATGTTTGCAAGACCTTATAAAAGACGAACTATATATAAGTTTTTTAACAAGATATAACGAACAATATTCAACTAGCGACTTAAGAAACTTTTTTGATACCCTAAATGCTAAAAATGAGGTAGCCATGCAGCAAAATGTACGTATGGGAACCGAAGCAAATGTAAATATAGCCGTTTTAATACCGCAAAAAGTGATCAAAAGCTACTCTTTGATAGTTACAAACGCTATATTTTCTTACGTATTAAAAAGAGAACTAAATGCAAATATAAAATTTTTCTTAACAGATGACGAATCTACCATAAAACTATCAAATGGTATTTTAAATTTAAAAAAACAAGGATTTAAATACGTCATCGCTCCGCTTACAACTACTGGAATGAGCACTATCTCAAAGCCAGAATATGCTGATTTAGTCTTTTATATACCTACTTTAAATACAAACTCAACTAGCATTAAAGCCGAAAATATATTTTTTGGCGGCATAAACTACAAAGATCAGATAGATAAACTGCTTAAGTACTCAAACGCAAAAATAGCTGTATTTTCCGATGGTAGCAGACTTGGAAATACTCTAAATGATTACATATTAAGCAGCAATCAAAATGCTTATATAAGTGAAATTAGCGGTAATAAATTAAATTTAAATCCGATTTTGCAAAACAACTCTAGGCTAAAAAATGCATCTATTTTTCTAAATACTCCACTCATTAAAACAGCTCTTCTAAGCTCACAATTTCGTGTTTTCAACTTAGATCCCTACGCTATTTTATCAACGCAGATAAATTATAATAATGCGCTTCTTAGTTTAACCCAACCTCTTGATAGAAAAAATATGTATATAGCTAACTCAATATCTACTTTAGATGATGAAATAACTACTATAAATGAAATTTTAGGGCAAAATATCACTTATGACTGGGTAGCTTACTCTACGATATTTGGTTTTGATTTTTTATATACTAATTTTATAAATACTGATGCAAATCCTCTTTTAAACGAACAAGTTATAGGAAATCAAGTCATTTACAACACAAAAGTTATGAAAACAACTCAATTTGGATTTTATAGTGTAGATGAAAACAACGAAACCAACTCAGGCTCAAGCCTACCGAGTTTGCCATAAAGCATAAATCCAACCGTGATCTTGGCTGTGAAGAGCAGTTCAGGATCTTGTAATTTTTGATTTATGCTTTCTACTCTATATATATTTTGATTTAAGCTTAAACTAGCCTTGCCTATACTTTCAAGACTAGTTTTAACCTCTAAAATATCGCCTAAAACAGCTGGTTTTACGTAATTTGCAAGTAATTTTGTAACTACAAAATGTCTATCTTTACTAAATTTGATACCAGCTTTAAATACTATTTCACTTCTAGCTCTTTCACAGAATTTTATGTAGTTTGAATGATAAACTATACCTCCTGCGTCGGTATCTTCATAATAAATTCTAATTCGCATAAGATTCCTTTTAAAATTTAAAAATTATACAAATTAGCAGCTTTAATAAAGCTTTTTATATTAAATTATATAAGTCTATGACGATTTATAATAAAAGGATAAAAAATGCGTATAAATACAAATTTAGCAAACAACTATCAAATTTCAAGCGAAAATAGATCAAACATAAAACTCTCTTTAAGAAACGATAAAGAGATAACAACTAAAAGCGTAAGTAGCACAACAAGCGATGAAAAAGAGGAGAGTACAATACAAAAACTCGAAAAACAGCTAACAAAGCTCAAAGAGCAATTGATGAAAATAGAGCAACAAATTTCGCAGATACAAAATAACGATAATCCATATTCAAAAGATCTGCTTCAGTCGCTAAACTCTCAAAAAGCAAGTCTGATGTCTAGAATTCAGATAACTCTAGCTCAAATGTTAGAAGCTACAAAAGCAGCCTCTTCTAGCTAACGTTTAGAGTATGCTCTCATAAAAAATAGTAGAGCTTGAGCTAACATCATTATTTTCATTACGATTTCACTTACTTTATGGACGTTTGCAAATGCCACTGTTTGGGTAGCTTCAGCTCCCATATTTTGTGCATTTACTATATAATCTGTGAAGTAAAACACAAATGAAGCGCCAAGTACAACATTTATCAAACTCAACATAAAAGTACTAAATTTGAAGTTAAATACCTCATCTTTATTTTTTATTAAATTTATAATCTCATAAATCGCGCAAAATGCACACACGATGAGCAATAAGATATTATACTTCAAAAAAACCTGAGTCATCAACTGTCCGCTTTGAAAGTGAGTAAGAACTCCCTCACCTATATATTTTGCCGGAAAAAACACGATGGGAGCCAAAAAAGCTCCGATAGCAATCTCAACTCCTATGCAAATTCCAAGCAAAAATAGATATAAATCTTTTATTCTTTTCATTGTTTCTCCTTATTTATAAGCTACAAAACCTCTATCAAATCCAGCTAAATCTTTATAAAACTCAAATTTAAAACCTGCTTTTTCAAGTTCATTTGATAAACTTGTTTTTTGGTCGTATCCCATTTCGCAAACTAAAAATTTCGTTCTATCTTTTGCCAAATTTACTATTTTTTTAAGTATTTCATCACCTTTTTCACCACCAAAAAGAGCTTGAGACGGTTCGCTCATAACCCATTTATCAAGCTTATAATCTTTTGCTATATATGGCGGATTTGAAACTATTATATCAAAATCACCTTGCACTCCATCTAAAAAAGAGGTATTAAAAAGTTCTATCTGCACTCCAAATTTAGATATGTTTTTTCTAGCATATTTTAAAGCATCTTCGCTGATATCAGTAGCTGTAAATTTGCAATTTTTTAGTATTTTAGCAAGACTGATGCTTATAATTCCGCTACCGATGCCTATTTCACATATTCTTATATTTTCTAAATTTTTAGCGATACTTGCTACTTTTTGCACAAGTATTTCAGTTTCGCAACGAGGTACTAAAACTCCTTTTCCAACCTCAAACTCGTAATCCAAAAAATCACAAGATCCAGTTATATACTGCAATGGCTCACCATTTTTATATCTATCTAGCAGCATTAAAAACTCATCTACGAAATCTAGCTTATCTTCTTTGTGCAAAAATATCCATTCCCTATCTTTTTTAAGATGAAAACTTATCAGACTAAAAGCTAAATTTAAACCTCCGAGCTCTTTTGCTCTTTGCAAAGCGTCAGATATTTTCAAGCTTTGCTATCCTCTCATAAAGACTAGGATGTGAATGATAGACAAAGCTATAAACCGGGTGTGAGATAGGAAACGCTTTGTTTTCGTTGCCCAATTTTTTAAGAGCTTGTATCATATCGTTTTTTGTAGTAGCCGACGCGCCAAATTCGTCTGCACCAAATTCGTGAGACCTTGAAAATGCCGACATAATCGGCTCAAAAAATGCAGATACTATAGGAGAATACAAAAATAAAAATATAAAAAAACTCCCGCCGCCGTTGTTTAGTCCAAGTGACGAATAAATAGAGTTTGGTATATTTCCAAATATAGCAAAAAGTAGAAATAACACAACAAACATAAGCGCTATATTTTTAAAAATATCTTTATGTTTAAAATGTCCTAACTCGTGTCCTAAAACCGCTACAATCTCATTTTGAGTGAGTTTTTCTATCAAAGTGTCAAATAAAACAACTCTTTTAGTAGCTCCAAATCCACCAAAATACGCATTTAAACGTTTATCTCTTTTGCTAGCATCTATCACAAAAACTCCGCTACTTTTAAAACCGCATTTTGTAAGAAGCGAACCAATGGCTGATTTCAACTCTTCATTTGCAAGCGGTGTTACTTTATTAAATATCGGAGCGATGATAGTAGGATATATTAAATTTATAAGTAAAATAATAGCAAAACTAAGCCCAAAAGCCCATATCCACCAGCTATTTCCAAGCCACTCAAAACATAGCAGTATGAGCCAAGACACAAATCCTCCAAAAATAACTGTCATAACAAATGATTTTAAAGTATCAATAACAAATATCTTCCACGTGATATTTGAAAAACCAAGTTTTTTATCTTTTACGAATGAGCTGTATATGTCAAATGGAAGCTGTAAAATAGCACTGGCAAGCAAAAACACTACCACCAAAAGCGTATTTTCGACTATGCTGCTGTTTGGAGCTATCGTATTTTGTAAGAAAGAAGCGCCCCAAACAGACCAGATGATCAACAAAATAGCCGAATATATGGTATTTGATATACTAAATTTCTGATTTATAATGGCAACTTTTGCTGCTTGTTTATAATCAGCCTCGCTTAATACTACTGCTTGTTTTTTACTATTAGTATTTATAAAATTTATCTCTATTAAACTAAGAACTATCTTATAAATAGTATAAACCAGATAAGCAGCTATCAAAAACTCTAGCATGAAAAACCTTTTTTAAATTTTAATAAATATTATCATAGTTTAGTAAATTTACTTTATAAAATTATCATAAAAACTGCTTACAAATACAATTAAAATCAAAAACGGGATAATATATTTTATATAAAAAAACCAGATATCGACTACTTTTTTATGGCTACTTGTACCATAACAAATCTCTTTTTTCGCCTCATCTTTTAATACCCAACCAACAAAAATCGCACACAAAAGCGATGTAAGCACAAAAAATATAGTAGCACTTATAGCATCATACGCATCAAATATATTTTTACCAAAAACGCTAAACTCAGAAAGAATATTTGTCGCCATAAGAGATGGTATATTTCCAAGTACAAAGATAAAACTAAGAACAAATACGATAGCTTTTATGCGTTGAATTTTAAATTTTTCCTCTAAAACGGTTATCAAAACTTCATAAATAGGCAAAGACGTAGTAAGAGCAGCTATCATAAGCAAACTAAAAAACGCTATAGCAAAAACTTCTCCTGCAAACATATGGGAAAATACTATCGGAAGACTTTTAAATACAAGGCTCGGCCCACTATCAGGAGATACTCCAAATGTAAATAAAGACGGAAATATCATAAATCCGGCGATAACTGCTATAACTGTATTTAATACTCCGGTGATAACTGAAGTTTTAATCAGATCTTCATCTTTTCTTACAAAGCTAGAAAGAGTTATCATAACTCCAAAACCAAGTGAAAGCGCAAAAAATACCTGTCCTAAAACATCTATAAAAAGTTTAGTGTTTATTTTACTAAAATCAGGCGTTAAATAGAACCGAACTCCTTCCAAAGCACCATCTAAAGTTAAGTTTCTAATAACCATACCAATCATCAATAAAAATAGAATAGGCATTAGATATTTAGCTGCATTTTCTATACCAGCAACTGCTCCCCTTGCTAAAATAACATAGTTTATAAGTACAAAAACAACAGTAGCTATACTGATAGCAAAAGGCGCGTTGATGATATTTTTATCATAAAACTCAGCTGTGGTAATGGCATCAGTCACGTTGCTTAAATTTAAATTACCTACTAAAATATTGAAAATATAATTAAGTACCCATCCACCAATGACCATATAATAAGCCATAATCCCAAAAGCGCCACAAAGCCCCATCCAGCCTACTATTTTCCATGCTTTATGTATCTTTTTACCATTCGCCGTGCCGCCAAAAGCATCTACGGAGTTGATATGCAGCCTTCTACCTATAGCATTTTCTACTAAGATCATAGGAATTCCTATAACTATCATAGCTATACAAAAAGTTATAACATAAGCTCCGCCACCATTTTGTCCAACCAAATAAGGAAATCTCCAAGTCGCACCAAAACCAACAGTAGCACCAGCAACAGCTAAAATATACGTAAGTCTAGAACTCCATGTTTGTCTATCATTCACTTTTTATCCTTAACTTAGAGCAGAAAGCTCAAGCACTTCAAAGTACTCATTTTCAAGAGAATTTAGCTCACCTTTTTTCTCTTCTAACTCTTCAAATAACGTCTGAAGTCCTACTTTTTGGTAAATTTCAGGAGTAGAAAGCGCGTGATTTAACTCTTTTATCCTAGTTTCAAGAGCTTCGATTAAATTTGGATAAGTTTGTAGAATTTGATTTTGTTTGTATGAGAGTTTTACAGGAGCTGTTTTTTGCTTTTCTTTGCTTTGTTCGCTACTTAGTGAAAGCTCTTTTTCTATATCGTTTAACTGTTCTAACTCATCTTCTATATCCAGATATTCACTATATTCCATATAAATTTGTTCTATTTTTCCATTTTCATAAGCCCATAATTTATTTGTAATCTTATCTATAAAATACCTATCGTGGCTAACTATCAAAATAGCACCTTCAAAGCTAAGCAGATACTCTTCTAAAATATTAATAGTAGCGATATCAAGGTCATTTGTAGGCTCATCAAGTATCAAGCAGTCGTACTCTTTTGTAAATAAAAGAGCTAACGCAAGGCGATTTTTCTCTCCTCCGCTTAGAACAGAAACTGGTTTATCTAAAAACTCTTTTGGAAATAAAAAGTTTTTTAAGTATCCATAAACATGGTAATTTCTACCTCGAACCATTATATGATCGCCACCATTTGGGCAAAATAGCTCAATCAAAGACTTATCATCATCAATACCGCGCCTTGTTTGATCAAAATATCCGATCTTAATCTCACCACGCTCTATAACACCGGTGTCAGGCTCAAGCTCTCCTAGTAAAATTTTAAGCAAAGTTGATTTTCCGCTACCGTTTCTACCGACTATACCTATTCTCTCACCTTGCAATACTCTAGCATTAAAATCTTTAAATAATATTTTGCTATCTATACTTTTTGATAAATTTTTACACTCAAAAAGCATTTTTTTTCTATTTTGATTTATTCCGCCTTGATTAAAACTTTTTGTAGCACGCTCCAACTCTAATTTTACGCGCCTTATAAGACTTGGATTTTTCTTTGCTTCTTCTCTCATAGAAAGAACTCTTTGCTTTCTTCCTTCATTTCTTTTGAGTCTAGCTTTTACTCCACGCCTTAGCCACTCTTCTTCGCTTTTTAACTGTTTTATAAGCGTTTCGTGAGTTTTGGCTAAAGATTTTAAAAGTTCTTCTTTTTTTGTTAAATAATTCGCATATCCACCTTCAAAATTTCTTAAACCTCCATCTTCTATCTCTACTGAACGAGTAGCAAGGCGATCTATAAAGTAACGATCATGGCTTATAAATACGATGGTTTGATTTGAACTTAAAAGCAACTCTTCTAAAAATCTCACCATATAAACATCAAGGTGGTTAGTTGGCTCATCAAGTAAAAGAACGTCTGGTTTTTTAAGTATTAAAGCGCCCAAAGCTACACGCCTTATCTCGCCCCCGCTTAGACTATTTATAGGGCGATTTTCATACTCTCTAAGTACAAAACTATCTAAAATACGCTCAATTTTATTTTCTATATTCCAGCCGTCTTTACTCTCTATAAATTTAACTAGTTCATCTTGTTTGGAGAGTAAATTTTTATCATCTGGTTCATTTGATATCAAATTTAAAACATTTTCATACTCGCTTCTAGCGTCAAATATCTCTTTTAATTCGCTATTTAAAGCGTCTTTAACGCTAAGCCCATCATTAAATTTAGGAGCTTGAGAGAGCATCTGGATAGATAAATTATTTTGAGTGATTATCCTACCTTTATCTACTTCATAAGCGCCACAAAGTATCTTCATAAGCGTACTTTTACCGCCGCCGTTTTTGCCTATTATGGCTATTCTCTCTTTTTCATTTACGCTAAAACTAGCATCTTTTAATATCTCTTTATCGCCAAATCTTTTACTTACTTCTATTAAATCTATTAGTGCCATGATTTAGCCTTTATTTATATCTTTTCTAAATTTGATAAACCATAACGCACATAGTACAGATACGACACCTAAAACAACCATATAATACCCAAGATACATAGGATTAAACCTATGAACCATAGCTACGGCAAATGGCGGAGTAAATCCTCCGGCGATTGCGTAAGCTATATTGTAAGAAAACGATATTCCGCTAAATCTAATTTTATTTGGAAAAAGTGCAATCATAAAAAACGGAGCTCCACAAGGTCCGATAGAACCGAAAAATCCAGCTATCAAATAAGCAGATAAAACCGCATTAAAGCTTCCGCCGTTATATAATATATAAAAATATGCAAAAACAGATACTATAAATATAACCGAAAATAAAACAGTAGTCTTGCTAACTCCAAATTTATCACAGGCCTTGCCATAGATAAAGCATCCAGCGCACATAAGTACTATACACGCCATCTGCATATATATAGTAGTTAGTCTGCTCACTTCTATACCGCTAGCTTTGAATGCTTCTGGCATAAAATTTGGCATTAGAAGTATCATTACCACTATACAACCAGTCAAAACCCAGCTTACGAACATCGACATAATGCTATCTATTTTATGTTTTTTAAAAACTGTTTTTATAGGCATTTTATCTATATCGTTTAACTCCTGCATTTTTTTAAATATAGGAGTTTCGCTAAGATAAGTTCTAAGATAAATAGATATTATCCCAAAAACTCCTCCTATTATAAATGGTATGCGCCACATTCCACCTTGTATAGCATCATCGCTCCAGATATTTTTTACTATCATAGTTACTATACTTCCAAGAAGTATCCCAGCAACCACTGCTGAAGTAAGAACTCCTATACTAAAATATAATTTTTGCTTTGGAGCATGCTCGCTTATAAAAACCCAAGCCCCAGGAAGCTCACCACCTATAGCGATACCTTGAAACAGACGAACTAGTATCAAAAACATAGGAGCAGCGTAACCAATACTCTCAAAAGTAGGCATAAGACCTAAAGCAAAAGTAGGTATAACCATAAGCAAGATAGATAACATAAACATATTTTTACGTCCGTTTTTATCGCCAAAATGAGCCATAATGATCCCACCAAGAGGTCTAGCAAGATAACCTGCAGCGAACGTACCATAAGTATTTAGCAAAGCCCAAAACGGATCAAGAGTAGGAGGAAAAAATAGATGAGAGATATAAGAAGCAAAAAATACAAATATGATAAAATCATAAAACTCAAGCATACCGCCAAGCGACGAAAGGCTTAAAATTTTTAGATCATCTCTACTAAATCCCCTTGACATAAACTTTCCCTTAATACCAAAATTTTAAGTTGTCAATTATACATAAAGTTTTATAAGTGTTTGATTAAATGGCTGATAAATCGCAACTTCAATCTACTTGAATTTAAAAAATATTTTAAATTTAGATATATTTTGATATGGTAGAAGTTTAATAATATTTTGATAAAATATACTTTATGAATCAAAATATTAGTGCAAATATAATCGTAATAGACGACGAAATAGACCTTTGTGAGCTTTTAGAATACAATTTAAATAAAGCTGGATTTAACGTGACGACCTTTTTAGACACAAAACGAGTTGAGCAGTTTTTAGACGAAGAAGATACAGATCTTCTTATCGTGGATAGAAATTTAAATGGTGTAGAAGGATCTAAATTTGTAGCGTCTCTAAGAGCAAAAGGATACAACGAACCAGTCATTTTTCTAACCGCAAAAAGCTCAAACAAAGATAAACTTGATGGTTTTGACAGCGGCGCAGATGACTATATAACAAAACCTTTTGAGATAAACGAACTCATTGCTAGGATAAATGCTCT
This sequence comes from Campylobacter fetus subsp. testudinum 03-427, assembly GCA_000495505.1. Taxonomy (NCBI): domain Bacteria; kingdom Pseudomonadati; phylum Campylobacterota; class Epsilonproteobacteria; order Campylobacterales; family Campylobacteraceae; genus Campylobacter; species Campylobacter fetus. The sequence goes on along the minus strand of CP006833.1, from coordinate 547,512 downwards.
TCTTAAACGCTCAAATAAAACAGCGTCCATTTATAAATTTAAAAATATAATTCTAAATTTAAAAACAAACGAAGTAAAAGTGAGTGGCGAGACGAAAGAACTTACGAAACTTGAGTTTTGCTTGCTTTATGAATTTATGAAAAATAGAAATATTTTACTCACTAGAGACTATTTTTTAGAAGAAATTTGGAAAGAAAATGCAAATGATAAAACTATAAATATCGCTATCAAGCGTCTGCGCTCAAAGCTAGGAGACGCTGGAGAATACATAAAATCAGTTCGCGGTGAAGGCTACAAACTTTGCTAAAAATACAAGCTTTATACGCTGTTTTTATACTGTTATTTCTGTTTTGTTTTTGGCTAGTACTTGGTGTGGAATTTATAGATAAAATTTATATAGTAATCACAGTAAGCCTTTTTTTATCAGTAATTTTAATATATATTTCATACGAACTGTCTATATATAAAACAAGGCAAATAAAAGAACTTCTTAATAAAAAAGATAAGAAATTAAAAAAACAATCTGTTAAAATAAGGCTGAAAAATGCTCAATTAGAAAATTTACTAAGTGGTATAAGCCACGAATTTAAAAATCCGATTTCAGTCATCAAAATGTCGGCACAAACGATACTTGATGATGATATAGACAAAGAGATAAGAGTTAAATTTATAAACAAAATAATATCAAATAGCGATAGATTAAACAGTATATTAAACAAACTTAGAATAGTATTTGGTGGCGATATTATCCCGAATTTAAGCGTATTTGACGCAAGAAAACTTTGCAAAGAAGCAATAAGCAATTTAGAACAAAAATATCCAGATCAAAAAATCAAAATAGTAGGAGAAAAATCCCTAAAAGCAGACTATGATATGATCTATCAAGTAGTTTTAAATTTATGTGAAAACGCTCTTAAATACTCAAAAAAAGATGTAGAAATACTGCTAAGTGAATCTGGAATTTTCATAAAAGATGCAGGAGAAGGAATAGAAGAAACCGAACTCAAGCTGATACTAAAAAAATTTTACAAGTCACAAGACTACGACTGGAATAGTTCTCTTGGACTTGGACTTTATCTTGTTAAACTCATTTTGAAACTTCATAATTTTGAACTCATAGTAAGTTCGCAAAAAGGCGTAGGCTCGACTTTTGGCTTTAAGGATAAAGAGTGAAAGAACTAAATTTAACGAGATTAGCGACTCCGATATTTTTCGATATGCTACTTCGTACTTTAACTCTTATCATAAATACGATTATGGTAGCAAAAGTAGATGTAAATTTAGTAGGAGCTATGGGGGCGGGAAATCAAATTTTCAATCTTTTTGTAACTGTTTTTAGCTTTCTTAGTGTAGGCTGTAGCGTCGTGGTTGCTCAAAGTTTAGGAGCAAGAAAGATAAATTTAGCAACAAGGGCCATTCATATCAGCCTTAGTTTTAATGCTATTTTAGGGCTTATATGCGCTGCATTTATATTTTTAAACACACACAAAGCCTTAGAACTTTTGCAAATTCCACCTGAAGTCATAGAAGATAGCTTCAAATACCTACATATACTATCTTTAGCGCTATTTTTAGAAGCTCTTGGTATAGTCATAGCCGCTATCGTAAGAGTGAAAAATTACGCATTTGCCATAATGCTGATATCTGCATTTATGAATATTTTGACCATTTTTGGAAATGCTATAGCGCTTTTTGGGCTATTTGGACTTCCAAATTTCGGATTAAGCGGAGTTGCTATATCCACTGTATTTGCTAGAGGCGTGGGAATTATACTTTTAATGTATGTTTTAGTAAAGATAGCCAAAGTGCATATATTTTTTGGATTGTTTTTTAAATTTAGCTTAGATATACTCTCCAAAATCTTAAAAGTCGGGCTTCCTAGCGCAGGTGAAAACCTACTTTGGATAGGTCAATACATGGTGGCTTTTAGCTTTGTAGCAAGCATGGGCGAAGCGAGTCTTAGTGTGCAAACCATATATTTTCAGATGTCTATGTTTATATTTTTAGCTGCTACATCGATCAGTATTGCAAATGAGATAATAATAGGTCATTTAGTAGGAGCTTGCGAATTTGACAAAGCTTACCAAAGAGCTTTTAGAAGCTTAAAGATCGGAGCACTCATCACTTGGGTGGTTCTTTTTATATTTTATTTGAGTCGTGAAGAGATAATGAATAGTTTAAATTTAACTCAGGAGCTAAAATCCATAATGCGACCTCTTTTCACGCTTTCTTTAGTGCTTGAAAGCGGCAGAACATTTAATATCATAATGGTAAATTCTTTGCGAGCTAGCGGGGACGCTAGATTTCCATTTATAATGGGAGCGCTTTTTATGTGGGGAGTTTCACTTCCTATAGGTTACTACCTCGGTATAACTTTAGAATATGGTATAATAGGCGTTTGGATAGGATTTTGCGTAGATGAGTGGGCGAGAGCTTTGGCAAATACATTGCGTTGGAGAAGTAAAAAATGGCAATTAAAACGTCTAGTTTGAAATTTGGTAAATTTGATGTGACTATAAACTATAAGCCTGTAAGATACTTGCGTTTAAAAGTCACTCCAAATGGCGATATAAGCATATCCGCTCCATTTTTCACCTCAAAAACAAATATTTTAAATTTGCTCAGTAAAAACGAAAATTGGTTAGAAAATACACTTGCAAAGATAAAACCAAAAGATGATAAAATCAAATTTTTAGGAAATGCTTATGAGCTTAAATTTGATGAAAATATCAAAGAAGTTTTGGTTTTAGAGACTCAAATTTTAGCTCCTTGCAAAGAACAGTTTGATAAATTTCTACGCTTAAAAGCTAAAGAGATATTTCAAAAATACATAGAGTTTTATCAACCAAAAATACCCAAAAAAGTAACTCACGTAAGCATCAAAAAAATGACTTCTCGCTGGGGCAGTTGCAACTCCAAAAAAGGCTATATAAACTTAAATTTAAATTTGATAACAAAAGATGAACGTTTTATCGAGTACGTCGTACTTCACGAGATGACGCACCTGCTCTATCCACATCATCAAAAAAGTTTTTACGACTTTATACAAGGATTAATGCCAGATTATAAGATAAGAGAAAGAATATAATATTAATTTTTAATACGCATATTTTATTAAGCCAAATTTTGGCATAATTACAGCCCTTTTTAAAAATACACTAATAAAGGAGATCCAAATTTGGAAACGATAAACGTTGATTCATACTCTACTCTTGTAGTTATGGTGCTTGTTTTATTGCTCGGAGCTTTTGTGATAAAAAGAGTAAAGTTTTTACAAGACTATAATATCCCAGAGCCGGTCGTAGGCGGTATCATAGCTGCAATTTTATTTTTATGTCTTTATAGTTTTAGCGATGTAACGCTTAAATTCGATAGTTCTCTCAAAGATCCTCTTATGCTAGCGTTTTTTTCTAGCATAGGGCTTTTAGCAGACTTTGCGTCTCTCAAAAAAGGCGGTAAAAAGTTAATCATATTTTTATTTATCATTAGCGGACTTTTAATCTTACAAAACATAGTCGGTATCGGAGTCGCGCTTGGTCTAGGAGAAAACCCTCTCATCGGACTTCTTAGCGGATCTGTTACAATGAGCGGCGGTCACGGTACAGGTGGAGCGTGGGCAAATGAGTTTATAAAAGCGCCATATAATTTTAGCGCTGCTTATGAAGTAGCTATGGCTAGTGCAACATTTGGTCTCATTGCAGGTGGAATTATCGGCGGTCCTGTTGCAAAGTATCTTATACAAAAAAACAGATTGCAAACTCCAAACATCCATGAAGAAAGCAGTGCTACTCCTATGCTAAACTTTGAATCTCCACAAAAAACAAAGCTCATCACTCAAGAGTCATTTATACGCTCTTTAGCTCTTATAGCACTCTGTCTTTATATAGGAAATTTCGTTGCAGAACATATAAAATCGTTAGATATAGGCTTTACTCTACCTACTTTTGTATATTGTTTATTTACAGGAGTTATCCTTAGAAACCTACTTCAAGCTCTAAAAATCCATGAAGTCTTTGATAGGGAAATTTCAGTTATCGGAAACGTTAGCTTATCGCTTTTCCTTGCTTTTGCACTAATGACTATAAATCTTTGGCAACTCGTATCATTAGCACTTCCTATCGTCACTATACTTATCTCTCAAGTTGCACTTATGGTATTTTATGCTATTTTTGTAACATTTAGATTTTGCGGACGAGACTATGACGCTGCAGTTTTGGCTGCTGGGCACTGTGGATTTGGCTTAGGAGCGACTCCAACAGCAATGGTAAATATGCAAACAGTCACAAATCACTACGGTATGAGCCATATGGCATTTATCATAGTTCCGCTTTGTGGAGCATTTTTCATAGATTTAGTTAATGCTCTTATTATTAATGGATTTTTACTATTTTTAGGATAATTAACCACGATTTTAAATTTATAAACTGAGCATAGCTCAGTTTATAATCAATCTATAAACCTTTTTAAAAGTCCTTCATAAGCGTCTATTCTTCTATCTCGTAAAAACGGCCACCATCTACGCACTTGCTCACATCTTTTTATATCTATATCAACTATATCAGCAAGCTCATCTGTACTATTTGAACGAAATAACTCCTCTCCTTGAGGTCCAAAAACAAAGCTATTTCCCCAAAATCTAATACCGCCATTGCCATCTGGAGCAGCTTCAAAACCTACTCTATTGACAGTAATTACTGGCAATCCATTTGCTACTGAATGTCCTCTTTGTACAGCAACCCACGCTTCTAATTGTCTGGATTTTTCATCTTCGCTATCTCCATCAAACCAACCTATAGCAGTTGGATATATAAGCATTATAGCTCCTTTTAACGCCATAAGTCTAGCAGCCTCTGGATACCACTGATCCCAACAAACCAAAACTCCAAGTCTGCCTATACTAGTATCTATAGGCTCAAACCCAATGTCTCCTGGAGTAAAATAGAACTTTTCATAAAAATTTGGATCATCTGGAATATGCATTTTTCTATATTTTCCAGCTATACTTCCATCGCTATCAAAAACAACAGAAGTATTATGGTACAGTCCTGCTGTACGCTTTTCAAACAAAGAAGTAACTAAAACTATTTTAAACTCATGAGCCACCTCAGCCCAATAAGCCATATCGCTTTCAAAGTCATTTGCCAACTCAAAACTATCAACATTTTCATCTTGACAAAAATAACTACCTTGATGAAGCTCTTGAAGCACGATAAGTTCTGCGCCTTTGTTGGCTGCTTCTTCTATAAGTTTTGTGGTACGTTTTATCGTATCTGATTTATTTCCATAAAATTTATGGGCTACTAATGCTACTTTCACAACTCCTCCTTGTCTCTATCATCTTCAGTGTCAAAATGCATATCAAAAACCCATTTATGACTATTAAATTTAGATTTTATTTCACTTTCTATATCGTCTGCTACTGAGTGCGCTTTACTAAGAGATATACTAGGATCAAATACCAAATGTACGCTAAAATAGTACTTTTCACCACTTATTCGACTTTTTAGGTAGTGATAGCCTTTTACTTCGTGTTTTAAATTTATTATATCTATTATCTCGCTTATCATACTTTCAGGTAGCGCTCCATCAAGTAAGATATAAACGCCCTCCTTTAGTAGCTTAAACGCACTAAAAACTATATAAACGCTAATGCCAATACCAAAAAGAGCATCTATAATCTCATATCCACTAAGCCATATAGCAAACAGAGCCGCTAAAATAGCCGCATTTGTCACAAGATCTGTTTGATAATGAAGTGCATCAGCTTTTATTATTAAATTTCCTGTTTTTTTATACTCACGCTGCAAGTAAAACACCAAAGCTCCAGTAAGTATAATAGATATAATCATAACTATCATACCTGCGCCAACTTCGATTGATTTTTCTGGATTTAGGATTTTAATTACGCTTGAATAACAGATAAAAATGCCTATTCCTATGATAAAAGCACCTTCAAAAAGAGCCACTAAAGCCTCTATTTTTCCATAACCAAAATTAAATTTAGAGTTTGGATCGGAGTTTGATTTTCTAAGCGCAAAATAGTTCAAAGCCGACACAAGGCAGTCTAAAAGCGAATCTATAGCCGAACTCAAAACAGCCATAGAACCGCTAGCAAGACCTATAGCAAACTTTATGATCGCCAATACTACAGCTACGCTTCCTGCTACTACTGGAGGATATACTCTCATCGCTTACCTTTAAATCTGTTTTGACTAGAGCAGTGAAGACTGCCGTTTTGCCTGATAAATACCGTGCTATCAACTCCTATTACATCTAAACTCAGAACTTCTTTAAGCGTACTTAAAGCAAGCTCATCACTTTTTTTATCTCCGTAAGTAGGAACTATAAGAGCGCCATTGATAAAAATGAAATTACAATAAGTAGCTCCAAGTCTTCGCCCTTCAAACATAACAGGTTTTGGAAGCCTAAGCGGAACTAGATTAAACCCTGTTTTTTTAAGTTCATTTTCCATCTCTTTAAGAGGCAAATAATGCTCGTCGTTCTCATCTGTGCAAGATGCGTAAGCTATGGTATCTTTTGATATAAATCTAGCAAGAGTATCGATATGGCTATCAGTGTCATCGCCTTTTATAAAACCGTGTTCTAACCAGATAATTTTTTTTAATCCAAAAAGCTCTTTTAGTCTGATTTCAAGCTCATTTTTGCTAAGTGAGTTTCTATTATCATTTAAAAGGCAGTTAGTTGTAGTTAAAAGTACGCCATCACCGTTAAACTCTATGCTACCACCTTCTAAAATAAGTGGAACGCTTACAAGCTCGCCTTTTAAATTTAAAAAGAGTTTTTTATTTACTTCATTGTCCAAAGAACTCTCAAATTTATCACCCCAAGCGTTAAATTTAAAATCATAACTAATAGTTTTCAAACCGCATTTTACATCGATAGCACCGTAATCTCTTATCCAAGTATCATTTGTTTGGATCTCTAAAAACTCTACATTTTTAAATTTAGAAAATCTATCAAAGTCACTTTTTGAGTCTGCTATAAGAAGTAATTTTTGATAATTACCAACAACGCTTATCAACTCTTCATAACTAGTTAAAATATCATTTAAATAAGGCTTCCAGTCGCTATTAGTATGCGGAATACTAAGCATCAATAGCTCTTGCTCGTCCCATTCGGCGTAAGTTTGTATCATAATGCCACCCTTGAAACTCTAAATTAGAAGTTTGCAAGGATAGCATATAACCATTTAATATTTTATAAAATCTAGTTTAAAAGTAGTTTTAGTTCATTTTCAAGAGCGGATTTAGGATATAAGCCTAAAAATTGTTTAGATATCTTTCCATTTTTATCAAAAACGTAAGTAACTGGAGTCCCCATAATCCCTCCAACGATATTTGAAAAATAATCTACAGATTTTTTAGTTGATACGCTCATAAACTCAACTCCTTTATCTTTTAAAGCCATCAAGTCACCATCAAATCCTAAAGAATTTCCCATAACTCCTATCACTTTTATCTTTGAACCATACTCTTTTGCAAGTTCATTTAAAGCTGGTACTTGAGCAGTGCAAGCTCCACACATAGTAGTGAAGAAAAATAGTATATAAGGTTCATTCCAATTTGCTATCTTAAGCTCTTTAACAGCTGGATCATAGATAGTATCAAATCCGTCTTTATCGTTTAAAGCCATATGATGTTTAAGTCCGCTTCCACATCCTACTAAAATCAGCGAAAACAGCGCTGCAAAAACTATATTTTTCATTGTAATTTCTCTATTCTATCAAGTTTTCCATGTTTTAGATACACTACTTTATCTGCATATTTGCCAAGCTCTTCATTATGAGTGATGAGAAGTAGAGTTTTACCTTCGTTTTTAAGCTCTTTAAAAAGCTCTAAAACTATCTTTTCATTTGCCTCGTCTAAATTTCCAGTAGGTTCATCGGCTATTATTATATCTGGATCATTTATAAGCGCTCTTGCTATGCAAACTCTTTGCTGCTCTCCGCCACTAAGCTCACTTGGCTTGTGCGTGATCCTATGAGCAAGTCCGACTTTTTCTAAAGCTTTTTTAGCACTAGCTTTATCTACGCAACTGTGATAGTACTGACTTAACATTACATTTTGGATAGCGCTTAGATAAGGTATAAGATGAAACTGCTGAAACACAAGCCCTATTTTCTTGCGTCTAAACTCCAAAATTTGATCATCGTTTAGGTGGCTTGCATTTTCACCACCTAGTATCAGCTCACCGCAAGTAGGACTATCCATAAGACTAAGTATATTTACAAGCGTACTTTTACCGCTTCCACTTGGCCCCATTATACTGATCCATTCACCTTTATTTACACTAAAATTTATATCATCAAGTGCTTTGACTTCGTTGAAATACTTACATATATTTTTTAAATTTAAAACTTCCACTTCTACTCCCTTAGTAAGTCTGCAAGATTTTGATTTAACGCTTTTTTGATAGGATAGTAACTAGCGACAAATGCAAAAACAAGACTTAAAATAACAGAAACAACAAGACTAACAAACCTAAAATCAACTCCGCTAGAAAATATCAAATTTCCAAGAAAAATAGCCAACAAATAGCCAACTAAAGCTCCTAAAAACGATCCAGCAATGCTAATAACCAAAATTTCGGAAAATATTATTTTCAAAACATCTCTTTTACTAGCTCCAATAGCCCTTATAAGCGCAAACTCTTTGATCTTTGATAGCAAAATAGAACTCAAACTAGTATTTATACAAACCGATGTTATAAATAAAATAGTAACTCCTATAAGAGCCATCAAAAGCTTTATCTTATCTAATATCTGACCTTGAGCCTTTGAAACTTTACTGATAACTTCAAATTTAAACTCATTAGTGCTAAGAGTTGAACAAAGAGATTTTATACTATCGTAACTACCGCTGATAGCGGCTTCAGCGTAATTTATTAAATTTGGTTTATCTAAAATTTCTTGAGCCAAGCTCAAAGATATAAGAAGCAAAGAGTCCTCTTTTTGCCCATCATAAACGATACCTTTTATCCTAACTTTATAAACTTCATTTGAGTTTGGAGAGCTGATTTCTACGATATCACCAACTTTAACGCCTGTTAATTTTGCTAGATCCTCGCCTATAAGTGCATTTTTATCATCAAAATCAACATTTATAAACTCACCACTTTTTATATCCAAAAACGGCATAATCTCTTTTAAATTTGAGAAATTAACACCCATTATAACTGCTCTTGTAACACCTATATTTACACTACCAAAAAGGTATTCATTCTTAGCTTTTAACTCTTTTATGCTGCTGAGTTTTGTGTCTAAATCAGCCATTTTTATATATCCATTTTCTAAATTTAACGGACTTATTATGACGTTTGGACCATAGCTATTTAATTCACTAGTAACTTTTTTATCTATATCTGCATATATATTTATAAAAGCTGCGCACACTGCACTTCCAAGCAAAATAGAGATAAATATCACGAAACTTCTAACTGCGCTATTTGCTATACTTTTAAATATAATTTTTCTAAAAAACGCTCTATTTTCTACCATATAACACCTCAGCTGGAAGTAAATTTATAACACTTTTTAATGGAAGTATCCCGCCTAAAATACAAATAAGCATTCCAAAAACAATGCTGATAGGCAACACCATAAGACTCACTCCGATAAAACTTCCAAATATTTGATAAGCTATAATGAAGCTTAAAGCATATCCAGCCAAGCTTCCAAGCAAAGAAGCAGCTACACAAACTATAAAAACTTCGGCTGCAAACTGAGCATAGATGATAAACCCACTTGCGCCAAGCGCTTTTAGCAGACCGATCTCTTTTTTTCGTCTATGAATTTCGCTACTCATCAAACTCGTGATAGCTATACTTGATACGATAAGCGATATCACGCTCACGACTCCCATTAAATTTTGAATCTTTTTAGTAATGCCACTTTGAGCTTCGCTAACACTCAAAACAGCCTTTGCAGAAGCATTTGGATACTCTTCACTGATCTGATAAGCTATAGAACTAACATAAGCTGAGCAGTACCATTTATCATAAGCAACGCTATCAAGACTCTCAAGATCGCGCCTAGCTTTCAACGAAAGATCATTTTCTGGTATTGTCATAGCAGCAACTTCGGCTTTGTTTATTAAATTTGGCTTATTTGCGATATTTTGAGCTAGTTTAAGACTCGTAACTAGTTTCGCACTCTCATCTTGTGCTCCTTTTAAAACGCCAACGACTTTTACGCTATAGTTATTTAAATTTAAAACATCTCCGACTTTCAGACCTAACTTTTCTCCTGCTAAAACCTCATCTAAACTATCATCAATCGGATATCTTCCATCAACTATCCAAAACGGATATAAACTTTCTACGCCACTTCTAAAGTCGGGCTCTCCTTCTACATTTGCATCTTTGCTAAAATACGTACCCACTATATCGTAATCGCCAGCTTTAGCGGTTAAAAATGGTGCAAACGCAGTTATATTATTTCTCCAAAATATCTCTTTTATCTTGTGCAAATCACTCTCTTTTAGATAATCCTCATTTTTCAAAGGAGAGTAGTTTTTGCCTGCTATTTCTATATTTAAACTATCTGATTTTGGAAGTACTACGATGTTTGAGCCATAGCTTCTTAACTCTTTTGCTACTTCGTCTCCTATTTTTAAAGTTATATTTAGCATACAAGCTATCAATGAAACTGATAAAAATATAGTTATAAAAGCTAGGATTTTACTCTCTTTTGACCCTGTTATAGAAGATTTTATCAAATTTAAAAACATCTCTTCACTCCTTTAATTCGCCAGAGGTAGTAACATAAATTTCTGGCTTTTCTTCAAACAGCATTTGATTATCACCATTTTCAAAAAAATACGTCCTACCATAATAAATATAGTTGAACTTAGAGCTATTTGAAATCTCTTTTTTGCTAACTGGATCAACAACCTTTTTTTCAACAATTTTGCTAAAAAATGTTGCGCCTTTTTGTATCTCTTGCAAACCTATAGTAACGTTTTTACCGTCGTATTTGTACTCAAAAGGTATAGGATTGCAACCTCCTGCTTTACCTACACTAGGAAGAAATATCCTTACGTTACAACTGATACATATAAGATTATCGCCACTTTTTATATATCCCATATCCCCACATATCGCGCACGCATCAAAAACAGCGACAGGAGCTAACTTGTCTTTAAATCTATTTATAAGAAAAAACCTAACTTCATGTCCATCATCGGTGATATAAGCATATCTATGGAGTTTTCCATCAAGCAAAGCTGCAGCGTCAAATTTAAACTCACCATTTATCGGCTCCACGATAATAGGAGTACTTATAGAAGGTGGTCTTGAAGATACTAATATATAAAATAAACTAAAAAATACGATAATCGCTCCAAGCAACCATCCAAAAAAAGCATTTCTAAATCCCTGCATTCTAGCAGCGTTTGTGATTCTAAACTCAATAATATCTTTATAAGAAGCTTTTTTAGGAAGTCTGTTCAAGCTAAAAAGAGCTAAAACAGCTAAAAATAGTGAAAATACGATAGGTAAAAAGCTATCAAAATAAACTATTTTCGCGACTATTGAAAGAGTATTAGAGTAAGTAGGAATCGTTCCGTTTTGCATTAAACCAAGAGTTAAAAATCCAGCTCTATCAACTATCAAAATCACAGTGCTAAAAACTGCAAAAAGCAACCTAACAGACCTACAAACCAGACTCAAAACAGATCTTAAAATAAAATATATAAGCAGTAAAATCGCAAGAGCAAAACAGATCAAAAATAGATTACTAAGGCTCAAACTATCCAAAATATCACCAGCAAAAATAGTGAAATTCATACTTATATAACGGTAGTCAAATCCATATCCCACTGCGAGTAAAAAGACAACTAAAGATATAAAATAACTATTTTTAAATTTGAAACAAAATAAAAATAAAACCAGAGCCGCCAAACAAAGCGTATCAAAAAACAATTTTACATCATCTGCGATAATAGCAAATTTAGTTATCCCAAATAGTATAAAACCGACAAAAATACCAACAATAGCCGGTAAAAATATATTTTTAATATGCTCTTTTACGTCTAAAAACGATATGATAAAACTAAACCCAAATAGAGCCAAAACAACTTGATAAAAGAAAATCGCCATCATAGCACCTTTTTAAATTTAAAAAATCACTAGCCGATAAATTACGCAATTTTATAGTTTATTTTAAACGGCGCAAAATTTATTAAAATTCAAGCAGAGATCTTTTAAATTTAAAAATCCAGCTAAAAATCAGCTGGACTTTTTGAATTTATACTTAAATCAAACAGCTTGATTACTCTTTTGGAGCGCCTGTATATTTAAATGTATATTTTGCATCAAACGGAGCCCACCATTTTGCAACTCCTGTTGCTTTGTCTGCGTGGCGTCCAAAACCTTGCGTGCTTGGATTATCTATATGAAATGTAAGCTCGTAGTTACCAACTCCAGCAGTCATTTTTAAATTTGCACCGTAGTGAGGACCATCACTTGCTACCATAGGCATAAGAGTTCCTTGCAATGTTTTGCCATTGTCTGTGTTCTTTAAAGTATAACCTATTTTAAGATAAGGTACCCATTCGCCCTCGCCAAATCCGTTTGTATTTCCTTTTATAGCGTGGATATCTGCTTCAAGATGGATATCTGCTAAACTAGGAGCTAAGTCTATACCTTTTGGCTCCATATCTATAGGTTGAAGATAAACAGCAGCTATCTCCATACCATTTTTCTCTATCGGCTCACCGATAGGCTGCTCAGCCGCCATAGTAATAACTGCTGCAAGGCTTAGTGCCAACATTCCTGAAAGTATTTTTTTCATACTTGTTCTCCTTTATTAAGATTGATTTGTTTTTGTTTTATTATATATACTCCTATTATAAGAGCTAATATCATCAAAAATTGAGGTATCAAACTCTCATAATACGGATAAATTCCTAACCAAGTTATAGTAGGAACAGACTCTATAACGCTTGGAACAAATAGTTTTCCTTCCACAAGCTCCATTATCCCCTTGCCAACAAATACGATCGACATATAAAATATAATAGCCGAAGTAGCTATAAAAAACGGTTTTATAGCTATCTTTAAAGAAAATGCTTTAATGATAAAATAGACGACAAATAAAATAACTATACCAACTACAAATCCAAGCCCAACCATACCAAGTGAGCTACTTGTTTTAGCATCAAATATAAGAGCTTGATAAAATAGCACCGTCTCAGCTCCTTCTCTATATACAGCTAAAAATACCGTCCACCAAAGAGCTTTACTATCTCCTCCGCTAAGGCTACTAGCGATGTGTCCTTGTATATAATGGTTCCATTTTTTAGCTCCGGCGTTACTAAGTAGCCAAAATCCAACGTAAAATAGAAGTCCAACTGCTATAAGCATTACAACACCTTCTATTATCTCTCTGCTTTGTGCAGCCATATTTGAACCAAATATTAAATTTACCGCCCACGCTGTAGCAAAGCTAAGCAGTATAGCTACTATCATCGAACTATAGACGATATTTAGATGTTTATTATTTCCAGTTTTTATGAGATAAGCTACGACTGCTGAGATGATGATGAGAGCTTCAAATCCCTCTCTTAAGATTATGCTAAGAGCATATATGAAAAGAGTCCAACCGCTAAGATTTACACTACTTTTTTCAAGGCTGGCTTGTAGCAAGGATTGCAGATTATCTTGCTCTGCTAATACCTTATCGCTATCAACTCCGCTTTTCATAAGCGAAACTATCTTACTAAAACTAGCTTCTGTCGCTGTTTTTAGCGTGATATCTATAGCGCCTATTTTACTCTCCATACCACTTGCTTCATACTCATCAAAATATATATCTCCAGCCTCGCTTATAGCCTCTTTTACTTTACCACTTTTATATAAAGACAATACATTTTGCATTTTATCTTTTATATTTTGCACTGTAGGAGTAAAATCTACTGAATTTTTCTCTTCTACTTCTATTTTAGGAGCTAAAGCGTAAGACTCTTCTGGAAGTTTGCTGATAGCACTGCTTATAAGCTCATCGATATCTTTTATAGACTGTTCAAACGCACTTTTTTGCATATTTATATTTTCTGATATCACATTACCCATGATCTGTTGTATCATCTGATCTAGTCTTTGAGTAGCATATCTTCTGATAGCTATCTCAAGTTCCATATTTCTATAGTAATTAAATTTGGCTTTATTCATAGCATTTTTAAGAGCTTCGCTATCTTTTTTATCGTACGCCAAAGTAGTGTCATCTAAGCTAGATTTTATATTTTCATAAACACTTCCCCATGGATTTGACTCTAAAACAGAAGAACTCATTCCAGCAGCAGCTAAACCGCCGTCCTCGCTCTTTTCAGCTTGGAGTCTTACACCGCTACTTATAGCGGGCAATATCTCTTTTATCTCGGCATTTAAATTTGCTATCATAGCTTCTATCTGAGTTATATCTTGACCTGCTTTGATAGCTTTTCTTATATCGCCAAACTGTTTTTCCATAGCGTAAGCTTTCTTTTGACCAAGATTTATCCTAATACCGCCTTCTAAATTTTCAAAATGCCCGAAATACGCAGTTTGAGTAAGCTCTCTAGCTTCAGTATCTTTACCGTTTTTATAAAGTTCTATAACTTGAGTAAATATATCTTCTATACTTTTTGCCTCTTTTTCATAATTTGCAAAAAGAGTAGAAAAAGGTATAAGCAATATAAAAAGAATTTTAAGAATTATTTTCATAAATTTAACCTTAAATTATAAGTTTGTTATTGACAATTATTTTCATAATGGAATTGGAAGTCTATAATTAATTAACTTAAAAAACAATAAAATTTTATCTATTATTTGAATATTGTTATCATTATATTTTTTATTATTTAATAATTTTTTTAATATATCTAAAAAAATTATTTTCGGCTTGACGGTTATTTGATCGATATTTATTTTTAAATTTAAACTGTGTATTTCATAATTTCACTCCATTGTAACCATACAAATGGAGTGATGTAAGGAGAAAAAAATTAAGAATTATTAGCTAATTATCGTTTTAGCTGATTTACTGTTTGAAGCATCTCATCTGCTGTTGTGATAGCTTTTGAATTTGCTTCATAAGCACGCTGACCAGTTATAAGATCAGTCATCTCTTCGACTAATTGTACGTTACTCATCTCAACAAAACCTTGTTTTATCTGACCAAAACCGTCAGTACCGCCGTTTCCTATATTTGGAGCACCACTTGCGGCAGTTTCTAAGAAATTATTATCACCCATAGCGTGAAGTCCGCTTGGATTTATAAAATTTGCAAGCTCAATCTGACCTATTTGAGTCATCTCTTGATTTCCTGGTTGAAGCACAGACACAGTACCATCGACTCCTACAGAAATTTGAGTTGCGTCTGCTGGTATATTCATCTCAGGAAGCAGCCTATAGCCATCGCTATTAACTATATTTCCGTCTCCATCCAGCTTAAATGCACCGTTTCTAGTATAAGCAGTAGTGCCATCAGGAAGCTGAATTTGAAAAAAACCGTTACCGGCTATAACCATATCTAGATTATTTCCGGTTTCTTTAAAATACCCTTGACCAAATACTTTAGTTATAGCAGTAGGACGCACTCCAAGACCAACTTCCATACCAGTTGGACTCATAGTTGTCGTGCTTGTCGGAGTTCCTGCGTACTGCATAGTTTGATACATCAAATCTGCAAATTCTGCACGATTTTTCTTATATCCGATCGTATTTACGTTTGCTATATTATGTGATGTGGTATCTATCTGTGTTTGCTGAGCTACCATTCCAGTAGCTGCTGTATAAAGTGAGCGTATCATCTATCTATCCTTAACAAATTAAACTTTTGGTGAAGCAAGTTTAGTAATTGCTTCTTGATTTACATCATTCATATGTGTTGACATAACTCTTTGATACATATCGACAAGACGATTTGTTTCTACTAAATTTACCATCTCAATAACAGGATTTACATTTGAAATTTGAGAATACCCTTGAGCGACAGAACCGCTATTTTCTACATCATTTAACTCATTTAAATTTGGAAGTACAAAAAGATTGTCTCCCTCTTTTTGCAAATTTCTAATCTCTCTTGGCTGTGCTACAAAAAATCTACCAACATTTTCATTATTTGAGTAGATATTTCCATCTTTATCTATAGTTACAGGAGCATCTTGAGGAATTTGGATACCTCTTACTTCTTCTGGCTGATTTTCATAGTTATTTGGAAGCACTCTATAGCCTTCTTTTGTCACAACGTAACCTTCATTATCTAAATTCAAAGCACCATTTTTTGTGAGTCTTACTCCATTTGGTGTATCGACTAGCAAAAATAGATCACTTTTTCCTATGGCTACATCTAGAGGATTATTTGTCATTTTAAGTCCGCCGACATTAAAGTCAGTGTAAATTTCGTTAATCTGCGGAACTCGATCGATGGTTCTGTTTAGAAATTTAGCAGCGTCTCTTGTATGATTTTCCAGAGGTAAAATATCTCTAGTTTCTTTAAATATTCGCTCAAAATCAGCTATAACCACATCATCTCTTTTATAACCGATCGTATTTACATTTGCAAGGTTATTTGTGATTACATCAAGTCTGTTAAACTGTGTAACCATCGCTCCTGTAGCTTGATAATAGCCATTTTGCATATGCTCTCCTGCATTAAATTTAGAAATGATAAAGCAAGTTTTGTTCCATGTTTTTTAAGAACATTTCAAAATCTGCATTTATATAGATTTAATTATTTTTTAGATATAATCCTTAATTTTAACAAAAACAGATAAATAAATTTTAAGGAGCTTTATATGAGTGCAGCAAAAGAGACTTTTGCACAAATAGAAGAGTTATTTAAAGAGAACTCAAAAGGCTATGTTACTTTTGAAAAGCTTGTAAGATTGTTTGACAAAGCTCCAACGGTTGCTACCATAAAAAAAGTCGAAACTCTAGCCGAACTCTATAAAATACAGTTGATAAGTGCCGTAGAAGCGGCAAAGATAAAAAATATACAAGAAGCTAAAAAATCAGAAGAAGACAGGCTAAAAATCATAGACACCGCCTTAGAAGAGGAATTTGATCTAACTAGTGAAAATGATCTTTTAGAGTGGTCACGTTCAGATAGCCCTGTAAGAATGTATCTTAGAGAAATGGGTCAAATTTCACTTTTAACAAAAGAAGAAGAAGTAGAAATCAGCAAAAAAATCGAGCTTGGAGAGGATATCATCATAGATGCTTTTTGCTCGGTGCCGTATCTTATTGATTTTATTTTAGATTATAAAGAACCTCTTATAAACAGAGAACGCCGAGTAAAAGAGCTTTTTAAAAGCTTTGACGAGGAAGAGAGTGAAGAAGAGGAAGAAGAAACAACTGAAGATGAATTTGAATATGATGAGAACGAAGAAGATAGCGCTACAGCAAAAAAACAGCCAAAAAAACTTGATAAAAGAGCAGAAAAAGTAATAGAAAGCTTTAAAGCTCTTGAAAAAGCTAAAAAAGAGTGGATGAAAATAGTAGCAAAACAAAATATTTCTATCGAAGAAGAGTCTGATCTTATAGCAAAACTAAATTTGACTTTTAAGAAAAAAGTTTTAAAAGACAAATTAATGGATCTTGGACCTACAAGCAAACTTATAAATGAGATAGTAAAGTCTATGGAGACAGCTTTAAAAAGTGATGATGACTTTGATAAAGAGCTAAAACGTCTTGAGTATCGCCTTCCGATGTTTAGTGCCGAACTCAAAAAAAACCATCAAGGCATACTAAAAGATATAACAAAACTTTCAAAAGAAGATATCATATCAAGAGTTCCTGAAGCAACTATGGTATCAACTTATGTAGAGATAAAGAAGCTGTTTCAAACAAAAGAAGCCAGCAAAACTGGGTTTAATCTAGAACCAAAAGAGCTAAAAATAGTATTAGACCAGATAAAACGCGGTAAAAATATAAGCGACGATGCAAAAGCTAGAATGGCAAAGTCAAATTTAAGACTAGTAGTCAGCATAGCTAAACGCTATACGAATCGCGGACTTCCATTTTTGGATCTTATCCAAGAAGGAAACATAGGTCTTATGAAAGCAGTTGATAAATTTGAATATAAAAAAGGTTATAAATTTTCAACATACGCCACATGGTGGATAAGACAAGCTATAAGTCGTGCCATAGCTGATCAAGCAAGGACTATACGAATACCGATTCATATGATAGAAACTATAAATCGTATAAATAAAATCAATAGAAAATATCTACAAGAAGAGGGAAAAGAGCCAGATGTAAGCATCATAGCAAGAGAAGTAGGTCTTAGCATAGATAAAGTTAAGCAAGTTATCAAAATTACCAAAGAACCTATCAGTCTTGAAGCCCCTATTGGTAGTGAGGACGATGGTAAATATGGCGATTTTGTAGAAGATAAAACAACTCTTAGCCCAATGGAACAAATTTTAAAAGGCGATTTAAAAGAGCAGATAGATGATGTCTTAGATCAACTAAACGATCGCGAAAAAGCAGTCATAAGAATGCGTTTTGGTCTTTTAGAAGATGAAAGCGATAGAACTCTTGAAGAGATAGGAAAAGAGCTAAACGTGACAAGAGAGCGCGTTAGACAGATCGAAAGCTCAGCTATAAAAAAACTAAAACATCCAAAAGTCGGCAGAAAACTCAAAAATTATATAGAGGGAAATTAAATAAAAGCGATATAGATTTTAGTTTATATCGCTTTTATATCATATAAAGTAACTATCCTAAAAGTCCAGATACTTGACGTTGAAGTGTTTGCATATTATGTGCAGCTGACATAGTTGAGCTATTTAATAACAAACTTGCATTGTTATAGTTATTTACATTATTTGCTAGGTCGTTATTTTGCAATTGAGATTCACTAGCCTTTGTTGAAGTAACTGCAGTTAAACTAGCATTTATTCCGCTTATAAGACCATTTTGCAAACTTCCGATATCGGTTCTAAGCGAATTTACACTTTTTGAAAAGTCCGCTATACTATTTTGATTAGATATATCCAAAGAACTAACATTTGGAGCTGTTAAGTTTATACCAACTTCTGCGTTCCCTGTTTGGAAACTAAAAGAATTACCAAAAATATTTTTACCATTAAAACTAGCAGAGTTCAAAGAGTCTTGCATAGATGTTTTTAGAGCATTTGCTTCTTTATTTAAAGCACTCATTTGCTCTGGTCCGTTTATTGCACTATTTGCTCTAACAGAAAGTTCATTTAATCTATCTGCTCCTTTGCTTAAATTTTGCAAAGTAGCGTCAGCTATCTGAAGTACTCCAATGGCATCATTTGCATTATTCACACCTTGCGAAATTGAATTCGCATTGCTGCGCAAAGAGTCTGCTATAAGTAAATTTGAACTATCAGTACCACTTAATGCTCTTTGAGCTGATATATTTTCAAGTGCTTTGTTTGCATTTTTTTGAGCACTATCTAAATAGTAATTTTGGTCACTATTTGCGTAATCACCTATTTTCATAGCTACCTCCTCTGGTAGATTTTATATATTTTACATCAACAATATTAAATTCCATCTTAACTCTCATATCTCACTTTTACAGAAAGTTCATGAGCGCCAAGACCTTCAGCTTTTGCCAAGCTCATACAAGCTTTGCCAAGCTCATTTATAGAGCTTTGATTCATAGAAATAATCGAGCTTTTTTTCACAAAATTACTCACTCCAAGAGGTGAGAAAAATCTCGCACTTCCTCCAGTAGGCAACGTGTGGTTTGGACCTGCTAGATAGTCTCCGATCGCTTCTGGAGTATAATGACCTAAAAATATCGCTCCAGCATGTTTGATACGAGCAAGATAGTCAAATGCATTATCCGTGGCGATTTCTAAGTGTTCCACAGCCAAATCGTTCATTAGATCTATGCACTCGTCCATATCTTTTGCGACTATGATAGCAGATTTATTATCTATACTAGCTCTTGCTATCTTTTCTCTACTTAAATTTGGCAAAATCTTATAAATTTCGTCTTTGACGCTATTTGCGAATTTATCACTAACAGTTATCAAAAAACTACTTGCTATCTCATCATGCTCAGCTTGACTAAGCAAATCTATAGCGATATGGCGCGGATTTGCACTGTTATCAGCTATGACGCCTATTTCGCTAGGTCCTGCTATCATATCTATATTTACATCGCCAAAAACAAGTTTTTTAGCAGTTGCAACGTATATATTTCCAGGTCCAGTGATAACATCGACTTTTTTTATGGTTTTTGTACCATAAGCCATAGCTGCAATGGCGCTTGCTCCACCAACTTTATAAGCATATTCTATACCAAGAAGATGCATAGCGCCAAGAAGAAGTTCATTTACATTTCCACCTACAGCAGGTGTGCAAACCACTATATCTTTAACTCCAGCAACTATAGCAGGAACAGCGTTCATCAAAAGCGAACTAGGATATGCCGCCTTTCCTCCTGGTATATAAAGACCGGCTCTATCTACAGGAGTTACTTTTTGACCTAAAATGCTTCCGTTGTCTTCAAAACTCAGCCATGTTTTTTCTAGCTGTTTTTCATGATATATTTTTATGCGTTCATATGCGATATTTAGAGATTTTTTAAGATCTGGATCTAGATTATTATATGCATTTTCCATAGCGCTGCGCTCTATTTGCAGATCACCATCAACTTTCCACTTATCAAATTTAAAAATCTGCTCATTTAAAGCTTCATCTCCATGTTGTTTTATGTCAGAGATGATGTTATTTACCGTTTCCATTACATTTTGCATATCTAAATTTGAACGATTTACTAATTTATCAAAATCTTGTTTAAAGTTACTATCGTTGCTATATAAAATTTTCATAATTTATTCTCCTTTTTATTTAATTATACCACATCTAGTTTAAATTTACGTTTGTAACGCTCCAAAAGACTTTCATTTCCTATCATTCCACCTTGATGAATATATAAAATTTCATTTTTAAATTTAGCTAAATTATATAGCAAACTAAGCCATCCAACACTGTCGTAAAGCAGCTCAAACTCAACATTTGTCGAATCTTTAAGCTCTTTATAAATATCAAAAAGCTCACGCTTTAAATTTCCAAAATGATACTTTTTTGGCGGATTTAAAATATTCAATTTTGAATTCTTATCTAAATTTAAAACCATAGAAGCAAGATAGTCTTTATCACCCACGCAAGGTGTAGTATATACTTTCATTTGGCTCAAATTTTTAGCTAAATACGCCGCACTAGCACCAGTACCACTAGGTAAAAATATATCAAATTTAAATCCAATTTGATTAGAAAAATCCTCTATAAGTTTAGCTTGAGTTTTAAATCCAAACTCAGCTTCGCTCATAGCCACGCCCTCAGGAATTAAAATATCGTTGGTATTTTTTAAATTTAAAGCAAAATCCGCTCTATTTTTACTCTCATAAATCACCATACCATTTTGCAAAGCTAAAGCCAAATTTCCGCTCGGATACGCTTTTAAAAATCCACTTAAATGATCAGTTACATAGATAAACTCTAGCTCTTTCATCTTTGCAAACACGCTAAGGCTATACATTGCATTTGACTGGTTTGAGCCATAAGATATAATGCGTTTAAAACCGCTTAAATTCGAATTTAAAAAATACTCAAGCTTTCTTGCTTTATTTCCATTAAATTCGCCTCCGATTTTATCATCTCTTAAAATCCAAAAGTTGCGCCCACGAAAATTTACACGCTCAAAATTATCAAAATTACCTTGCATTTTGATTGAGAATTTTTTCTATCTCTTTTATGGTAGCTTTATCTGAAATGCTAAATTTGATCTCAATTCTACGAGATGCTTCTTTATCCTCGACTCCGTTTTTATAGATAAGATCACTAAAGCTTCTACCGCTTGCTATGAGGTATTTTCCTAGCTCTTCATTTTTATAAAATGAGTAGATAAATTTCATTACCTCATAAGCTCTTTTTTGCGATAATTCAAGATTATAAAGATAATTTCCATCGCTATCTGTGTGACCTTCTATAACTATTCTATCAATGCTTGGTCGTATCTCATCGCTTAGAAGCACATCGAAATACGCTTTTAGAGTACGCCTCAAATCAAATCTAGCGCTATCTTTTAACATAAATGAGTTTGTATCGAACAAAATAGATGAAGGAAGCGAAATTGAACCTGAGTTTGCATCGATACGTATGGAATTACCAAGTTTTTTCTTGAGATCAGATATCACTTTTAACTTTATGCCGCCTAAATTTTTTATGCGTTCTTTTGTACTATTTAAATCAGTCAAAACACTGTTATATTCAGACTCTTTTTGAGTTAAAGCAATTTTTAAATCGCTGATTTGTTCATCTTTTAAATTTATAATGGAGCTTAACTCTTTATTTTCCTCATTTACCACGCTAAGAGTGCTATTTATATCGCCAAGCTCGATACTAAGCTCAGCAAGTTTCTCATTAAATAGTGCATTTATCTCAGCTAAAGCCAAATTACGATCTTTAGCATTTTGTAATTTTTCTATGAAATCTTTTATCGCTTTTTCTTTTTTGTTCAGCTCATCACTGCTAAAAGCAAGTGCTTCTACTTTTTTATTTAGATCTATTCTTAATGCATTTAAATCTGCTTGTGTGAGTACGTATTTCACCACTATAGCTCCGATGAGTAGCACAAAAACAAACAAAAGCCCAGCCATCAAATCGGCGTAAGATATCCAAAAATTACTTCTTTCGTCTCTTGAATTATCTAATTTCATCTTGATTTGCTTCTGTATTTACTTCTAGTTTTTCTAGTGCATTATTAGTCTCATCGTCTATCTCTTGAATGCTCTTTTTTAGCTCCTCTATGATCTTGCTGCTCTCATCTCCTTTTGTTCCCTCATCATCAAAAACTTCTCTAAAAGCTTGCATACCATCTATCATAGCAGCCCTAAATCCTTCTAAGGCTTGTTTTTGCTTCTCTAAAATCTCAACGCTAAAACCTTCTAGTGAGTTTTCAAATTTAGATATATTTCCACCAAGATCATTTACTGATCTCTCAAGTTTAGTTATTTTATCATCACTAGCGCTTTGTAATCTTGTGTAATGTTCGCTAAATCTTAGTTGCATCTCTTTTAAATTTAGATTGAACGAATTAAGCACGTTAATTATCTCAGCATGCACTTTTATCATATCTTTTTGATCTCTTTGAGATTTGATAAGCATTCCCATAGTATGTTTTATATGTTCGCTGCTTAGTTTTACAGCGTCCTCTTCTACTTTAAGCATATCGGAAAAATTCTGGAATTTTCTTTCAACTGCTTTATTTAATTCTTCAAAAAACTCCTGTTTGCTAACATGTTCAAAAATTACGCTAATCTTCTCAAAATTTCCAAGGCTTTCTTGCATATATCTCTGCTCGATCTCCTCTTTTGTCCAAAAAAACGTACTTGTAGCATTTTTTTGTCTAGCTATAAGCTTCTCAAATCTACTCATACCAAATCTCTCAAAAAATATCCACCAAAGAGCCAAAAAAATACCATATATCGACACATAAAATGCAGTTCCAACTCCGCTTAAAAGAGTGGAAATCTCAGTTTCAAGCGCCTCTGTGCTTGATGAGCTAAAATTCGGCATAGATATAGCTATACTTAAAAATGTGCCAAGGATACCAAGCATAGGAAAAATTCCAGCACCGACTGAGGCGTAATTATCATTTCTAACGTCATTTGAATATCTTTTTACAAACTCATCAAAACTACCGTTTGACTTTTGATCTTTTCCTATTATCAAAAGACTTTTCATTATATAGCTTTTAAGACCTTTTTTAAACTCATCTTTTCTCTGCTCGAACAAACAACATCCAAGCTCAGCACTATGTCTAGCAAAAAGCAAAGCTATAAAAAGTATAACTCCCATCATAACGATAGTGTGAAGCTCAACGCTAAAATTTATAATACGAAAATATCCAAGTAGAAATATAGCATATATCAAAATAGGCAAAAAAACTATTTTAAAATAAACTACTTTACTTTGCCTCTTACCGCTATCAGGTAGAAGCAAATCACTAAACGCATCATTTTTATCCATAAAAAGTTCCTTAAATTTATGCTAAATTTAAAAATTTATTGAATTATTAAATTTAGCATAAATTTGGCAGCATAAAAGCTGCCAAAATCTAATTTTTATTCATACAGTTTAAATTGTCAAAAGCTTCAAGAAGTCTTTTTATCATACTCTCTTCACCAGATCTTAGCCATTTTCTAGGATCGTAGTATTTTTTATTTGGCTTATCTTCTCCTTCGGGATTTCCGATCTGAGATTGCAGATATCCGTGATGAGCTGCTTCATACTCTCTTACTCCATCCCAAAAAGCCCATTGCGTGTCAGTATCGATATTCATTTTAACAACACCGTAACTTAGGGCGTTTTTAATATCTTTTAACTCGCTACCGCTACCGCCATGGAAAACAAAATTTACAGGCTTATCATCGTTTAGAGAGAATTTATGTTTAATAAACTCTTGTGAATTTTTAAGAATTTCTGGACGAAGAATAACATTTCCCGGCTTATATACTCCATGCACGTTTCCAAAACTAGCTGCTATGCTAAATTTATCACTAATTTTACCTAATTCGAAATACGCATAAGCAACTTCTGATGGCTGAGTATAAAGAAGGGAGTTATCTACACCAGAATTATCGACACCGTCCTCTTCTCCGCCAGTAACTCCAAGCTCGATCTCAAGACTTATATCAAGCTCGCTTAAATTTTTTAAATACTCTTTACAAGTAGAGATATTTTCTTCTAAACTCTCTTCGCTAAGATCAAGCATATGAGAGCTAAACAGCGGTTTTCCAAATACTTTTTTATGCTCACGACTAGCTTCTATAAGACCATCTATCCAAGGCAATAGCTTTCTAGCAGCATGATCTGTGTGCAAAACAACAGGAACGCCATACTCACTAGCAAGCAGATGAACATGTTTAGCACCTGCTATAGCACCTAAAATATCTGGCTTAGGACATGACTTACCGGCAAAAAAACCAGCGCCGCCATTGCTAAATTGGATGATAACAGGCGAGTTTGCTCTTTTTGCGGCTTCTAACACTGCATTTACGGAATTGCTTCCTACTACATTTACTGCTGGGATAGCGAACCCTTCTTGTTTGGCATAAGCGTAGAGTTTTGTGATATCATCACCACTTAGTACGCCTGCTTTTACAATATCCAAAACTCCCATTTTCTACCCTTATTTATACTCTATTTTTGCATCTTTTTTTAGATCGCTTACTCTTTTTTGCATAGCAGTTCTAAACTCTTCACTTCTTATTTGATTTTCTATATTTGCTTTTGCTTTATCAAATCCAACTGCGCTTTTATCTTTCATATCTTCTTTTAGTATAACATGATATCCAAACTCGCTTTTAACTGGTTTATTGGTAATTTCGCCTTTTTTAAGTCCAAATGCAGCTTTGCTAAATGTTGCTACCATTTGAGACTCACCAAACCATCCCAACTCACCACCATTTACTGCTGAACTTTTATCTATAGATTTCTCTTTTGCGATTTCTGAGAATTTTTTATCAAGAGCAGCTCCTTTTAAACCATTTAAGCTTTTTATGATATCTGAAGCTTCTTTTTCTGTCTCAACTAAAATATGTTTTGCTTTTGCTTGAGCTGGAACTACAAATTTATCTTTATTTTGCTCGTAAAAATCTTTTGCTTTCTTCTCATCTACTTTTATAGCGTCAAACTGTTTTTTCATCCATATATTTATAGCTACATTATCTTCAAGCTCTTTAACAACTTTTTTAAATTCATCATCTTTTTCTATACCATCTTTTTTAGCTTGCTCTAACATAAGCTTTCTTTCTATAACTCTATCCAATAGATTTTTCTTCATATCAGCTGGAACGTTAGTTGTTTCTGATCCATGTGGTCCTAATACCGGAGCTAAATCCTCATCTGTTATATTTTGCCCATTTACTGTTGCCAAAACTGCTGCATTTAAACTAACTGCAACAGCTAAGCTTAAAGCTAAAATTACACCCTTTTTCATACTTATCCTTTATAAAATAAAATTAAAAAACGCTGTATTATATCAAAAAGCCCCGTTAATTTTGTTTAAAATTTAGTTTTTTTAGCTAAAATCCCCAAATGCGAACAAAAAAAGATATAAAACAAATTAAAGAACTATTTTTACAAAACTTCAGTGGAGCTAAAAGCGAACTTAAATTTAAAAATCTCTATGAACTTCTAGTTTGCGTGATGTTATCGGCTCAATGTACCGATAAAAGAGTGAATTTGATAACTCCTGAACTTTTTAACGCCTATCCAGATATCAAAAGCTTGTCTGAAGCAAATCTTGCTTCACTAAAATTGCTAATAAATTCTTGTAGTTTTTTCAATAACAAAGCAGCAAATTTAATAAAAATGGCAAAATCAGTTATGAATGAGTTTAGCGGAGATATTCCGCTTGAAGAAAAAGAACTTATAAAGCTAGCAGGAGTCGGTCAAAAAACAGCTCACGTTGTTTTGATAGAACACCAAAATGCAAATCTTATGGCAGTAGATACACACGTTTTTAGGGTATCTCATAGACTAAATTTAAGTAATGCAAAAACCCCTCAAGCCACAGAAATCGATCTTACAAAAGCGTTCAAAACAGAACTAAACACTCTTCATCAAGCTATGGTTTTGTTTGGCAGATATACCTGTAAAGCTTTAAAACCGCAATGCAAAAACTGTTTTTTAAAGGAGCTTTGTAGCTCTAAAGACAAAGCTATCTAAGTTCGCTTAATAAATTATCTATAACGCTAAGCGTGTAGCTTATTTGGTCATTAGTTATCACATATGGCGGCATAAAATATATGGTATTTGCCAACGGGCGAAGCAGTAGCCCTTTTTGTAAAGCTTTTTTATAAATTTCATAACCCATCCGTTTTCCTTCAAAACCGATAAGATCAAATGCTAAAACCATTCCTGTTTGTCTAAAATTATCCACAAAGTCATATTTTAACAATGTTTCAAATTCGCTTTTTATAAATTTAGCAAGATGCATATTTTTTTCTATCACATTTTGCGTTTCAAAAATATCTAAAGTAGCATTAGCACACGCACACGCTAGCGCATTTCCAGTATAGCTATGAGAGTGCAAAAAGGCCTTTTGGCTCTCATAAGTATCATAAAACTGCTCGTAAATACCTTCACTAGTAACAACAACACTAAGAGGCAGATAACCACCAGTTATACCTTTACTAAGACACAAAAAATCAGGCACCACATCGCACTGCTCTAGAGCAAACATAGTTCCGCTTCTACCAAAACCAACGGCAATTTCATCAAATATAATATCAATATCATACTTTTTTGCCATCGCACAAGCTTCATTTATGAAATTTGCACTATACATATTCATATCTCCTGCGCACTGAATGAGTGGTTCGAGTACAAACGCGGAAATTTCATCACCATATCTTTCTAAAATATCTCTTAAGCCGCTTAGTGCCTCATCGTCGCTTATTTCGCGACCTTTGAAACTCAAAGGTACTGGAGTGGCTATGGTTTTTATTAAAATATTCTTATATATTTTTTTATACAGCTCCACATCTCCAACGCTAAGCGCTGCTATAGTTTCACCGTGATATGAGTTTTTTAAATTTAAAAAAAGAGGCTTATTTTTACCGTTTATGATATTTTTATGATAGCTCATTTTAAGAGCAATTTCTATGGCGCTACTTCCATTATCACCGTAAAAACATCTATTTAAAGGGTGAGGAAGTAGATCTATCAATCTTTTTGATAGTTTTATAATGCCCTCATGACTAAATCCAGCCATTATAACGTGTTCAAGATTTTGAGCTTGCTCGCTCAATTTTTGATTTATATATTCGTTTGAATGACCAAATATATTTACCCACCAGCTAGAAACGCAGTCTATATACTCATTACCGTCAAAATCAGTTAAAATCGCACCTTTTGCACGTTTGATAGGTATGATAGGAAAATCCTTATGATCGCTCATCTGAGTACAAGGATGCCATATATGTTCTAAATCGAGTTTTGATAATTCACTATTTGTCATGCGTAGCCTTTTTTAATGAAATTATACAACTCAAATTTAAAAACTATCTTATAATTGCACTGTTAATTATTTTAAATTTAAAAAGGTTATAAAAATACAAAGCTATTTTCTTACGGCTTTTATAGCTTGTAAAAGTATCTCAAATCCATATTTACTCGAATTTTCTACATCTTTTAACGTTGCGATTCCAGCTTTAATATCATGCTCATTTTTAACTACATCCATAACTTTCAACAGACCATTATGCACATTTTGATGATGCTGGGAAACTTCTTCTATCACATTTTTGTTATCTGCTAACAGATCTTTTACGCTACTAGAAAACCATTTACCAAACCTACAGCTAGTATGATCTGGGATATTCTCAAATTTATCATATAAAATTGCTTTGTATCCGCTTAATTTTAAATTTATATGATCGATCTTTCCATTACTGATATTTATCTCATTTGTTATATTTAAAGATTGGTTGAGTATGTTTTGAGTATTTTCATTTACACTGTCTATATTTTCACGGAAAATCTCAATTCTTTGCATAACATCATTAGACAAAGTAGAAAATTTATGACTCATGTCAATCATCGTATTGGAATTTTGTTTTAAAGAACCGATATTTAATTCAACTTCTTGAGTAGCTTTTTGTGTGCGTTCAGCAAGTTTTCTGACTTCATCTGCCACCACTGCAAATCCTCTTCCGTGCTCTCCTGCTCTAGCCGCTTCAATAGCAGCATTAAGAGCAAGCAAATTTGTCTGATCGGATATATCTTTAATTAAATTTATAATTTCAACTATAGATATCACGCTTTGATTTAAAGAAGAAGCATCATTTTGAAGCCCACTGCCCATCTGTTGGATATTTTCCATGGATGAAACAACTGAAGTCGTCTGTTCTCTGAGTTTTTCAGTTTTTAAAAATGTTTGATTATTTAAATTGTTCATATTTTCAAGCATTTTAAGGTTTTCTTCCATAGTTCCTTGTAAAAATCCCATTCCATCCTCATAACTAGATATAAGAAGATTTGGCGCCATCTCTTTAGCGTCAATATTTTTAATAGCTTCGTTATTAATCTCTTGCAATTTTTTAAGTTCTGATTTTAAGCTTTCATTCTCATTTTGCAATTTTAGATTTTCATTTACTACATTTTTGTACTCGGCTTCTGTTATAGAGCTGTTTTTAGAAAAAAACATAAGTATCCTTTAATAAAATTATTCTATAATCATACATTGTAGCTACTAATTATAAGTAAATAAAAAGGTTTATTATATTTTTATAAGAAAATATTAATACCTTTTTTATTTACCCCCCCCCAAAAAAAACTCTACTTGCCTTCAAACTATACTCATCTCTATATTTAAAAAGTAAAGATCTGAATTTAATAGTTGATATAGTAGTAATTATTAGTTACTACTTACTTCTCATCAATATTACGCTCATCAATATTTTTTTCAGATTTGGTTTTATCTTTAGTTTTATTAGTGTTTTTTACTTTATCTTTATTTGATGTTTTAGTATCTTTTAATATTTTAGTATCTTTTGATTTAATTTTTGATTTGATATTACTAATATCTGTATTATCAGTAATTGTAAGATCAGACTTTATAGTGTTAAATCTCTTATCACTTATACCTTTAATGTTCTTTATCTCATCTATGCTTTTAAATTTAGTATGTTTTCTATAATCTATTATAGCATTAGCTTTTATCTCTCCTATACCAGGAAGCGCCATAAGCTCCTCTTTAGTAGCAGTATTTAAATTTACTGCAGCGTAAGTCAAACTAGCAAGTAAAGCTATTAAACCAAATAATCTCACAATAACTCCTTTAATAAAATATATCTCATTATAATCCAGTGATCTAAAAATCAAACTTAAATGTAATACAAATGCTATAAAAATATATCTAAAGGGTATAATGGTAACACTGTTTAATAATTTGATAAATTTTATCTATATAAATAGATAATATAATATCAAATAATAAACTAACTATGTTAATTACTAGGATTTTATTTGTCAAGTAAAAATTATAAAAAATAAAATAGTAAAAATATTTTAAAAAGCGATATAAATTTAGTAATCTATTTATAAATTATGAATCAACTCTCAATTGATAAAACTTTAAAATAACAAAGAGTTTAATTAAGATTGATTAGTTAGATGATAGATGAATTATTGATTTAATAAGATAGGAGTTAAAATATAAACACAAAGCCCGCAGCGACCTACTTTTCCACATCCCAGTAAGAGAGAGTATCATCGGCCATGAAAAGCTTAGCTTCTTGGTTCGAGATGGAGCAAGGCGTTTCCTATTCACGTATAGCCACGGGCAGTGTTAAATAAAAGAATAAAAATAGTTTAGCTATTCTCTTATTTAACACTGTTGTGTTATTTATCGTTAAAGTCTTTTTAGTTTTAATTGCAGTAAAACATGTTCTTTGTAAGGTATTTATATCCTTAACAAGGAAGTGATGCTTATATAAAGATAAGCAAACGAGCTATTAGTACTGGTCAGCTAAAGGACTTTCATCCATTACACACCCAGCCTATCAAACTAGTAGTCTACTAGAGCTCTTAAAAGAAGATTCATCTTGGAGTTGGCTTCGAGCTTAGATGCTTTCAGCTCTTATCTCATCCTAGCTTAGCTACCCAGCGATGCTCTTGGCAGAACAACTGGTACACCAGTGGCTAGTTCGACCCGGTCCTCTCGTACTAGGGTCAACTCTCCTCAATCTTCTTACGCCCACGGCAGATAGGGACCGAACTGTCTCACGACGTTCTGAACCCAGCTCGCGTACCGCTTTAAATGGCGAACAGCCATACCCTTGGGACCTGCTCCAGCCCCAGGATGCGATGAGCCGACATCGAGGTGCCAAACCTCCCCGTCGATGTGAGCTCTTGGGGGAGATCAGCCTGTTATCCCCGGGGTACCTTTTATCCTTTGAGCGATGGCCCTTCCACACAGAACCACCGGATCACTAAGACCGACTTTCGTCTCTGCTTGACGTGTATGTCTCGCAGTTAAGCTGGCTTATGCCTTTATACTCTACGAACGATTTCCAACCGTTCTGAGCCAACCTTTGTAAGCCTCCGTTACATTTTGGGAGGCGACCGCCCCAGTCAAACTACCCACCAGACATTGTCCTACCTAAGGATAACTTAGGCTAGTTAGCTACCCGAATAAAGAAGAGTGGTATCTCAACAATGGCTCACCATAAACCAGGGTCTATGGATCAAAGCCTCCCACCTATCCTGCGCATCTTTATCCAAGTAGCAGTGTCAAGCTGTAGTAAAGGTCCACGGGGTCTTTCCGTCTTGCCGCGGGTAGGAGGAATTTTCACCTCCACTACAATTTCACTGGATCCCTCTTTGAGACAGCTCCCATCTCGTTACGCCATTCATGCAGGTCGGTATTTAACCGACAAGGAATTTCGCTACCTTAGGACCGTTATAGTTACGGCCGCCGTTTACTCGGGCTTCGATCAAATGCTTCGCATAGCTAACATCATCAATTAACCTTCGAGCACCGGGCAGGCGTCACACCCTATACATCCACTTACGTGTTAGCAGAGTGCTGTGTTTATGGTAAACAGTCGGGAGGGACTCTTTGTTGTAACCTTCTTTGCTTTGGGAGTGAATCTTAATACAAAGTTAGGCACACCTTATACCGAAGATACGGTGCTATTTTGCAGAGTTCCTTAAAGAGAGTTCTTCCACGCGCCTTAGAATACTCATCCCACCCACCTGTGTCGGTTTACGGTACGGGCAATTATTACTAAACTTAGAAACTTTTCTTGGCTCGATAGTATCATGGATTCTCAATCTACTCCGAAGAGCGTCATGAGCCTTTTAGGTCTCGGATAAAGAGTTACGGATTTGCCTATAACTCAACCTACACCCTTAGACTAGCACTTCCATCCGCTAGCTCCACTAACTTTAAGCGTCCTTCCATCGCACATAATAATTGGTATTGGAATATTAACCAATTTTCCATCGCATACCCCTTTCGGACTTTGCTTAGGACCCGACTAACCCTACGATGACGAGCATCGCGTAGGAAACCTTGGGTTTTCGGCGTTGATGATTCTCACATCAATTATCGCTACTCATGCCTGCATGCTCACTTCTATCCGCTCCAGCACTCCTTACCGGTATACCTTCAACGCTGAATAGAACGCTCTCCTACCACTTAGTTAAAAACTAAGTCTAAAGCTTCGGTACTCATTTTAGCCCCGTTATATTTTCCGCGCAGAATCACTAGACCAGTGAGCTATTACGCTTTCTTTAAAGGATGGCTGCTTCTAAGCCAACCTCCTGGTTGTTTCAGTAACTCCACATCGTTTTCCACTTAAATGAGATTTAGGGACCTTAGCTGTTAGTCTGGGTTGTTCCCCTCTTGACGACGGATTTTATCACTCGCCGCCTGACTGCTGTGATTACATTATAAGTATTCGGAGTTTGATAGGGTTTGGTACATTGGTATATGCCCTAGCCCATTCAGTGCTCTACCCCTTATAATTACGACACAACGCTATACCTAAATATATTTCGGAGAGAACCAGCTATCACGATGTTTGATTGGCCTTTCACCCCTATCCACAAGTCATCAGGAGCCTTTTCAACGGCCGTCTGTTCGGTCCTCCGCTGGCTCTTACACCAGTTTCAACCTGCTCATGGATAGATCACATCGTTTCGGGTCTGCAGCATCTGACTATACGCCCTATTAAGACTCGCTTTCGCTACGGCTCCGGGTTTCCTTAACCTCGCCAGACACCACAACTCGCAGGCTCATTATGCAAAAGGCAGTCCATCACACGTCATAAAGAATCGTGCTCTGAATGATTGTAAGCAAATGGTTTCAGGTTCTATTTCACTCTGATCACCTCAGTTCTTTTCACCTTTCCCTCACGGTACTTGTGCACTATCGGTCTAGTAGTAGTATTTAGGGTTGGAGAGTGGTCTCCCCAGCTTCAGACAGGATTTCACGTGTCCCGCCCTACTCAGGATACTGCTAAGTATAAACGCACTTTCATATACGGGGCTATCACCCTCTATGGCCAACCTTTCCAGGTTATTCTATTAGTTTGTTTAAGTCTATGTTGCAGTCCTACAACCCCGTTAGTAAACTAACGGTTTGCCCTCTTACGCGTTCGCTCGCCGCTACTAGCGTAATCTCTTTTGATTTCTTTTCCTGTTGGTACTAAGATGTTTCAATTCCCAACGTTAGCTCCGCATTGCGGTAGTATATATCACTATATACTGGGTTGCCCCATTCAGAAATTCCCGGATCAAAGCCCCTTGACGGCTCCCCGAGACTTATCGCAGCCTGGCACGTCTTTCATCGCCTCTACTAGCCAAGGCATCCACCATTTGCTCTTAGTAGCTTACCTTTTTTAGTTCGCATCTGAGCAAAGCTCAGATTTACGACAAACTTTAAAAAAGTTTGAACAAACTAAAGTCCCTACAAGTAGGGTTACCCTATGATTGCTATCAAACTAATTAAAAATTATCGTTACGAATTTTATATTTTTATTTTAGATTATTATTCTAATTTGCATCACTTCCTTGTTAAAGATAAAAATAAATAACTAATCTTTCTAAAAGAGAATCTTTTATAAAAATATAGATATTAGATTTACAATGTTTAAATATTGACTTATAAGACGGAAAGCATTAACCACTATTAAGTAAGTTTTAAAACATAATAGATTGTGATGTTAAACTTAATAGTTAATATGTTTAGTTATTGGGATAACAGATTGTTTAATTAACTATTTGCTAAAGTAGTCTCTATTTAAAGCTTTAACAAGTCCTGTAAAATTGTTTTATTTTATTAAAACTTGATTGTGACTTTAACAATGATATTTTAAATAACGTTTAGACTAAAGTCTAATTTAAGAACTAAATTTTAATTCTTAAATTAAATTTTACCTGGTGGGCCTAACAAGACTTGAACTTGTGACCTCACCCTTATCAGGGGTGCACTCTAACCAGCTGAGCTATAGGCCCTAATAATAGAATAAAAATGTAAAACTTGTCAATCTCTCAAACCTAAACAAGTGTGATTGAGCTATCGTATCTTTCTTTTACTAGTAGTTGTGAGACGTACTAGTATTGTACTCTAGAAAGGAGGTGATCCAACCGCAGGTTCTCCTACGGTTACCTTGTTACGACTTCACCCCAGTCGCTGATTCCACTGTGGGCGGTAGCTAATTTAGCATTCCGACTTCGAGTGAAATCAACTCCCATGGTGTGACGGGCGGTGAGTACAAGACCCGGGAACGTATTCACCGTAGCATGGCTGATCTACGATTACTAGCGATTCCGGCTTCATGCTCTCGAGTTGCAGAGAGCAATCCGAACTGAGACATATTTTATAGATTTGCTCCATCTCGCGATATTGCATCTCATTGTATATGCCATTGTAGCACGTGTGTCGCCCTGGGCATAAGGGCCATGATGACTTGACGTCGTCCACACCTTCCTCCTCCTTACGAAGGCAGTCTATTTAGAGTGCTCAGCCAAACTGTTAGCAACTAAATACGTGGGTTGCGCTCGTTGCGGGACTTAACCCAACATCTCACGACACGAGCTGACGACAGCCGTGCAGCACCTGTCTCAACTTTCTAGCAAGCTAGCACTCTCTTATCTCTAAGAGATTAGTTGGATATCAAGCCCAGGTAAGGTTCTTCGCGTATCTTCGAATTAAACCACATGCTCCACCGCTTGTGCGGGTCCCCGTCTATTCCTTTGAGTTTTAATCTTGCGACCGTACTCCCCAGGCGGTATACTTAATCCGTTAGGTGCATTACTGCCGTGACTAGCACAGCAACAACTAGTATACATCGTTTAGGGCGTGGACTACCAGGGTATCTAATCCTGTTTGCTCCCCACGCTTTCACGCATTAGCGTCAGTTGAGTTCCAGCAGATCGCCTTCGCAATGGGTATTCCTGGTGATCTCTACGGATTTTACCCCTACACCACCAATTCCATCTGCCTCTCCCTCACTCTAGATTATCAGTTTCTCAAGCAGTTTAACAGTTAAGCTGTTAGATTTCACAAAAGACTTGATAATCCGCCTACGCGTCCTTTACGCCCAGTGATTCCGAGTAACGCTTGCACCCTCCGTATTACCGCGGCTGCTGGCACGGAGTTAGCCGGTGCTTATTCGTTAGGTACCGTCATGGTTCTTCCCTAACAAAAGGAGTTTACGCTCCGAAAAGTGTCATCCTCCACGCGGCGTTGCTGCTTCAGGGTTTCCCCCATTGAGCAATATTCCCTACTGCTGCCTCCCGTAGGAGTCTGGACCGTGTCTCAGTTCCAGTGTGACTGATCATCCTCTCAGACCAGTTATGCGTCAAAGCCTTGGTAAGCCATTACCTTACCAACTAGCTGATACAATATAGTCTCATCCTACACCGAAAAACTTTCCCGACTTAACTTATGTTAAGAAGGAGTATGGAGTATTAGCAGTCATTTCTAACTGTTGTCCTCCAGTGTAGGGCAGATTAACTATACATTACTCACCCGTGCGCCACTAAGTATTAAAAGAGCAAGCTCTCTTAATACTCCGTTCGACTTGCATGTATTAGGCACGCCGCCAGCGTTCACTCTGAGCCAGGATCAAACTCTCCATAAAATGTTGAATAAATAATTATTCGTATTATGAAGTTTTTAATCTAAAAAACTTTTTAATGTTTTTATATATTAATAAGTATAAAGATAATATAATTACTTTTATACTCAAAGAACTAACTTTAAAAGTAGTTCTGGCTCAATCGATCACTTGTTTAGATTTCAAAGATTGACTTTAAAAAATAGTTTAACATTTATAAATTTAAAAAACATCGAAAATAAAAAAAATGATTTCTAACAAAGAGTTAAAAGGTCTTTCCCGTTTCGTGAGTTGGAATTATACAAGAGTAGTGCTTAAAGGAGGCTTAAAATGATAAGGAAATTTGAGAGAAATGGGGGGGGGAGTAAAAATATCAACGAAGTACCGAGTTTAAAGGTACTAAACCGTTAAATATTATATCATCTTTATTTCTGCTTAATTCAAAATCCGCTTTATATCCATTTCCAGACTCAATCAAAATACCGTTTTCTATAAGATAATCCTCGTAAGATTTCATCATTAAAAGCCAAGGCGATATGCTAGATAATCTATTTGTAGTAACCAAATTTCCAGTGAAATTTGAATAATTTAAAATATCTTTTGGTTTTATCATATTTTGCGCATTTTCAAACCAAAACGAAAAATCAAATGAAAATTTATCTCCATCTTTACTTTCAAAACTAAAATTTGTTATATCAAATTTTGGATCTCTTTTGACTATATCTAGCAGCTTATTTTCCATATCAGATATCAATATATCGTTTGTTGCGGCCTCTATAACATACTTAGAAGCTTCTATATCTATGGAATTTACACTGGCGATTAAATTAATATTATTCAAACCAAAACCACCGCTATCTAGCGATTTTATATCCAAATTTAAATTTGAATCAAAACTATCAATATTTGTTTTTAAGTTACTAATAATAGAAATATCATCTATACTAAAACCGATAAGTCCCGAATTTACGGATATTTTAGACAAGTTCAGTTTAGAATCGTTATCAAATATACCATATTTATCAAAATCTGCAAAATTTATTCCGTTTGGATAATTTATAGAGTATTCTAAATTTAAAAGCTGAATAATAAGTCCGCTTTGCGAGAATTTTATATCATCTGCAAAAAATGATATTTTATCGATTTTATCATCGTTTAAACTCACATCAAAAATTATTTTATCACTAACAAGCTGGCTATATTCATCTTGAAAATTTACAGGAAGTATTTGGAATTTGAAATCCAAATTTGAATTTTTCAGCCCAGTATTTGCAGATATCAAAATAGGTTTATTCGTACCAAAAATTTCAGAGATAGCTGCTTTATCAGTAGGATTTATCACCTCAACAGTACCATTTATATCAATACCATTTAAAATAGAAAGTAGGAAATAACTGCTTTTTAAATTTACATTTATCTTTAAACTTTCATTATTTTCTTTAGAAACACTGCTTAAAAAAATATCTTTAGTATCTAAATCAAACGATAAATTCTGGCTAAAAATACCGCTACTTTGATTGATATTTGAAATAATCATATTTTGATTTTGTTTAAGCGAATCTAGAACTATATTTGACATAGATTTAGCATAGTTGTAAATATAAAATTGAAAAATTAAAGCCAAAGTTAAAATAGCCAATACAAGATATATGATTTTTCTCATATTTTATTCCTTTTTTTAGTCGCAAAACTAAAGTACATCCAGATAATACCAAGCAAAACAACCATCAAAACAGGAAAGAAAAATACGCTATCACCAAAATAATTAGCAATTCTATTGACAAGATCACCTGCTAAATAGCTAAGAAGTCCTAGAGAAACAGCCCATATTATAGAGCAAATAGCATTTATAATGCTAAATTTTTTCATACTATACTTTGTAAGTCCGATAGCCAAAGGAACTAAAGTTTTTAATCCATAAATGTATTTTTTAATAAAAATTATCTTATCTCCGTATTTTTTAAATAAAATTTGAGCTAAAGCTAGCTTTCTTTTATGTGATTTAAAATACGGCAAAACAGCTTGTTTATTATATCTACCAAGATAAAAAAGTATGCTATCGCCGATAAAATTTGAAATCGCAGCGATAACTATACAAGTAGTAAGATCTAGCTTTCCGGCGTAACTAAGAAGTCCAGCAGCGATGATCGCTACCATACCGCCTCCAAGAGTATAGAAAAACAAAATTATATATCCATAAGCCGATAGGCTATTTAACATATCTTGCATATAAAACCTTAGTTCATAAATGCTTCTATCAAAGCATTAAATCCATAAGAATTTATATCAAATTTAGATCTATCATCTAAAGTTATAACCGAACCTCCAAGTTTTGCTCCGGCAAAAAATCCGCTATTATTTGAATACGCATACATATCGTTTGATAACGTAAAATCACTCATTTTTCCTCTATTTACCCCGCTATCCATAAAACTGATAGAAGCGTCGGCTCCTACTGTAAATTTAGTGTCTTTGATATCTTGAATCACACTTTTTTTAAGTACGTAAATAACTAAATAACTACTCTCATAACCTGCTTGCAAACCAAGACTTGCGCCTCCTATTTTTACGCCTATAGGCGTCCAGCCATCGCTCTGTTTTACCATCATAACACCGCGTCCGACTGTTGCACCTAGTATAAATCCCGCTTTTA
Organism: Campylobacter fetus subsp. testudinum 03-427; assembly: GCA_000495505.1. Lineage (NCBI taxonomy): Bacteria > Pseudomonadati > Campylobacterota > Epsilonproteobacteria > Campylobacterales > Campylobacteraceae > Campylobacter > Campylobacter fetus. The sequence goes on along the minus strand of CP006833.1, from coordinate 509,232 downwards.
CGAATTTAGGAAAAACCAGTATAGCGCTTGATTTTTCAATTAGTTGAGTAGAAGGTACGCTATTTGTTTGCAAAACTACCTTATAAGCATTTGCGCTATCTAGCAAAAGTTCGTCATTTGCAAATAATATACTAAAACAAAAAGCTATACCTAAAATTATTTTTTTCAAATTTACTCCTATTTATTTAGCAAATTCTATCGCTCTAAGCTCTCTGATGACATTTACTTTTATTTCACCTGGATACTGAATTTTATCTTGAATCTCTTCAGCTATCTCTTTTGCTAAAAGTACCGCCTCATCATCATTTACAAGCTTTGCATTTGCTATAACCCTTATCTCTCTACCAGCATTTATAGCGTAAGCACCTTTTATTCCTTCTTTACTTGTTGCTATCGATTCTATCTCTTCTACTCTTTTTAAGAAGCTCTCAAGAACCTCTCTTCTAGCTCCAGGACGTGCTGCAGAAAGTGCGTCCGCTGCACATACTGCAGCGCATTCTACGCTTAAAGCCTCTTCATGTCCGTGGTGAGCATAAATAGCATTTATAACAACTGGATGTTCTTTATAGCGTTTGCAAATTTCGGCTCCTAAATCAACGTGGCTTCCTTCATACTCATGAGTTAAAGCTTTTCCTATATCATGCAAAATTCCAGCTCTCTTTGCCAATTTTTCATCTCCGCCGGTCTCTGCTGCTATAATACCCGATAAATGGGCAACTTCAAGACTATGAGCAAGCGCATTTTGACCATAACTAGCTCTAAATTTAAGCTTTCCTATCAATTTAACAATTTCTGGATGAACTTTGCTAATACCAAGGTCTATCAAAATATTTTCACCCTCTTCAAGTATGCTTGCTTCAAACTCATCACAGACTTTTTTATGAATTTCTTCTATTCTTGCGGGTTGAATTCTTCCATCTTCAACCAAAAGTTCGATCACCCTAGTAGCGATCGCTCGTCTATAGAGATTAAAACTCGATAAAATAATAGCATGCGGAGTATCATCTATGATGACATCTACGCCAAGCACCATTTCAAGAGTTTTGATATTTCTGCCCTCTTTTCCTATGATACGACCTTTAAGCTCGTCATTTTTGATATTTACAACATTTATCAGACGTTCAGCCGCAAACTCTCCTGCGTATCTACTAGTGGCTTGAGCTAGTATATAATTTGCTCTTTTTTTGGCCTCTTTTTTCGCCTCTTCTTCGTATTTTCTAACGATATGCGCTATTTCGGCTCTACTTTTTTCTTCTACTTTTCTTAAAACCATATTTTTAGCTTCATCTTCAGTGAGCCCTGCTACATGCTCTAGTACTTTTAAAGTTTCGCTAAGCTTATCTTGATACGCAATTTTTAAATTCAAACCCTCCTCATAAAGAGTTTTGGCTTGATCTTGCGATTTTTCTAACTCATCTTTACTGTTTTTCAAAATTTCTTGTTCGTTTAAAATAGCATGCTCTTTTTTAGAGATATCATCTAGCTTTTGATTATACTCTTTTTGAAGTCTGCTACCTTTTTCTTCGTAACGTTTTTTGGCTTCAAACTCAGCCTCATTTACCTTGACTTTAGCATCTTTTAATATGCTTTCAGCCTCGAATTCTATGGCTTTTGCTTTTGCTTTTGCCTGTTCTAAAAAGATACTATAATTCGCATCGTTTATCTTTTTAGCTACAAGATATCCAGCGCCGATCCCGATAAGCCCAGCGCCGATCCCTACTACAACTTCTATCATAACTAACCTTTTTAATATATTTTTTTGTAGGGGTTATATAAAAATCACACGTTATATCGTGCAAACTACAAATTTTTTCTTTAATATAAAAATCCTCTATTTGGACAAAAACAGTTATAGGCTTATATGCAAGCTTAGCAAAAAATCTATCATAATAACCCATTCCGTGTCCTATCCTAGCCATATTCCCATCAACCCCAACCACAGGAATAACAGCTAGATCTATGCTTTTAAAAAAAGCATTTGAATCGCTTGCCTCTTTAACATTAAATTTAGATGTTTTAAAAGGCAGTCTCAATTTTACCATTTTTAAACTTTTATCTACCATAAAGGGGATAAAGATATTATGATTTCTAGATAGTTTTTGTCTTAGTTTTAACAGATCTGGTTCATACGCAAGAGGTGTAAAAATAAGCACATTACGCGCTTTAAGATATTTAATCAAATTTAAAATCTCATTGTTGATTTTGTAACTAAAAGATTTCGCTCTAAATTTAATAATTTTTCTCAATTTCTCTTTTGCAAATTTTCTATAACTACTTTTTTCAAATTTAACGACCATTTTATAAACTTTTTGTATAATATAATCTCATTTTTGACCATTTAGGAAACCATATGAAATCAAGAAGCTTAATTATAGCATTTTTACTTATCTTTGCATACGGATGTAGCAAAGAAGGGAAAAACGAAGAAACATCAGAAAGCAGCAGCGCGGTTATAGGAGAAGATTATAGTAGAGCATTTTCACTATCTTTAAATAGCGGAAAAACTATATATATGCAAAGAAGCCAAAAAGGTTTTGATATAGAAGACAATAACAAAGCGGTTTTATTTGCATTTTTTGCGACTTGGTGTCCTCCTTGCAAAGCAGAAATACCATATCTTGTGAATTTACAAGATAAATTTGAAAAAAATTTAAGAGTGGTCGGCGTTTTAATGGAAGATAGAACTAACGACGAGATTAAAGAGTTTATCAAAATGTACAATATAAATTACGATATAGCTTACGGCGATAACAATTACTTTTTTGCTAAAGCTCTTGGAGGAGTTGTAGGGATACCTTTTATGGTGCTGTATTATCCAGATGGAAAGTATGCAAATGCATATACTGGAATGGTTCCTTTAGAAATGTTGGAGTCTGATGTAAAAAAGGTAATCTTATAATGTTTGAATTTCTAAAAAAGGGTTTAGAAAAAACTATAAACGCAGTTGCCTCCAATAGACCACAAGACAAAAAAATCACAAAAGATATTCTTGAAGAACTGCTATTAGAAGCAGATGTACCGTATGAAATCACTGAAGAAATAATCTACTATCTACCTCCAAAAGATATAGTAAGCAAAGATGATTTAACTAGAGTTATGCAGACTTATTTTTTATATGATAACAAAAAAATCGAAGCAAAACCGTTTGTTCAAATGATAATCGGAGTCAATGGAGCTGGAAAAACAACAACTATAGCAAAACTCGCAAATTTATATAAAAATAGCGGCAAAAGCGTGCTTTTAGGCGCTAGTGATACATTTAGAGCAGGAGCTGTGGAGCAGATAAAACTTTGGGCAAACAAATTAAACGTGCCTATAGTAGCTTCATCTCAAGGTCATGATCCTGCAGCAGTAGCTTTTGATACTATCAGCTCAGCAGTCGCTAAGAACTATGATTACGCGATAATAGATACCGCAGGAAGACTGCAAAATCAAAAAAATTTAGCAAGTGAGCTGGAAAAAATAGTTAGAATATCAAATAAAGCATTTGAAGGCGCTCCGCATCAGAAAATTCTAGTTCTTGATGGTACGCAAGGAAATGCCGGGATCGCTCAAGCAAAGGCTTTTCACGATATAGTAAAAATAGACGGAGTTATAATAACAAAATTAGACGGAACTTCAAAAGGTGGATCGCTATTTGGCGTAGCAAGAGAACTGGAACTTCCTATATTGTATATAGGTGTTGGTGAGCGTATGGAAGATCTTATTAAATTTGATGCAAAAGAGTTTGTAGATACTATATGCGACGCTATATACTTGGATAAATAATGGCGAAAGTTAAAACAATATTTGAGTGTGAAGCGTGTGGAAATCAGCAAAGCAAATGGATGGGTAAATGCCCTGCATGCGGCGCTTGGGAAAGTTTTATAGAACTTAGTAGTCAGCAGATAAAAGCTATGAAAGAAATTTCAAAACCATCTCTTAGTACTGCTAATGCAAAACCTATAACTCAGATAGAAATAGAAAGAATTTCGCGTAAAAGTACAGGTGACGTCGAACTTGACCTTGTTTTAGGAGGCGGAGTAGTAAATGGCTCATTAGTATTGATAGGTGGAAGTCCTGGAATAGGTAAATCAACTCTTCTTTTAAAAATCGGTTCAAATTTAGCAAATAGCGGTGAAAAAGTACTATATGTAAGTGGAGAAGAGAGTTCCACTCAGATCAAGCTTAGAGCTAATAGATTAGATGCAAATAGTGAAAATTTGTATCTTTTAACAGAGATAAATTTGGATTCCATTTTGGCTGAAATATCAAAAAAAGAGTATAAAGTATTGATAATAGACTCTATACAAACTTTATACAGCGATAAGATAACTTCTGCTCCTGGCTCAATCTCGCAAATACGCGAAATCACATTTGAACTTATGCGTCTTGCAAAAAGAGAGGATATATCTGTTTTTATAATAGGTCATATCACGAAAGAAGGTTCAATAGCAGGACCAAGAGTACTTGAACATATGGTTGATGTAGTCTTATACTTTGAAGGAGATAGTAGCACGGAACTTAGAATGCTGCGTGGATTTAAAAATAGATTTGGCTCTACTAGCGAAGTTGGGATATTTGAGATGAAAAGCTCAGGATTAATTAGCTCTAAAGACGCTACTAGTAAATTTTTTACAAGAGGAGTCGCCATAAGCGGATCTGCTATAACCGCCACTATGGAAGGAAGCCGCGCACTCATAGTAGAAATTCAAGCCCTAGTCTGCGAAAGTAGCTATCCAAAAAGAAGTTCAACTGGATTTGATAAAAATCGCCTTGATATGATACTTGCTTTATTAGAACGAAAACTTGAAATTCCACTTGGGCATTATGACGTGTTTATCAACGTAACTGGTGGCGTAAAGATAAACGAAACTGCTTGTGATCTAGCAGTAGTAGCCGCCATCATATCTAGTTTTAGAAATAGGCCTATTAGTAAAGAGAGTTTATTTATAGGGGAACTTAGTTTAAATGGTGAAATAAGAGAGATTTTTAATCTTGATGCAAGGCTAAAAGAAGCTAGTATGCAAAAATTTAAAAACGTAGTCGCACCAAATAAACCGATAGAAGACTCAAAATTAAAAATATTTGTAGCAAAAGAGATATCTCAAGTACTAGAGTGGATGTAAAAACTATTTAGCACCGCTTCTTAAAATAACGCTTTTAAAAGTTTTTATAAGTATGATTATATCATTATATAATGACCAATTTTTTACATACCACACATCAAGTTTTACTCTAGTTTCAAAATCTGTATCGCTTCTACCACTTACTTGCCAAAGTCCTGTGATCCCCGGTCTTAAAGCAAGTATAAGATAACGATCTTTGCCCATTTGATGGCGTTCATTTATCATATACGGTCTAGGTCCTACAACGCTCATTTCAAATTTAATAACATTAAAAAGCTGGGGCAGCTCATCAAGTGAAGTAGCGCGCAAAAAAGCTCCTATTTTTGTAATTCTAGGGTCGTTTTTAAATTTATGATATTTGGCGTAGTAAGCAACCTCATCTGGATTATTTTTCAAAAACTCATCCATAAAACTTTGATCGCTTTTCATAGTTCTAAGCTTGAAACATTTAAATATTTTACCATCTTTACCGAGTCTGTTTTGTGCAAAAAATACTTTTTCATGAGGTTCTGCTATCTTCATAGCCAAAACAATCACTCCTAAAACGATAGAAAAAATAGGCAATAAAATAATAAAAATTATAAAATCAAGAAGCATTTTAAGCAGCGCATTTATAGGATTTAACAGCGAATTTTCTATACTAAAAAGACTAGTTCTTGAATTAAATATACTATATATAGTAGAACAAGAAAAATCATACTCTTTTAAAACAGGAGTAAATATAATCTCTCTATGATTTTTTAGATTTTGCTCGACTATTTTATTTAGCATAACGGCGTTTAATCCATTGCTACATATAAAAAGCGTTTCGTAATCTTTGTCTGATTTTATATAACCTAAATAGTGATTTTCAAAAACAGACTCTTCAAATTCCCCGCTTTGCCCCATTATTCTAGCTGGTTTTTTCCATAATCCAGTGTGATACAAAACTCTTTTTAGTATAAATTTACTAATAGGTAAAAAAAACACCATAAACACAAAACTAAACACAAAAACAGGTCGTGGAAAATCTAAATTTGAGCTTGTCAAAACAAACAAAATAATAGCCGCACCAAAAAAGCAGTTACGCAAAGTCACTCTACTTTCGTGCCAAAAATCAAATCTTTTTGTATATATTTGGCTATAAAAAAATAGTAAAATATTAATAGCATAAAAAACATATAAACTGCCTATATAAACAGTTTCATCGCTAAACAAATTTACTAAATAACTAGCCAAAATAAGCGATAAATAAATTACCAAAGCGTCACTTAAAACCAGAAAAGATGAGGCTATGAAGCTTTTTAGCTTACCTGTTTTTAAATTTTTCGTATTCATTATTTACATACTCGTTTATAGATTTTTTAAATTTATCTTTTGAAAATTTAAGCGCATTTTGTCTTATCAAATTTGGATCAAATTTATCTATATTTTTTTCAAATTCAACTATAGCTGCATTTAAACTATCCTCGTTTTGTTCGCAAAACAACTTACCGCAAACGCCCTCTTCCACGCTTTCACAAGCTCCTCCTTTTTTTAATGCTATAACAGGAGTGCCGCACGACATCGCCTCTACTACGCTAATACCAAAATCCTCTATAGCAGCAAACACAAACGCTCTTGCGCCTTGAAGATACTGCTTTAAGTTTTGAATGCTTTGAAAGCCTACTAATTCAATATTTTTTTTAGCCAAAGCTTTTAAATTTTGCATCTCTTCGCCATCGCCTATCACTACTAATTTTTTACCATTTTTGTTAAAAGCTCTTACTATAACATCAACTTTTTTATAAGCTACCAACCTTGAGCAAGTAACGTAATAGTCATCTTTATGGCTATTTAACGCAAATACTTCAGTATCTACTGGCGGATACAATACGTCTGCTTTTCTTGAGTAAATTTTTTCTATCCTAGAAGCTATAAATTTAGAGTTTGCAATGATTTTATCGGCTCTATTTGCACTCGTATAATCCCACATTCTAATGCGATACAAAAACCATTTTACAAGCATCGCTTTAAGTCCGCTATTAAGCTTATGTTCGTTTAAATACGAATGATACATATCCCACGCATATCTTATAGGAGTGTGCATATAGCAGATATGAAATTGTTCGTGATTTGTTAAAATTCCTTTTGCTACACAGTGCGAACTAGATAGTACAAGATCATAATCATTCAAATCAAACTGCTCGATAGCATAAGGAAAAAATGGTAGATAATTTCTAAATTTAGATTTTGAAAAAGGTAAATTTTGTATAAAACTAACAGATGCTTTTTTGCCCTTTAAAATGACGCTTCTATCCGTATCATTTAAAAAATCCACAAGCGAAAAAATATCAAAATCATTCCAAATATCAGTGAAGCTTTCTACACATCTTTCAGCTCCGCTATATTTATCCAACCAGTCACAAACCAACGCTTTTTTCAAATTTAAACCTTCAGAAATCTTTAAATTTATTATACCATAAACTACCTAAACTTGTGAAATAAAATTAAACAAGCTTTTTCAGTAAGTATTTCTTTTAATCTCAATATATTTATATCCATAGTTATTATCTGATTTTAATCTCTTTTATAGTAAAATCACCATAAATTTGAAAATTATGGGGATGTTTTGAATAAAATAAAAGAGATATTATCATTAACTAAATTTGATTTTAAACAACGATATAATTCAACAAATCTCGGCTCCCTTTGGTATCTTGTCACTCCGCTTGTTATGATATTTATATATACGGTAATTTTTTCAGATTTTATGAATGCAAGACTTGGTATCAATAGTGATAAATGGTCATATAGTTTATATTTAGTTCCTGGGTTATTCTCATTTGCAGCATTCCAAAATACTATTTTAAATATATGTGATGTTCCGACTCAAAAAGCTGGAGTTCTTAAAAAAATCAGCATTCCACTATATGCATTTGAAATAAGCCCAACGATAATCCAAATAATTATATTTTCTATCTCAATGATCCTTGGGGTAATATTTTTATCTATTGTTTCACATCTAAATGTTCAAATTTTACTTATCATTCCTATGATGATTTTACAAAGTATATTTGCATTCTCTCTTGGAGTTATATTATCTATCTTGTCTATATTTATAAAAGATATCAAAGAGGGTTTGCCTATATTTTTACAGCTGCTTTTTTGGGCAACTCCTATAGTATATCCTTACCAAATCATAGAACAAAAGTTACCTATACTTCTTGAAATAAACCCTTTATATTATTTTATCAAATTTTATCAAAAAATATTTTTATCAAAAAATGTCGAATACTCAGATTTTATTACTCCATTTATACTTAGTGCGATAACGCTTTTGATAGCTGCTTATCTATATAAAAAGCTCATACCGGCGATAAAGGATATGTATTGAACGCTGTTTTGGAAGTAAAAAACCTCACAAAAATATTTAAAATTTATAAAAATGATTTTCAAAGATTAAAAGAGGCATTTTCAAAGAAAAAATATCATAAAGAACTAGTAGCAAATGACAATATATCTTTTAGTTTAAAAGAAGGAGAAAGTCTAGGTATAATTGGATTAAATGGTGCTGGTAAAAGTACTCTTTTAAAGCAAATAGCAGGTGTATTAGAGCCATCTAGCGGAGAGATAATAAAATTTAGTAAAGTAGCTGCTATTTTAGAGTTAGGAACAGGCTTTGATCCTGAATTAAGCGGTAGGGAAAATATATATTTTAATGGTTTTTTACTCGGTATGCAAAAAGATCATATAGATAAAATTTATAATGAGATTGTAGATTTTAGTGAATTGGTAAATTTTATAAATATGCCGATTAAATCATACTCATCTGGTATGATAGTAAGACTAGCGTTTAGCATAGCCGTATTTAGCGATGCTAAGATTTTTATTATTGATGAAGCACTATCTGTAGGAGATGCGCATTTTTCTCAAAAATGCATAACAAAACTAAATGAGATAAAACAAAACGGTACAAGTATAATATTTGTTTCTCATGATCTAGCTGCGTTAAAACTGCTTTGCCAAAGGATAATTTTGCTAAAAGAAGGTAAACTTATTGGCGATGGAGAAGCTTCTTCTATATTACAAGAATATAATTACCTTATATCAAAACAAAGCGAACAAAACAGTGAGTATGAAAACGGATATGGAGACAAAGCAGCAGAAGTTTTAGAAGCATATATATTAAAAAACGATAAGCCATCAAAAGTATTTTTTAGCGGCGATGAAGCTACTATATGTATAAAAATCAAAGCAAACAAAGACTTAAGAGATTTAGTAGTAGGTTTTCTTATAAAAGATAAATTTTCTCAAGATATATTTGGCACAAACTCAAACATAATAAATCACCCTATCACAGTGAAAAAGGATAAAATATATTTAATATCATACATATTAAATTTAAACATAGGAAACGCATTTTACACAATGTCCCTAGCACTACACCAGAGCGATACTCATGTAGATGTTTGTCATCACTGGTTAGATAACTATTTAAGTTTTCAAGTTATCTCAGATCCAACATTTATAGGCATATCAAAATTATATCCAACAATACGAATTAAGGAAATATGATGGAGTTTAAAGAGTTTAATATCAACTCGCCGATCATTGCGCATATAAAAAATTTAGAATCCCAAATAAAAGATAAAGATAAAGAGATAAATGATCTTAAAAATAGATTAGAGCAGATTAAAAACATTCCTATTATTAAATTTCTCATATTTATAAGAAATATACTAAAAAATTTAAAGAAATAGATATGGAGTTAGCATATTTTTCACCTCTTCCAGATGATAGATCTGGCATATCTGCTTATTCAGTTGAATTATTGAGATATTTGGAGCTATTTTATAACATTACTTTAATTTATGATAATCCAGACAAGGTAAATGAGTCTGTTAAAAATAGATACAAAGTAATAAGCTTCAATGAGTTTAGTCCTAAAAATTTTGATCGCTTGCTTTATAATATGGGAAATAACATCGAATTCCACGCAAACATATACCAAACTGCTATAAAAAATCCAGGCATAGTCATACTTCATGATTTTTTTCTTTCGGGATTTATGTCAAATTATAATAAAATAGATCCTAATTTCAATATACAAGATGAGATTTTCTATTCACACAGTTATAAAGGTTTAACTGAATTTTTCTTAAATTCATATGATGTGTTTGCAAAACATTATCCTATAAATAGGCGAATTATAGAGAATTCATACGGTATTATCACACATACGGAAAAAAGCCTAGAATTAGCAGAGTTTTACTACCAAAACAGAGATTTTTTAACTCATATTCCACATCTTAGAGCTAGCATAATTCCTGATAAACAAACAGCAAAGAAAATTTTAAGCTTGCAGGATAAAACTATATTTTGCGTATTTGGTCTCATAGAGCCAAACAAAATGCATAAAGAAATTCTATATGCCTGGAATGAAAGTTTAAAAAATGACAAAAACGCTGTTTTGATATATGCTAGCGGAACTACAAACGATGAATATTTTTTAAATTTAAAAGATTTTGTCAAGGCAAATAGTATAAAAAACATTATATTTACAAATTGGCTAGATAACAATGAATATCATATGTATCAAAGCGCTTGCGATGTATCTATCCAGCTAAGAGCTAGCGATAACGGAGAAGCTAGCGGCGCACTTCTTGACTGTTTTAACTACGAAAACCTTGTCATATCAAACTACTCAAATTTTAAAGATTACACTCTATATATAGACAATATTTACGAACTTAAATTTGCTCTTAAAACTTGCTTAAACAATAATCAAAATATAGTAAAAAATGCTAAAAATTTAATCATTACAAAACACAACCCATTATCTTGCGCCTCACAAATAAGAGATCTAATAGAAAAAAGTTATAAAAATTCAAACAAACTTAATGTACATAAATCTCGAGTTTTATTAGATATCTCCGCTATAGCAAGGGAGGATTTAAAAACAGGTATCGCAAGAGTTGTTTTACAAGAGCTAAATGCCATACTGAAGATATCTCATATGCTAGTTGAGCCGATATATTTTGATCAAAGAGATGGAAAAAAAGGATATTTTTACGCTGGAGACTTTATTGCTTCACGCCATGCCATTCCATTTAAAAATTATACAAGTACGGAAGTAGATATAAGAGACGGTGATATATTTTACGGAATTGATTTTCCAATCTTTTATAAATTTCCACTATTTGAATCAGCTGTATACGAAGCATACAAAATAGGCTTTTTTGATAAACTAAAATCCAAAAAAACAAAAATATACTTTAAAATTCATGATATCTTACCTATAACGTCGCCTCAGTTTTTTCCATATCATGCTTGTGAATTACACCTACAGTGGATAGAAACCATAAGAAAAATAGACCCTTTTCTCATAGCAACTAGCCAAAAAACAAAAAATGATCTTGAACAATACGGTTTTAATAAGATAAAAATTATACCGCTTGGTTCAAATTTCACTGAACTAAAAGTACGTCATATTAAATTTAAAAATAGAACTTTTTTAGCAGTAGGAACCATAGAAGAACGAAAAGCTCAAAAAGCTATTGTAAATACATTTTTAAGATTGCAAAATGAAGGTATAGAAGCGAATTTGATAATAGTGGGAAAATTAGGACGGGTAGATGAGGATTTTAAAGAATTTTTGTGTAAAAAACATAAAAATATCAAATATTTAAAATTTGTAAGCGATAGATTTTTATGTTCTTTATATAGCAGCACAGAAGCTATCATAGCAGCTAGTTATGATGAAGGCTATGGGCTTCCTATGGTAGAAGCATCATATTATGGAGCGTGCATTATAGCAAGAGACATACCTGTTTTTCGAGATATTTTAGGCGAAAATGCTACATATTTTAAAGATGATATATCCCTTTATGAAACTATAAAAAACTATAAGTCAAAAAAGACAAATAGACAAATTGGCATTACGTGGGAATATACAGCAAGAGAAATTTTAAAATTGATAAAAGAGGATTTATGATAAATATACTTATAGATACAAGACCACTAGCATCAAATCTTACTGGAGTTGGCAGATATACATATGAAATAGCAAAAAATCTAAATAAAAATGAATTTAAATCAACATATGATTATGGATTTTTAACAGATGAGCTTATTGTTGGGGATCTAAATCAACAAAAAAACAAACCGAGCATCAAGTCACATTTGATAAATATAGCAAAACGCATTCTAGACAAAACTCCTACTATTAAAAAAGTAGTCAAAAAAATGTTAATTAAAAATTCGCTAAGAGAAGTAAAAAGTATAGATATAGATCTATACTTCCAACCAAATTTTATTCCACTTGAATTTAAAGCCAAAGTTACAGTCACTACAATTCACGACTTGGCATTTATGAGTTATCCTGAGTTTCATCCAAAAGAACGCATAGATTACTTTGAACAAAATTTTATACCAAATTTAAGTAAAACAGACCATTTTATCACAGTTTCAAATGCAATAAAAAATGAAATTATAAAAAAGCTAAATATCTCGGCTGACAAAATATCAGTTATTTATAATGGGTATGATGAAAATATATTTAAACCCAAAAACAAACAAACCATAAATATTTTAAAAGATAGACTAGAATTAAATAATCCATTTATATTATTTGTAGGATCTATAGAGCCACGCAAAAATCTTACGACTCTCATACAAGCATACAATGAGTTAAATTTAAATAATATCGATCTAGTTATAGTTGGAGCAAAAGGTTGGGAAAACTCAGAAATACACTCACTTATCAAAGATAATGAACACATAAAATTTTTAGGATTCACTCCAGATGATGATTTAGCAACTCTTTACTCATCAGCAACTATTTTTGTTTATCCATCTATTTATGAAGGATTTGGCATACCGCCTTTAGAAGCCATGGCATGCGGAGCTCCTATTTTATTATCAGATATTGAAGTTTTTAGAGAAATTTATGGAAATGTAGCTGAATTTTTCAGCCCTTTAAATGTAGAAGAGCTGACAAAAAAATTAAAAAATCTTATAAATAATTCAGATAAATTATCTATAATGAAAAACAATGGTCTTATATTATCTAAACAATATAGCTGGGAAAAGTGTATTCAAGAACATGAAAAATTATTTATAAAATTACTTGATTAATATATTTTTATAAACACACTGTTATCTAAATAATGTGCTATATAAGTTAAACTTATATAGCAAAATTTACCATTCTTTCTCTCTTTTTATTCAACAATCAAACATTATTTTCTCCTAGTTCTTGCCATTCTCTTTTCATCTCTCTACTATTTTTTCTCAACCACCTTAAACAACTACTTAAATTCAAAACATCTTTTAATATTTCATCTCTTTCATTTCTTAATATTTTAAATTTCTATTATTTTTAATAGTTTATTTATCTTTGTTTTATTTATTCATTTATTCATTCATTTATTTATTTATTTATCTTTGTTTTATTTATTTGTTTATCTTTATTAATCTTTTAATCATTTCCCTCTTTTTAAATATCTCTTTCTCTTTTTAACTAAAAATCAGTATTAATGCTATTTAATGCTAAAAATAGTATTTGATATCTTGTAAGTATTTAGTATATAGATAACTATAGATATGGTTGGTTGCTTTTGCTGGTGATTTTATTTTATTTTATTAAGGAGTCCTTAAATGTTAAACAAAACAGATGTTTCAATGCTTTATATCACTATTATGGGTATGGCAAGTGAGGGTGATGGTAATAAGTATTGGTTAGATTATGCCAATAGTAATAGTTTAGGAGTTTCAAGTTTAGCTAATATTATGCTTGATAGTCCAGGGGCGGCTAAATTCTTTGGTGATTCTCTTTTAGCTGGTAATGAGAAAGAGTTTGTTACTAAGATATATAGTATAGCTTTAGGTAGTACTAGTGATGTTGATGGTATTAATTATTGGACTAAGGCTATAACTGGTGGTGGAGAATTTACTGATAGTAAGGGTAATGTTATTAATGTTGCTAGTTTAAGCAAGGGTGATTTAATAGGTGCTATGATTGACTCTATGGTTAATGGTGGTAGTGCTGAGTCTAAGGCTATATTTGAGGCTAAGGCTGCTGCTAGTGATTACTTTGCTGATGCTACTTTGGGTAAGGATATTACTGGATTAGATGAGGGTACTACTTCTAAGTTAATTAGTGAGATTACTAGTGCTAGTGATCTTGATAAGGTTAAGGGTGAGATTGATGCTTTAAAGAGTGAGTTACCTAATCCAGGTAGTACTTATGATCTTACAGAGGGTAATGATAATTTAAAGGGTACTGATTTAGATGATACTTTTAATGGAACAACATATGTAGGTAATGGTACTAATAAGAGTACTCTTAGTGCATTTGATAAGATTGATGGCGGTGCGGGAAGAGATACGTTGAATGTACAAGTTTTAGCTAATAATAGTGCTAGCGATGCTAAGTTAAAAGGCGAGGATTTGGTTAAGGCTTTAGCCGGCGTAACTAATGTTGAGAGTGTAAATATAGTAACTGATTTATCTAATGACACTGCTATTACTTTAAATAGTGGATCAACTGGTATGGTTAATCTTGGCTTAGATGTTTTAGGAGGTAAGCTTACTGGACTTACAACTGATATTAGTGGAAAATTAAACATTAAAGCAAATGGATCTGTAGATGCGCTAAGCGCTGCTAGTGCCAAGAGCGTTAATGTTAATGCGGCTGGAGCAGTAACTTTAAGTGATACTGATGCAGCTACTAGTATATCAGTAGATGCTAATGGAGCAGGAGCAGTTACTCTTACTAAAGCAAATAGCGTTGAAAATCTAAGTGTTAAAAACGCTGCTAATTTAACTATAACTGCAGGTGGAGATAAGCTAAATACCGTTACTTTAGAGAATGTTACCTTAGGTGATTCTAGCTCTGCGGCAGCTGCGATTAACTTTAAAGGAGCTACTACGCTAAACTTTAATAATGTTAATATGATTAATGGAAGCGATAGTAAAATAGCTCACATTACATCAACTGCTGAGACTTTAAATTTAAATTTCAGTGGTAAAGACGCTACTTTTGCTCTAGTAACTAATCAAGTAACTAAAGTGGCTAATATCACAGCAAATGCAGATAGTAACAACTTTTTAATAACTAAGGCTGATGGTACCAAAGATCCAACCCACGCTGAATTACAAAATGATTCATTTACTACGTTTATCGTAAAAGGTAGTGGTAAAGAGCTTTTACTTGACGCTGGAGATCTTGATAATGTAACTAGTATAGATGCTAGTGGATTTAGTGGAAATGCTAAAATATCATTTGGAGATTCAAACGCAGATGCTAAAGCTGGACTTAAAGTAAGTAGTGGTTCAGGAAATGATACACTTGTTTTAGAATCTAATAAATTAAGTGCGGGTTCGGTCATAGATGGCGGCGCGGGAAATGATACGATTATTATGAAAGCTAGCGCATTAGCAGACGCTGCCACTTTAGGTATGATTAAAAACATAGAAAACATAACTGTTAGCGACGCATTAACTACAGCCGATGTTAGCGGAACAGGATTTCAAGTTATAGGCGTAACAACAGACGTAACTGTAGATACGACTTTAACTATTAATAAAGGGCAAACAGTTAGTTTTCAAGGAGTAGCGTTTGCAGCAACAAAGAACATAAACGTAACTGTTAATGATGCAACAGGAACAAACGACGTTTTAAATTTAGTTCTAGATGCTAAAACTGCGGGAGGAAATGTAGTTGTAGGAAAAACTGGCGGTGATGATAAGAGGGTTGTAGTTGATACTAAAATAGAAACAGTTAATATAACTTCAGTGGCTAAAGATAGTTCTACTATAAATAAAATTATCCTAGATGCTCAAGGCGCTACTTCTATAGTTATAAGCGGCGATGGAAATATAACTTTCGATAGTGGTAGTTCTCATACAACTGCTTATGCTAAGGTAGCAAATATAGATGCAAGCGCTCTTAAAGCTGGGCTTACACTAACACCAGCCGCAGATAATGACGGAATAAAGCTTGCAGACAATGCTACTATAAAAGGTGGTAGCGGAGATGATAATATAGCAATAGGATATCAAAGTACGATAGTAACTTTAGGCGCTGGAAATGATACAGTTAAGCTTTTAGGTGATAGTAAGGCTGGGGCTAATAGCAGTGATTTAACTGCAGCTAGTAAAACCAAATACTCTACCATAACAGATTTTGGTAAAGGTGATAAGATAGATATATCATTAGTTAAAGCTAATACTAAGCAAGCAGCTACTAGTATATCTAAAATAGGTGATTTAAATAGTACTGCTACATTCGATAGCTATATAACAGAAGCGTTAAGAGGTGATGGCTCAACAACTGCTATAGCTAGTTATTTCCATTATAATAATGATACATATGTAGTAGTAGATACTGGAGCCGCGAATGCTGCATTCAGTATTACTGATGGCATAATAAAGCTTTCAGGAATTCATGAACTAACATTTGATAGTGGAAATATCGTCGAACAAGCTTAGTATTAAAGCTAATTTTCAAAGCCTGCTATAATTAATTTAGATAGGCTTTGAGCTTTGTTGTCTAAATATATATCAGCAATGATGATTCGTTGTAAGGATTAATTAAGTCTAAATAAGTTAAATATATTTATATTTTTATATATCCAGCAACTTAGTCTTTGATTTTTTATATAAGGGCAATTATTGACTTTCAGACCAAACCTTAATAAATAGTAGATAGTTTTTTTGCTAAAAGAAGTCGGGTTTTCCGACTTCTTGATATCTCATTTAATTCTTTTAAATAAATCTTTTAAATTTAAAATCAATATTGCATTATAGTATTT
This sequence comes from Campylobacter fetus subsp. testudinum 03-427, assembly GCA_000495505.1. Lineage (NCBI taxonomy): Bacteria > Pseudomonadati > Campylobacterota > Epsilonproteobacteria > Campylobacterales > Campylobacteraceae > Campylobacter > Campylobacter fetus. Next base: position 492,347 of record CP006833.1, on the reverse strand, counting down.
CGTTATAGTTATCACATTAAAAAATATAGTTATTAAATTCAGCTAGTTTAAGTTTTAAAATGCTATACTAGTATTTCTAATAAATACAAGTATATAAAGGAGAGTAAAATGCAAGTTTCATTTAGATTAGATGATGATTTAGCAGATAGATTGGATAACCTTGCTAAGGAGACTAAAAGAAGCAAATCATTCTATTTCAAAGAAGCTATATCGAATTTGCTTGATGATTTTGATGATTACAAAGATGCTATTAAATCGATAAAAGATAGTGAAAACCAGAGGACTTACACTATAGATGATATGGCTAAAAAATATGGAATTTTGCTTTGAAAGTTTTATTCAACAAAAGCGCAAGTAAGGAATTTTCGAAGCTTGATGGTAGCATTAAAACCGTGATTTTAAAAAAATTAAAAGTCATTGAGAGCTTGGAAAATCCACGTTGTGAAGGCAAAGCGCTAGTTGGAAATATGCTTGGTTTATGGAGATATAGAATCGGGGATTACCGTGTTATAGCTCAAATTCAAGACGATAAACTTGTAATTCTTGTAGTAAAAATTTCTCATAGAAAAGATGTTTATGAGTGAGTTTTAAATTTAAAAACAATCAAATTTAAAAAGATAAAAGAGTTAAATTTAAAACAATTCAAGGAGCCATATTTCAGGCTTCTTGTAATAATAAATTATATGCTTTATATTTAATTATTTATTTATCTTTCAATCATCCTCCCCTCCCCCTTTTTTTTAAAAAACTAAAAACACTATCTGCTGATATAGTATCTGCTGTTACTGAAGTACTTGCGTCTCCTGCGCTTAGGGTCATCAGTAATGTTTATCTTAGAGTATTGTTACTGGTTAAAGATTATCTCAAAAATATATCTTTATATGGTGAGTTTTTGATATAGTTTATTAAATTTTGAGTGTGTATTTGCTTGGCTTGAGGAAGTATGTGATAGTAACTATTATCTATCTGAATGTATGGAAAAGCGTAAGGCGATCCCACAAATGCCAAACCATTTTCATCTATAAATTTTCTAAGAGCTCTGTTAAAAATAAGAAAATTATCTTTGAGTTTGCCATTATAACATTCGTTTCCCGCTACAGCAGGATATGTAAATACAAATTTTACTCCATTTTCATTTTCAATCTGTTTGATAAATTTTATATTTTTTTTGAATTTACTGCTTAATTTATCTGGACTAATACTCATTTCTGAACCAAATATATACTCTTCACAGCTCATATATTCTAGTTCTTTTACTGGTTTGCTTTTTTGTACAAACTCGTAGTCACCTCTTTTGCCATTTAAAAATTCATTTGTGAAGCGTATCGAGTCATCAAATTTTTGACTTTTGGTAAAGATAGCTTTTAAAAGACTACTAGGAGGAGAGTTTAAAATAAATTGAATTTTATGAGCCAAATTTAGACTATCAAAATAAAAATGCAAAGATCCAAATATATTATCAAAATATATTTTTGGAGGTGGATTTTCATCCATATAATAATAATACTCAAGCGGAAGCAAAACTATATCTCCCTTATGAGTAAATTTTTTAAGTCTGGCTAATTTGTCTTGTAAAGGATATCCTGCATTATCTGAGATGTTTATAGTCAATTTTCCAAAAGCTTTTTCAAGCATAGTCGAATCTATAGCATGAACTGAATTTGAACCGCTATCTATAATAATACGATTATAATTTGTGGTTGTTTCTAGTAAAAAATTTTTAAAAGAAAATACACCATTGGAACGTAAATCAAATAGATATAAATACACAATCACGTAACTAGTAAATGTAAAAAATAGAATAAATAGAGATGCGAATATAAATAATTTATATTTCATATCATTTCATACCTTTATATACGATTTCGACCATTTAAATTATGGTATCAACTAATATCAAAATTATCTATAATAATCGTTCTGTTTTGATATTATCTGCTTTGATTCGTTGAAATTTGCTTTAATATTATAATACATTGCTACTTAAATTCCTATACTCTTTAATCTTTCAACCATTTCCCTCTTTTTAAATATCTCTTTCTCTTTTTAACTAAAAATCAGTATTAATGCTATTTAATGCTAAAAATAGTATTTGATATCTTGTAAGTATTTAGTATATAGATAACTATAGATATGGTTGGTTGCTTTTGCTGGTGATTTTATTTTATTTTATTAAGGAGTCCTTAAATGTTAAACAAAACAGATGTTTCAATGCTTTATATCACTATTATGGGTATGGCAAGTGAGGGTGATGGTAATAAGTATTGGTTAGATTATGCCAATAGTAATAGTTTAGGAGTTTCAAGTTTAGCTAATATTATGCTTGATAGTCCAGGGGCGGCTAAATTCTTTGGTGATTCTCTTTTAGCTGGTAATGAGAAAGAGTTTGTTACTAAGATATATAGTATAGCTTTAGGTAGTACTAGTGATGTTGATGGTATTAATTATTGGACTAAGGCTATAACTGGTGGTGGAGAATTTACTGATAGTAAGGGTAATGTTATTAATGTTGCTAGTTTAAGCAAGGGTGATTTAATAGGTGCTATGATTGACTCTATGGTTAATGGTGGTAGTGCTGAGTCTAAGGCTATATTTGAGGCTAAGGCTGCTGCTAGTGATTACTTTGCTGATGCTACTTTGGGTAAGGATATTACTGGATTAGATGAGGGTACTACTTCTAAGTTAATTAGTGAGATTACTAGTGCTAGTGATCTTGATAAGGTTAAGGGTGAGATTGATGGGTTGAAGGAGAGTATAGATGAGGCTGGTTTAAATAAGATAGCACTTACTACTGAGAATGATACTATTACTGGTACTGAGGGTGGAGATCTTATTAGTGGGGTGGTAGGTACTGCTGCTGAGAGTACTTTAAATCCTGGGGATAAGATAGATGGTGGTGCTGGTAATGATGTGCTTAAGGTAGATTTGAAGGGTAACTTCAAAGGCTTAAAAGATGATGGCTACATCAAAAATATAGAAAAACTATCTTTAACTAATAGTAGTGTTTCAAACAGAACATTTGATGCTAAAGGTATAGATGGACTACAAACAGTTGCACTAAGTGGTGAAAAAGGAATTAGCGTTACTAATCTTGCTAATATAGTAGATCTTGAAGTTAGTGGATTTAAAGGAAATAGTTTAAGCATAGACGCTATGTATGCAGAAAAAGTACTTGATGGTAACGCTGATGTACAAAACCTAAAAGTAAATTCTGTTGGTACTAAAGATGCTGGTGTAACAGTTACTGCTGATAAGGTAGAAACTCTAAATTTAAATACTACAGGTGAGGGAAGCTTTTTAACTGCTAACGTGGCTAATATATCTGTAAAAGGAAATGCAAATCTATCTTTAACAACTGGAGGAAAAACAACTACTTTAGATGCTTCTAGCTTTGGTGGAGCTTTAGATGCAAATTTAACTGCATCAACTAATGTTACTAGTATCAAAGGTGGTAATGGTAATGATAAGATAACTGTAAAAGATTTTGCTGCAAATGTAGTAATTGATGGTGGAGCTGGAAATGATGAGCTAGTTATAAAAGGTACAGGCGCTTTAAAACCTACAGTAGCAAATGTAGAAAAAGTTACAGTAGAAGCAGTTGGTGGAGCTCTAACTCTAGCTATGAACAACGCAACAGGCGTAACTGAACTAGACGTTAAACAAGCAACAGGTGGAAATATAACTATAACTAACAGCGCGATAGAAACAGTTAGTTTTGTAAATAATGATAGCGAAACTAACACTGTAACAGTAAATAACGCCGGTCTAAACACCGTGAATTTCAAAGGCGGTGACGCTAAAGGCGCAGCAACTACTGTTAAAGGCAATATAACAGCGGTTAAATCAGAATCTCTTACTGTAAATACAGACGCTTTATCTACTATAGCAAAAACTGACGCAGTTATAAATGCTGCAAACGCTACAAATATATCTATAAATGCTGAAAAAGGCACTGCAGGTATGTCTCTTACAGCAGGTAAATTAACTGATTTAACTGTAAATAATAAAGGTGCGTTTGCATTAACAGGCTCAGCTACAGCTCTTGATTCAGTAAAAAATCTTAATGTAAATGCTGAGGGAGCATTTAGCGTAGGAACAATTAATAGTTTAAAAAACTTAAATAACTTAACCGTAAATGGAGCTACTGCTGATTTATCTGGTGTATCTGTAGGAACTGCAACACTTTCATCTTTAGAAGCAAATGTAAATGTAAGTGGAGATTTTAAACTAGGAACAACTACTGCAAAAGGTGACATAGACTTTAATATAGAAAATGTTGCAGCATTAAATTTAGGAAATATAACTTCATCTACAGGAAATGCTAGTGTGATCATCTCTTCAGCTACTGGAGATGTTACTTTAGGAACTGTATCAGCTACTAAAGGTAACGTAACTCTAAATGCAGGAAATGCTTTAGGAGCAGTTACTTTAGGAAATATTACTGGTGATATAGTAAGTATAGATCTAGGTGGGGTATTAGGAGAGATAAATAGTGGTAGTAGTAATAAAGTATCAATTACATCAAACGAAGTAGTTTATGTAGGTTCAGAGATCAGTAAAAACGTAGTAGAGATAACTGCAGCTGCTGGTGGTACTGACTTAAATGCTCAAATGATTGGTGGAGCAAATGCTACTGACTCATTAACACTAAAAGGTGCAGTAAATACTGAATCTATAACTGCTAGTGGAGATTTAAGTGGTGGAACTTTAGCTCTTACTTTAACAGATGCTGTTAAACTAAATAGCATAGATATAAGTGGGCTTAAGGGTATAACAAGTGGTGTTGCGATTGATTTATCAAAAGTAAAACATACAGATAATAAGTTAGTTGTAGATATACAAGGTAGTGACGCTGCTGAGACAATCACTGCAAATACAGCTGATGCTGCTGTAACAGCTATAACACTAAGTGGTGACTTAGGTGGTGGTGCAAACACAGTTACCGTTGCTCCAGATGGAGCTGCAACAGCTATACAAACTATAGATCTAAGCGGATTAAGTGCTACTGGTGGAACTTTAGAAGGCACTATAACTATCGCTGAAGAGCTAACAAAAGTTACTACTATAAAAGGTAGCGCTGGAGATGATACGGTAACTTTCGCAAAAAATACAGATGATGTTACCATAGATCTTGGTGCTGGTGATGACACATTTATAGGAGCTAAACTAGCAGATGGCAAAAGTGTAACAGTAACAGGTGGTGAAGGTAATGATACGTTTAACTTAATTGCTTCAGTAGTATCTGACGCAACTAAAGCAGACTTTACAACTATAACCGACTTTAGCACTGGAGATAGCATTAAATTCGCAGGTAGTGATGTTGCTACTTATGAAAATGCAGGTAATTTAGTATCAACTGGTAACTTAGCAACTGATTTTGCTACTTTTGCAAGTAGTCATGACGTAGCTAAAACAGTGTATGGATTTACATATAACAATGAGAGTTACTTATTCTACAACGCAGTTGGCTCAACTGCAGATATAGCTGTTGGTGATATAATAGTAAAACTAGGTGGAACACCTGATCAAGCCGTTGATTTAGGTAGTATTTCTCTAAATTCAGACACTGGAGTTACTATCGCATAATGCATTATTATAGTGATATCAGACCAAACCTTAATAAATAGTAGATAGTTTTTTTGCTAGAGGAGCCTTTAAATAGGCTCCTTGAATTGTTTTTAAATTTAACTCTTTTATCTTTTTAAATTTAATAACTCTATAGTTTGTTTTTAAATTTGTCTTTTTTGTCTTTTTTAAATTTGAATACTTTGATTTTTTAACTTATAAATTTGATTTTAAATTTGACTAACTTATTTAACTACTTTTCGTTGATTAAATTTAACTACTTTTAACTCTTTTATCTTTTTAATTTAATCTTTTGCTTGCTGTTTTAACTCTTAAACAAATATATTATGTAGCTAAAAACCACTCTTTTGTAAATACTTTGTAGCTAGGTATCTTGTCGTTTATAAGATTTTTTGATTTCTCTACAAGATGAGATAAAACCTTTTGGGTGTGTGCGTTGTTTTGCCATTTGCACTCGATAAAACATATATTTTTCTCACTAAGAGCGACTAGATCAATCTCATTTTTGTTGTCCCACCAGCGTCCAACTTTTGTTGGAATGAAGCCTATAAGCTCTTTTGGATTATCTAAAATCATCTCTTTAACCACATCTTCAAACGCAAAACTAACAAATTTATCATAAAAGTTTAGTTTGATTTCATTTAGAACGGCTTCTTGATTTGAAATTTCTAGCAATGAGTAATTTTTATAAACATAATAAAACCAAAAATTCAGATACTTATCAACAATGCGATATCTACCAAACTTCGATTTTAGTGGGTTTTGCTCTGTTATAGGAATTTCTTTTTCGACTAAATCTAACTGAACTAGTTTTGCTAGATATCTCGTGAGATATGTTGAGCTTACTCCTAAGCTGCTTGCTATCGAGCCGATTTTCGTATTGCCTTTGCTGATGCTTTCTAGTATGCTAAAATAACTCGCGGGCTCTGTGATTTCGGAATTTAAAAGAAACTGCCCCTCGCTGTAGAGGTATGAGTTTTTGTCTAAAATGTTGTTTTTTAAATTTAGTACGAAATCTTTATTTTCCTCATAGCTTTGTAGGTATTTTGGTATCGTGCCAAATGATGTGTATATAAGTATTTGATCTAGTTTTGATAAGCTAGGTAAAAACTCTTTTATGTGCTTAAATTTTAGTGGTTTGATATGAAAATTTACAGTGCGCCTGCCGTATAGCGGAGCTTGATAATCAAGTGCCAAAGAATGCATCATCGAAATCACAGAGCCGCAAATGATAAGCATAACGTTTGATTTGGCTATTATCGTGTCAAATATACGCTGGAATTCGCTGATGAAATTCCTATCTGCAATAGCTAAATTCTGAAATTCGTCTATGGCTATGATGAGTTTTTGCGGCGTATTATTCGCATTTTCTTTTGGCATACATTCTATAAGCAACTCAAATACTTCGGTGAAATTTTCAAATTTCAACTTATGGGATAATGGGATATTTAATGCTGCAGCCAGACTCCTACCAAGCTCATTTGCAGAGTTGGGACTAGTGGTGGCATAGTGATATACGCCGATTTTTCCTTTCATAAACTCGCTTATAAGTGCGGTTTTACCGACTCTTCTTCTGCCATATATCACTGCAAATCTAGCGCCGTCTTTGGCGTATTCGTCATTTAAAGCTTGTAATTCATTGATACGGTTAATAAACATTATGTTATCTTTCATTATGTTAATAAACATAATTATATCGGATAAAAGTTAGAAGTAGCTTAATACTTAATCTAATTTTTCTATCCCTCTTTTTAAATATCTCTTTCTCTTTTTAACTAAAAATCAGTATTAATGCTATTTAATGCTAAAAATAGTATTTGATATCTTGTAAGTATTTAGTATATAGATAACTATAGATATGGTTGGTTGCTTTTGCTGGTGATTTTATTTTATTTTATTAAGGAGTCCTTAAATGTTAAACAAAACAGATGTTTCAATGCTTTATATCACTATTATGGGTATGGCAAGTGAGGGTGATGGTAATAAGTATTGGTTAGATTATGCCAATAGTAATAGTTTAGGAGTTTCAAGTTTAGCTAATATTATGCTTGATAGTCCAGGGGCGGCTAAATTCTTTGGTGATTCTCTTTTAGCTGGTAATGAGAAAGAGTTTGTTACTAAGATATATAGTATAGCTTTAGGTAGTACTAGTGATGTTGATGGTATTAATTATTGGACTAAGGCTATAACTGGTGGTGGAGAATTTACTGATAGTAAGGGTAATGTTATTAATGTTGCTAGTTTAAGCAAGGGTGATTTAATAGGTGCTATGATTGACTCTATGGTTAATGGTGGTAGTGCTGAGTCTAAGGCTATATTTGAGGCTAAGGCTGCTGCTAGTGATTACTTTGCTGATGCTACTTTGGGTAAGGATATTACTGGATTAGATGAGGGTACTACTTCTAAGTTAATTAGTGAGATTACTAGTGCTAGTGATCTTGATAAGGTTAAGGGTGAGATTGATGCTTTAAAGAGTGAGTTACCTAATCCAGGTAGTACTTATGATCTTACAGAGGGTAATGATAATTTAAAGGGTACTGATTTAGATGATACTTTTAATGGAACTGTTTATTTGGGAACAGGTATTAACAAATCTACATTGACCGCGTTTGACACCGTAGATGGTGGTGCTGGAAATGACACTATAAATATATCATTTGGTCTAAATAGCAACTCTACCGCAACTAATCTAACAACTAGCGATTTAAACTCAGCTCTTCTTGGCGTAACTAATGTTGAGAAATTAAATATCATATCTGAGATTCAAGCTGCAGACGGTACTGGTCTTGCTATAAATGGATATAAGAGTGTTTCTTTAAATATAGTAGGCGAGACTAAGATAGCAGATACTGACGCTACTAAGCTTAATATAAAAGCTAGTGGCAATGTAACCGTGACTAAAGCAGAGGCGGTTAAAGACCTAAGTATAAATGCGGCAAACAGTGAAGTAAGCATAGCAGCAAACGCAACTAAAGCTTTAGAAAACTTAACTATAAAAAATGCTAGTAAGCTAACAGCTGAAAATGCGTTTGATGGAGATACTTTAAAGAGTGTAACTTTAAGCAATGTAACTTTAGGCGATTCTAGCGCAGCTGCTGCGTTTGATTTTAAAGGTGTATCTACTTTAAATTTTGATAATGTCGTATCAGCTAAAACCGGAGATAACAAATACGCTCACATTACATCAACTGCTGAGACTTTAAATTTAAATTTAAGTGGAAAAACTGCTACTGTTGCTCTAGTAACTAATACTGTAACTAAAGTAGCAAATATCACAGCAAATGCAGATAGTAACAACTTTTTAATAACTAAGGCTGATGGTACCAAAGATCCAACCCACGCTGAATTACAAAATGATTCATTTACTACGTTTATCGTAAAAGGTAGTGGTAAAGAGCTTTTACTTGACGCTGGGGATCTTGATAATGTAACTAGTATAGATGCTAGTGGATTTAGTGGAAATGCTAAAATAGCATTTGGAGACACCGATGCAGTTGAGGGATCACAACTTAGCGTAAAAACAGGCGCTGGAAATGATACTCTAACTTTAGAAGCTAAAAAGCTAAAAGCAGGATCGCTGATAGATGGCGGAGCTGGAAATGATACGATTATTATGAAAGCTAGCGCATTAGCAGACGCTGCTACTTTAGGTATGATTAAAAACATAGAAAACGTAACTGTTAGCGACGCATTAAGCGCAAATACAGACGTAAGCGCAAGCTCGTTTGTGAATATTGGGTTATCTACTGATAAAACAGACGCGCCATTTGAGATAATAGTAAATAAGAATCAGGCAATAGATATACAATCAAAAGAGATGGCAAAATCACAAGTTATGACTATCAAGATGAATGATATGTCCGGAGCTGATGATACTGTAAATATAGTTCTTAATGCTAAAGCTATTATAAGTGCAGATAAGAAGGTAGAAGCTGGAGCTACAACTAAAGGCTTAAAGATAGATGGCGGCATAGAATCTGTTAATATAACTTCAGTAGCTAAAGATAGTTCTACTGCAAATACTTTGTGGATCGATACAAGCAGCAACGGAACAAATGGCGCTAATAAAATAGTTATAAGCGGTGATGGAGATATTACAGTTGCAGCCTCTACTGTGGCAACTGGGCTTAAGAACATAAAAGATTTAGACGCTAGCGCATTGACAGGTAAGCTTACATTTGATGCAAGTGTAAATAAATTAGCTAGCGGAGCTGCAATCAAAGGCGGTAGCGGAGATGATACTATAACAGTAGGATATGATACTCAAGTTGTAACTTTAGGCGCTGGAAATGATACAGTTAAGCTTACTATAGGAGCGGCAGACAAAACCCAATACACTACCATAACAGACTTTAGCAAAGGTGACAAGATAGACGCATCTCTTGTTAAAGCCAGTGGACAAACTGAGGCCAAAAATGATATAACAAAAATAGCGGGATTAACATCAACATCTACATTTGATGATTACTTGAAAAAAGCATTAGAAGGTGATGGCTCAACAAATGCTAAGGCTAGCTATTTCCAATTCAACGGAGATACTTATGTTGTTATTGATACAGCTAACGCAGCTGTTGCTGATAGTCTGCTTACAAAAGCAACAGATGGATTGATTAAACTTGCTGGATTTACAGGAGATTTAGCTATAGACGCTGCTAGCTTAATCACAGTAGCCTAGTTTAGATAAAGAAGTTATTGCAAGTAAATTTAGCACAACTTAAATAAGCTATTTTTACAGCAATGACACATTGACTTCTTTTTGACCAAACCTTAATAAATAGTAGATAGTTTTTTTGCTAGAGGAGCTTTGCGTATAGCATTGCTCCTTAATTTTCTAACCAATATCTTTTAAATTTAATAACTACAAATTGCATAACTTTTATAATTTTTAGGTATAATGAGCAAAAATCAAGGAGACAAAATGACCGTAAGACTAGAACTGCAAAACGTAAAAGAAGAGATCTTAGAAGCTATAAAAAGCATAGTAAAACTCAGTCCAAACACTAAAATGAAAGTAGTAGAACTCGACGAAAATGGATATGATAAAAAATATGTAAAAGATATATTATCAGCGTCAAACGAGCTAGATCGAGCGATAAAAAATGGCAAAACAAAAACATTTAAAAACGCTAAAGAAATGTTTCAAGATATAGGGGTGAAAGTTGGCTAAATTTGAGCTTTTATACACAAGTAAATTTAAAAAATCTGTTAAAAAACTAAATAAAGAGGATATAAAAGTCGTAATAGAGATTTTAGATAAGTTATGTGAAGATGAACCGTTGGATTTAAAATATTGCGATCACCCTTTAAAAGGAGCTTTAAAAGGTTTTCGGGATTGTCATATTAGGCCTGATTTGGTTTTAATTTATGAAAAAAGATATGATATCTTGATACTAAAAGCAATAGATATAGGCTCTCACGCAAAAGTTTTTTAACCTGCTCTCCTAAAAATTTACAATACCTTTTTTAATTATCAAAAAATTATCTATATTTTAAATTTTGTAATTTTATTTCTATAATTTATTTAACTATATTTTTCTCAACCACCTTAAACAACTACTTAAATTCAAAACATCTTTTAATATTTCATCTCTTTCATTTCTTAATATTTTAAATTTCTATTATTTTTAATAGTTTATTTATCTTTGTTTTATTTATTCATTTATTCATTTGTTTATTTATTTATTTATCTTTGTTTTATTTATTTGTTTATCTTTATTAATCTTTCAACCATTTCCCTCTTTTTAAATATCTCTTTCTCTTTTTAACTAAAAATCAGTATTAATGCTATTTAATGCTAAAAATAGTATTTGATATCTTGTAAGTATTTAGTATATAGATAACTATAGATATGGTTGGTTGCTTTTGCTGGTGATTTTATTTTATTTTATTAAGGAGTCCTTAAATGTTAAACAAAACAGATGTTTCAATGCTTTATATCACTATTATGGGTATGGCAAGTGAGGGTGATGGTAATAAGTATTGGTTAGATTATGCCAATAGTAATAGTTTAGGAGTTTCAAGTTTAGCTAATATTATGCTTGATAGTCCAGGGGCGGCTAAATTCTTTGGTGATTCTCTTTTAGCTGGTAATGAGAAAGAGTTTGTTACTAAGATATATAGTATAGCTTTAGGTAGTACTAGTGATGTTGATGGTATTAATTATTGGACTAAGGCTATAACTGGTGGTGGAGAATTTACTGATAGTAAGGGTAATGTTATTAATGTTGCTAGTTTAAGCAAGGGTGATTTAATAGGTGCTATGATTGACTCTATGGTTAATGGTGGTAGTGCTGAGTCTAAGGCTATATTTGAGGCTAAGGCTGCTGCTAGTGATTACTTTGCTGATGCTACTTTGGGTAAGGATATTACTGGATTAGATGAGGGTACTACTTCTAAGTTAATTAGTGAGATTACTAGTGCTAGTGATCTTGATAAGGTTAAGGGTGAGATTGATGGGTTGAAGGAGAGTATAGATGAGGCTGGTTTAAATAAGATAGCACTTACTACTGAGAATGATACTATTACTGGTACTGAGGGTGGAGATCTTATTAGTGGGGTGGTAGGTACTGCTGCTGAGAGTACTTTAAATCCTGGGGATAAGATAGATGGTGGTGCTGGTAATGATGTGCTTAAGGTAGATTTGAAGGGTAACTTCAAAGGCTTAAAAGATGATGGCTACATCAAAAATATAGAAAAACTATCTTTAACTAATAGTAGTGTTTCAAACAGAACATTTGATGCTAAAGGTATAGATGGACTACAAACAGTTGCACTAAGTGGTGAAAAAGGAATTAGCGTTACTAATCTTGCTAATATAGTAGATCTTGAAGTTAGTGGATTTAAAGGAAATAGTTTAAGCATAGACGCTATGTATGCAGAAAAAGTACTTGATGGTAACGCTGATGTACAAAACCTAAAAGTAAATTCTGTTGGTACTAAAGATGCTGGTGTAACAGTTACTGCTGATAAGGTAGAAACTCTAAATTTAAATACTACAGGTGAGGGAAGCTTTTTAACTGCTAACGTGGCTAATATATCTGTAAAAGGAAATGCAAATCTATCTTTAACAACTGGAGGAAAAACAACTACTTTAGATGCTTCTAGCTTTGGTGGAGCTTTAGATGCAAATTTAACTGCATCAACTAATGTTACTAGTATCAAAGGTGGTAATGGTAATGATAAGATAACTGTAAAAGATTTTGCTGCAAATGTAGTAATTGATGGTGGAGCTGGAAATGATGAGCTAGTTATCAAAGGAAGCACTGCTGACACACTTCAACCAACTTTAACAAACATAGAAAAAGTTACTATAGATGGCAATGGTGCAGATCTAACTCTATCATTGAAAAAAGCTGAGAGTGTAACAGAGTTAAGCTTTAAAAATATAGTTGAAACTGTTACTGAGTCAAACGGAAACGTAGAGACAGTTAATATCTTGGCAAATAATGCTACTGATAAAGCAGTAACTATCAATGACGAGAGTTTAAAAACAATTAACTTTTCAGATGTTGATGATAAGGGAGCTAGCGTAGCAGCAAAAGGTAAAATAGTAGCCGATAAAGCAACCGAGCTTACAATTAACTCAAATAAAGTAACAGCTGCTGCTGATGCCGTAGTTCAAGCCGCAAATGCTACAAAAATAGATATAAACGCAGCTAAAGATACTGTTGGTTTAACTCTTGGCGGTGTAGCTAAATTAACTGATTTAACCGTAAATAATAAAGGTGCGTTTGCATTAACAGGCTCAGCTGCTACGGATCTTGATTCGGTAAAAAATCTTAGCGTAAATACCGAAGGAGCATTTAGCATAGCTACTGCTACAAGCTTGAAAAACTTAAATAACTTAAGCTTAAACGGAGTTTCTGCTGATTTATCTACTACAGTTACAAGTATAGGTAGTTCAACACTTTCTTCTTTAGAAATAAATTCTAATTTAAGCGGAGATCTTAAATTAGCTGCAACTATAGCCGCAAAAGGCGATATCGATATCAATATAGAAAACGGAGCTAATATTACAGCAGGAAGTACTAGCATAACTTCATCAACAGGAAATGCTAGTGTGATCATCTCTTCAGCTACTGGAGATGTTACTTTAGGAACTGTATCAGCTACTAAAGGTAACGTAACTCTAAATGCAGGAAATGCTTTAGGAGCAGTTACTTTAGGAAATATTACTGGTGATATAGTAAGTATAGATCTAGGTGGGGTATTAGGAGAGATAAATAGTGGTAGTAGTAATAAAGTATCAATTACATCAAACGAAGTAGTTTATGTAGGTTCAGAGATCAGTAAAAACGTAGTAGAGATAACTGCAGCTGCTGGTGGTACTGACTTAAATGCTCAAATGATTGGTGGAGCAAATGCTACTGACTCATTAACACTAAAAGGTGCAGTAAATACTGAATCTATAACTGCTAGTGGAGATTTAAGTGGTGGAACTTTAACTCTTACTTTAACGGAGGCTACTAAACTAAGTAGTTTGGATATAAGCGGGGTTAAGGGTATAACAGGTAATGTTGCAATCGAACTAGGTAAAGCAGTACAAGGTAATAAAACAGATGTAAGCGTACAAGGTAGCGACGCTGCTGAACAGATAACATATACTTCAGCTGCGAGTCTTACAGATATAAAAATATCTGGCGATCTAGGAGCAGGAGCTAACACTATAACCGTTACTACAACAACCGCAGCTGCTGCATTAAAGACTATAGATCTAAGCGGATTAAGCGCTACTGGCGGAACTCTTGCTAGTACGATTGCTCTTGATGCTGGAAATACGGCTATTACTTCTGTTAAGGGTAGCTTAGGTGCCGATACTATAACTGTTAAAGATGAAAATAAAGCAGTAGCTATAGATCTAGGAAAAGATACTGCGGTAGATATTGTAGATGTAAGTGTAGTTAAAACAGCGGATATATCAACTGATGTAAAAATAGCAGAAGATTTAGTAAGTATAACTAACGCTTTATCCGGAGATAAGATAAAACTTACAGGTGTTACTAGCATAGCAAATAGAGGAGATTTAACTAGTGAAGCAGATACACTGGCAGCTGCGTTAGATAAGTTAGGTGCAGGCAAAGATGGAACTGTAGTTGCTACTACTGCTGAAGTATTTGTTTGGAAAGGCGATACATACGTAGTTGATTCTGTTGGAGTAGACGTCGCAAATGATGATTTAATTGTTAAATTAACAGGTATCGTTACATTTAATGACACTGTTAATGCTAATACAATCACAGTAGCTTAACGACTTTTTGATTAAAACCTTAATAAAAATAGTAGATAGTTTTTTGCTAGAGGAGCCTTTAAATAGGCTCCTTGAATTGTTTTAAATTTAACTACTTTTAATTGTTTTAAATTTAATAACTCTACTTTTATATTTTTTAATTCATAAATTCTTTTAAACTCTTTTAAATTTGACTAGCTTATTTAGCTACTTTAAATTCTTTTAAATGTGATTTTAAATTTAACTACTTTTAATTGATTAAATTTGATAGCTTTATATTTTTAAAATTTAATAATCATATATTTCAATTTAAATTCCAAATCTCTCATTTTAATTTCTAAAATTCAAAAATTGCAGATTAAAGATAAAAAATTAAGCTTTTTTTAACACAGATTTTGGGATTATTTATTATTTTAAATTTGAAAGGCGAAAATGATAATTTGCAATGATAGCTATCCTTCTGTTTTAGATAAGATAGCCGATATGCTCACAAAAGCCGAAGTCGAGCTTGTATTTGTAAGCAATGAAGAGATGAGAGAGATAAATAGAGATAAAAGAGGTATGGACAAAACTACAGATGTTCTTAGCTTCCCGCTTACTTACGTACCTCATTTCCCTATAGGTTCTATAGTTATAAATACAGATCTAGCTTCTAGCAAGGCTCTTGAGTTAGGTCACAGCACAGATGATGAAATAGCACTTCTTTTTACTCACGGACTACTTCATATACTAGGATTCGATCATGAAAACGACGATGGAGAAATGAGGCGCAAAGAGATAAGTATAATGGAGCATATGGGCTTACCAAAGAGCCTCATCGTAAGAAACGGCTGCTAGCTTATAGCATTTCATTTAAAATAGAGTGCAAATCCCCAAAAACAGTCTCTAAAGAGGCGTTTAAAGCTTCTGCTACGCTACTTGTCGTAGTAGTTTTTGCGCTTAGGATTTTGTTTAAAATGATTTTATCTTTATCTGTGAGTTTGGCTAGAATTTCTATATAAGCAGTGTTTTGCGTAACACCGATATCAAGAAGAGTGATTTCTAAGCTTACTTGAGCATCGCTACGCTCTTTAATATGGCAATTTTGATCTAAATACAAAATAAGTGCTTTGTAAATCATATCGCTCGGATATGCTATGAATTTAACATTTTGTAAGTAACTCAGCTCAAGACCGTCTTTATAAATGATGTTTCTGGTTTGATAAGGGCTTAAGGATTTTATCTTTTGGACGTGAATAAATACGTCGCTTCTTCTGTCGCACCTGTTGAGTTCTTTTTTTGGAGTGCTTAACTCATAATATGTTGTTTGAGGGCTTTGTTTCGCTAAACAGCCGCTCAATAAAATCGATATAAAAATTGCAAAAACGTATTTCATTTCTTATCTCCTGAAGTATCTTTAAAGAAAAATTCATAAGGGTTGTCTTCTAGTCTAAAAAGCGTGTTTTTAAGCTCCATAATAAGGGAGTCTAGCTGCAAAAGAGTATCGTTTGTAGCGCTGAGAGTCGGAGTTAAAAAAGACTTAAAATCGTATTCACCGCTTGATAACTTGCTCATTAGTAGAGTTTGAGTATCTTCAAAACTCTTTGCGCTTTTTTTAGCTATGTTTAAAAAATCGGCTGCATTTTTGTTTAATTCTTCAAATTTAATAGCCGATACTCTATTTGAGATAGCAACAGAGTTTTCTAAAAGCTTATTTATATTATTTGAGTTTTGCTCATTAGAGACTTTTGCTAGGTTTGATAAAATAGTGTTTAAAGAAGCGATGGAGTTGCTTAAGTTATTTAAATTTTCATCAGAAAGTGCACGATCAATCTTTGATAAACTAGCGTCTATACGACTTCCTAAATTTATGGCGCTATCGCCTATTTTGGCTAGTAGGCCTTGTCCCATTTTGATACTAGGTTTATCGTTTGGCGAAAATACTTCCGCGCTATCGCTACCTTTACTTATATTTATATAAGCTATACCGCTGATTCCTTGGACTTCTACTACTGCAACGCTATCTCGTTTGATAGGAAGATCTTTTTTGAGACTCATTTTTATCTCTATGGTGGCTGATTTTGGATCGCTGAAATATATATCTTTGACGATACCGGCAGGCACACCTATAAAACGTACTTGAGAGTCATTTTTTATACCGTTTGGAAGCTCTTTTGTTTCTATGTAATAGTAACGAGTTTCTCCTTCATTGCCTTTGATATTCATATATAATACGAAAAATGTAAGCATAGCCAAAACTATACAAAAAAATAGTCCGGCTATAAAATATGAGTTTTTATTTTCCATTTAAACTCCTCATAGTAAATAATTCCCTAAGTGGATTTTCTTTGTATTCTAAAGCACCTTTTAAATCGCCCTCATAGGCGATTTTGTGATTGTCTATTATAAGAAATCTATCTAAAATGCCAAATATAGAATCTATATCGTGAGTAACCATTACGACAGTAATCCCTAAACTATCTCTAATGGTGCATATAAGCTTATCAAGCGCTCTTGAGCTCATAGGATCAAGACCAGAGTTCGGCTCATCTAAAAATAGTACTTTTGGGCTTAGAGCAAGGGAACGAGCTAAGGCTACGCGCTTTTTCATTCCACCGCTAAGCTCGCTTGGATACAAGCTCATAGCTTCTTTTGAAAGACCTACTTTTATGAGCCACATTTTGGCTATTTCATTGATATCTTGCTCGTCATAATCGCTATATTCTTTTAGCAATATACCGATGTTATCAAGTACGTTCATACCGCTGTAAAGTGCGCCGAACTGAAACATAACGCCCATTTTCAGTCTAAGCTCATCTCTGGTTTGTAAATTTGCTTGCCAAAGGTTTTGATTATCCCAAAAAATATCCCCGCTAGTAGGTTCTTTCAGATAGATAAGAGTTTTTAAAAGCGTTGTTTTACCGCTACCGCTACCGCCTAAAAGTCCGTAAATTTCGCCATCATTTATCTGAAAGCTAACATGATCGTGCATAATTCTTTCTCCATAAGCAGTGCATAAATCTATAGCTTTTATCAAATTTTTAGCTCCGTATATATAATAGAAAAAATAGCATCTAAAGCAATAATCCAAAATATCGCATTTACCACGCTTCTTGTAGTAAGCTCACCTACGCTGTTTGTGCTTCCGCTAACCTCGAATCCTCTTTTGCATCCTATCAGAGCTATAACCGCTCCAAAAAACGGAGCTTTAAATAATCCCACCCAAAAATGCCTAAGAGCGATACTAGATCTAAATCTTTCTAAATAGTCTGAAAAACTAAGATCAAGATACCAATTACAAACCATCATTTGTCCAAAAATACTTACCGCGTTTGCTAAAAATACTATAAAAGGCATAGCCAAAATAAGAGCCAAAACACGCGGCATAACGATAAATCTAAACGGCTCAAAACCCATAGTTTTCATGGCTTCTAACTCATCTGTTATTTTCATAACTCCGATCTGAGCCGTGTAACTAGAAGCTGATCGTCCAGCTACTACGATAGCTGCTATAAGAGGTCCTACTTCACGAAGCGTCATAATACCCATTATATCAACCACGTATATACTAGCGCCGAAGTTTTCAAGCATTGTTGCGCCTTGATAAGCAAGCACGATACCAATAAGAAAGCTAGTAAGACAGACTATGAAAACAGCACTTATCCCTGCACTATAAAAGTGGTTTGAAAGCTCTTTAAATCTTACGGTAAACGGGTTTAATAATGATTTTGTAAGATTAAATAAAAACTCACCTAGAAATATGCAAAAAGAGACTAATTCGTTTTTTAAATTTATGATGTTTTTGCCTATTTGTTCTATTAAATTTGATTTTTTAAATTTAATAATTTGTAGATTTAAAATATGCTTGTCACCTACTAGAGCAAATATCTTATCGAATTTATCATTTGAGTTAATGAGTTTTGGACAGTTGTAGTGCTTAGCAAAAAAAGTAGCTGCGCTATAGTCTATGCGAATGAGATTTTTCAGATCTAAAGTATCTACCTTGAGACTTTTAAGCTCTTTTAAGCTCTTTTTATCCATAGTATAATCAAATTCTCCATCTAGTTTTAAAACTGTATTATCTAAAGTAAAGTTGTATTTTTTCACTCTTTTGCCTTTGATTGTGAGTCGTTGCTTTTTAACATAGCATAAACTCTAAGCGTTGCTAATAAAAGAGTAACTATAGCAGGTCCAAGAACAATTCCCCAAAATCCAAAACTCGAAAGACCAGCTAACATAGAGAAGAATATCAGTAATTCATTCATTTTAGTAGGTGCTTTGAGAAGCTTTTCATTTATAAATTTAATAACGAACGGCTTTACAAAGTTATCTGCTAAAGTAGATATGACAATGATGGAATATACTAAAATTATTATAGCTGCTTTAGTGTCTCCAAGAGAAAACTCAAACACGCTAAGAGGAATATAAACCAGAGCGCCTCCTACTACAGGAATAAGCGAACTAAATGCAAATAACACGCCAAAAAGCAGCCCATCAAAACCGTAAAAACTAGCTATAATAGCAAATAAAAAGCCTTGCAAAATCATATTTGCTATAGTAGAGTAAAACACAACGCTCATAGTATTTGCAACTTCTGAAAATATAGCTTCTAACTCGTACGTTGCTATAGGGGAAACTTTTTTGATATAGCTTTTAAAAAAGTTTGCGTAAAAGTGTGAAAAAAATAGAAAAAGCATTATAAAACTGATATCTATAAGGAAATTAGCACTTTTTTCCAAACTTCCTTTTGCATAGCTAAGAGCTTTCCTAATCAAAGTCGTTAGATCTATACTAGCTATAAATTCTTTGATTTTAGGTTCTAAAAATGAGAGAGCCTGAGGTAGCTTCAAATCGAAATTTTTTATATAATCAATGGTGTGAGATATGCTTTTGATGTCGAAATTTGCAGCGTTTCTTACTATCTCTATAACAGCGTATATGAGTGGTAAAAAAAATACAGTACATAAAAACAGAGTAGTAATGGCTGCTGAAAGTGCGGCTTTGCCATTTGTAAAACGTAAAAATGCGTTTTGTATGTTTGAAGTAGCGACTGCTAAAAGCACTCCTATGCTGATAGTAAGAAGATATGATTGAAATAAAAAAAGCACCCAGCCAAGCAAAAAAAGTATAAAAAAACCAAAAAATAGGCGATTTGTAGTGGGTTGGCTTTGAGAATTTAGGTTATTTTTTAAATTTAAATCATTCATTGAAAAGGCTTTTATTTTGTTTTTCTTCGGCTATATGCACAGGTGGAGTTATACCAAAAACGCTATAGCTTTTAAAGCTTAGTACGCGACCTTTTGCAGTTCTTTCTATATATCCGTTTGATAGCAAATAAGGCTCTATAACATCTTCTACAGTGCCCTCATCTTCGCTCAAAGCAGCGGCTATAGTTGAAAGACCAAGAGCTCTTTTAGATCCTACTAATATATCTAAATACCTTAAATCCATCTCATCAAAACCAAGATCATTTACTCCAAGACTATCAAGAGAGCTTTTAGCTCTATCTTTGCTGATGCTGTTTTCATCGCTTACTTCAGCAAAATCTCGAATACGTTTAAGCAGCCTTAAAGCTATACGAGGAGTTCCACGGCTGCGTTTTGCTATCTCTAAGCTAGCTTCTTTGGTGCTATTTTTGCCTAGTTTGGAAGCGGCTATAGAGATAATATGGGCTAATTCGTTATCAGTGTAAAATTGTAGTCTAAACTGCATACCAAATCTATCTCTAAGAGGAGCTGAGATCATACCCGCTCTTGTAGTAGCTCCTATAAGAGTAAATTTAGGAATATCGATTTTTATAGTTTGAGCTGCAGGTCCAGAACCTATGATGATATCAAGTCTAAAATCTTCCATAGCAGAGTATAAAACTTCTTCTATGGCTGGACTTAAGCGGTGAATTTCATCGATAAACAGCACATCACCTTCTTCTAAATTTGTAAGAATGGCAGCCAGATCTCCGCTTTTTTCTATCATCGGAGCGGAGCTTATCTTGATATTTGCCCCCATTTCATTTGCTATAATATGAGCAAGAGTAGTTTTTCCAAGTCCAGGAGGTCCATAAAATAGTACGTGGTCTAAGCTTTCAAGGCGTTTTTTAGCAGCTTTTATGAATACTTTCAAATTTGATTTGATTTTTTCTTGACCTATGTACTCTTCAAAAGTTAATGGTCTTAAAGTTACTTCATATTCGCTTTCAAAGCTAACTTTTTCTATCTCGACTATCCTATCCAATTCTTATCCTTAAAGCGCAAACTTTTCAAATTTAGCACCCATTTTTTCGTAGTAATAAGCACCGCCTTTTATCTCTTTAACATTTTTAAAACCATTGTTTTGTAGTAGTTTTAAAGCAGCTTTTGATCTTTTAGCAGTTGCACACATAAGGTAAAACTCATCATCTTTTTTAAAATGTTGCTCAACTAAGTGTATAAACATAGGATTTAACTTTCCGCTTGCATTTTCATAAGTAATGAGTTTTGAACCCTCCAAAATTCCGTACTCCATCCATTCGCTAGGAAGTCTTATATCGACTATATTTTCATTCGGTATATTCATACTGACTACTTGGAAATTTGCTATTTTTTACTTCGCCCGCATACTCTTTTAGAGCATCTCTTATAAGTGTTGCGCCTTCTAAATACCTTTTTACAAATTTTGGCTTAAATTTATCAAAAAAGCCAAACGCATCACTCCATACTAGAACTTGTCCATCGCAAGAAGCACCGCTTCCTATACCTATAGTTGGCACTTTTAATTTTTGAGAAATTTCGTTTGCAACGCTGCTTATTATTCCTTCTAATAAAAACAAGCTAGCTCCTGCAGACTCTAAAACGATAGCATCTTCTAATATACTTTTTGCACTTAGCTCATCTTTACCTTTTACCTTATATCCGCCTTCAAAACGCGACATTTGAGGTTTTAAACCGATGTGCGACATAACAATTATACCGTTTTGGCTAAGAAGCTTGACCGTATCTGCCATCTCTTTTGTGCCTTCTATTTTTACAGCGTCACAGCCTGTTTTTTTATAAATTTTTATAGCATTTTTTAGTGCTATTTGCGGTGTGCAAGCAGAACCAAACGGCATATCCACAACTAAAAATGCTTTTTTAGCACCATTTTGCACAGCTTTTGTATGGTAGATCATATCATCAACGCTTAGTCCTATGGTTTCATTTTTACCGCCAAAACTCATATTTAAACTATCGCCGACCAAAATCATATCTACATAATCATCAAAAAGCCCCGCAAACAGAGCATCATAAGCAGTTATCATAACGATTTTTTCTCTGTTTTTCATCATAAACAGATCGTTTATGGTTACTTTTTTCAATATTTTTCCTTATTTTTCTCATTTTTTTGTCTGATTTTATCTAAAATTTGCTACAATTTGTCTGAATATAAGTAGGAAATATAAAAATGGGATTACTAAAACAGCTAGAAATCGAATACGAACTTGATATCATAGATGAGTTTTTAACTCATTTTGGCATAATGAACGGTCTGCTTGACGGATTTATTATAAATTTAGGCAACAAAGATAAATTTGATGCAAGCGCGAATGAACTTGGAAGGATATTTCACAATATCAAATCTGCATGCGAATACTTAAAACTAGACGCGATCATAAAACTAACTTCAATAGCAGAAGATATAGTATCTGAACTAAAAAGTCGTAAAAATACTGGAGCTAGAGCGTCAAATGCAGCTATAGACTGGCTTTTAGAAGTTTCTAGTCAGCTTGAGCTATATAGGCAGGATTTGGAAAATGATGAGATTTATTTTCATATTTTACATCCTAGTATAATTAATATTCCTACAAATTTATTTGCTTGACAATAAATTAAATTTTATGTATAATCGCCAACCTATTGGGGGTGACTTGGCTTCGACAGGAGTAGTGGAGTCACGGCGGCATGCAGCTTTGGGCAAAGCTTAAAAAGCCCAAAATAAAATTAAACGCAAACAACGTTAAATTCGCTCCTGCTTACGCTAAAGCTGCGTAAGTACAGTTGAGCCCTGCGAAACTTCAATGCTATCTAGAAGCTTTAGCGGGTAATTTTTGATAGCTTAGATTAGAGAATTGACGAACCTGTAATCGAAATTTAGTCTTAGCTTGGCTAAACGCTTTGGGAAGTGAGCGTAGCTAAGTGAAACTCTCACTTCTGCTAAGCATGTAGAGGCTATGAATCTATTATTTTTGGACTGCAGTTCGATCCTGCACACCTCCACCATTTGGTTATTTGCTTGGCTAATCTAAAACAAATTTAGTTAGAGTAGCTTTATCTTTATATATTGAAATCAGTCTTAGTTACACTTAAATACTCACTTAACATTACACTTGAACCGATAATATTTCATCTCTTAATATTTTAAATTTCTATTGTTTTTAATAGTTTATTTATCTTTGTTTATTCATTGAATTTATTTATCTTTGTTTTATTTATTTGTTTATCTTTATTAATCTTTTAATCATTTCCCTCTTTTTAAATATCTCTTTCTCTTTTTAACTAAAAATCAGTATTAATGCTATTTAATGCTAAAAATAGTATTTGATATCTTGTAAGTATTTAGTATATAGATAACTATAGATATGGTTGGTTGCTTTTGCTGGTGATTTTATTTTATTTTATTAAGGAGTCCTTAAATGTTAAACAAAACAGATGTTTCAATGCTTTATATCACTATTATGGGTATGGCAAGTGAGGGTGATGGTAATAAGTATTGGTTAGATTATGCCAATAGTAATAGTTTAGGAGTTTCAAGTTTAGCTAATATTATGCTTGATAGTCCAGGGGCGGCTAAATTCTTTGGTGATTCTCTTTTAGCTGGTAATGAGAAAGAGTTTGTTACTAAGATATATAGTATAGCTTTAGGTAGTACTAGTGATGTTGATGGTATTAATTATTGGACTAAGGCTATAACTGGTGGTGGAGAATTTACTGATAGTAAGGGTAATGTTATTAATGTTGCTAGTTTAAGCAAGGGTGATTTAATAGGTGCTATGATTGACTCTATGGTTAATGGTGGTAGTGCTGAGTCTAAGGCTATATTTGAGGCTAAGGCTGCTGCTAGTGATTACTTTGCTGATGCTACTTTGGGTAAGGATATTACTGGATTAGATGAGGGTACTACTTCTAAGTTAATTAGTGAGATTACTAGTGCTAGTGATCTTGATAAGGTTAAGGGTGAGATTGATGCTTTAAAGAGTGAGTTACCTAATCCAGGTAGTACTTATGATCTTACAGAGGGTAATGATAATTTAAAGGGTACTGATTTAGATGATACTTTTAATGGAACAACATATGTAGGTAATGGTACTAATAAGAGTACTCTTAGTGCATTTGATAAGATTGATGGCGGTGCGGGAAGAGATACGTTGAATGCGATATTTACTGCAAATAACAACGTGGCTGCCGATACCAAACTTGAACAATCTGAAATTGATAAATCACTAAAAGGTGTTGCAAACGTAGAAAATATCAATATAGTTTCAGATCTAGAAACAAATGGTGATTTCGTTTTCAACGGTTATGAGAAAGTAGGATTTAACGTACTTGGCGATATAGCTAGCTTTACTACCGACGCATCTAAAGGTGTAAATGTAGGAACAACAGGAACGATAACTGCTTTAACCGCAAATGGAACAGGCAAAGTCGATGTTGCAGCCAAAGAAATCACTGCTCTTACAGCAGATACCGCAACAAGTGTAAATTTAACTGCTACAAACGGCACTATCACATTAACCAGCGCAAACGCTACTACTAGCGTAAATTTAAAAACAAGTGGAACAGCTAAAAACGCTACAATCACAGCCGCAAATGCAGCAAAAAATATAACAATAGACGCAACAGGGGTTGCAATTATAACTTCAGCTACAGCTGTGGAGAATTTGACAGTTAAAAACGCAACTAACGTAACGCTAAGTGGCGATATGGATAAACTTGCAACAGTTACTCTTGACAATGTTGCTTTAACTGCTGCAATAAATGTAAAATCTGCAAGTACATTAAATTTAATAAATTCAAACGTTGCTGGACAAAACATCTCTACAGCAGCAAAAGACGTTACTGTAAATTTAAGCGGAGCTACTGCTAAGGTTAAATTAAACGCAACTGCTGTTACAGATCAAACTGTAACTCTTAAAGCTAATGCCACAGACAATAGTCTTGAATTTGATAGCACAACTTCAAAAACTACGTCAGTGACTGCTAGTGGTAGTGGAAAAACTTTGGTTATAAAAGGTGCCGAAGTAGAAACTCTAGTTAATATAGATACTACTGCGTTCAATGGCGCTGCAGATGTTAGCTTTGGAAAAACTAGTCAAGGTGGCATATTTAGCGTAAAAACAGGTGCAGGTGATGATAAAATAGAGTTTGTAGGTACAACTTTAAATGCAGGTTCAGCAATCGATGGTGGTGCTGGAAATGATACTATAGCTATGAAATCAGCTGCTTTAACTAGTGCAAATTTCGCTATGATCAAAAACATAGAGAATGTTGCTATTAGCGACGCCGTAGCTACAGCTGATCTTAGCTCTTCTGGGTTTAAAAATATCATCATAACTACTAAAGAAACCGGCGCTAATGTAGATTTAACTATAAATAAAGACCAAGTAATTAATTTTACTGCGGCAGATGCAGGTTCAGCTAAGCTTATTACAGTAAAACTAAATGACGCAACAGGTGCTAATGATGTTGTAAAAATAGTATTAGATGCTGCCGCCAAAGATAATAATATAACTTTAGGCACAGCAGCAACCGATAAAACTCTTGTAATAGATGCGGGAATAGAAACTCTTAATATAACTTCGTTAGTTAAAACTACAAGCCCTGAAAGTACAGCAAATAGCGTAAATGCTAAATTGACAGATGTTACATCTATAATTATAGATGGAGATGCAAATATTACTTTAGGTCATGCTGGCACTGCCGCAACTGATTATAAAAATGTTTCTATGATAGATGCAAGCGCTCTTAAAGCTGGGCTTACATTTGATGCAAGCGCTATAACATTAGGAGCTAGTGCTACTATAAAGGGTGGCTCGGGAGCTGATAGTATAACTGTCAAAGGTGGAAATATTGTTGTAGATTTAGTTGCTGGTGGAGACGATACTATAACTCTTAAAAAAGGTGCCGAAAAAACAGATATTGCAACCATTAATAACTTTAATGCTGGCGATAAGATAAATATAGCTGATGCCAAAAAAGGTGCTTTTACATTTAATAAAATTACAATGAATAGCGATGCTAATCTAGATGATTATATCGCTAAAGCAGTAGTAGGAGATGGGTCAACAAACTCTGCTGTAAGCTATTTCCATCACAATGGATATACTTATGTAGTAGTCGATGGAACAGCTGGTTCTACTTTCGATAAAACTAATGATACAATTATCAAACTTTCAGGTACGCTAGATCTTAAACTTGGTGGAGATAATGTTTTAGTTAATGATAGCGTAATCTAAGCAACAGTAGTTGCTTGATGAAAAAGCCTTAGAAATTAAGGCTTTTTCATTTGTCTAAATTTATTCTTGATTCAGATGTATCTATTTGAAATATTATCAGATAAATATGTCTTAAAATAAGAATTTATAGAGACAAAATATATTTTAGACCAAACCTTAATAAATATGTAGATAGTTTTTTGCTAGAGGAGCCTTTAAGTAGGCTCCTTGAATTCTTTTAAATTTAACTCTTTTAGCTTTTTAAATTTGACTTAGCTGTTTTTAGCTAATTGAATTTAATACTTTGATTTTTTAACTTATAAATTTGTTTTTAAATTTGACTACTTTGATTGCTTGAGTTCTTTTAAATTTGTTTTTAAATTTATCTTTTTTATATTTTTAAATTTAATAGTTGTATATTTTATTTTAAATTTAATTAAATTTAAACTACAAATAAGTATAAACTATGTATCATACTACTTAAAAATATAAAATATCAGGCAGTATAATATGCAAAATATCATCATAAATCAAAACAAACATTGGGACGAACCATACAAAAATCTATATGATAGACAAGTAATGCCTAAACTCATAAACTCCCTTAAACTCAGGCATATTATGGTTTTGCAAGGTATAAGGCGTAGCGGGAAATCCACAGTATTTAAACTTCTGATAAATCATTTGAGCCAAAGTGTAGATAGCAAAGAGATCTTGTATATCAATCTCGACGATCCGTTTTTTAGTACAAAAAACAGAGATGCTAGAGTCATAAACGATATAGTAAGTCTTTCACAAAGGCTTACAAATAAGCGCGTAAAATATCTATTTTTAGATGAAATAAGCGCGGTAAGCGACTGGGAAAAATACGTAAAAAGTGCGTACGACTCTGAATTGTTCGATAAAATTTTTATAACAGGTTCAAACTCAGCACTTCTAAATACCCAGTATGCCACGCTTCTAAGCGGACGCTACTTAAGTACTCAAATTTATCCGCTTAGTTTTAAAGAAATTTTAAAAATTAATAGTATAAACGACTATTTCGAACTTATAAAAGAAAAAAATTATGTTTTAAATTTAGTACAAGATATGGCAAAATTCGGATCATTTGTTGAAGTATATGAGAGCGATAGCGAATTTAAACGCGATATTATAAGTA
The DNA here is from genome assembly GCA_000495505.1 of Campylobacter fetus subsp. testudinum 03-427. NCBI lineage: Bacteria > Pseudomonadati > Campylobacterota > Epsilonproteobacteria > Campylobacterales > Campylobacteraceae > Campylobacter > Campylobacter fetus. Next base: position 464,954 of record CP006833.1, on the reverse strand, counting down.
GTTATTATGATGCGATTTTACTTAAGGACTGCGTGGCAAATAATCAGATAAGAGATATCGCTGGATTTAGAGAACTTGGATTTTACTCGCTTACGAATTTTGGAGCTTTGTACTCGTATAATTCACTTTCAAATGCAGTAAAACTCAACCCAAAAAGCGTTCAAGAGTATATAGGGTATTTGCAAGAGTGCTATCTCTTTGATGAGCTAAAGATGTTTTCATACTCACTCAAAGAGCAGATGAATAATAAGAAAAAGTTATATCTGTGTGATAATGGATTTTTGAGTTTAGCGTTTAGCTTTAGTGATAACAAAGGACGGGCTTTGGAAAATTTAGTGTTTTGCGAGTTGAAAAAACTAAGTTTTGAGCTATTTTTTTACAAAAATAATGATAGCGAGTGCGATTTTATAGCTAGAAAAAATGGAAAAAGCATAGCGCTGCAAGTCTGTTATGAGCTAAATGAAAAAAATATAAAAAGAGAGATAGCCGGTCTAAACAAGCTTCCATTTGGCGTGAATGAAAAGTATCTCATAACATTTGACGATAGGTGGGAAACTGAATTATCTGAGTTTAATCTGCGTGATTTGGGGCTGAATTTGGATCATCATAAGCACCTAGATCTTCAAAGCGGCGATGAAAATAGCGAAAAGCTAAAGATTATGCCGTTTTATGAGTTTTTTAGCCAATTCAACGAAACAGTAGATCTAGCTTGATAGTTTAAATTTATAATTCAAATTTAATTAATCTGTAATTGAGTTGTAAATTTGTTGCAATTTAGCTGTAATTCAAATTTTAACTATAATTCAAATTCATAGCTTACCCCCCCCCTTTTTTTTTCTTTTTTTAAATATCTCTTTCTCTTTTTAACTAAAAATCAGTATTAATGCTATTTAATGCTAAAAATAGTATTTGATATCTTGTAAGTATTTAGTATATAGATAACTATAGATATGGTTGGTTGCTTTTGCTGGTGATTTTATTTTATTTTATTAAGGAGTCCTTAAATGTTAAACAAAACAGATGTTTCAATGCTTTATATCACTATTATGGGTATGGCAAGTGAGGGTGATGGTAATAAGTATTGGTTAGATTATGCCAATAGTAATAGTTTAGGAGTTTCAAGTTTAGCTAATATTATGCTTGATAGTCCAGGGGCGGCTAAATTCTTTGGTGATTCTCTTTTAGCTGGTAATGAGAAAGAGTTTGTTACTAAGATATATAGTATAGCTTTAGGTAGTACTAGTGATGTTGATGGTATTAATTATTGGACTAAGGCTATAACTGGTGGTGGAGAATTTACTGATAGTAAGGGTAATGTTATTAATGTTGCTAGTTTAAGCAAGGGTGATTTAATAGGTGCTATGATTGACTCTATGGTTAATGGTGGTAGTGCTGAGTCTAAGGCTATATTTGAGGCTAAGGCTGCTGCTAGTGATTACTTTGCTGATGCTACTTTGGGTAAGGATATTACTGGATTAGATGAGGGTACTACTTCTAAGTTAATTAGTGAGATTACTAGTGCTAGTGATCTTGATAAGGTTAAGGGTGAGATTGATGGGTTGAAGGAGAGTATAGATGAGGCTGGTTTAAATAAGATAGCACTTACTACTGAGAATGATACTATTACTGGTACTGAGGGTGGAGATCTTATTAGTGGGGTGGTAAGCTCACTTGCTAGTGAAAATACTCTTAATGCAGGAGACGTTATTGATGGTGGAGCAGGAAGTGATATATTAAGAGTGGATCTTAAGAGTAACTTTACTGGTTTGGATAGTAATGGGGTTATTAAGGGTGTGGAGAAGTTATCATTGCTTAATAGCGGACTTATATCAAGAACATTCGACGCTAAAGGTATCAAAGATGTACAAACTTTAGCTTTAAATAGCGAAAAAGGCATAGAGGTTAAAAACCTTGCAAACATAGCAGATATTGAATTAACAAATCTTCAAGCTGCTAATTTTAATTTAGACACTATATATGCAGATAAAGTATTAGACGGTAACGCTGATACTCAAAACCTAAAAGTAAATGGCGTTGGTGCTCAAGGTGCTGGAGTAACAGTTACTGCTGATAAGATAGAAAATTTAAGTTTAAACGCTACAGGCAAAGATAGTTTCTTAAAAGATATTTCTTCAAAAGACGTATCTGTAAAAGGAAATGGAAACATTACATTACAAGCTAAAGCAGGAGTAAGTAGTTTAGATGCTAGCGCTTCTAGTGGCAAAGTTAGTGCTGATCTAACAGCTGCTAATGTAAAAACCATTAAAGGCGGAAGCGGAGATGATAAATTTGTAATAGGTACAAGTGTTGCAAATGTTAGTGTAGATGGTGGCGCTGGAAATGATGAGCTTGAGATAAGCGGTACAGGCACTTTAAAACCTACAGTAGCAAATGTAGAAAAAGTTACATTAAACGCAACTGGAGCTCTAACTCTAGCTATGGATAACGCAAAAGACGTAAGCGAGCTAAACATCAAAGGAGATACAGGTGGAGTAACAGTAGTAAATAGCAACATATCTGCACTTAATTTCCTATCAACTGCTACAGGTGCAGTTGCTAATGTAACGACTGTAGATAGTGCAAACTTAGCTACTATAAACTACAAAGCAGGTACAGAAGAAGGTGAAGTAAAAGGAAACTTAACAGCCACTAAAGCTACAAATCTTACTGTAAATACAGACGCTTTAGCAAACATTACAGACGCAAATGCTATCGTAACAGCAAATGTGGCTACTAGTATGTCATTAAACATCAATGCAACCAAAACAGCTCAAAGTTTAACATTAAACGCAGCTAAACTAAAAGATCTAGTAGTTACAAACAAATCAGTAGGTGGATTTACTGTAAAGGGAGCTGCAAATAGCTTAGATACATTATCAAATTTAAACGTAACAACAGATGGCGGATTTAAATTTGATACTATAGATGGATTAGCAGGAGTTAGCACTGTTACTCTAAGTGGTACAAACGATAACTCAGCAGTCACACTAGGCACTTTAGGTAAAGCAGAAGCTACTCAAGGCATAGCACTAAATGCTAGCGGACTAAAAGCTGGACTAACAGTAGGAAATACATCTACTAAAGGCTCTATAAATATCAACCTAAACGCTATGAGTGGAGACGCAACACTAGGCACTGCTGATTCAAAAACAGATAATCTAACCATAAGTGCAAACGGTGTAGAAGGTAACTTGAAAACAGAAGCTTTAACATCTGCAGCGTCTACTACAGTATCTCTTACAAACGTAAAAGGTGCTTCAACTATAGCTTCTTTAACTGCAGCTACTGCTAGTTTAGCTATAGAAAACACAGGCAATGTGACTATAACTTCTGCTTCTACTGCCTCAGCAGGTGATTTTAGTATCAATGCAAACAATGCAAGCGGATTAACAACTAACGCTATAACCGCTGCTAAAGGAGCTATATCTATAAACGCAAATGGTGTTAGCACTATAGTAGTTGGAGCTCTAAGCGCCAAATCAGTAACCCTAAACGCAGGAGACGCAAGTACTTCAGTAAAAACAGGTGCTATATCAGCAGAGAGTGTAAATGTAGATCTTTCTAAAGTATTAGGTACTACAACAGTAGGTAAAATAACATCTGATAATATAGTATATAAAGCTTCAGAGCTTTCAGCTGATACAGCAGGCAAGATAGAATTAAGCTCAAAAGGCACTACTCAAAATTTCAAAGCAGATGTTACTGGTAGTTTAGGTAATGATAAAATAGAATTAACTACCGTAGCTACTACTTCATCAGTAACTCTATCTGGTGATTTAGGTGTAGGAAATGATATTGTAGAGATAAATAAATCTGCAGCAGTAGAAGCTCTTAAATCAGTAAATTTAAGTGGCTTAACTAATTACGCTACTTCTGAAACAAAACTAAAAGCAGCTGCGAGCGATACTCTTACATTTAATGGCGGAAGTGGTAATGATAATGTAGAAGTATCAGGAACTGATATAGCATCTCTTACCATAACTGGTGATTTTGGTGAAGGGGGTACAGATAAGCTTACTTTAGGTACATCAGGAACTGCTATAACAGGAGCTAACTCTGCAGTAACTATAGATATCACTAAAGTAACTAATGTAGATAGTACTGAGATCAACTTTACAAACGGTGCAACAGATATGAGTACTAAAGCTCTTACTATAAATGGTAGTAACTCAAATGATCAAGTTACTCTTAAACTAGTTGCTGCTACTACTAAGGTTAAGGTAAATGGGGATTTGGGCAACCAAAGCGGAGATGAATTTACCTTAGACGTATCTAACGCAACAGCAACAGTAACTCATATAGATTTAAGCGCACTTAGCACGACTAAAGGAATTATAGATATAAGCTCTCTTACTTCTGCTCTTGCCGATGTAAAAGGCACAAAAGGAAACGATATCATAACCTTAGGCGATAAAGCTTCAACTGCAAAAGGAGAAAATATATCTATAGACGGCGGTGAGGGAAATGATACTTTTGTATTTAAAGATGAAGCAAAAGTAACATCAGTAGCTAATGATAACAATGTCGAATCATCTGTTATAAATCATTTCGCAGTCGGAGATAAAATCAAATTTGATACCTTTAATCTAAGTAACACATTCCTTCTAGCTGAAGGAGTTGTTGATGATGCTTCTGCAAGTGAATTAAAAACTAAATTTGTAGATGCTAAGATTACAGCCGTAGCTGGATTAGACGGGGTTGCTGATGGAGATATATTTGCTTATGTAAATGGCAGTGATACATACGTTGTTTATAACAAAGCAGGTGGCACGGCAGATGAACTAGATGTTAATGACATTGTAGTTAAACTAGCTGGAGTTAAGGTCGGAACCGACTTTAATCTAGAGCTTACAAACGGCGAACTCCACGCTGTTGCCATAGCTTAATCGCACATTGTTTCAGACCAAACCTTAATAAATAGTAGATAGTTTTTTTGCTAGAGGAGCCTTTAAATAGGCTCCTTGAATTGTTTTTAAATTTAATTCTTTTAGCTTTTTTTAAATTTAACTACTTTTTGTTGATTAAATTTAATAGTTTTTTATCTTTTTAAATTTAATAACTCTATAGTTTGTTTTTAAATTTGTCTTTTTTATCTCTTTTATCTTTTTAAATTTGATTTAGCTATTTTTAGCTAATTGAATTTAATACTTTGATTTTTTAACTTATAAATTTGATTTTAAATTTAACTACTTTTCGTTGATTAAATTTGTCTTTTTTATCTCTTTTATCTTTTTAAATTTGACTAACTTATTTAACTACTTTGAATTCTTTTAAATTTGATTTATTATTTCTGTTATTTTATAGATATAAGTATTTTATATAGATATTTATAAATTTATACTACTTGATTTATATTTAGATATTTAGTAGTTTGTTATTAAACTATAAATTTATTATATAGTTTAATATGTAAATTTGTGATAACTATAACGAAATACTATAATGCAATATTGATTTTAAATTTAAAAGATTTATTTAAAAGAATTAAATGAGATATCAAGAAGTCGGAAAACCCGACTTCTTTTAGCAAAAAAACTATCTACTATTTATTAAGGTTTGGTCTGAAAGTCAATGTGTCATTGCGATTTATCATCGTCGTTAGACTATATAAATTTGAAACAATCCAAGCCAAACTCAGACTGTTTGGGTTAAACACTCTACAAAAATTTAGTCGCAATAACTACAATAAATACTTAAGCTATGGTTAATGTACCACCGGCATCTGCTGTAAATGTTAGGTTATCGGTAGTTGATACTCCAGATAATTTAACGATTATATCATCTGTGCTGATTGCTTGATCGGCATTTCCGTTATAAAACAAATATGTTCCCTTACTATCTCCAGCAGCCGAATCAGTAATATTTACAACGTAAAGCTTATTTGCATCGGCTGTAGCAATTGCATCTTTCAAGGTAGTTTTTAAATCTGTATTCCATGATTGAGTATTAGCTGTGATACTTCCAGCATTTGCTATTGCAGCTCCAAATTTGATAGTGTCACCTTTAAGATTTGCAGCCGCGTCTGATATAATTACCATTTCTTTGGCATCAGCTGCTGTCTTAACTTTAGACGCGCTTATATTTATATAATCGCTACCAGTTCCAGAGTCGATTGTAAGAGTCTTATTTGCAGCAAGTGCGCCTGTTGTTATCTTGTCATCTCCTGAACCAAGACGGATAGTTGCAGTATTAGTTAAATCTCCTAATGTAATATTATCCGCGCCTGTTGTTGCATTAAACGTAGTTAAGCCTGTATATGTGCTAAAATCAAACGCCGTATTTGCATTGCCACCGTTTAGACCTACTTCAACGCCTTTTAGTTCTATAAGGTCGATATCTGTTATGTTTGCTGCAGTAGCAGCGCCTAGTTCAAATATAAACGTATCATTTCCAGCTCCCAAATCCCCATTTACCTTAACCTTAGTAGTAGCAGCAACTAGTTTAAGAGTAACTTGATCATTTGAGTTACTACCATTTATAGTAAGAGCTTTAGTACTCATATCTGTTGCACCGTTTGTAAAGTTGATCTCAGTACTATCTACATTAGTTACTTTAGTGATATCTATAGTTACTGCAGAGTTAGCTCCTGTTATAGCAGTTCCTGATGTACCTAAAGTAAGCTTATCTGTACCCCCTTCACCAAAATCACCAGTTATGGTAAGAGATGCTATATCAGTTCCTGATACTTCTACATTATCATTACCACTTCCGCCATTAAATGTAAGAGTATCGCTCGCAGCTGCTTTTAGTTTTGTTTCAGAAGTAGCGTAATTAGTTAAGCCACTTAAATTTACTGATTTAAGAGCTTCTACTGCTGCAGATTTATTTATCTCTACAATATCATTTCCTACACCTAAATCACCAGATAGAGTTACTGATGAAGTAGTAGCTACGGTAGTTAATTCTATTTTATCATTACCTAAACTACCAGTAACATCTGCTTTGAAATTTTGAGTAGTGCCTTTTGAGCTTAATTCTATCTTGCCTGCTGTATCAGCTGAAAGCTCTGAAGCTTTATATACTATATTATCAGATGTTATTTTACCTACTGTTGTAGTACCTAATACTTTAGAAAGATCTACATTTACACTCTCTGCTGATATAGCACCTGTTTTTACTGAAGTACTTGCGTCTCCTGCGTTTAGGGTTACTGATTTGGCGCTTAGAGCTCCAACTACTATAGTGCTAACACCATTTGCGTTTATAGATATAGCTCCTTTAGCAGCGGTTATAGCGTTAGTTGTTAATCCGCTTGCATTGTTTGCATTGATACTAAAATCACCTGCTGAGGCAGTAGAAGCAGAAGTTATAGTCACATTGCCTGTGTTTTCTATAGCTAAACTAGCAGTAGCTGCAGTTAAAGAAGCTATAGTTGAAGCACCTTTTACGTTTGTAAGAGATACTGTAGTAGACGCTGCAGATGTTAAAGCTTCTGTTTTCAAGTTACCTTCTACACCGTTTGCACTTATGGTTAGATTATCTGTTTTTGAATCAGCAGTGCCTAGTGTTGCGTCTCCACTCATAGCGTTTAGGTTGATATTTATAGAGCCTTTAGTAGATGTATTTCCTACTGTTAGTCCAGCTTTTAGTCCGCTAGCATTTAGTGCTATGCCTTGAGTAGCTTCTGCTTTACCTAAAGTGCCTAGTGTGACTGCTGAGTTATCGTTTGTACCACTTAGAGTAACAGTGCTAACTCCTGCTAATCCATCTATAGTATCAAATTTAAATCCGCCATCTGTTGTTACGTTTAAATTTGATAATGTATCTAAGCTATTTGCAGCTCCCTTTACAGTAAATCCACCTACTGATTTGTTTGTAACTACTAGATCTTTTAGTTTAGCTGCGTTTAATGTTAAACTTTGAGCTGTTTTGGTTGCATTGATGTTTAATGACATACTAGTAGCCACATTTGCTGTTACGATAGCATTTGCGTCTGTAATGTTTGCTAAAGCGTCTGTATTTACAGTAAGATTTGTAGCTTTAGTGGCTGTTAAGTTTCCTTTTACTTCACCTTCTTCTGTACCTGCTTTGTAGTTTATAGTAGCTAAGTTTGCACTATCTACAGTCGTTACATTAGCAACTGCACCTGTAGCAGTTGATAGGAAATTAAGTGCAGATATGTTGCTATTTACTACTGTTACTCCACCTGTATCTCCTTTGATGTTTAGCTCGCTTACGTCTTTTGCGTTATCCATAGCTAGAGTTAGAGCTCCAGTTGCGTTTAATGTAACTTTTTCTACATTTGCTACTGTAGGTTTTAAAGTGCCTGTACCGCTTATCTCAAGCTCATCATTTCCAGCGCCACCATCTACACTAACATTTGCAACACTTGTACCTATTACAAATTTATCATCTCCGCTTCCGCCTTTAATGGTTTTTACATTAGCAGCTGTTAGATCAGCACTAACTTTGCCACTAGAAGCGCTAGCATCTAAACTACTTACTCCTGCTTTAGCTTGTAATGTAATGTTTCCATTTCCTTTTACAGATACGTCTTTTGAAGAAATATCTTTTAAGAAACTATCTTTGCCTGTAGCGTTTAAACTTAAATTTTCTATCTTATCAGCAGTAACTGTTACTCCAGCACCTTGAGCACCAACGCCATTTACTTTTAGGTTTTGAGTATCAGCGTTACCGTCTAATACTTTATCTGCATATATAGTGTCTAAATTAAAATTAGCAGCTTGAAGATTTGTTAATTCAATATCTGCTATGTTTGCAAGGTTTTTAACCTCTATGCCTTTTTCGCTATTTAAAGCTAAAGTTTGTACATCTTTGATACCTTTAGCGTCGAATGTTCTTGATATAAGTCCGCTATTAAGCAATGATAACTTCTCCACACCCTTAATAACCCCATTACTATCCAAACCAGTAAAGTTACTCTTAAGATCCACTCTTAATATATCACTTCCTGCTCCACCATCAATAACGTCTCCTGCATTAAGAGTATTTTCACTAGCAAGTGAGCTTACCACCCCACTAATAAGATCTCCACCCTCAGTACCAGTAATAGTATCATTCTCAGTAGTAAGTGCTATCTTATTTAAACCAGCCTCATCTATACTCTCCTTCAACCCATCAATCTCACCCTTAACCTTATCAAGATCACTAGCACTAGTAATCTCACTAATTAACTTAGAAGTAGTACCCTCATCTAATCCAGTAATATCCTTACCCAAAGTAGCATCAGCAAAGTAATCACTAGCAGCAGCCTTAGCCTCAAATATAGCCTTAGACTCAGCACTACCACCATTAACCATAGAGTCAATCATAGCACCTATTAAATCACCCTTGCTTAAACTAGCAACATTAATAACATTACCCTTACTATCAGTAAATTCTCCACCACCAGTTATAGCCTTAGTCCAATAATTAATACCATCAACATCACTAGTACTACCTAAAGCTATACTATATATCTTAGTAACAAACTCTTTCTCATTACCAGCTAAAAGAGAATCACCAAAGAATTTAGCCGCCCCTGGACTATCAAGCATAATATTAGCTAAACTTGAAACTCCTAAACTATTACTATTGGCATAATCTAACCAATACTTATTACCATCACCCTCACTTGCCATACCCATAATAGTGATATAAAGCATTGAAACATCTGTTTTGTTTAACATTTAAGGACTCCTTAATAAAATAAAATAAAATCACCAGCAAAAGCAACCAACCATATCTATAGTTATCTATATACGGATTGCTTACCTTACTATCGATAGTATTTTTGCAAATACTGCGCGAATTATAACATAATTTTTTATAAAATTCAAATTTAATTCATTTAAATTATGCACATTTCGCTTTTTAAAATTGTTAAAAAATCAATTTCTATATGTGATTTTTTGAAAAAAAATTAAATTTTTGCATTTAGTCTGGCACTTTTTCAGTTATGCTTAAGTATATATGTAGTAAAATGCGTTTTTTGGCGGGAAAAAATAGTTTTTGTGGCAGATCGTAATATAATTTTAGCAAATTATTACTTTTTGCTTACAAACTTATAATTTTAATTGCTTTTTATAACTATATAGATATAGAAATTATATAAAAAGTGATCATATGATGATAAAATCATTGAAAAGTTAAGAAGTAAATCAATCACGGAGTAAGGATTTTGGGTAGAAAACTAAGGCTTATAGATTCTGGAAAAGTTGCGGTAAGACAAAAAGGTGATTTTTTCCAAAATTTAGATGAAAAGTCGTTATATGAAGATGTATTGCATATAGTAGCGCATAAATATGATGTGCAACTATATGGATATGTACTGAGTAATAATGAGGTTTTTATATTTTTAGAATGTGAAAACTTATCTAAATTTATGCAGATAGTTAATAGTTCTTTTATAAGAAAGCGTAATAACTATAATGCAAAAAATGTTGATAAAAAGTCAAATTTAGAAAATTACTCTCAAAATAACAGTCAAAATAGTAGAGAAATAAGGAGATATGAAGTAACTCAAGTTTTTGCTGACGATATAGATCCGATTTTGGCTTATATAGCTAAAAATAGTGGCGTTGTCTTTAGAAAGACGGTTAATAAAGAGCTAAGTCTTGATAAAAAGATAGAGATCGAAAAATTCAGAAAAAGGAATGTAATGAAAATAGAAGCGATAGATACAAAAAAACATAGTGAGTTAATGTATCATAAAGATACTGTTCCAAACAGTGCATTTAGCGAGATAGTAGCAGGTGAAGCAGGACAATGCGAACATAACTTTAGTATAGTTTTTACGAATGATGTTGTACCAAAACTGATAGTTATGCTAGGTAAAAACGAAAATCTTATAATAAATGAAGATTATAAAGGATATGTGCCTGCAAATGTGCAAAATTATCCATTTTTTCTTGTAGATATAGAAGGAAAAGGAGTGCTGTGCATAGATACGCAAGCAGAACAGCTAAAAGGAGAAGGCGTAAAACTATTTGAGAATGAAAAGCCGACTGAATTTATGGAAAATCTTATAAAAGCTATGCAAAATTATAATATCGAACAGCAAAAAACAAAAATAGCTATGCAAGAGATAAAAAAGTCTGGAATTCTTGTAAATAAAGAGCTAAGCGTAAATATAAATGGTAAAAAACATACTCTTATAAAAGGATTTTCCGTAGTAAGCAAGAAAAAGCTAAACGAGCTTGACGACGCTACTTTGGCGGATTTCGTAAGACGCGGATATATGGAACTTATATATACTCATCTAAGAAGTCTTTCAAATTTAGAAAATCTAGCAAGTAGGATAGTGCAAAATGAGAGCAAATGAGCCAAAAATAAGCGAATTAAAAGAGACTATAAAAAAGTCTAAAAATTGTATCATTTATGCTGCGGTTTTTAGTTTTTTTGTAAATTTGCTTATGCTTACACCTCCTTTATATATGCTTCAATTATATGATAGAGTAGTAACTAGCAGGAGTGAAAGTACGCTGTTTTTTTTAACACTTATCGTACTATTTTTGTTTATTACAATGGCGATATTTGAAATACTTAGATCTAAGATACTAATAGTATTTGGAAATCAAATAGATTTAAATTTAACAGATAGAATATATGATGCTATATTTAAACTAGCAAGCAGAGTTCCTGGTAGAGTAACTTCTCAAGCTATGGGCGATCTAAATGCTATAAAACAGTATATGAGCACAAACGGGATATTCGCATTTTTGGACGCTCCTTGGATGCCTGTGTATATAGCTATTTTATTTGTATTTCATCCATGGTATGGATGGTTTGCTATAGCTGCTGCTATAATACTTTTTGGAGTAGCTTTACTAAATGAAAAAGCTACTAAAGACGGACTTAAAAAGTCAAACGACACATATAAAAATGAGATGCGCCTTATAGATATGAATTTAAGAAATTCAGAAGTTATAAATGCTATGGGTATGAATAATAATCTTAAAAAAATATGGAAAAACAAACACCACACTTTTTTAAACGCACATTCAGAAGCAAGTATAAAAGCAGGAATATATACGAACGTATCAAAAGCTATTAGAGTAACGTCTCAATCTATGATGCTAGGACTTGGTGCGTATTTGGTATTAAAAATGGAAGTAAGCCCAGGAATGATGATAGCTGGCTCGATACTACTAGGTAGGGCTTTAGCACCGCTTGATATACTTATAGCTAGCTGGAAAAGCTATAAAAATACAAAAGAGAGTTATGAAAGACTTGATAAGTTCTTGCATGATTTTCCTGTTGAAAAAGATAAGCTAAGTTTGCCTGATCCTAGAGGAGATATAGCATGTGAGGCTATTAGTTTGATTCCGCCAAGTGCAAAACAGCCAAGTCTTATCGGAGTAAGTTTTACACTAGATGCAGGAGATATGTGCGCCATAATAGGACCTAGTGCAGCAGGTAAAAGCTCATTAGCTAGAGCTATGCTTGGAATTTGGCCGGTGGCACATGGAGTAGTAAGAGTAGATTCTGCGGATATAAATCAGTATTATAGTGATGCGCTTGGAGGATTTGTTGGTTATTTGCCACAAGATGTAGAGTTGTTTGAAGGAACTATAGCTGAAAATATAGCGAGATTTGGCGAGCTTGATAGCACTGCTGTAGTAGAAGCGGCTAAGAGTGCAAATGTACATGATATGATACTAAGACTTCCTGATGGTTATGATACGAAAATAGGATTAGGCGGTATGAGTTTGAGTGGCGGTCAAAGACAAAGAGTAGCTTTGGCTAGAGCATTGTACAAAAATCCAAAAATTATAGTTCTAGATGAACCAAACGCAAGTCTAGATGAAGAAGGAGAAAGAGCACTATATGCTGCGCTTCTTGCTATGAAAGGTAAAGCTACTATAATTTTAATAACACATAAGCTAAACGTGTTGCAAGCTGTAGATAAAATAGCCGTGTTAAATGCCGGTCAGTTGGTGTATTTTGGTGAGAGAGATGCGGTATTAGCCAAACTTTCGAGTAGTGCTGCTCCTGCTACTAAACAGGTAAAAACAGCTGCTGCTAGTATAAGCTTAGATGATGCAAAGGAAGATGAATAATGGTACTAAAAAGCGAAAGCGGAACAGTAAAGCTAGGTCTGTTTGTGATATTTTTGCTGGTGGGTATTTTTGGAGTGTGGATGGGAACTGCACCGTTAAATAGCGCCGTCGTAGCACCCGGTCAAGTCAGTGTTTTAAGCAATAAAAAGGTTATTCAACACTTAGAGGGCGGCGTAGTAGATAAAATATATGTAAAAGACGGAGACGTAGTAAAAAAAGGTCAAGTACTAATAGAGATAAAAAACGCTAGACTAAATAGCGAATTAGATATAGTCAAAAGCGAATATCTCCAAACTAGTGTTCTAGTAAGCCGCTTAGAAGCACAAAGAGACAATAAAGACCAGATAGAATTTAGCGATGATGTGAAGAGTTATCCGGATTTTGAGTCTGCATCAAAAGGACAAATAAGCATATTTAATGAACAAAATAAGCTTTTAAAAGATGAGACAACCATACTAAATCAAAGAATAGACCAGCTAAGAAAACAGATAGAAGGCACAAACGCTATAGTGGATGCAAAAAAACAGAGAGTTGAGTCTTTGAATGAAGAAACAAAAGAGTGGGAAAGGCTATTTAAAGAGCAACTAACAGACAAAATCAGATTAAGAGATATACAAAGAGAAAAAACTGCAGCAGGCGGTGAGATCGCGTCTGGAATTTCTGATATAGCAAAATTAAATGTTCAAATCACCGAAACAAAGCAACAAATTTTGTTTCGCGAACGAACATTCAAAGAAGATATACTGAAAAAATACGAAGAAGCTAAATTAAAATTAACCGATCTTGGTGCTAGATTAAGAGCACTTGATGATCAGCAAGACAGAGCATTGGTAAAAGCTCCTGTTGATGGTATAGTAGTAGAGTTAGTTACTCATACCATAGGAGGAGTTGTACGTCCTGGTGAAGCTATAATGAGCATAGTTCCAGACGATAGCGACTATATAATGGAAGCAAAAATGCACGTTACTGATATAGATAAAATTCATATAGGCTTACCAGCAGATATAAGATTTAGTGCGTTTAATAGTAAAACAGCCCATGTTATAGAAGGCGAAGTTACATACGTATCAGCAGATACGCTAAAAGATTCGCACGGAAATCCGTACTATGAAATAAAAGCCAAATTAACCAAACAAGGTATAGAGGAAGTCAAGAAAAATGGATTTTTTCTAGTTCCTGGAATGCCTGCTGAAATCATAGTAAAAACAGGTGAAAGAACAGTATTAAGCTATATCATAAAACCATTTACAGATATGTTCCAAAGGGCATTCAATGAAGACTAAAATAGTTATAATGGCGCTACTTCCCATATGTATATTTGCTAATGATATAAGTCTTTCAACGGCGTATGAGTTAGCTCTTAGTAACGATGAAGAAGTCAAAGCTAGTATGTATGAAAATTTAGCATCTAGTGAGAGAAGAAAACAAGCTACTTCCTCGATGCTACCTAGCATAGATGCTCAGATACTATATAATGGCGAAAGATATGACAAGAGTAGTGGCAGGTATGGAAAAGAAAGAATGGATGAAACTTTTACGAAATACGGAGTAACTCTCACTCAGCCTCTATTTCGTCCTGAACTTTGGTATCAAAGGAAACAAGAAGTTCTAAGAGAAAGCGGTTACTCAATAGTATATGACGGATCTAAACAAGGCTTAGCAAAGAAAGTCGCAGAAGCATACTTCAAACTAGCTTATGCAAATGAGAGTTTAAAATTGGCTAAAAGTTATGAAAGTGCAAATAAAGCCAAATATGATCAAATGCAAAAGTCCCTTGATATGGGACTTACAAATAAAATGGATACTCTCGAAGCCAAAGTGCGCTATGATGAAGCGATATTAGATGTAAATAAAGCTTTAAGGCAGATAGAAGTAGCGAAATTAAGCCTTGCAAAGTATGTAGGTGAGGAAGTTGGAGTAAAAAATAGTTTTGAAAATATGGATCTTGAATTTTTTAGCAATTTAAATTTAAGTCAATATGAGAATATTTTTGCAAATTTAGACTATAAACAAAGTGAAATTTCTACTCAAATAGCAACTGAAGAGAAAAATAAAAGAATGACTGGAGTGCTTCCAACAGTAGATTTTAGCGTAGGATTTTCAAATTCGGATTACAAAGACGATGCGAGATTTGGCGATGAAGATAATAAGGTTGAAACTATGATTCGCTTTACTATGCCTTTGTTTAAAAGCGGTTTGACTATAGAAAGAATACAAGAAGGCGAACTTTTAAAGATGTCTAGTATGTCAAAACAACTAGATATGCAAAAAAAAGTAGCGATAGAGCAGAAACAAGCTATAAGCGACTTCAGAAACTACTTACAAGAAACAAATATAGTAAGAAATTCTCTTGAACACGCTAGAGTTTATGAGCAAGCTATCGAACGCGGATATGAAGAAGGGCTTAAAAATATAGTTGATCTTTTAGATGCTAGAGCTAGAGTTTATAAAACTAAAGCAGACGCTTTAAACGCTGGGTATCAGTTGATCTTAGGATATCTAAATTTAGAATATCTAATAGGAAATATCTCTATAGATACTATCAGAAATTTAGAAAGAGCATTCAACTATTAGCTTACCCCTAAACCTAAAAGGCTAAGTTTAAAATAACTTAGCCAAAACATCTTTTAATATTTCATCTCTTTCATTTCTTAATATTTTAAATTTCTATTATTTTTAATAGTTTATTTATCTTTGTTTTATTTATTCATTTATTCATTCATTTATTTATTTATTTATCTTTGTTTTATTTATTTGTTTATCTTTATTAATCTTTCAACCATTTCCCTCTTTTTAAATATCTCTTTCTCTTTTTAACTAAAAATCAGTATTAATGCTATTTAATGCTAAAAATAGTATTTGATATCTTGTAAGTATTTAGTATATAGATAACTATAGATATGGTTGGTTGCTTTTGCTGGTGATTTTATTTTATTTTATTAAGGAGTCCTTAAATGTTAAACAAAACAGATGTTTCAATGCTTTATATCACTATTATGGGTATGGCAAGTGAGGGTGATGGTAATAAGTATTGGTTAGATTATGCCAATAGTAATAGTTTAGGAGTTTCAAGTTTAGCTAATATTATGCTTGATAGTCCAGGGGCGGCTAAATTCTTTGGTGATTCTCTTTTAGCTGGTAATGAGAAAGAGTTTGTTACTAAGATATATAGTATAGCTTTAGGTAGTACTAGTGATGTTGATGGTATTAATTATTGGACTAAGGCTATAACTGGTGGTGGAGAATTTACTGATAGTAAGGGTAATGTTATTAATGTTGCTAGTTTAAGCAAGGGTGATTTAATAGGTGCTATGATTGACTCTATGGTTAATGGTGGTAGTGCTGAGTCTAAGGCTATATTTGAGGCTAAGGCTGCTGCTAGTGATTACTTTGCTGATGCTACTTTGGGTAAGGATATTACTGGATTAGATGAGGGTACTACTTCTAAGTTAATTAGTGAGATTACTAGTGCTAGTGATCTTGATAAGGTTAAGGGTGAGATTGATGGGTTGAAGGAGAGTATAGATGAGGCTGGTTTAAATAAGATAGCACTTACTACTGAGAATGATACTATTACTGGTACTGAGGGTGGAGATCTTATTAGTGGGGTGGTAGGTACTGCTGCTGAGAGTACTTTAAATCCTGGGGATAAGATAGATGGTGGTGCTGGTAATGATGTGCTTAAGGTAGATTTGAAGGGTAACTTCAAAGGCTTAAAAGATGATGGCTACATCAAAAATATAGAAAAACTATCTTTAACTAATAGTAGTGTTTCAAACAGAACATTTGATGCTAAAGGTATAGATGGACTACAAACAGTTGCACTAAGTGGTGAAAAAGGAATTAGCGTTACTAATCTTGCTAATATAGTAGATCTTGAAGTTAGTGGATTTAAAGGAAATAGTTTAAGCATAGACGCTATGTATGCAGAAAAAGTACTTGATGGTAACGCTGATGTACAAAACCTAAAAGTAAATTCTGTTGGTACTAAAGATGCTGGTGTAACAGTTACTGCTGATAAGGTAGAAACTCTAAATTTAAATACTACAGGTGAGGGAAGCTTTTTAACTGCTAACGTGGCTAATATATCTGTAAAAGGAAATGCAAATCTATCTTTAACAACTGGAGGAAAAACAACTACTTTAGATGCTTCTAGCTTTGGTGGAGCTTTAGATGCAAATTTAACTGCATCAACTAATGTTACTAGTATCAAAGGTGGTAATGGTAATGATAAGATAACTGTAAAAGATTTTGCTGCAAATGTAGTAATTGATGGTGGAGCTGGAAATGATGAGCTAGTTATAAAAGGTACAGGCGCTTTAAAACCTACAGTAGCAAATGTAGAAAAAGTTACAGTAGAAGCAGTTGGTGGAGCTCTAACTCTAGCTATGAACAACGCAACAGGCGTAACTGAACTAGACGTTAAACAAGCAACAGGTGGAAATATAACTATAACTAACAGCGCGATAGAAACAGTTAGTTTTGTAAATAATGATAGCGAAACTAACACTGTAACAGTAAATAACGCCGGTCTAAACACCGTGAATTTCAAAGGCGGTGACGCTAAAGGCGCAGCAACTACTGTTAAAGGCAATATAACAGCGGTTAAATCAGAATCTCTTACTGTAAATACAGACGCTTTATCTACTATAGCAAAAACTGACGCAGTTATAAATGCTGCAAACGCTACAAATATATCTATAAATGCTGAAAAAGGCACTGCAGGTATGTCTCTTACAGCAGGTAAATTAACTGATTTAACTGTAAATAATAAAGGTGCGTTTGCATTAACAGGCTCAGCTACAGCTCTTGATTCAGTAAAAAATCTTAATGTAAATGCTGAGGGAGCATTTAGCGTAGGAACAATTAATAGTTTAAAAAACTTAAATAACTTAACCGTAAATGGAGCTACTGCTGATTTATCTGGTGTATCTGTAGGAACTGCAACACTTTCATCTTTAGAAGCAAATGTAAATGTAAGTGGAGATTTTAAACTAGGAACAACTACTGCAAAAGGTGACATAGACTTTAATATAGAAAATGTTGCAGCATTAAATTTAGGAAATATAACTTCATCTACAGGAAATGCTAGTGTGATCATCTCTTCAGCTACTGGAGATGTTACTTTAGGAACTGTATCAGCTACTAAAGGTAACGTAACTCTAAATGCAGGAAATGCTTTAGGAGCAGTTACTTTAGGAAATATTACTGGTGATATAGTAAGTATAGATCTAGGTGGGGTATTAGGAGAGATAAATAGTGGTAGTAGTAATAAAGTATCAATTACATCAAACGAAGTAGTTTATGTAGGTTCAGAGATCAGTAAAAACGTAGTAGAGATAACTGCAGCTGCTGGTGGTACTGACTTAAATGCTCAAATGATTGGTGGAGCAAATGCTACTGACTCATTAACACTAAAAGGTGCAGTAAATACTGAATCTATAACTGCTAGTGGAGATTTAAGTGGTGGAACTTTAGCTCTTACTTTAACAGATGCTGTTAAACTAAATAGCATAGATATAAGTGGGCTTAAGGGTATAACAAGTGGTGTTGCGATTGATTTATCAAAAGTAAAACATACAGATAATAAGTTAGTTGTAGATATACAAGGTAGTGACGCTGCTGAGACAATCACTGCAAATACAGCTGATGCTGCTGTAACAGCTATAACACTAAGTGGTGACTTAGGTGGTGGTGCAAACACAGTTACCGTTGCTCCAGATGGAGCTGCAACAGCTATACAAACTATAGATCTAAGCGGATTAAGTGCTACTGGTGGAACTTTAGAAGGCACTATAACTATCGCTGAAGAGCTAACAAAAGTTACTACTATAAAAGGTAGCGCTGGAGATGATACGGTAACTTTCGCAAAAAATACAGATGATGTTACCATAGATCTTGGTGCTGGTGATGACACATTTATAGGAGCTAAACTAGCAGATGGCAAAAGTGTAACAGTAACAGGTGGTGAAGGTAATGATACGTTTAACTTAATTGCTTCAGTAGTATCTGACGCAACTAAAGCAGACTTTACAACTATAACCGACTTTAGCACTGGAGATAGCATTAAATTCGCAGGTAGTGATGTTGCTACTTATGAAAATGCAGGTAATTTAGTATCAACTGGTAACTTAGCAACTGATTTTGCTACTTTTGCAAGTAGTCATGACGTAGCTAAAACAGTGTATGGATTTACATATAACAATGAGAGTTACTTATTCTACAACGCAGTTGGCTCAACTGCAGATATAGCTGTTGGTGATATAATAGTAAAACTAGGTGGAACACCTGATCAAGCCGTTGATTTAGGTAGTATTTCTCTAAATTCAGACACTGGAGTTACTATCGCATAATGCATTATTATAGTGATATCAGACCAAACCTTAATAAATAGTAGATAGTTTTTTTGCTAGAGGAGCCTTTAAATAGGCTCCTTGAATTGTTTTTAAATTTAACTCTTTTATCTTTTTAAATTTAATAACTCTATAGTTTGTTTTTAAATTTGTCTTTTTTGTCTCTTTTATCTTTTTAAATTTAACTAACTTATTTAACTACTTTGAATTCTTTTAAATTTGACTCTTTTATCCTTTTTAAATTTGTCTTTTTTATCTTTTTTAAATTTGAATACTTTGATTGCTTGAATTCTTTTAAATTTGATTTAGCTATTTTTAGCTAATTGAATTTAATACTTTGATTTTTTAATTCTTTTATCCTTTTTAAATTTAATAACTCTATAGTTTGTTTTTAAATTTGTCTTTTTTATCTCTTTTATCTTTTTAAATTTGATTTAGCTATTTTTAGCTAATTGAATTTAATACTTTGATTTTTTAACTTATAAATTTGATTTTAAATTTAACTCTTTTAGCTTTTTTAAATTTGTCTTTTTTATCTCTTTTATCTTTTTAAATTTAATGCTTTTTTAGATTTTACCGCCCTAACCTGCTTTTTACTGTTTAGAGTTTAAATTTGATCTTTTATTTTAAATTTTAACCGTATTAAATTGTCAATAATGTGTCAATAAATTGTATTTTTAAATCTGACAAAAGTTCTATATAATTTTAAAATAAAAATTTAATTTACAAATGGAGTTAAAATGAAAAAAATAGCTTATATGTTGGCTTGTGCTTGTATGATAAGTAGCGCAACTCTTGGAGCTGAACTAAATACGCAGATGAAAGCGTACATAGATAGCTTAAAAGCTGAAAGTTTGAAAAATGATGAGAATTTTAAGGATTTTGACGCTGCTCGAGGAGGAGTGATATTTAAAACAAAAAATATCGGTAAAGATAATCAACTATTATCTTGCGAAAGCTGTCATGGAAGTGATCTTACAAAAAGTGCAAATAATGTATTTACAAATAAAACATTAGAACCGCTATCGCCTAATGCAAATAGCTCAAGACTTACAGATGTAAAAGACGTGCAAAAATGGCTTAAAAGAAATTTCAAAGATGTATATCAAAGAGAGGGAACTCCACTTGAAAAAGGCGATGTTCTTTACTATATCTTATCAAAGTAAGGATTTGAAATGAGAATTTTAATAGCAATGTGTTTGGCTTTTGTGATGTTGTATGCAAAAGCCCCTAAAGGTCCTGAGGTGAAACCTGTGGATAATGATCTGTATAAAAAAGAGTGCGCTAGCTGTCATTTTGGCTATCAGCCGGGGTTGATGTCTAGTGAATCATGGGTATGGATAATGCAAAATTTAGAAAACCACTACGGAAGTGATGCTAGCTTAGATGAGCAAAGCAGTAAGGATATACTAGCATATCTTTTATCAAACGCAAGCGAAAAAGCACTTATGTATAAAAGAAGTGTTAAGCTAACAAAATCTATGGAAAATGGAGTTTTATACAAATCCATAACTGAAATTCCATATCACATAAAAAAACATAAAAAGCTGGAAAAATGGATGATAACTCAAAAAGAGGTAAAAACTCTATCGAACTGTAGTGCGTGTCATAAATCCGCAGACAAAGGAGTATATGGGAAAAAAAGTATAGATATACCAAATTACGGACAATGGCGTGACTAAAAGCTATATATGGAGTTTTGGCTCAAGATTTTGCCATATCGCACTTATAGTAAGTTTTGCTTTATCGTACATACTTATAGAAATGGGCGCTTCTTTATACTATCACGCGGTGTTTGGAGTTGTGTTTGGCGTGGCAATAGCTTTTAGAGTGATTTGGGGATTTATCGGTACTAAATACTCGAAATTTAGTGATTTTAAATTTAAAGGGATAATGGAGTATCTACTACCTACTCATACGCAAGAAAAGCATTATACCGGGCATAATCCAGCGTCTAGTATAGCTGCGGTTGTCATTATGGTTTTGGGGGCTATCGTTTTGGTGTCTGGGTTAATGATGTATGGTTTGAGTGAAAATAGCGGAGTATTTGCGTTTTTATATGATCATTATGGCAAATTTAGGTTTGTGCAAAATGTACATTTCATCTCTTCAAATTTACTTTTATGGGTAGTTATAGTGCATATATGCGGTGCGATCATAGATAAATTTATAGATAAAAACGACACTGTGGATTCGATGATAAGCGGATATAAAAAAACTTCGATAAATGTAAGCATAAGTATGAGCAAGGCGCAAAAAGCATTTTGTGTATTTTGGGTAGCGGCTATAGTTTGTATGGGCGCGTACTTGGCGTTTTATAGATCAAATATCATTTTACAAAGCAGAGCTTCAAAGATAGACTATGCGAATTTAAATAAAGATTTTGCTAAAGAGTGCGGAAGCTGTCATATCATATATCCTACGTTTTTACTACCTCAAAAAGCGTGGGAGGTAATGATGTCAAATTTAGAAGATCATTTTGGGGATGATGCGTCTATAGATGATGAAACAAATAGAAATATACTTGAGTTCTTAGTGAAAAATGCGGCTCAAAATGTAGATAATAAAATAGCTTTTAATATCTTACAAAATGCTAAAGATGATGAAATATCTATAACAAAATATAGCTACTGGATAGATAGTCATAAAAATATAGATGAAAAAGTATTTAAATATGTAGATATAAAATCAAAATCAAACTGCAGTGCGTGTCATAAAAATATAGAAAATGGTATAATTCAAAAGAGTTTGATAAATTATAAAAAACTATAGCTAAGAAGGTAAAATGAGCAATATAATGCTAATTGAAGATGACCTTGAGATGCAAGAACTCTTAAAAGATTACTTGGAAAATTACGGATTTAAAGTGTATGCTTTTGCAGATCCTAAAATCGCACTTGAAGAGCTGAAAAAAGGTGAATTCGTACTAGTTATACTTGATCTTATGCTACCAAAAATAGATGGCTTTGAAGTGTGTAAAATGATAAGAGTATTTAGTACTATAGCTATCATAATCTCAAGCGCAAGAGGAAATTTAGGCGATAAAGTTTTGGCTTTTGAATATGGGGCTGATGACTACTTAGCAAAACCATATGAGCCAAAAGAGCTGATAATAAGAATAAACGCGGTATTAAGACGGATAGTAAAGAGCGAAGAAGATGTTAAAAAGCGGTTTATAGGTGAGTTTTGCATAGATGAAGAAAAACTTGAAATAACAATCGATAATCATATCTTAGAACTTACTAAAATAGAGTATGAAATCTTGCTTTTAATGCTAAATAGTAAAGGAAAAGTCATATCTAGAGGCGAGATAGCTGCGCATATAAAAGCGGATCTAAAAGATAGAAGTATAGATATGCATATAAGCAATCTACGAAATAAAATTTTTGACGATCCAAAAGACCCAAAATATATAAAATCCGTTTGGGGAATCGGCTATAAGTTTATAGGTTAAGCATATGTCGATATTTAAAAAACTAGTTATACTTCTTGTGATAAGTTTTGTATTAATGAGTCTTTTATCATATAAAACAAACGATATAAATGATGAAAAAACCATACTTTTATACAAAGAAAAGTATATAAAAAATGCAAATGATATACTTAGCTTTTTAATGCTAGATGATACAAAAAGTCTCTTAGAAAGACTAAAAATAATGGGATTTGAGATAGTAGATAAACCAAAAGATATAAGCAAATACAAAAATATATATGAGCAAAATATCGACTTAGGAGAGATGAAAATATATAAAAAAGGCGGTATTTTGTATTTGGCTTTGGAGTATATGGGTAATGAGATATTTATATGCGACGAAACACAAATATCGCAAAATAGGGAAAAAAATATATTAAATTTTATGATATATGCTGATATATTTTTGCTGTTTGTGATATTTGCCGTATTTATAAAAATGCTTATACCTATAAAAAACTTAGCTAAAGGAATAGAAAAATTTGGTATGGGCGACTTCTCGTACAGACTCAAAGAGAGTAAAAACGGTGATGAGATAGCGATAGTTATAAGTAAATTTAATGAAATGGCAAACTCTTTAGAAATGGTAAATAGAGCCAGAATGCAGTTTTTAACAGATATAAGCCATGAGTTAAGAACGCCTATCTCAAAGTCTAAAATCGCACTTAGTTTTTTAGAAGACGGAAAATATAAAAATATATTAAAAAACTCAGTAACTGCGATGGATAAACTAACAGATGAGCTGCTACATATAGAAAGACTAAACTCAAATAATGTTCAGTTTGAGATAAAAGAGTGGAGTATAGAGAGCATACTTTTAGAAAGTTTATCGAAAATGATAATTTTAGATGAAATTTTAGATGTGGAAATGAAAAGTATATTTAGCGTCAATGCTGATCTAAACTATATCTCAATCGCTATAAAAAATCTTATAGATAATGCTATAAAATACAACGATTATCAAAAAGATAGTAGAATTTATATAAAATCAATGCCAAATAAACTCTGCATAATAAGCAGTGGAGAAAAACTAGATAAACCGCTTGAGTTTTATACTAGCGTATTTACTAGAGATGAAAGTGCAAGAAGCGGTTATGGATATGGACTGAATCTTGTAAAAAGAGTGCTTGATAAACATAATTTTGAGCTTGTTTATGAGCATACTGGCGAAAAAAATATATTTTGTATAATATTTAGCATATAAAAAACGCAATAATCGAAATAAAAAATAGACTAAAGCCAACCGCCATAAAAAATAGCGGTTATAAACTCTACAAAGAAAATTTAACTTTTTATATAAAAATCAATGCTCACATCAAGCGGTTTATCGCCGCTTAAAACTTCTAGTCTATACTCCATACGAGAGACTACGCAAAGACTTATAACTATATTTGCACTGTATGAGCTGCCTTGTTTTACAAGAGGAGCGCTGATGACTCCCATTTGCATATTTAATCCATAAATGCGAACATTTGGATCTTTTATGTTTTGTGGAAGTCCTGAAATCTTTAAAGTAGTAGGAGCCATACCTACAAGTGGGCGCGGATAAAACGAAAACGTAACATTGCCCAACTTAGTGTCTATATCGCAATCTTCTACGTTTAAATCGCACGATATAGATGCTTCTTTTACTTGTGGGGTGGAAGTAGGATAGTCTTTTCCCATATAATAAAGAAATGCAGCCAACGTTCCAACCAAGATACCCCCAATGAGTAAAAAAAATAAATTTTTCATAGTTACTCCTTAGTTTAGATAATCAATTAGCTTTTTAGTTACATCTTTGAATTCTAAAATCTTATGACCGTGGTTAGCACTCATAAATGCTTTAGCGTCATCTAAACTCGCAAATGGTATGAGGTCATCACCGCTATTGCTCATTATGCCACTACCAAATACGTAATACGCTGTTGAAGCATCTATCAAAGTGTGAGTTTTAAAATCAGTTACAAGCATAGTTTTTAATGGTGAGATATGCTTCGCAGGATTCATATGAAAGTAGTGAAACATAGGTTTTACCGAACTAAAAAGTATCTTTTCGCCATTTTTGTACTCCAAAACAGATATCCAATCAGGATGAGAAAATACGTCTATGAATTTAATGGGACAAGTGGTATTAACATCTTTAAAAAATGGATCGGTTTTTAAATTTTCACCGAACAAAAATGTACAAAATAGAGCTAAGAAAAAAATTTTTCTCATACTAAATCCTTTTTGGTAAAGAGAATATAGCCTAAGGTTAGGCTTATGATACCTAAAATTATAGGATAAATTATTGAATATATTATAAAATTTACTACTCCAAAACTATCTAAGATAAAATAAGCCGCCGCGCCTATAACAGCTAAGTTTCTATCAAATAAACTTATAGAAGCTACGCGAAATACCTCTATAGGATTTAAAAGCGCTATGGTGTAGATGATGTTTTCATTTACCGCGTTTTGCATCATAAGTCCGATCAAAGCCAAATCTATAAATGCTAACAAAAATAGCCAAAATAAAAATGAAAAACCAAGTGCAAACTCGCTACTTTTTATCACGCTTGATATGAGAAATCCAAACGCTAAAAACACAAAACTAAGAGATAAAAGCAGTAAAGTGTAGTAAAAAAACAGTGACCACGGTATCTCAACTCCTTTAAAAACAGCTATCACCAAAGAAAATATAAGAGCCAAAACTATAGGCATAAATATAGTAAATGCCCTACCTAAAGCTTTACCAAAGTAGTACTCTTTAAGTGAGATAGGGAAGCTCAAAAGATACTCTAAAGCTCCTGCTTCACGGTCTGTGCTTATGCTTCTAACTGTGGTTATGAGTATAAAAATAGGCAAAATAACAACGCAAATTTGAATAAACAAAAGAAGCATTCTAGTAAGTCCGCTAAATCCAGCAACTCTTGAATCCAGCACTCCAGTAACAAAAAAAGTCGCTATGAGACCAGCAAAAATAAGCAGATAAAGCAAAAACCATTTGGAACGCAGCGACTCTCTTAGGTCGATTTTGGCAATTAAAAGTAGGTTCTTCATCTATCTTCCTTTGATAAATCTTTTATAGAGGTTATACGTCCTAAATCCATCTCTACGACGCATTCTACGATACCTTTTACTTCGCTTAGTCGGTGCGATATAAATATAATAGTTTTTTCTTTAAATTTATCGCTTAGTAAATTTAAAAAACACTCTCTAGCTTCTGGATCAAGATTTGCAGTGGG
Source organism: Campylobacter fetus subsp. testudinum 03-427 (assembly GCA_000495505.1). Classification (NCBI taxonomy): domain Bacteria; kingdom Pseudomonadati; phylum Campylobacterota; class Epsilonproteobacteria; order Campylobacterales; family Campylobacteraceae; genus Campylobacter; species Campylobacter fetus. The sequence goes on along the minus strand of CP006833.1, from coordinate 438,920 downwards.
TTCATCAAACATCAGTATATCGCCGTTTCTAGCTAAAGCTATGGCTATCAAAATTTTTTGTTTCATACCTCCTGATAGCTTATAAAACGGTTTTTTATCCTCTTTGTCAAAATCTAAATTCAAAGCTTTTAAATAAGCTTTTATATCATCTAAATTTGATCCACTTGAGCTTATGCTAAGCCAGCAAAGCTCACCTACGCTTAGTTTCAAAGGAGGCGGATTTTGCGGTACAAAACTTATATATGATAGAGCTTTTTTGCGGTCTTTAGCAGGATCTACACCGTTTATCAGCACTTCTCCGCTATTTAGTAAAATTTCACCTAAAATAGTCTTCATAAGAGTTGTTTTTCCTGCTCCGTTTTGACCTATGATGAGAACTTTTTTAGCGTCATCTATATCTAAATTTACACAGTCCAAGACGCTAAGTGCGCCAAATTTTTTAGTAACATTTTTTAAATTTATCAAATTTAGCCCTTTTTATAGTAGTTTTTTAAGCCTATTTTCATATGATAAAGCATCTGCGTGACACACATCTATGCAACGTCCGCAAAGCGTACAGTCTCCACTAACAACACTAAAGCTTCCACCGTTTGAATCTGCATTTTTGGTTTTTGTAATCTCAAGCACCTTTGGAACTATACAAACATCGATACATACTCCGCAGTGATCACATCTATCTTTGTTCCAGCTTATCTTTATAGCTCTCATCGCAGATACTAAAGAGTAAAGAGTTCCTACTGGACAAACATATCTGCACCAAAATCTTCTTGAGAAAAACACTTCAACTAAAAATACTAAAATAGCCCACCATATAGCAGCGCTATAACCGTATATAATAAATCTTGAAACTATACCTACTGGACTAAATATCTCAAATATAAGATATCCGCTAAGAAAACTAAGCAGCCAAAATGCTAGTAAAAAGATATATCGCATATTTGGATCAAAATGTCTAGGTTTGATAATCTTAGCTTTTACTAATTTTGCATTTAGTCTTTCGGCAAACTCTCCAAAAAAATTGTACGGACATACAAAGCTACAAAATGCTCTACCTGCAAATATAACATAAAATGCTAGTATAGTAAGCGAACCTATCATCAAATTTATCGGGAAACTATCATGGGCTAATATTATCTCAGTGGTGATAAAAGGATCAGCTAAGTGAAATCCCATTATCCTTGATCCAGTGATATCGCCTTCTAGGATTTGGATATCAGCTACGTATGAAAGTACAAATAAAAGATGTACTAATATCATTATAAAATAGCGGTAAAAGCGTATGCTTGGGCGCTTTTTACCATTTTTATCAGTGCTGATAAATGTGCTTAGAAAACTAGCATTTGCAACGGTTTGGCGTGATTCATACTTATTCATAATCTTACTTAAACAAAGAAATTTCTTCTGCTAAGGCGGTTAAATTTTCATCACTAACATTATCCAAAACACCTTTCATAAGCGTATTTGGTACAAGGTTAGCTTTATAATCATGCAATCTAGCCAAAATTTCTTCTTTCTTTTTTCCCGCTATACTTGGAGCTATAACTCCTTTTCCGTCTTTTGCATGGCATGGAGCACAACTAGTCAAGTAGAGTTTGCTTACGCCATCGCTTCTGTTTTCTAAACTCTGTTTTAACTCTAATATCTTATTTAACTCTGCGGCGTCTGTAGCTAAGTCGTTGTTATTTACCGCTTTTTTCTCAAGCTGTTCTCCTGTTTTTTGCGCTACTGTTTTAGCTTCTGGTTGCGCATCTCCACTCATCAACAAATATCCCATTAGAAACACAATAACTACACCAAAGCCTAAAGCTATACCCTTGCCTATATTCATTTCTTACTCCTAAATTGCTCATTAAATGTACTTATCTCAATGGCTAAATCCATAATCTCTTTATCGTCCATACGTTTTACAAGATCTGCCATTAAAACATTTACTTTAGTTTTTGTTTTATAAGCTTCTATCATTTTAAATATCTCATCTTGGCTCTTTGTAAGAAGAGATGGACCTATGATACCGTTTGCATAGTCGTCGTGACAAGCTGAACATTTGATAATAAAGTTTTTACTTAAAGTTCCTCTTATCAAAGCTTTATTTATACTTTGAAGAGGAGTTCTAGTCATAGCTAAAGCACCTATTGACTTTGTAGTTTCATTATTATCATCACCAAGCCCAAATTTGACGCTCTTTTTTCCGTCTATATCATAGGTTATCCAGTTGTTTTTCTCATTTATTTGATTTTCACTTTTTTTAACCACTATAGACGCGTTTTGTTCGGTTACTTCATTTTTGGTCTCATTTTTATCAAATTTGTTATCTTGCTGACTACAGCCGACTAATAGTAAAAATGCACTGGCAAATATAACTGTTTTTTTCATTGTTATTCCTTGTAAATTTCTTCGTAAGTTCTATTTGGCGCTATCTCTATAACTTTAGCAAAGCACACCTCGCTGCATACTCCGCAGCCGACACACGTGGGTTCTATTTTCGGAACTGGTTTTGCGTCTATTTCAATAAATTTTATAGCTCCTTTTATGGGACATTCATCGATACATAAAGAACAGGACTTGCCTATACTATCGCTTATAATTTTTTTGGCTTGATCTTCTCTTTCGTTGAAAGTTTCTCTAGCAAGCAAGTCCGCCACGTCATCTCTTGATACTTGTTTGTTTAAATTTGCATAACACTTGCTAAAGTCTTTTACGACCGCAACTCCCATATTTACATCATTGATAGTCGTGGTACTGTGATCTAATGCTCCGCTTGGACAAGATAATACGCAAGGAAATAGATCACACAGATAACAGCCTCTTTTGGTAGGATCTATGTAAGCTGAAGCTAAATTTATCCCATCATCAATACCCAAAAGCTCTATACTATGATATGGACAAACTTGTACGCACTGTCCGCACTTTATGCATAAAGACTCAAAGTGTTTTACACTTCCAGGAGGTCTTAGATGGTTTCTTGCTTCATATCCTTTTAGTAGATATCCAGCTACGCCGCTACAGGCTAAAGTAGCTAAGCTAAATATAGTAAAGTTTCGTCTATTCATAATATGCTCTTTTTATCCTTGGATTTTCATCTGTTATAAGAAGTTCCGGATTTGAAAACGGTGCTAAACGAGCTATAAAATTTAAAATACTTATAATAGAACTACCGTAAAAAAATCGTAAATTAGGATGATACTGCCATAATGAGTCTAAATATGTATAGTTTTGATATGGAAGGTCTCCTATACCGTCTTTATTTCTATCAAAACCTTCATAATCGTCAAAATAGTTTTTGCTCCACTCATTTTTAGCTATCTTTGAGCCTGGAGTATCATTTATAGCGACTTCCATATTTCCTATAAAATCATTTTCTAAAAATATACTTTTGTGCTGAGTAGCGTGGAACTGAACTCCAACGGTGTTGTATAAAATTTGATTATTTTCAAATTTGTTTATTGTTCCTGGCTGAAATGGCGACTGATCAAGATATAATCCTCTTGCATTGTATGAAAGTATATTGTTTTGTATCACAAAATCGCTCGTATCTTTCATACCGATACCAACTCCAAATGCTCCAGTAGAACTTAGAACTTGGTTATTTTTCACAAGAGATCCAGATGAAAACATAAAAAATATACCTACTGAGTTGTACTTAAATACGTTTTCCTCTACTAAATTTTTACCAGCGTACATAAAATGTAAAGAGTATCTACCGTATTCGCCGTAATTTTTTCTTATAATATTATTACTCGAATACCAAATAACCATATCTCTACTTTTTTGTATATGGTTGCTCTGTACTAAATTATCATGGCTATACCAAAGTCTTATAGCATCGCCTCTAAGTCCCAAATCAACATCTTTTGAAGTTATAAAATTATCTTTTATCACAGAAGCGTTACACTGTTTGAAATTTATACCAAACAAAGAGTCGCTTATGTGGTTACCTATAATGCTTATCTCGTTTGCTTGATCACAGCTAATAGCTGAATCTATAGTCGTATGAGAGTCGCCACTACCTTGAATATTTAAATTTAAAAGAGAGACGTTAGAACTAATAATCTTTATAACATCTCCTTTTCCCTCTCCTTGGATAACTGCTCTGTTTTTACCGTCTATCGTGATGGCTTTATTTATCACGATATTTCCGACGTATTTAGCATCTCCAAGCTCGATTATATCTCCTGGACTTGCACTATCGATAGCATTTTGCAAGGGATTTGCAAAACTTGCTTGAATGATGAGTAAAAATAAGCAGAGTTTTCTCACGCCTCGTCCTTAGACTTTAGATATTTTTTCTTTGAAAATATAGCTAATATACAAGATATACTCATAGCCATCATCACCCAAAAACCTATAGTAGGATATGAATGAGTCGTAAATTGAGCTACTTTTCCATCTCCTAAGGCTGTTGGCATAAATGGTTTTATCTTAAATGCGCCCCACTCTTGCATATTGTGTCCATACCAGTAAAGCCAACCTACAAATGCACTCATAAATAACACTGGAGCTATGATAGTAGGTATAAGTAAAAGAGAGTTTCCCCTGCCATCGTAATACAAATATAAAAGCATAAATATAGTCGCAACTAGCAGATAATAAGGTGCTATAGCTCTCTCAACGTTTCCGCCGTACTCCATAGGATACATTCCGATATAGTGATTTATAGTATTCATCTCATGAACATCACCACTATATCCATCTACGTGGAAATATACTGGAATTCCATCAGGAAACGCCTCTTTTGGATAGTTTGGAGCTTCAAGCGAAACATACCAGATAGGAAGGCTTGGAACGCCTATTTCTGATCTATTTTCTATCATTTTTCTTAAATCTTTTTTTATATCATCAGGCATAAGATGATTTTTGTATTGTATCTTTGTGTATAGGTTATAAATAGGATAAACGTAACTTGGCAAATTTGCTTCTTTTTTTATCTTATCTCCCATTCCGTGATATGCAATAACTGGGATAGTAAATCCAACAGTCATTAAAATAAGCGCGAGTATAGTATAAATTTGATACCTTTTCATCTCATTTCCTTTAATTTATTTTTTATTTGCTTTTAAATTTAATAATCTAGCCTATTAAATTTAAAAGCAAAGACGAGCAAGGCTCGCCTTTGCAAAAATCCGATTTTGGATTGAATCAACTAGACTAATTTAGTCCCGCATTCTCATCGATCCATTTTAGGTATTCGATGATATCTTTGATCTCTTGATCTGTCATATGTTGATTTGGCATTCTAAGATTAAAGTAGTTTATCATAGCTTTTACGTAATCTTCTTCATACTTAGAAGCTGGATTTTTGATGAAATCAAATACCCATTGCTCAGCATTATCATGTCTTAGTAAAACACCAGTTAGATCTGGACCAGAACTTACTTGACCTATAACGTGACAACCGTTACATCCGCCTTTTAGGTACGCTTCTTCACCGCGAGCTTGAACTTTGCTCATAGGAGTTGCAAGTGCTTTTGTAAGGTTATTTTTAGCTCTTAAGCCAACGTCGGCTGTTTTTACCATATATTGCCATACTTGGTATTCCCAAAGTATCGCACCATTTACGTCGCCTTTTTTGTAAGCTTCGTCTGCTTTTGCTTTAACTTCAGGTATTTTGCCGTATTGATCAAGTGCATCTTCAACAAGTTGTTTAACTTTTGGATATTTCTCGAAATGTTTTTCTTTTAAGAATGTAACAACACTTTGGATAACATCGTCAGTTGCTTTATTTGTTGCTATAACTTTTTTGTATTCGGCTTCTAATTGCTCTTTTGTTAGCTCTTTAAGTTTTGCTTTTTTAACTGACTCATACTTCTTGTTTGGATCTTTTACATATAAGTAACCCATCATCTCAAGGTGAAGTGCTGAACAAAACTCAGTACAATAGTAAGGGAAAACACCTTCCATATCTGCTACAAAACTAACACTTGCAGTTTTACCAGGCTCTATAGAAGCATGTACGTTATAAAGATCTATAGCAAATCCGTGAGTCTCATCTTGAGCACGCTCTAAGTTTGTTAGATAGATAGTAACGTTATCGCCTTTATTTACTTCTATATGCTCTGGATTGATATGGCTTCTTATCATTGTAGCATATACAGTTACGTTTTTACCATTTCTCTCAACTCTTTCTTGACCAGCTAGAGTCATACCGACTGATTGCTCGCCTGTTCTTGAGTTTGTACCCATTTTGTACGTCATCGCAGGTTTTAGTTTGCTAGCTGCGATAGAAACAACATCATGAGGCTCACCAAGTGGAATAGGCATATCATATATCAGCTCCATTTTAGGACCTGTTATATCGATAAGTTGGTGGTTTTGTGGATGAAGAGGACCAACTGGGTTAAATCTGTCGATTGAAAGTTTATCAAGTGCTAAGGCGTATTTGCCTATAGGTTTTGCTGATTTACCTTCCATAGTATCAAGGTGACCTATGTTGTAATGAACATTTACTCTATCAAGAACTTTTAAATTCTTGTAGTCCCATTTTACGATTTGGCTATCAACATACAATGATGTATAGATGATACCGTCTTTTTCTTCAAAAGCGTTGTGAAGTGGTCCAAGACCTAGTTCAACTTGTCCGTGAAGAGCTTTTTTCATATCAAGGATAGGAATACCAAACGGATCTTTACCAGCAAAATCTTTTTTATCAATTAAATTTTTGATTTTTCTGAAGTCATAAACAGAAGCGTGAGTATCAAGCTTGCCGCCAACTACTATATATCTACCATCTGGGCTTACATCTACACCGTGTGGAGATTTTGGCTCAGGAATTAAAAATAAAGCATTGTTTGCGACTGCAACGCTGATTGGTATAACTTTATGATCGTTTATAATTGTATAATTTTTTGGATCTTGTACAAGTTTTTCTAATGCTTGCCAGTTATAAACGTGCATATAGTCAGTGTCATTTCTACTCATACCAGCTTCAAAAGGAGGAAGTCCTTTTTCAATACCGCCAGTATACATCTCTGAGTTAAAGCTGTTTGTAAAGCCCCAACCCATAGACTCACCTTTACCTGCGTCACTTAGATCTTGCATATATGGAGGAAGCTCTAAAGAGAATGATTTCTTCTCATCTATCTTACCTTTTGGATAATCAAATTTCCAAAATGTAACAGCACCTCTATAAACAGCTTCATACTCCTCTATAGGGTGATAGTTGTTATCAAGCGGAGCTGCGTATTGGCTAGCTTCGATAACGTACTCGGTATTTGGAGTAACAAAGCTACCGCCGTGCTCACTTTTCATTATAGGATTTACTACGATTTGAGTCGTCTCAAAGTCGTGCAAACTGATAACAGCCATTCTAGGATTGGCTTTATCATTTATAAATAGATAATCTCCAACGTATTCGCCGTTTTTCTCAGTGAAATTTGGGTGGTGAGTATCTCCCCAGCTTATCTCTTTACCTCTGATAGCTCCACTTTTTAGTATAGCTTTGCTTTCATTGTCATATCCATACCCTTGCCAAGGCTCTGGAGTGAATACGCCTATGTATTTGTAAATCCTCATTGATGGGACACCATATACTATAACTTGTCCGCTTTGTCCGCCAGATGAAAAAACGACGAACTCGTCTTTACGACCACTTGGCTGATACGTTTTAGCAGCAGCTAAGACGTCTTTTTCGCTCAAGTTGCGTTCTTTCATAATAGTTTCAAGTTCGCTTGCGCCAAAAACAGACGACAAGCTAAGACAGATGCCAGCCGTAAGCGCAAACGGAGTTTTTAAAAAACTACTCATAAGGCTCTCCTTTTTAAAAAAATTTGTATCAAATTTGGATACCTACTTAATTTTGCAGCTATAAACTCTAGCATCCCATAGAATAACTACTAGACCTAGATTTTTATCTATAAACATATCCCGAATTGTATCGCTGCTGGTTTTCATTTTATTTTTAAACTTAAAGTTTAAATCATAAACATATATATCACCTTTATCATCGCCAAATATTATAGAATCACCATTTATCAGTATCTTTGTAAGCGCACCTTTTGATATCTCGTAAGTCTTACCTTCAAAATAAGCATTTCCATTTATAAGACCGACTACTGGTTTGTTATCTACTATATCAAAAGAGGTTATAAGGTTCGGGGTCTTAAAAAGTTTTTTTAATTTTAAATTTAAAGTATCTAGCTCGTAAAAACTCCTATCGTAACAGGCGAAATAAAAAATATCATTCATAAATTTAGAAAACATCACTTTAGAGCTATTGTCGATATCAGTTTTTTTGTATATTTTATTTATTTTATCATATATAACTACACTTTCATTGCCTATAACAAACGCTAGTTTATCTTTAAATTTAGCGATAGAAGAAACAGGCTTATACAAATAAGTTTTGTTAGGATTTATAATCGCCTCTTCATAACCATTTAAATATATACTATAAGCAAAACCGTTTTTAAACCCTGCTATAATCTCATTTTCACTTAAAATAGCAGATGTTAAAGAACGCGGATCATACTCTTTTATCAGAGTTGTTTTTAGACTCGGCAAATTTTTAAGCAGTAGTTTTTTTCCGTCATAATAAACTATTTTATCTTCACTGTTAGAAGTAAAAACTATGTCATTGTTTGCATTTTGAACAATGTTGCACTGAGCAAAAGACAGAGAAAAAAAGAAACAAATCATAAAAATTATTTTAATCATAATGTAATCTTTATTTAACATAATATTTACATTGTACCACTTTTTACCTATTTTGTAGTTGATTTTGGTCATTTAAATTTATTGCAAAGAAATTAATTGAATTAATAGTCCGTTAAAAAAATACAAAGAAAGCGTACCCCCCCCCTGAAAAGAAGGGCGTTTAAAGATAAAAATTTTGTATCTATTTTTTTTAAATTTAAAGTATATTTAAATATAAAATTTAGTTTCCAACTCTTTTAAATTTAAAGCATAACGCTCTTTTAGAGCAGAAATATATTTTAAATTTTCATTTTTTATATCTTTAAAATTACTATTTAATTCATTTATAAATTTAGATATAAAGGTGCTATTTCCTATAAAGTCGTTCTCAAACTCATAATAGCTAAGATTTGTGAGCAAACGCTCATTTATCTCACTTAATTGAGGATAATAAAGGCTAAAAGCAAACGGATCACTCTCATAGTCATCACTTGCTTTTTGGCACTTTTGCTCTATAAAAGATACACTTAGTTTAACTGCATTTTGATAGTTTTGAGTGACTTTTATAAAAACTCTTTCAAAAAACAGCCCAAGCTTTGCGTACTTATCAAAAAGCGACTTCTCAAATTCATTTAAAAATAGCGCATAAACCTCGCTGCTAAACTTCCTTATATCAGCAAACAACACATCAGAATGCAAAGGATCGCTTTTTCTTAAGCTCTCGTATTTTGCTTTGTAAGCCAAAACCTTATCTTTTAACTCATCAAAAACAGCGGATAGATCAGCGATGATTCTGCTTTGAAACTCACTTAAATCACGCTTAAATTTTTTAAAAACTTTATTTAGTTTATCATCGTTATAAATCAGCTTAGAAAGAACCTCATCGCCTTGAAGCATAACTCTTTCGTATTGTATTTTTTCATAACTATCTTTGTTGAAGATACCATTTTTATGTCTAAAATATGACTTTTTTTCACTTTTCAAACAGCTATTTATCTCACTTGCTATAAGAGCCGCATTTTGCTTAATAGTTTCAAAAAATAGCCCAAATTTATCCAAATACTCTTTTTCAAGGATTCTAAGCTTAGAATCACAGCTTGTACAAAACTCATCAAAAATATCTCCCAACTCACCTAAGATAGCGATAAATTTCTCATTTTGAGCCCTACTTGAACCTAGTATTTTAGAGCATTCAGATATTATAAACTGCTCTTTATTTTCATTTAATCTATCTATAAATTTAAAAACCTGCTCAAAACCGCTATCTTTAGCGCCCTCTTTTTGCATCTTTGCAGACACCGGAAGTATATCACTAAAATAATTTTCATACGTAGTTTTAGAATGAGTAAGCACGTTTTGTATCTCACTTGAGCTGAGTTTGTCTTTTTGATTTAGAAGACAAATCGCATTTTGCTTAAGGGAATTTGGTATAAGACTTAGCTCGTCTAACTCACTTTTTCGCGCTGCATTATCTATAAGACTTATCCATATGAGAGCTACTGCTTCTTTTAAAATCTGTTTTGTTTCATACGTATCAGCATCGCTTCTTGAGTTAAGTCCAGGAGTATCTATGAAACTAACTTTTTTTAAAATCTCATTTGGAGCATATATGTTAAGACATTTAACATCTTTTAAACTTACTCTTTGATCGACAAAAGCCCCAAGCTCATCTATGCTATGATATTCTTGTCTTCCATCAAAAAAAACAGCTTTTAGCATAAGATTTGGTGCATACTTTATATATGTAGGTTTTGCCGTAACAGGAACAACTCCAGTCGGCAATATATCACTCCCTAAAAGAGCGTTTAAAAAGCTAGATTTCCCACTGCTAAACTGCCCTACTACAGCGACTATAGGCGGTTCGTAATTTAACGAATTTAAAAAATTCAATCTATCAAATAAAAATCCACTAGGATGAAACTTAGGCTCAGTTAAAAGCTTATAGAATTTTTCAAATTCCCCTTTAAAACCGGGATTAAAACTAGTATCGTACAGTCTTTTATACTCTTTTATAAATTCTTTTAACACGCAATTATCCTATTATAAATTTCTTCTAAATTTAATAACTTTTCTTCCACATCTTTCTTAAACAACTCTTTAGCACTACTTTCTTGCATAGTTTCTCCTATGAAGCTTTGCAGCTCACTTTTTTTTAACTCTAAAGCCGTTTTCATCTGCGTCGTCTGTTTTTCTACGCTACTTATAAACTCATTTGTGCAAAGAGATGATAACCTGTTTAGCTCGTTTTTTAAATTTAACCCAGATATAAAATCATCGAAAAGTTTAATCAAGGTAAAGCCTAGAGTTTCGATATTTTGACTGTTTTTAATACTATCTTTTACTTGAGTTTTCAGTTCTTCATAAGATATTTTTGGCATATTTGCGTCTAAATACTCTTTGATATTTGGTAAATTTATAACCTCATCTTTGGTGTTTAATTTTAGCTTTAAAATCTCATAAGACGACTCTATATCTTTGCTTATTTTATGTTTAAAATCCCTAAAAAAGTCTATAAACATATCTCTAAATCCACTTTCTAATATAACACTCGTCCTATCAAAATCAACTTTTTGCTTTTTGGAGTTTGCATACTTCACATCGCTTAGTATCCTATCTTTTAGCCTAGAAGATATACTTTTTAAGGTACTAAACTCGTTTAAGTTACTGTAATCTAAATTTTTATTTAAATTATCAAGTTCGCTACTTATCTCGTTTAAATTTGAATTTAGTTTTTCAAGTTCGTTTTCAAGCAAAGCAAGTTTTTGCCCCAACTCTTTGGAATCACCATTTATCACACTATTAAGATATTTTAGATCTTTTGTTATAAAATTTATTATATGAGTTAGCTCTTTTTTATAATTATCTATTATGAGAGTTGCTTTTTTTGAATTTGAACCAAAAAAACTCTCATAAAGATAGTTTTTTAGCTCATCTATGCCTTCGTTTTTCACCGCTGAGACCATAAAATACTGCGTATCTCTAGCAAGTTCCTCACTAAATCCATACTCGCTAAGCTCTGTTTTTATACTATTTTTTGTATAGTTCAGAACCTCTTTTAAGTCATTTTTACTAAGTTTATCGATGTGAGTTAGCACTATGATAAGTCCGCCACTTTTACCGTTTTTAAGAGTATTTACTATAAAACTCATATCTTTTTTTGTAGCACTTTGAGATGCATTCATAAGATGTAAAGTAAAATCACTCTCTTGCATATACGCTTTTGTAAGCTCTTCTCTAAGTACGACGGCGTCATCAAGCCCCGGAGTATCAACTATATTTATCCCATCTTTTAAAATATCTAAATCAATGCCTAAAATGACCTCTTTTACGTATCTGCTTATCTCATTTGCTGCTGTAGTATAGTTTTTTAGCTCGTTTAAATCCACTTTTTTTGAAGTGAGATTTTTTGGCTCAAGTCCCATTTTAAGTAGTTCATCTTCACTCCAAAATACAACCTCTGCAAACTCATCTTTGCTGTATGTGATGATACTTAAATTTGCTGTTTCTGGGATATTTGAAGCGCCAAGTAGCTGTTTTTTCATAAGAGCATTAAGAGTGCTTGACTTTCCTGCATTTATAACTCCAGTAACTGCTAGATAAAATTTGGAGTTATTTGCACTATCGTAAGCCAAATTTATACGTTTTTCAAGCTCTTTGTAGCCGTACTTTTTTAAACCTAAGCAAATTTCATTTAATGTTTCTAAATTCTTATGAAACGCTGAACCTTGCTTATCTAAAGATACCTTTTTAGCTAAGTTCAAAGAGTTTAAAAACTGAATTATACGGTTAAAATCACTAAAAGATATGATATCGTTTTTAGCCAACTCTTCTAAAGCATTTTTTGTACTATCAAAATCTATCTCAAGACTGGCAATAGCGTTTAAAACGCCGATTTGCATAAGCTGAACGCTATACTCGTTAAGATCTAACTCAAGTCTTTTAAATATCTCTTTAAAACTAAAAATAGTTAAGTATCTATCATAATTTTTCGGCGAAACGCAGAGCAAAATAGCAGCTTCATCGCTAGAAACCACTCTTTTATAATCATTCTTTATATAGAGTTTAGATATACCCCAAATTTGACTTAAAAAATCACTCACAAAATGACCTTTTTGATTTAATTTATACTAATTTTATCATATTTAAATTTAAAAAATGTAGAAAATATGCTTTTAAGATATAAATTTAAAAAATGGATTAAACATCTTAGATAAATAAACTATTCTAAGATGTTTTATAGATCATTTATAAGCAAATAGTTATTTACTAAAAGCTTCTTTCGTACTAATAGGAAGCGCTCTATAGCCTATGGTTAAGCCCATATTTGTAAATTTTATCTCTACGCCGACTTTTTGCGTACCGTAATCTATCTCATTTATGATAGGCTCTGTCTTTCCTATCTTTTGTAGCATCTTTCCAAGTCCTGCAGTAGCCGAATACACAAACATAGAATCAGTATCTTTTTGATACTCAACGACCGAAGTTATCGGGCTATACCAGTCAAATCCGCGGTCTTTACCGTATTCCCATACTTGTTTTACGGTCATTTTTTTCTCATCTATAGCGTACTCAACTGCGCGACTATACTTCATAGTAGCAATGGCTGGTTGTTCGTTATGTCTTGCATCACCGTTATCAAAAACGCTTAAAGCGTACTTGTTTTTATCGCTTTTTTCGTTTATTTTATAAGCAGTATGTTGAGTCCAAGTAAAGTCAAAATCGCTGTTTTCGCAAACTCCATTATCATCACAATCTAACTTTTTACCACTCTTATCAACAGGAGTTAAAAGTTTAGTTGCAAGCTCTTTGTTCCAGCCCGCTTTTGGAGCTAGTATCCATTTTACTTTTTTATCGCGAGTGATTTTTACAACCGCGCTTTGGTGACGTACTGAAACTACTATACTATCATCGATTGGATCGTAATTTACACTATTTACGTGAGCCCAGTTTCTACCTGCGCCAACTCCTGCTATATCTCCAAAAGCCGCGTTTGGATCTTCAAGAGCTTCTTTATCAGTCGTAGTTCCTGCTTTGCTCGCATCTACGTTTAAGCAAACTGCGCCTTGATCAAGAGCTAAGATATTTACATCTCTATAAGGATCAAGTATTTTATAAAGTTTCCACTCATCTACTACATTACCACTCTCATCTACTTCTATGATCACGTCTCTTACTGTTCTTACGTTTTTACCATCGCTTCTTTTTTGATCACTACTTGCAACACGCATAAGTATATGACCGTTTGGCATCTCTTCTATGTGATGAGAAAAGTCTATATAACCAGCAGGAAGTTTTCTATCATAAATTTGTCTTCCTAAAAGATCGTACTTCATATATCTTTGACCCATTCCCCAAAGAAGTGAACCGTCTTTGGTTTGGCTAAAGCCCATCATATTACCTTTTTTGTAGATATTATCAGGATCTCTTATCTCATCTGCTTTCATATACCATCTAACATCACCGTTTGCATCTACTATCCAGTTATATGGTTCATTGTCCCATTCCATAGCACCGCCAGTTGGATGGTTCCAAACTGCTTGTCCGCTATCAGGAGTACTAGCTCTTACGATGTGATTTATAAAATACAGTCTGTTTTTAAATTTAGGATCCATCTTTACTACTTCGGCTTTAGGAAGTATGCTTGTTTGATTTGTTCCTACGACATTCATAAATACAGGAGGCGCATAGATACTATAAGTCTCACTCATAGTTTCACCGTTCCTTTTATATGAAACTTCTACTTTATTTACATAGTCTGCGTAAAGTCCAAATACCGGAATTCCACCGTGAGTTAGAAGCTGTGAATTTGAAACGTCATAGCTTATATCTATACCTTTTTCACCTTTTGCTTTTACCGTAACTTTAGCATCGCTCAAGTCATATCCACCATTTAAGATAACTGCTGTAAGCGGAGCCATTTTATATGGATTCATTTTTACCGCGCCTATCTTTCCTGCTGATTTATAAGTGACTGGACCGCTAGCTCCACCGATAGCTAGAGCGTTTGTAGCACCTACGCCCAAAAGTAATCCAGCTACCAAAATCGAACTTAATATTTTTGTTTTCATCTCTTCTCCTTTTAAAGATTTTAAAGTATTTTATCTATGTGTTGTCACATATCTCTTACACCAAAATTAAAATAAATTTAAAAACTAGCATTAAAACTCATAAAAACGGTTCTACCCGGCGCTTTTATAGCAAAACTCGGAGTTATAACGTCTAAATGATTTGGATTTATAAACTCGCTGTAGTCTTCATCGAAAATATTTGCTATGCCAAATCTCACACCAAATTTATTTTTTATGTTTATTCCACTATATAAATCAACAGTCGCAAAAGCTTTTGCACTATCTTTTAGATCACTTCCAAGTCCTGTGCTCTTATCCCAATCACCCCTGCTTTGAGCTCCTACCCATCTTAAAGCCGAACCAACGCTCCACTGCCCAAAATGTGCATTTTGTTTGTAATCTAAATTTGCATTAAACTCTATAGGACGAATTTGATAAAGCGCTCTATCATCTGATCTATTTTGACCGTAGTGATAAGTCAGGCTTGATTTCATACTAAGATTATTAATGATATCAAACTTTACCCAGCCTTTTGCATTTATATAATCAGCATCAACATTTCTTCTGATGATCGTTCCATCAAGAGTTGCGTCACTCGAGCGTAGCCTATCGTAGATCACAAGATCTTCTATACTATCATAAGTAAAGCTAAAGCCAACATTATCGTTATAACTGCTACTTATCTGAGCTAGGTTGTGCCTTGATGATTTTAAATTCGGCGCTCCTATATTGTATAAATAAGGTGATGAGTTTGGCATATAGTTATAAACATTTAGCGAATTATACAAGTACGGAGCGACGTATAAACTTGCAAGTTGCAAATAAGACTTATATCCGCTATTTTTGTAATCATACCTTAGATTTACACTAAGTCCGCTATAGTCGTTATCGCTCATTCTTTCACCATAAATTCTCTCATACTCATCATTTAGACTTTTACCATTTGATACTTTGGAATTTAGCTTACTCGCATCACTGTAAAACCAGTCGTAATTTAACCCCAAGCTAAGCGCGTGAGCCTCGTTAAGCTCATAGATAAACGTGTCATAAACTCTATAATTATCTATATCAAGCCCGGGAAATCCCCAGCCTGTTATAGTTCCGTTTGCAAGTCGTCTGTATCCATCTTCGGTTTTGGATTTGTAGCTCATACCTACAAAGTTTTGCATATCATTAAGCTTATAAGCGTATTCGCCTAAAAACGAGTAAGTAACTGTTTTGCTATCAAATTTAACCGTATTTGGCAATTGTTTGTATTCGTTGCTTCTATAGCGTTTGATCTCGCCGTAGCTAAAACCTAAATTTAAAGTATTTGAATCGTCTTGTTCGCCTATTTTTGCTTTTAGATTGTTTAGATATCTTGTGTTTCTAACAGTTTCTAAAGCATTCGATGGAAGTAAATCATCTATGATCTCATCTCTTATAAAAGTGTAATTTAAACTAAAATTATCTTTTGGTCTAAGTTTTATACTAAAATCTTGAGCGTTTCTTTCATATCCTACGCCTTGATATTTGCCATTTCCGCCTTTATAATCTCCAAGATTATGATAATACGTCCCAACGTGTGCGTCTGCATTATCTGCTTTAATGTCATAAGTAGCAGCTCCCAAGTAACTTTTACCCATAAAACCGCCACTGATATGCAGAGCATCTTTATTTTTATCAATCGCGTTATTAGCATAATAATAGCTTTGGCGCTGAGTAAAATCAAAGTTGTTTTCTATCGCTGGATTTAAAATAGACTGGTTTGTGAGCGGTTTTGGAAGCCCAAACGGCTTTATCCTCCAAGCAGTGTCTGGATCTGCTAAATTTTGCGCATAAACTAAGCTAAATCCACAAATAACAGCTATAGGAATGATTTTTTTCATATTTTCTCCTTTTGAATAAATTTGTCATATTATAAAAAGAAAATCTCTCTTAGTAATCACTTAGAGCTTAAAGATTTATAAAGCGGTTATTTTAAATTTGAAAAAAGAAAAGCCCGAATTTACGGGCTTATGAAATGTAGTAAATGAATTTAGAGAGATGAGTTTATTGCGCTCTTTTTGATTTTACTATCCAGCAAATAAGCATAGCACAAAGCAACACAAAAGCGACCGCGTAAGCTATAAAGCAAGCTTGCGCCATATTCATAAACTTAAGCGAAGGGATAAGATACCAACCCTCACTATAAAAATCCACAAACCATTGTTGAAGCCACGAAAGTGTTACGTCATCAGGAACTATAGGATTATCATATCCGCAATCCCCAGTTGGTTTAAACCAATCAGGCGCCCATATATCAAGTGGGAGTCCAAAAGGAAAACTAGGCTCAGCTGAGCAGCCTTGTACTCCAAAAGGATCTTCGCTATGAACTGCGTGATGTATAGAGTTTAGTTTTAAAGAGTACATCATTCCTATGATAGCTCCATAAAATCCCAAAACATATCCGATAATTTTTAGGATAATATTTTTAGGATTTATAGCAGCAATAGCGCCACCAAAAGCCATAACGAGCATAGAAAACCTTATATAAACGCACTGTTCGCAAGGTGCCATATAAACATAGTTTTGAAACAAACTATGAGCTACTATAACTAGCCCACCCATAGCCGCGGCCATAATTATCCAGATAGCTCTTTCATCTTGCAAAGAGGCTATTTTGCCTATGGGATCACTTTTAAAGTCTTTGAAAAACTCCATTTTAACGACCTTATTTTAATGTATGTAGGTATTTTATAAGTTCAGCCATAGCGTCTATACCTTTGATAGATTTTGTATATACAAGATATTTTCCATCTACGACAAACGCAGGAACGCCTTGTATCTTTGCTACGCCATACGCATATCCGCTATTTGCGTCCATTCCCCATCTCTCAAGCATAGCTTTTACTTTTTCATCTTTCAACCCAGCTTCTAAATCATCTTTATTTATACCAGAAGCTTCAAATCCAGTGCTTAAAAACGCATTTACGTTTTCTTGAGTGTTAGCATCTCCGCCCCATCTCTCTTTTTTATCGTGATAGGCTTTGTAGTATGCAAATTTAGCCTTTTTAAACAGTGATTTATCGTCTAATAAACTTGTGCCTGAAGCGTTATCCTTAGCTATCAAAACCGCAAAAAGCTCACTAGCTTGTTTGCCGAATTTACCCTTTGTAGCAAGGTGCATAGGCTCGAATTTCATCTCGGGTAGTTTTTGCATAACCGCTTTTGTGACCGCCTTGTCATATTTATAGCAAAACGGACAGTCGTAACTATATACTTTTGTGACCAAGCCATCAGAGTTTGGGATAGGTGTTTCTAACTTTACAAAATCCACTCCCTCGCTAAACGCGCTTGCATTTATAGCGCCAAAAACCGCAACGGCTGCTATACATTTTTTAATTAATAAACTAATTCTCATTTTGAATCCTTTATTTTAAATTTAATGAAATTATACATTTGAGCTCTAACCAAAATCTTACATCAAATTTAATTTTCACTAAATTTTCTAAGAATATAACCCTTTGCCGATATATTTTCTATATTTATACCATCAAGATGCTTTTTTAATCTCAAAACCGCTGTATGGATAGAGCCTTTTTTAACATCAAGATTATCATAGACATACTCTTCTATCATATCGTAAGTTACTACCATATTTATATTATAACAAAATAGCCAAAGAATTTTATTTTCTATATTTGTCAAAAATATCTGTTTTTCACCATCAAATATCGTTTCATTAGATAAATTTACTTTTATGTTAGGAGATAGCTTAAACACCTTTTCATCTTTTTTAGCCACTGCTAAAAGTAGTGCATTTTGCACATCTTCTATCACGAGAGGTTTTCTGATGAACTGCATAGCTCCTTCTTTTACAGATCTAAAAAAGTTTTGATCTGTATCATAAGAAGTTATAACTATAAAACTCTGTTGGGGCTTTATCTTTTTTATCTCTTCTATCATTTCTAGTCCGTTAAGTCCTGGCATATGGATATCTGTGAGTATGATATCTACTCTATTTTGCTTAAATATATCTATCGCGTCATATCCGTTGCTAGCTTCAAAATACGCATTGCAGTGGGATTTGAGTCCTAGTTTTAAAGCAGCTCTTGCCATATCGTCATCTTCTACAACCAAAATATTTATCTCATTTAAAAGTTTCAGTCTCATTTTCTTATCCTTAGTTCAAATACAGTCGGATCTTTTTTACTAACAAGAGTTAGATCGCCGCCTAGCTTTGTGTTTGCTATTTTTTTAGCGAAATACAGTCCGATACCGCTACCACCTTTCTTTTTACTGATTTTTAAATTTGAAAAGAGTTTAGGAGCTTGCTCATCACTTATACCGCCAGCAAAGTCGCTTACTTCGGTATAAATATAATTTTCATCGCTTTTTACTTTTATATAAATTTGTCGCTTTTTGAACTCATCTGGATAATGAGCTATCAAAGCTTCTTTTGAATTTTGCAAAAGCACCAAAAGGACTTGTGTAAATAAATTTTGACAATTGCCAACTTCTATATCTTCAAATTCGCCCACTATCACACTCACGTTATTTTTTGCAAAATCCACATGCAAGATATTTATAAGAGCGTCTATGGATCTTTTAATGCTGAATTTAGTCACGCTTGGATCAAATTTATAAAAATTCTTGAAATTTTCTACCGTTTGATTTAGATGTTCCATAGAATCCAAACAGAGTTTTAAACTATTTTTCTCATCTTCTTCGCTAATATTTTTATCCTCTTTTAACTGTAAAATAGAGCTTATCATCAGCTTTGCCGAGTTTAGCGGCTGCTTGAGCTGATGAGACATAACGCCTACTAGCTCACCTGTTTCTATCATTTTTAACTGATGAGTGAGTATAAACTCGTACTCTTGTTTGCGTTTATTTATCTTAGCATGTAAGTAATTATGAAGTAAATTTGCTACTATGATCAAGACTATAAAAAAGCCAAATATCATAAAAGACGTCTTTGCGACTACGATTAGACTTTTTTGAATGATAGCGTTTTCATTTATCCCGACTCCAACCGCCCAGTCTTGCATAGATGTTTTTAGAACACTTACTTTTATACCCTCACTTACGAACTCTTTGGAAGTGAAATTTTTATTTATATTTTTTAACTCATTTACAAATGGATTTGGCTGATAATGTGAAGTAATGATATCGTGATTTTTATCCATCAAAAACAGATGTGAAACGATATTTTTATCCACACCTTTTATCTGTTTTAAGATGTTGTTTGTTTTGATTATTCCGCATAATACTCCTTTAAATTTACCATTAGCCTTAAGAGGAGAGCAAATATTTATCGTTTTTTCATTTAATACCTTATGGTTTGGAATAACTCTGATAGTCGTTATATCGCGATCTTTTGTATCTTTATACCATTCGTATTTAGCTATCCTATCTAGATCTTTTTGATCTATCACTAGATATTTACTAGCATGTATGAGAAGTCTGTCGTTTTCAAGGTAGAGTTGAAATGTATCAAACATAGGATTTGTTTTACTTAAAATATCTATGGAGTCGTACATTCTATCAGTGGTGATATTATCATCTAAAATCAAGCTTGATAGTATAGTGGAGTAAGAATTTACGCTAGAAATTCTAGAGTTCATCCACTCTGTTACGTAGCTTGATAGTTCTGCGACGATAGTAGTTCTATAATTTTTTGCTAAAGATACAAACTCATCTTTTACGCGGTTTAAACTAAATATCGATATACCCAAAAATATAGCCGTAAAAGCTATGATAAGTATATAAATTTTAAACTCTTCAATGTGAGTATAAATTCTGTTATAAATGTTTATAAGCTTCAAGATAAACTCCTTGTTATAATTCTAACAGAAAATTACGACAAAATTCTAACAAAAAGCTAAAAATATAAATTTAGCTTAGGATATTTTCACCCTAAGCTTTAATAAAACAGCAAAGATCTATTTTTCTTCTAAAATACCGTCGTTTGCATGAGCATAAAGATATCTTAAAATTTGCATTTCTTGATTATCAGTTGGCTGAGCTCTATCTTTCATACTCGTATAAAGTCCCTCCCAGCTAAGCATATCAAACTCTTTTGGAGCGTGTGTTCCGTGGCATTTTGTACATTTATCGTAAAATATATCACCGCTATCTTCCCACGCTAATGCTTGATCACTAGTTAAATTTGTATTTGGAAGTTCAAGCTCGATACTTGCTTTTTCACCATTTTTGATGAGATTTTTACTCTCAACAAGCGGAAGCTTAAAGTTTTTTGTTGCGTAAAGCACGTTTGGATTTGCATTATCAAGATAACCTTCAAATTTAACTATTTTGCTTTGAGAATTCTCTTTAAGAACCATCGCAGGACTACCGAAATACACTTTTGCATCGTTTAGTTTAAGCGTATTTTCATCACTTTTTACAAAAACCGTACCGGCAAAAACGTACGCCGCTAAACTTAGGATTAAAAATATTTTTTTCATAATTATACCTCTATGATTTTTGGTGGATTATAGGCTGAATTTGGTGGAATCACACCCGTAGCTTTTTTGATACCAACTAAATTTGTATTTACACTAGTTGCTTGTGCCATACTTGAAGTCGGACGGTTGCTTGTAAGTACGTTTATATGACCGCTTACACATCTTGGTTTTTCATCAGTCGTGTTTTCTGGAGAATACCACGCGCCTTCTTGAAGAGCCATAACGCCTTGTCTGATATTTTCAGTAACAAAAGCTCCTGCTAGTACCCTACCCCTATCGTTATAAATTTCTACCACGTCGCCGTGAGATATACCGTATTTTTTAGCATCATTTGGATTTATCATCACAGGCTCTCTATCATTTATCTTATAAAAACTCCTAAGATAAGTATTGTCGCCTTGCGAATGCACTCTGTAGTTTGGGTGTGGGCTTAGCAAGTGGAGCGGATATTTGCGATTTTTATCGCCTAGCCACTCATCAGGTTCTATCCAAGTCGGATATCCACTAAAATCTCTATATTTTAATTCGCTAAATTTAGGAACAGTGATTTGAATTTTACCACTTATAGTAGCTAATTTATTTGCTACTGGATCATTTCTAAATTTAGCGTGACGTACAAATTTATACGACTCTTCGTTTCTAGGAAGTTCGATATATCCTTGCTCCCAAAACTTCTCAAAGCTCATAAGCTCTGCAGTTGGAGATATATCATACTCATATTTTATCTTATCCATCTCGTTTGGTTTTTCATCGGTAAATTTGTCATAAACTTTCTTGCCAAAACGCATTGCAAGCAGTGAAAATATCTCTAGATCACTCTTTGACTCATAAAGCGGCTCGATAGCTTTTTTCATCGCATAAACACCGTTTTTACCATGAACACCACCCATAGCTATATCGTTTCTCTCTAAAGTGCTACAAGCTGGAAGAACTATATCTGCCATCTTAGCAGTTGGAGTCCACCACGGCTCTTGAACTACAAAAGTATCTAGAGTGCGAAGAGCTTTGATGATATTATTCGTATCTGGATGATGTCCTACTATGCTACAGCCTGCTACATAAGCGATTTTTACAGTCGGATATACTCTTTCTTTGCCTTTATATGTGTATTTTTTACCAGGATTTAAAATAGCATCAGCTATCCTTGAAGCAGGAATTCTATCTTCTACTCTGTTTCTACCTTGAGATATTCCTGCTGGAGTTCCTACTATGGCTTTAGCTTGTCCGCCGCCTCCAAAATGCATGGAAAATCCAACTCCACCACCTGCAAGTCCTATCTGACCTATCATACTAGCTAAAACTATCAAACACCAGTCTGCCATCTCTCCGTGCTGAGCTCTTTGCATAGCCCAATTTCCAGCTAAAAACGTTCTATCTTTGACAAATAAATTTGCAAGCTCGATGATAGTCTTTTCATCTATCTCAGTAATGCTACTAGCCCACTTTGGAGTTTTTGGAGTTTTATCTGTTTTGCCTAAAAGATATGGTAAAAACTGATCAAATCCATCTGTGTATTTTGCTATAAATTCTTTATCATATTTACCACTTGTATAAAGATGATGCATCATACCTAACATCAAAGCTATATCGGTATTTGGTCTGATCTTTATCCATCTTGCTTTTAGCATTTGAGCTGTTTCAGTATAGATAGGATCTATCGATATGAAATTTATATCGCTTTTTGCGTATTTTGGATAGTAAAGATCGTTTTCACGGCTTGGTACTTTCGTGTCTATTTTATTGCATTTAAAAAGATCAGCTCCCCACATCACGTAAGTTTTAGTATTTTCTAAAATTTGCTCGTGAGTAGTTTGAAGCGAGTACGCCTCAACGTCGCCTATTATATCTACATTCACAGCTCCTGCTGCGCCGTTGCTATACTCTCCAGCTGTACCGATAGCTCCACGTTTTGCAACATTGAAAAATCTACCGCAAAGCGACGGACATGAGTGAATTCCCCCCGGATGACTCCAGCCTATATAAGTAGCGTTATAGATATTTTCTTTAGGTGTCTCTTTGATCTTGTTTGCTACAAGTTCTAAAGCTTTATCCCAGCTAACGCGTACAAATTCCTCTTTGCCTCTTAGTTGTTCGTGTCCTTCTTTGCCATCCAAATACGACTTTCTAACGCAAGGATATTTGATCCTTGTAGGTGAATAAACTCTATCCAGCCACATTTTTGTCATCGCAGTAGGACGCTTATCCATAGGGTGAGGAAGGATATCTATGATCTTCCCATCTTGAGTAAGAGCGTAAAACGGACCGAAGTTGCTTGCATGAGCGACTTTTTGCACCGGACTTAAAAGCTCGTCTGCTTTAAGCGACACACATGCTGCCGTGCTAAGGGCGACGCCTTTTAAGAAATTTCGTCTTGAGTTTAGCATCTTTTCTCCTTTAATTAAAAAAATATTTGTTAATTGTATATTGAATTAAAATTTATGTATGTAACATCAATCACAGAATTAATTTTAATTTTTAAATATAAATTTATATATTTAAAAATTAAATTAGTATATTAATTTAATTGTTAATATTATTTATATATTATTGTACAAGCAAACCATTATCTAAATATAAAGGTTAAAATATGAAAACTTTCCGATTTTACTCATCTCTTAGTGCTGAAAATCAAAAACTTTTAGATGATAACTCTACATTTATCAAACTAGATGCAGGGATCGAGCTTTACAGACAAGGTGATACATGCCCAAATTTGATGTTTCTTACAAAAGGTAGAGTTAGGGTGGTGCGACAGCATGAAAGTGGGCAGAGTATATTGCTATATTATTTTTCGCAAGGTGAGCAGTGTAATGTAAATTTTACCGGTACATTTAACGCTATGCCTGCCATAGGAACAGCCATTGCAGAAAGCGACTTAGAAGGATACTCCATACCTACAAGTATAATTGCTCAAATGTTTATAGAAGATAAAGCGTTTCAAGCATATGTTTTTGAACAATATGCAAAAAGAATGGAACATATGGCAGCCCTCATAGAAGATATTCGGTTCTTAGGTTTGGATTCAAGAATTTTGCACTTTTTACAGTCTAAAAAAAGCAAAATAATAAATTTATCACATGAAGAGTTAGCAGATATCATCGGTACTTCAAGAGAAGTTATCAGTAGGATACTAAAAAGCTTTGAGAAAAATGGAATAGTAAAATTATCAAGAAAAAAGATAGAACTCGTTTAGACTAAATTTGAACTCTACTGGCGAGTAAAATAGCTATATTCACCAGTAGAAATTTGCATCATTAATTAAAACTAAACTCATCTGGATGATCTAGAGCGTAACGGAATTTTTCCATATCTATCTTTTTATCCCAGATAGCTACTATAAGGCAAGCAACTGAGTTTCCACAAAGATTTCCCACAGCTCTCATCTCACTCATAAATTTATCCACACCAAGCAGTACTGCAACTGTTACAACTGGTATAACATCGTGTAATGCTCCAAATGTTCCTGCAAGAACTATGAACCCAGATCCAGTTACACCAACGGCGCCTTTAGAAGTTATCATCAAAATGATAAGTATGCTAAGAAGATGAGTAAAACTAAGATCTATATTGAAAGCTTGAGCTAAAAATATAACACTCATAGAGAGATAAATATTTGTGCAATCCAGATTAAAAGAGTATCCAGTAGGAACTATAAGTCCAACACAACCTCTTGATATACCAGCAGCTTCAAGCTTTTTCATCAAAGGTCCAAGGGCTATCTCGCTAGAACTTGTAGCAAATACGATTAAAACTTCTTTTGCTATGAAACGCATAAATTTAAATATATTAACCTTAGCCATATAGCATATAGCGCCTAAAATAACAAATATAAATATAAGACACGCCGCAGCCATAACAGCAAGCAGTTGGATCATTCCAAACAGAGACGACAAACCAAACTTACCTATCAAATATGCCATAGCAGAATAAGCAGCAATAGGACTTAACCACATAAACCATGCCAATATCTTTAGAACATAGTGTTGAGCAAACTCAAGTGGCTTCATACAACTTTTTTTATAATGACTTGGTAAAATAGATAAAACTATAGCAGTCACCAAAGCCATAAAAAGAACTTGCAAGGTATTTGCTTTTATAAAAGGCGTTATAGGATCTGAGGGAATAGCGCTTTTTAAAATAGCAAGAGTCGAGCCGATCTCTTTTGGATCTTTTACGTATTTTTCAACACTAGATGGATCAAGAGCGTTTATATCAAGATTCATTCCAACTCCTGGTTGGAAAAATAGAGCAGAACCGATACCAACAGCAAGTGCTATCGTACTAACTACTTCAAAATACACAAAACCTTTAAAACCTATACTACCTACTTCTTTTAAACTATCAAGACCTATAATTCCAGATACTATAGTTAAAAATATAATAGGACCGATCATCCATTTTAAAATTTTGATGAACCAGTCGATTCCTGGTTTTGAAGCCTCACCTAGTTCTGGTGATATAACACCAGTAGCAATACCCAAAACTATACCTATAACAACCCAAAAAGCAAGGTTTGTAACTGTTCTTACAAAAATTGACTGTTTGTTTTTAGAAACAGTGGAATTCAAAGCATCTCCTTTAAATTTTACATTAAAGAAATATAGCAAAAATAATATTATGATTTATTAAAAATAAGAAAATATTTTACATATTGGATAAGCGCTATTTCTAGCGCAAATCCACATTAAGATAAATTATAAAATTTAGAATAATTATGCGTGAAAACTAAACTCATCTGGATGATCTAGAGCATAACGGAATTTTTCCATATCTATCTTTTTATCCCAGATAGCCACTATAAGGCAAGCAACTGAGTTTCCACAAAGATTTCCCACAGCTCTCATCTCACTCATAAATTTATCCACGCCAAGCAGTACTGCAACTGTTACAACTGGTATAACATCGTGTAATGCTCCAAGCGTTCCAGCAAGTACGATAAATCCTGAACCAGTTACACCAACTGCACCTTTAGAAGTTATCATTAAAATGATAAGTATGCTAAGAAGATGAGTGAAACTAAGATCTATATTGAAAGCTTGAGCTAGGAATATGATACTCATCGAAAGATAGATGTTCGTACAATCTAAGTTAAACGAATATCCAGTCGGTATGATGAGCCCCACGCAACCTCTTGATATACCAGCGGCTTCAAGCTTTTTCATTAGCGGCCCAAGAGCAGTTTCGCTAGAGCTTGTAGCAAATACTACCAGAACTTCTTTTGCTATGAAACGCATAAATTTAAATATATTAACTTTAGCAACGTAACATATGATACCAAGCACGACAAATATAAATATAAGACAAGCTACAGCCATAACAGCAAGCAGCTGAATCATACCTATAAGTGATGATAAACCAAATTTACCTATCAAATATGCCATAGCAGAATAAGCAGCAATAGGACTAAACCACATAAACCATGCTAAGATCTTTAACACGTAATGTTGAGCGAACTCAAGTGGTTTCATACAAGTTTTCTTATAGTTATTAGGCATAAAAGATAGAACTATTGCAGTTACGATAGCCATAAAAAGAACTTGCAAGGTATTTGCTTTTATAAAAGGTGTTATAGGATCTGTCGGAATGGCACTTTTTAAAATAGCAAGCGCAGATCCGACCTCTTTTGGATCTTTTACGTATTTTGCAACACTAGCTGGATCAAGAACATTTACATCAAGATTCATTCCAACTCCGGGCTGAAGCAGATACGCCGCACCGATACCAACAGCAAGTGCTATCGTACTAACTACTTCAAAATACACAAAACCTTTAAAACCTATACTACCTACTTCTTTTAAGCTCTCAAGACCTATAATTCCAGACACGATAGTCAAAAATATAATAGGACCGATCATCCATTTTAAAATTTTGATGAACCAGTCGATTCCTGGTTTTGAAGCTACACCAAGCTCTGGCCATGCAAAACCTACAATGACACCCAATACGATACCAAGTACGACCCAAAATGCAAGATTTGTTATAGTTCTTACAAAAGCTGGTCTTTGACTTTTTACAACAGTACTCAAAACATCTCCTTAATAATTTTAACGATACAAGAATACCACAAAGTAAAAGTAATAAGTGTAAAATAACTAAAAAATAGAAATATAAACTATTAATATGTTTAATATCGTAACATAATCACAGAAAGATAACTATTTGTTTATATTTTATTTAATTATTAGCCCTGCAAGAGACTAATAATTATTTTTTTGAATTTAAATTGTTTTTATAAGTTTTCTTTTATTTCGACTGCTTGAATTTTATCGCCTTGTTTGATAGAATCCAAAACTTTTTTGCTTGCATCATCAACCAATACTCCAAAAACTGTATGAGCTCCATCAAGATGCGGTTGTGGGCTATGACATACGAAAAACTGACTTCCTCCGGTGTCGCGTCCAGCATGCGCCATAGATAGACTTCCTCTTAGATGTCTATGTTTTTGTTTTACGCATTCGCATTTTATCCTCCAGCCTGGTCCTCCAGTACCAGTACCTAATGGACAACCGCCTTGGATAACGAAATTTGGTATAACTCTATGGAAATTTAGTCCATCATAAAATCCGCTTTTTGCTAAAGTAGCAAAATTTGTTACGGCTTGAGGTGCGTCGTCTGCGAAAAGCTCTGCAACCATATCGCCTTTATCTGTTTTTATCACGGCGTATTTTAGCTTTGCAAGTTCGTCTTTGTCTATCTCATAAACTTTTAACTCTTCTCTCATTTACATTCCTTTTTTTAAATTTAATTTACTCTATATTTGTATAAACGGCTTGTACGTCATCATCGTCTTCAAGTTTATCAAGAAGCCTCTCAAGTTCGCTAAGTGCGGCTTCATCTAAATTTACAGTTGAGTTTGGGATGAATTGCAAACTACCTTTTTTTACTTCAAGCCCCATTTTATCTATACCTTCGCTAAGCGTACCAAAACTAGTATAATCACCATATATTATTAGATTTTCATCGTTTTCTTCTATATCAGTAAGTCCTGCGTCGATGAGTTCAAGCTCCAGCTCTTCAATATCTCCGCTTGGTTTTGCCACTTCAAAGACTGCTTTTCTAGAAAACATAAAGTTCAAACTTCCACTAGGCAACATCTCTCCACCGTTTTTGCTAAATATCGCTTTGACGTTTGCTACGGTGCGAGTTGGATTATCTGTTGCCGTTTCTACGACTATTTGTACGCCGTGTGCCGCTTTTCCGTCATAAAATATAGTTTTTATATCGCTACTATCTTTACCATTTGCTCTTTTTATGGCCGCGTCTATGTTGTCCTTTGGCATATTTTGAGCTTTTGCAGTCACTATAGCGGTTCGAAGTTTTGGATTCATCTCAGGATCTATTCCGCCTTCTTTAGCAGCCACTGTTATAGCTTTTCCTAATTTTGGAAAAAGCTTACTCATTTTATCCCAACGAGCCTCTTTTGAAGCACGTCTATATTCAAATGCTCGTCCCATTATAATCCTTAATCTGTTTTTTAAGCTTACAATTATATCAGATAAAATTTAAATTTAAAATATTTTGAACAAAACAGTCAGTATCGTCGCGCTTCCAAACAGCACCACGAACAGATCTGCAAATTTACTTCTATATTTTTTAAGAGCAGGCACGTTATATATACCGATCATCGGTAGTAAAAACAGAACCGCCGCGATCACTGGACCTGCTAAAGTGTCGATAATACCTAAGATACTAGGATTTAAATACGACAAAACAAACATAACTATATAAAAGGATATAGCAGTTATCTTAGCGATCTTTTTCTTATTTGGCTCTTTTTTACCAAATTTAACACAAGTCTTATGCACAAGCCCGTTTAATCCCTCTCTAGCACCAAAATAATGCCCGAAAAAACTCGTAGCGATCGCCAAAATAGCGATAATAGGACCAAAATAGCTGATAAGTGGCTCATTTAATTTATTTGCAAAATAGCTTACTATAGGTATATTTTGCTCAGCAGCTAGCAAGAAATCATTTCTATCTAAACTCATAACGCAAGAAATCACGAAAAACATCACGAAAAATAGCAAAAGTCCAGCATTGTAAAATAAAATTTGGTTACATTTATAATCTTTATGTTTGTCGCCATAATGTCGCTCCATACTAAGCGCAAACGTCGAGATAGCCGGCGTATGTTCAAAAGCAAAAGCTAAAACTGGAAGCGCAAACCATATAGTTATACCAAAGCTTTCTATACTTGGCACATACGAAAAAACGTCAAATTTCCAGTGTGGAATAAGATACAAAGAGAATATAAGGAGCAAAGCACAAAGCGGATAAACCAGCCACTCACAAACTTTAATGACTAGATCTTCATTAAAAATCATAACAAACATCATCAAAGTTATAACTATAAAACAGACCAAAAAACGGTTAAGCTCGTCAAATCCAAGCTGATAAGTCATAAAACTCATAACGGTATTTGTTATACCTACACCATACATTATACAAGCTGGAAAAAACGCAAAAAAGTACAAAAAAGTGATAACATAACCCCACTTAAAACCAAAATACTCTTCGCAAACATCTGTTATATCACTCTGTTTTTTAGCAGAAGCGTTGCAAAATCTAGCTAAAGCTCTATGGCTTAAAAAAGTCATCGGAAAAGCAAAAATAGCCATAACAAAAACAGGCCAAATCCCACCCACTCCAGCTTTTATAGGCAAAAACAAAATTCCCGCTCCAACCGCCGTACCAAAAAGCGACATCGTCCATCTAAGGTCATATTTATTAAATTTATCAAACTTGTACAAAAGATTACCTTTTTTAGTGAAAAACTGCGCTATTGTATCAAAATAAAACTTTTAAAAATCAAAAATATCTATTTTTCTATATAATAAATTTAGCATATATTATATTTGCTGCAAAACTTTTATAAAATTATCTTTATATATTTAATGTATTAAAAAAATCAAGCAAATACATATAAATTTAATAAAAATAGCCTAAAAATCAGTTATTTGATGTGGTATTAAACTATATTAAATTTAGTAATGTTTTATATTAATGATTAATTTAATCAAAAAAAATATAATACGCAAATCAAGGATTTAAGAATGATACGAAATGCTACGAAAAATGATGCGAAAAGAGTTATAGAGTTACTAAATTTAGCAATGGACGATATAGCATTTACTCTTAGCGGCACTACGGATATTCAAATTTCAAATACTATTTTAGAAGAGTTTTTTATATCACAGAATAACCGTTTAAGCTATGAAAACATTTTAGTTTTTGAATTTGAAAATGAAGTTATAGGCGCTATTTGCATATATGAATCAAAAATAGCAAAAGAGCTTGATACTCCATTTATAAATAGACTAAAAAATATAGGAATTAAGCCAAATATTACAGTTGAATGCAATACCAAAAAAAATGAGTTATATATAGATAGTATAGCAGTTGATGAAAATCATAGAGGAAAAGGAGTGGCGAAACAACTTATAGAAGCTAGTTTTTTACGTGCAAAAGAGCTTGGTATAGATCTATCGCTTATAGTAGATGAGGCTAAAGCAGATGTTAAAAACTATTATGAGAGAGTTGGATTTAAACCTTGTGGAAATAAAGAAATTCTAAATCACAAATACATCTATATGATCAAGGAGATAAAATGAAATTTGTAGTAGATAACATACATTGCGAAAAGTGTGCGCAAACGATAAAAAATTCATTAGAAGATGATTTTGGTAAGATAGAAATAGATCTTAGCGTAAATCCACGAACGCTAAGATGTGATTTGCAAAATAGCGATAAGCAAAGATTTAAATCTGAACTAGAAGACTTAGGATATAAAGTCATAAAAGAAATAGACTAGGAGTTACTTTGGCAAATAGTGTTAAATTAAACATTACTGGAATGACGTGTGTAAATTGTGCTAACGCTATAGAAAAAAGTACAAAAAAATTAGATGGAGTTATAAGCTCTAAAGTCAGCTTCGCAGAATCTAGTGCAATATTTGAAATCGATGATAATAGCAGATTAGAGACTATAAAATCGAAAATTAAAAAGCTAGGATACGGAATCGCTGCAAATTATGACGAGCTTGAAGTTGCTAAGCAAAAAGAAGTTCTAAATTTAAAAAACAAGTTAATTATAGCTGCGATTTTTAGTACAGTTACTATGGCACTTGAAATGACAGGACAAGATAATTTCTTTAAATCTCTATTTTTGCTACTTTTGACAAGCATTGTTATATTTTACTGCGGAGTTAGCTTTTACAAACACGCGATCTCTTCATTGAAAAATAGAAACTATGATATGAATGTGCTTATATTTTTAGGTACTTTAATGGCTTATTTGTACTCTATTGTTACATTTATAGCACCAGAGATCATACCGCAAAATATGAGATATCTGTATTTTAGTGGAGCATCAATGATAATAACATTTGTGCTGCTCGGTAAATTTTTAGAAGAAAGATCAAAAATCAAAGCCGGAAATTATCTAAAAGCACTTATGGATCTTAGTCCAAAAACAGCTCTTATTCTTACAAAAGACGGAAGTAGCGTATCTATACCGACTAGTGAGCTAAAAATAGGAGATATAGTAGTCGTAAAAAACGGATACAATATACCTTGTGATGGAACCATAGTAAGCGGAGGCGCAGAGATCGACACAGGAGCACTAACAGGAGAGAGTTTGCCTGTTTATAAAAGTGTCGGAGATAGCGTAAATGCAGGTACTCTAAACACAAATGGCTATATAAATATCAAAGTAACAAAACGAGATAGCGACTCTTTATTATCACAAATTTTAGATCTATTATCAAATGCTAGTAGCCAAAAAATGCCTATATCAAGGCTCGCTGATAGAGTAGCAAATATATTTGTACCTTCAGTTATAAGCATAAGCATAGCAACTTTTTTGATATGGACGATGTTAGATACTCCTACTAGAGGAATTTTAGCAGCCATAAGCGTACTTATCATATCATGCCCATGCGCTCTTGGTTTAGCAACGCCTATAGCTATCATTTCAGGGATATCAGTAGGTGCAAAAAATGGAATTTTAATCAAAAATCCAGAAGTTATGGAAGTAATGAAAGATATAAAATACGCCGTATTTGATAAAACAGGCACTCTTACAAAAGGTGAAATTTCGGTAGTAAATACAAATTTAAATAATGATGATCTAAAAATAGCCATAAACGCCGAAGCTTTAAGCGAACATCCTATTTCAAAAGCTATAGTTAGATACGCTCCTGATGAGATAGATAAAAGCTTAAGTTTTAAATTTAAAAATATTCCTGGAATGGGAATAGACGCAAACGATGGGGAAATTTTAATAGGAAATATAAAGCTTTTAAACTCATTTGATATAGATATCAGCAGTGAGCATCTAAATGAGATTAACAATATTTTAGATAGTGGTTTTGGAATAGTATTAGTAGCGATAAACAGACAATACAAAGGCTATATAACTCTTAGCGATACCATAAAAGACGATGCAAAGCAGAGTATAAAAGAGATAAAAGATCTTGGTATAATCCCAGTTATGCTAACAGGAGACAATGAAAAAACAGCACTCGTCGTAGCAAAAGAGCTTGAGATAGACAAAGTCATAGCAGGAGTTTTGCCTGATGGTAAATTTGAGATTATAAACTCTTTAAAAAAAGATGGTTCAAAAGTCATTTTCATAGGAGATGGTATAAACGATGCGCCTCCTCTAAAAGCTGCGGATATCGGTATAGCTATGAGTAGTGGAAGCGATATAGCAAAAGACGTAGGCGATATCATACTTATAAAAAACGACCTAAAATCAGTTTTATTTTCTATAAATTTAGCTACAAATACAATGAAAGTAATAAAAGAAAATCTAGCGTGGGCGTCTATTTATAACATACTTTGTATCCCAGTAGCTGCCGGAATTTTATATCCATTTTTTGGACTACTTTTAACTCCTATGTATGCGGCGCTTGCTATGAGTATAAGCTCAGTTAGTGTAGTTTTAAACTCGCTTAGACTAAGAATTATGAAGTTCTAAGTATGTTTTTACATATAGATTTAGACTGTTTTTTTGTTTCCGCCTCCAGAGTCGCCGATCCTGATTTAAATGGTAAAGTCGTAGCAGTAGCAGGAGGAAACAAAACAGATATATTTGGCGATTTTATAGAAAGTGGAGTTATAGTAAGTGCTAGTTATGAAGCTAGAAAACTTGGTATTGGTTGTACTATGCACTCAAGCATAGCTAGAAAAATCTATCCAAATATAATTATACTACCTACAAATTTTAATCTATACAAAACTCTTTCAAATAACCTTTTTAAGCTACTTTTAGACTATACTGATGAGATTGAAAAGTATAGCATAGACGAATTTTTTCTAAATTTAAAAGGAACTAAATTTGAAAATGATCCATTAAATTTCGCAAAAACTCTACAAAATAGAATAAAAAATGAGCTCAAACTCCCATCTAGTATAGGCATAAGTGAAAATAAATTTATAGCTAAATTCGCAACAAATTTAGCAAAACCGTCTAAAATCAAAGTTATAAACGATATTTCTGAAATACAAAACTATGAGATAAAAATGTTTCCAGGAGTTGGCAAAAGTGCTGAAAATTTCTTAAAATCTCACGGCGTCGTCTATATAAAAGATGCGTTTAACGCTCAAAAAATATTTGAAAAGCTAGGCAAAAACGGTTTAGTGCTTTATAGTAGAATTTGCGGAAAAAGCAGAGATCAAATTTACAAAAACAGACCACGAAAATCACTTTGCATAGCAAGAACTTTTAAAGAGATAAGCGATAGAAAAGTCATAGAAAAAAGGCTTATGGTGCTTTGCAGATATGTTAGTTTTGAAGTATTTATGTTAGGATTAAATCCGACTAAATTTGAACTCAAAATCAAATATAAAAACAACCAGAGCATAAATGCAAGCGTTACAAAGCACTCTATTTTCACACAAAAACTCTTAGAAACAAGTATAAAAGAGTTATTTCTCAAGTATGATAAAACGAGTGATTTTGCTATAACATATCTTAGCGTTGGCGTAGGAGGATTAAACCAAAAAACGCAAATGTCTCTTTTTGATATTCAAGATAAAAAAGATAAAACTATAAGCGATACTCTAGCAAAAATTCGGTTAAAGTATGGAGTAAATGCGATCAAAAGCGGTGGTGAGATTTAAGCAAGGTTTTGTATAATTTCATAAATAGAGTTTTAAATTTATAAAAAGGTGGCAAAAAATGAAAGTATCACAAGCTTACTCTATCATAGCTCTTATATTCGCAAATAATTTCGCAAAAGCTATGAACGAAGAAAATTTAAAAAAACTCACAAATAGCTGGGTTATAAAAACAGAAAATATCGAAAATGAAAAAGGTCTAGAGCTTTGGCAAAAAGCACTACAAACAGATGATACAAATAGTATAGAAAGCGACCTTGCGTCATTTGGCGGAGCGTGTGTGCTGAAGTTTTTCAAGCAAGTTAGCGAAGAAAAAGTAGATGAGTTTTACAAATCCATAAACTTCAACAAACCTTTTAAAGAGCTAAAATCATCTCATATATCAAATATGCTAGCCTTGCTAAGTGCTATCTTAAAAAATGATACGAATGATAAATCTCACGCACTTTTAGGGCTTTATCTAAGCGAATATCTGTTACCAAGCACTGTTTTATTTGCTAAATTTATAAGATATAACGCAAAAACGTACTACTATAAGGCTCTTGGAGAGTTTTTGATAGACTATTGCAAAATTTTAAAATCTACATTAGGCTTAAGGATGGAAATTGAATAATTTAAGTAGCTGGAATTTAATCTATCAAAATATGAACCCAGTGGCGTTTGAGATATTTGGTCTAAGCGTTCATTGGTATGGTATAATGTACGTTTTAGCTCTCATAGTAGCTTTAATGGCAGCCAAATATTTTGCAAAAAAAGATAAATTAAATATATCAAACTCACTCCTTGATAATTACTTCTTTTGGGTGGAAATAGGCGTTATACTCGGCGCAAGAATCGGATATATTGTAATTTATGATCCAAATAGCAGCTACTATCTATTCAAACCGTGGGAAATTTTTAATCCATTCCATAATGGCGAGTTTGTAGGAATTCGCGGCATGAGCTATCATGGAGCAGTTATCGGATTTATCATAGCTACATTACTATTTTGTAAAAAACAGAAACAAAATATATGGATGTTGCTAGATCTTGTGGCCATTTCCGTACCTTTAGGATATGTTTTTGGCCGTATAGGCAACTTTTTAAACCAAGAGTTATTTGGCAGAGTTACAGATGAGCCGTGGGGCGTAATGGTAGCTGGGCAACTAAGACATCCAAGCCAACTATATGAAGCGTTTTTAGAAGGTGTTGTAGTGTTTGCTATACTCTATTTTTATAGGAAATTTAAGAAATTTGATGGCGAACTGATAGCTATGTATGCGATGCTTTACACTGTTGCTAGATTTATCAGTGAATTTTATAGAGAGCCGGATTTTGGCATAGGATTTGTTGCTTTTGGTATGAGTATGGGTCAAATTTTATCAATTTTTATGTTTGTATTTGGTCTTGTGATATATTTAAATTTAAAATTAAAATTAAAAAGAGTAAAAACTAAAAGATAAATTTTATTTTATAAAATTTATTTATCTAAATATTGATATTTTTAAATTTAAATTAATTATTTTCAAAATTAAATAATTCTTTAAAATAAAATTAATTAAAATATATTATATTACGATTTTTTAACTCAATATAAAATTCAACTAAAAATGCTATATAGCAGTAACTTTTAATCGATAAATTAAATAAATATTTAATTTTACTTCAAGTTTTCATAGAGTATAATTATCGCGATTAGATAATTTTTTCCAAAAGGGGAGCTTATGAGTAAGCAAATCGAATGGTTTCTTGGTATAAGCGAGAGTGGCAAAAAAAGTAGAATTCCTGCCAGACTCGACCTTATCCAAAGTGGCACGGGATTATTTCTTGGGCTTTTTATGTGGCTACATATGCTTTTTGTATCCACAATACTGATTAGTGATAATGCGTTTAACGCTATCGTTCACTTATTAGAGCTAAGATTTATTTCTGATTCTCCAAATATGAGCTATGTTACTAGCTTCATAGCAGCTGGCGTGTTTGTTATATTTTTTATACACGCTGCACTTGGTATGAGAAAAATGCCAATAAACTTTAGACAGTGGCAAATTTATCGTGCTCATACTGTACGTATGAAACACGAAGATACAACGCTTTGGTGGATACAAGCCTGTACAGGTTTTATAATGTTCTTCCTAGCATCTGCCCACCTTATCATAATCATTACAAACTCTGACAAACTCAGTGCTGATTTTAGCTCACAAAGAGTGTTTAGTCACTTTATGTGGTTGTTTTATTTGGTACTGCTTTTTGCCGTTGAGCTTCATGGAAGCATAGGTTTATATAGACTATGCGTAAAATGGGGTTGGTTTGAAGGAAACAACGCAAAAGAATCTAGAAAAAAACTTAAAAAAGCAAAATGGATCTTAAGCGTATTTTTCATAGTCCTTGGGCTACTTAGTTTAGCAGCTTTCTTAAAAATAGGCTATAACAACTACACAACTGGAAATTGGAAAACGACGCAAGTTTTTCAAATACCTAGCAACGGAGTAAGAGTATGAATGTAAAATATTATGATGCACTAGTAATCGGCGGTGGTTTAGCTGGTCTTAGAGCGGCGGTTGCTGCTGGAGAAAAAGGACTTAGCACCGTAGTTTTGAGTCTTTGTCCTGTAAAAAGAAGTCACTCAGCAGCAGCGCAAGGCGGTATGCAAGCAAGTCTTGGTAACTCAAAAATGAGTGAAGGAGACAATGAAGACGTTCATTTCGCAGATACTGTAAAAGGTAGCGACTGGGGTTGCGATCAAGAAGTTGCTAGAATGTTCGTTCAAACTGCTCCAAAAGCCATACGTGAGTTAGCAAGCTGGGGCGTGCCTTGGACTCGTATAACAAAAGGTAAAAGAAGCGCTATTATAAATGCGCAAAAAACAACTATAGATGAAAAAGAAGAAGTTCATGGACTTATCCATAGTCGTGACTTTGGTGGTACTAAAAAATGGAGAACATGTTTTACTGCTGACGCTACTGGGCATACAATGCTATTTGGCGTTGCAAACGAAGCTTTAAAACACAATGTTGAAGTTCATGATAGAAAAGAAGCTATAGCTCTTATTCACGAAAACAACCGTTGTTATGGTGCTATAGTTCGTGACCTTGTGACAGGAGAGATAACTGCTTATGTCGCAAAAGGAACTCTTATAGCAACAGGTGGTTATGGTAGAATTTATAAACACACTACAAACGCAGTCATCTGTGAGGGTATCGGCGCTGCTATCGCTCTTGAAACAGGTATCGCAAAACTAGGAAATATGGAAGCAGTTCAGTTCCACCCAACTCCTATCGTTCCATCTGGTATCCTTTTAACTGAAGGTTGTAGAGGCGATGGCGGACTACTAAGAGATGTCGATGGATATCGCTTTATGCCTGATTATGAGCCTGAGAAAAAAGAACTTGCTAGCCGTGACGTTGTTAGCCGCCGTATAATGGAGCACATCAGAAATGGTAAAGGTGTAAAAAGTCCTTATGGAGAACACGTATGGTTAGATATCAGCATACTTGGACGTGAGCATATCGAGAAAAACTTACGTGACGTTCAAGAAATTTGCCAAATTTTCAACGGTATAGATCCTGCTGATGAGGGTCCAAAAGGCTGGGCTCCGATCCTTCCTATGCAACACTACTCTATGGGTGGAATTCGCGTAAAACCAACTGGTGAGAGCCAAACTCTAAAAGGTCTATTTAGTTGTGGTGAAGCAGCTTGTTGGGATATGCATGGATTTAACAGACTTGGTGGAAACAGCGTTGCTGAAACCGTAGTTAGTGGTATGATAGTCGGTGATTACTTTGCTGATTATTGTCAAAATAACGAAGTCGATATTAAAACACAAACTTTAGAAAAATTCGTAAATAAAACAGAAAGTTACCTAAAAGAGCTTTTGAATAAAGACGGAAAATATAACGTATTTGAGATAAAAAACAAAATGAAAGATATCATGTGGGAACACGTTGCTATCTTTAGAACAGGCGATGGACTTTCAAAAGCCGTAAAAGAGCTTGAAGAGCTTTACAAAGAATCAACAAATGTAAAACTAAGCAACAAAGAGTTATTTGGTAATCCTGAACTTGAAGAAGCTTACCGCGTTCCTATGATGCTTAAACTTGCACTTTGCGTTGCTTATGGAGCACTTCTTAGAACTGAAAGCCGTGGCGCACACTATAGAGAAGACTATCCAAAACGTGATGATCTTAACTGGTGTAAAAGAACTCTTACAAGCTGGAAAGAAGGCGACACTATGCCAACAGTCGAGTACGAAGAGCTTGATATTATGAAAATGGAGATGCCGCCTGCATTCCGTGGATATGGCGCAAAAGGCAATATCATAGAAAATCCGTTATCGACAAAACGTCAAGAAGAAGTCGATACCTTAAGAGCAAAACTAGAAGCTGAAGGAAAATCAAGACATGAGATCCAAAAGGCTCTTATGCATTATGAGCTTCAACCAAAATACAAAGCATTAAATGAAAGAGCAGGAATTGGCTATGAGTAGGAAAATAAAAATAAGAGCATTTAAGTACAATCCGTTAAGCAAAGTCAGCAAACCGCACTTTGCTGAGTATGAGCTAGAAGAAACAGATGGTATGACGCTTTTTATCGCGCTAAACCAAATCAGAGAAAAATTTGATCCGGGTCTTAGCTTTGACTTCGTATGTCGTGCCGGTATCTGTGGAAGCTGCGGTATGGTCGTAAATGGTCGTCCTCAGCTTGCTTGTAGAACTCTTACAAAAGACTATCCAAGCGGCGTTATAGAGCTTATGCCTATGCCAGCGTTTAAACTATTAAAAGATCTTAGCGTTGATACTGGTAACTGGATGAACGCTATGAGTAAAAGAGTAGAGAGCTGGATACATACGAACAAAGAAACAGATATCAGCAAAATGGAAGAAAAAGTAGAGCCTGAAGCTGCTCAAGAGACATTCGAGCTTGATCGTTGTATCGAGTGTGGTATCTGTGTGGCGAGTTGTGGAACTGCACTTATGAGACCTGATTTTATCGGCGCAGTGGGACTTAACCGTGTAGCTAGATTTAAAGTTGATCCACTAGATAACAGAAGCGATGCAGACTTCTACGAGTTAGTAGGCGATGACAACGGAGTATTTGGTTGTATGAGCTTGCTAGGTTGTGAAGATAACTGTCCTAAGCACCTTCCGTTACAAAGTAAGATAGCGTACATGAGACGCAAACTTGCAACTGTAAAATAATTTTTTACCTATAAAGGCTGGAGCTTTCCAGCCTTATCGTATAAAACTTTTTTAAATTTCCATATAAAGCAGACTAAAAATAGCATAAAATAAAGGCTTATTTAAGATTCTAAACTTGAGCGATATTCCTCATAAGTCCCTTTGAAATCAACTATCTCGCCGTTGCCTTTTAGATGTAAAATACGATTTGCAAATGCGTCTATAAGCTCTCTATCATGGCTTACGCAGATACAAGCTCCACTAAAATTATAAAGCGATTCGCCAAGAGCGATGATGGCTTCGAGATCAAGATGGTTATTTGGTTCATCAAGTACTAGCAAATTTGCCCTTTGCAGCATAAGTTTAGAAAGCATAAGTCTATGTTTTTCACCACCGCTTAAACTACCGACTTCCTTTTCTTGTTCAAGTCCGCTAAAAAGCATTCTACCAAGGCATTTTCTGATCTCATCAAGATCTTTATTTTTCGCATCTTGAAGCCACTCATATAGTTTTAAATTTCCAGTTATCTTATTTGAGCTATCTTGAGCAAAGTACCCAAGCTCTATAGTAGCACCAATATGCACTTTACCGCTTTGAGCAGCAAGTTCTCCCATTATAATTTTACAAAGAGTAGATTTTCCCACACCGTTGCTTCCGATAACGGCTATTTTATCACCTTTATTCATTTTAAAATTAAAATCTTTTAAGATTATCTTATCTTCAAAGCTTTTATTTAAATTTGAAAGCTCTATCAGCTCATTACCTATCTCGCGATTTGTTCTAAAAAGTATGCTAGGATCACGCCTACTTGATACTGCTATATCTGCGATATCAAGCTTTTCTAACTGTTTAGAACGACTAGTGGCTTGTTTGGCTTTGCTAGCATTCGCACTAAAACGAGCGATAAATTTTTCTAATTCCTCTTTTTCTTTTAACTTCTTATCGCGTTCCATTTCAGCTTGTCTGCTCATCAAATTTGCAGCGATATACCAATCATCATAATTTCCCACAAACTCTCTGATACGCTTAAAATCCACGTCTAAAATATGCGTACAAACACGATTTAAAAAGTGTCTGTCATGGCTGATAACTACAAGAGTTCCCTCGTGATTTATGAGCTCTCTTTCTAGCCACGCTATAGCATCTAAATCAAGGTTATTTGTCGGCTCATCAAGAAACAAAATATCTGGTTTTGGAAACAAAACTTGAGCTAGAAGGACTTTAAACTTATCTGAGCTCTCAACTTCGCTCATAAGCTTATCAAAATTATGCAGCCCCAATGAACTCAAAATCTTTTCTATCCTCGTTTCATACTCATAAGTAGGATCTTCCTCAGCTGAGATAATTTCAAGTTCGCTTAAGCGTTCATTTATCTCATCTGTGAATTCCTCGCTCATATAGAGTTTTTCTTTCTCTTTTACCGCGTCATAAAGCCTCTTGTTGCCATATAGTACAGCATCTTTTAAAGTAAAACTCTCAAAAGCAAACTGATCTTGACCTAAAACTCCAACTTTTTTACCATTTTCTATAACAATTTCACCACTCGTATAATCAGTTTCGCCACTTAAAATTTTAAGAAATGTTGATTTTCCAGCACCATTTGCACCGATAAGTCCATAGCGATTGTGTGCATTGAACTTTAAATTTACATCTTCAAAAAGTAGTTGCTGACCAAATCTTTGAGTCAAACTTTTAACTTCTAACATATCTGCCTTACCTTAGTGCAAGTCAGCATTTAGCTTGATAGCTCTTTTGCTGATACCTGCTGTGATCTGACCGTTTTGGCTATTTTGACGGTAATGAAGCCCATTTAAACCAGCCAACTCTAACGCTTTATAAATTTCTTTTTCAAATTTAAAATCTGGATTTATCTTAGCTAGTTCGTCTCTGTTTTTCTCATCTATAAACACTTTAGTTCCCTCCAAGATAGCAACTCCAGCATCTACTATACAATCATCACCAAGCGGCACTCCAGTGACTGAGTTTGCACCAAGCAGACATTTTTTACCAACACTTATAGCATTTCCGTTTGTTCCGCTTAACACACCTAAAATCGATGCTCCACCGCCGACATCGCTTCCATCACCAACGCTGACTGAGCTACTAACCCTGCCCTCGACCATAACAGCTCCAGTAGTTCCTGAGTTGAAATTTATATACGCGGCTCCTGGCATAACGGTTGTTCCTGCTGCTAACTGAGCTCCCATACGTACTTTTGCACTATCTAAAATCCTAGTGTTATCAGCTGGTATTATATGACTTAAGTAACGCGGAAATTTATCCACACTCACTATAGATGGATACCAGCCTTTCATTTTAAGCCAAATTTCATTTTCTCTTAAATAGTCTAATTCATAAGGCTGAGAGTGCGCGTCCCATGCTAAATTTGGAAGTATTCCAAATGCACCGTTTAAATTTATACCTCTAATTTCAACCTTATTTAGCGATAAAAGATATAGTTTTAAATATACGCTTTCTATGCTTTTTGGCGCTGCGTCCTCATATATAAACGTTACTACAAACTCGCTTTCTGAGCCGTTTTCTTCATTTAAAATTTCATCTAAAACTAATAAATTTTGGATATTTCTATGTTTGTCACCCTCGCTCTGAGGCACTAAAAAGTCAAAAATTTCTAGCGCGTCACTGATAGCAGGAGCTGTAAGCGGCACAACAAACTCAGTGCCGCTAAAGTCTATTTTAAGACCGTTTTTTTCTATAGCCCATGTTAGAACTGCGGCGCTTCCGTAATTTTCTTTGAAATTTACAACAGAGTAATTTACGCTTATTGTCTTACCGCCTTTGCCTTTTTGCACTCTACCAATAGCAAAAGCAAACGGATCTTTGTAACCGCTTTTAGAGCGAATTTCATCTGTAAATTTTTTAAGCTCATCTTGATTTTTGATACTCATAATGCCCCTTTAAATTTGTAATTTTTGGCTGATTATAGCTAAAAGTATATTAGAACTAAATTTAATAAATTATTTTGATTTTTTAACTATCGTAGTTGGTATTTGCAATATTAATAAATTTAAATAGTACTTTTAAAGTATTATTATAGGTAATTTTAAGGATTTTGAAACAAATTTATGACTTGCAATTTCCTTAAAATTACTCAAATAATATACAGTTTAATGACAAGCAGCTTTACCGCTACTATCTGGTTGAATAGCGGAATTATCAGCTCCACCATCTGCATTTATATCCTCGATTTTTTTCCAAAGTTTTATGGCTGCTTCCTCGTATCTTTTTGCGCATACTGAGTTTGGCTCATAAAAACTTACTGGTTTTCCGCTATCTCCACCTACTCTTATCGATTGTTCTATAGGTATCTGAGCTAAAATCTCAGTATCATACTGGTTAGCCAACTCGCTAGTTCCGCCTTTGCCAAATATATCATACTCTTTACCATTATCAGGGCAGATAAATCCGCTCATATTTTCCACTATTCCAGCGATAGGTATATGAAGTTTTTCAAACATATCAAGACTTCTTGCTGAGTCATCAAGCGCAACGGTTTGCGGAGTACTTACGCATATTCCAGCAGTTACTGGAACGCTTTGAGCTAAAGTTATCTGCGCATCTCCTGTTCCTGGGGGCATATCCAAAAACAAAACATCAAGATCGCTCCACATAACTTCGTTTAGAAGCTGAGTTATAGCTTTCATTATCATAGCTCCGCGCCACATAAGTCCTTGTCCAGCCTCGATGAGAATTCCCATACTCATCATCTCTATACCGTGAGTTAGTATAGGTTTTAATCTTTGACCAACTACGGTTGGCTGTTCGTTTTGACATCCAAGCATTCTAGGTATATTTGGACCATAGATATCAGCATCTAAAAGCCCTACTTTTTTGCCTTGTTTGGCTAAAGATATAGCCAAATTTAAAGTTGTTGTTGATTTACCTACACCACCCTTGCCACTGCTTACCATAACAAAATTTTTAATCTGAGGCGCTATGTTTTTACCGCTTCTCGAATTACTTTTTTCTTCTTCTAACTTTGGTGTTTGAATAACAATTTTTCTATCTAAATTTAAAGATTCTATATCTTGTTTTACTTTAGTTGCGACTTCTGGTTTAGCAGAAACTATCTCAACTACGATATCTGGATCAACTGCTTTGACAAAACCAAACTCAACTATACTTTTTTTAAATCCGGGATATATTACTTTTTTTAACTCTTCTAAAATTTGTTCATTTGTCATTTTTTCTCCTTTGGATAGTCGTTGCACTCTATTTTTGCTATCTCTTGACTGATTTTATAAGCGCAAAACTTAGGTCCGCACATAGAACAAAACTCTGCTTCTTTAAATACGTCTTGAGGCAAACTCTCATCATGGAGTTCTCTTGCTTTATCAGGATCAAGAGCAAGCTCAAACTGCTTGTTCCAGTCGAATTTATATCTAGCATCACTCATAGCGTGGTCTCGCTCTATAGCCCCTACTCTACCAAGAGCAACATCGGC
This sequence comes from Campylobacter fetus subsp. testudinum 03-427, assembly GCA_000495505.1. NCBI lineage: Bacteria > Pseudomonadati > Campylobacterota > Epsilonproteobacteria > Campylobacterales > Campylobacteraceae > Campylobacter > Campylobacter fetus. The sequence continues at coordinate 395,051 of CP006833.1, read as the reverse complement.
TGCGTGAGCTGCTATTTTATGTGATATTATACCATCTCTTACGTCTTTTGCATTCGGTAATCCAAGGTGTTCTTTTGGAGTAACGTAACAAAGCATACTAGCTCCGTGGAATGCAGCCATCGTCCCACCTATCGCGCTCGTGATATGATCATAACCTGCTCCGATATCAGTAGGAAGTGGTCCAAGTATATAAAATGGTGCGTCATGACAAAGACGTTGCTCCTCTTTCATATTAAACTCGATCTGATTAAATGGAACATGACCTGGACCTTCTACCATAACTTGAACGTTTTTCTCCCACGCTCGTTTAGTAAGCTCACCTAAAACAGCAAGCTCACTCATCTGAGCTTCATCGCTAGCATCATGCAAACAGCCTGGTCTCAAACTATCTCCAAGACTTAACGAAGCGTCATATTTAGCACAAATATCACATATCTCATCAAAAGCCTCATAAAATGGATTTTCTTTATGATGTTTCATCATCCAACTAGCCATAAGACTACCGCCGCGACTAACTATCCCCATTTTTCTTTTTGCTACTAAAGGCATAAATTTAAGTAAAAATCCTGCGTGGATAGTAAAGTAACTAACACCTTGCTTAGCTTGTTTTTCTATACATTCAAGCATAATTTGAGGAGTTAGATTATCAAGATCTTTTATATCATGAATTATCTGATATATAGGCACAGTTCCTATAGGTACAGTTGAGTTTGCTATAATAGCGCGTCTTATCTCATCTAAATCCCCACCGGTGCTTAGATCCATAACAGTATCAGCTCCATATTTCAAACATACTTTAAGCTTTTCTATCTCCTCGTTTATATCACTAGCAAGTGCGCTTGAGCCGATATTCGCATTAATTTTACATTTTACAGCTCTACCAATTGCCATTGGAATTTGATTTATATGATTGATATTAGCAGGGATAATGAGTTTTCCTTCTGCAACTAATTGTCTAATATACTCAGGTTTTAACATCTCTACTTTTGCTACATACTCCATCTCAGGAGTTATAACTCCATTTTTAGCATAATACATTTGAGTTGGCGTAGGGTCGTTTTTACGGGCTTCGCACCAATCTTTTCTCATATTTTTTCCTTGCTGATTTTTAGATTTTGCTATTGTACTGAAATATAATTGAAAAGCAATTTAACTTACAATTTTAAATTTTAAAATAAAATAATTGCAATGTAAGATAAAAAAGTGTATAATTTCGTAACACTTTACTAAAGGAAAAGCTTTGCTTGATCTCTCTTTGATTATGCTTGGCGCTGGAAATTCCACTCGTTTTGGTTTGCAATCAAAAAAACAGTGGTTAAGAACCAGCGATGATCCACTTTGGCTTTATGCCACAAAAAATATTAGTTCAAACTACTCATTTAAAGATGTTATAGTCGTCTCAAATGAATGTGAATATATGAGTAAATTCAGCGGTCATTTTAAATTTATAAAAGGCGGAGAAACAAGACAAGATAGTCTTAGAAATGCCATTTCTACCATAAATAGTGAGTTTGTAATGGTAAGCGATATAGCCAGAGCAGATATACCAAAAGAGCTTATAGCTAAGCTTATAGAATCAGCTCATAACGCAGATTGCATAGTCCCAGCTCTTAAAATTTCTGATAGCGTAATATATCAAAATGAATATATAAATAGAGACGAATTGAAACTGATTCAGACTCCTCAGCTATCACGCACAAATATGCTTAAAAAAGCATTAAAAACAGATAATATTTTTACAGATGATAGCTCTGCTATAAAAGCTATCGGAGGAACAGTCTGGTACATAGAAGGTGATGAAAGAGCAAAAAAACTTACTTATAAAGATGACTTAAAGCGCCTAAATTTAAATCCTCCATCAAATGATATATTTTGCGGAAATGGTTTTGACGTGCATGCTTTTAAAGATGGTGATTTTATAACACTTTGTGGTGTTAAAATACCATATTCAAAAGCTTTTATAGCTCATAGTGATGGAGATGTTGCTTTACACGCGCTTTGCGACGCGCTTCTTGGGGCTGCAAGCGCTCCTGATATAGGTGAGCTTTATCCAGATAACGACTCCAAATTTAAAGACATAGACTCAAAAATACTTTTGCAAAATAGTGTAAATTTAATAAGAAGCATAGGTTTTGATATCATAAACGCAGATATCACTATAATAGCACAAAGTCCGAAGATATCACCATATAAAGATGCTATGGCAAAAATAGTTGCAGATATATTAAGTGTTCCTTTACACAAGGTAAATATAAAAGCTACAACAACAGAACATCTTGGATTTGTAGGAAGAAACGAAGGAATCGCCGCAAATGCGGTCGTAAATTTAAAATACTTTAACTGGCGGAACGTTTTATGAAAGTTTTAATCATAGAAAACGAAATATACTTAGCTCAAAGCATATCTAGCAAACTAGCTGACTTTGGGTATAGTTGTGAAATTGCATCTTGTACAACAGATGCACTAAAAGACGATAAATTTGATGTTGTGTTACTCTCCACGGGGCTTATCGGACAAGATTTTTATCAAGTTATTAAAAAACATTCAAGATCTATAATAATACTTCTTATAAGTTACATTAGTAATGATACAGTATCCAACCCGATAAAGGCTGGAGCTGATGACTATATACAAAAACCATTTATGATAGAAGAGTTGCTAAGAAAAATAAAACTATTTGAATCATATAAAAAATACGAAATACTAAATAAAACATATCAAAGCCTTATAGAATCGTTTGTTAAAACATATAAAACACCAAAATGCGATTTCAAAAAGCTAAGAATGCCATTTTTGATAGTAACAGAAAAAAGTCAATATGCAGATAGTTTTGTTTTTAATTACGCAAAAGAGCTGAATTTAGCTTATGAAATCATAGATTTAGATAATGAAAATGCAGCAGATATCATAAAAAATTTAAAACCTAATTCATTTATATATATAACAGAATTTGATAAATTAAAAGCCGATAGCAAAGACGAGTTTTTAAATTTAATATCAAATCAAAATGTAGTCATATCTTCAAACTCTGATCTACATATTTTAAATTTAGATAAAGTTACTATAAACACAAACGATAAAGGTTTGCAAGCTGATGAAATCTTGACAATAGATGAATATGTGAAACATATGATACTTTGTTATCAAGATACATTTCCAGATACCGAACTTTCTAAAAGACTTGGTATTTCTAGAAAATCACTCTGGGAGAAGAGAAAGAAACATGACCTCACAAAGAAAAAATAGTACAATTTTAATAAATCAAGAAGCATATGGAACACTAGTACTAATCCAAAATCAAATTCTAAGTAAATTCACAAGACTTATGAATGAAAAAGAAGCAAAAATATCTGAAGAGAGTGGGTACTTTAAAGGTGAGCCGATGCCTTACGCATATACGTTTGCTCCATACGGAAAAAGAAATCAAGAAACGATAAAAAATGCCAAAAAAGGCGATAGAATAGATATTTTAAAAGATAACCAAGTAATAGGTCATATCATCGTTTCATCGATATTTAAACTGCATAATATCACTCACAGTATATTTAGAGCAAGAGATATCGAATTACCAGAAAACCAAAGAGCTGGTGAATTTGCCGTAAGTGGGGAGTTTGTGATATATGAAGATGATTTAAGACAGATAAAACAGAACATTCATGATCTAATTAAACAAAAAAATATCAAAAAAGTAACCGCTCTTATGCTCACAGCAGATCCGTTTCACAGGCTTCACGAGAGACTTGTGAGAATGACCATAGACAAAGCAGATATCACCATTTTGTTTCTTATAAGAACATTTGGAAGCGATGGACGACTTAGTTTTGATCTTAGAAAAAGAACGCTTGAGCTATTTAGGGATAATTTTTTACCTAGAGAAAGAGTTATCATAGTTCCGTTTGAAAATACATATCTATTTAGCGATCATATCAATCCTGTTTTAGAGTGCTTAGCAGCACATAATTTTGGTGCTACAAAACTAGTAGTAGGACAAAATCACGGTGGAATAGGAATGTTTTATGATGACAACCAAGCAAACACGGTATTAGACAAATATGCAAAAGATCTAGATCTAGATATCATCATTATGCCTGAGCTAGTTTATTGCAATCAGTGTCGCACGATAGTGAGCATTAAAACCTGCCCTCACGGACAGCATCATCATATAAAATATCATCCTCAAACTCTTAAAGAGCTACTATTTGAAGGTATCATACCTCCTGCTATTCTTATGAGAAAAGAGATTTCATCTATGATTTTAAGCGAACTTTTTCCAAATAAATTTAAAAACTTACAAAAAATTTATGATGATCTATTTCCAAATTCAGGTATATTAGAAAGTCATAGCCAAAGAGAGTTTTATGAAGAGCTTATGAGACTTTATCAAACAACATCTTTAACTTAAATTTAAAACAAGGATATTTCAGTGCAAAAGCTATTTTTAACATTTTTTTACGTTGGGCTTATGAAGCCTGCTCCTGGAACTTGGGGAAGCATAGCAGGCGCTGTTATTGCAGTTTTAATACTGAAATATTTAGGCGCACAAACTCTATTTTTAGCTTCAATTTTACTATTTTTAGCATCTATAAACATAATAAATAAATATGAAGAAACAACCAAAGAACACGATCAAAGCCATATAGTTATAGATGAAGTAGCAGGTGTTTGGCTGGCTATCAGCATAAGCTCTGCTAGCTGGTTGGCTATCATTTTATCGGTTATATTTTTTAGGATACTTGATATCACAAAGCCTAGCATAATAGGAAGAGTTGATAAAAATGTAAAAGGCGGACTTGGCGTTATGGGCGACGATATGATAGCAGGAGCGTTTGCCGGATTGATGAGTGCCATCTGCTACTGGGCACTACTTAAAATCTAGTTCGTCTTGCTATACCGTTTCTTTCGTATTTATCAATCTCACTTCCATATTTAGAGTTTGATTTTTTAATCTCGTTGTCTATGTAAGCTATTATTTTAGCGTCTGAGTTTTTATGCGCTGCAACAAGGGCTATAAAACGCAGATATATCTTTGATTCTGGAGGAGCTTTGCCATCTAGTTTAGGAGGTATTTTAAAGTTTTTAATGAAGTATTGAGCTGCTTTAAAAATATCTTCTTTTGTAGATTCTTTATCTGAAACGATAGATATAAGATCTTCTATATCAATCGCTTTGCTATCTTCATTTATAGTTATATGGACATGTTTTGCTTTTGGTTTGTTTTTTGCAACCATCACTATGACTAAGATAAAAATAATAATCAAAGCAATGATAATTAAAGCTATAATTCCAGATATCAATTTTTCATTCAAGCCAACACCTTTTTTTAAATTTAAAAAAAGCCCAAATGTGGGCTTCAAGCAAGTATAGCAAGAAATTATAAATTCTTGCTATACTTTTTATTTCTATAAGCCAATAAACTTATAACTATCATTATAGCAAATGCTACCCAAACAAAATTTGGAACTGGAACTGGATCTCCAGCAGCATAGCTATGCATACCAGACAAATAGAAATTTACACCAAAATATGTCATGATAATAGACGAATACCCAAACATAGACGCTACTGCAAATGCATACTGAGAATTAACTTTAGGGACAAATCTCATATGAACGATAGCAGCATAAACCAATATACTAACCAAAGCCCAAGTCTCTTTACTATCCCAACCCCAATATCTACCCCAGCTTTCATTTGCCCAAACTCCACCTAAGAAGTTACCAAACACTAAAAGGCTTAATCCAAGTATCATCGCCATCTCATTTATCCTAGTAGCTTCTAAGATATTTCTTGAAAGTTCGCTATTTTCTTTTTTACCTTGCAAGGCAAATAGAACAAGAGTAAATAGCCCAAGAAGTGAGCAAAGCCCCAAAAATCCATAACTAGCAGTTATAACGCTAACATGTATAGTAAGCCAGTAGCTTTGAAGTACCGGAACTAAAGTAGTGATCTGAGGATCTATCCAACTTAAGTGAGCAACAAACAAAGTAACACCCGCTAAAATAGAAGTTAAAGCCAAAGATATAGCAGAACTTCTAGCAAAAACCATACCGCTAAATGCTAATGACCATGCTATAAATACCATACTTTCATAGCTATCACTCCATGGAGCATGCTCAGCTATATACCATCTAAGTCCAAGACCTATAGTATGAACCACAAAGGCCAAAATATTTACAATATAAACTATCTTAAATACCAAATTTATCTTAATTTTTGGTCTTATCATTCTTGTAAATACAACTATAAGAAGAGCAAAACCGGCTAAAAGATATACAGGCGTCAAATTTTGAAATATCTTATATTTATTAAAAGCAAGCTCAAGCTCTACTTTCTTTTGGCTTGGCATAACAGTCGCACCATATTTATTTTGGTAATCTTTTATATCGTTTAAAGCTTTGTCTGCTTTTTCCCAATTTCCGCTACCTTGAGCTATAGCTACTCCATCAAAATAATTTTGCAATAAAGTAGTAACTTCTCTTGCTTCACCAGGCGAAAAGCTCATTATAGCTCCTGCTGGAGAAAACCACGCATTATTTACATCATCTTTTTTAGGTATCACTCTAAATAATTCGCCCATAAATACCATATAAAGTATGTTTAATTTTTCATCTGCTTTTATAACGTCTTTATCAAACTGATTTCTAGCTCCAGGAGATTTTCTATTTGCTAGCTCACTATATTTTATTAGCTTATACTCCATATTATCGCTGTTATCCTTGGTAAAGAAATCATTAAAACTTGCATATTTTTGATTCATAGGAATTTCTAATATTTTTTTCAACTCTTCATCTGTTATTTTGATAATAGGCACATTTCTCCAATAAGACGAATTTACCATCATAGACAAAAACACGGAATTTGCATTCATAGAGTTATAATTATCGCTTCTATATAATTTATTTAGAACTTCATGACTAACCGTATCAAAAGGTTTCATTCTACCATCGGCACTTTGAACAATTATAGTTGAAATATTTTGCGCATGTTCTTTTGATATAGTAGGAAGCGAGTTATAAGCTTGAAGATCGCTAACACCAAATATTACGCTACAGGCTATCAAAAATACGGCAGCATTTTTAATGTTTGCCTCATTAACCAATTTAGCTAATTTTCTAAATCTCGAATACGGATTTAAAATATTTAAAAATAGTCCTAAACCTAGTAAAAAGTATCCTATATAAGTTGGAATTTTACCTGGGTCTTTATTTACTGAAAGAATAGTTCCCAACTCGTCCATATCATAACTGCTTTGAAAAAATCTATATCCACTATGATCTAAAACGTGGTTCATATAAATTTTGTAATCCATATTTAAATCCCCATCTTTAACTACAACATCACTACTATAACTCATAGGCGAGTTTGAACCCGGATATCTTTTCAATTCAAAATCTTTAAGATAAAGAGAAAACGGAAGTTTCACCATCATAGGAGACCAAGTAGCCTCAAAACTCTTACCTCCTACAACTACTGTATCACTCGGCATAAAATTCAGCATAGATATTTCTTTACTATCTCCATTATAACTTAAAGTAGCTATGATAGCGTCTGAACCGCGCTCATTGCCACTTACTTGTCTAACGCCTTTTATAGCTGAAGTAAGCATAGTTTTAGGAGCAAAATTTATACCATCAATGCTATATAATCTTAATCCCTCAAAAGGTACTATTGTTTCTTTTGCTATAGAGCCTTTACTCATATCGCTCATTTGCATATAATTTATATCTTGATTTGTTTCGATAAAAAACTTACCATCTTTTAGAATTATATTTATAAATTTAGACTGCTTTGGAGTATCATTAAACGTAAAACTGATATCGCCTACTTCGATACTTTCATTTTCTTTTAAAGTAACTGATCTGCTATTTGTATCATTAGAAAATATAAGCTCTAAAACAGGCTCGCCTTTATCGCTTTGAACCCATGCTGATGTAGCATTTGGCATAAAACTTTTGTAGGTTAAAGTAGCTGGTTTGTTATCTACATCAAGAGATAGTTTAAAACCATTTCCCCAAGCACTTGAGATATATTTTGGCTCTGAAGCTATATAAGTTTTTCCCTCATTAAAACTTTTTAGCTGAATATAGCTTTGAGAAGTTGAAATTTCATTACTCTCACTATTTTCTCTTATATGCATTTGACCTTCAAAACCGATATATCTAGTAAGAACAGCGCCTAAAAGTATAAAAAGAAAACTAACGTGAAATATAAGCGCAGGTAGTTTTTTTAAATTTAAAAGCTTGTATCTAAATATATTGTATGCAAGATTTACACCAAGCAAAAGCTGAACTAGAGCAAACCACCCAGCACCATAAACTATAGCCCATGCAGTTTGAGTATTATAAACACTTTCTATAATAGTTGCTACACCGCTACTAATAGCAAATATTAAAAAAAGTATAACAGCGGAGCCCATACTTAAAAATAATTTTTTGAAAATATCCATTGAAATCCTTAAAAATTTGTCACTTCTGGCTAAATTCTATTACCAAAAAATAAATATTTTGCTAATACTTTCAAGCACCTAAATATTTTTTCTTAATCTCATCATTACCTATCATATCTTTTGAGTTGCCCTCCATAACTATATGACCGTTTTCAAGCACATATGTATAATCACTAATTTTAAGCGCCAAAAAAGCATTTTGCTCAACTAAAAGTATGGTGATACCCTCTTCTTTTAGCTTTAAAATTATATCAAAAACTTCGCCAACTATCTTTGGAGCTAGTCCTAAACTTGGCTCATCTAGCATAAGAAGTTTTGGCTCACTCATTAAAGCTCGCGATATAGCTAACATCTGAGCCTCACCACCACTTAAAGTTCCGGCTAATTGATCTTTTTTCTGCTTAAGACGAGGAAAAAACTCGTACATCGCATCTCTTAAGTGTTCATAATTTTCTGAATTATTAAAAGCCCCCATTTTTAAATTTTCTTCTACTGTTAAATTTATAAAAACTCTTCTTCCCTCAGGAACCAACGATATCCCTTGTCTTACTATAGTGTGTGTTTGATGACGTCTTGTTTCATAGCCTAAAAAACTTATTTCACCGGTTCTTTTAACTGAATTTATAAGAGCGTTTAAAGTAGATGTTTTACCAGCTCCGTTTGAGCCTATCAAGCTTACTATCTGACCGGTTTCAACGCTGAAATTTATACCTTTGACTGCTTCTATAACACCATAATATACGTGTAAATTTTTAACATTTATCATTCTAAAAAATCTCCCAAATAAGCAGTTATAACATCTTTATTTTGCACAGCATCGCTAGGAAGCCCTTCAAATATCACTTTACCATAATCCAAAACCAAAACTTTATCACATAGTCTATTTACAAATTTCATATCATGCTCAATTAACAAAATACTAAGCTTATTTTTACTTCTTAAACTAAATATCAACTCTGCTAGTTCATCAGTTTCGCTAGGATTCATACCAGCGGCTGGCTCATCTAACAGTAGTAGCTTAGGATTCGTAGCCAAAGCTCTTGCGATCTCGACTTTACGCTGCTGACCATAGCTAAGGCTATTTGCAAATTCATTTCTAAATTTAAAAATACCAAGTTCTTCAAGAATATCACAAGCTTTTTGTTTAGCTAAATTCTCAGACTTTCTAAAACGTCCCATATGAGAAATTGCTTCTAAAAAGCTGTATTTTGTAGAGTTATTTAAACCTATCAAAACATTATCTAAAACGCTAAGAGAGCTAAAAAGTCTGATATTTTGAAATGTTCTTGCTATGCCTAAGCTAACTATTTTATGGGGTTTAACGCCATTTAATGAGATAGAATTAAATTTTATTTCACCGCTAGTTGGAGTGTATGCTCCAGTTATTATATTAAACATAGTTGTTTTTCCAGCTCCATTTGGTCCTATAAGACCGAAAATTTCACCTTCTAAAACACCAAAACTTGTCTTTGCGATAGCTTGAACTCCACCAAAACTCTTGCTAATATCTTTTAGTTCAAGTATCATTTACCGACCTTTTTAAATTTATTAAATAGCTCTCCAAGCTCCATTTGACCCATAATTCCTCGTCTTGCAAACAACATTACAAATATCAATACTACTGAAAATACTACCATTCTAAGACCCGGAAAAGCAGGAGTTTCATAGCCAAATATATTCATAGGTTCATCTAAAAATCTCAACCACTCGCTTCCACCTATAACCAAAATCGTTCCTAGTATCGCTCCAGTCGTGCTTCCAAGACCTCCAAGAACTATGATGATAAGAAGTTGGAAGGTAAACATAAATGTAAATTGATCTGGACTTACGCTGCCTAAAAGTCCAACCAAAAGAGCACCCCCTACGCCCTCAAAAAACGCACTCACGCAAAATGCCAATGTTTTAACCCTAAATGTATTTATACCCATAGCAGTTGCGGCGTCCTCATCGTCTCTTACTGCTTTCATAGATCTTCCGAATTTGGAATATATTAAATTTAAAATAGCCACAACGGCTATTATCGCCACTGTTCCGCTATAAAATATATTTGTATATCTGCTGATATTTCCATCGCTATCTACTCTTAAAACTTCATTTAAACCAAGCGAACCATTCGTATAAGCAGGGAAATTTACGGCTAGAAGCTGAATGATAAAACCAAATCCAAGCGTAACTATAGCAAGATAATCTCCCCTTACCCTAAAAACTGGTATAGCTAAGATAAGAGCTAAAATAGTAGCACATATGCCACTAACTAACATAGCAAAAATAAAATTTGTAGTATGAATAGCCAAAATGATGCTTGAAGGCTCAGTTACATCAAACTGATAGAGTTTTGAATCTGAGTTTAAAAGCAAAAGAGCTGTTGCGTAAGCTCCGATCGCAACAAAACCGTTTGGCTCAAGACTAAACTGACCAGTTACACCATTTATGAGGTTATAGCTTATGGCTAGGATTATAAAAATAGCGATATTATTTACTATTCTTAGGGAATATTCGCTAAAATAATTATTACTTAGAAAAAGAAAACCGACTGCCAAAGCTACAAATAAAACATATCTAAATTTACAAATGCACATTATTAAAACCTACTTTTTTCAAAATTATATCCAAGAATTCCAGTTGGTTTAAAAAGTAAAACTAATATCAAAAATATAAACGCAAACGCATCTTTAAATCCAGCCAAATCAGGAAATAAAGCAACCGCCACAACCTCTGTAAATCCTATGATAAATCCACCTAACACTGCTCCTCCAACGCTTCCGATACCGCCTAAAACAGCCGCTGCGAACGCCTTTAGTCCTATCAAAACCCCCATAAGAGGATCTATACTAGGGTAATTTAAAGCCCAAAATACACCACCTATAGCAGCCAAAGACGAACCAAGAGCAAATACTATGGATATAATCATATTTGCATCGATTCCCATAAGATGAACCGTACTTATATCAAACGCAAGAGCTCTAATTGCCATTCCGTATTTTGTTTTATAAAGTATAAAAAGTACGACAGAGAGTAAAAAAAGTGTGATAATCGGTACTAAAATAGCAGTCATAGCTAAGTTAATAGATCCTATAGTGACTAATTGTTCAAAATAAGCTGGTACTGGAAATGAGCGTGGAGTTCCACCAAATATCACCTGAAAAACATTTTCTAGTAAAAAACTAATACCGATAGCCGTGATAAGAAGCGAGATTCTAGGAGCTTTTCTAAGCGGTTTATACGCAACTCTATCTGTAAATACTCCTAAAATAATAGCCACAGTTATAGCAAACAAAAGTGCAAATCCAAAAGGAAGGCTAAGACTAGTCATGGAAAAAAGAGCCGCGTACGCTCCAACCATCATTATATCGCCGTGAGCAAAATTTATAAGTCTTAAAACTCCATAAACCATAGTATAACCTATCGCTATGAGAGCATACATAGAGCCTAAACTAAAACCATTTGCCATCTGCTGGAGAAAAAGTGAGCTATCCATAATTTTCCTACTTTTATTTAAAACTTCAAATTTAATTTACTTTTTTAAATACCAAATTTGATAATTAAAAAAGTAAATTTTATATGCTTTTATCAGTGCAAATTTATCATTATAATGTTACCAAAGAAACCTAAATTAAATTATTAGCAGAAGTATCTTGAGATTATTTTAACAGTTATGAAGTAAAAATCTATGCGAGAAGACTTGCTCTTGTTATAAAACTTTTTGCAAATCTTCACTAAAATAACTCAAGAAACAATATGTAAAATCAAGGATTCACGGTATCTTTATAAACAGCTTTTCCGTCTTTTATCTCTTTTATAACAACTGAACGGATAGCGTTTCCTTTAGAATCTATGTTTATGATACCAGAAACACCTTCAAAATTTTTAGTCTCTTTGATCTTTTTATTGACACATTCTCTATCTTCTGGATTTTCGCATCTATTCATAGCATCTACCATCAAAAAATATGAATCAGCACCCAAAGCAGTAAATCCAGGCACATTTCCATCACCTTTTTCTTTAGTATAAGCAGCTACGAACTCTTTGCTTTTATCTGTTGGAGGATTTGAGCTATCAAACGCATCTGTATAAAAGTATCCATTTGAAGCATCTCCAGCAAGCTCTATAAACGTATCATTTGATACTCCATCGCCACTTGCAAATTGAGTTTTTAAGCCTATTTGTCTTGCTTGGCGTACAACTAAAGCTGCTTCAGGATGGTAAAATGGCATATATACTATACTTGGATTTAAACTTCCTATTTGAGATACTATAGCTTTGAAATCTTTATCTCCACTGCTTATCTTAAGTTCTTTTAAAACCTTTCCGCCGTCTTTTTCATACTGTTTTTTAAATGCTTTTGCAAGTCCGATCGAGTAAGAAGTTGATTGATCTACTACAACTACTGCAGTTTTCAAACCTAAACTTTTAGCAGCGTAAGTAGCAAAGCTAGTACCTTGAAAAGAGTCCATAAAAGTAACTCTAGCACCGTATTTTGCACGGTCAAGCAGCTTATCGGCAGTTGCTGCTGGAGCTATCATAGGTACTTTTTTCTCATCTGCTATTTGAAGTACTTGTTGAGTATTTCCAGTGACCATTGCTCCTATTAATCCAGTAACTTTATCATCACTTACTAGTCTTGTAGTAGCTGTTGTAGTTTCTACTTTATCGCCTTTATTATCCACCAAAATTAGTTTTAAAGTATCTCCATTTTTTAAAGTTGGTTCTAATTTATTTGCCATTTCTATACCAGCCCACGCTGTTTGACCATACGCCGCTACAGCTCCTGTTATAGGCATAACAACGCCTATTTTAACCTCTTTTGCTATCAACGAAGTAGCAGCTACTAAAGCAATAGATGCTACAAGTGAAATTTTTTTCATACATACTCCTTGTTTTGCTATAATTTTAGATGATACATAAATTTATCTTAATATAACAGATAATTAGATATAAATTTTAAAAAATTTAAAGCAGTGTAACAATTCGAAATACAGAACCTCATTATGGTCAATTGACCATAATGTTACTCAAGATAACTTCCTTGTTGAGCAGGTTTTGTACTGATATTGCTATTTTTGATATCATCTTCACTGGAAAATGCGTTATTTCCTTTTATATAAGCTATTATATCTCCGACTTGAGAAAAATTTACATTTTTTGCCATAGGTTGCATAATATATTTTAACTTACCGCCAAAAGTAGGATCTGAATTATAACCAGACATAGCCACAGAGATATCTTCTGCACTCATATCAGCCAAACGCTGAGAAGCTCCCATAGCTCTGCTTGTTCCCTTGTCTCCATGACAATGCTTACAATTTACATTATAAAGCTCTTCACCTCTACTAGCATTGTAAGCTCTGTTTTTATCTACTCCTATATTTATAAATCCACCGCTACTATCTTGTGGAGATTTTTTATAAACATTTATCGATACGTTTTCATCTTTTGCGTATTTTTCCACGAGAGCTTTAAGCTCTTTACCAAAATCCCCTTTAGCTTCTATAACATAACTACTATCATCAGGCACATCAGCAGCATACATAAAACATGCAAGACAGATGAAAAGTAGTGGTTTTTTAAGAAAATTCATAATATTCCTTATGGATTAAATTTATTCAATTATACAGAATATTTTTTTAATAGTTGATAAAAAGAGTATTTAAATTTAAAAAGATTTAAGAATAATAGACCCGAACAAGTCGGGTCTTAGAGATTAAAATACGTATTTAGCTTCAAATCTGAAGTGATCGTTTTTGAAATCGTTTTTGCCGTCTATCTCATCTATTTGATAGTGAGACCAGAAAGCTTGGAATTTAAGTTTTTTGCTGTATGCATAGCTAACTCTAGGAACTACTTCGTAAGCATTAACTTTACCATTTGAAGTAGCTTTAGTAATTTTACCATTTACATAATCAACGCCAACTCTGAATTTATCAAAAGTATATCCAAGAGCTCCAAACCAGTAGTGGTTGTCACCATAAAAGAATGAGTAAGTATCAAATAGATCTTCACCAGCTTCTATGAATGAGCCTTGATCTTCAAAAGAGATAACAGAAACTTTTTTATCATCAGCTGATAAATCAACATAACCAGCTCTGAAATCTACACCATAAGCTTTAGCCATAGCTTCGATAGCCCAGAAAGTAGCGTCATCAGCTAAATCATTTGTGCCTTTTTTGAAATCGCTATCTATACTTGAGCCAGCGAATTGTCCGTGCAATCCAAGATTTAAATCAGCAGTTGCATCAAAATTTACTGCAACATCTATAGCATATAGATCAGTAACATTTTCAAGCATAGCATACCATAGTTGGAAGCTAACTGGATCATAAGAACCGATAGCAGCTACACCATAAAGGTTGTTTTGGTAAGTATGTGAGCCATTTACTATTAAACCTTTAGTTCCTATATGTGTATCAAGTTGTAGATCATCAAACGCGATAGCAGCAAGAGTTAAACCTGTGATATCTGTATTAAGTACTTTAATACCTGTTCCTACCATATCATCAGTAAAGAATGTTCCAAGAACTTGGCGACCAGCTTGGATAGTTGTGTTACCAGCTTTGTATCCTAATAAGAATTGTCTAACATTGAAAGTTTGACCATAGTTATCAAAACCTATATCTTGTTGGCCAACATTTGCTTGTCCGCCTGTTATATGATCACCTGAAACATCTCTGCTATCATATCTAAAGCCTACTACACCAAAGAAGTTGTCATCTAGTGCAGCTTTAAAATTGAAGTCAGATTTAAATCTGTGGTATGCTTTTGTATCTTTACCATTTATGTCAGATTGAGTACTATCAAATCTGTACATTGCAAAACCAGATACATCAACATTTTTTATAGCTTCCTCAAGTGGAGTTGCAGACGCAACAGTAGATAAAGCACATGTAGCTACAACTGCAGCTAAACTCATTTTAACTAATTTCATTTTTTCTCCTTCTAAAAAGTTGTCAAGGCAATTTTAGTTGTTATTAACTTAAGAATAGATAAATTTTTAAAAAATAGTTACCGATTATTTACCAAATGAGAAATTTTGAGACATTTATACTATATTTTAGTATATAAATTTAAAAATCAGTTAAGTATAATAAAGTAAAAGCATATGTAATTTGTATAAATACTATAACAAAAAAATGACTTTTTAATAAAAAAACAGATTTAAATTTAAACATAAGGAAGACCCGAACAAGTCGGGTCATAGAAATTAGAATGAGTATTTAGCTTCAAATCTGAAGTGATCAGTTTTATCTTTACCAGCATTGTCTGGCTCTTCAGTTATGTGTGACCACCAAGCTTTAAAATTAAGTTTTTTGCTATATGCATAATCAACTCTACCGACTAACTCTGTTTTGTCTGTTTTAAGAATATTTGTTTTATTTTCACCATCGATGTAATCAATGCCTATTCTATATTTCTCTAAGAAACTATATCCTGCAGTGATGAACCAGTATTTGTTCTCACCTGCAAACAATGTATAGTCTAGTAGATCCTCGCCTGGTTTTATAAATGAACCAGCATCTTCATAAGATACAACAGAAACTTTATCTTTATCAGCTGAGAAGTCTATATAACCAGCACTAAAGTCTATACCAAATCCTTCAGCAGTTGCTTCGATAGCCCATAAAGTAGCGTCATCAGCTGCGTTGTTTGTACCATTTTTGAAATCGCTATCTATACTTGAGCCGCCAAATTGACCATGTAAGCCAAGAGCTAGATCAGCAGTTGCATTGAAATTTACTGCAACATCTATAGCATATAGATCAGTAACATTTTCAAGCATAGCATACCATAGTTGGAAGCTAACTGGATCATAAGAACCGATAGCAGCTACACCATAAAGGTTGTTTTGGTAAGTATGTGAGCCATTTACAACTAGACCCCTACTTCCGATATCTGGATCATTTTGTAGATCATCAAATGCAACAGCAGCAAGAGTTAAACCTGTGATATCTGTATTAAGTATTTTGATACCAGTACCAACCATATCATCAGTGAAGAATGTTCCGACTACTTGGCGACCAGCTTGTATAGTTGTGTTACCAGCTTTATATCCTAATAAGAATTGTCTAACATTGAAAGTTTGACCAAAATCCTCAGCACCTGCGTCATTAACACCAACTTGTGTTTGTCCGCCTGTTATATGATCACCTGAAACATCTTTACTATCATATCTAAGACCTAAAACAGCGAAGAAATTATCATCTAAAGCAGTTTTAAAATCTACATAAGATGTAAATCTATGACTAGCTTTTGTATCACTACCTTGATTAGCATCTGCATCAACTTTTGTACTGTCAAATCTATATCTAGCAAAACCAGATACATCAACATTTTTTATAGCTTCCTCAAGTGGAGTTGCAGACGCAACACTTGTAAGAGCACCAGCAGCTACTATAGCAGCTAAACTCATTTTAACTAATTTCATTTTTTCTCCTTCTAAAATGTGTTATGGGTAATTTTAATTGTAATTTGCTTAAAAAAAGATAAATTTCATACATTTTATTGATAATATCTACCAAAATATATATTTAGGTGAGATTTGTTACCAATCTCACCTAGAAATTTTAGAAAGGAGTTAAAATTCGGATTGCTTCTGAAATTATAAATAAATTTAGTAAATGCTCGGTAATTCTATAGATAAATCAGAAATTTAGTTTTTCCGCCACAGGAGCTGCGATTTTAGACTGTTTGCTTTTATCTCTTTTATGTACTTTTAAAATTTGTTTTGAACTCTCTGGATTTGCATAATTTTGTATGATAAGACTTATGTAGGTAATCTTGCTACCTTCTATCTGAGCATACACCAAATCCCCTACTTTAAAACCGCTTTCGCTAGAAATAGCACTTGCAAATTTTAGCTTTGAATTTGATGTTTCAACACCGCGTATATCATATTTCCAGCCTCCTGCTGATTGCTCAATCTTAGCAATAGTTCCTTTTATATATTTTGGAATTACTTTTGCAACCGGAGGTTTTGGTGCGGGTTTTGGTTTTGGTGCGGAAGTAACTCCGCACCCTACAAAAACAAACATACCTAAAACTGAAATCGCAAGTATATTACGCAGTGACATTTAAGGTGTTACCTCCTAGCTCAGATATGCGTTGATTTATCTGAGAAACTGTTTTAGACATAGTTTCTTGCGATATATCAGGAAGTTTTGAACCCCATAACTTCTCAGCTTCAGCAAAACCTTTTTTGACTCCTTCTAATCCACTTTGGAGCTTTTCAAGATTATCTCCAGCGCCGCTTATAACAAAACCTGCTATCCTATCAGCAGTATTTGTAACCCCAAAATACCCATTTTCAGAGATCAAAGCCTTAGCTTCATCTTGACTTAAACTAGATATAGGTTTTCCGGTATAACCTGTTTGTGATATATTTTTAGATATTAAATCACTTAAACCACTGCTAAGCCCACCAGAATTATTACTATTTCCTGGCATAAATGGCTCTGGAAGGCTAAATGACATAAGCCCAACTTGAACATTTATATTACCTGAAGTGTTGCTGAAAGTGTTATTCTGAAACTGTAAAAAATAGTTTTGGGTAATATTTTTTGCATCTATTTTTGAAGCACTCTCTTTAATTTTCTCTATATTTTCTGCCGAATCCGGTTTTATGTTTAAAAAACTAAACATACTGCTGGAATTAGAATTGCCTATTTGCATATTCTCTCCTTTTCATATTTAAAATATTATAATATCTCATATTTATAAATTTCATTTATTATAACAGATATTTTCTTATTTTCAAATCCATAATCACTGCTAAAAGCAAAAGATTCTATAAAGTTTTTAGCCAATCTTTGATTTAAATTTAAACTCATATGCGCATGAAACTCATCTTTTGAGATCCTATACTTATAAACAGCATTGCGAGGAAATTTACTGGGATCAAACAAAAAACTATCTTTAGTCTCATCAAAACCAGAAATATAGACTTTGATATCTGAAATATTACTATTATCTATAGTCAAACTACTAGAAAATCGTACTTTGTTTTTAGAATTTGATTCTAAATTTAAAATCACCTCATCAAAACTTTTCACACAATCTTTAAAAACAAACATTTTTATAGAGTTATCAAAAATATTTGTCTCATCTCTGTTTTTAACACTATCTGTAATGATATAAAACCCTTGCATATGCTTTGAAACTGTGATTTTATACTCATTAAAATTTCCACTATAAACGGCGGTTGTAGCGTCTGTTGCGCTATCATCTAAAATTTCTTCTATGATAAATGCTTTGTCCATATTTATCTCTTTTCATAGATTAGTTTAACTTAAGCATTTTATATATCGGTAAAATTTGGATTTTTTTAAATTTGAAAGAGGAGTAGCTTCCAAAATAAGGAAGCTACTAAATATTATGCTAATTCATCGCTGAAATCAGCATTGGCAAGACGTCTTAACTGACGATATCTTCTTTGCGAATCTGCTTTATTTTGGCTAAATAATTCAGCCGCATGTTCTGGATTTAGCTTTTTAAGCGAATTATAACGAACTTCATTTAGTAAAAACTCTTCATATCTATCCCATTCTGGTTCTTTAGATGTGATTTTAAGAGGATTTTTTCCTTCTTTTACTAAACGCGGATCATAGATAAATGTAGGCCAGTAACCGCATTTTGTAGCAAGTTCTGCTTGATCTCCAGATAAAGATAAGCCACCTTTAATACCGTGAGCTATACAAGGAGAGTACGCTATAACAAGACTTGGTCCATTATAAGCTTCTGCTGCTGCTATAGCTTTTACGACATTTGCTTGACTTGCGTTTGAATTGATTTGCGCTACGAAAATATTTCCGTACGTCATAGCTATTTGTCCTAAATCCTTCTTTTGAACTGCTTTACCGCTAGCTGTAAATTGCGCAACAGAACCACTACGGCTAGATTTTGAGCTTTGTCCGCCGGTGTTTGAATACACTTCAGTATCAAGAACCAAAACATTAACATTCTCACCACTTGCTAAAACATGGTCAAGTCCGCCATATCCTATATCATAAGCCCAACCATCGCCGCCTATTATCCATTGAGATTTGCGAGATATATATTTTTTCAAGCTAAGAAGATCTTTTACTCCATCAACTTTTTTATTCGCTTCAAGAAGCGGCACTAACATATCTCTTATTTGAGCTGTTTTTGTACTATCTCCTTTAAACTCAATCCAGTCTTTATAAAGAGCTGCAAGCGCATTTGGTACTTTATCCATCGTATCTCGCATAATGTTTTCTATGCGGTGGCGTATAGTTTCAGTTGCTACTTCCATACCCATACCAAACTCAGCATTATCTTCAAAAAGTGAATTAGCCCAAGCTACACCATGACCATTTTTATTTGACTTGCGATAAGGCATAGATGGCGCAGAACCTCCATAAATCGAGCTACATCCAGTAGCGTTTGCTACCATCATATGTTCTCCAAATAATCTTGTAACCAAAGTTATATAAGGAGTCTCTCCACATCCAGGGCATGCACCGTGAAATTCAAACAGCGGCTGAGCAAATGTAGCTCCTTTAACGCTGTCTTTACTCATCAAGTCATCTTTATATTTTACATTTTTAAATAGATAATCAGCATTTTCTTGCTCGCCTTTATCCATCTCTTCGCCAAGCGGAACCATAACAAGAGATTTCTCTTTGCTAGGGCAATTTTGAGCACAAAGTTCGCAACCTGTACAATCAAGAGGGCTTACTTGAATTTTATACTTGAACTCTTTTATCTCTTTCCCTTTTGCATCTAAAACATGAGATTTTACACCTTGAGGGGCAGCGCTTAGCTCTTTTTCATCTATAAGAAAAGGTCTGATAACTGCGTGAGGACACACAAAAGCACATTGATTACACTGGATACAATTTTCTTCTATCCATTTTGGAACCATAACACCTACACCGCGCTTTTCGTACTCTGTCGTACCAGCCTCAAATCCACCATCTTCATGACCTAAAAATACTGAAACAGGAAGACTATCTCCACGCGCTGCATTCATAGGTTTTACTATTTTTTCTATGAAATCATCACCTATATATTTATTTTCACTTGCAACTTCATCTTTTAGTTTTGTCCATTTTGGATCTACTTTAATCTCAACTAATTTATCAGCGCCTTGATCTATAGCTGCATAGTTCATCTCAACTATTTTATCGCCTTTTTTAGCATATGTTTTTTTAGCATACTCTTTCATATACTTTTGAGCATCTTTAAAATCGATGATATTTGCAAGTTTAAAAAATGCAGATTGCATAATTGTATTTGTACGGTTGCCAAGACCTATATCATAAGCCAATTTTGTAGCATTTAGTATATAGAATTTTGCTTTTTTCTGAGCTAATAAACGTTTTACTTTATTTGGAATTCTTTTTACAGTTTCATCAGCGTCCCAGATAGAGTTAAGTAAGAACGTTCCTCCATCTCTTAATCCATCTACAACATCATAAATATCAAGATACGCTGCAACAGAGCACGCTACAAAATGCGGATTTGATACTAGATAAGTTGAGCGGATAGGTTTTTTACCAAATCTCAAGTGGCTTCTAGTGTAGCCACCTGATTTTTTACTATCATATGCAAAGTAAGCTTGAGCATAAAGATCAGTTTTATCACCTATAATTTTAATTGAGTTTTTATTTGCTCCGACAGTTCCGTCTGCGCCAAGTCCGTAAAATAAACACTCTATACAATCATCGTCACTAAGAGATATTTTATCTCCAACTTCTAGAGATAAATTTGTTACATCGTCGTTTATACCTACTGTGAAGTTGTTTTTTGGTTTATCTTGTTTTAAATTTTCAAATACCGCCACCATCTGAGCAGGATCTACGTCTTTTGAGCTAAGTCCATATCTACCTCCGACTACAATTGGAGATTTTTTGCTTTCGTAATACGCTGCTTTTATATCAAGATATAAAGGCTCTCCAATACTTCCTGGCTCCTTTGTTCTATCTAAAACAGCTATTTTTTTAACAGATTTTGGAATCACATCAAAGAAATATTTCAAACTAAAAGGTCTGTAAAGATGAACTTTTACTATACCTACTTTTTCACCTTTACTTCTTAAGTAATCAACAACTTCTTCTAAAGTCTCAGTCACAGAACCCATAGCGATGATCACGCGCTCTGCTTTTTTATCTCCGTAATATACAAACGGTTTGTACTCGCGACCAGTGACTTTTGATATTTCATTCATATATCCTGCAACGATATCTGGAAGATCATCGTAAAATTTGTTTGTAAGCTCTCTAGTTTGAAAATATATATCATCATTTTGAGCAGTTCCTCTAGTTTTTGGGCTTTCAGGATTTATGCTTTCGTCACGAAATTTTTGAATAGCTTCTTTATCTACTAATTTATCAAAAACAGAGTAATCGATAACCTCAACTTTTTGAATTTCATGGCTTGTTCTAAATCCATCAAAGAAATGTAAGAACGGTACACGACCTTTAATAGCAGATAAATGAGCAACTCCTGCTAGATCCATAACCTCTTGAACAGAACCTGTCGCAAGCATAGCAAAACCTGTTTGCCTACAGGCATAAACATCTTGATGATCACCAAATATAGAAAGAGCTTGCGCAGCTATAGAACGAGCAGCCACATGAATAACGCCCGGAAGCATTTGTCCTGCTATTTTATACATATTTGGAACTTTTAATAATAAACCTTGAGCAGCTGTATAAGTAGTAGTAAGCGCACCAGCTTGCAAGCTTCCATGCACAGTTCCAGCAGCTCCTGCCTCACTTTGCATCTCCACAACCTTAACAGGCATACCAAAAATATTTTTTTTGCCTTGAGAAGCCCAAATATCAGTATAATCAGCCATAGGCGAACTAGGCGTTATAGGATAAATACCTGCTACTTCAGTGAAAGCATAAGCCGCATATGCAGCAGCCTCATTACCGTCCATTGTCTTCATAACTTTATCCATTAGGTTACCTTCCTTTCAATCGTGTAACTTGATTTTATAATTCTACATATATATAACTTAAAGTTTGGCTCCTATTACAATTTAAATTACTTTTTAAATTTAATTCTTACTTATTTATTGTCAGAGTTATCGTAATTATATATAAAAATACTGAAATAAAAATTAATATAAAAATGGCTTTAAATAATATTATAAATTTGAAATGATATTTACGCGCTCAACTGCTTCTTTTGAATTTTTTTCTACCCAATCGCAAATTTTAGATAAACTATCGATTTTCTCATATCCGCAGCTAACTCCTATGCTAGTTATATTTGCACTTTTAGCAGCTATAGCGTCCATAGAGGTATCTCCTATCATATAAGCATTTTGATTTGATTTATTTAAATTTAAAAGAGCCTTTAAGATAGGTTCTGGGTGGGGTTTTGGATTTATCACATCATCTTTGCCTATTACTGTTTTAAAGTATTTTCCTATGCCAAGATGATCTAGTAAATAAATAGAGTATTTTGAAGTTTTAGTAGTTACGACTCCGATATCAGCTATATTGCTAGCTAATTCTACGGCTTCTTCAGCGCCTTCTAAAAGTTTTGTTTGTTCTAAATAGGTTTTTCTATATGCTTCTTTATAAGTATCCACAAAATCCTTAACAAGGCTATTTGGAACTCCAAGAGAGTAAAACATATGTTCAAGAGGATGACCGATCAAAGAGCAAATTTGTTCGTCATTTGGCTGTGTAAATCCAAATTTAAAAAATGCAGAGTGAAATCCATTTAAAATAGAATCCGTAGAGTCTATCAAAGTACCGTCTAAATCAAACAATATCGTTGTTTTTGGCAAATTATATCCTATTGTTTTTCATACACGTGATGTGTAACAACCTGAGGAAAAGGTATAGAAATGCCATTTTCATCAAATGCAAGCTTAACTTCTTCTAACATCTGATGATAAACACTCCAATAATTTTCATTTTTCGTCCAAAACTTTGCAGT
This sequence comes from Campylobacter fetus subsp. testudinum 03-427, assembly GCA_000495505.1. Lineage (NCBI taxonomy): Bacteria > Pseudomonadati > Campylobacterota > Epsilonproteobacteria > Campylobacterales > Campylobacteraceae > Campylobacter > Campylobacter fetus. The sequence continues at coordinate 371,695 of CP006833.1, read as the reverse complement.
TAAATTTACGCTATTATCACCTAAACTAAGTACGCCTACAAACGGCGCAGGATCTTTTAAAACAGTCTCTTTTTTTTCTGCTATACCTAAGATAATGTCTCTTGCTAGCTTCAAATCGTCTTTGTAATCTATCCCAAAAACAAGATCAACTCTCCTAGTAGGACTTAAAGAATAATTTATAATGCGCGAAGATATAACTTGTGAGTTTGGTATGATTATTATTTTATTATCTCCAGTTCTAAGGCATGTGCTAAATAAATTTAGATCACTAGCAACTCCAACAGAGCCGCCTATTTCTATGTTATCGCCTAGTTTAAATGGTTTAAAAAATATAATAAGAACTCCCGCTCCTACATTTCCAAATGTATCTTTAAACGCCATACCTATAGCTAAACCCACAGCTCCCAAAACGGCTACAAAAGACGTAGTTTCTATACCTAAATTTGAAAGAGCCGCTAAAATAACAAAGATAAATAGCATAGTTCTGGCGCTATTTATTACAAAATTACCAAGCATAGGGTCTATTTTTGTTCGTTTGATTATTTTTTCAAGAATAATGGCAAGTTTGGAGATGATCCACTTACCGATAAAAAAGATAAGAATAGATACTATAAATTTAGTAGCGTACTTACCGCTAAGTGCAAGTACGCTCATATAGTCAATATTTTGTATAAAATCCATAAAGGCTATTTATTTCTAAATTTAGCTTCAACACGGCGATTTTCAGCGCGTCCTTCTTTTGTAGCGTTTGATGCTATAGGTTGCTCTTCGCCAAATCCAACTGTTGTAATTTTATTTTTACTAACACCCATTTTTTCTAAAGTTGATGCTACTGCATCTGCTCTTTTGATAGATAGTTTTTTATTGTAATCTTCAGGTCCAGTGCTATCTGTGTGGCCTTCTAAAATCACTCTATATTCTGGATTTGCTACCATAACATCTGCAACTTCTTTGATTTTTGCTTCATATTCAGGGCTAACTTTTGCACTATCAAATGCAAAATTTGCTTTTAAACTTAAACGGATAACTTTCTCACATCCGTACTCATCTACAACAACTCCTTTTGGAGTTCCAGGACATCTATCTACATTATCTAAAACGCCATCGCCATCTTCATCGCCTATGGCAGGAACTATTTTAGCAGGTGCTGGAGCTGGTTGCTCTTCTACTAAAACAGGTGCTGGAGCTGCTGGTCTAGACTCGCCAAATCCAACTGCAAAACCTAAAGTGTATAAAAATGTGTTTGATCCATTATTCCAATCAAGCGCATCTCTAGCCTCTGCTTTTAAAGCAAAATTATCTGTAATTTTGTATTTTAGACCCAAACCAGCTTGTGCAAATCCGCCATCTTCTACATCATTTGCTTCTCTAGTGAAATCTTGATAACCAACACCGATTAGTCCATAAACAGAGATAGTATCAGTAATAGCAAAATCTCTTACTAAATTTAAATAATATCTAGTAACATCAGTTTCAAAACCTACAGGCACACCGTTTTTATGCTCAAAACTAACATTTTTTGCATAATCAAAACCAAGCTCAATTTGGCTTAACAAAAACTCATCAAGGTTTCTTGCGATTCTAAGACCTACAAAATTTTGGTCATCTATACCCTGAGTACCTTCTGGATGAGCGTACCCGACAACTGGAGTAAATTCATAGTTATAAGCGTTAGCACCAAAAAGGGCTGACGCAGCGCATATAGCCAAAGCAATCTTTTTCATTTTCATTTCCTTCTTAAAATTTTTTTGATATTTTAGCACGAATTTGATAAAAAATAGATTTTATTTTTAAAATTTAAAAAAATATTTGAAATATAAGTGGGAGTAGAGTTGCCAGACAAGCAACTCTACAAATTATTACAAAAAGGAGGTTTTATCTGTTGGACGAAAGAATTATACTTAGTTCTTTTTAACTTAATTATAATTCATTATAAACTATTGCTAAATATATGAATAAATTTGAAAGAATGATTTGGAAGCCAAAACAGCTTCCAAATTTGAGAATATTGCGAAATAAAAATTATCTTTTTGAGAATTGTGGGCTTCTTCTTGCTTTTCTGCGTCCGCATTTTTTACGTTCAACAACGCGGCTATCTCTAGTAAGAAGACCTTGTGGTTTAAGCGCAGCTCTAAAATCAGCATCGATAGCAGCTAAAGCTCTTGAAATTCCGTGTCTTAAAGCTTCTGCTTGAGCAGAATAACCGCCGCCGATAGTTGTAGCAGTGATATCTATAGACGTCTCTTGTTTAGTAACAAGAAGTGGTTGAACAACTTTTAGCTTAATGGCTTCATGTCCGCCAAGCCAAGTGTTTAGATCCATACCATTTACTATGATTTTGCCGCTACCTGGTTTTACCCAAACTTTAGCAACTGCTGTTTTTCTTTTACCTGTTGCGTATGTTGTTGCCATTATTATTTTCCTTCTTTAGCTATTTGTGCAGTATGAGGGTGTTCATTGCCTGCATAAACTTTAAGTTTTTTAAGCATTTCTTTTCCGAGTTTTGTCTTTGGAAGCATACCGCGAACTGCTAATTTGTAAAGTTTTTCTGGTTTATTTACTAATAAATCACCGAATTTTTCACTTTTAACACTACCAAAATAGCCTGAATGTCTGTGATAAAGTTTAGCTTCAGCTTTATTTGCACCTGTAAATTCAGCTTTACTTGCATTGATAATAATTACATAATCACCACAATCAACGTTTGGTGTAAATCCTGGTTTATGTTTGCCACGGAGGTAAGTTGCAGCTTCTGTTAGTAATCTACCAAATCTCTTTCCAGCAGCATCAAGAACGATCCAATCGCGTTTAACTTCGCTTGGCTTAGTTATATTTGTCATAATCTTGCCTTTTATTCTTTAATTAGAGTTGGAATTATATCAAGATTTACTTAAAATTTACTGAATTTAAGAATAATTTTATAATTAAATTTGAACGTCTAAAAGCTCTATTTTATCTTTTAAAATATAAACTATTTTCCCATAAACTCTATGATGTGAATAAATTTGAGATAATATGCTCATATATTCTCTAACTTGGGCTTCATTTTGAGTTATGAATTTCTTTGAACTTTTATAGTCTATTACGACTATTTCATCATCTCCCATACAAAGTAGATCAAGTCTTTTGATGACTTGGTTAAATGCGATATCTTGTTCTTTTAAAATATTTTTATCTTTTATAATGCCTTTAAACTCAGCGTTATTTATCAAATTTAAAACCCTATTTATGATATCTTCTATGCTATTTTCTGGTAAAATGGCTCCAAATTGGTTTATCAGAGCTGTTTTTGCACTTTTTAAATTTTCTTCTTCAAAATCGCAAATCATTTCAAGACAATAATGCAACGCTTCTCCAAAATATATAGCTTCTAAATTCAGCTCACAATCATCATTTTGTTTATCGCTAAGGGATTGTTTTTTTATAATTTCAAACTCTTCTAAATGCTCAAGTCCTCCATCAAAGCTCACATTTATTTTACTAGGCTCGATCTTGCCTACGCTAAATGGCTCTAGATCAAGATAACAAATTTGCTCTTTGGAGCTGGTAAATGCTTTAAAATATGACGGTTTTAAGCCGTTTGGATCTAGCTTTGACATAACAATCAAACTATTTTTGGCTCTTGTTAGTGCTACATAAAGTTTGTTGATATCTTCTTCATAATCAAGATCTTTGCACTTCTGTTTTAAATTTATAAACTCGCTATCTCCGAGACTTTGAAGTGCGCTATCATTTAGTTTTATATCCCATTTTTGCTCTGAATTATCATATTCGGTTATGAATACATCTATGTTTGAACCGGCTCTACTAAGTCTATCGACTACTATAACATGATCAAACTCAAGTCCTTTGCTCTTATGCACAGTAAGCAAAGTAATACCACAATGACTAGTATCGGCACTTAGAGTTTGATCATTTTGTATATTAAATATAAAATCAAATATATCTGCATATCCTAAGCTAACCTCATAAAGCTTGAGTAAATTCTTGTCAAAACACTCTAAATTTAAGTAACTCGCTACAAATTTAAGAGTACTAGCAAGCTCTGCTGTAGCATTTAAACTCAGCTTGGATCTTTTCTCACCTATAAACTCGCTAACGCTATAAATATATATCTCATCTCCAAATAAACAGTATCTGATGAAATCCAACACAACCCTAACACTAGCTGAGTTTATGAGTAAATTTGAGCCTCCAGTAGCCACTGGTACGCCAGAGCTTTCTAATTTATCTTTTATATTTATAATATCGCTATTTTTCCAGCAAAGTATCGCTATATCATCATATCTAACGCCATTTTTGACAAAAAATTCTACCTTTTGAAAAAGAATATCATAAAACTCATCGCTGATAAACTCACAAACTTCAACGTAACCTTCATTTTCTAAGCATGATAACTGAGTTTTATAATCTTTTATCTTATGATTAAATGTTTGATTTACAAAATTTACTATATTTTTAGCACTTCTGTAGTTACTCTCAAGGCTTAAAGTCTCTATCTGCTTGTAACTGTTTCTTAGTCTAGAAAATAGCTCTTTCTTGCCTCCTCTAAACCTATAAATACTCTGTTTGATATCTCCAACGTAAAAAAAACTTCCTATATCATTTTGACCGCTTCCGCTAAGCGTCTCTTCAATAAGCGGTAAAAGTATATCATATTGAATTATATTTGTATCTTGGAACTCATCTATCAGTATATGCTTTATTCTATCATCAAGTCTAAAATATAGCATATCACTATCTATATTACCCAATAGCTCATAAACTAGCCTTGTAACATCTATAAAATCAAGCGCATTCTCTTTTTTTATAGCCTCAAATCTGCTATATTTATATAGATAAATAAACTTCAAAAGTTCATTGATTTTAAACTGTTCATACTCCAGATAATATTTTTTTAAATTTAAAATAAGCTCATCTCTAATCATCATAAATTCTGCATTTAAAGCAGCTTTTTCAAAATACTTTTTTGAATCAAACTCTTTGATAAGCGGCTTCCCAACTATCTGAGAAATGCTGCTAGCTTCAAAATTTTTCAAAAAATTTTTATCTGAGGAAATCTCTAAAGCAACACTTTTTAGCTCGCTAAATTTAGCAAAAACATAAGATTCATCAGGGATTTTTGAATTCTCACCAACACTAGGCAAACTAATGTTTTCATACAGAAGCTCAAGCGTTTCAAATACTCTATTTTTATTGCTATTTGTCTCTTTGATGTAAAATGCAAAGCTTTCTAAAAGGCGATTTTGTTGTAAATTTTTTATAAATTCAGCCCTTGTTAAACCGTTTAAACTAGTTCCTGCTTTAAAATCAGGCATAATACCTAAATTCAAACTAAACTGTCGTAAAATCATCGTAAAAAATGAATCAAACGTAGAAATTTTAAGTTCGTTTTTTAAAAAACTACCCATATATTTATCTCTTAAACTCAAAATATCTACCGCGCTAAGCTCTAAAATCTTCTCAAGTTCGCTTAATTCATTTTTTTTACTACTTTCGTGCAAGTTGCAAAAAGCATCTATAATACGGCTTTTCATCTCATTTGCTGCTTTTTTTGTAAATGTTAGGGCGAGAATTTTTGCTATATCGTTGCCTTGCAAAATAAGAGCTATAAATCTAACGGACAAAGCAAACGTTTTTCCACTTCCCGCGCTAGCTTCTAAGGCCAAATAACGAGAAAAACTCATTTTAGCTCCTTTTTGCAAAAAACAAAATACGCACAGTATTGGCACGCTTTTTCATTTCTATCAAAGCAAACTTCATTTTTAAACTCATCTTTAAGACCATTTATGCACTGCGCCAACTCATCAACATTAGTATCATTTGGTATAAATTTATACTCATTTTTTATATCATAGTAGAATGATATACTATTTTGTTCAAATAAAGCTTCATAAAATGATAATTGAAAAGATTTTTTAGGTACAGCTCCACTTTTATAATCTATAAGCATAAAAGTGTCTGAGCTTTTATCTATCCTATCTACCTTTCCAGTGATCATAACACCGCAAAACTCGTTTTTCAGCTCTTTTTCACACTCAAAAACGCTAAATCCCAAGTTAAAATGAGCATTTTGACTCTCCTCAAATTTAGTTAATCCAACTTTGAAAATTTCGCTATCTAGCGTATCTATCGTACTTTCATACTTTTTAAACAGCTCTAAAAACTCTTTTTTAACAAATTTAGTTTTAAATTTAGAAAAATACTCTTGCAAAACAGAGTGAAGCGTACTTCCTAGATGACTTGAAACATCTTTATCAAACCCGCGATACTCTTTAATGCCCAAAACATAGCGATAATAGTACTTTCTTTTGCAAGTAAGATAGGTATTAAGGCGGCTAAATGATAACTCAGTAGCGAAAAAATCATGTTTAAAATAGATATCTTTTCTCTCTAAACTAAGCTTGATCCCGCCTGTTTTAAGAGAATTTAGATACGCATTTTGAGTATATTTTTCATCGATTTTAAAAGAAAAATCCCTAGCAAAACGTGACAGTATAGACTCTTCGTCACTAAGATATGATATACTTACTTTTTTTGCACGATTTATGAGGCTTTCATAGTAAAATCTCTGTAAATTTTCTCTATCTTGATGGCTGATGAGTCCTGCTTTTTTTCTCACAGATGAACTTAAAAACATCTCTTTTTGGCTGCGTTTTGGAACAATATCATCATTAAAATCTATAATAATCACTCCATCATAATTCCCACTTCTACTTTCTAAAACACCCATTACAGTGACCTCTGCGCCACCTACAATACTCAATTTCGCCTCTTTTAAATTCATCAAAAATATCTCAAACAAGCTTTCAAATCTAAGAGATGTATTTCGTAGAAGCGTACCTATCAAAAAAATCTCATTTAACAAAATAGTTCTTACTTCGGCACTTAATGTAAATTTAGAAATAATACTAGAAATAACGGAATTAAACTTATCAAAATCACAATTTTGATGATATATTTTTTTCAAATTTAAATACAGATCCGTATCAAATTTAAAATAATTTAACGCCGAGATCAAGCTAGCAAGACTGCTGTTTTTTGATAGATAACTCTCATCATACTCATAAAATACATCCTGATCCAAAGCGGATTTTAGCGTATTTAAAAGAACAAATACCGGCTCAGTCGTGAAACTCTTTCCCATAGCGTAGTTTAGCATATTACGCTCATCTGTGTTTTTTAAAATCTCATAAAAACTCTCATCTGGTAAAATCACAGCTATCTTTTTTGGATCTATGCCACAGCGTACAAAATTAGAAATTTCGTCAAAAACATAAGCACACTGCAAACTTCTTATAGAAAAACTTTTTAGTTTTATATCCATATTTTTTTCTATTTTTATCTTAGAAATAACTGCTTTTTGACTTAAATTTAAAACATAATCAAAGCCGATCTCAAAACTGGTTTCACAAATTTCACTTATACTTTCAATAGTTTTTTGATTAAATTTACTGGAGCTAAACTCTATAATGACACTTACATTTTTTGAAATCTCACAAAGTATGCGCCAGTCTAATTTTGAAAATATACCGTCTAACTTTATTTTAACTTCATCGTAATTTTTTATAAAATCATAATTTATCTGGTACTCATCTGGAAGCGATATATCATCATAAAATCCTGCTTCTTTAAGCATACTAAGATAAAGTTTTAAAAGCTCATCAAGTATGCTTAAATGTTCATCATAATTCGCATACGTGTCACTCCTAACAAGATCTTTTATACTTACAAATTCTCTTTTTAACTCTTTAAAAAAGGAAAATAGATAATCACTATTTCTTAAAAATGCAAAAAACTGCGATCCTACATTTATCACGCTGGAGATATTTTGTACGCTTTTTGCAGCCTTTTGCATTATTAAAAGTCTATCTATTTGACTAGCTTTTTTTAAATTTGGAACTATAACGATCTGCTGTTCAAACTGAGCGATAGTTATAGCTTTGGAGACTAAAGAGTTTGAACGTGAATTTGCAATGTAAAACTCACGAACATTTCTTGATGAGCTAAGGACGTTTAAAATCTTATTTTGCGTATAACTCAAATTTAAAAAATCCTACGCTATCGTCACTTGCAGTTAGCTTCATCATGATCTGCCATCTGCCTGGCATAGTTAAATTTAGATCGCTAATTTTAAATTTATTATCTTCTAACTTAAAATTTAAACTCTTATTGAATTGATTAGTATCTGGTCTAGAAAGTAGAAGTTCAGCTTTTAAATTTGTAGCATTTGTATCAAAAACTAGTTCAACATTTTTATCTTGATCTACTACTGGAACTATTTTGTTGCGTCTTAGTTTTTGAGGATCATTTTGATTTAAAAGTCCATCTATATAAATAGTAGCATTCTGATCAAATTTAAAATCTTGATCAAATTTAGCTTGTTTGATCTGGATCTCGTTGTATCCATTTTCTACATTTTGATATTTATCAAAATAGAAATTATCCAAATGAACCGGATAATCAAGTGAATGATAAATAGTATAAATACAAGCGCATACTATAGCAAATATAGATAGCAAAATCCCATATGGCCAAAAAGTTTTTTTATTTTGCATAAATTACCTTTTTATTTTTCTTATTGCAAATACTACTATGACAAGTATAATTGAGCCATAAATCAAATATCTAAAGATATTGATAGTGTCTCTATTTGAGTTTCCAATGGAGCTTTTTAAAACTACTCCTTTTGAGTTTGCTATCCTATCTGCTATATCTGAGTATCCATTTAACATAGCTGCGTTGTATATATCTTTGCCTTTGTTTGAAACTAGTATTGGAAGGATAGAGCCACTTTCTGGATAAGGGCTAAGAACAGCTTCTTTATCAAAAAGAGAATTTGCATCGTTTGAAGTATAGATATCTACCTTGCCGGTTTTAGCTCCGGCTTCTTTAGGAACTAATACAAGAATAACGTATGGAGGCTTTAAACTACTTTTAAAAGGTTTAATAGCTTCATCGATACTTTCACCATTTAAATTTGAAAAAGTAATCAAATCCAAGGTGACACCTGTTGTCTCCTTTAACTCTGCGCCCATCTCATTTAGCTTAGATTTTATAGGTTCGCTTAAAACTCCGGCGTTATCTATGGTAGCAGCATTAAGACCAAAACTACAAAGAGCGGCTAAAAAACCGCTCTTTAATAAACTTATTAACTTCATCCTAAAAATAGGCTATTTGGAGTTAAAACCGACCAAGCAGTTATAGCCGCTGTGATTATAAGACCAACAACTATCAATGATTCTAATACATTTGACATTTTTACTCCTTTATAACCATTACTTCTGAGGCTTGTTTAGTGCTGCTTTTCATCTGTACAGACGCAGGATCAACTAACTTATATGGTTTTTGCATAACATTTTGTTGTGATACAATACCAAGGTATGTTAAAACTACCAAAATAGTCAGCAAAAGCACAGTAGCGATCAGCATTCCAGATATTCCGCTTATTCCAAAAACAGATCTATTTGTATTTTCCATGCTACTCCCCTTTCGAAAGCGAAATTACATATTCGCCGACAGCTTTTTCTTGAGTCTCATTAAGTATTCCTGAGCCAGTGAATTTTGGCATATGTCCTATGCTTCCTATTTTACCACGATTAAGAACATCAACGACAAATGATCCAGAACCGTATTTTGTAAGATCAGGAGCTTGTCCATCCATACCTTTACCATCATCTCCATGGCAAGCTGCGCAAGTAGGCCATGCTTCTCGTCCAGCCTCTACTAAATTTTCATTATAAGTAGATTTTATAGCTGAAATCTCTTTAGCAACAAAAGCTGCTACGGCCTTAGCAGTAGGCTCATCTACCATACCACCTGGCATCTCTCCTAGAGGATAGTCAAGTCCTTTTGAGCCATTTACGATAACATCATAGATAGCTTTTTCACTTCCCCATATATTTAAATCTGCGGCTTTGCCATTTATACCATCACCTGTGATACCATGACAGCTAGAACATTGCACTAGGAAAACTTGTTCTCCTATAGCTTTTAGCTCCTCAGCACTAGCACCTTCAAATTTAGCTTGAAAACTATTATTATAGGCTTTTACTTCTTCATTGTACTCTCCGATTTGAGAGTATGAATTTAAAGGATAACCTAATAAAAAATACCATATTGCCCAAACTATAGTAAGAACAAATACAACAGCCCAGCCAATCGGTAGTGGATTTTTATATTCGCCTATTCCATCCCAATTATCTTCACTAAGTTCGCCGCCTTCTTTTTTTTCTTTCATCAGCTTAAATAGCCTACCAACGACAATAAGTGTCAATAAAATGATAGCTATAGCGCCAAGAATAGAAAGCGAATTTACACTATCTTCAAGATTAAACCATTTCATTTTTTAACGCTCCTCTTAGCATTATTGTTATTAGTAGAAACATTTTCTAAGATATCATCACGTAACTCATCTTTAAGAGCTAAATTCGAATACTTTTCATAATCTCTTCTACCTGACTTTTCAGATTTTTTCAGATGAAACCAATAGCCATAAAGTAATACAACCATAGCGACCAATAAAACAAAATAGCCATATGCTTGAAGCTCTCTCATAGTTTCTACACTCATAACATAAACCTTATTTTAAGCTATTCAAGTATGCTATAAGTGCAACTATCTCGCGAATTTCGCCTCTAGCAAATGCATCTTTAACATCTTGATCTTTCATTTGTCCAACTATAGCCGCCGCTTCTTCTTTTACCATAGCTTGAGTTGCTTCCCAAGTGCCGAGTTTTGGCATATCTTCAGCATCATATGGTACGTTAAATACTTTTTTGATGGTAAATGCCTCAGCATAAGCAGTCTCTATATCAGCATTTTTATTAAACATATGTTTATATGCTGGCATAATAGATCCAGGTACTACGCTTGTTGGATCTTTCATATGATTTTCATGCCAATCAGTGCTTCTATAGTTACCTATACGCCATAGATCAGGTCCTGTTCTTTTAGAACCCCAGAGAAATGGTCTATCATAAGCGTATTCGCCACTGATAGAATACATTCCATATCTATCTGTTTCTGATTTGAATGGTCTAATTAACTGCGAGTGACATGCGTTACAACTATCTTGTATATATATATGACGACCTGCTAATTGTAAAACAGTATAAGGTTTTCTACCCTCTACAGGTCTAGCACGATCAGCAAAATCTGGTAATATCTCTATAATACCAGCGTAAGCTATAAATACAAATACAAATACCGCAAAAAAGAATGGATTTTTTTCTAACCAACTAAACATTCATTCCTCCTTACGCAGCCATAGGTGAAGCGCTGATTGGTTCACGCTCAACTGGTTTGCTTGATGAAATTGATTTTATTATGTTGTAACTAAACATAAAGAAGCCTATTAAGTATAGCAATCCGCCTATAGCTCTTATCCAGTAGTACGGGATTAGAACCGTAACGGTATCTATAAATGAATACGCAAGGTTACCGTACTCATCTGTTGCTCTCCACATCATACCTTGAGTAATACCCGCGATCCACATTGAGGCAAAATATAGAACTATACCCGTTGTTTGAATCCAGAATTGTGCTTCCATTAAAGATTTGCTATAAAGCTCTCTTTTGAACACACGTGGAGTCATATGATAAAGTGCTGCCATAGTCATAAATCCTACCCAACCAAGAGTTCCATCATGAACGTGTCCAGGTATCCAGTCAGTAAAGTGAGCTAGAGCATTTACAGATTTTATAGAAAGTATAGGTCCTTCAAGAGTAGAGAACATATAGAATGTACTTGCTAGAACCATAAATTTAATAAGAGGATTCTCTCTTAATTGTCCCCATTCACCTTTCATAGTAAGAAGCATATTTATAGCAGAACCCCAACTAGGAAGTATCAGAACTACTGAGAATATCGATCCCATAGTCTGCATCCAGTCTGGAACTGTAGAATAAATAAGGTGGTGACCGCCAGCCCAAAGATAAACAAACATTAAACCCCAAAATGAAAATAATGAAAGTTTATAACTAAATATCGGTTGTCCGCTCTCTTTTGGTAAAAAGTAGTAAATTTGAGCTATGATGGCCACTGTGAATACAAACGCAACAGCGTTGTGTCCCCACCACCATTGTACCAAAGCATCATTACTTCCTGCGTACATAGATACCGAATGAAGCCAACTACCCATACCAGAAACTAGGCGAGTAGGAACTTCCATATTATTGAATAGATAAAGCATAGCAACACCTAAAAATGTAGCTATGTAATACCAAAGCGAGATATAAAGAGTTTTTTCACGACGAATTCCGATTAGTCCAAATATCGAAACTCCCCATAACACCCACACTATAACAACTAGTATATCTATAGGCCATTCTAGCTCAGCATACTCTTTTGAAGTAGATAATCCAGCAAAAAGACTAACTACTGCTAAGGCGATTACTATAACATATAACCAAAAATGCAATTTTCCTATAAACATTAGGAATTTCGACTCGTTCATTGAGACTTTTAGCACTCTTTGACCGATATAATACCAGGTAGCAAAGATACCTGACAACATAAACCCATAGACCACGCCGTTTGTATGAAGCGGTCTTAAACGGCTAAATGTTCCGTATTCACCAGCTAGGTAGTTTAGATCTGGATAGGCCATTTGAAAAGCTATCAAAGTTCCTATACCCATACCTACTATACCAAATATAATAGTGGTAAACATGAAGTACTTAGCGACTGTATAGTCATAATTTAATGCATTACTTGGCTGCATCAAAAAGTTCCTCCTGTCAATTTTTTATGTTATCCTGAAAAAAACATAACTTTGCAATTATAAGGTAAATAAAATATAAATTTTCTTAAAAAGATTAATTTTGTATAAATTATAACCCTGTAATTACCCTTAAAAACACGCTTTTACCTTATAAATTTTTTACAAATTTGTTTCTATTTTATATCCGAGTCCTGGAATATTTTTTATTAAATTTGCTCCTACTTTATCACGGATACGTTTTATAAACGTTCTAATCGCAGCATCACTCACTTTTTCTCCAACCCAAACGCTATTTTTTATCTCTTCATGAAGCACTAATGTACCCAATCTTTTTACTAAAATAGAGATAAATGCCAACTCTTTTTTTGTAAGTGCTATCTCTTCTTGGTTTTTTACTAAAACTCTTTTTGTCTTATTAAATGAGTATCCGCCACCTATTTCTACGATATTTGTAGTGCTGATCTTATCTTGAGCCAAAACAGATATAGCTTCAAACAACTCTTCCATATCTATAGGTTTTATTATGTATTTATCTATGCCGATTTCTATAGCTTTTAGCAGTTTTTCTTTTTCGCTAAATGCACTCAAAATCACTATAGGAGTATCTTTTGATATATCTCTAATCTCTTTTGACATATCAAGACCGTCCATTATAGGCATAGAAATATCAGTTACTATGACATCTGGATTAAATTTTTTAAATTTCTTAAGTCCTTCATCTCCATTACCAGCTAGGATAACTTTTGCAAAAATCCCCTCCATAGCACTGCCCATGCTAGTTCTTATCTTGTCTTCGTCTTCTACAAAGAGAACCGTAAGACTCTTTAATATATCACTCATCATTTTCTCCTTTTTCTAATAAAATCGGTATTTTTATCTCAAAACAAGTTCCAAATTTAACGTTATGCACACTTATATCACCATTAAATTTTTCTATAATCTTTTTGTTCATATATAACCCAAGCCCAGTTCCTACTATAGGATGCTTTGTAGTAAAGTACGGCTCAAAAATTTTATCTTTAATATCCTCTTTTATACCTCCAGCATTATCTTGTACTTTTAATATCACAAAGCCTTTGCTTCGTTTTACTGAAACTTTTATAAATTTATTGTCTATATCTATATCTCTAAAAGCGTCTCTAGCATTTGTAAAGAGATTTACAAAAACTTGAGCAAGCTCATTTTTATATCCAGTTAAAAAAATATTTTTATCATAGCTAAACTCAAGTTTTATACCATCTTTTTCAAGCGTTCTTTGAAGCATTATAGCAGCGTCTTCTACTGCGCTAGATACTAAAAAACTCTCTTTTTTGGTATTTGAATTAAAAAAATTACGAAAATCTTCTATAGTGTTGCTCATACCTTTTATAACTGTTTTTGAGTGATTGTATATATCTAAAAATTCGCTATTAGGTGTATTTACCGTTTGTTTTAATCTAAATAAATCTATACTCAACTCATTTAATGGCTGTCTCCACTGATGAGCTATATTTGCCAACATTTCACCCATATTTGCAAGGCGACTTTGCTGGAACATAAGTTTAGTTTTTTCCTCATTTTTTGCTACTTCTTGGAGAACTCTTTGTTCGAGATTTTTATTTAGATCTATGAGTTTTTTGGTCTGTTCTGCTACTTTTTGTTCTAGCAAGGAGTTTAAATCTGTTAATTCATTTTGTGTTTTTAAAAGTCTCTCATTAAGAAGAACGACTTCAGTTACGTTATGACGTATAGCAACGAACTCTTCGATATTTCCCCTCTCATCTAGTATAGGGATAATAGTTGTATTTAGATAAAACGCACTGCCGTCTTTAGCTTTATTTTTTACTATGGCTCTATGGACTTTTTTTGCTAAGATTGTCTCCCAAAGAATTTTAAAATTTTCGCTTGGAACATCTGGATGACGAACTATGTTATGAGGTTTGCCGACAAGCTCATCTCTCGTATAGCCGCTGATTTTGCAAAATTCGTCATTGACAAAAGTAATATAACCTTCAATATCTGTTTTTGAAACGATATTGCTTGTATCGATAGCGGCTTGATACTGTTTTAATCTTTCACTTAAGTCAATCATTTTATCGCCATAAATCCTAAATATGATAAATACACTCCATAAATCGCTATGATAACAGAAGTAGCTATAGTCATAGTGCGTTTAAATTTAGCACTTACAAGACCGACTGCACCGCTAAAAATCAGCATAACAGGTAGAGTACTAAGACCAAATATAAACATCACAAGAAAGCCATTAAAAATACTTCCGCTGCTAAGAGATAATGCCAAAAAGTAATAAACAACTCCACAAGGTAATAAACCGTTTAAAAAACCTAATATCATAAAAGACGGAGCGTCGTCCCTTTTGCTAATTTTTTTAAAAAAACGCATTATCAAATTTCCTATTTTATCATTTTCTATACAAGCCAAGAGCTTGCCGCGCTTCACCAAAGCTACAGATAAAACAACCAAAAAAATCCCTACGATAAAAAATACAAATCCTTTGGTTTTTAAATTTAATATCACGATAGAACCAAAAAAACCAAATAAAACTCCCAAACAAACATAAGCAAAAACTCTACTTAAATGATAGCTAATACTAAGAAAAACTATCTCTTTTTTAGTTTTATTTGATAATTTAGCATTATATGCCATTACAAATCCGCCACACATACCTATGCAGTGCGATATACTAAACATAATAGCAATGCTGATAATGCTAAATACCGTACTTATATCCATTATAATATTTCAATAAAGTTTTTAAATATATATTTGCTCTCATTAGGACCACTGCTCGCTTCTGGATGGTGCTGCACCGAAAATACTTTACCACCGTTATACCTAACGCCTTCTATCGTGTTATCAAAAAGATTTCTATGCGTGATAGTTGCTACTTCGCTTATGGTTTCAGGTACATTATAATTATGATTTTGTGCAGTTATCTCTATACTTTTTGTTTCTAAATTTAAAACTGGATGATTTGCACCGTGTTGTCCAAATTTAAGTTTATAAGTCTCATATCCGTAAGCATTTGATAAAAGTTGATGTCCAAGACAAATTCCAAACATAGGAATGTCCGCTTTTATAAGTTTTTTGATCTCGTTTATCTCATCAACTAACATTCGTGGCTCACCAGGACCATTGCTTAGAAATACTCCGTTTATCTCACCTTTTTTAAATTTGTCTATCAAAAATTCAGCTTTAACATTATGCGGATAAACTTCTACTTCAAGTCCTGCTTCGCATAATTCATTTAAAATATTTCTTTTTACACCATAATCTATGACCGCTACTTTTTTACCGATAGAACTCAAATTTCCATAGCTTTGTTTTTGATGTTTCCATGAGTTTTTAGAGTGGATATATGGTTTTCTTGTGCTTACTATACCAACATAGTTTATCTCATCTATACGAGCGCTATTTTCTAACTCGTGTTTCAAAATCTCTTTATTATTTATCTCAGTAGATACAAAAGCTCTTAAATTTCCACTATCTCTTAACATTTTTGTAAGATACCTTGTATCTACATCATAAATTCCAAATTTACCTTGATCGTAAAAAAACTTCTCTAAGCTTTTTTCGCTTCTAAAATTACTTGGGGTTTGATTAAAATTACGCATAAAAACTCCACTAGCGTGGATTTTTGAGCTCTCTTCATCATTTTCATTTACTCCTACTATACCTATTTCTGGCATAGTAAAAATTATAAATTGTCCGGCGTAACTAGGATCAGTTATTATCTCTTCGTAACCGGTTAAAGAGGTGTTAAACACAAGTTCTCCAAAAGCACTTCCGCCTTTTCCAAACGCTTTTGCTTCTAAATAAACTCCATTTTCTATATAAATATAAGCTTTCATTAGATCATTCCTTTTTTGTGTAGCTCTTCTTCATAAAGCTTTTCAAATACCAAATCATACTCATCAGTACCAGCAATAAGCTTTCTTTTGTAGTTTGCAAGCTTATCTACTACGATATCTTCTATATCTTCGTATGATTTTAGATAATTTTCTATTGCACCGTAAATGACGTTTTTAACACGATTGTCCGATACATTGTAGTCTATGAGATCTTTTTTCCATAAAAGCTCTAAAATTTCGTGAGAAACGCTACTATATCTATCCTCATAAGATAAAATTACCCCAAAATCCTTTGCAAGTTTTTTCTTTATAAGCCAAAACATATTTTTTCTATCAACTTGCATAAAATCCATCTCGTTTTCATTTTGATCTAGCACCTCTTTTACCTTTTCTTCAAGCGCTTTTTCTTTATTAATATCATTTTCTAATATACTTTGCACTACGCTGGCAACTGGCTCGATGCCGCTTTTAAAACTAACAAAACCACAATTAAAAAGATCCAATCCAACTTTTCTTGCTATATAAGGTGCGTGTGGTAATTTGATTCGCATAAACAGCCTTTCATTATTTTGTAACAATTTTATCTAAAAAAATGTAAAAGTTAGTTAAAGGTATGCGACATTACTCAAAGCTATATAAATTTTTGTATATTTTTTTATAAATTTAAAAGTTAAAGTTCATTTAGCAGAACTATTATTGTCTGTAAATAGATCATCTTTTTTTAGAATTTCAGTAAGCTCTGCTGCTATTGCTGGATCCATTTTTGAGAGTATAGATGATATTTTTTTAGGCTCAAGAGCATAAAGTATTTTAGCTGCTTCATCTCTAGGAAGTGAGCTGATAATGTTTGCAGCGGGAGAATCTTTCATTTTTGCATATACTTCTAAAACTTTATCAGAAGTCATTGTTTTTAACTCTTCTAAAATTTTTTCATTTTTTGCAAGCATATTTTTTATATTTTCCTCTTTTTTTGAAATTTCATCAAGCGTTCTATTTACATCGAGTTCTTGTTTTGAAATTTCAGCCTCTCTTTTATCAAACAAAGATTTTGTAGCGGCTCTATAAGCTTCTAGCTCTTGCCTTGCGCTATCTATGCGCTCAAACTCACGTGTTATCTCAGCTTTTTTAGCTTCGTATATAGCATCCCAGTCATCGGCGGCTATTGAATTTAAACTTGCAAATACAAAACATAAAACCAAAGCAAATTTCATTTTGTATCTTTCATAAAAGAGTATCTTTGAACAGCAATTTCATCAAGATCTTTTGCTTCTTGTTTTTTTATCTTAGCTATCTCTTTTGTGGTTTCTTCTTGTTCTAAATATTTCATCTTTTCTAACTCTATATATGCTTTTTTATGTTGAAACTCATAATGAACGATCTCTTTTTGATTTAAGATTATTCTCTCTTTTATTCTCTCTTTTTGATCTCTTAAAAGTTTCTGCTCTTCTAAATTTATTTTTATATCCGCAGAACTACCACCGCGTGGAAATCTATGCAAATTTAACTCATCGATAATAGCTTCCATAGATCTTTTCAGCTCTTTGTCTAAAGCCTTGCATTTAACAAGGCTTAGCTCTATTTTATTGACGTTTTCTTCTTTTACTTTTACTACTTGTGTAAATTTATTATTCATCTTATAATCGTATCATTTCTCTCTGGACTTGTTGATATAAATCCGATTTTTACGCCGGTTAATTCTTCTATTCTCTCTATATACTTTCTAGCATTTAAAGGCAAATCCTCATATTTTTTGATACCGCTTATGCTATCCCAACCTTCTAATTCCTCATAAATAGGAGTTACATTTTGAAGATCTGAAGGAAAATAATCTATAACTTCGCCTTTATACTCATATGCTTTACAAATTTTAACACTTTTAAATCCATCTAAAACATCAAGTTTCATCAAAGCGTAAGTATCTACTCCATTTAGTCTTGAAGAGTATTTTACGCCAACAGCATCAAGCCATCCGCAACGTCTTTTTCTACCTGTTGTAGTACCAAACTCTTTACCTATCTCGCACATTTTCTCACCATCGCAGCCAAGATCTTCAGTAGGAAAAGCACCATTTCCAACTCTAGTTGAATATGCCTTTATGATACCAATAACCTTACCTATACTTTTTGGACTAAGACCTAAACCGGTGCAAGCTCCTGCAGATACGGTATTTGAACTAGTCACGTACGGATATGTTCCGTGATCTATATCAAGAAGAGTTCCTTGAGCTCCTTCAAGCAGAACTTTTTTATTATCATCCATAGCTTTCCACAAAAGCTCAGTTGTATTTGTGATAAACGGAGCCAAAACATCTTTAAATCTAACCAAATCAGCTAAAATTTTGTCTTTAGGCGGTATTTCGATGCTAAGAGTATCAAAATACGGCTTATTTGCTTCAAAATCTTTCATAAGGCTCTCACAAAGTGCTTTTGGATCTAAAAGCTCGCCCACTCTATGTCCGCTTCTGCTAATTTTATCTGAATATGCAGGTCCTATGCCCTTACCTGTCGTGCCTATAGCTTTATCACCTTTTAATCTCTCTTTGGCTTGATCTATTAATGAGTGATGAGCTAAGTTTAAGTGCGCTCTATCGCTTATAAAAAATCTACCTTCTAAATGATCAAACTGAGCCATCTCGCTAATCAAAACTTCAGGATTTACAACAACACCATTTCCTATAATATTTATAATATTTTTATGTAAAATTCCGCTTGGAACTAGGTGCAAAGCGTATCTCATACCATCAACCCATATAGTATGTCCTGCATTGTGTCCGCCACCGCTTCTACATACTACATCATAATTTTGTGAAAGCATATCTACTATTTTTCCTTTGCCTTCATCACCCCATTGTATTCCAACGATCAAATCCGCCTTTGTCATAAAAAGTCCTTTATTTACTTAAATTTTCTATCAAAGCGTCACTAAAAATAGCAAAACCAACAGAAACTTTGCCATCTATTTCATAGCTGCCGCCGCCACTTAAAATATAATTATCGCATAAAAACCTAAAAAATAGCTTATCGTAGTATCTCATTTTAGAATAATAAAGCGGCGCATACACTCTATTTTCATATCCGCTAGCTAAATCTTTTATCGAATTTAAAGGCTCTCTTAGCTCAGATGGAACTATTTTTATAACCTCATCGATATCTTTATCGTTTTTTATATTTGCTAATCTATTTAACCAGTTTAAATTTTGATTTAAAATCAACTCAAGTCTTCCGTTTTCAAATACGCTAATTGGTAAATTTAGAAGTTTGCATATTATTTTTGGAATTTCTATATTGCTTATTTGTAAATGCGGCTTTATGCCAAGCTCGTCAAATAGTTCTGCGGCTATATTTATACATTTTAGCAGATCACTAGAGTCTAAAATTTCAGCTCCGATTTGATAAATTTCACTACTAGGATACTTAAAAACAGGCTGGATGTAAAACCACTTTTTTGTACTCATATCTTTAAGTCTTTTTGTAGCTATCCTTACTACATCTACTGTGCTATCAGCTCTTAGGCTTATCTCGTGATTTGTACTATCTGAAAATCTTAGTAGCTTTTGAGGCGCCACGCTTAAATGCTGATGATAGCTAAAATACGGAGTTATAATCTCGCTAAATCCATATTTTTCTAAAATCACACTAGCTCTATTTTCTATATCTCTTTTTAGCTTAGCACTACTTCCAAAATACAACTTTGAGCCATCAGGAATCTCATGTTCATAAATAATCTTATCTGTATAATTCAAATTTATTCTCCGATTATGGTGTTTAAAATACTTAATTTTTTATGTTCTAACTCATTTAGCAGATATGCTATCTCCTCTTTATTTACAAAATCACTGCTAAATACCAAAGTTATAAGCCCATCTGCTTCTTTGCAAGGCTCTGGAATTTCTTTTAGCTTCTCAAACTCATTATATACTCTTCTATAAGTAGAGTAATCAAATATAGAAGTGTTATAATTTTCTATAGCTATTATAATCTGCTTAATAGCATTTATTTGATAAATGATAAATTTATAAAGCGATATCTTTTCTAAATTTGGATTAAAAACTCGTTTAATATAAATCATATTTATAGTATCTAATATCTCGTCTTTAAATACTGGTTTGCTTATAAAGTTGCCTTGTAACTCTACAAAGCCCATATTTGCAACTATATTATAAATATACTCGTTTTCTACACCTTTAATTACAGCGCGTTTATTAAACGCGTTACATATATTTAATATAGTCTGCAACATATCTACATTATCTACTCTATCAAGTAGTTCAAGAGCATATTTTTTATTTATTTTATATGTATTTGTCGGAGCCGTTTTCATAGTACTAGCAAGCGATAAACTAGATCCAAAATCATCAAATATAAACTTTATGCCCAACTCTTCATATACTGTTAAATTTAGTATCTCATTTTCGATATCTTTTACAGACATAGCGTCTGTTATCTCTATTTCAAGCATATCAAATCTTAGATCACTGCTCTCATAAAGATTTTTAAATTTAGAAAAGAATATCTCATCGTTTAGTTGTTCAAACGGTATATTGATGCTTAGTTTTATCCCTTTATCAAAAATATCTTTAGAATCTCTAAGCGCATTTATAATAATCCATATAGTAAGCTCATCAAACCAAACTTTATCACTAAATATATGCAAGAAATCCACAGGTAGCATTATGCCTTTTTGCGGATGTCTCCATCTAAGAAGAACTTCAAAACTTATGATTTTTGCATCTTTTATATTTACTACTGGTTGATACATTAAGAAAAACTCATCAGAATCAAATTTATCTTTAGATAGCAAACTCTCATTGTAACGGTTAAAAATTTCGTCTCTGCTTTCATCAAATATATAATATCTATTTTTACCAGACAACTTAGCGTGATACATCGCCCAATCCGCTCTTTTTAATAGATCTTCCATAGATATATCACTGTGCCTATCATAAAATGCTACACCTATGCTTGTGCTTACTTGAATTTTGTTGCTGTTGATCACTGTTTTATCATTAGCGGCTAAAAGCATATCATCTAAGATCTTAATAAGTGCGTTCTTATCACTTGCATCATTAATGAGAGCTACGAACTCATCTCCTCCAAAACGCGCTATCAAATTGTCGCCATTTATTATATCTTGCATACGACTAGATATAGTTACTAAAAGTCCATCTCCGCAATTATGCCCATAAGTATCATTTGCTTTTTTAAATCCGTCTAAATCCAGATATATAACAGCTATTTTTTTATCATTTGTTCTAGTATCATCCATAGCTATAGCAAGCTTTTCTAATAAGAAAAATCTATTTGGAAGCTTTGTAAGCGGATCGTAATGCGCTATTTTTTCTAATCTCGTTTCATTCTCTTTGATATAAGTAATATCATAAAATATAGCAACATAGTGCTGAACTTCATTAAGATGATTTTTGACTGCACTTATAGTTAAAATTTCTGGATATATCTGACCATTTTTTCTTTTATTCCAAATTTCACCGCGCCAAAAACCGTTTTGCTTTATATCAGCCCAGATTTTAGCATAGAATTTATTGTTATGACGGTCTGATTTTAGCATATTTGGATATTTGCCTCTTACTTCTTCTTTGTTATATCCTGTGATCTGCACAAAGGCGTCATTTACGTCTAGTATCAAACCATTTAGATCAGTTATCATAATGCCTTCTCTGGAGTAAGAAAATACGCTAGCTATGAGTTTAAGCTGTGCCTCAGACTCTTTTTTAATAGTGATATCTTCAAGCATTCCAGATATCAAATTTGGAGTTCCATCAAGATTAGAAGTTGCGGTTTTTGCTTTTATATATACCCAAATATATCTTCCATCTTTAGTGATACATCTAATCTCAGTATTTATACTTGTACTTAGTCCTTTTAGATAGTTATCCCATGCTAATGCTACTTTATCTAAATCATTTTTATATACTATTTTTGATATATTTTCAGAGTTTATAACGCCTAGATCATCGTTATTTCTATATCCTAGTAAATTTATAAAACTATTTGAAAATGCATATACACGCTTTTTGATATCATATTCAAAAGACATTCCAGAAGTAGCCCAAAGTAGATTTTGGTACTTGTTTATCTTATCTTTAAATATATCTTCTGTAAGTTTTTGATTTGTACTATTAAACATAAATACAGTAACAAACATATCACCGTTTGTATCTTTAGATATCTTGATAAATACTTTAAACCAGTCGTAATTGCCGTTTGAAAGCTTTATACGACAAAGCCTATCAAGCTCATTATCCGTCTCATAAGGTGTATCTATAAGCTTCATTCTATGTTTTATATCAACAATTAAATTTGCTATATCTTCTTTATGAATTATACTTCTAAAACTAAAATTTTTAAATAAAATATCTTCGATGTTGTATCCTAATATATCAGATACGTTATTAGAAATTTGAATTATTTTCCAGTTTTCATCCACTTTAAAAGTAGCTATCAAGATAGGACTTGAGAGTAGCAGATGCTTCTCTTTATTTAAATTTTCTATCATTTTTTGATTTTCGGTTGCGTCCCAAATAATCATAAAATAAAAATCATTTAAATAAGAGCTTACAGGAGTTATTTTTATCTGAACTATTTTTAGATCACCGTTTGCTAGTCTGTGAGAACAGTAGATATTTTCATCATCGTTCATATCTGCTAATTTACTATAAGAGTAATCATACAAACTAGTAGCTTGCAAATCAAATATATTCATAGTAAGAAGCATATCTTTATCATAACCGTAAAACTCTATAGCAGACTCACTCGCTTCTATAATCTGTCCATTTTTTGCATCTACAAATAGTATTTTTATAGAGCTTTTTTGGAATATCAAAGCGTACTGCTCTTTATAATCCCTAAGATCATTTTTTGCAATAACTTCGTTTGTGTATAAATTTAAAATCTCATAGCAGATGTCATCAAAGTCTTTATTTGATCTAAATTTATTAACATCGATTTCGCCTATTTCTAATCCAGCCAAAAGACTTTTTAGCTTACTAATAGGAGATATAACATTTCGCTTTAAAAATATTATATTATCTATCAAAACCAAACAAGCAAATATCAAAAGTATCGTAGCTACTGCGATTATTACTAAATATGAGTTAAATATATCAAAAAACGGCTCTTTTGATATGACGGCTAAATTTATACCTTTGTTAAACTCTACTGAGTAAAAACTAAGTTGTTTTGTAGAAGAATCAACCGAAAGATGCATACTTTGGCTATTTTTCCAGTCATAATCTATGTTGAAAGTATCATATATATTACTACCAACAGAATCCAAAACTATAAAACCCTCAGAATCCATCATATACGAATACTTATTTGCATCATCTAAAAGAGCGAATGAAGCGAGCTTTGAAGCATCAAGCATACCGATCAAATTTACTCCATTAGCATAAGGCAAAATAATAAATAAACTAGGATGATCAGGCTCTAAATAGATAAATTTAGATATAAAAAATCCATATTTATTAAAATGATCTTTATAGTTAAATAGTTTTAATGCAGTAAGATCGTTTTTAAATTTAGAATATGATTTTATAATAGTAAAGTTATTATCCGTTAAAAATATACCATCTAAAATATCATTATCTGCGATAGTTTTATAAAACTCTTCATCGCTGATATTGTCTTCTAAAAGATATGCTAACCCAGAGTGTATAGTCTCAAGTTTGCTCATAATTCTCATCATATGATAAGAATTTGATCTTTTTAATCCGTCTTCTAATTTATAAAGTTCAACGAATATTATAAAAGATAAAAAGCAGACTATAGATCCTACACATAAGATAAATATTAGGTAGGCTCTTTTCAAAAGCCCAGAAGAAAGCGATGCGTCGCCCTTGCTAACGAACATGAAAAACCTTACCTACAAATAATTTGTAAAATTTGGCGAGAGAGTGAGTGAATCGAACACCCCGCGAAACGGTCAACCGCCCCGCCACATGATTTGAAGTCACAGAACGCCACCAGGTCGTTTTACTCTCCAACGAGATAAGCTAAGTCAAGATTTTAGCGAAATTTTTATAAATTTGAGTTGAATATGCCCGATATGCAATTTTTTAAGCTCATTTCAGATAGAATAAAATAAAAATTATAATATTAAACTAATTATCATGAAATATATATTCCTTATTTTCTTAGCTTTAATGTTTAGTGGATGTCTAACAACCGTAGGCACAGGTATGAACGCCAACACGATTTATAATGTTTATAGTGTTTCGCAAGATGAGAGAGGAATTTACTCCATTATAAGAGATAAAGTTATCAAAACAAAAATTCAAACCAAAATAGCAAGCACAAAAAATCTTAGTAATTTCGATATAGATGTAGAGTCATTTTGGGGAGAAGTTCTACTTATAGGCGAAGTAGATAGTGCTGAGCAAAAATTAGAATTAGTAGATATCGCAAAAAGTAGTGGCGGCGTAAGAAAGATAAAAACATACATAAGATTAAAAAGTGATAGAGAGTGTGGTTCATCTGATGAACTTGCGATTTTAGCGCAGCTTAAAAAAGAGCTATTTTCAGATAGTCTTATAAATGGAACAAACATAGGCGTAAGCGTAGTTCAATGCGATGTCGTTTTTAGCGGAGTAGTAGATAACATAGAACAAGAAAAAAGAGCTATTTGGTATGCTATGCATACAAAAAACGTTAGAGAAATTTACTCTTTTTTAATAGTTTTAGAATGAAACGATAGTATGAGCGCTGGAAGCAATACCAAAGCACCCATAAGCATCATCACCATGACAAGATCTGTTAAAACTCCAAAGTATATCGTAGGCCAAAAATTACTAAAACTCATCACGCTAAATCCTAAAAATACCGCAAAAGAAGTATAATACATAGCGTACCCGATGCTAGCATGGCTGGATTTTATAGCTTCTATTTTATCTTTTGTTCTTATCTCGATCTTGTATCTATGGATATAGTGGATTATATCATCAACGCCGATTCCTAAGCTGATAGCAGCTATCGTGATACTCATTATATCAAGTGGAATATTTGCTATACCCATAACCCCAAAAACCATACAAAGAGGAACTAAATTTGAAACAATACCGATAATAGATAGTTTTATACTCTTAAATATAAAAACAAATACGATAAAAAGAGCTAAAACAACAAAAACAAACGTATCTACTTGCGAAGAAAACAGGTTTTGAAGCATATTATTATAAAGCACCATAACTCCGCTTACGCCCAGCTTCACGTCATCATTTGCAAGCAGAACTTCAAGATCTTTTTTCAAGCTTTTTATAAACTCGTCCCGTCTTAAATTCTCATCACTATCAATAGTTCTAATCACAAAATGAAC
The DNA here is from genome assembly GCA_000495505.1 of Campylobacter fetus subsp. testudinum 03-427. Lineage (NCBI taxonomy): Bacteria > Pseudomonadati > Campylobacterota > Epsilonproteobacteria > Campylobacterales > Campylobacteraceae > Campylobacter > Campylobacter fetus. The sequence continues at coordinate 345,789 of CP006833.1, read as the reverse complement.
TTCATTATCTTTTATACTCACAAATGGAGTCAATAAAACTTTTTTATACTCATCAGGTAAGCCGTTATACAAAAGTGCCAAGCTAAGAGAGTCCAACTCTTTACCGCCATTTAAGTTTTTGCCGACTTCTAAAAGAGTGCCTAAAGAGCTTACGTTTCCTATGAAATTCCTATCTTCTAAAAATTTGGTAACCTTTTTTACGATATCCATTTTATAGCTTGAAAACCAGTATTCAGGATCACCTACTTTAGCATTGAACTCGCTTTCAAAATCATCTAAAGCATCGTTTTGCGGATCTAAATTTGAAGTGGTATTATCTTTAAATTTAATTGTTATATCAAGAGGAACTGTTCCGCCGAGTTTTTTATCTATAACTTCCATACCTCTGTAAATTTCGGTATTTTGCTTGAAATATCCTATAAAACTATTTTCTACTCTTAACTGAGCAATTCCATAAATTCCAACCATAACAATGATAAAACTAACCAAATATATTGTTTTTCTATAATTAATCGCAGCCTTAGCACACCAAATAGTAAGCTTAAAACTATTTTCAAAACTTCTTTTGGGCTCTTTTTTATCAAGCAGAGCAAGAAGACTTCCAAAAACTACGAATGCTACTATCAACGATACACTTATACCAAAACTCATCATCGCGCCAAGCATAATGATAGGCTTGATATCACTCAAACAAAGAGAAAAAAATCCGATAACGGTTGTAAAAATAGCGAAAAAACAGGGGCTAGCGCGAGATTGCAAAGTAAGATAGATCAGCTGTTTTTGAGTATATTTTGGATGAAATAAATAGAGTTCTCTATAAGCGACTATCAAGTGGATAACTACAGAAATAGTAATTATAAGCTGCAAAGCAACATAGTTCGAGCTGATAACCGTTATCTCATAACCAAAAAGCCCAAAAATTCCACTTGCCAAAACTACGCTTAAAAAACATACTAAAACAGGTATAATTATAAATCTAACCTGCTTGAAAAACAACCACAAACAAAATATCAGCAAAAGAAGCACACTAATACCATAGGTGATAAGATCGTTTTTCACATATCCAACCATATCATCAGCTATCATATTTATACCACCTAAAAATAGCTTCTCATCGCCGCTATATTTACGTAGAACGCTCTTTATATTCTCTATATTTTCATGCTCTTTTTCGCGAAGTTCATCTCTGTAAATTTTAAATTCTTTATTTAAATTTAAAAGTTCTTGCTTCTCATATTTATTTATAGTACCGTTTTTATCTTTTAAATTTAAAAAATCCTTTTTTTGTATATATTCATTATATTTTTCGTTTGTTTTTAAATTTATGACAATTGCAGTCGTACTAAAATCACTGCTTACTAGACTATTTTTATAAAGCGCACTAGTTAGAAGTTCATTTTTAGCTGCAGTTTTATTTATATCTTTGTCCATTAAATTTGGAATATGCTTTATAAGATCACTCAAAGGAGCAATGCTATTTTGCAAGAGTGGTGCATTTAGTATGGAAAAAACGCCGGTTACGCCATTTATTTTTTCTAATTCATCAGATATTATTTTTATTTTTTCAAGAGTTTTATCTGATAAAAGATCATTATTTGGAGTATAAGCAGCAACCAAAAAATTCGGCGTTTCATATCTCTTTGAAACTTCTCGATAGACAAAAAGTTCGCGATCGTTTTCTAAAAGCAGAGTTTGAGTTGAAGCGTCTATCTCAAGCTTTGTTGTAAAATATCCAAAAAGCAGACAGATAATAACGCTTAAGGCTAAAACAGTTTTTGGAAAAGCAACAACTGTCTTAAAAAATTTTTTCATTATTTGGCTTTGGTTTCATTATTATCTAACAAACTAGTAACCTCTAAACGCTTTAAAATATCATCAAAGCTCACATTTTGGCTTAAATCCTCAAATTGCGATCTATAAGTTTGAATAATACTAACACCCAATATATCAACATCATAAATCAAAAAATTATCGCCGTCTGCACGGTGAAATTTAAAAACTATATTATATTTATCTGCCTCATTTACAATAAGCGAATTCACAAAAAATCTATTTTTATTTGGCATACTAGTACTTTGTATCTCTATAACTTGATCGGTATAATAAGCGAGTTTATCCGTAAAAGACTGTTTGAGCTTTTTTTCAAACACTTTTTTAAACTGAATTTGTTGTTCTTTATCAAGAGTTTTATACTGTTTTGAAAGTGCAAGTTTTGCCATAAGATCATAGTCGAAATACCCATCAAACAGCTCAAACATCTTTTTTGGTTTATCGGCTTCTGATATCGCATTATTTTGCATAACTAAAACTGCTTTTTTGAGATCTTCTCTCATAACTGGTTCTATTTGTGAAAGCTCTAAACTAAATCCTAAACTAAAAAATATTAAATTTAAAAATATAAATTTTCTCAAACTCATTCCTTTATAAGAGCATCTCGTCTTTGCTCATATGTATTTTTGATAAATGGATAAAGATCTATCGCATCTTTTGTAATTCTCTCATAAAGCTCAGGATCTCTTGAGCCTTCATTTACTTTTTGGAATGTAAATGCGGCGAAATTCATAAATTTACTATCTTTTGCCCACCATACGTTCATATATGTTACTGGACTAGCGTAATAATCTCCTACCAAACCAAACATATCTCTAAGATTTGATTGACCAAAAATAGGCAAAACCACAGGAAAACCACTCCCAACTCCCCAATACCCAAGAGTCTGACCAAAATCCTCATCATATTTAGCCAAACCATAAACATTAGTTGCAACGTCGCTTATACCACCAAATCCAACTATGGTATTTGCTATAAATCTAAGAGTCTCTTCACCGGCATTTTTAAATTTAAATTGCAAAACATTATTTACAAATCTAAGCGGATACAGTATATTATCAAAAAAGTTACCGATCGCAGTTTGAGCTTCATTTGGCATTATAAAATCATAACCCTTAAACGTAGGAATAAAAATATTTTTATAAATCACATCATTAAAACTAGTCATAAATCTATTATACCCGCTTAAAGGATCAAGCGAACTAGGGCTTTTGAACTCATCTTCAAACGAATCCATCTGCATATCATTAGCCCAAGATATATGAAAAAATAGTAAAACTGCAACAAAAAATCTCATAAAAACTCCAATTTATACCACAATAGTGGGAATAATTTTATATAAATCAACCTTTAGTTTTAATAAAATAACTCTATACTCAAAATTTAGGTCATTTCAATTTACAAGCTATTTGCTAAATAAGTATAAAATACCAAAAAGCAATTTTATAAAAAGGCAAAAAAATGAAAGCAGATGTTAGCTTAGAATTATTCTTAAACAGCGACACAGCTATACTAGAAAAACACATAAGGCTGCTTAAAGCTATAGATAGAACAAAAAGTATTACCAAAGCTGCTCAAGCTGAGGATATATCATATAAAAATGCATGGGATTCGCTTGATTTTTTAAATAATCGTTCTAAATTTCCATTGATAGTAAGAGTGAATGGAAATAGAAAAAATAGCGGTAGCGAACTTAGCGATTATGCTAAAAAACTTATAAAAACTTATGAAGTTATACTAAAAGCTCAAAAAATTTTCTTAGATGAAATTTGTAAAAATGAAGATGTGAATGAAGATATAATCAGTAACCTACAAAGGATGAATATGAAATTAAGTGCTAGAAATCAACTTTTAGTTGAGATAACAGACATAAAAACAGGTGCGGTAAATTCAGAAGTAACCGCTAAACTTAGCAACGGAAACAAACTAAGAGCAACTATAACAGTAGAGAGTGAAAAAGATCTTGGGTTAAAAGTAGGAAAAGAGGTTCTTTTTATATTTAAAGCTCCTAGCGTAGTACTTGGAAAACAAGACGGCGAAAAAGATATAAAGATATCAGCTGCAAACAAGATCAAAGGTAAAGTTACAGAAGCAAAATTAGGTGCAGTAAATGCAGAAATTACTATAGAAATAAACGATCAACAAAAAATCACAGCTATCATAACAAATGAATCTGCTCAAGATATGAGAATAAATGTAGGTGATGATATTTTAGTATTTATAAAAGCTAGTAATATTTTAATAGGAGCTTAAAACATAGCGGAGATATCTCCGCTTATCTCTAAATTTAAAAACAATCATTTAAAATTAAATATAAATATATAATTTATATGCTAAAAAATACTATTTTATGATATAATTTTGCGTATAAATTTTAAATATCAAGGAGAATGGATGAAAAAATTACTACTCATCGCTGCTTTTGTAGTAGCTAGCTTTGCAAGTGAGTTAAGCATTGCTGCTGCAGCAAACACGACTTATGCGTTTGATGATATCAAAAGCGAATTCAAAAAGCTTTACCCAGATGTAAATTTAAACGTAAGTTTAGGATCTAGCGGAAAACTAGTTGCTCAGATAAAAAACGGAGCTCCGTTTGAAGTATTTATGTCAGCAGATATGGACTTTGCAAAAACACTTTATAAAGATGGATTTGCGATAAACGACGCTGTTATATATGCAAAAGGTAAAGTTGCTATGCTTTCTGTACGCGGATTTGACGTAACAAAAGGCTTAGAAGTTTTAAAAGATCCAAAAATCAAAACTATAGTGATAGCAAATCCAAAAACTGCACCTTATGGCGCTGCTAGCATAGAAGCTTTTAAAAATGCAGGAATTTATGATGCAATAAAAGATAAAATAGTAGAAGCAGGAAGTATAGGCGAAGCTTTAAGCCAAACTTTAACAGCCGGCGATATAGGTTTTGTAGCAGCTAGCGCTATGTACAGTCCAAAAATGGCTGAGTATAAAGAAGGAAAAGAGTTTAGTTTAGTAGATAGCAAACTTTATACAACTATAGATCAAGGTATAGTAATACTAAAAAACGGTGAGAATAATAAACTTGCTAAAGATTTTTACGACTTTATCTTAGGTGAAAAAGGTAAAGAAATATTTACAAAATACGGCTACGAGTTTTAATGCAAGCAGTCGTTAAAGAGATAAAAATAGCTCGTCAAGTGTGTGAAATAAGATTTTCATCGCAAGTTGGTGAGCTTTTTATGCTCGGACTTGAGCTACAAGATGATATCAAAATCGGCTCAAAAGTACTACTCGGTTTTAAAGATAGCGATATAGCGCTATCTTTTCACAAACAAATTAGCACTAGAAATAACTTTTGCGCCTCCATAACAAGTATTGATGCAGGCGAAATAATATCTACAATAAATTTAAACTCAAATGGATTTATCTTCGAAACCGTATTAAGCTCAAATTTAATAAATGAGTTTAAAACTGGAGAGGAAATTTGGGCTTGCTTGAATGAAACATCTCTTTATATAAGTGAAATTTTATGATAGATATCTCTTGCCAAAAATCTCTTAGCAACAGCTTTCATCTTGATGTAAATTTCCAGATAAAAAAGGGAGATTTTGTAGCTTTTTATGGCAAAAGTGGAAGCGGTAAAACTACTATTTTAAGAATTATCGCCGGATTTTTAAAACCAGATAGCGGATATGTAAAAAATGGGTCTTTAGTATATTGTGATAAAAACTACTATTTAGAGCCGCAAAAACGAAATATCGGTTATCTATTTCAAGACTACGCATTATTTCCAAATATGAGCGTGATAAAAAATCTTTTATTTGCAAATAATGACAAAAAACTTGCCGATGAACTTCTAAATTTAGCAGGACTTGATGAACATAAAAACTCAAGCATAAATGCACTCTCAGGCGGTCAAAAACAGCGTGTTGCACTTGCTAGAGCTTTGATGAGAAAACCAGATATTTTGTTGCTTGACGAGCCACTTTCAGCTTTAGATAATGAAATAAGACAAAAATTGCAAGATTATCTCTTAAAAATACATGAAAACTTTGGTATGACTATAATTTTAGTAAGTCACGATGTAGGCGAAATTTATAAATTAGCAAATACCGTGTATGAGCTAAACGATGGAAAAATCAGAAATATCGGAACACCATCAGAGATTTTCTTAAAACCATCTGGTTCGCAAAAGTTTAGTTTCCATGCAAAAATATTAGAAATTCAAAAGCGAGATACGATCTATGTTGTTATAGCAGAATGCGCAAATCAGATAAGCGAAGTAGTTCTTACTAAAAACGAAGTTTTAAATTTAAAACCTGGTGATATCGTAACTCTAAGCGCAAAAGCATTTAAAATATCTGTAAAAGGTGTAAAATGATCGACTGGACGCCGTTTTTACTATCTTTCAAGCTAGCTCTTATATCAAGCTTCATACTTTTTGCCTTTTCTCTTCCACTTGCTTATATAATCGCAAGAACAGAATTTAAAGCCAAACCGGTGATTGAAGCAGTCATATCACTTCCTTTAGTACTTCCACCATCAGTTCTTGGATTTTATATGTTAATTTTTCTATCTCCATACTCATTTTTAGGTAAATTTTTTGAAGCAAATTTTGACGTCAGACTTGTTTTTAACTTCACAGGGCTTATAATAGCAAGTTGTGTATATTCACTTCCATTTATGTTTCAACCTCTTTTAGCAGGATTTAAATCTATGCCAAACTCGCTTATAGAAGCTAGTTACTCTCTTGGAAAAAGCAAATTTAAAACTTTAATCTATGTAGCAATGCCAAATATAAAACCGTCTTTGCTAACAGCTTTCATAGTAAGTTTCGCTCACACTTTAGGCGAATTCGGTGTTGTTTTGATGATAGGCGGAAGTATAGGTGGTGAAACTAAAGTTGCAAGTATTGCGATTTATGATGCTGTTGAACTTTTGGACTATGATTTGGCTCATATATACTCAGGAGTTATGCTAGCCATCAGTTTTACAGTGCTGTTTGTGGTATATTACATTAACCATAAGATAGCAAAAAAATAGTATAATTAAGAGAAAAAAAGGATTTAAATGAAAAAAATTCCATTTTTTATAATTGTACTTTTTTCTATCATAGGTTGTGCTAATAGCGTACAAAACGTGTATATATCGACTAGTTCGCCTATATTTATAACAGACAAACTATCAGAAAAAAAAGTTAATGTGCAAACTAGAAACTCAGAAGGAAATTTAACTGATATTATAAAATTTGAATTAGTCAAAAACGGATACGAAATATCAGATTTAAACAGCTCGAACATACATATAAAAGCAAATATCAACTATTTTAGAAAAAACAATTCCGTAAAACCAAATTCAAATTTCTTTATAGGAAGCAACTTTGGAATGGGAAGGCATTTTATGAGTCGCGGAGTAGGATTTTCGTATTTGCACAGTTTTGATGATGACTACTTTGATACAGAGTACTTTTACGACTCGCAAGTATCACTTTTTATAAATATCAAAAACGGTAGTTCATACCAAACAAATTTAAACATACAAAGTGAAAAATCACCGATAAACTTTGATAAAGATAGAACTATTTTAAATTTCAATGAAAATATAGCTGCAAAGATAGTAGAAATTCTAAACGGATACTAAATTTAGTATTTTAAAATATCTGTTTTAGCGTCTTAAAACTACTCTTTGCTCATCATATCTTTATAGCTGCTAAGAGAGTTTTTTCTATCTTCTAAGTATCTGCCAAGTTTTTGTCTATTTTCTTCAAAAAATACCTCAAAATCCTCTCTATCTCGTATTTTATCTTCCCCAAATTTATCTAAAAGAACATTTGAGCTGCCGACTAAAACTAGGTATTTTCTATTTTCATAGCTTAGAAGTGCGACTTTATTTGTACTATCGATACTTTTTTCATAGATAACTTCTACGCCGCCCTCATCTGTTTTTAACTCCCATGATGGAGTTTTTACCTCTTGAGTTTTTGCCGGTGAAGGATCAGAAACGCTAAATGCGGAATTTCTATTGATATCTTGTTTTACAGGCTCTTTTGGCTCATTTGGCTGAATCGGCTTTTTATTTATATTATCACCTATAGTAAATAAAATATCATTTTTCGGTTTCGCCAATCTCTTTTTTATGATAAAAGATACAAAAAATAGTATAAGCAAAACAACTATCACGGAGATATATCTTGAGTCTATATCAGCAGAAACTACGGTATTGTCTTTTGTCTGTATGTTTGAGGGTATGACTGCTTGATTTTGATTTGTTTTGATATTTGCAGCTCTGATTCTAAGACCAAATTTATCTGGTGTTTTAGAAGCTGTTATAGCTATAGGCAAATTTGATTTTAGTTCAACTAGAGTCGATAGCTTATCAGGTGATGATATAAAAATATTTTGCAAAATTGATGAGTTTATACTCTTATCTATCTGCTCTTCTACATTTAAATCACTAAGCATAAGACTAGTTTTATCTCCTGCTACTTGCTGCTTGATACTACCATCATAAGGCGAATCAAAACTCAACATTATATCTACTCGATCGCCTCTTTCGTATATATTATAAGTTAATAAATTTACACCAAATAACGGTAAAGTAGCAAATAACAGAATTATAAATCTCATAACAACTCTCTTTTAAAGTATTGAATTACGGATTTTGAATCAAGAATTTCATTTATACGTATAGCCAAATTTTTCTCATAAACCATAACTTCGCCCTTGCCAAAAATCCTATTATTGATATATAGCTCGACACTCTCTCCGGCTGGTTTTTCTAAGTCTATAACTGATCCTACCTCAAGCTTTAAAAGCTCTTTTACAGTTATAGAAGTAGTTCCTAGCTCGCTGATAAACTCAACTCCTATATCAAGAAGTTCGTCATATCCGTGAAATAGTCCGTTTGGGCTTAGTTCTTCATCGCTCATGCTTTTTTATAGCCTATTTTAAATGTTCTATTTTTCATTTTAAAAAGTTTTGACTCTGCTAGTTTTACCGGGAAAGATTCAACTTTACCTAAAAACTCCGGAGTGCCTAATTTGTATTTCCCATCATGTCTATCATTTAATAAATTTTTTGCATAACCTATTATTTGATTTGCAACTTCTCTTGAGAGATCAGCTAAATCAACATGATTCGCATCAGATGCGTTTAATAAAACTTTTGCAAAATACTTCAGTGTATCTTTTTTAAAATATAAGAAAAACTGATACTCTTCATTATCTTTATACATAGGAATGCTAGCACCATAAACATCTCTACCGAGCTTACTTCCGTCTTCTAGCTCAAAACCCAAAGTATCAGTGCAAAAATGCTTAGTAGCATAGCACACAGCACTCATCATAACCTTACTCCTTAGCTTTTTTAGTTATTATACTAAATTTTTATTGAAAAAACTATTTCAAATAAAAATATAATGTAATAAATTTGAAATATTTCAAATTTAAACATATAAAATTAAACTTTTACTACAAAAAAGAGAGTTTAAAAAACTATTTTTTAAATATCTCTTCTATATGATAGTTTATCTCATTTATACTATACTGACTTGTAAGTTTGACTATCTCAGTTCCTACTATAGCGCCATCAGCGTATAATTTTGTTTTTTTCACGTCCTCATTTGTTTTGATACCAAAACCAACTGCTACAGGTAATGAAGTAGAGTTTTTTATATCTTTTATCATCTCTTTTAGTCTATCTACTGGACTTTGCACACCTCCAGTCACACCAAGAGAGCCAACTGCATAGATAAATCCACTAGCATCATTTAATATATCTTTTGTACGCTTAGCAGACGTAGGACTTATAAGAGGTATCAAACAAAGCTCAAATTTAGAAGTCTTAGCTCTGAATTCGCTACTTTCATCATGAGGCATATCAGGAACTATCAAACCACTTATACCTACTTCTTTAGCTTTAGCTAAAAATCTATCTTCTCCATAAGCTAAGATTAGATTATAATAGACTAAAAAAACAAGTGCTTTTTTAGTTTTTACACATTTAAGCATATCAAAAACACCGTCCGTAGTAACTCCATTTTGGCACGCCTCAAAACTAGCCATACTTATGAGTTTTCCATCAGCTAAAGGATCAGAATACGGGATTCCGATCTCTATGATATCAAGGCAACTCTCATCAAGTAAATTTAAAAACTCTTTTGTGTATTCTAAATTTGGATATCCTGCTACTATATAGCCTATATTTGCTTTTTTGCCACTAAAAGCTTTTTGTATCTTATCCATAGATTGTTCCTTTTTTATAATCCATTATGGTATTCATATCTTTATCACCTCTGCCGCTCACATTTACTACTATATTTGATTTTGTTTTTAAATTTGGACATAGTTTCTCAAGATAAGCTAAAGCGTGCGAGCTTTCTATAGCAGGAATTATACCTTCTAAGCGCGTACAAAGTTTAAGAGCGTTTATGCACTCATCATCACTCACTGCGTAATACTCTACTCTTCCCACATCTTTTAGATGAGCGTGTTCTGGTCCGACTCCTGGATAATCAAGTCCGGCACTTATGCTATGAACAGGCAAGATTCTTCCATACTCATCTTGTAAAACTACTGTTTTCATACCGTGGATTATACCATCAACACCTTTTGTTAAAGTAGCTGCGTGATAAGGAGTGTCCGCTCCTAAACCTGCGGCTTCCACACCTATAATCTTGACGCTCTCATCATCTAAAAATGCAGAAAATATACCTATGGCATTACTTCCGCCGCCAACACAAGCTATGATATAATCTGGCTTTACACCTTTTTCGTTTAACTGAACTTTAGCTTCGCGTCCTATAACACTTTGAAAATCCCTAACTATCTTTGGATAAGGATGAGGACCGACTGCTGAGCCTATAACATAAAACCTTGTTTCTATCTCATTTACCCACGCTTGGATAGCCGCAGTAGTAGCTTCTTTTAAGGTAGCCAAACCATCGGTTATACTTACTACATTTGCTCCTAAAAGCTGCATTTTATAGACATTTAACGCTTGTCTTTTAGTATCACACTCTCCCATATATACATCGCACTCTAAACCTAAAAGCGCAGCTGCGGTTGCAGTCGCTACTCCGTGCTGCCCTGCTCCTGTTTCAGCCATTACCTTTTTTTTGCCCATTTTTTTTGCGAGCAATGCTTGAGCTAAGGCGTTATTTATCTTATGAGCTCCTGTGTGATTTAGATCTTCGCGTTTGAGATAAATTTCGTGACCGTAATGCTCACTTAGCCTTTTTGCATGGTACAATGGGCTTGGACGCCCAACATAATCTTTCAAAAGAGAGTCTAACTCATCTCTAAATTCTTTGGTATTTGCTATGCTTTCATAAGCCTTCTCTAGCTCTATAAGTGCGTTCATCGCAGTTTCTGGGACAAACTGACCGCCATATTTTCCGAAATACGCTTTTGCATTCATTTTAAATCTCCTAAACTAACTATTTTTAAAATTTCCATTATTTTATCACTATCTTTTATACCGTTTTTATCTTCTATGCAGCTATTTATATCAACAAAACTTGGTTTAAGTTTCATCGCGTCTTTTAAATTTTCCACGCCGATTCCCCCTGCTAGTCCAAACTTAGTATTTAAATTTGTAAGCAAACTCCAGTCAAATTTGACGCCGTTTCCGCCTTTTAAAACGCCTTTAGTATCAAAAAGAATCTTATCGTAACTTCCTTGCAGATCAGGCAAACTCTCCCCTACGCTAAAAACCTGCCAAACCTCACAACTAAATTTAGTTTTATCTTCTACTTTTTCATAAATTTGAACTGCATCTAAATTCGCAAATTTTACTATGCTAGCTATCTCATCAAATTTAATCCCAGCAAAAACTCCTACGGCTTTTATACCAAATTTATGAGCTAAATTTGCTATATCTCTTGCAGTTTCTACGCTAACTTTTCTTTTACTATCTGCAAAAATAAGCCCGATAAAATCGACTCTAACGCCATCAAATTCAGACTCGCAAACGCTTTTAGCCTCGCTAAGAGTTTTTATACCACAAATTTTTATCTTCATTTGCCAACATAATCTTTATAAAATTCCCATACCTTGCCAGAACTCAAAGCTTCAAGTATAAGCGGTTTTGCATCCATAGGAGAGCTTACAAAGTCCGCCGCGTACAGACCGAACATAGCGTTTATGAGAACTATATCAAATTTAGCTCCGCTTAGTTCGCCTTTTATAGTGGATTTAAATATTTTGGCGTTATTTTCAGCGTCTCCGCCCTCTATATCTGCGTGAAAAGCTCTGTTAAAACCAAATTGCTCGGGAGTTATTTTGTATTCTAATATTTTGCCGTCTTTTACTTCGTGGATAAGAGTTTCATCACAAAGCGTTATCTCATCCATACCGTCCATTCCATGCACGACAAGAGCATGTTTTCTACCTAAATTTAAAAGTGTTCTAGCCATAAGCTCATTTACCTCTTCAAGGTAATTTCCAGCTATTTGATTAGTAAGATTTAAATTTGGATTAAGAAGCGGACCTAGCATATTAAATACCGTTCCTATACCAAGGCGATTTCTTACTTCTTTTACCTCGGCTGTAATTTTGTGAAAAAATGGAGCATGGAAAAATGCTAAATTTTTTAAATTTAAAGTCTCTCTCAACTCTCCTATATCGCTGTTTAATGGCACTCCAAGGGTATTTAGCAAATCACTGCTTCCGCTTTTACTAGTTATAGCTCTGTTACCGTGTTTTGCTACTTTTACTCCCATACTAGCTAGTATAAAAGCCACCGTAGTTGATATATTTATAGTTTTTAGTTTATCACCGCCAGTACCTACGATGTCAAACATCGGCGTACTATCGCTATACGTAATTGAGTATTTAAGTATATTTTTAACAAGAGCAGCAAGGCTATCAGGATATAAGGATTTTTCGCTTATCAAAACCAAAAGTCCTGCTAACTGAACTATATCGTAATTTTTATCGTTTATCTCTTTGCATATAACTTCATAATCTCCGCTTTCTAAAGGAAATCCTTTTTGTAGTTTTGTCATAAATGGAGCAAAATCAACCACTTCTTTCTCCTTTTTCTTTGGCTTATTTAAATTTACAAAATTTTCTATAATCTTCTTGCCATACTCAGTAAAATAACTCTCAGGATGAAACTGAATTCCATATATCTGTTTTGACTTATGTTTTAAACCCATGATAATCCCATCATCGCTAAAAGCTGTTATTTCAAGGCATTTGGGCAGATTATCAACATACAAAGAGTGATACCGCATAACATTAAATTCATTTGGTAAATCCTTAAAAATACCGCTATTATCTAAAATTTTTATAACGCTACTTTTACCGTGCATAGGATTTTCTAATCTTTTTATATCTGCACCAAAACTAAGACCGATAGCTTGATGACCAAGGCAAACTCCAAGAATCGGAATATCTAAATTTGAACTTAATATATCAAGACAAACCCCGCTATCACTAGGATGTTTTGGACCAGGACTTAAGATGATTTTACTAGGATTTAAAGCGTTTATGGCTTCCATAGTTATCTCGTCGTTACGTACGCACCTTACTTCTTCATCAGTTGTTTCTAAAATGTATTGATAGATGTTATACACAAAACTATCATAGTTATCTATCATCAAAATCATCGTATTTCCTTACAGCTTTGCTCAAAAACTTTTACGCAACTTCTTCGTTTTTTACATATCTCTGCGTACTCATTTTCAGGATTGCTATCCCACACTATACCTGCTCCAGCACCTATGAAAACCTTTGAAATTTCATCATCACTATCTATAAAAATAGCCGAACGGATAAGAATCGCCATCTGAACATCGCCATTAAAATGCCAAAATCCGATTCCCCCGCCATAAATTCCCCTTGAACTAAGTTCTAATTCGCTAATAATCTGCATAGCGCGAATTTTCGGACTTCCACTAAGCGTGCCGGCTGGAAAAACCACACTTAAAACATCAAACGCGCTTTTATCGTCTCTTTTTTGTCCATAAACTTCGCTTACGATATGCATAACACTTTCAAAATACTCCACGTGCATCGGATTTTTAACTTTTATGCTTCCTTGTTTGGCAAATTTTGAGATATCATTTCTAGCTAAATCTATCAGCATTTTATGTTCGCTAAGCTCTTTTTCATCGCTCAAAAGATCTTTTTTAAGGATTTCATCTTCATTGGCGTCTTTTCCTCTGCCTCTAGTACCAGCTATCGGAGCAGCAAAAATTTCACCTTTTTTTATCTGCATTACAAGTTCAGGACTGCTTCCTACAACCACGCCAAACAAAGTAGGAAAATAAAACATATATGGACTTGGATTTTGTACTTTTAATATCTCGTAAAAATCAAGCGCTTTTAAATTTGACTCAAGTTCCAAAATTTCGCTTAATACAACTTGAAAAATATCACCGTTTTTTATATACTCTTTAGCCTTATTTATAGCATTTTTAAAATGCTCTTTTTCTAAATTTAGATCAGTTTTTACTTTGTAAAATCCATTTTTAAACTCTGGTTTATGAGGTTTTGCGTCTTTTAAATTTGAAAAATACGCATCATTTCCATAAAAACTATAAATTTTACTCTGCTTATCATAATGCAAATACGCTTTTGCATCAGCATAAAAATATGTCGGAAACTCGTAAAGAGGCTCTTTTTTATCTCCGATATTTTCAAATTTATAAACAACGTCATAACCCATCACGCCAAATAGCCCTGCAAAATCGCAAATTTTATTTCCGGTTTCATAAGCAAATTTTAACTTACTAAGATCGTCGCCCCAGATGTATTCGCAGTCGATGCCTATTATAGCTTGAGTTGTATCTTCTGCTAAATATGAGTTTGGATAACTGCTTAAAATCTCTCTTAGATATACGACTGGTTCTTGTAAAAGCATTTTGGCTCCAAAAGTTTTTTTAAAAAAATATTATACAGAATTTTTTCTTTGTCTATCTTAAAGTATAAATTTAAATTTTTTAAGCAAAAGGATATAAGTATTTTTTTGTATAAATTTAATTAAAAATTTATCTTGGCACACCATTTGCTTATCTAAAGTTAGAAATTTATATAACAAGGATAAGCAAATGGAACTATCATCTATAGGTTCAAACGATCAGTACGCTTCTATCTTTAGTGATAAAAAAACAAAAAATGCCTCGAAAGCTTCATCTGCAAATATACAAAGTACAACAAATTTAGCAAAAGCTAGTAATATAAATAGCTCTTTTGTCGGCTCAGATATCAAATTTGAACTAGCTTCTCAGCCATCACAATTACAAACAAATATAAACTCTATAAAGTACGGCTCATCTTATGGATATAGTGTAGATGAGAGTGGATATATGGGAGCTGATTTTAACAAAGCAGCAGGCTTACCAGAGGATTTTAAGATACATAAAAGTACCCTTGAAGAGATAGAGAAAAAAGGGAGTATAAAACATCATACTAACTATGGTTATCTTGAAAGCGATGAAGCAGTCTTAAGCTACAACGCCTTTTCAAACATCGATATGGCTGATACTATAAAGCAATACTATAATGTATTTGACCAGATAAATAGTAGAGTATTTGATGACTCAAAGCAAATTTACAGTTCAAGCGATTTAGACAAACTTCCAAAAGGTTATAGTTCATCTGGTGTTGATTATGGAAAAATGGAGCCACCTTCAAACGCTGCATTAGCAGGTTTGCAAGATAGAAGTAATGAGAAAGTTACTCATATATTTGATACTGGTGAGCAGTATGAGCAAGCAAAACAGATCTCTGAAGATCTATCTATGCTTGATATATTCTTTCCTACAAAAAAATTAGATTTCAGCGTTAGTTCTATGAACAACAAAACCGGAGAAGAAGCTACTTGGACTTTTAATCCAGATATGTCTATGTATCAAAGTAATGAAGGTTATACAAAAGAAGCTGTATTTATGGGATTTATGAAAAGTGTTGTCGGAAATTATCATACGCCTATTTTACACGGAGGAGATACTAAGCTAACAGATGAAGCTGCAGCCAATATGGCTGAGTCAGTTTATCTCACTATAAATGATCCAGAAAGAAACAAAAACTTCTCTTTAGATAAAACACTTGTAGAAAATATATCTAACTTACAAAACACCATTACTAGTAGAGTAAATTCAAACATTTATAAACCATTACTAGAGTCATTTTTCTTCCAACAACAAACAGGAATGAAAGTCACTACAGCAGCTGAATATGAAGAGTTTCAAGCTGCACTTCAAAAAGCCAAAGACGGTGGTTGGGAACTGAGCGATAAACAACTAGACAGTTACGCTAATGATCTATTTAATAGACTAGATAAGCTTTTAAGTTCTACTAAAATACAATAAAATTAGTAAAATTTAAAAGGTCTGTTTGTGAATAAATACTATTTATAAGTTAGGTTTCATAACTATTTTGATGTGATATAAAATATTTTATTTGATAATATTATAAATATATACTTATGCAAACTATATTATTGTGTTAGAGTATCTTATGCGAAATGAGTTTAATTCCAAAATTTTAAAAACAGTAGCTACTTTTGGATCAAAATCCACTTAATATAACAAACATAAGATAGCTAGTATATGCATTTGAATTTCTGTGAGTTACTTTTTCACAATTTTCATTTATACTTTTAAATTTACATTTGTCTTGGCGATTAGCTTTAGGATTTCTAGCTCAGTTTTGCCATCTTCAAATTCTTTTTTGATAATTTCATATAGTTTTTTTAACCTACTTATGGCGTCATCTTTATATGTAGTATTATCAACCGAAAAACCTTGTATGGGAGTGAATTTTTTATCATCATCTTTGTCTTTTTGGGCTTCGTTTAAATTTGTTTTGTTATCTTTATTTTGAAATTGCCCAGCATTTAACTCTTTGAAAATATCCACTGCATTTTTAGCATCTTCATCACTTATATCTAGCCCAAAGCGTATCTTTATGACATGTTTTGCCCACTGAGATTTGAACTTTTCTACGCTAAGATCTGAGTCTAGTAAAGATATGGTGTGTGGCAGTTCTCCTTCTAGCTCATAAAATCTCCAAACAAAACCAAATGTATTAGCGTTTTGACTAGCAAGCTCGTCTGCTGTATATGGCGTGGTTCTAAGTATGCGACTTTTTGGGTTTGGATTATATTGGAGTGCTTCTATCTGTTCTACTGCTATACCGCCACTTTCGTCTATGAAGTTTTTTAGATCCCTAATCTGCTCATCGCTAAAATCTGGATCATATCCCATTAGTTTGCCCCAAATACTTATCTTATTAGCGTCATAGCGAGTAAAGCCAGTCAGTGGAATAAATTCATTTTGATGAGTTAGCTTTACTCTTTCTTGTGGGCTTAGCAGTGAAAGGTCACCACGAATAATATCTTGGCTATTTTTTAGACTATAAGTACCGTCCTCGTTTTTCTTATAACCAAAAGCGTTCATAATCTCATCTTGAGTAAATTTAGAACCCAAATTTGACAAATTTGCGGTGATCTTTTCATCGTCTGAATTGACAATATATGGCATAACACCCCTATCTTTTGTCGATACATTTGCTAGTTCATCAAGAAGACCTGAGCCAAAAAAGCCTGAGAGCGGAAAACTTGTTATCTTATCCATAATCAACTCCTTAGTACGTTAGTTCATAGAAATCATCAAATTTAGAAATAACAATCATTAATCCGTTTGCAGACAAAATAGCTAACAAAGCCGATAGAATAACCATTTTTTATGATAACTACTTTTTTTGTTTTAAATTTATTGTATTTTTACTAAATAACACTTAACAAACTATTAAAGTTTAAATTTAAAAAATGACTTAAATATAAAAAGAAAATCTTTGATAAAAGCGTCTTGCAAAAGCATCAGGGTTAAATTTATATAAATTTGACCCTGAAAATATAAGCTATAAGGTTAAATTTAAACTATTTCGTAATGGCTTTAAAGAAGTTTGATTGAGCTGCACTTAGTTTATTTACTACCTCATCACAGTTTGCACCATAACTTTTTGCTACATCTTTGATATCTCTATAAGCGACAACTGTTTTTGCGTCGTTATCTTTATAAATCACCATTTTTAGTGGAAGTTCAAGAGCGATTGATGGCTCGCACTGCATAAGCGGAGTTCCTGCTTTTGGAGCTCCAAAAGCGACTACAACAGTATCTCTCATCTCCAAATTTGCCTCTTTTGCTAGTTTAGAGTGCTCAAATACGCCAAATACTTTAAGACCTTTTTCTTTTAAAATATTTTGTAACTTAACTGCAGTTTCATCGACTCCAAGCGGACTAAATCCAGTAATTAACATCTTATCTCCTGCAAATGCAAATCCCACAAGCAGACTTGCTAAAAGTAAAATTCTCTTCATTCTTATCCTTTAAAATAGAAATGCTTCATTGTACTTTATATTTTTAAATTTAAAACTATCTGTTATTAGTAAGCAATGTTTTATATCTAAATTGATACAATCTCTAATTCAAATTTGAAAGGATAGCATGATCTTACTTCCGGTATTTGGCATCTTGATAGGCTTCATATCTGGATTTTTCGGGATCGGCGGCGGAACGGTTTTAGTGCCTATAATGCTCGCTTTAGGATACGATATCAAAGAAGCTATAGGCATATCCATACTTCAAATGGTTTTAAGTGCTACTTTTGGTAGCTTTATAAATTATAAAAGCTCAAATTTCATTCTCAAAGACGGATTTATAGTTGGATTGGGTGGATTTTTAGGAGCTAGCTTATCTGGATTTGTCGTATCAAATGTGCAAGAAAGAGTTTTAGAGTGGGGTTTGCTCATCATTTTAGCTATATCTATATCAAAATTTTTCTATGTAAATACATCTGCTACGCCAAAAAATCCTCCAAAATCCATATTATTTATAGTTGGATTTTTTACCGGAGTAATCGCCATATCTATGGGAGCTGGTGGCGGGATACTTTTAACTCCGATTTTAGTAGGATTTTTAGGAATGGATATCAAAAAATCCGTATATATAAGTCTATTTTTTGTACTTTTTAGCTCTATTTCTGGTTTTGTAAGTCTTGCTTTTCATGATCTTATAAACTATAAAGCAGGACTTTTGATAGCAGTAGGTTCATTGATAGGCGTGTATTTTGGTACGAAAACCAGCCATAAAATAGACAAACAAGCTCAAAAATGGTGGCTTGTAGCACTTTATATATCTATGTTTGGGTTAATGGTGAAAAAAATATTTTTTTAAATTTAGAAATTAGGACTAAAAATGAGTGAGTTTTTGCTACTTAGCTTTTTTGGTGTTTTTGTAGGATTTGCGTCGGGATTTTTCGGGATCGGTGGCGGCGGAATTATCGTAAGCGTGCTTGTATTTTTAGGATATGATATCAAATACGCGATTGGAATATCAGTCATGCAGATGATATTTAGCTCACTTTTTGGCTCATATATCAACTATAAAAAAGGTATGTTTAAATTTGGAGAGGGATTTTACGTAGGAATCGGCGGTATATTTGGTGCATTTTTAAGTGGATTTATAGTCAAATACACTCCATCTTTATGGCTAGAATGTATGTTTGCGAGTCTGCTTTTCATTATGATCATAAAGGCTTTTATCAAAAAAAGTTTTGTTAGCGAAGAGAAAAAACTATCTAAACCTATACTTATCATAATAGGTATTTTTGTAGGTATAATGGGCGTCAGCGTCGGAATCGGTGGAGGAATGCTTATAAGCCTTATATTTTTTGGATTTTTAGGATACGATATCAAAAAAGCTGTATCTATGGGGTTATTTTTTGTAGTTTTTGCAGGAATTAGCGGATTTATAAGCCTTAGCATAAATGGACTTGTGGATTATTACCACGGATTTGCCCTTGGTATAGGAGCGTTAATTGGCGTATATTTTGGTACAAACGCATCTATAAAAATAGACAGAACAAAACAAAAACGACTAAATTTAGGATTTAATATGACACTGTTTTTACTAACTATAAAAAAGATTTTTCTTGGCTAGAAATTTAGCCGATAAAATTCAATCCTTAGACCAGATACAGCCGTAGTCAAGGACATAACAGAGATTATTTGAAATTCAGTATTTAAATTTAGATTTTTCCTTGTTTCTTTAAGATTAAAACAATTTTAGATATAATTGCAGTTTTTAAATTTAATGGACGAATTATGAGAGAAACTATAAAAATAACAGGTGCAAAAGAGCACAATCTTAAAAATATCAGCTTAGAAATACCAAAAAACCGCCTTGTAGTATTCACAGGACTTAGCGGTAGCGGAAAAAGTACGCTCGCTTTTGACACACTTTACGCAGAGGGTCAAAGACGCTATATAGAGAGCCTTTCTTCTTACGCAAGGCAGTTTTTAGATAGAGTGGGAAAACCAGACGTCGATCACATCGAAGGTCTTACTCCTGCTATCGCAATCGATCAAAAATCAACAAGTAAAAATCCTCGCTCAACTGTAGGAACTATAACTGAAATTTATGATTATCTAAGACTTTTATACGCTAGAATCGGAGTTCAACACTGCCATAAATGCGGTAAAATCGTCTCAAAAATGAGCGCAAGTGATATCATAGATCAAATTTTAAAACTACCAAATGACGCTAAGATAACAATACTGGCTCCTATCGTACGCGAAAAAAAGGGAAGTTTTACAGACGAACTAGAGAGTCTTGCTAACAAAGGCTACGTAAGAGCTATGATAGATGGCGTAATGGTAAGGCTAGATGAAGAGATAGAACTTAGCAAAACCAAAAAACACACTATAAAAGTTGTGATAGATAGAGTAGTCATAAGCCCAGAAAACTCTTCAAGGATAGCAAGTGACGTCGAAAAAGCACTCCACGAGAGTTTTGGCGAAGTAGAGATCGATATAAGCAACGCTGAAGAGTTAAGCTTAGAAAAGAGTTTTATACACTTTAGCGAACATAATGCTTGTTTTGATTGTAAAATATCATTTAACGCTCTTGAACCCTTAAGCTTTAGCTTCAACTCTCCAAAAGGCGCTTGTCCTAGCTGCGACGGACTTGGGATCCGTTTTAGCTTAGATCTAAACAAAATCATCGATGAAAATCTCAGCGTAGAAGGTGGTGCTATAAAAGTGATGTATGGATTTAATAAGAGTTATTTTTATAAATTTACACTTGCTTTTTGCGAACAAAACGGTATAAATATTAAAACTCCTTACTATGAATTAAGCGATGATGAAAAGAGGCTTATACTTTACGGAAATGCTAAAAATATAGATTTTTTATGGAAAAGACATAAGATAAGTAAAACTTTTGATGGCGTCTTAAAAATCGCCTATGAAATTTTAAAAGACGATAAAGATTTTAGCGATTATATGACTGAAAAACAGTGTGAAGTTTGTAACGCTAAGCGCCTAAAACAAGAGAGTTTAGCAGTCAAAGTCGCTGAAAAAACCATAGGCGATATCATAGATATGAGTATCGAAAACTGCACTAAATTTTTTAGCGATAGTTCAAATTTCATTCATCTAAATGATCAGCAAAAGATGATCGCCTCGCCTATCTTAAAAGAGATAAACGAAAGACTATTTTTTCTTTATGATGTCGGACTTGGATATCTAAGTCTTGGTAGAGACGCTAGAACTATAAGTGGTGGTGAAGCCCAAAGAATTCGTATCGCAAGCCAGATAGGAAGCGGACTTAGTGGCGTAATGTACGTGCTTGATGAGCCTAGCATAGGACTTCACGAAAGAGACACTTTAAAACTCATAAAAACATTAAGAAGCTTGCAAGAAAAAGGAAATACAGTAATCGTAGTCGAGCACGACAAAAAAACCATAGAAGCGGCTGATTTTATCGTAGATATCGGTCCTGGAGCAGGAATTCATGGCGGAGAAGTTGTATTTGCAGGAACTTACAAAGAGCTTTTAAGATCAAACACTCAAACAGCAAACTATATAAACGGTACAAACTCCATAAACTACTACAAAGGTAGAAAACAAAGTGACTTTCTAAGCATAAGTAACGTAAATTTAAATAACATTTCAAATTTAAACGTCAAATTTCCGCTTAGAAATTTAGTAGGAGTAACAGGAGTAAGCGGTAGTGGAAAAAGCTCACTCGTACTCCAAACTCTACTTCCAACTGCTCTTGAAGAGTTAAATAGAGCCAAAAAAGTACAAAAGATAAAAGGCGTCAAAATAGAAGGCTTGGAATATCTCGATAAAGTTATCTACCTTGATCAAAGCCCTATCGGTCGTACGCCACGCAGCAACCCTGCAACCTATACTGGAGTTATGGATGAGATAAGAGGGCTTTTTGCCTCTACAAAAGAAGCAAAACTCAGAGGATACAAAATAGGAAGATTTAGTTTCAACGTAAAAGGCGGTAGATGCGAAAAATGTAGCGGAGAAGGAGAGATAAAAGTAGAAATGCACTTTTTACCAGATATCAACGTAGTTTGTGATATCTGCAAAGGCTCTCGCTACAACGCCCAGACTTTAGAGATAGAGTATAAAGGCAAAAATATAGCCGAAGTTTTAAATATGAGCGTAGATGAAGCGCTTACTTTTTTCAAAGCTGTACCAAAAATTTATGCAAAACTAAAAACTATAAGCGATGTCGGACTTGGATACGTGACTTTAGGTCAGCCAGCAACCACTCTAAGCGGCGGCGAAGCACAACGCATAAAGCTTTCAAAAGAACTCAGCAGAAGCGATACTGGAAACACTTTGTACGTGCTTGATGAGCCAACTACTGGCCTTCATTTTGCCGATGTGGATAGACTAGTAAAAGTCTTGCATCATTTAGTAGATCTTGGGAATTCTGTCATAGTCATAGAACATAACCTTGATGTTATAAAAAACTGCGACTATCTGATAGATATGGGACCTGAGGGCGGAGCTGGAGGCGGAAAAGTGATCTCTAAAGGAACTCCTATCGAAGTAGCTAAAAAATATAAAAAAACAGGCTCATTTACTGGAGAGTTTTTAGAAAACGAACTAAAAGATATGGGGCTTTTGAAGTAAATTTATATTAGCTGAGTTTAAATTTAAAAACCGGCTGATATAAACTGTTTTAAATTTAAAACAGTTATAAATTTAAAAATATATTCATAGTATAATGGCAAAATTGCATTTATAAAATATTTAATTATATTTGAATTTAATTTAATTTTAATTATGATTTCTTACAAAGCATAACACTTTGAAAACGTATAAAATAATCTGTAAATTATAGTGGTATATCCACAGCTTAACCATATTTCGATAATTGCAAAAATTTAAAAAAATATATAATTTTTAGTAATTTGTTAATAAATTCCAGATAAAATTCAGCTACATCACGCATTTAAATCACTTTACATATATTTTAATTTAATTTGCCAATAATACCATAAAGGTCAAAGATGAATATAATTAAAAATTTCTTACAAAAGGAATCAGCAAGCGGCATACTCATAATATTAGCTATGATATTGGCTCTTATACTAGCTAATAACGGTGTTTTAAACGAATTTTACAGCGAGATATTAAGACTTGACTCTGGTATAATTTTTGGCGAATTTAAGCTGATAAAGCCTACGATTTTATGGGTAAATGACGGACTTATGGCGATATTTTTCTTTTTTATAGGACTTGAGCTTAAATATGAGTTTTTAGAAGGCGAATTAAACTCAATTAGCAAAGTAGCTCTTCCTAGCATAGCAGGAATCGGCGGCGTGATAGTTCCAGCCGTCATCTTTTACATACTAAATCACTCAAATAGCTTTGATGTAAATGGTTGGGCTATACCTACAGTTAGCGATACTGCGTTTGCTTTAGCGGTGCTGTTTTTGCTTGGAAGTAGAATTCCTATTAGCTTGAAGCTATTTTTGTTAAGCCTTGCTATCATAGATGATGTGGCTGCTATAATCATCATAGCTATATTTTATACTAAAACATTAAGCATAATATCTCTTTTCATATCATTTTGCGCTATAGTCGTTCTAACTATTTTAAATTATAAAAATAATCAAAATACCTATGTCTATTTATTATGTGGTCTAGTATTATGGGTATCTGTGCTTATGAGCGGGGTTCATGCTACTTTAGCTGGAATCATAGCAAGTATGTTTATACCTTTAAGAGATGAAGATGGAGATCCTGAGCATGGAATGCTACAGTCAATAATGCACTTTTTGCATCCGATCGTAGCGTTTTTGATACTTCCTATATTTGCTTTTTCAAATGCAGGAGTCGTATTTAGCAAGGACTCTATCTTAAACTTAACTCATCCAGTACCACTTGGGATAATATTTGGACTATTTATCGGTAAGCAAATAGGAGTATTTAGCTTTGCTTTTTTAGCTATAAAATGCAAGTTAGCAGAGCTTCCTAATGGCTGTGGATGGCTACATCTATATGGATTATCCATACTAACTGGAGTTGGTATGAGTATGAGTCTTTTCATAGATGGTTTAGCATACGCCGAGAGTGACGCGTTTTTATATGCAAATAAAATCGCCATATTATTAGCCAGCACTATGTGCGCAGTGGCTGGATATATCGTACTTAGAAAAGCTAGTAAATCTCAAAACGAGTTTTAAATTTAGAACTTATTTTTAAATTTAAATAGAAATTTGATTATTTTAACTTGCTTTCAAATTTAGCTCTATTGCCGAGATAAACGAAGCTTAACACCTCGGCAACGGCTTGAAATAAATTTGCTGGTATCTGATCATCGACATCACATAGTTTATAAAGCTCCCTTGCAAGAGGCGGATTTTCTACTATTTGAATACCATTTTCCGTAGCTATCTTTCTAATGCGCAGTGCTAAATGATCCACGCCTTTTGCTAAAACAATCGGAGCTTTTTCTTTTTCTTTGTCATAGCGCAGAGCCACAGCGTAGTGAGTAGGGTTTGTGATAACGACATCTGCAGTAGGGATATTTTGCATCATTCTTTTTCTTGCTGCTTGCATCTGAAGCTGTCTTATGCGACCTTTTACTTTTGGATCTCCTTCCATCTGTTTAAACTCATCTTTTATCTCTTGTTTGCTCATTCTAAGACCTTTAAAGTACTGATAACGTACGATAAAAATATCTGCTATAGCAATTATCAAAAACAAGAGCAACATAACTCCGGCTAATATAAGCATCTTCTCTTTAAGCCATAAAAGCTGATTAAACATTGAGAAAAATATAGTATGAGGAAGTTCTTTTACAAACTGCAAAAAAAAGTAAAATGCGACGCCAAAAACGGCGCTTACTTTCAATATAATTTTAATAGAATCGATAAGTTTTTTCAAAGAAAACAGATTTGCGATACCTTTTATCGGATCGATTTTACTGAAATTTGGCATAATAGGCTCAACGGTAAATAAAAATCCAAACTGCATTACATTTGATATGATTCCTGCTATCATAATACAAATAGCTACTGGCAAAATTATCAAAAGCGTCTGAAGCATTGAATGGATAGTTATCCTAAAAAACAGCTCACGAGTAATCTCCACGCCGATAAGACCTTGATAGTAAAGATAAAGATTTACTAGTCTCTCTCCCATAAATCCTAAAAGCCCAACAAGAGCTGCAAATCCTACTAACAACGTCACAAAACCGCTTACGTCTTGAGATTTTGCGACGTTGCCTTTATTTCTAGCGTCTTCTAGCTTTTTCCCGGTGGGTTCTTCTGTTTTTTCTTGATCGTCTGCCACGATATTTTACTTATCTGTATTTTACGATATCTTTTATATCTCGTCTCTGTTTTTTGCTAGCAGGATTTTTCCTATATCCAAAAGTAAGCACAAGAGCAACTCTTTTTTGTTTCGTATCTATACTTAAAACGCTTTCTAGTTCATCTCGTACAAATCCCTCCATAGGGCAGCTGTCTATTCCTAAAAAAGCAGCTTGCATCATCATATTTTGCGCTGCCAAATAGCACTGAGCTCTAGCCCAACTAAAAATATCTTTATCGCTAGTGCCTTCGTTATCTTTAAGCATATTTGCATATCTTTGTAAGTACGCTTTTTGCTCCTCTTCACTTTTATCTTTTCTACCACATATTATGGATTTAGCATAGTTTGAGCTAGCTCTTAGATCATCTATTTTAGCGTATATCACGACAACTTTTGACGCAGTCGTGATCTGAACTTGACCCCAGCACGCTTTTCTCATCTCTTCTAAAAGCTTTTTATCTTCTATCACTTCAAATTCCCACGGTTGCATACCCATAGAAGATGGGGACAAGCGACCAGCTTCTAAAATATCATCAAAATCCGCGCTGTCTATTTTTCTATTTTCATCAAAAATCTTACATGCATGACGAAAGTTTAAAGCCTCTTTAACATTCATTTATTGCTCCTAGATTAAATTTATTTTATATTCACTTTTTCTTTTTACGGTTCCAACTATACAAGAGCTCTCATATCCTGCGTTTTTTAAATTTGAAAGCGCTTTGTAAGCATCATCTTCATTTATACTAATGATAAGTCCTCCGCTAGTTTGCGCATCGCTTAGCAAGATATCTGGTTTGATATTACAAATTTCAGCGGTAAAAACACTATTTTTATAACTTCCCTCAGGAATCAGACCTAAATTTGAAAACTTCTTAGCACTAGCTAGTAAAGGAATGCTGTTTTTATATATATCAAAACTTACATCATCTCTTAACATTTCGCTCAAATGACCCAAAAATCCAAATCCAGTAACATCAGTAGCAGCATTGACTTTTAAACCAGATAGAGCATCAACAGCGTAAAAGTTTAGCTGAGACATTAAATTTGAAATCTCACGTATCTCATCTAAACTCAGCATATCCGCTTTTAAAGCAGTTGTTAAAACGCCGCTTCCAAGAGGTTTTGTTAGTATCAACATATCGCCCATTTTTGCTGAATTATTTGACCAAAACTTGCTGCTATCTACACTTCCTGTTACGCTTAGTCCATAAATAGTTTCTACAGTTTCTATGCTATGTCCGCCTACTAAAACCGCGCCGCACTCTTTTATCTTGCTTTTTCCTCCAGCCATAATCTCTTTTAAAACTTCATTTTCAAAATGACAACTATCAAAACCGACTATATTCATAGCAGTCATTGCTTTTGCACCCATAGCAAATATATCACTTAGAGAGTTTGCGGCTGCTATCATTCCATATAAAAACGGATCATCGACTACTGGAGTTATAAAATCCAAAGTCTGCACGATAGCGCTACCATCTTCTAGTAAAAATACCCCAGCATCTTCATTGCTACTTATAGATGATAAAAGCTTACTATGAGGCTCTAAAATGCTGCCGATGCTTTGTGTTAAACCCGACGGGTCTAGTTTGGCAGCGCAACCTGACGCTTTTATAAATTTAGTAAGATTTTTATTATTATAGATAAACTGTTTCATTTTCTAACATTAAATTCATTATTTCAAAGGCATTGCTGATCTGCCCTACTCCAAGCCTATCAACAAGACCAAGAGCTTCTAAACAACTACCACAACTAAGCACATTTATTCCGAATGATGAGAGATCTTTTAGCACAGCAAAGCTAGGATGAGATCTATTTGTAGTCATAAGAACGGCTTCATTCACACAGATAATATGAGTAACTCTTTTGTCTGCTTGAACAGCAGATATCGTACTTAAAAATTTAGTTAAAAGTCCTTTTCCTATAGGATCACTACCAACTTTATCATCTTTTAAAAACAGTATTTTATGCTTTTGAAAATCCATTTCGCAACTATAGTTTTGCATATCTATTTCCATAAGTTCATGACTTTTAACAACAGTGATAGTGTATTCACTTCCGTTTTGAAAGATATCAAACTCCAAACCGTTTGCACTTAAAAACTTCTGAACATTTGCTAATGGAGCAGGACTATTAACTGCTATTTCGAGTTTATCTCCGATGCTAAGCTCATTTAAAGCATCTTTAGTTTCAATAATTGGCTTTGGGCACTCAAGCCCACGACAATCAATCTGCATAATTTCTCCTTGCTTCGTAGTATTCAAACCTTGAATTTATAAATTATATCCAATTTATCGAATTATTGTTTTAATAAACAAATTTAATTTCTGCGACTATACTCGTCATAGCCAAACTCGCGCACAGTCTTGATCTCTCCGCTTTTGCTTATCATAACTAAATTTGGAAGTTTTACGCCATTAAACGTACTGTTTTTGACTATAGTGTAGTGAATTTGATCTTCAAAAATAACCTTATCGCCGACTTTTATCTCATTATCAAATTTAAAAATAGGATCTCCAGCAGCCGCTCCTACGATATCTCCAGCAAGACAAGTAGCGCCACCAAAACGATACGCAAATTTACCATTACTGCTCTCGCCACGCATTTTTGGACGGTAAGGCATAAGAACGGTATCTGGCATATGACACTCCGCAGAAGCGTCGATTATACAAGTTTTTTCTTCGTTTTCTACGATATCAAGAACACTTGAGATCAAAAATCCGCATTGCCAACCTACTGCTTCGCCTGGTTCTATGAAAACCTCTACGCCGTATTTTTTTCTAAATTTTTTTATAAGATCTATGAGCAAATTTATATCGTATCCGCTTTTTGTGATATGATGGCCACCGCCGAAATTTATCCATTTCATTTTTGGTATAAGATTCCCAAACTGCTCTTCAAATTTGCATAAAACAAGCTCTAAACTTCTGGCACTCTCTTCACAAAGTGCATGAAAATGAAGTCCATCGATACCATCTATATTTGCCTCATTGAAATTCGCTTTTGTTATACCAAGCCTTGAAAACTTACTGCAAGGATTATACATATCAGTCGGACTTGATGAAACTTCAGGGTTTATTCGCAGTCCTATACTTTTACCGCTTTTTATAGCTTTTATTTTAAATTTATCCCACTGCGCAAAACTGTTAAATACCACGTGATGAGATAGACTTAGAACCTCGTCTATATCATCATCGCTAAAAGCTGGAGAGTAAGTATGAACTTCTTTAAATCCGTGGAATTTAGCGTATTTCGCTTCATGCAAACCGCTACAAGTCGCACCGTTGAGATACTTTGCGACTAACTCCATACCACCACTAAATGCAAAACCTTTTAAAGCGCAAAGCACCTTTGCTCCGCTTTCATCGCTAATATTTTTTAGAATTTTCAGATTATTTTCAAGAATAGCCTCTTCGCAAACATAAGCAGGAGTTTTTATATCGTTTAATCTCATTTTCTCATCTTTATATTTATGTAAAAAAACAATTATATCAAGAATTGGATAAAATATAAATTTGAAAACTTAAAATCAAGCTTTAAGTGTAAATTTTGAAGAAATTTGAGTTATATCGCCACAAGTTATAAGCTCTAAAACAGCATTTTTACAATGCGTTAAAATATCTTTTAGCCTATCTTTTTCATCATCGATAAATTCGCCTAAAACGTAGCTAATAACAGTATTATTTCCACGTCCTATCCCGATACGAACACGATCATAGTCGTTCCCTATAAGACTATCTATGGATTTGATACCGTTGTGTCCTCCGCTACTTCCGCCGCGTTTAAATCTCACCGTTCCAAAAGGAAGATCAAGGTCATCATGGATAACAATTATCATATCTGGCTTATAAAAGTCATTAACGGCTTTTAAAGAATTACCGCTTAAATTCATAAAAGTAGATGGTTTAAGAAGAAGAAGCGAACCTTTTTTAAAAAGTTCGCCTTGAAATTTGCCGGAGCTTACGTTGGTAAATCCGCCGTCTTTAATCATAGAATCTATCAACATAAAACCGACATTATGGCGAGTATTTTCATACTCTTTGCCTATATTGCCAAGTCCGGCTACAAGAGTCATTATTTAGCTTTTATTACGCCTAGTACAGCAACGCGATCAGCATCTAAAATACGAACGCCCGGAACTGTTTTTATATCACGTACAAGTATAGTATCATCTATATCAAGTCCGCTTACATCAACATCAAAGCTATTTATAAGATCTTTACCTTTACATTTTACGGCTAAACGTTTTTTAGATTGAAGTAAAACGCCTTTGTTCTTAAAACCAATAGGTGTTCCAAAAGGCTTAACAGGAATCATATATTTTGATATTTCATCATCAAGCACGACTTTTAAATCAACATGCTTTAATGCACTTGTTACTGGGTGTTTTTGATAATCAACAACTACTACGTCATAGGTTTTTCCACCTACGCTAACTTGGAATTTCAGATCGCTCTTGCTTTTTACGGCTTTGATAAAATCATTTACTTTAAATGCAGCGTTAATATTCTCAACACCTTTTGCGTAAATGTTAGCGATTAGATAACCATCTTTTCTAAGAGCTTTTGTACTTCTCTTGTCAATACTCTCTCTAACGATACCTTCTAACATTATGTTTCCTTGTGAAATAAAATAGTTGGCGATTATACCAAAATACGGTTAAATTTAAGCTTAGCCGATATTTTTTAACGCTATTAGATCATCGATTTCTCTATTATCTTTGTTTTGCGTCGTTTTACTTAAACTAGACTCAAGCTCAGCAGCTTTCATACGAATTTCTAGATCATTTCTTCTGCTTGAAATTTCTAAAGCTTCTTCTCTTGTGATGATACCGTCTATAAAAAGCTTCAACAAATGCGTATCAAACGTCTGCATACCGCTATTTGCAGAACTTTCTGCTATCGCGTCGTATATCAGATCTGATGCTCTGTTTTCTAAGATCAAATTTTTTATTCTAGGAGTTGCGAGCATTATCTCAAGAGCGGCAACTCTGCCCTTTCCATCAGCTCTCTTACAAAGTCTTTGACTGATAATCCCTTTTAATACAGAAGCCAAACTCAATTTTATACGATTTTGTTCATTTCCTGGGAACATACTAATTATTCTACCAATAGTATCTTTAGCATCCACCGTATGCAAAGTGGATAAAACAAGGTGCCCTGTTTCAGCTGCGTGCATAGCTATCTCTATGGTTTCAAGATCTCTCATCTCTCCAACTAATATAATATCTGGATCCTCTCTCAAAGCGCCTCTAAGAGCATCTGCGAAATTTGCAGTATCTTGACCGATGCTTCTTTGATTGATAATGCAATTTTCATCTTTATATACAAACTCTATAGGATCTTCTATCGTTATAATATGCGATCTTCTATGGTTATTTATGTAATTTATCATACTAGCAAGAGTTGTAGTTTTACCACTTCCTGTAGGTCCTGTTACTAGGATTATACCTCTATAAATTTCTTTACACATCTGCTTAACGGCGTTGGGAAGCCTTAGCTCATCAAATGTAGGAGGTTTTGTAGGAATGGTACGAAACACAAAACTTACACCATCCATCTGGAAAAACGTATTTACACGAAATCTATAATCATCGTTAAATTTATAAGTAAAATCTACACTTTTTTTATCGACTAGCTCATTAAACCTGCTTCTTAAAAGCTCTTTTGCAAGAGTGATCGCCTCTTTTGAGCTTAAAACGCGTTTATTGGATATAGGAACTATCTCGCCTTTTACACGTTTTCTTATGATGCCTTCAGCTTTTATATGCAAGTCACTTCCTGAAGAGTTTATAAGCTCTAACAAATATATATTTAACTCATCTCTTAGCTTAAAATCAAGCTGATCGATATTTATATCATAATCCATAATCTCGCCTTATTTTAAGCTTGTTAAAATATCATCAAACGCCTCACAAAATGCTTTTAAACCATCTTCTAAAAGTATTTTACAACTCTTTTCATAGTTTATATCAGCCTTTTTAGCTCTATCAAAATACTCGTCTATAACGCTGCATTCAAGTGGAGATTTTGGCTCACTCATATCTTTGATAAACTCTTTTATGGTGTTAAGAGGAGCGGTATTTATAGCATTTTTATATAAAAGCTCTTTTATATAGTAATCAGCCGGCAACTCATCACCTTTTACTCCTGTGCTAGCAAAAAGAGCTCTTATATTTTTATTATCTTGTTGTTCTATTATTTTATAAGCTTTTGTAGCATTGTAAATTCCGTACTTAGAAGTCGCTAATCCAGCGTTTTTAAGACTCTCATCAAGCAGTCTATCAAAACGACTAACAAATATACTGATAACTCCTTTTGGAAGCGGAGTTCCTGGAAATCTTTTAGCGTAAGCTCTACTTCCTTCGTTAAAAGCCTCTAAACACTCTTTTACTTGAGAGATTGAAAATACCAGAGTAGCATTTACATTAATTCCCTTTTTCATAAGATCACTCATAGCCTCATATCCGCTATCAGTGGCTGGAACTTTTATCATTACATTTGGCATCTTGATAGTGTTAAATAGTTTTTTTCCCTCTTTATAAGTGCCTTCACTATCATCATATAAATTTGGATCAACTTCTAGGCTAACAAAACCGTCATCGTCATTTGCATAGTTTTTTAGAAGTTTATTTGCAGCCATTTTTATATCCGTTGTAGCTAAAATTTCGTATAGCTCTTTTGGACTTTTTCTTTTGTATTCCTCTTTTGAAGCCGCGTAAGCCAGAGATGAGCAAATAGCAGATTTAAATATCGACGGATTGCTCGTAGCACCGTTTATAACCGAATTTTCTATTAAATTTAAAAACTCGCCGTTTATAAAATCTCTCTCCAAAAAATCACACCAAAGTGAAAATTTGATATCCCTATACATAAATAACCACCTTATAAAATTTGTTTTAATTCCCTTAAATCTTTTGTATCTACTATATGAGTTGCGGCTTTTTTCAAGATCTCATTTGCGCAAAATGCTATGCCCATACCTGCTTCTTTAAACATAGAAACATCATTTGCACCGTCTCCGACGCAAACTATCTCATCATCTTTTAAATTTAAAAAACTTTTTAAGCGTGCAAGCATCTTTCCTTTTGAGTCTCCAAACATCATCTCTCCGCCGACAGATCCTGTTAAAATGCTATTTTTGTGATGAAGCTCGTTTGCAAAATTTATATCAAATTTAAGCTTAGCCTGAGCAGCGTCAGTTGCTATATGAAATCCACCGCTAAATACGATAGTTTTGATATCTTTTGCTTTTAAATATGAGATAATTTCACCAGCACCGTCTATAAACGGCAAATTTGAAGTTATTTTTATAGCGTCTTGAAGTTTTAATCCTTCTATAAATTTTACTCTTTTTACTAAACTTTCATAAAAATCAAGCTCTCCAGCCATAGCTCTTTTTGTGATATCGCTAACCTCTTTATCTTTTCCAACAGCACTTGAAAGGATGGTGATAGTCTCACCATCCATTAAAGTAGAGTCAAAGTCAAAAACACAAAGTTTTATCATCTTAACCCTTAAAAATCACGTTTTAAAAGTGCTTCAACTTTTAGTATTGTAAGTATGTTATTATCTCTTTTACCGATTCCTTGAATCATACCTTTATCTTTTGCTAAAGTTTCAGGTGGCTGATCAATTCTATCTTTGTTAATCCTAATAGCCTCAGTAAGTCTATCGATAACAAATCCCGCTATATTATCATCATCTTTCATAACGATATAACGAGTATTTGCCGTCATTTTAGATGGATGTAGATTAAATTTAATCCTTAAATCTATAAGAGGTATAACATTTCCTCTTAGATTAAAAACACCTAAAACATAATCTGGAACACTAGGAACCCTAGTATATTCTATCGGTTTTATAATCTCTTTGATATATAAAATCGGAATAGCAAATTCCTCCTCGCCAACTATAAATCCAACCAGCTGCTCTATCTCATCTCTATCTTTTGCAGTAGGTTCAGTTATTTGTTGCTTCTGTTTTTGTAAAACTTGTTCTAACTTATCGCTCATTTTACTTTCCTTACATTAGCTTGATGTTTTTTCTAACAACATTTTCAAGGTATTCTGGAGAGTAAGGTTTTGTTATATACTCAGTCATACCAACTTCTACACCTCTTAAGCGGTCGCTTTTACTAGTTCTACTTGTAACTGCGATAAGAGGTAAATTTCTATATTTCGAATACTTTCTAATCTCACCAGCTAGAGTATATCCATCCATTCTTGGCATCTCTATATCTATCAGTACGGCGTCTATAACATGATCGCCTGATTTTATTATGTTTAGAGCTTCAACGCCGTTTGTTGCTTCTATCACTGTTACGCCTATAGGTTCGAGTGATTTTTGCATAATTGTTCTATCCATCTTCGAGTCATCAACAATTAAAACTTTATAATCACTTGGCTTATCTTTTGAAACAGCTTTGATGCTTGATTCTATACTAGCTCTGATATCTATCTTAATCTCTTTTGCCATATCCATGATCATACCAACATCAACTATCAAGGTAACTTTTCCGTCTCCCCTGATCGTTCCGCCGGCAATTCCTCTGATATTTTGTAAATAGTTACCAAGAGATTTGATAACGATCTCTTCTTGTCCTATTAGATTATCTACTATGATACCAAGCTTGCTTTCAGCTACATTTATAACTACTACATATGTCTGATCGCCGCTTTCAAATACCTGTTTTACGCCAAATAGATCACTAAGTCTAACAAGACTTAAAACTTCATCTCTTAATCTAAGAACGTTTTTGCCTTCTATAGTATAGATATTATCTACTGGAACTCTAACAGTCTCTTTAACACTAGCCAAAGGTATAGCGTAATACTCTTCTTGTGATCCTACAAGTAAAGACTGGATAATAGCAAGAGTTAAAGGTATTTTGAGTTTCATAATAGTCCCTTTACCTACCTCGCTATCTATATCGATTATACCGTTTAATTTTTCGATATTTGTCTTTACAACGTCCATTCCGACACCACGACCACTTACATTTGTAACTTGTTTTGCAAGTGAAAATCCAGGTTTAAATATCAGAGCAAACGCCTCTTTATCGCTCATCGCGTCAGCTTCTCTATCTGTGATGATGCCACGCTCAACAGCTTTCATTTTAACTGATAAAGGATCAATTCCCTTACCATCATCTACTATCTCAACTACAATGTGATTACCCTCGTTATAAGCTTTTAACTGGATAATACCTTTTTCTGGTTTTCCTGCTTGAGCCCTATCTTTTGGATCTTCGATTCCATGATCACAAGAGTTTCTGATAATATGAACTAACGGATCTCCTATCTCTTCAACTATAGATTTATCAAGTTCAGTTTCTTCACCGCTGATTTCTAAATCTATCTGTTTGCCTAGCTCACGGCTAAGATCTCTTACCATTCTTGGAAATTTATTAAATACTTTTGCCATAGGGAGCATTCTTGTTTTCATAACAGCTAATTGAATATCAGTCGTAACAAGGCTTAAAGCCGAAACTACCTGATTTAGCTCTTCTAGGAATTTCTCTCCCTCGTATCTCTCTTCTACGTCATCATAAATTTTAAGAAGTCTATTTTTACCTAAAACCAACTCGCCTATTAGGTTCATAAGATTATCAAGTCTTTTTACCTCAACACGAATAGTCTGCTCTATAGCTGAACCGCTTGATTGAGCCGGAGCATTTTTTGTCTCAGAAGCAGCCGGTTTGCTTGGAGCAACTTCAGGTTTTGGAGCAGGTTTTGGATCTTCATGATGCTCATTTTTTCTCTGCTCTTTTCTAGCTTGATCTTCTGCTTTTCTAACTTTTAGAAGTCTTTCTATCTCAGCTTCTACTTCGGCTTCACTTAAACTATTTACATCAACATCATTAGCTGACTCATCTGCTTGCTCTTCTTCTTTAGGTTCATCAGTATTAGCTATTTCTTCTTTAGGCTCTTGTTTTGGAGCATCGTCTGTCTCTTGTTGGCTAGATTGTGGTACTTCGCCCTCACTTATAGCAGTAAGTCTAACACAAATATCATCTATGCTGATTCCTGCACTAGTATCGCTACCATTATCTCTTATGCTTCTTAAAAGAGCTTTCATCATATCAACAGATTCTAAAACAACATCCATTATATCAGGTGTTATTTTCAAATCACCGTGGCGAGCTTTATTTAAAACATCTTCCATATGATGAGTAAGTTTTGTTAAAATATCAAAATTTAAAAATGATGAACTTCCTTTAACCGTATGGGCTACACGGAAAATTCTGTTTAAAAGCTCTAAATCCTCAGGGTTTGCCTCAAGCTCTACAAGATCGTGATCAATCTGTTCAATAAGCTCAAAAGCTTCGACTAAAAAGTCTTCAAGTATTTCTTGCATATCATCCATAAATCACCTCTTAACTAATATATTTTTTATGAGCATCAATAACTTTAATGACCTCTTTATAAAGCTGTGTAGCATTAAATTTAGTCAAATACCCATCAGCTCCAGCCTCTTTTCCATGAATCTCGCTAAACTCATTGCTGAGCGAAGAGTTAAAGATAATAGGAATATTTGCAAATCTCTTATCTTCTTTTAAGCTGGCTGCAAAGTGAAAACCGTCCATCTGAGGCATCTCTATATCACTTATAATGACTTTTAAATTCTGTTCTAAATCATCTTTATAAAGCGAATAAAGATCATTCATTTTCTCGATTCCTTCAGATCCGTCTTTTGCTTCAACTACTCTAAGACCCATCTTGCCAAGAGCGTCTCCTACTAGACGTCTAGCAGTTAAGCTATCATCTAACACAAGAGCTATACCGCTTAGTTGTCTCATTTCATCAACTTCCATCTCAATTTTTGGTTGATAAATTCCTAGCTCTTCAACTATACTTTCTAAATCTAAAATCAAAAGAACTTCGTCATTTTCGATTCTAGTTACGCCTGTTATTTTTGATTTATCAAGCGTTCCGCTTCCTGCGCCACCTGCAAAATTTGCCGGTTCTATATCCGTCCAGCTTATGCGACGAATTCTTTTTGCTTCATGAACGATAAAACCTATAAAAATATCACTAAACTCTGCTATTATAACGCGCGGCTTTAATATGTTATCTCTTGGTTCTGCTATATTCATCCATTTGGCTAGATTTATAACAGGGATAACTACTCCACGTAGATCAAAAATCCCCTCAATATAATCTGGCACACCTGGAAGTTCGGTAAGATTTGGCATTTTGATAATCTCTTTAACCTTAGCAACATTCACTCCATAAATACCTTCATAGACCTTATCTTTGCCTTGCTTAAATATGCGAAAATCAACAAGTTCCATCTCATTCGAACCCGTTTTAAGAATATTATCATCAAACATTTGGGCTCCTTACGATTTGAAATTTTATTTCATGGTCGTATTCTACTATAAAATACCTTTGTTCAGACGCAAAACAAGGTAAATTAATATAAATTTTATCCTCAATCCCTAAATTTACGCCTTGGTGATAGTGTCCTTCGATGATTTTTGAGGTTTGATAGTTGTGAATTTTGGCACCGATAACAAAAGCAAAATCAATAATTTTATAATTTAGATTCTTATTTTCTTGCGCTTTTAAGATTGATTTTGAAATTTTAAATTTAAAAAATACATCTATTTTGTCCATCAGCCATAAAAAAGCTCTATTTCTAAGAGATCTTAAAAAAAAGGTTTCAAACGGCTTTAAAAATATATCTCCGTGCGCAAGACTTATCTTTTCACCATTTGCATTAAAAATTTGTGGCTGAGAGTAGATATCAAATACTTTTAAATTTGGAAATATATTTTTTAGATTAAAATCGTGATTTCCTTCAAAATAATATATATCGATATCATTGCTAAGCTCATTTAAAATCTCTATTTGCTCAGAATAAAATAGTTGTGAGTAAGTAGTATTAGCAAGAAAATCAAACATATCTCCCATTATAAAAAGCTGTGGCGGAGCCAAAATAGCTCCACTTTTCAAAGCTTTTAAGAAATTTAAAAAGCTTTTTTTATTCGCATTATCATGAGCGTCCGCGATAAATAGTGCGCCGTCTAAAATTTCTTTCATATAGAGTTGCCGACAAATGGAAGTCCTAAGCTCTCATCAAAACCAAACATCAAATTTGCATTTGCCAAAGCTTGACTAGAAGCACCACGAAGAAGATTGTCGATACTTGAGTTTATCCATAGCTTGCCGTTTTTATTTATCGCAAAAATATCGCAAAAATGCGTTCCGCTGACAAATTTCATACTAACTGGTTCTGTGCGAATGCGGATAAACTTCTCATTTTTATAAAAATCTCTTAAAATCTGAAGCGGATCTACATCTTTAAACTCATCTTTAAGAACTAAAAAACTACTTACTAGCATTCCACGAGTAAGCGGTACTAAATGCGGCACGAACATTACATCGATATTATCTGCTAAATAGTCTTTGCGATTTTTATTTAAATGCTCTTTTATCTCATCACTATGACGGTGCGTAAGGGGGCTATAAGCATTTACATTTTCATTTACACTTACAAAATGACTAGTTTGTTTTAGACTTTTTCCAGCACCGCTAAGACCGCTTTTTGCGTCTATCATCACTCCAAATTTAGGCTCTAACATATCTGCAAACGGTAGCAAAGCTAAAAGTGAGCAAGTAGGATAACATCCCGGGTTTGCTATCAAATTTGCGGTTTTTATCTTATTTCTATTTATCTCCACTAGTCCATAAACAGCATCTTTTAATCCATCTTTATCCAAATGCAAACAGTAGTTTTTCTCATAGTTTTCTAAGCTCACGCGGTAATCAGCCGATAAATCGACTACTTTTACGCCAGCGCCCTTTAACTCTTTTACAACTTTCATACCTTCAGTATGCGGAAGTGCTAAAAATACTAACTTACAACGCTTTTTTATTTCATTCGTATCTGCGACTTCGACTTTTAAATTTAATACGTTTTTAAGGCTTGGAAACAGATCCTCAAGCTCATTTTGGCTAGTTGCCCCTGCATAAACTAGCTCAAAATTTGGATGATTTATCAAAAGTTTTACTAATTCAAGTCCGGTGTATCCGCTGATTCCTATTATACCGACGCTTATTTTCATCTTTAACCCTAATCAAATTTAATCGGTTTATAGCATACCGAAACTATCTCTATCTCGCTTCTTCCATTTGGTAAGCTTAAAGTTACGTTATCACCTTCGTTTTTACCAATTAGCTGTTTTGCAAGCGGAGTGTTTATGCTTATGAGCCCTCTTTCAAGATTACTTTCGCTGATTCCTACTATAGTGTAAGTCGTTTCTAGCTCGGTATCAACATCCATTATGGTGATAGTAGATCCAAATTTTACTCTGTCGTGTTCGTATTCGCTCGGGTTTATCACTTTTGCTCGGCTTAATATATCACTAAGCTCAGCTATACGGTTTTCTATAAAAGCTTGCTTCTCTCTTGCTGCGTGATACTCGGCGTTCTCTTTTAGATCGCCATGACTTCTTGCGATATCTATCTCCTCAACTATAGCCGGTCTTTGGACTAGTTTTAGATCCTTTAACTCAGATGATAATTTTTCATAACCATATAATGTCATCGGCTCTGTCATTTTTTATCCTTGTGAATTTTAGTCTATATTTTATCTGATTCTAGCTGAAATAAGGCTTCTTTGAAATATGGTAGGACACCCCATTTCTGTTTATCTCCGATAATAAAAATATTTTCTTTAGCTCTCGTAAGAGCCACGTTTAATAAATTAGGTTTTTGTGCCGCCCAATTTCTAGCACCACCATTACCTCCACCAAGAACTAAGATAATAATATCTTTTTGCTTGCCTTGCATAGTATGGATCGTACCTATATCTAAATCTTTTAATGCATTATTCAATCCATTTACAACATCTCTAAATGGAGAAATGATGCTAATTTTACTCTTTTTATTTTTGATATTTTTTAATTCATTATTTAAAAGTGATTTTAAGCACTCACTCTCTTTTATACTAAGATTTCCCCTAAAATCATTCTCTTCACTACTCACGTCTATCCAATGACTTTTTAAACCAGTATCGTGTATATCTTTATCTAGTATCATCATATTATTATATGCGATTTTATTTGATATGCCAAACATAGGCTCGTTGCATCTTTTATGAACGATGAGCGGTGAACCTACCCAAATTTCACTGCCGCCTTGCTTGATAGAAGTGCCATTTATCTCTATTTTATCGCCTCTTTTTTGGATTGAAGTTTGAGCTAAATTAAACTCTTCTTTAACACCCATTTTGGTTAAAAAGATCTCATTTAAATCATTTCCCAAAGTAACAACTGGCTCAATTTGCAAAGGATCGCCTAAAATAGCTACTCTTTTTGACCTAAGCAAAGCTCCCACGCCGCTTGGAATAGTCGCTTGTCCAGCTTCATCAATCAATAAATATCCGATATCAGACATATCAAAGCTACTAAAACAAGTCGAAAATGCAGAAAAAGTAGAAGAAACAACAGGAGTTACAAAGAACAGATTCTGCCAAAGAAGAAGTTTTTCTTTGGGATTAAAACTTGATTCAAAATCTGCATTATAAGAAAACATTTTATCAATTAAATTAAAATTTTTGCATATTTTGTCCTTGTTTTCATAAATAGCTGCTTTATGAAGTTTTAAAGCTTTTAGAAATAGCACTGTTCGAGCTTTAAAAAATTCTGATTTTTTTACACCGTTTTCTTTCATAAAAGGTGATGATTTTTGTCTTGTTTCTTGATCTTGTAAAAAATGTATTTCAAAATAACTCTTTGCTTCATTATAATCATCTGAAAATTCTATCTTTTGAGCTTGTAACTTTTTAAATTTATCGGTATCAAATTCTGTATTTTCAGCTAAACACTCACAATCCAAAAGTTCTTTTTGAGCTAAAGAAATTTCGGTACAAATACCGTTTATTTTTTCATTTAAAATTTCATATTGTTTTATAAACTTTTTATACATTTGTGTATTAAAAAATTTATGTACAAAGTATAAAAACGGTTTTGAATTAATATAAAATTTTTTATCATCAATTAGAGAATTTTGTATAATTTTTAAATTATCTATTTGATTTTGCAATCTATCTATTTTTTGATTATTTTTATTAATTAACAAATCAAAATTTAACTCGCCATTGTATTTTTGGCTTAATTTTGATAATTCATTGTCAATCTCTTTTATACGATTTGGATAATCATCTAAAATTTGTTTTTTGAATTTTATATTTTGTTTTATATCTAAAACTTTGTTTAAAGCTATTTTAAATTCAGCTTTAGCCTCCTCAAAACTCATAAAATTCGTTTTTTTCAAGTAATTAGAAAATCGCTGATTTATCTAAATTTTTATTCGGATTTGGTAATTTTTCTTTTATATTTTCAAGCTTCAGAATTTCATCTTTTATATTACTTACCAGAAATATACCACCAAAAACTGAAATTTTTAAATTATAATT
Source organism: Campylobacter fetus subsp. testudinum 03-427 (assembly GCA_000495505.1). Taxonomy (NCBI): domain Bacteria; kingdom Pseudomonadati; phylum Campylobacterota; class Epsilonproteobacteria; order Campylobacterales; family Campylobacteraceae; genus Campylobacter; species Campylobacter fetus. The sequence goes on along the minus strand of CP006833.1, from coordinate 304,922 downwards.
ATCAAAATATTTTGATTTGCATAAACTTGTTAGTTTATTTAAAATATTTAAATTTATATCATCTACGCCGTCTGTACTTTTCATATCAAACGATATATATTGCATTTCCTCTTTTGCTTGCTGTTTATCTTTATTTAATGTTTGCGGATTAAAATATTCGCAAAATAAAAAATATTCAAGAGTATCTACAATAGCCATTTAAACTCCAAATTTTCAAATTTAACTTAAAATCATATCAGCGACTTTTTTGGAGCTTCCGTGTTTTAAATAGCTTCTAAGCTCATCGCAAGCTTGTAAAAATTTACTTCGATCGCAGTTTTTATACTCGTTAAGCAGAGCTTCTTTTGTAACTTGCTCTGCGATCAATTCAACATTTAAAGCGTCTTTACCTATAAAATCAAACATTATATTTGCAAGACCTACGTGTTTTAGTTTTACAAGCTTTCTAGCAAGCCATATATCGATCGCTTTTGCTTTATAGCAAAGCACAAACGGAGTTCCGATAAGTGCTGCTTCAAGAGTAGCAGTTCCTGAACAAACAAAAGCAAATTCACTTTGCAAAAGAGCTTTGTGAGTGTCAAAAACTACTTGAAACTCACTCACATCGCCGTAAATTTCATCTATATCATCTTTTAAATTTGGCGGTACGACTAGAAGTTTTTTACCATTTAAGCTTGAAGCGACCTCTTTATAAATAGGCATAAGCCTAGTTATCTCAGACTTTCTTGAACCGGGTAGAAACGCTATTATCTCGCTATTTGAAAGCTCTTTTTTTTGTACTTTTATCTCATCAAGCAAAGGATGACCAACATAGTGTGAGCGCGAATAAAACAAAGCATCAAAAGGCAAGATAGAAGCTAGATTATCGCAGTATTTTTCTACTTTAGCCACGCGCCCACTCTTCCACGCCCAGACTTGCGGAAGTATGTAGTAAGTTACCTTGCACTTTAGCCCAGCTTCTTTTATAGCTTTTGCTAAAGGTAGGTTAAACGCAGGGCTATCGATCAACAAAACTTTATCGCAGTTTTTGGCAAGTTTCACCATCTGCTTTAAAGCTTTTTTTGCTTTAAAGATCAGCGGTAAAATCTCTACAAATCCCATAGCAGAAAACTCTTTACTATCATAAAGCGCCTCACCGAATTTTTTATCGAAAATCCCGCAAATTTCACTATCTTTTAAATGTTCTAAAACCTCTGATAAATGTAAATTTGCCGAAGTTTCAAGGCAAGAAACCAAAATTCTCATAAAAGGCGTCCTATCTTTTTGTTTCATTATATCAAAAATTTAAAAAGTTCGGATAAAATTGCTATAAAGGGGTCAAATTTGAAAGAAATTTTAATAACAAACGATGATGGTTTTGAAGCTTTAGGGATTAGGGCTTTAAGAAACGCTTTAAAAGACATCGCAAAAGTAACCGTAGTCGCTCCAAGCAGCGAAAAATCAGCTTGCGCGCACTCTATAACACTAACTCGTCCGCTTAGATTTATACAGCTTGATGATGGATTTTTTAAGCTTGATGACGCAACGCCAAGCGACTGCATATATCTTGCGCTTGAGACGATGTATAAACACAAAAAACCAGATCTTATCATAAGCGGTATAAATCACGGAGCAAATTTAGGTGAGGATATCACGTATTCAGGAACTTGCGGAGGCGCTATGGAAGGCACTTTGCAAGGCATAGCGTCTATGGCGATATCTCTTTTATATAAAAACGATAGTATCGATAGATATGGATTTGATCTAGCTTGTGAGATCAGCGCCGATATAGTAAAAAATATATTTGAAAACGGATTTCCGCTAAAAGGTAGAGAGTTTTTAAATTTAAACATTCCAGCAGTCTCAAAAAGTGAGTATAAAGGGCTAAAAATAGTCCCAGCAGGTCATCAGACGTACAACACGAACGCCGAACTCCATAGAAATCCAAGAGGGTTGGAGTACTACTGGCTAGGAACGCCAAATATCCATTACCTTAAAGAAAATGATGACGAATGTGATTTAGCTGCTACTTTTGAGGGATACGCATCACTAACTCCTATAAAGCTCGATATGACCGCTCATCACAGTATCAATAGACTAAAGAGTTGGATATAATGCAGATTACTGATAGATTTACAAGAGTAAGATGGCTTTTTGGAGATAAATTTGACAAACTAAACAAAGCAAAAGTTCTCGTGTGCGGCTGTGGTGGCGTAGGCGGAGTATGCATAGACGCACTATATAGAAGCGCAGTGGTAAATTTAACAGTTATCGACTGCGATAAATTTGATATAACAAATCAAAACCGCCAGATAGGAAGCCAGTTTGTAGGAGAGTTAAAAGCTGATGTATTTGCAAGGTTGTATCCGGGCGTTTTAGGATTGAATTTAAAACTTACAAAAGAGGTTATAGAGGAATTTGATTTTTCTGAATTTGATGTTGTGATAGACTGCATAGACGACGTTCCTGCTAAAGTAGAAATAGCAAAAAAATGTCATAAAAAACTGCTCAGCTCGATGGGAGGAGCAAAAAGACTTGATCCTACAAAAATACAAGTAGCAAGCATTTGGAAAACGACAAATGATCCATTTGCTAGAAAGATAAGATACGAGTTGAAAAAAGCCGGATTTAAAAACGACTATAAAGTTGTTTTCTCAACTGAAATGCCAAATTGCAAAGATCTTGGAAGTTTTATAGGCGTAACTGCGAGTTTTGGATTAAATTTAGCTAGTCTTTGCGTACAAAAGATAACTTATGCTTAGTTTTTGGCAAAACTTTAAGCTTCTAGCAAATCCTATAAAAACGGCACCTGATTTAAGTAGTGTAGCTGGAAGCTTGGCTGAGAGTGAATTTGCGATAGAATTAAGCAAGATAAAACGAATATTTGTATTTAAAAATAAAAGAATAAAAGATTGTTTAGCAAGTCTGCATGAGATAGATTTCATCATAATTGATGGCAAAAAAATATATCTTATCGAGATAAAAAACTGGTCTGGAACAGTAAGTATAAATGAAAATGATGAATGGATACAAATAAATAAGCAAAAAACCATAAATCACTCAAATCCGCTCAAAAAATTACTTAGAAATACAACGTTTTTTGTAAATCATCTAAGATCTTTAGGATTTGATTTAAGTGGCTATGAGATATATCCGCAAGTTGTTTTTATGAGTTCAAATTTAAAGTTTGACTCTGGATTTAAAAACAACATATACATCAAAAAAAGCAGGGAATTTTTACATAACTTAAACAGACGAAATAGATTTTTTAAATTTAAAAAACCAGATACAAATAGTCAAAAATTAGTAGAAATCCTAAGTTCCCTCACAGTCTGGTCTAGACTGCATCTTTATGGCGGAAGCGTACTCACTGGAAGCATCAGATACTTCGTGATAAATGGTAAAAAAACAAGACTTCCAAAGCATTTTAGAGTAAATCACGAATTAAATTGGAATAGAAACGTACCTATGAGTTTTATAAATTCACTATTTGGAAGACGAAAAAAACTGAAAATAAAATCTAAAATATTCAAAGTAAAACCAAATGATAGCGTAGCATTTTTACAAGCAGGAAAAAATAGAGTTGGATTAATTAAATTTGGAATAATAGAAAAAATAATTAAAGATGATATTTTTTAAATATTTAAAGAACCTAAAAAGGTTCTTTAAACTCCTTGAGACATTGCGTTAGCAACTTCTGCAGAGCTTGCTCTGATCTTTTGCATACAGTCTTTAGCTTCTTTAGCTAACTCAACACTTTGATTTACATCTTCTAATCCATCTTTTATACTTTGAACCACTTGTGAAGTAACATCTCTAATAGAACTAATAGTAGTTGATATCTCACTTACAGAGTGTTCTGTTCTCTCAGCTAAACTTCTAACTTCATCGGCAACAACGGCAAATCCACGTCCGTGATCTCCGGCTCTTGCAGCTTCTATAGCCGCATTTAATGCTAATAAATTTGTCTGATCTGCGATATCACTAATCGTTTGAAGATAGATTTGATCTCATCTGATTGCTGATTAAGCGACGCCACTAAAGTACTACTTTGAGACATCATATCTGCTATATTTTGTACGTTTAATACAGTATTTTCGATAACTCTATCTCCATCTTGAGTAAGACTATCATTTTTATCTGCCAAATCGCTAATTAATTTTAATTTTTCTTGATCTTTAATTACCTGATCACTTATATCAGTAGCAAATTTGATTACTTTATATATTTTTCCATCCTCATTTCTAACAGGATTATAACTAGCTTCTAAATATACAACTTTTCCACCCTTACCGTATCTGACGTATTTTCCAGACTGAAACTCTGCGTTTCTTAATTTAGTCCAAAATTGCACATACTCTTTAGAGTTAGAAAAATTAGAATCACAAAGCATACTGTGATGCTTGTCTTTAATCTCATCTAAAGTATAACCCATAGTTCTTAAGAAGTTTTCATTCGCATTAATTATAGTGCCGTCCGGTCTAAATTCGATGATAGCCATAGAGCGATTTGCAGCCGATATAGTATTTTTAAGATCCATAAGCTCATAATGTCTAGTTGTGATATCATTTGCAAATTTTATAATTTTATAAACTTTTCCATTAGTATCTAAAATAGGTATATAATTTGCTTCTAGATAGATATCCTTACCGCCTTTTGCGATTCTTCTAAATAGTCCGCTTTTTGACTTTCCAGCTCTCAAATCAATCCAAAAATTATCATATTCTCTTGATCTTACAACATCTGGAAGGCAAAACATACTATGATGTTTATCTTTAACCTCATCTAAATCATAACCCATCGTACGCAAAAAGTTCTCATTTGCATCGATTATAACTCCCTCTGTTGAAAATTCTATAACAGCCATCGTATGTTTAATGGCTCTTAATATATCTTGCAACTCCGAACACTGCGTATCTATTTTTTGAATTTGTTTTACAACTGCTTTGCTTTTTCCAAACATTCTTATCCTTTCTAATTAATTTTTAAAATAAATAGTAAGATTAAAAAAATACTAACAAAGCAAAAATAATAAAATCTCAATAAAAAAATAATTTTATTATAATATTATCTGATTTTTCTTATAAAACTTTTAGATAATTTATATATATTAGACGGCGTATTTTCACTAAAAACTTCACCTATTATAACATCACAATTACTTTTAGCATATTGTAAATCAAATTTTTGTCCGTGAAGATTTGCACTACTTGAATACGCCCAGCCAAGCTCATCGAGCAATTGTGAATGATGATGATCTTTTATAACTCTTATTGCTTTTGTGTTTGGATATATGAACGTAGTTTTCTTAGCTCTTCGTACAAGATTTTTAAATTTACATGGTACGCGAGTAAAGTTTTTCAACATCTCAAATTTACTTACGCAAATAAGACAAGGCTGATCTAAGGGGCGATTTTTCAGCCTATTTAGCTCCTCTAAGTTCTGGCTTAAAAATCCAGCTGTCGTATCGGTTTGTGCTAAATAAATCATAAAAGGGTGATTTTAGCTCCTAAATTTGCAACGCCTTTATAAACAGCGCTTGTTACTATGGCGTTTATGCCTGTTTTTGCGTACTGCGCGGCGTTTGACTCATTTATACCCCCAGCAGCTAAAATGATAGCATCGGTGAAATTTGTATTTTTAAATTCAACCACTCTTTGCACTTCATCTACGCTCATCTTATCACACTGTACGCCATCACTTCTAGCTTTTAAAGCTGCTTTTGCAAACTCTAAATCACTAGCTTCGACGATGATCTTTCTCTCGCAAAGTCTCTTTTTAAATTTAGAGATATCAGATAAAAACTCATCTAAATTTATATAAGCATTTGTATGGTTTTCAAAAAACAAAACACTATCGCTAAGCCCTAGCCTATGCACTTTTGCTCCACCCTCAAGCGCAGCTTTTAAGCAGAGTTTCTTTGCAAAAGGAAAAACTTTTCTAGTGACCAAAACTTCACAGTTTGGATTAGTTTCTTTTACGCTTTTTACAATCAAATTTGCGCTAGTTGCGATACCACAAGCATACTCAAGTAAATTTTGAATAGTCTTATATATGGCGTGAAGTTCATTAAAATCGCCGATCACGCTTAAAACTTGAGTACCGCTTTTTACTTCCATAGAGTTTTTAAAATCCGAGTGAAACTCAAGCTCTCTTGCCTTACAAATTTGGCTCACTACATCTAAACAACTAAGCGTTATCTCTCCTCTAGAGATTATGGAAAGCTTTGCTTTTGCCTCAGTTTCCATAAGCTCAGTGGTAAGATCGTTAAAAGGAATATCGCTTTTTACGAGATCTTCTAACTCCGAATTACTAAATTTAATCATTTTTTAAGATACTCTTGCAAGCTTTTTACTTCCAAAGCTGCTTCGTTTGCGCTTATGGATTTAGCTGCGACTAAAGCTGCGTTCATATTTGTAAAATACGGAATTTTAAATCTAAGCACGGCTTGACGAATTTTATGTGCGTCGCTTGAGCTTGATTTGTTATCGCTGGTATTTACCGCTAAAGCGATCTCACCGTTTTTTAGGTTATCTTCTATATTCGGACGGCCTTCACTTATTTTATAAACCATTTCACAAGATACTCCGGCGTTCTTTAAGAATTTATAAGTTCCACCTGTAGCTAACACTATAAAACCAAGAGTAACAAACTCTTTTGCAAGCTCTATCCCTCTTTCTTTGTCAGCGTCGGCTAGACTGATAAAGACTTTTCCGCTGCTTGGAAGGCTATTTTTAGCTGCGATCTGAGACTTGACAAAGCTCTTTGCAAAACTATCACTTATACCCATAACTTCGCCAGTACTCTTCATCTCAGGACCTAAGATCAGATCAGCTCCGCTTAGTTTATTAAATGGAAATACGCTCTCTTTTACACATATATGCGAACTAATGCTAGGCTTATAAATGCTTCCACTTTTAATAACTACGCCAAATTCATCATAAAATTTAAGTGCTTCAAGTAAATTTCCTTGCCACATAACTCTAGTCGCAACTTTTGCCATAGGAATGCCTGTAGCCTTGCTCACAAACGGTACAGTACGACTTGCACGCGGATTTACTTCGATAATATAAAGCTCGTTTTGATACACTGCAAATTGTATATTCATAAGTCCGATTACGCCTAAATTTAGCGCGATATCTTTAGTACAAACCTCAACTTGACTGATGATCTCTTTACTTAAGTTTTGCGGTGGAAGTATGCTCGCGCTATCGCCGCTGTGAATTCCCGCCTCTTCTATATGCTCCATAATAGAACCGATATACACGTCTTTACCGTCACTTATCGCATCTACGTCTAACTCAGTAGCGTCTTGTAAAAATTTATCTAAAAGTACTGGAGAGTGATTGCTCACTTTTACTGCTTCATTCATATACTCTTTAAGTTCGCTCTCACTATGTACTCTTCTCATAGCACGTCCGCCTAAAACATAGCTAGGACGAACAAGAACTGGATAACCTATAACAGTGGCTTTTTGCACAGCTTCTGATTCGCTAGTCGCTGTATCGTTTTGCGGCTGTTTTACGCCTATTTTGCTTATAAACTCACTAAATTTCTTTCTATCTTCTGCTACGTCGATGACTCTAGCGCTTGTGCCTATTATCTTAGCACCTATCATCGTAAGGCGTTTTGAAAACTTAAGAGGAGTTTGACCGCCAAAATGCACTATAACGCCATCTGGTTTTTCACGTTCTATCACGGCTCTTAAATGTTCAAAATCGATCGGCTCAAAATACAAAATATCACTAGTATCATAGTCCGTTGAGACGGTTTCTGGGTTACAATTGTACATTATAGTAGTGACGCCAAGATCGCGCAAAGCGTAGCTCGCATGCACACAACAATAGTCAAATTCTATGCCTTGACCTATTCTATTTGGACCACCACCGATGATAAGAACTTTTTTATTCCTGTTATCTACTTTTAAATTTGGAATATTGGGCGTGATATTCGTACTGCTATAAAGATATGGAGTAAGTGCTTTAAACTCACCACTACAAGTATCGACTTCTCTGTATTCTAAATTTAAATCGTGCTTAATTCTAGCGTAATATATATCGTTTTGGCTAAGCTCGAGATTGTCTTTTTCATTTATAAGGATCGCTAACATCTTATCGCTAAATCCCCAAGATTTGGCTTTTCTTAGAAGTTCTTTATCATTTAAGATATCCATATCTACGCTTTTTTCAAATTCAGTTATCTCATAAATTTGATTTAAAAACCATGGATCTATCTTAGTTAGTTCATAAACTTCATCGATACTTTTACCGTCTCTAAAAGCTTGAGCTACGTAAAGAATTCTCTTTTCGTGAGCGTTTCTAAGACCAAAAACTAGCTTTTCCTCATCTAAGCTTAAAAGATCAAATCCAGCGTAGTCCTTTTCTAAAGAACAAAGAGCTTTTTGGATACTTTCTTTAAAACTAGAGCCTATCGCCATTACTTCGCCTACGCTTTTCATCGCAGTGCCTAAGTAAGGGTTTGAGCCTGGAAATTTTTCAAATGTAAAGCGCGGGATTTTTGTTACTATATAATCTATCACCGGCTCAAAACTAGCTGGAGTACCTGTTATATCGTTTTTTATCTCATCAAGAGTAAAACCAACTGCAAGCATAGTGGCGACTTTGGCTATCGGATATCCTGTAGCTTTTGATGCAAGAGCCGAACTTCTACTAACACGTGGATTCATCTCGATCACGGTCATTCTACCGTTTGTTGGATTTATAGCAAACTGAACGTTGCTTCCGCCCGTATCTACGCCTATCTCACGTAAGATTTTAAAGCTAGCATCTCTCATGTGCTGATACTCTTTATCAGTAAGAGTTAAAGCAGGAGCTACAGTGATACTATCTCCAGTATGCACTCCCATAGGATCAAAGTTTTCTATGGAGCAGACGATTATGCAGTTATCGTTTTTATCTCTGATAACTTCCATCTCAAACTCTTTCCAGCCAAGCAAACTCTCTTCTATCAAAATCTCGTTTATAGGGCTTGCATCGATACCTGCTTCGGCTAGATCTCTAAATTCGTCTATATTATAAGCTACACCACTACCTGCTCCTCCAAGAGTATAACTAGCTCTTATGATAAGTGGAAATCCTATATCAGAAGCTGCAGCCATAGCTTCTTCCATATTGTAAGCATACATTGATTTTGGAAGATCCATGCCTATTTTTAACATAGCTTCTTTAAATGCAACTCTATCTTCGCCTTTTTTGATCGCAGTTGGATTTGCACCTAAGAATTTGACGTTTCCAAGCATTTTTGCTTCATGAAGTTCCATAGCCACGTTTAGTGCTACTTGACCACCCATAGTAGGTAAGATCGCATCAACATTCTCTTTTTTTATTATACGGCTTATGCTCTCTTTTGTTATCGGCTCTACGTAAGTTGCGTCTGCAAAATCAGGATCTGTCATTATGGTAGCTGGATTTGAGTTTATAAGTACGACTCTATATCCTAACTCTTTTAATGTTTTTGCAGCTTGTGTTCCGCTATAGTCAAACTCACACGCCTGACCGATGACTATAGGACCGCTTCCTATAAGTAAAATTGTCTTAACATCTTCTCTTTTTGGCATTAATTTTCCTTTGTCACTACATACAGATATGATGGAACCTCTATTTTATTATCCGGCTCAACTATTGCACTTTTATACAGATCTTGCTCTTTTATCTCAACTATTTTACCAACGGGTATTCCGCCAAAAAATATACCGTCAAGCCCGCTTGTATAAACTTCATCTCCTACTTTTGGATTTAACCACTGCGAAATGTATTTTATAACTATATTTTTATTATTTCCTTTTGCGATACCAGAAATTTTATTTTCTCCTATAAATACAGAAAACATAGACTCAGGATCGGTCTGCAAAAGCCCTAAAGGTTTTCTATCTTTATTTACTACTATCCCAGCACTCTTACCTTTGTATATAAGACCATAAATTTTATCTTCATTAAACTCTTTAAAATCCAACCATACTTTATTATAATCACCCATATTTACATATGATAGCGCACTTACTAATTTTACTTCTGGAGCATAGATAGTTGAGTTTTTGTCACTTAAAATATTATTTAGCTCATAAGCAAATGCTGAAAGTAGAGCTGCTGAACGCTCTAATTCTAAATTTTGAGCTCTTAAAGCTCTGATCTCTTCAGCTTGCCTAAAATGCTCTGTTATCTTGTCTTTTAAAAATCCTGTGAAACTTTGATAAAAGCCTATGCTTGAACTAGTAGAATCTACAAAAAATCTTCTTGCATAGTCACTAAAATAAAATGACACAAAAGCCAAACAACCGATTGTTAAAATAAATTTGATTTTATTCTTCATTCATAAGCTGCTGAAGTAAGCCTATCTCCTCTAATGCTTTTCCGGTTCCTTTAGCCACTGCTAAAAGCGGTTCATCTGCTACATAAACCGGAAGTTTTACGATATCAGCTAGATATCTATCTAGACCACGAATAAGCGCCCCGCCACCGGTTAATACAACTCCACGCTCAACTATATCTCCTGCTAGATCAGGAGGCATCATTTCTAAAACTGTTTTTAAAGCATCTGCTATCTCTTTTAACGGCTCTCTCATAGCCTCTCTAACATCTTCACTTGTTAGCTCAACTCTGCTTAAAAGTCCGCCTACTTGATCTCTTCCTTTTACAACTATAGAAAGCTCTTTTGGAAGCTGAGTTGCTGAACCAACTTTTATTTTTATCTCTTCTCCGGTTCTTTCACCGATTAAAAGATTATACTTTTCTTTTATGTAATTTACTATACTAGAGTCTATTTTATCACCAGCCGTACGGATACTTTTACTTATAACTAAACCTCCTAAAGATACAACTCCTATCTCAGTCGTACCTCCACCGATATCAACTACTAGACTACCTTGAGGTTCCCTTATAGGTAAATTTGCTCCTATAGCAGCAGCCATCGGCTCTTCTATCAAAAATACCTCTCTTGCTCCAGCACTTAACGCACTCTCACGCACAGCTTTTCTCTCTACTTGAGTAAGACCATAAGGCACAGATATAATTATACGAGGTCGCAAAAAGCTTTTTCTTCTATGAGTTTTTTCTATAAAATACCTTATCATCTTTTCAGTCATATCAAAATCAGCTATCACGCCGTCTCTCATAGGACGAATAGCTTCTATATCGCCTGGAGTTTTACCAACCATCTCTTTAGCATCATGTCCTACGGCTAGTATTTTTTGCTTTCCGTACTTCTCTCTTTGAACTGCTACCACACTTGGTTCATTTATAACAATACCTTTATCTTTGACTAAAACTAGCGTATTTGCCGTACCAAGATCTATCCCCATATCGCTTGAAAAAAATCCAATAATCTGATCTAATATCATAATTTCCCTTCTTTTAGTTTTGTGCTTTGATTAATAATGGTTTTGCTTTGCCTATGGCAACGTCTTTTGAGATGATAACATCATATCCTTTAAGATCTGGAAGATTAAACATTATGTCTATCATAATATCCTCCATGATACTTCTAAGTCCCCTTGCTCCTGTTTTGTGATTTATAGCTTGAGTAGCAACCTCTTTTATAGCGTCGTTATCAAATTTTAAATTTGCACCGTCTATCGCAAACAATTTCTGATACTGTTTTAAAAGAGCATTTTTTGGCTCAGTTAAAATTTTGACCATATCATCGGTTGTTATCTCATTTAAAGTAGCAATAGCGTGCAAACGTCCTATAAGCTCAGGAATGAGACCAAAATGAACTAAATCATCTGGTTCAACTAAATTTATTAAATTTTGCTTATCATCACGACCGCGTTTTATCTGACCAAATCCAAGAACATTTTTTCCTATTCTTCTTTCTATGATCTCATTTAACCCATCAAATGCTCCACCGCATACAAAAAGAATATTTGTCGTATCTATCTGGATAAAATCTTGATTTGGGTGCTTTCTACCGCCTTTTGGTGGGATATTTACGGTGCTTCCTTCTATGATTTTAAGAAGAGCTTGCTGAACTCCTTCTCCGCTCACATCGCGAGTTATAGAGCGATTTTCACCCATTCTTGCGATTTTATCTATCTCATCGACAAATACAATTCCTTGTTGAGCTCGTTCAACGTCTCCACCAGCTGCACTAAGTAGTTTTGTAAGGATATTTTCCACGTCTTCACCCACATATCCTGCTTCAGTCAAGCTTGTCGCGTCACAAATCGCTATTGGCACATCTAAAAATCTAGCTAAAGTTTGAGCCATAAGAGTTTTGCCACTTCCTGTTGGACCTATAAGCAAAATGTTTGATTTTGAAATTTCAGTATCATCTTCTATAGCATCTTGCTTAAATATCCTTTTATAATGGTTATAAACACCTACGCTAAATACCTTTTTAGCTTTTTCTTGACCTATAACATAACTATCTAAAACATCTTTTAAAAGTTTTGGCGTTATATCTTTATAATCTTTACTCGTTTTTTCACTACTATTTAAGCTCTCATCACCATGTACGGCAGCATATCCAGCATCAATGCAGTACTCGCATATAAAAGCGCTATCTGTTTCATTTGCTAGTAATTTTCTATCTTCGGCTTCACTCTCACCGCAAAAACTACATTTCCTAGCCATTAATATTTTCCTTTTTCAAGCGGAATTCCCCTTGTTGTATTTATTATAAACTCACACATTTTTTTTGCATATTCATTTGGATTTAAATTTAAAAGCTCATTAGCTCTATCTTTTAATCCTCCACCGCTTCTAAATAAAAATTTATAAGCTCTATTTATCTCTTCAACAATTTCTTTATCAAATCTGCGACGAATTCCTACTAAATTTAAACTTCTTATATAAGCTCTATTTCCCTCTGCTAAACAATACGGCACAACATCTTGAGACAAAGCCGAAGCTCCTGCTATCATACAGCTTTCACCTACTCTTACAAACTGGTGAATAGGAGTTAGTCCTCCTACTACACTAAAATCGCCTATTTCTACATGTCCTGCTAAAGTAGCGTTATTTGCTAATATAATATTATTCCCAAGTATGCAATCATGCGCGATATGCACATACGCCATTATAAAAGCATTATCTCCTATACGAGTAATCCCATCGCCTTTATGCGTACCTGAGTTTATAGTACAAAACTCGCGTATAGTAGCATTTTCGCCTATTATAACGCCTGTATTTTCTTCTGGACGGTAACTAATGTCTTGTGGAGCGTCTCCTACTATAGCATAACTATAAATTTTACTTCCGCTACCGATTTTCGTATCACCTATTATCCTAGCGCCTTGTTTTATAGTAACGCCATCTCCTAAAACAACTTTGGAACCTATAAAGGAGTATGGTTCTATAACGCAGCCCTCACCTAAAATAGCACCGTCTTCTATAACCGCTGTTGAATGGATACTCATGTCGCGCCGCTACTTATCAACTATCATAGCTTTTAGCTCAGCCTCAGCTACTAATTTATCATCTACGTAAGCTTTCCCGTCTAAAACCCAAATATTTCCTTTGTGTTTTAATACCTCTAAACGATACTCTAACTTATCTCCTGGTTTTACTGGATTTCTAAATTTAGCCCTATCGATACTCATAAAATATACAACTTTATTTTCTATGCTCAAGCCATTTGGATCTTCTATGCTTTTAAATGCTAAGATACCGCCTGCTTGCGCCATTCCTTCTATTATCATAACACCAGGATATATCGGATGTCCTGGAAAATGTCCTTCAAAAATTTGTTCTGCGATAGTTATATTTTTATACGCATAAACACTTTTACCCGTTTCTAATTCACAAACTCTGTCTATTAACAAAAACGGATACCTATGTGGTAAAATTTTTTGAATTTCTACTACGTCTATCATAAATTTTGCCCTTACGTTGATATAAACTCCAAATTTTAGCAAAAATTAGCAAATAGTTAGATAAAACGAAATAAAAAAATCAAAATTTATTTGTTGTTTAATTTTAATTATATGCAAGTATGCTTATTAAATTTAATATTTTTTTAAGTTTTTCAGAATCAAGCAACTGGCTTAGAGCGATATTATACAATAAATTAAAACTCAAATTTAATATATTTTTTTAAGTTTTGTGATATTTATCACTGAAATTCTCAACTCATTTTTTATAAAATTATAGAAATATATTTCCAAAGGAGAGTAAATGAAAAACTTGTTAGAAAAGATTTCTAATGCGCAAAACATTGGAATTTATCTTATGCACGTTGCGATTTTTGTTATTTTTATATGGATCGGCGGACTTAAATTTGTAAATTACGAAGCAGAGGGCATCACGCCTTTTATTGCAAATTCTCCAGTCGGCTCTTGGCTTTACAATGATCCAAGTCAATACAAACAAAACAAAGCCCCTGAGGGCAAAACCACGCTAGAACAAGAGCAATGGCACGAAAAAAACAACACTTATGGTGCATCGAAATTTATAGGAATTTTGATTATGCTTTATGGAACTCTTGTGTTGGCTGGAATTTATAAACCGATTTTGGGCGTGATAGGCGGACTTTTGGTAGCAGCGATGACTTTTATCACGCTATCATTTTTACTCACGACCCCAGAAACATTCGTCGGTGGATTTCCAAATCTCTCAGGAGCTGGACGGCTTGTCATCAAAGACTTAGCCTTGCTTTGCGGAGGACTGATAGTAGCGGGATTTAACGCTAAAAGAGTGCTTAAAAGCTGCAAACACTGCGCTTAAGCTTATAAAGTAGTGGAATTCAACTCCAAAAGAGTTATTAAATTTAAAAAATTAAGCTTATAAAAATTTATAAGCTTAATATACCTATTTCACCGAAATTTTAATTTTTTCTACACTTTGCGGATATATAATGCTAGTGGCTCTAACCTCGAATTTGCCGATATTTATCTCATCAAGCACGATGATAGGAGAGAGACTAAATTTGCCACAAAGCAGTTTGCGAACCTTTAACTCGCACTTTAATTTTGGAGGATTTGCCATAAGCTCCAAAACACTCTTATAAAAAAATCCACCAAGCTCGTTAAATTTAGCAAGACTTATGAGTTTTATATCATCTTTATTTGTATTTAAAAGCTCTAAGCTCTCATTTACTTTAAATTTAATTAAATTCCTATTAAAATGCGAATAAAAAAGAAAATAACTAGGCAAAGTCACGCTATCAACGCAAACTTTTGCAAATTTCAAGCGATAGTTTAGGATTTTTTCTTTTATCAGCTCAAATTCCAAACCGTTTTTTTCATATTTTCTTACTTTTTTATATAGCTTTAAACGGCTTTTTATAGATCCAAACTGAACCTGCCCACCAAGCGGTTCGCAGAGTTCATCAAAAACGTCGTCTCTTGCTCTTTGTTTTTCTAAAGCAAACACGCAACCGCAGTAATTTTGATGATAAAGTTTATCTTTTTTGGCTAGTTCAAACTGTTCGCTTGTGCCGCCGTTTTTACGAAAATCCACAGCCACAGGCTCTAACTTTGTACCGATAACAGCGTTTTTTAGTGCATTTTCTAGCTGAGTAAAATCCTTTTTGGGGCTCATCAAAAGCGTTGTAGTTATCTTTTTACATCCTAACTCAACTGCTATTTGCGCGGATTTTCCGACACGAAAATCAAAACAGTACTCGCACCTTTTTCCTTTTTCAGGTTCATTCTCAAGTCCTTTTGTGCCACTAAGCCAACTCTCATAGTCGTAATCCCCACAAATAAGCTCCACGCCTAGCTTTTTGCAGCTTCTTTTCACGTCTTGATAACGCAGTAAAAACTCGCTGTAAGGATGGATATTTGGATCGTAAAAATAGCCTATGATATTTTCGTTTGGATAATTTTTTTTAAGCTTGGTTAAAAAGTAGTGGCTATCGACACTGCAGCAGATATGAACTAACAAAATTTGACCTTTTATTTTTATATTATCAAAATAAAAATGAATTTTTAGTAAATTTTATTACGTAAATAGATAAATTTTTATATAATAATACAAAAGGAGTCATTATGAAAACTGTCAAGATAACTGCTTATATAATCTGTTTTGTATTTCTGTTTTATACTGTTTTGGGATATTTTGCAGCTCCAAAGCTCATTATGAATTATGCGCCAAAAATTGCCGCGCAATATGACGCAAATTTAAGCATAAAAAATATAACATTAAACCCTTTTACATACGAAGCAAATATCACAGGAGTAGCATTTAGCCGCAAATCCCCTATATTTAAATTTGATGAAATAAATATAAATTTCGACCCTATAAATTTGATAACAAAAACCATAAAAATCGCAAATTTAAAAATCTCTAAACCAGAAATTTTTATCCAAAAAGAAGAAAACGGCGAATTTAACTTCTCATTTTTACTAAGTCAAAAAGATACAAATAGCAGCTCTAGCACTGAAAAAACAACTCAGTTCGAGTACGAAATAGGTGAGCTTGAGATAATAAATGCAAACTTAAACTATGAAGATTTTAGTAATGATTTTAAACTAAGTTTAAAAGATATGGACTATAAACTTTCAAACCTATCTACTAAAAATGGAAATCTTGGAGCGCACTCTTTGCTAGCTAGCTCAAATCTAGCAAATAAGATAATTATAGACGCAAATGCTAGCTTAAATCCACTAAAAATAGACGGAAATATGCAGATAAATGAGCTAAAAACAAAGTCGATTTGGATATCTTTTTTCAAAGATATGCCACTAACTATAAATGGCGCGGTTGTGAGCTCTGATCTGAATTATAGTTTGAATTTTGATAAAAATATCAGCATAAAAGCAAACGCAAAAACAGATATCAAAGATATAAATATAACTCAAAATAAAAACACGTTTATAATAAATAGCTTAATCATACCGAATTTAGACGCAAATTTCATAAACAGCTATAATAATTTTGATATGAAAATGTCTATATCAAATATAGATATAGGTAGTTTTAAAACCAAATTTGATGAATTTAATGCTAATTTTGATAAGTTAAGTTTAGATACGACTAAGATAAATTTTGATCAAAATTTGGATTTAAATTTAGATATAAACGATATAAATTTAAAAAAATTAAATATCAAAAAAGATAGCTCAAAGCTAAGTATAGACGCATTTACATTAAATAAAATAAACCTAAAAAAAGATGATTTAAAAATCAAAAATATATCAGTTGCAAACACAAATTTAGACTTAGATAAGCAAAATTATCTAGATATAAATGGAACCGAGCTTAGCAATTTAAATTTAAAAAACAGCAGTCTAACACTAGAAAATGTAGTTATAAATAAGCCAAATTTCGCGACTTTCATCGACGAGAGCGGATCTAAGTTTATAGATAGCTTAATCTCCTTGTTCCCTAAAAATAGCGACAAAAAAGATAAATCCAAAAAAGATGAGTTTAACTATAATATTTCAAATTTGATCCTAAACAACGGACACTTGTATCTTAGCGATAAAATCAGCAAAAATAGTATAAAAAACATAGAACTTACCGCTCAAAATATCTCAAACAAAGATAGTCTAACGCTGCATTTAAATGCAAAAGATGGTAATCTAAATTTAAAAAGTAGCGCAAAGATAAATATAGATAAAAATGAATTAAGCGGGAACATAAACTTAAATTTAAATAATCTAAACTTCGCAAAACCTTACGTAAAACAGTATCTAAACATCGCGGATTTAAACGCAAAAGCGCATTTAAATGCAAAGATAAATTATACCGATAAACTCAGCGCAAAAGCTGATTTAAACGTAAATAACTTCTATATAAAAGATGATAAAAACGAGGTATTAAGTTCTTTTAAAACTCTTAGCCAAAATATAAATTTACAAGGTAAAAATATCTTGATATCAAATGTAAAACTTGAAAATCCGCATTTAAAATTTGTAGTTTCAAAACAAAAAGAGCTAAATATTTTAAATTTAATAAAAAATCAAGATAGCAAAACTAGTGATAAAACACAAAACGATAACTTCAAACTAAGTCTAAAAAATCTAACATTAAAAAACGGTTGGTTGGAGTTTAAAGATGAAAGTTTAGCACTTCCTTTTGATACAAATATAACTAAAATATCTACCACGATAAACGAGTTATCAAATGACAAAATAAGCAATATCGCTCTTCATGGAGTTGTGGCAAACTATGGATTTAGCGAGATTTTGATTACAGCTTTACCATTTGATCCAAGATCCAACACAGATCTTATCGTACGTTTTAAAAATATAAATTTAAAAAACATAACTCCGTATTCAGTAAAGTTTTTAGGATATGAAATCGATGATGGCAGGCTAAGCGTAAATTTAAATTATAAAATAAAAAACTCTATATTAAGCGGCGCAAACTCACTAAATTTTGATAATCTCACTCTAGGACGCGAAATTCCTAGCAAAGACGCAGTAAGCCTTCCTTTGAAGCTTGCGATTTCTATACTAAAAGATAGAAATAATCAAATTGATATAAATCTTCCTATATGGGGTGATTTAAACAATCCAGAATTTAGCTACTCTGGCATCGTTATGCAAGCGATTTTCCAACTTTTAAGCGACGTCGTCACTTCTCCGTTTAGATTTATAGGAAATGTTCTTGGTATAAATACTGATGAGATAAGTAGCGTTGATTTTACTCCTGGAACTGCATTTTTGCTAGAAACAAACGAATCAAAGATAAAAAAACTAGCAGATATCGCAAAGAAAAAACCTGAAATTATATTTACTCTCACGCCGACTTATTCTCAAATACCAGATTCCCACGCTATAGCAGATAGAAGCGTATCTAAAGATATACTTCTTGTTATGAACACAAAAGATCTAAGTTATGAAAATGCACTAAAAGAGATGTTTAAGAAAAAATTTAATAATTCTGAATTTATAAATGAAAACGATGCAAAAGAAAAGCTTATATCTCTAGTAAAAATCAAACAAGACAGGATACTAGCCATAGCACAAAAAAGAGTAGAAAATCTACGCCAAAAACTGATAGAAAACGGAGTCAAAGAAGATCAAATAGAGATTTTAAATATCAAAGATGTAAAAGGTCAAGCAAATGATAAAAAAGTCTCAATGCAGATAAATATAAGAACAAGATAACTGATAAAAATAGCAAAAAAGCACCGACATTGCATATGAATTATTAAGGTTATGCAAAGCGGTGTTTTTTAAATTTACTTTGCTAAATCAGCTAAAACTTTCACGGCGTGACCGGCGGCTTTTACACTTTTATACACTTTTGCGATACGTCCAGTTTTATCTATAACAAAAGTCGTTCGCACTATACCAAGATACTCTTTACCATAGTTTTTACGTACTTGCCATACGCCATAAGCTTTTGCTGTTTCTTTTTCTGAGTCGCTTAAAAGTATATGTTTGAGACTCTGTTTTTGGGTGAAATTTGAGTGTGATTTTACACTATCTGGACTGATACCTATGATGATAGTATCATTTGCTATGAAATCATCGTAATTTGCACTAAACTCGCACGCTTCAGTCGTGCAACCAGGAGTGTTGTCTTTTGGATAAAAGTATAAAACTACATTTTTACCTTTGAAGTCTTTAAGTGCGATCTTTACGCCGTCTGCGTTTTCTAGCTCAAAGCTTGGAGCGATATCACCAGCTTTTAGCGTAACTTTTCTCTCAATATCTTCAGGTAAAAAAACTGTAGTTTGAGCTGATACTTTTGTCTTGGGAGAGCATAAATTTGGCTCTTTTTTATCGTTGCACGCCATTTATTTGCCCTCTTTTATAGCTTGAACAGATTTTGCACCAAAATACGTCGCGTCCGAGCGAATTTCATCGAAATTTATCACAACTCTATCTGGATTTTTTCCTAAATCTTTTACCATAATATCTGTGATTTTTACTGCGATTTCATCAAGCTTTTCGCGACTTGGCATAGGATCGGCTAATTTTATATTTATAATCGGCATTTTATTTTCCTTGTATTTTAAATTTAATGCACAGATTATAGCATTTTAAATTTAAAAAATAAACATCAAGATAGCTATAGCTCCTACCACGCAAATTATTCCAAAAATTGCTATAAGAATACCCTGTGCTTTCTCCTCAGTATCTTCAGCTACAGCAGTATACACAGCCGAACTAAAAGTCATCAGTATAGCTTTCAATAAAAATATACCAACAGGTATCCCAACAAATATCGCAAGTAAAATAAATCCTACTGTTTCCATTATTTATCCTTATTTTTTATTACTTCGATTTTATTTAGTTGGATAACAAAACATTACAATTAAGAACAATCCAAGAAACGGTAAAAGACTTATAATAAACCACCAAGGATTAAACCCTGCATCTCTTAATCTTCTTATGCTAATAGCAATAGAGCCTATTAGATTAACAACAATAGCTAAAAATCCAATAATAGGGATTGCAAATAAGAAAATAAGCAAAATAGCATTTATCAAGACTGGTATCCAAAACTCTTTTCTACTACTAACTCCGTTGAACTCAAAAAAATTCATCCAATAACCACGATAAATTTCCAACATAAACAACTCCTTTATCAATAAATTTCAATCACACTGTCCAGCATATATACAATTATATACTTTTATAGAATTACTATAAGCCTCTGCTATATCTTCTGAAAGACATTTATTATACCTTTCAAGTTCATCTAAATAATGCATCAAAGAGTTCTTGCAAGTCAATCCATATACTTGTCTATAGCTATCAACCATTCCGTATGGTACATTTAGACAAGTAGGATAAATCGGAGAAGAACAATACCGTGCAAAGGATATATTTACAACAATTATCACAAACAATATAAATCTCATTTTCCCATTTCCTTTCTGATATTTTTCTCTTCTAATTCTAGCTTAGTAAGTTTCAATTCTAATTTTCTTAATTGTATAGTTCTACTGTTTTCAAATTCCCTAGCTGCATTAGCATTTTTTATACTTTTACCTACTGTCTCTGTAGTACTAGCTAAAGTACCAAAACTTTTAGAAAAGTTTTCTCCTACTAGATGTGAAAAATCACCAGCATATGGATTTGCCATAGAAACAATGTTTTTCATCTCTAGCAAAACAATCATTTTTTCTTGCCTAATAAGCTCTAATTTTGCTTCTTTATTTATAACTTCAGCATTTAAAAATATAGCTGTAAAAATAAATATATACAAACCAACAAATATACTTTTCACATTCATTCCTTTTCATAATATTATCCCATAGGATATAGAAAATCTAATTGTATCGGTATAAATTTAAAAGAAAATTAATCCCATAGGATAAATATGCAGAGTGAATTTAGTAATGCAAGCGATGAAGAAATCGCTGCTTTTTACAGACAATTATCACAAAATGTAAAACGCTTAAGAGAACAAAGTCAAATTTCCCAGCTTGAATTAGCTTTAGAAATCGGTATAAAATCAGTCGCCTTTTACTCCAATTGTGAAAACAATCGCTATGGAAAACACTTCAATATCGAACATATTTTTAAAATTTCAAAAGCCTTAAATGTGGATATAGAAGAGCTATTTAAATTTAAAAGTTAAGCTAAATTTAGCGATATTCAAAAGATATTAATCAAATTTTAGATAAAATCAGGCAAATTTTATAACCACGAAAGGCAACAAAATGGCAATACCAGAAGCAGAACATATATGGTTTGATGGGAAATTAATCAAGTGGCAAGATGCCACAGTTCATGTTTTAACTCATTCACTTCATTATGGAAATGCTGTTTTTGAGGGAGTTAGAGCTTATCAGACACCAAAAGGTTTAGCTATATTTAAATTAAAAGAACATACAAAAAGACTTTTTGAATCAGCAAAAGCCTGCGCGATTACTATCCCATTTTCACAAGATGAGATAAATAAAGCGCATATAGATCTACTAAAAAGCAATACTTATAACAGCAACGTTTATATCCGTCCGCTTGTATTTTTAGGATATGGCAAAATGGGAGTTAGTCACATCGGCTGCCCAGTAAATGTGGCTATAGCCGCATGGCAATGGGGTGCTTATATGGGTGAAGACGCGCTTCAAAACGGGATAAAAGTAACAATCTCATCTTGGATAAAACCAGCACCATTTTCTATGATGGCAAAAGCAAAAGCAAGCGCAAACTACTTCAACTCTCAAATGGCGAATTACGAAGCGCAACTATCTGGATACGATGAAGCCTTGCTTCTTGATCCTCAAGGATTTATCGCTGAGGGTAGCGGCGAGTGCTTTTTCATAGTAAAAGACGGTGTTATAATCACTCCTCCAAATGACACTAGCTTAGAAAGTATAACTCAAAAAACTGTTATAGAAATCGCAAAAGATCTAGGCTATACAGTGGTCCGTCAAAGAATCACAAGAGATGAAGCATACACAGCAGATGAGACATTTTTTACTGGAACAGCCGCGGAAGTAACGCCTATAAGCAACATCGATGGTAGAACTATCGGCTCAGGAAAAAGAGGCGAAATAGCTACAAAACTTCAAGCTGCATATTTTGATGTAGTAATGGGTAAAAATGCAAAATATGAGCATTTTATAACATATATTAACTAAATTTAAAAGGAATAAACTTGCCAGCAGATTTAAATGATTATTTCAACAAGAAAAAAGGTAATGGAGGTGAAAACGGCGGAGATAATAAGCCGAATTTCAACTTTAAAAAGCCAAATATGCCGAGCCTTCCTAGCGGCTTTGGTAAATTTAGCGGTATAATTTACGCTATCGTCGTTATAATAGCTGTTTTAGTCATAGCAAAACCATTTATAATCATAAATTCAGGCGAGGTAGGTATCAAATCAACAGCGGGTAAATTTGATCCAACGCCTCTTGGTCCAGGATTTCATTTCTTTGTGCCTTTCGTGCAAGAAGTAAGAATAGTGGATACTAAAGTTCGTATCATAAACTATACTTCAAGCGAAGGTAGAAACGAAGCGAACTACCGTGGTAGCGGTATAGAAACAAAAGATACTATATCAGTTCTTGACTCACGTGGGCTTCCAGTAAGTATGGATATCACGGTTCAGTACAGACTAAATCCACAAAATGCTCCTCAAACGATAGCTGCATGGGGATTTAGCTGGGAAAGCAAGATAATTGATCCAGTTGTTAGAAATGTTGTTAGAA
The DNA here is from genome assembly GCA_000495505.1 of Campylobacter fetus subsp. testudinum 03-427. Lineage (NCBI taxonomy): Bacteria > Pseudomonadati > Campylobacterota > Epsilonproteobacteria > Campylobacterales > Campylobacteraceae > Campylobacter > Campylobacter fetus. The sequence continues at coordinate 281,924 of CP006833.1, read as the reverse complement.
ACGTAACTGGTAAATACACCGCAGAAGAGCTTCCTGAACGCCGTAATGATATAGCAATATCTATAGATAATGGCATAAGAACAGATATCGATAGCCAACAAAACAAACCAGTTGAGCTTTTAAGCGTACAACTTCGCGAGATAATACTTCCACCAAAAGTAAAAGAACAGATCGAACGAGTTCAGATAGCAAAACAAGAGGCTGAAAGAACAAAGTACGAAGTAGAACGAGCAAATCAAGAAGCTCTTAAAAAAGCAGCTCTTGCAAAAGGTAACGCAGAAGCCGTGAAAATCGAGGCTCAAGGTAGAGCAGACGCTGTGAAAATCGAAGCAGGCGCTCAAGCATATGCAAACAAAGAAGTAGCAAAAAGTCTGGACAATAACTTACTACAACTAAAACAAATTCAAACCCAAAAAGAGTTCAATGAAGCATTAAAAGTAAATACCGATGCTAAGATATTTTTAACTCCAGGAGGAGCCGTACCAAATATCTGGGTAGATACAAAAGACAAACCTAAACAAAGCGCTCTAGAGCAAAAGTAAGGATAAAATATGTGTGTGAATTGGGATAAAGTAGCTGGACTTTTACCAGTAACTGTACAAGAGTATAGCTCAAATGAAGTTCTTATGATGGCTTATATGAATGAAGCGGCGTTTAATCTTAGTATAGAAACTGGTTTTACTCACTACTTTTCACGCACAAAAAATAGAATCTGGAAAAAAGGCGAAGAGAGTGGAAATTTCCAGATTATTAAATTTATGGCTCTTGATTGCGATAATGACGCACTTCTTATTAAAGTCGAGCAAATAGGCGACAACGCTTGTCATACTGGAGCAAAATCTTGTTTTTTTAATGAAATTTCAGCTAACAAAGCAAATTTAAATAACAACCAAATAACGCATAAATACGATATTTTAGATCATCTTTACCATATAGCTCTTGATAGAAAATTAAACAAGAGCGAAAACTCATATATATCTAAACTCTATCAAAAAGGCGAAAACAGTTACTTAAAAAAAATATGCGAAGAAGCAGGAGAGTTCGGTTTTGCTATCAAAGATCTTTCTAAATTTAAAAAATACGCAGAACTAAACAAAGAGAGTTTCGGCGAACATATAGATGGCAAACCAGATTACGACGCAGTGTATGAAGCAGCAGATATGTTATTTCATCTTATAGTTGCTTTGGCTGATTTTGATATACATCCAGCTAGAGTTTTAGATGAACTAAAAAGACGCGAAGGAATAAGCGGTATCGAGGAGAAAAATGCTCGCTCTAGATAGCATAAAACAAGGTGTTAAATTCTATATATCGCATTTTGGTTTTATCGATTATTTTGCGATAATTTGGGTTTTATTAGTATTTTTAGTGGTACTTTTTCTTGTTATAATACTCATTTTTAAGCGTCCGGGTCTTGCCTCGATCTTACTTATAGCCGATATAGTATTTGTATTTCTTGGTATATTCTATACGCATAAATTTATAGATGAAACGTTAAGAAAGAGAGAGATTATGATAAGTGATATAAAACAGTTAAACTACTCAGATACAATGATAGTTGATCTAAATTTGACCAACAAATCAAATAAAGCGTTTAAATACTGCAATGTAAATTTGAAGTTTTACAAAACAGCACCTAATAAATTTAAAAACTACATAAATTCTCTTAAGCCATTCTACAAAAAAAATAGCGTGATAGAAGACGGAGTAAATATAGGTCAAACCAAAAATTTAAGGCTTGTCATAAATGATTTTAGACCGACTGATTATAACACGACTGTGACTTCGGAGTGTTTTTGATGGATTATTTTACTATTTATCATATAATTGCACTAGTAATTATATTTATACTATTTTTAGTTTTTTTATTTCTGTCCATAAAAGAAAAAAGAGTTTCGGTAGTGCTAAGTATGGTGTTGCTAAATATATTTGTTATGAGCTCTGTTAGCATACTTGCAATGCTTATAATAGACGAATATACAAAAATAGCCAAAATAATCCAACTAGACCAAAACAGAGTACTCATCAATGAAAGTATAGTATTTACCGGCGCCATTAAAAACACAGGCTCACATACTATCACTAGTTGTAAATTTAATATAAAACTTGTAAATTCTCCTGTTGAAAAAGGAAAGCTTGATCCTACTATATTTCAAACTAGAGGTTTCTTTGAGATATTTAAAAGAAACGATACTCAATTAAGCACACAAAGTGCTAGCTTTACAATCGGACATAGTTTAAAAGCAGGTGAAACTAGATCATTTAGCGTTTCTATGGATTATCCAGCGCATTTTAGAAGTCCAAGCGTATATCATACTTTATCTTGTCACTGACGATAAGCAAAAGCAAAATCGTATAAAACCAGACTTTGAAATTCTGGTTTTAAATAAATTTATTTTATAAAATAATCACCATCAAAACTCACAAGCGAATATTTGCGCTCATTGCCAAGACTGCTAGTAAGCTCATCGATACTAAGAAACTCAAGACTATCAGCACCTATAAACTTACGCACATCTTCTAAATTCATATTTGCACTTATAAGCTCAGCGTAACTTGGTGTATCGATACCATATCTGCAAGGATGTTTGATTTCTGGAGCGGCTATTTTCATATGGATCTCTTTTACTCCAGCGTGCCTTAAAAGCTCAACAATCTTTTTACTAGTAGTTCCTCTTACTATGCTATCGTCGATAACGACAACGCTTTTCCCATTTAAAATAGAACTCATAGGGTTTAATTTCAGCTTAACTTTTAAATTTCTCATCTCTTGAGTAGGCTCTATAAATGTACGTCCCACATAGTGATTTCTTACTATGGCCATTTCAAATGGTATTTTGCTAAATTGAGAATACCCAAGTGCCGCAGGAACTCCAGAGTCTGGAACTGGAACTACAAAATCAGCTTTGACGTTTGATTTTTTAGCCAAAGTTTCACCGAGTTTTTTTCTTATATTATATACATTTTTACCGTCTATAACGCTATCTGGTCTAGCAAAATATATATACTCAAAAGCGCAAATTCTAGGATCAGTTTGCCCAAAAAGCTGGATACTTTTAAATTCGCTTTTACCCTCTTCAAATATCAGCATCTCTCCTGGCTTCACGTCTCTTATAAAAGTTGCCCCAACAAGATCAAATGCGCAAGTCTCGCTAGCTACTATATAACCGCCATCTTTTAATCTCCCAAGACTAAGTGGTCGCACGCCATAAGGATCACGCAAAACAAACATTTTTGAACGACTCAGTATAAGAAGACAATACGCTCCTACGATCTGACGAACAGCTTCAACTATACGATCTTGTAGATGCTCTTTTTTGCTTTTTGCGATAAGATGTAGAATATTTTCCGTATCCATATTTGACTGAAATATTGCACCATCTTCAACAAGCCTCTCTCTAACTTCATTTTTATTTATCAAATTTCCGTTATGAACTATGCTAATCTGACCCAAAGAGTATTTCGCGCTAACTGGCTGAGCATCCAAAACACTATCGCTTCCTGCGGTTGAGTAACGATTATGACCTATTGCCATTTCGCCTTTTAAGACTTCAAAACTATCATGATTAAAAACTTCTGTTACTAAACCTCGATTTTTAATGGTTTTGATATTGTGATTATTACTAGCGCTGATCCCACTTGCTTCTTGACCGCGATGCTGCATAGAAAATAGACCGTAATAAGCAGTCTTGGCGGCATCTTTTGAATTTATAATTCCTACTATCGCACACATTTTATAGTCCTAAACAATCATAAATAGAGTAAAGCTTAGGCTCTTTTGATTTTATCCAAATGGCAGCTTTTATAGCACCTTTTGCAAATGTAGCTCTAGATGTAGCAGTGTGATTTAGCTCGATGAACTCTCCATCATTATAAAATCCCACGGTATGACGACCGACTATATCTCCGCCTCTTAAAGACATAACTGCTATCTCATCTTTACTTCTAGCTCCTACCATTCCGTCTCTGCTGCTGACTCTAACACTATCTAAATTTAGATTTCTGGCTTTTGCGGCATGTGTTGCTAGCGTAAGAGCTGTGCCACTTGGAGCATCTACTTTACGGCGATGATGCATCTCGACTATCTCTATATCAAATCCGTCTAAAACTTTGCTTGCAAGCTCAGTAAGCCTGTTTAATACAGCTACACCTAAACTCATATTAGTAGATTGAAGTATAGGCATAACAGAGCTAGCAAGTTTTATAAGCTCATCACCTTCACTTCCAAGACCGGTTGTACCTATGATCAAAGGTTTTGGATTTGTTCTTGCATAGTTTATTAAATTTATAGCACCATCTTTAATGCTAAAATCAATTATCACATCACTATTATCAAAAAGTGTTTTTAAGTCATTTGTGACGATAGCATCACCGACGTCAAAAGGCATAGGTTCTATCGTATAAGCAACGCTTAAAACTGCTTGTTCATTGTTTTTTAAATTTGAAATTATCTCATATCCCATTTTACCGCTTGCGCCATGAATTCCTATCCGTATCATCATATACCTTTTTTGGTTTTGAATTTTTTTCATTTTATCAAATTTTTAATTACAAAATGGTTATGCTATAGAAAATTTTAATTTGAAATTTGAGCAGATGAGAAGATTTAAAATAATTAATATAATTTTAAAATTTAGTTTTTTAAATTTAAAAAAAATAGAACTCAAATAAAACAACTTATCTGAGTTCAAATTTTAGAGATTAAAATAATCCAACAATTTGAGAAGCAATCTTATCTTCTAATATAGGAGTAGCCTCAGCCAATTCTAATCCCATTTTAGTAGCTTCAGCAAATATCATTGTCTTTTTCTCTATATATTCGCTTTCATAGCTTTGATGAGAGGTATCAACTTGGTTGCTTCTTAGTGAGCCACTTGCATTATCATTTTTTATATTTCCGCCAAATGAATTTAAAAATCCAGATTTACTTGAGTCGCTGACCGAAGCTTGTCCGCTCACGCTTCCTGTAGAGCTAAGAACCGCTCCTTTTGATCTTTGTTTTATGTCTATATCTACTTGCATTTGCCAAATAGTATCTTCAGTAAGCTTTCCTAAAACTCCACCGACCAAAGCACCAGCAGCACCTGCGGCTATCATACTGCCGGCTCCACCGCTATTATATCCGCTTATAGCAGCTCCGGTGGCTCCTAAGGCTACAGCGCCGCCTACAGCATTATTTTCTGATTTTTTATCGCAATATAATATATTTGTACTAAGTATATATGTGGCAATATCTGGATCATCTACTATCTGATAACCTTTAGACTGTAAGCCTTGCACGATTCTATTTTCTAAATTCACATCATGACCGCTTGTATTTTTGATATTGACAAAGATAAGTCTCTTGTCTTTAGCAACTGGATCTATAAATATACTTTGGGTCATTTTAGAGCTAGTCTGTAAATTCGTAGTGGCGCAACCTGCTAAAAAAAGAAGCACGGCAATACTACCTAAGATAGTTTTTGAGCTGAAAATTTTCATACGAAACCTTATTTGTAAATTTATCACATAATAACAAAAAAGTTTATAAAAATCGCTTAAACAAATTTATTAAAGTCAGCGAAAACTGACTTTATTAGTGGAGACTCTCTATATAATTTAGAGCCCAAAGTGCCGCAGTAGCACCATCAGCAGCTGCGCATACAACTTGCTTTGGAGCATCTTCTCTTAAATCTCCAGCAGCAAAAAGACCCGGAATATTTGTTTGCATTTTTAAATTTACCCTAACTTGACCTGCTGGCAAAGTATCGCATATAAAACCACCTTTTTCATCTTTTAAAACATCATTTCTAACATCTAAACCAACAAAAGTAAATATACCTGGTACTGCCAAATCACGTATCGAGCCGTCTTGAAGCTTAACTTTTACCCCTTTTACTCCAGCTAGGCTATCTCCATAAACTTCATCTACGCTTGCATTTGTTATAAGCTCTATTTTTGGATTTTTCTTAACTTTTTCTACTGTTATCGGAGCTGCTCTAAAACTACCTCTTCTATGTATCAAATAGACCTTAGAACAGATATTAGCTAGATATTCGGCTTCTTCAAGAGCTGTATCTCCGCCGCCTAAAACCGCAACCTCTTTATTTTTATAAAAAAATCCATCACAAGTTGCACAAGTAGAAATTCCTTTACCGAAAAACTCGTCCTCTCCTTTAAATCCAGCTCTTTTTGGTGTTGAACCAGTACAAACAATAACTGCTTTTGCGGTTTCTACTTTATTGCCCTCTAAAAAAATGCTAAAACTTCCATCGCTGTTTTTTGCTACTTTTTCTACGTTTGCCATCTCGTGTTTTAAGCCAAATCTAGTGCATTGCTCAGTCCAAGGAGCCATAAAACTAAGACCATCCATAACTGTCGCAACTCCAGGATAGTTTTCCATCTCAGAACTACTTGTTATCTGACCTCCAGGCATTCCTTTTTCAAACATCACAACATTTTTAAGACCGCCACGAGTTGCATACAAACCTGCGGATAGTCCAGCAGGGCCTCCTCCGATTATCGCTACATCTAACATAATTTACTCCTGAATAAATTTATATCTATAAAATTAAATAATAAATCACATAAAAATAAATTTGAAATTTTTGATTGAATATATACAGATAGACAATGGGGTAAAAACCCCATTTGGATTATAAAAGCGAGTTAATTTTATCAGCAATTGCTATTTTTGATTGTGCGCCGATCATTTGATCTACTATTTGACCATCTTTAAAAAATAGTAGTGTTGGTATAGAACGAACGCCATACTCAACAGCCAAATCTTGCGCCTCATCTGTATTAACTTTACAAATTTTAGCTTTACCATCAAACTCAGTAGCAAGCTCGTCGATAACTGGAGCTAGCATTCTACAAGGTCCGCACCAAGGAGCCCAAAAATCTACTAATGCAACGCCCTCTTTGGCAACATTAAAATTTTCTGAAGTAAGCTCTATATATTTACCCATTTGTTTCTCATCTCCTTAATAAATTTAGTCAAATTATACATTAAAAAGCTTAAATTAAAAGACAATAGTGACTTAAAAGCTAACGTTTTGTACAAATTTGACCTTATCTTGTTCAATACATATAATATCTATCTGGTAATTCAAATCAAAATCGTATTTTAGCATATAAAAGTTAATAGTTTTTATTATTTTATAAATTTTATTTTGAGTAACTCTATATATGGTTTCGTAATCTTTACTAGTAGACTTTACTTCTATAAAGTGAAGAATATCATCTTTTTTTGCGATTATATCGATTTCTCCGAATTTAGAATGAAAGTTTTTTTCTAATATTTCAAAGCCTTGTGATAGCAAGTATTTAGCTGCTACATTCTCGCTTTTAAATCCAAAAAGATACTCTTTTAGACCCAAATTACTCTTCTATTCTTATCATAAATGGCTTATCTTTTATGAAACTCTCATTTTCAAGTAAATTTACAACTCTTATCATATCTGCTTCTAAACATGTATGAGTAGTAAAATACAACGTGCTACTCTCGCAACTCTTATCAACTCTTGGTTTTTGTAAAAAACTATCTATAGAGAGATTATTTTTACTCATTAGATCTGTAATTTTAGCTAAAACGCCTATCTCATCGGCTACTTTTAATCTTAGATAATACTTAGTTCTAATATCTTTTGGATTCATAAGTTCAAGTGGAGCTATCTCAAGTGGAGCTTTATAACCGAGCATAGGATTTTTAACATTTCTTGCTATATCGATAAGATCGCTTATAACAGCACTTGCAGTAGCGCTTCCACCAGCTCCTGCTCCATAAAACAAACTCTCTCCAACAACATCTCCAGTAACACTAATGGCGTTCATAACTCCATCTACTTTTGCTATCATCTTATCTTTTCTGATAAGAGCTGGATGGACGCGAAGTTCTACTTTATCTTCTCTTCTTTTTGCTATGGCTAATAATTTAATAACATATTCAAATTCATTTGCAAAATATATATCTTCATTCGTGATATCGCCTATACCCTCTATGAGTATATCTTCTGGTTTTGCATGCACCAAATAAGCTATACTAGAAAGTATAAGAAGCTTGTGAGCCGTATCAAACCCTCCTATATCAAATGTTGGATCAGCTTCAGCGTAACCGAGTTCTTGAGCTCTTTTTAATGCTTCATTAAATTTAGTACCGTTTTGCATCATATTTGTAAGTATATAGTTGCTAGTACCGTTCATAATGCCCACAATTTTTTCTATATGATTTGCACTTAAACCCTCTCTTAAAGCTTTTATGATAGGAATGCCTCCAGCTACGCTAGCTTCATAGCCAAATGGAGTATCTCCAGCAAGCATCTCAAGCTCACTTCTATGATAAGCTAATAAAGCTTTATTCGCAGTTACGACAGGTTTTTTTTTCTTTAAAATTTTACTTACTACCTCATATGGCTTTTCAACGCCACCCATAAGCTCTACAAAAACATCAATATCATCTCTATCTATAACACTTTGTATATCATCGCTAAGAGGTATGATAGACTCTCTTTTTTTACTTATATCACGCACAACACCTATAACAGGTGTTATTTCAACACCTGATCTAGCTGTTATCAACTGTCTATTATTTATCAATACGTTGGCAACTTCGCTACCGACGGTACCTACTCCAAGTATCGCTACTCTCATTCAGATTCTTTTAAATATTTTTTTATATTTCTAGCTGCTTGACGGATACGATTTTCATTTTCTATAAATGCAATTCTTACATATCCATCACCAAGCGCACCAAATCCAGCACCAGGGCTAACTGCTACACAAGCTTTTGTTAGTAGCTGCTTTGCAAACTCTTTGCTTCCTATACTTCCTACTTGATGAGGAAGTTTTGCCCACGCAAACATACTAGCTCTTGGCTTTGCTATCTCCCATCCAGAAGAACAAAATGCGTCTATCAAGATATCTCTTCTTTTTTCATATGTTTGGCGAATTTGCTCCACGCAGTTTTGATCGCCATCAAGAGCAACGGTTGCTGCTACTTGTATAGGAGTGAACATACCATAGTCAAACCATGATTTTATCTTTTTAAGTGCGGCGATTAATTTCTTATTTCCACATACAAAACCAACTCTCCAACCAGCCATATTATATGATTTTGATAGCGTATAACACTCTACTGCAACATCTTTTGCACCTTCTACTTCAAAAATGCTAGGAGTTTTATATCCATCAAAAGTAAGTTCAGCGTAAGCTATATCGCTTATTATATAAAATCTCTCTTTCTTTGCCATATCAACTAAACGCTCATAAAAGCTCCTTTGACAAGTCACCGTTGTTGGATTATGAGGAAAATTTACTACTATATATTTTGGTCTTGGGATGCTTTCATCGATAGTTCTTTGTAAATTTTCAAAAAATTTATTCTCATCGAGTTCAAATTGTGCATTATAATCAAGTGGCATCTTCGCAACATTTCCTCCTGCGATGATAAATGCTTGAGTATGTATAGGATAAGCAGGATCTGGAACTATCGCAACGTCTCCTGGATTTACTATAGCTTGAGTTAAATGCACAAAACCCTCTTTGCTACCCATAGTAGCGACTGCTTCGGTTTCTGGATCTAGTACTACTCCGTATTTTCTTTTATACCAGTTACAGATAGCTAAACGAAGTTTATATATACCTTGACTTACGCTATAACCATGAGTTTTATCTTTTTGAGCGCTTTCGCAAAGCTTATCTATAATGTGTGCAGGCGTTCTGCCATCGGGATTTCCCATAGAAAAATCTATTATATCGGCTCCGTCTCTTCTTGCAGCCATTTTTATAGCATTTACTTCGGCAAAGGCGTAGTTTGGTAATCTCTCAATAGTATTAAAACGTATCTCGTCAAACATAATAACTCCTTAATTTGATTTTATATAAATTGTTAAACCGTGCTTTATATTTTCTAAACTAAAAGCATCATCAATAATCAAGTAAAACGCCTCGTCAGGAAGATCTAAGTATATTTCTTTTTCTTTTTTATCTGATTTTACTTGGCTAATAAGCTTTAAGTTTTTATCTAAAATTTTTACTAACACTATCCAACTATCATTCGATCTAGATCTTATCTCTACACTGCTTTTGCCGCTTACATTTAAAAAATACGGTTCCAAAGGCTTTGAAAGCTGAACTTCGGTATCGCTCTCATAAGCTAAAGTTTTTAAAATAGCTCTGTTAGCATCTATTTCATAAGAATAAGCAAATTGACCTGTTTTTTTTATATTTTTTATAAATATATTGTTTGATAGAAGCTCTTTATAAAAACTTCCCGGATTTAACATAAATTGCGTATTTATAGATACGCTCCACACCATACCAGAATCCCAAGTATCTAGACTTTTAGTTAAAAAATAGTTATAACCAAGATTATTTAGACTCTGAGATATCGCTTTTAGTACAAGAGTAGGAGAAGATGAGCTAACAAAACTAATGTCCATATAAACAGGAGATGCGTAGCTTAAATTTAAAAAGGAATTTGTCCTAAGTATATTTGTTATCTTATCATAATTTAAATTTGAGTTTGCATCGACAAACTCAGCTTCATTTATAAATAAACTTTTAATTTTTTGTTGGTTTGCATTATATACTTGATCTCCAACTATACTTTTTAAATTTGAGCTTAGATCATATCCAAAACATATAGACGCAAAAAGCAAAAAAGCAAAAAATGATTTTACCACTCTTTTCCCTTATTTAACTTTACGTATTCATCATAATCTATCTGTTTTATGCTTCCATTTTCTACTAAAAATCTAAGTGCATTTTTTGCTTTAAATGTTGTGTTTTTATCGTTTTGTTCTAAATTTAACTCACCGTGACCTGTTGATACAAGCGAGTTTAAACTTAAATTTATATCAACTGGATCTTTTGTGCTAAATGATCTTTTATATGTTCCATCAAGACTTTTTACGCCTATCCAGATTGTCTTTTTTGGTATAATTTTAGCGATCAAATCATTTTGAGGTGTGTTTTGTTCTGCAGTATTTTGCTGTAAATTTAAAACAGGTATCAAGCTATCTATCTGATCATTTTCACTGTTTTGAGTCATAGATGAGCTAGACAAAGACTCATTTTCATCAGGTAAATTAGAATCTGTTATATTTTTATCTTGCAAACTAACAAAAGGAATTGTCATATTGCTTTCCATCTTTAAACTCTCTTTTGCGGTTTCTACTACCGTTGTATTTGAGTATGAAACGCTATTGTTTTTATCATCAAATATAAATGAAAAATCATCAAAATATTTCGTATATCCAAAAACCCAAATCAACCCAACAATAATAAATAACAACACGAGCGTCCATGTCCAAAAATTGCTACCTGGTTTTGATGTATAAGCAGGAATTTTAGGTGCTACGCAAAACGTGCAGTCATCATCACCTGAATGTTCAAAGCAGTAAGTTTTAAACTCATCATACCAATCAGAAAGATCCCATCCATACTCTCTTGTCAATATTTTCATAAAACCTGGAACATTTAGCTTTTTTAATTTATCAAAATTTTTATCACACATATACTCTAGATATTCTGCTTCTATGTGTGTTTGCTTCGCAACTTCTCTTAAACCTATATCTTTGATTTTTAATATATCATTAGCCATTCATAATCCTATCAAATAATATTCCAAATGCCACACTAACATTCAAACTATCCCAGCCTTCGCGCATATTTATACCTAAATTCTCATCGCATTTTTCAAGCGCTTTTCTAGGAATTCCCTCGCCTTCGCTGCCCATCACAAGTACGGTTTTTTTATCAAATTTGCACGCACTAGGGTTCTTGCCTTTAGCATCTGAACCATAAATCTTAAATCCAAGCTGTTTTAGCTCGTTTAAAAGACTCAGTCCATCACTAACTAGCGTTATAGGTAGTTCATAAGCTGCTGCGCTACTAGCTCTTATGATACCTTCCATAGCAGCGCTTTTAGATATCATTATAACACCACCTCCGCCAAGAGCGTAAGTCGTTCGAACTATGCTTCCTATATTTCCTACGTCACTTAAACCATATAGCACGACTAAAAAGTCTTGTTTTTTTATCTCATTTAAGCTAGCAAACTCGAATTCGCAAACTTCGGCTAAAAAGCCTTGATGATTGCCTCCGCGTGCTAAAGCTTGAGCTTTTTTATTATCTACCTTGTGGATTTTGACTCCGCTTTTTGCAATTTTATTAAAGATATCTTTTTCGACATCTTTGGCAAGATAGATATTTATAAGCTTCTCTTTGTGCTTTTCTAACAAATGTAAAAATAGTTGTTTTCCATAAATAATCATACGCCTGATGATATCTAAAAGCCGTTAAAATTTAGCTTATGTTATCAAATTTTGGTATATTTTTTTTGCATTCTCACCAGTTATTTTAGAAATAAGCTTAGCTTTTTGTTTTAAAGGAAGATCAAGCTCCGTAATATCTTTTGTAGTGATACGCTCTAACACGCTATTTGCGCAACGTTCAATCACAACGCACCACTCTCCATTTAAATTTGAATTTTCAAGCTGAGTGAGTAAATTTGTAGCACTACCTTTAAATTTAGTTTCAAATTTTTTAGTTGCTTCTTTGATGATAAAGACTTCCCTTGCAAGATCAAGCTCAGATATACTTTTTATAAGGCTTAAAATTCGTTTTGGAGACTCATATATGATCACCGGATATGGTGAATTTAACGCATTTTGAATCGCTATCTGTCTTTCTTTACCTAAATTTGGTAAAAATCCCAAAAACGTAAATTCTTTTTCTATGATCCCACTAGCCGCAGCTGCTAGTAAAAGAGCGTTTGCACCGCTTAGAACTTCGTATTTTATAGTATTTTGCTGAGCAAATTTCACTAGCGAAATTCCTGGATCGCTTATGCAAGGCATCCCAGCGTCACTGACATAAACGCAAATTTTAGTTTCAAGCTTAGCTTTATCAAATTTATAAAAAAAATCTTTTTCGTTGTGAGTATGAAGAGAGTAGAACTCTTTTGGGCTGATTTGTAAGCCAAATTTTGCGTTCAAAAGAGTTATAAGGGATTTTGTTACTCTAGTATCTTCGCAGATGATGATTTCACAAAGTTCTAAGACGTCCAGGCATCTCTTTGAGATATCATCTAAATTCCCGATCGGGGTTGGAAGAAAGTAGAGCAACTTTTTATTTCATATTATATTTTTTCTTGAATTTATCAACACGTCCTGCGCTATCTACGATCTTTTCACTACCTGTGAAAAATGGGTGACACTCGCTGCAGATATCAACTCTGATTTCTGACTTATTTGACTTGCTTGTAAATGTGTTGCCACAAGCGCAAGTAACTGTGCATTCAACATACTCTGGATGTATATCTTTTTTCATTGCTTGTCCTTTTAAATTTAATAAAACTTGGCATTATAACCAAATATTCTTAAAACCAAATTACTTTGCATCGCAAAGCAGTTCGCAAGATGTTTTGGTACGCAAATTTAGATACGCAGCGTTCAAGCATCTTGCATCCTTATCACCGCTTAATATCTGAAGTTCATCGCCTATTTTCCAGTCTTTGCAAGGTAAGCTTAAAGCTAAATAATCTTTGCTATTTATAGTGAGTTTTAGTCCATCTTCGCTTATAAAGTCGATTTTTAAATTCTTGGCAAAAACAGCTATACAAAAAACAAGAAAAATAACAATTTTTTTCATTTTATAACTCTAGTTTCATTTGGTTTCATTTCGATGATATCCCACGGAAGTCCTTGTTTGGTTAATTCTTCCATAAATGGTTTTGCATCAAAATTTTCCATATTAAACACACCTTTACCACTCCAAATTCCACGCGCAACCATCATACTTCCTATCATCGCAGGAACTCCTGTAGTGTAACTCACAGCGCCTACTCCAGTCTCTTTGAAGCACTCTTCATGATCACATATATTGTATATATAAATCTTTTTTTCTACTGCGTCTTTTATACCAGTTATCACGCAGCCTATGTTAGTTTTACCTTTTGTGCGCTCTCCTAAACTTGCAGGATCTGGCAAAAGCGTCTTTAAAAACTGAATAGGTACGATTTTCACGCCATTATGCTCCACTTCATCTATGCGCAACATTCCAACATTTTCAAGGCATTTCATATGAGTCAGATAGCTTTGTCCAAACGTCATAAAAAAGCGAATTCTCTTAAGTGTAGGTATATTTTTTACCAAGCTCTCAAGCTCTTCGTGATATAGCAGATAACTATCTTTTACGCCTACTTTTGGATAGTCCCACTTAAACATTATCTCCATCGGATCAGTTTGTATCCATTTACCATTCTCCCAGTATCTACCTTTTGCGCTTACTTCACGTAAATTTATCTCAGGGTTAAAGTTTGTAGCAAATGCATATCCGTGATCTCCAGCGTTACAATCTAAGATATCGATCTCATGAATTTCATCAAACAAGTTTTGTTTTGCATACGCGCAATATACATTTGTCACACCCGGATCAAACCCACTACCAAGAAGCGCCATAGTGTTAGCACTCTTAAAGTCGCCGTCTTTTGCCCATTGCAACTTATACTCGAACTTAGCCGTATCTGGATGTTCGTAATTTGCAGTATCAATGTATGGAATTCCAGCCTCCACGCAAGCATCCATAATAGTAAGATCTTGATAAGGAAGCGCAACATTTAACAACAAATCTGCTTTTATATCTTTTATCAAATTTACGACTGCTTTTGTATCATCAGCGTCGATTTGAGCCGTATTTATGGTCACATTCAAACGATCTTTTATAAATTTAGCTATCTTATCGCATTTACTCTTTGTCCTGCTTGCTAAAGTTATTTTTGTGAAAACTTCGCTATTCATAGCGCATTTTACGGTTGCTGCTTGGCTAACTCCTCCGGCTCCGATTATAAGAATATGGCTCATCTGTATCCTTTGATAAATTTTTTATGAATTATACTTGAAATTTGATAAAATGTTAATATATCGCTTTTACTTTACAATAAATTTAAATTATCAGCAAATTTAAATAGTGATATTTCATCGCGCAAATCATAAAAATTAATTTATCTAAATTATGATTTATTTTTCAAATTTATCTTATTTATCGCTAAATTTACTTGATTTTAAATGCGATATCAAGTGAAATTTGATACTCTTTATCTACATTTGGGAAATTTAAACTTGCTTTTTTCAAAGCCAAGATAGCCGCCTCATTAAGCGAATTAAAAGAACTTTCACTCTTCAACAAATAGCTTTTTAAACCATTTTTATCTAGTATAAACTCCACTTTTACAACGCCTTGATATCCTAGCCTTTTTGCAACTTTTGGATAAATTACATTTTTGATAATCTCATTTTTAATCTTGATAAATAGCTCGTCATTGCTTTTTAAATAGACTATATTTGAGCTATTTTCGCCTGATTTAAGGCTATTTTCTGAGCTATTTTTTGTCAAACTACTGCTTTTCATACTTTGAGTCTGGTTTGTATCGATTTCATTTGAGCTTAGCGCGAGTTCTTGTGGAAGTTTTTCGTAAGTTTGATTTTGAATATGAGGATTTAACACTTTAGCATTTTCTTTTGGTATCTGCTTTTTTTCTACTTTTTTTGGCTTTGGAAGTGGTTTTTTTACTATCTCATCTTTTGGTTTTGCTTCGTTTGTTATCTGTTTTTTCTGCTCTTTTTTAGGCTGTTGCGGTTCTTTTGTTTCTTCTATTTTTTCTGTTTTTGCGCTATTAATCGGAGTTTCAAATTTAGCCAAAGGTAGCTTAAAACTCTGTTCTACTTGCTTTTTTGGTACTTTGATATCTAAATTTAAAGCGTAAGCAAAAACGCACATATGCAAGGCGGCAGATATCAAAAAAGCTATCAAATTTATATTTATACTAATTGTTTTTTGTGATGATGGAAAAATTTTCATGATTTTTCTCTTTTAATATATCGATGATCCACACAAAAATCTCGAATTTACTCTCTTTATCGCTTTGTATCTCGATAAAATCACTATTTTCTAGTTTAAATATTTCATTTTTTAAAGCTTCTTTATCTGCTGATTTATCATTAAAATATAAGTTATTTTCTTTATCTACACTTATAATAACCTTGTTTTTTTCTATACTTTTCACACTATAATCCGCATTTGGTAAGCTAAGCTTTATGTGTCCGCTAGCTATAAACGTCGATATACTAAGCACGATGCAGAGCAACACTAGCATAATATCTATAAATGGAACTATATTTAAACCATCATTTTTAGGAAGTCTCAAAGCGTTTCCTCGAATTTGGCTAGCAAAACATCAACTTTTCTATTTAGTAAATTATATATCACTAAAGTTGGTATAGCTACAGCGATACCAAGAGCGGTGGCTTTAAGAGCTAAAGAAAGTCCTATCATTATAGTATTTGCGTCTATATTTCCTGAAGCGCCCATATCGTAAAACGTTATCATTATCCCACAAACCGTTCCTAAAAGTCCTACATAAGGAGCGTTTGAGTATATCACGTACAAAAAAGTTAAGTTTTTAGTAAGTGCCATCTCAAGCGATTTAGTGCTTTTAAAACGCCCAATATCTACAAAACTATAAAAAAGAGCTCTTTCAATGGTAAAATACAGCGCGAAAAAACTCATAAAACCTAAAATTCCCATAATGATATAATCAACATTTTGCTTTAAAAACAGAACTATCTCCATAATGCCGACCTCAAACTAAAATTTCTATAAAAGCCCAGCTCATCTCTTTGTATGTAGTGCGATTTTTTTCATAATAAATTTTTAAATTTTGCCTATCTGCGTCATTTACTTTTTCTCCATAACTCCATTGTACCGCTGTGATAAACTCATCGAAAGTTTCTGTTTTAAATTTACAATCACTATGACCTATAAAATCAACTTTCGCGCGGTAACCCATCTGATAAAGTATATTTAAGATATAGATATAATCAGGCTTTGGATAGACTTTGGAGCTTAGAATTTCGCTTATTTCATCGTCTAAAAAAGTTTTTCCAGTGTTGTAAGTTATATAAACTGCTTTGTTTGCCTTGCTAATAAGCTTAGTTAAAGCGTCTTTTGCGTCCTTCACTGCAAGACACCTTGAAGCAGTGACTATATCGCATTTTGGAAGCTCTTCCCAGTTATCTTCAAACGATATCTTTTTAACGCTGACATTATCTAAATTTAAATTTCTTGCATTTTGCTTGACACATTTTAACATCTCGTCACTATAATCGCAGCAAAGCACATTTTTAACGTGTTTTGCAAGCTTTAATCCTATAGTTCCAGGACCACATCCCATATCCAAAACGGTAGTGGATTTATCAAATTTTATCTTACTCACAAACTCATCTGCGTAATAGCTTTTATGCACGCTTTCATTCATACTTGAAGCTTTTTTATCCCAGTCCGCACTACTTTTTGGCTTAAAAGTGCTTATCTTTTTTTGCTCTATATAAAGCTTTGCAAAGTCTATCTCATCGTAATTTGAACTCATCATCATAGTAATTCCTCGTATTTTTTATAATCAACTCCGTATAATTGAGATATCAAAGAACTATCCAAAAATTCACTAGCAGTATCTTTAAATATCTCACCATTTTTTATCAAAATCGCCCTTCCACCTACAAATTTAGCGTGTCTTGGATGATGTGTGGTTATGATAAAATTGCAACCATTAGTAGCAACCGTTTTTATCATTTCTAAAAGCCTTATTTGATTGCCAAAGTCAAGTCCATTTACTGGCTCGTCCATTATGATGGTTTTTGCTTTCGCAGCCAAAGATCTAGCTATCAAAACAAGCTGTTTTTGCCCTCCGCTAAGATTTAAAAACTCGTCATTTACTAAATTTGCTATGCCAAGTCTTTCTAAGGATTCCATAGCTATAAGTCGGTCATTTTTAGAGTAATTATCAAACAAATTTTTATATGCAAGTCTTCCCATCAAAACCATATCAAGTACGCTATAGTTAAATGGAGTGAAGTTTGATTGTGGTATATAGCTTATGAGTTTTGCTAACTCTTTTGCACTAAAAGAACGCAAATTAGCTCCGTTTATCAAAACATCTCCACTAAATTTGATAAGCCCCAAACTAGCTTTTAAAAGGCTTGACTTACCAGAACCGTTTTCGCCAAGTATATTTAAAATTCCGCCCTCAAACTCAAAGCAAATTTGATTTAATATCTCTTTTTTAGCATATTTCACGTTTAAATTTACTAGCTTTATCAAACCTTTCTCCTAAGCAGAACCGCTAAAAATATAGGAATTCCAAACAGACTTGAAACTATGCCAATAGGAACTTCGTAAGTAAAAAGCTCCTTGCTTAAAAGATCACAAACAAGCAAAAACAAAGCTCCGATAAATGCCGAACTAAACAGCATAGTGCGTGAGTTTGCTCCATAAACAAATCTAGCAATATGAGGCACGATAAGCCCTATCCAGCCTATGATTCCTGCTAACATCACACTTAAAGCAGATATCAAAGTAGCAAAAAATATAACACAAATTTTAAGCGTTCTAACATTTACCCCAAGGCTTTTTGCCTCTTCTTCACCCATACTAAGAGCGTCTATCTGTTTGCCAAGAAGTATAAGTGTCAAAGTACCAAAAATCATAGGTATAAAAACCACAAAAACAACGTCTTTTGTAGCAAAACTAAGACTTCCCATAAGAAAATAAGTTATAGCAGGAAGCGTTTCGTTTGGGTCTGCTGCATACTTTAAAACTGCTAAAAATGAGCTAAAAAGAGAGCTTGATATAACACCGCCAAGAACTAGCATTATCATATTTTTACTTCCGCCAAATACCGCGATGATCACCGCTAAAAAAACAGCCGCGAAACCAAATACAAAAGTAAAAAACATCTGATAAAACAGACTACAACTCATCACCATAGCAAGTGCCGCTCCAAAACTAGCACCACTCAAAACTCCAAGGATAGACGGACTTACCAAAGGATTTATAAACATATTTTGATAAGCACCACCTGCTACTCCAAGCGCTGCACCTATGATGATAGCGGCGATCACTCTAGGAAGTCTGATATCAAGCACGATAACAGAAGCAGGAATTTGCTCACCGCTAAAAATCCCCGTAAAAACTCTTAGATATTCACTCATACTTATATCAAATTTACCATTTGTCAAAGAGATAACACTAAATATAACAAGCAGAGCAAAAAGAAAAATAAAACTAATTTTTTTCATTTAATATAAAATCCAGGTCGTCTTTACTTAGATCCACATACAAAAATAGCTTGTAAAACTCACTTGCTTCACGCCTGATATCTATATTCAAAGCGTCTTTATGCAAAACATCTATGAGCCATCTAAGCCCCAAAAGTTTTGTAAAACTAGCAGGTTTTCCAACCCATGAAAAAGGACTTCTAGGTATGAGATAGACTCTTTTATTTTTAACTGCGTTTATCAAATTCCACTTTTTATCACTCCAAATTTTATCAAAAAATTCCTTTTCATAGACCAGTATGACTTCAGGGTTTGCCGCCAAGATCTTTTCAAAATCCGCCTTTACGCGGCTCATTTTGTTTTTTGATTTGCACTTAAACTTAGCCGTATCTCCACCTGCTAGATCTACTAGTTTTATAAAACTTGAGCTTCCGCACTCAGTTTCAAGTCCGTCACTACCAAAAGCGTAATACACACTTGGCTTATTTAAGCCTAACTTCGCTAAACTCTCAGCCATTTTTTGGCTTTGCTCGGCGTAAGCTATCAGCTCATCTGCTTTTTTTTGGTTACCAAAAATCTCGCCAAACGCCTTATATATCTGAACTCCAAAGCTATCTTCGTCGTCTATATATAACACAGGTACTTTAAGAGATCTAAAAATTCCGCCGTATTTTGGATCGTCTTTTGTATTTATACTAGTTATGATGAGATTTGGCTTTAGGCTTAGAACCATTTCGATATTTGGCACTCTACCTTGTCCGTAAAATCCACCTACGACTGGCAAACTATATACATTTTTATCAAGATATCTTTTTTCGATATCCCAAAATTCAAAAACAAGTCCTGCTATCAAGCTTTTATCAAAACTATAGAGTGAGTATAGCAAAGTAGGATTGCTCGCATAGACTTTTTTGATATTTTGCGGATTTAGATTTTCGCAGTTTTGACACTCAAATTTACCTAAAATCAAACTCGCATTAGCCACTATAGCCAAAAAACACAAAAGTATAAATTTAAACATAAGGCATTATCTTTCTAGCGTAATCTTTTAAAATTTCTTTATGACGTTTGTAGCTTAAAGCTGCTGGTTTTAAAAGGATATGATCTATATTAGTAACATTTACTAGCTCTAAAACCTGCTTTTTACACTCTTTTACGTCTCCTGTTATGGCAAATTTTTGTAGCAGTTCTGGGTCGAAAAACTCATTTCTAAGTTTTTCATACTCACTACCTTTTACCATTTCAAATGTAGCTTCGTTTTGCGCTCCGGTCATCGCTTTAAAGAAAAAGCTTATAGCTTTACTAGCTTCAAGGTTTGATTTATCTCTGTTTTGGTTTATATTTATAGCTCTGATCAGTCCCATTTTCGGATAAAATCCAGCTATTTTTTTATAACGCTCTTTTATGCTCAAAACATCATCTATACTTGATCTAATGCTCACTAAAATAGGATATCCGCGTCTAGCGGCAAATCCCAAGCTCTCATCATGCACACTTGCCATATAAAACTGTGGTTTATGTACTTTTGGAGTGATATTAAGCTCATCAAACATCAAATTTAGCTCATCAAGCTTTTCAAGCATAATCTTTCTGTTTAAATTTGGATCTCTGCCTTGAACTTTATCGATGATAGGAAAAGAGCCTTTTGCAAAACCAGTTATTAATCTACCGCCGCTGATCGCTTCTAAATTTGCTATATCACTAGCTAAGCGAAGAGTGTCATAAGCAGGAAGTATAAATCCCGCAACGCCGATTTTAAGGCGTTTTGTTTTTGCCAAAGCGTAGGCCGCAAGAGCAACTGGACTAGAAGTAAGAGAGAAACTATTAAAATGATGCTCACTTATCCACGCTTCATCAAAGCCTAATTTTTCTATAAATTTTATAGTTTTAAACGCCTCTTTAAAACTCTTTTTCTCGTCATTTTCTAAATTTTCAAATAACGCAAAGATCCCGTGTTTCATTAGTATTTATACTCCGCAGTTACAAAAAATCTTCTACCAGCCATATAATAGCCACCGTTGTATTGATAGTTTTCATCAAGTAAATTTGTAGCTCCAACGCTTAGCTCAACAGATTTATAAGGTCTGAAATTCGCTTTTAGATCCATCAAAAATACATCATCGTTTTCATTTTCATATCCAGTTATCTCATCATATGTCCATTGCGCACTTCTATATGTTCCACTGAGTATCAAATCAACTTTATTTATAGGGCTATAAGCGATAAATGCGTTTGCTATATGATTTGGATAATCTTGAATTTTGGTTAGTTTAACGCCGTTATTTGCATCTGCTGAAGTCTCTTTTTGTGTATAAGTATAGTTTGCTCCTATATTTACTCTATCATTGAACAATTTTTGCTCAGCTGATAGCTCAAAACCGTAACTATAACCGCCGTTTGCATTATCTAGCATAGAACAACCGTTTTTTGAATCAGGATTATCACATCCTTTTAGCCCATTTACTGTTATGATAGAGTTTTCTAAGATATTGTAAAATGCAGTTGCACCAAGCATCGTAGAGCCATTATCAAATTTATGACCGATTTCCATATTATAGATTGATTCTGTATCTAAATTTGGATTTGGTATTCTTGCTCCCCACGGTGTGCCATAACGAGTTTTTAAAGTAGGAAGATTATTTTTCTTACCTATATTAAAATGGGTTGTATTTGCACTATCCCAATCCGCAAAAAATATAGTTTGAGCATTCCAATCCCACAAATCCACTTCATAATCAAGTTTTCCATCGCTTGTAGCTGAACGTTTTCTTATGGCAGTTATAGTATCAACTCTATCATATCCAGCTGATACCACGTAACGCCAAGTATCATTTAGCTGATGACCAAACTGCACAAACAACGAAGTCTGGAGGTCTTCATACTCATCTGCGTCTGTAAAATTACCTTTGCTAAAGTTACCTTTATTTGGATCTACAAAGTTATAGTTATCATTATTCGTATGGTTATAACGCAGATTTACACCAAATTGAAGCTCTTTTGTATCGTCTATCTGGTATTTTGCGGTTTCTATCAAACCAAAACTATCATCATCATAAACGCTTACGCCCCTAAATCCTTGTGGTGTGATAGTTCCATTTTTTCCAACGCCGCCTTTCATATGTAAAATATTATAAAAATTATCCCAATACAGCTTTGAGTTTAAGCTCCACTTATCATTTATCTGAGTTTGACCTAAGAAATAAACAGTGTTTTTATCATAATTTGGCCAGTCCCAAAAACGACCGCCGCCGTTTGCATTTACAGTACCGCCCTTTTCGCCTCTTTGGATAACAGCGTTAAGTGAGTATTCGCTTCCTTCGCTTGGTTCAAAACCGACTTTTGCTTTGAATGTCTGATTTTTGTAGTAGCTATTTCTTGCTTTATCTCCAGACTGATACTCTGTAGATTTATAATCATTTGAAAGAGGAAAACTATCACGATCAACTAAAGAGTAGCTAAAACTAGAATACCAATTTCCTTGATTTGTGCCTACATTTGCACCAAATTGATTTTCTTTACCAGATAATAATCCATATTTTAGCCCTGCTTCAAGCTCTTTTGTAGGTTTAGTGCTGATGATATTTACAGCGCCTCCCATTGAGTTTATACCATAAATCGGACTTACAAAGCCTTTTGCTATATCGATTTGAGATACATCATATGTATTAAATTGCGACCAGTCAGTTTGCCTATCATAGATCGAATTTACTGGGATTCCATCTATGAACAATCCTATTTGCGTACGACCAAATCCACGAATCCCTATATCTGCTTCACCACGAGATCCTAGCGCGTAAGGAGTCGTATATATACCAGGAGTATTTCTAATGGCTTGATCTACATTAGTTGAAAGAGACTCTGAGATCTCTTTTTGAGTAACTACCGCGTCACTTCCTTCTGCTATGGTTTGTTTTTGATTTGGCGTAGTTACTTCGATACGACCAAGATCATAAACACCATCAGCTCCAAATAGCACCGAACTCAGGGCACAACTTAAAATCAATGTTTTTTTCATATAAATTTAAATCCTTTCTAAACAAAATTCAATTTGGGCTATTATAACTGCTTTTATGAAAATAGTAAAATTTATATTTTAAGGTTTATTTTCCATTATAAAGGTGTTTAAATAGTATATTATATTAATTTTATTAAATTTGATAAACGAAAGTAACACAAAATATATGAAAATTTGCAAATAAGTGCTTATTTTTTACACATAATTTATATATTTTTGTATATTTTGTAGAGAAAAAGTCTAAATTTATACCAAAAATTTAGACTTAAATATTATTTGTAGTATTTTTCAAGACTTTTTAGTATGTATTTTGCCAACTCCAAACCCTTTGATCTGTGAGATATAGCTAGTTTTGTTTTAACGTCTAATTGTCCTATAGTCTGCTCAAAACCATCAGGCATAAACATAAAATCATACCCAAAACCATTATCGCCGCGCTCTTCATCTATAAGAGTGCCATACATAAATCCATGTGTGTTAAAATCCCCGAATTTAGAAGCTACAGCTATGCAAGCAGTATAAAATGCTCTGCTTTTTTTAAGTCCGATTTTATGAAGTTCGCAAGCAAGTTTTTCTCTATTACTCGCATCAGTCGCGTCTTGTCCGCTGTATCTTGCTGAGTAAATTCCAGGTGCAAATCCAAGCGCTTCTACGCTTATCCCGCTATCGTCGCTAAGGGCGATAAACTCATTTTCAAGCTTTAACTCACAAAGTTTAGCATATACAGCTCTTGCTTTTATAAGTGCATTTTCTTTGAAGCTAGCTCCTGTTTCATCGATTTCAAAAGGCTCGCAGATCTCGCTTAGAGCATAAATTTCATAACCGTTATAAAAGGCTTTTATCTCTTTTACTTTATCTTTGTTATTTGTTGCTAAAACTATTTTCACGATTTTTCCTTGAATTTAAAAAAGTAATTCTACTAAGAATGGCTTAATCTAAAATTTAGTTACAAATTTAAAGATACGAGCGTAAAATAACTTTAAAACTATAGAAACCAAAACCAAAACAAACACCCAAAAAACTGCCCACCAAAACTGTGTGGTTCCTACATTAGAAGCATTTACTCCTAAATTTAAAAATACAATACTACTCAAAACTTTACCAAAAAAGCTTCCCCAAAAAAATCTCCAAAATCTAAAAGCAAAAGCTCCAGCAAAATAATTTATAGCATTATAAGGTATAATAGGTATAAGTCTAAGCAAAAATATAGTAAAAAACTCATCTTTTATATAAGATGTTTTAAATTTAGAAATATCAAAAAAATTAGCTAAAAAATCCTTGCCTAAAAATTTACCCATAAAGTACATTATAACAGAGTTTATACCAACTCCTATCATAGTCAAAACCAGACCTTCAGCAACTCCAAAAAACGCTCCACCCAAAAGAGCCAATATAGCAGCCGGAAACATAAAAATAGGTAAAATAATCCAAGATAGTATATAAATAACTGCGCTAAATTTAGAATGACTTTCTATATAGTTTTTTAATATTTCAAAACTCAAGTTATCAAATATCAAAAAACAAGCGACTATCAAAAAAACAAAAATGGTAAATTTAAAAATGCTTCTTTTCATAGTTTCCAATCGTATGTAAAATATATACAAAAACAAATCTGAAAAATTCTAACTAAATTTAGTTAATACTTTAAGTCTAAATTTGATAGAATCTAAAGTTAAGTTAAATTTTTGGGCTAAAATTATGAAACTATTTTCAAAATATACCGGTTTAGTTTATTTAAAATATTTTATTATTATTTTTATGGCTTTGGAGCTATTTTATATAGGTATTGATACATTAACGAATTTAAAAGATTTTCCAAAAAGCGCAAATTTGCAGCTTATTTATCTAAGTCTTACTGCGCTAACTGCGGTAAATTACGTACTTCCTATAAGTTTAGTTTTTGCTCTCATAGTCTCAAAGATAAATATGATAAGAAGCAACGAACTAGTTAGCTTTTACTCTCTTGGGATAAGCAAAAATACCCTTATACTTAGTCCATTTATAATATCTCTTGTAATAACCTGTTTATATATATATTTATCTAGTACTTCATTTGCATATGCTAGAGACTACCAAAAAAGCTTGATAAATTTTCAAGGATTTAATAAATCTTCAAACAGTATATTTTTAAAATACGAAAACAAATTTATCTACATAGACGAGTTATACCCAGCAATCGGAGAAGCAAATAAAATAAAGATATTTGAAACCAAAGATGGCGATATCGTAGGTCAAATTACTGCAAAAAAAGCTAAATTTGAAGATAATAGCTGGAAGCTTTTTGATGTTGATATAATCAGCCTGCCACCGCGTCTTGAGCTAAACGCCACTGGATATATAGAAAGTACTCAAAAAGAGCTTCTTATATTAAATGGGTTTAAGCCAAGAACCATAGAAAATATATACCAAACAAATAGCAATTACTCTATCACAGATGCGATCGACTCTTTAAGAACCTTAAAAAATGAGGGAATTAATTTAAATAAGATAAAATCTACGCTATATTCGCTTATATTTTTTCCTCTATTTGCACCGCTTATGGTTCTCATCTTATACTACTATCTACCGATAACAGGAAGATTTTTCAACCTTGCTTTAGCGAGTTTTATCTATGTTATCGTCACGCTGTGCATATGGGGAGTGCTTTTTGTGCTTATTAGATTTAGTTTAAACGGAGTTATAATCCCAGAAATCGGAGTAATTTTACCGATTGTCATTTTAGCTTCATTTGCTGGATTTAAATTTTACCAGCATCGTTAGATATTTTTTATATTTTAAGCCTTTGGAGAATCTGATTATTCCATTAGTTTTAGCACATATATCTTACATTTGTTTGATTTTAATCTTTCTTACAAATAGTTAAATTTTAAATGTAAATCTATCTTCGAAATTCTTATACTTTATCGGAATTTTATTAAAATTTAGATAGAATATCAAGTATTTTACATTTTTGGAGATTTTTATGGATTACGGCTTGCTAGCTAAAAAATACGGAACGCCTCTTTACGTCTATGATTTTGATTATATACAAAATCAATATAATAAATTAAAAAAAGAATTTAATGCAAGAAAATCACTTATCTGCTACGCTCTAAAAGCAAACTCAAATTTAAGCTTACTAAAACATATGGCGAGTCTTGGCGCAGGATTTGACTGCGTAAGTATAGGAGAAGTAAAAAAAGCGATTTTAGCAGGCGCACAAAATTATAAAATCATATATAGCGGCGTAGGAAAAAGCGATGAAGAGATAGAAGAAGCTCTAAATTTAGATATTTTAATGCTAAATTTAGAAAGCGAAGAAGAGATGAAAAGGGTTGAGAGTATCGCAAAAAAACTTAATAAAAAAGCAAGAATTTCAGTACGCGTAAATCCTAATGTAGATCCAAAAACTCACCCGTACATATCAACAGGACTCAGTAAAAATAAATTTGGAGTTGGGCTGGAAAAAGCCCGTAAAATGTATCTTTACGCCCATAAAAGCGAATTTCTAGATCCAGTTGGCATACACTTCCATATAGGAAGTCAGCTAACAGATCTTAAACCTACCATAGAAGCTGCAAATATAGTAAGCGACCTTTTAAGAGAACTTAAAGCTCTTGATATCGATATCAAATTTTTTGATGTTGGTGGAGGGATCGGAATCAGATACGAAGATGAAACCGATCCTGATCTCTACAGCTATGCTCAAGGAATTTTAGCAGCGCTCAAAGGCGAAGATGTAACCGTAATATGCGAACCAGGAAGATTTTTAGTCGGAAACGCCGGAGTCTTTATAACAAAAGTTCTATATGAAAAGATAAACGATACTCATAGCGATGATAAAAAAAGATTTGTCATAGTAGATGGCGCTATGAATGATTTATTACGCCCTAGTTTGTATGAGGCTCATCATGAAATTATCGCTTTAAATAGCGGAGAAAAAGAGCTTTGCGACGTAGTAGGTCCGATATGCGAGAGCGGCGACTTTTTGGGTAAAAACGTAAATTTACCAAAACAGTCAAGCGGAGATATTTTAGTAGTAAAATCAGCCGGCGCATATGGATTTTGTATGTCTAGCAACTATAATTCGAGATTAAGAACTGCTGAAGTTGCCATTTATGGAAGTAAAGATAGGCTTATTCGCCAAAGAGAGAGCTTTGAAGATTTAGTTAAAAACGAGAAAGAGTTTATATAATGTATTTTATAGATGTGCAAGGGACACTTATAAGCGACACAGATAAAAGCCCTATAAATGGAGCTTGTGAGTTCATAGAATTTTTAAATTTAAATAATATTCCGTATGTTGTCATAACAAACAACACAAAAGCAAAAAGCTTGGATTTTTTAGCAAATTTGCGTAAAATCGGACTGCAGATCAAAGACGGAGCTTACCTTGATCCGTTTTGCGTTTTAGAAGAGATACTTCCGCCTTGTAATTGCGCTATGTTTGGTGCTACACAGTTTGTAGATACTATGAAAAATCTTGGATATAAAGAGGATTTTAAAGAGCCAAAAGCAGTTCTGATTGCTAGTTGGGATGATTTTAAATTTAGTGACTTTGCGAGTATAAACGAGCTTGTTTTAAACGGAGCAAAACTCATCGCTATGCATGAAACTAGCATATACAAAAAAAATGGAAGACTTTATCCAGGAGTTGGAGCCATATCTGCTATGATAAATTATGCAACAGGAGTTGGCTATGAAGCTGTTGGAAAACCTAGTAAAGCATTTTATAATGAAGCTTTAAGGCTATTAAATTTACAAAGTGGTAAAGCTGAATTTAAAGATATAACGATAATAAGCGATGATGCAAAAGGTGACTTAAAAGGCGCTAAAGAGATTGGTATGAAAACATCACTTGTGCTTAGCGGAAAGGTTAGCGACCCAGATAAAAGTGGTGTAAAAAAAGATATTTTAGATAGCGTTTATAAAGATATAAGTGAAGTTTTAAAGGTGATAAATGCAAAGTATTGATGAGTTAAGAACTAAAATTGATGATATAGATGATCAAATTTTATCTTTACTAAATGATAGAATGAGATACGTTCAAAAAATAGGCGAACTAAAACAAAGTAGCAAAACCGCTATTTATCGTCCAGAGCGCGAACGAGAGATACTTTCCCGCCTTGAATCCACTAAAGATAACAAGCTTAGCAAAGAGGCTATAGAGGCTATTTATCTTGAAATTTTTGCCGTAAGTAGAAATTTAGAAATGCCACAAAAAGTAGCTTTTTTAGGTCCTGTAGGAACTTATACTCATCAAGCAGCTGAAAGTAGATTTGGTGCTATGAGCAGTTATACAGCGCTTTCAAGCATAGAAGCCGTATTTAGAGAACTTGATAATAAAGAAGCGAAATACGGAGTTGTACCTATAGAAAATAACACAGAGGGCGCTGTTGGTATCACTCTTGATTGTCTTAGAAAATATGAAAACGTAAAAATCGTAGCTGAAATTTATATGGATATCCATCATAGTTTTGTTAGTATGAGCGAAAATTTAAAAGATATCAAAAAAATATATTCTCACCCTCAAGGATACAATCAATGTCGTAGATTTTTAGATGATCACAATCTAAATGAAGTCACTTTTATACCGACAAAATCTACCGCAGAAGCTGCATTTCTAGCATCAAAAGAAAAAGAATCAGCAGCCATCTGTTCAAAGATAGCCGCCCACATAAATAACGTTCCTATAGTTTTTAATACGATAGAAGATAATCTTGCAAACAGGACTAGATTTTTTGTATTAAGCGACTTTAAAAACGGTAAAAGCGAACATAATAAAACGAGTATTTTAGCTAAAACAGCGCACAGACCAGGTGGATTAGTTGAGCTATTATCTATGTTTAAAAACGAAGGTGTAAATTTAACCAAACTTGAAAGCCGCCCTATAAAACAAAAAGATTTTCAAACCGTATTTTATATAGATTTTGAAGGTCATATAGATGAGGAAAATGTAAAAAAAGTACTGGAATTAGCTGCAAAAAATGGTCATGATATAACATGGCTTGGAAGCTATATCAATCAAGAAGGATAAAAATGAAATTTAATAGCAAAATAGAAAATTTACCTATTTATGAAGCCGGAAAGCCTATAGAGCTAGTTATTCGTGAGTTTGGAATAGGTCAAAACGATATCATAAAATTAGCTAGTAATGAAAATCCACTAGGAACTAGCAAAAAAGTTATAGAAAAGATAAAAAGTGTAGCACAAAACAGTAGTTTATATCCAGATGACAGCTACTATGAGCTAAAAGACGGGCTATCAAATTTATATAAAGTAGAGCCAAAAAACGTGATAATCGGTAGTGGAAGCGATCAGATAATCGAGTTTGCTCTTCACGCTAAAGCAAATGAAAAAAACGGCATTTTGGTAAGTGGTGTAACGTTTGCGATGTATGAAATTTATGCTAAACATGTTGGAGCAAAAATTTATAAAACGAAGAGTAAAGAGCATAATTTAGCAGAGTTTAGAGAAATTTATAATGCAAATAAAGATGATATTTCGGTTATATTTTTGTGTCTTCCAAACAACCCTCTTGGAGAGTGTTTGGATGCTGATGAAGTTTTTTCTTTTATAAAAGAGGTGAGCGAAGATACTTTGGTAATTATAGATGGCGCTTATATGGAATTTGCTAAGTTCAAAAGCAGCAAAAAAGAGATAAATCCAAAAATATTGATCCAGACTTTTCCAAATGCTCTTTATCTAGGGACATTTTCAAAAGCTTACGGACTTGGCGGAATGAGAGTTGGATATGGTATAGCAAATGAAGAAATTATAAAAGCACTTCATAGATTAAGAGCACCGTTTAATATAACTACGCTTAGTCTTGCAGCAGCGATTGAAGCTTTAAAAGATAGCGATTTCCTAAAACAGACCTTGGAAAATAATTTTAAAGAGATGAGCATTTATGAGGAATTTGCAAAAGAAAACGGTATAGAATTTATAGAAAGCTATACAAATTTTATTACATTTATATTTGATAAGCATCAAAATGCTACTGAAATTTGTGATAACTTATTAAAACAAGGTATAATATTAAGAAATTTAAAAAGTTACTCGATGAATGCGATCAGGATAACAATAGGAAAAAATGAACAAAATAGACGCGTTTTAGAAATGCTAAAAAAGGAAATTTAATAAAATATGGATTACAAGACTCTATTTCATCAAGTCGGTCAGCTATATCAAAATCTTACGCTAAAACAGAAGATTGTAGCAGCTAGCAGTGTTGTTATAGTGGTTGGATTTTTAGTATTTTTAAGTCTATATAAAAGTAGTAGCTCTGGATCTGAGTATGACGGATACAGCGTACTATTTAGAAATTTAAATCCCGCCGATTCAGCTCAGATCATAGCTCAGTTAGAAAAAGATGGAGTAACTTATAAATTAGCAAATGAAGGCACTATCTTAGTTCCTACTAAAAGCGTTTATAAAGAGAGGATAGCAGTAGCAAGTCTTGGTATAATGAAAGACGGTAAAAACGGTTTTGAGATATTTGATAAACAAGATTTTGGTGCTACTGATAATGAGCAAAGAGTTAAATTTCAAAGAGCCATTCAAGGAGAACTTTCAAAGACTATAGAAGGTCTTGAGCCTATAGAAAAAGCTACTGTTTATATCGCATTTCCCAAAGATAGCGTATTTACAGAAAGACAAGTTCCTCCGACTGCTTCAGTAGTAGTAAAGATAAAAGAAGGCGAAAAATTAAATAGAAAACAGATAGATGGCATAAAAAGGATAGTAGCTGGATCAGTTACAAATTTAAAAGCCGAAGATGTAAAAATAGTCACTCAAGACGGTGTAGCAGTAGGAGATGACGAAATAGCTCTAGAAAGTGAATTAGTAGCTTCACAAATAAAATATAAAAAAGAATTTGAAAATACATATGAGCAAAAAATTATCGATATGATAGGCAAATTCACAGGCGGAAAAGATAAAGTAACTGCAAAAGTTAGTATAGATTTTGACTTTTCCATAAAAGATAGCCAAAGTGAAATTTATGATCCAAACTCCGTAATAAGAAGCGAACAAAATATAGAAGAAAAAAGAGAAGGCAAACAGCCAAAAGAGGTTGGCGGAGTTCCAGGCGCCGTTAGCAACATAGGTCCTGTAGAAGGTTTAGATCAAAATAAACCAGATGAACTATACTCAAAAAACGTTGCTAATACAAACTATGAAATATCCAAAAAAATTATCAAAGTCAAAGACCAATACGCAACCATAAAAAGAGTTACCGCAGCTGTTGTTGTAGATGGAAAGTATGAAAGAGAAAAAAAAGAGGACGGTAGTTTAAGCGATACAATCGTTTATGTGCCTCTAAGCGATGATGAGATAAATAAGATAAAATCTCTAGTTGAACAGACTATCGGATACAACTCGACAAGAGGAGATGAAGTTACAGTTAGTAACTTTGAATTTAAAAAAGCCGGAAATTTAAATGCGAATACGACAAAAATAGGAATATTTTATGATTCATACCTAAAACCTCTAGCTCCGGTGATTAAATATCTTATAGTGCTGCTTATACTATTTGTATTTTACAAAAAAGTTATTACTCCATTCTTGCAAAAAATGGTTGAAAATGCCAAAGAAGAGGACTTTGAGCCACAAAAAGAAGAGAGTAATATAGAAGAAGAAGCCGAAGATACTTTAGAAAAATTCAAAGCCGCAAGAAAAAGAGTTGAAGATGAGCTTGGTATCGGAGAGGACTTCAACGAAGACGAGTTAAAGTATGAGGTATTGCTAGAAAAAATGAAGCTTATAGTATCTGAAAGAAGCGAAGAAATATCAACTCTGCTTCAAGGAATGATAAAAAATGACTCAGACTTCAACTCACGTAAGGAGTTTTGATGACAAAGCTAAATGAACAGCAAAAAATGATATATGATGATCTTAGTATGCCAGAAAAAGTAGCTATACTTCTTATACAACTAGGAGAAGATGCTACTACTCTTATATTTTCACATATGGATATAGATGTTATAACTGAAATTTCAAGATATATAGCAAGCGCAAAAACTATAGATAAAACAGTCGCAGCAGCGGTTTTAGAAGAGTTTTACGCACTTATGCAGTCAAATCAATATATGAAAAGTGGTGGTATCGAGTACGCTAAAGAGATACTATTTAGAACATTTGGTCCAGAAATCGCTCAAAAAATCATGGATAAACTACAAAAATCCATGGAAACCACAAAATCTTTTGGTTATCTTAGTCAAGTAAGACCTCAACAACTAGCAGACTTTATAGTAAAAGAACATCCTCAAACAATAGCATTGATAGTAGCTCACATGGACGCAACTAGCGCTGCTGAAACTCTTGTATATTTTCCCGATGACTTAAGAAGCGAAGTTATCATACGTATGGCAAATTTGGGCGACATAAGCCCATCTGTCGTAAAACGCGTATCAACCGTACTAGAAAGCAAACTTGAGAGTCTTACTAGTTACAAAGTTGAAGTCGGAGGTCCAAGAGCAGTTGCAGAAGTACTCAACCGTCTTGGTCAAAAAGCTAGCAAATCCACTATTGGTATCATTGAGCAAAGCGATCCTAGCTTAGCTGTAACCATAAAAGAGATGATGTTTACTTTTGAAGATATCAATACTCTTGATAATAATGCTATAAGAGAGATATTAAAAGTAGTAGATAAAAAAGATCTTATGATCGGATTAAAAGGTAGCGGTGAAGAGCTAAAACAGAAATTCTTAGCAAATATGAGTCAGCGTGCAAGCGAAGCATTTGTAGAGGAGATGCAGTTCTTAGGAGCTGTGCGCGTAAAAGAGGTAGAAGAGGCGCAAAGACGAGTTGTGGAATTAGTCCAAAAACTAGCCGAAGAAGGAGTATTCCAAGTAGGCGAAAGCGATGAGATGATAGAATGAAACAAAGCAACGTCATAGATAACAAAAATGCAGAACACACTATAGAATCTTATAGATTTAAGGTTTTAGGTGCATTTCCAACAAACGATGTAAAAGAGCAAGAAACAGTTTCAAATTTAGAAGAACAAACTGCAACTCCAGTTCCAAAACAAGAAGAGCAAAAAGAGAATCAGACTCATCAAGAAGAGCCTAAATTAGAACCGAGTTTCATCGAGGAGCTATTAAAACGAACCGATGAATTAAGTGGCAATATAATAAAACTGCAAATGCAAATAGAAAATCAAGAAAATGAATTCAAAGTAAGATTAGAACAAGAAGTTACAAGAGCTAAAGACGAAGCTTTAAAAGAAGGTCATATAGCAGCAAAAACTGAATTTGAAGCTGAGTTAAACGAAATAGAAAAAAAGTATATGCACTCCATAGAAAAACTTGATGAAGAAAAATCAAAACTAGAAGCGCTATACGCATCAAGTCAGAAAGAGCTAGCAAGCACTGCTATAGAAATAGCAAAAGAAGTAGTCATAAAAGAGATAAAAGACAATTCATCTGTGGTTGCTTCAAATATCGCTAAAAGCTTGATCAGCGAGCTAAATGACGCAACTAGCATAGAGATAAAAACAAATCCGAAAGATTATGAGTTTTTAAAAGCAAATTTAAATTTAAACTCACATATCAAAGTTACTAGCGATGACGCTATAAATGCTGGCGGAGTTATAGTTTTAAGCGAAGTTGGAAATATAGATGGAAGCGTTATGGCGAGATTTGCAAAAATCAAGAAAATTTTAAGCGAGTAAGATATGGATATAAAATCAAAAAGTTTAGAAGAATTAGCTGATTTATGCGATACTCTTAGAGATAAAATACTAAAAACCGTAAGTTCAAATGGCGGACATCTCAGTTCAAATATGGGAGCAGTAGAGCTGAGCGTAGCTATGCACTATATATTTGACGTATCAAAAGATCCTTTTATTTTTGATGTAAGTCATCAAAGTTATGCGCACAAACTATTAACTGATAGATGGAATAGATTTGATTCACTTAGGCAATTTAACGGGATAAGTGGATATACAAAACCTAGCGAGAGCAAATTTGATTATTTCGTAGCTGGGCATAGTTCAACTTCCATAAGCCTTGTAGTAGGAGCTTGCAAAGCTATAAAATTAAAAGGCGAAAATAGACTTCCAGTCGCAGTAATAGGCGATGGAGCTCTGAGTGCTGGAATGGCTTATGAAGCGTTAAATGAGTTAGGAGATAGAAAATATCCGTGCGTTATCATACTAAATGATAATGAAATGAGCATATCAAAACCTATAGGAGCTCTTAGCAAATATCTATCTCAGATGATGGCCGGACAGTTTTATCAAAAATTTAAAGCCAGAGTAAATCAATTTCTAAGTTACGTTCCAGACTCAGCTGCGTATATGGCAAAACGTTTTGAAGAAGGATTTAGGCTTATAACTCCTGGAATGTTTTTTGAAGAGTTGGGACTTGAGTATATAGGACCAGTTGATGGGCATGATCTAAAAGAGCTGATCTCCACTTTTACCACCGCTAAATTGATGAATAAACCAGTTATTGTTCATATCCAAACTATAAAAGGTAAAGGATACGAGCTAGCAGAAGGTCCAAAAGAGAAGTGGCATGGAGTGAGCCCTTTTAATATAAAAAACGGTCAAAGCGTAAATGAGACAAATCAAAAAAGCGCTACTAATATATTTAGCGAATTACTTTTAAATTTAGCCAAACAGTATGAAAATGTAGTAGGCGTAACAGCAGCTATGCCTAGTGGAACTGGCTTAAATAAGATAATAGAAGCTTTCCCCGATAGATTTTGGGATGTTGCGATAGCCGAACAACACGCCGTGACATCTATGGCGGCTATGGCAAAAGAAGGATTTAAGCCTTATATCGCTATTTATTCGACTTTTATGCAAAGAGCTTATGATCAAGTTATCCACGACTGCGCTATTATGAGACTTCCAGTAGTATTTTGTATGGATAGAGCAGGAATCGTCGGTGAAGATGGTGAAACGCATCAAGGTGCATTTGATATAAGTTTTTTAAATGCAATTCCAAATTTAAATTTAGTTGCTCCGCGCGATGAAGAGAGTTTTAAAAATATAATGGAATTTTCATATGCTTTTGATGCTCCTCTTGCTATTCGTTATCCACGCGGAAACTTTATCTTAAATAATGAGTATAAATCGCAAAAAACATCTCTTGCAAAAGGTGAAATTTTGGAAAGCTCAGATAGCGGTATAGCTTTTATAGGGTATGGAAACGGAGTTGGGAAAGCAGTACAAACTGCTAAAAAGTTAAATTTTAAACCTACGATAGTGGATCTAGTCTTTGCAAAACCGCTTGATAAAGAGCTTTTACTTCAGCTTGCAAAAACTCATAATAAATGGTATGTGTTCAGCGATAGTGCCAAAAGAGGAGGCATAGGAGAAATATTAGCCGGATTTTTACAAGAAAATTTATTAACAAATATTTCAATAAAAAGCTTTGAGTACGAAGATGCATTCATAAAACACGGAAAAACTACTGTTATTGAGGATTATTTATCTATTAGTGCTGAGAAAATCTCTAATATATTTTAAAAGATAAAAAATATTAATTGATATAAAGATATTTTAATCTTTTTTTGGATACAATAGCAAAAATAATTCAGAGGAAATTAGTATGGATTACATGGAGCTATTAAAACAGGCGAATTTAAAAGCCACACCACAAAGACTCTGTGTGCTAAAAATATTAGACAAGCACACCCACCCGACAATAGAAGAGCTCTATTGCGAGATTAAGAGGGATTATCCATCTATATCATTAGCTACGGTCTATAAGAATTTAAATACATTAATAGACGAAAAGCTAGTTGTAGAGGTTAATACTCCAAATCAAAAAGCTAAATATGACATTTACGAGCATCCGCATATTCATGTAGTATGTTCTGTTTGCGGTCATGTAGAAGATGTAAATTGCGATGACGCTAAAATGGTTGAGTATCAAGAACATCTAGAAAAAAAGATAGGAAATTTGATAGATAGACTAAATATAGTAGCGACAACAAACGGCTGCAAAAAGTGCTCAAATTGTTAAGTCTGGATTAATCCAGACTTATTTTAGTACATTTTTTTTAAAAAATATTAGAGTTATACATAAAGATACTATACCTATCATAAGCATAGGTAAAATATATTTTAACGAATCTATAAAACTAATATCTTTTAAAAAAACCGCTTTTGTGAATATCACATAGTAAGTAAGCGGCAGTAAATTGCTAGTTGGTGCAAGCCAGTCGGGCATATTTTCTACCGGCGTTACAAATCCAGAAAGCATAAATGACGGAAGTAAAAATACAAATGAGCCAAGTATCGCTTGTTGCTGCGTTTTGCAAAGTGCTGAGATAAATAGTCCTATACTACATACAGAAAATATAAAAATAGTCGAACCAAGATACAAAAGCCACAAAGAACCTATGATAGGAACTTTAAAGAAAAATCGTATTACAAATATAACAATAGTTGATAATAACAAACTAAGTATAAGTGCTGGTAGCAACTTTCCTATTAAAATTTCAAAAGGCTTTAGCGGAGAAACGATAATTTGATCAAAAGTCCCTATTTCGCGCTCCCTTGATATGCTAAGAGATGTAAGCACTATCGCCATTACCATAACGATTGATCCATATAAATTTGGAACTATCCACCAAAAATTTTCTAAATTTGGATTATAAAAGTTTCTAACTGAAATTTGGATATCGCTTAAATTTGATATCATAGTCTGTTCGATGTATCCATTTACTATTTGAGCTGAGTTAGAGTGTCTGCCGTCCAAAACTAGACCTAAACTCTCTGCTCTTATAACAAAATCTCTAGGAATCATTAAAAACGCAAAAACTTCTTGCCTTGTAAGCAACTCTTTTGCTTCATCAAGACTTTTAACCATTATGATATTTTTTATGAATTTAGCACTTTCAAGCTTTTGAATTATCTCTCTACTCTGTTTTGAACTATCTAAATTTAAAACAGCTAAATTTAAATTTCTTACTTCCAAAGTAACAGAAAATGCAAAAATCAAGATCTGCATAAGAGGCGGCACTAGCACAACGATCATACTTTTTTTATCATTTTTTATCGCCAAAATTTCTTTTTTGATAAGAGCTAATAGTCTCAATCCAAACTCCTTTTTGACTTTTTAAGCACCAAAATACCTACTACAAATCCTATAATGAGCATACAAATAGCATCTAAGATAAAAACATCATATAAATTTCCAACTAAAAATATACTTCCTAACGAATTTACAAAATAAGTCGCAGGGACAAAATATGAAAGATACTGGATAAAAGTAGGCATATTGTTTATCTCAAACACAAATCCAGAAAGTAAAAATGCAGGCAAAAAGCCCACTATAATCGAAATTTGAGCTGCTACAAACTGATTTTTAGCTATAGTTGAGATAAGAAGTCCGATTAAAAGAGCAGGAAAAAGATATATAAAACTTAACAAAAATAGTATAAATATACTTCCTCTAAATGGAATTTCGTACCAGAAATACGCCACAAAAAAACAGATCACGGCTGAAAGCATAGCAAATACGAAATAAGGTATCAACTTACCTATAATTATCTCTAAATTTGAAACTGGCGTACTCATCAAAGACTCCATAGTTCCTCTCTCCCACTCTTTAGCGATAACAAGAGATGTGAGCAAAGTGCCTATCAAAGTCATTATAACCGCGATTGAACCAGGTATTAAAAAATACCTGCTAGATAATTTTTCATTAAACCAGTATCTAGACTCTACTAAAACACGTTTTGAATTTAAATTTTCTGCCCAAATGTAGATTATACTAGATCCGTATTGACGTATCAAATTTGCGGTATTTGGCTCGCTGCCATCTGCGATAATCTGAAATTTGAGGCTATTTTTATCATCATCAATAACCAAAAATCCGCTTATTTTATTTAATTTCATATCGTTTATTAGCTCATTTTTATCAGTGGTTATTTTTGTTCTAAAAAATTTTGATGCAACAAACTTCGATATTATCTCCTTTGAATCCTTTGAGCTACTGTAATTTACTATACCAAAAGATATATTTTTAGCATCCAAAGAGACCGCGTATCCCATCAAAAACAATAAAATAATAGGTAAAATGATAGCTATCAAAGCAGTACTTGGATCTCTCATAGCTTGCAAACTCTCTTTAACAACGATAGCAAAAATTCTCTTAAAGCTCATTTGCGCCCTTTATAAGCTTTATAAACGCATCTTTTACAGATATCGCGCCAACTTTTTGCTTTAGCTCATCAGGAGTTCCCACAGCTATCATCTTTCCTTTATCGATAATCATTACTCTATCGCAAAGCTCAGCTTCGTCCATAAGGTGAGTTGTAACCATAACGCTTATTCCTAAATTTGAAATAGCATTTATATGTCTCCAAAACTCCTTTCTAGTGATAGGATCAACTCCGCTTGTCGCTTCATCTAAAAATAGTACAAGAGGAGAATGCATAAGAGCACACGATAAGGCAAGTCGCTGTTTTATACCAAGAGGTAGCTCAAAAACTCTATTTTGCAGATATTTATCAAAGCCGAAAATTTCTATCATAGAGGATATTTTATCTCTTTTTTCTTTCCCTCTAAGCCCATAAAGTCCGGCGAAAAAGTCAAGATTGTCTTTTAAGCCTAGATTTCCGTATAATGAGAATTTTTGAGCCATATAGCCTATCTTATTTTTCATAACGTCTATGCTATTTCCATAGATGAGAGACTCTCCCTCGCTTCTGGATAAAAGTCCGCAAATCATCTTAAATGTGGTCGATTTACCAGCCCCATTAGGACCTAAAAAGCCAAATATCTCACCCTTGCTAATCTCAAAACTAATGTTATTTGTAGCTATAAATGAGCCAAATTTTTTTGTGAGACCTACAGCTTTTATAGCAAAACAATCTTGCTCATCGACTCTATTTAGTATATCAGTTAGTTTTGAGTGCGCTTTAGTTTTTATCTTCAACATATCAACAAATGCATCTTCAAAACTAGGAGTTACATTTTCAAATTTAAAATCTGTAAAATCTTGAAACAAAGAGCAATCTTTCGTTTTCAAAACAACTCTTATTTTTGAGCCAACAAAATATGCGTCCAAAACATTATCGTGCTCCAAAATATTCGTTAAAAATGCTTTTTTATCACCTTTGACTTCGACTAAAAATACTCTATTTTCTAATATATTATTTATACGTTTAGGATCATCATCAAATATGATTTTACCATCATTTATAAGTAAAACTTTATCACACAAACTAGCCTCGTCAAGATAAGAAGTCGCCCACAATATACTTACGCCCGTTAAACTTTTTGCCATAGACCAGATCTCTTCTCTAGAGATAGGATCTACGCCAACTCCTGGCTCATCTAGTAAAAGAAGCTCTGGTTTTTTAAGCAAAGTTGCACCAAAAGCTAACTTCTGCTTCATTCCTCCAGACAAACTTCTAGCTAGTCTATCTTTAAATATTTTTAAATTTGTAAATTCCAAAATCTCGTCTATACGTTGTTTTGGACGTTGTACATCTTGAAGTTTTGCGTATAAATTTAAATTTTCTTCGCAAGTAAGATCTTCATATAATCCAAATATTTGCGGCATATAGCCGATTTTATTTAAAAAATCTTTCTGGCTACAAGGCATTTTATAGCCTAAAATATTTAACTCACCGCTACTTGGTGTAAGAAGTCCAGCGCAAAGCCTAAGTAGAGTTGTTTTTCCTGAGCCATCTGGTCCTACTACGCCTGTGATCTTACCTTTGATAGCATCGAAATTAATACTTTTTAAAGCCTCGGTAAAGGGCTTATCGAAATTTTTTGTAAGATTAGTTGCTTTGATCATTGAATTTGATATGCACTGGCATACCTTGTTTTAGTCGATCATCTTTATCTATCAGCGTAACTTCAAATTTATAAACAAGATCTGATCTTAACTCTGTAGTTTGAATATTTTTAGGGGTAAATTCAGCCACGGACGAGATAAAATTTATATAGCCGATATATGGCTCATTTCTTGCGTCACTAAAAATTTTCATCTTTTGCTCAAGTTTTATCTTACCGAGATTTTTCTCATCTATATAAGCTCTTATAAAGTATTTATCATCTCTAGCGATCTCAACTACTGGCTCATTTGCGTTTGTTATAGCACCTATTTCTTTATATCTTTTTTGCAAAATTCCATCATAAGGAGAGATCAAAACCGAATTTTTTATATCAAGTTCTATAGCTTCAAGATTGATATTTAAATACCTTACAAGCTCTCTTTGAGCCTCGATATCTTCTTTTTGATATCCGTTTTTAAGAAGTTCATAATTAGCTTGAGCGAGATTTAAATTTGCTTTAGCAGCTTCAAAGCGTGTTTGAGCAGTCATAAACGCCTCTTCAGAAGTTGCTTTAGATAACATAAGTTTTTGTTGTCTATTAAATGAGTTTTGTGTCTCTTTTAAATTTGCCGCAGCAGCCTCAAGTCTAGCTTTGCTCTGCTTTATCTCCTCTATCCTATAACCTGATTCTAGTTTTAAAAGATTTATATTTTCTATGTTTATCTTTGATTTTAAGCTATTTAGAGAGTTTTTAAGATATGAGTCATCAAGATATACCAAAGGTTCGCCTTTTAAAACCTTAGCGCCTTCTACTTTCGAAATATCTACTATCTCACCTAAAAATCTAAAAGAGAGATCAACTGTTTTCGTATCGACATTTCCGTAAAAAACATCATCTTTATCTTTTGATATAAACTCTTTTTCATAGAATTTATAAAATAAAAATATCAAAACCAGAACAATACCTACAACTCCAAGCTTTT
Organism: Campylobacter fetus subsp. testudinum 03-427; assembly: GCA_000495505.1. Taxonomy (NCBI): domain Bacteria; kingdom Pseudomonadati; phylum Campylobacterota; class Epsilonproteobacteria; order Campylobacterales; family Campylobacteraceae; genus Campylobacter; species Campylobacter fetus. The sequence continues at coordinate 241,098 of CP006833.1, read as the reverse complement.
TCAAACAAACTCCATTTTTAAAATAACAATTAACAATAATTAAATATTATACAATCCAAAAGTTTAAATGTATCTGAATAGCAATATTTAAATTTTACGCTTATTTAGCTATGTTTATGAAACTATTTTTGTAATAATGTAGAGTTTTTCATAATAAATGTATTATGTATTAAATTCAAACTCAGTTTTAAACAAAATATAATATTTATTTGATAATATTCAGTAATAGGAATTATAACAATTCCTCAAAAAATTTAGTTAAATTTTAGTAGTTAAGGCTTAAATATTTTTAAATTTAACCTAATATTAACGTAATTTAGAAATTTAAAAGAGGAAAAATGCAAACCATACAAATTCTCATACCGGTGTTTTTGATAGGTTCGATTGTTTTAGGATATTTATACAAAACAAATATAGGTATATTTGCCATTCCCCTAGCGTTTATAGCAGCATTTATACATGGTTTAGAAGTAAAAAATATAATAAATTTATGGGGATTAAATCTATTTTTCATACTTATATCAATGACGTTCTTTTACGGTTTTGCTATAAGCAACGGTACGCTAAATCTTCTGGCGTCAAAAGCCATCTACATCTCAAGAAATCAGCCGTGGGCCATTCCGATTGTTTTATTTATAATCGTTGCAATGTTCGTTGGTATAGCAGGACATTACGCAGGATTTGCATTTATGTCGCCGTTAGTACTTTACATAGCAAATAAAATAAATATGAGCAAAATGCTAGCGGCTATCATTATATACTCTGGATCATGCGCCAGTGGATTTAATCCATTCACGATCGGAGGTAGATTTGTAAATAGCATAATACTAAATTTAGGATTTAACGACTCAATAGCTAACGATTTTACCGTATCGATATATAAAAATATGTTTTTCGTGCATACTTTGATCTTTATAATTGGATATTTTGTGTTAAAAGGCTACACGGTACATGCAAATAAAATAGAAAAACCGGCAAAATTAAGCAAGATACATATCAAAACCATATCTTTAGTTGCTTTTATATTTGCTTTAGTTATGGCACCGTCTATCTGGCTAGCATTTGCTCCACATAGTGAATTTATGCAAAAAGCAAGCAATATTTTAAATCCGATCTTTCTCTGCTTTCTTGGCGTATGTCTTGCTATAATATTTAAAATAGGAGATGAAAAAGAAGCTTTTAGAAATATACCTTGGGATATTGTTTTTATGATATGCGGACTTGGTATGCTCATAGCTCTTGCCAAAGAAGCCGGCGCTATCGATAAACTTAGTGTCTATATAAATAGCGTATCAACAGATCAGCATACCATAGCTTATTTGCTTGGGATATCTTCTAGCACGATGAGTATATTTTCTAGTACGTTAGGCGTCGTGATACCTACTTTTTTTCCTATTGTTCCAAATTTAAATATAGATATCGCCTTAGGACTTAGTATAGTCGTCTGTTTTGCTACATTTACTGGGTACTCTCCTTTTAGCACAGGAGGCGCGCTTGTTCTAGCTGGAACAAAGGATCCAAAAGAGAGCAAAGAGCTATTTATAGGGCTGCTAGTATTGCCTGTGATATTAGTTTTAGGCGGATTTGCCTTGTTGATAACTGGATTTTTTAACTAAATTTAAAATATATCGGTTTGAAACTAAGAAAAATATATTAAATACTTTTTGCGATATGTGATATAAGTCAAATATCGCCTTATATCTTAATTCCAAGTAAAAAATGAGAAGTATTTATAAAGCTAGTTTTTAGTAGATTTTAGGTAGAATATTTCTATTTTGTAGGCAAAGGATCTTGATTTGGTTTTAGAAATTGAGCGCAAATTTCTATTAAATAACGGCTTCATGCAAATAGCATTAATGCTTGAAGGAGTCGAATTTAAAAAAGTAAATATTCTACAATTTTATACAAAAATCGCCCCAAACTATGAAGTTAGATTTCGCAAAACCGCAGAAGAGTTTATAAAAACAGTAAAAATCGGCAAAGGTTCCATAATACAAGAAAATGAGACCGTAATTTCCGAAAAAGAGTTTCAAAAACAGCGTAAAAACAGCATCGCAAATCAAATTTCTAAATCAAGATATATATTTAAACTAAATAATTTTCCATGCAACATAGACATTTATAATGGTTGCTTATCCGATCTTGCAATTTTTGAGATAGAATTTATGAAAAAATCAGAAGCCGATGGATTTATCCTGCCTGAATTTTTAAAAAATTATATAAACAAAGAGATAACATTTGATGAAAGATATAAAAATAAAAATCTCGCGCTTTTTGGGCTTCCTGATTTCAAATTTGATTACAAAAAGACGGTAAAAATGATAGAAAAACTTAATCATATAAAGCTATTTTTCGGAAAAAATATAAGCAGCTACGATGCCATCAGACTTGCTTTATTGCAAAATCATAAGATGATTTTAGAATACAAATTAAAATACCTGCAAAGCAAAGATCACTCTTCATTAGCAAATTTAAGAGACGCTTTAAGAGTTAGTTATTCGCTTATGGATATTTTTAAATTTACGTTTGATGAGAGGACAATCTCTGTTTTTTTAGATACTTTTAACCAAAAAATCACAAAAATGACAGAACTGATAAGAGCAAATCTTTTGATAGATTATACAAATACCGCTGGTTTTGAGCTGATAAATAGTGAAAACTTTAACAAACAAAGGCAAATTTTAGAAGATGAAACTATACTGCTTTTAAGCTCAGATATGTTTGAAAAAGAGCTAAAAGAGTGGAATATCGTGCTTAATGATGAAGATTATTTTTACGCTTCAAATAGCTCTGCGCCGATAAAAATCGCAGCCGCCTATAGACTAAGACTAGAAATACTAAAAACCATCAAGAGCATAAAGCGCAAAAAAAATTATAAACAAATACATAAACAATGCAGAGATCTAAGATCTATTTTATGGTATTTTGGAGATATTTTTGGAAATACTAAAATGATAAAAAATTTAGATAATCTGATAGAGAATTTAAGATTTTTATCTCAATGCAGGTTATTTGAAAATGCTAAATTTAAAGATAATAATAACATTGAATTTTTCAAAAAAAGTTTAAATTTAAAAATCCTAAAAACCATAAAAAAAGCAGACAAAAAATCAGAAAAAATCACAAAAAAAATAGGCAAATTCTCAAAAAAATTAAAAGCCTATTACACAAAGGAAATTTGAGTGGAAAAACAAGCAAAAATCATAGAAATGTTCAACCAAATAGCGCCTACTTACGATAAAGCCAACCGTATTTTAAGTTTTGGTGTTGATACCAGCTGGAGAAAAAGCGCTTGTTGCATCGTGCTTGATAAACTAAAAGAAAAAGAGATAAACATAGTAGATGTTGCGTGCGGAACAGGCGATATGATGGGTATTTGGGAGCAAATGGCAAATAAAAAAAATATCAAAATATCTTCTATGAGCGGAGTTGATCCAAGCGTTGGAATGCTTGAAGTCGCTAAAGAAAAATTTCCAAACTATAACTTTATAACTGCTCTTGCAAATGATACTTCTTTGCCAAATGATTTTGCAGATGTAATAAGCATAAGCTATGGCATTAGAAACGTGGTTAAAATGGAAGAAGCGCTAAAAGAGTTTAACAAGATCTTAAAACTGGGTGGCTACGTGGCTGTTTTGGAATTTACAAAAAGAGAGCAAGGTGGATTTATATCAAAAATAAGAGATTTTTATCTTAGTAAAATCTTACCGAAAATAGGCGGATTCATAAGCAAAAATGAGGCAGCTTATACGTATTTACCTAGTAGCATTGAGAATTTCTTAGATAAAAATAGCTTTTGCGATGAACTTATAAAAGCTGGATTTGAGATAGAAGTTTGCAAAGGTTTTAGTTTTGATATAAGCACACTTTTTATAGCAAAAAAAGTCAAACAGATATGACTGTAAGCGAACTAAACGAACAAACTAAAGCACTTTTAGAAACTCATTTTAGCTTTGTGGAGGTTACTGGAGAGATTTCAAGGCTCATTCGTCATAGCTCTGGACACTGGTATTTCTCATTAAAAGATGAAAAAAGCGTCATAAGCTCTGCTATGTACAAATTCAGCAATCAGCAAGTTAAATTTGAAGTAAAAGATGGAATGCAAGTAACAATCTATGGAAAATTAACGATTTATCCGCCAAGTGGAAGTTATCAGTTACTAGCAAATAAAATGCTTCCTGTAGGCATCGGAGAGCTTGAACTTGCATTTAATCAGCTTAAATCAAAGCTAGAAAACGAAGGGCTTTTTGATATAAAATTTAAAAAACCTCTTCCAAAATTTCCAAAAAAAATAGCTATAGTAACAAGCCTAACATCAGCAGCCTATCAAGATATGTTAAAAGTCATAAACTCCAGATACAAACTTTGTGAGTTTGTAGCATTTAACACTTTAGTTCAAGGCGAAATGGCAGCTACAAATATCATACAAATGCTACAAAAAGCCGATAAAATAGGCTTTGACGCGATAGTTTTAGCCCGCGGAGGCGGTAGTAAAGAAGATCTTTGGTGTTTTAATGATGAAAACTTAGCAAGAGTTATTTTTACTCTAAAAACCCCTATAATCTCAGCCGTAGGACATGAGATAGACTACTGTATAAGCGACTTTGTAAGTGATCACAGAAGCTTGACTCCGACTGCTGCGATGGTTGATTTGCTACCAGATACCAACACGATTTTACAAAGCTTAGATATCGCTTTTGATAAATTTGAAAGCTTTATAGATAGCAAATTTCAAAACTCGTTTAATATACTAAATTTAATAAATCAAAGCTTAAGAAATCAAGCAATAAGCCAAAAAATAGAAAAAGCAAATCTAAATTTAGAAAATAAAAAAGCAAATTTAGAAAATTTAATAACTTCAAAACTAAATAATTTAGCACACAAAATAAAGGAATTCGAGCTGGTATTTGATAGACAAGAACAGTTTTTTAAAGCCACTAAAAATATGGTTCAAATAGAACAAAACGGCAAAATCGTGCCGCTTCATAAATTACAAATAGGTGATGAGATATCTATATATTCACAAACAACAAAGAAAAATGCGATAATAAAATCTTAGAAAGGCAAGATATGACAAGAGTTTTAAATTTCAGCGCCGGACCTAGTACGATCCCATTAAGCGTACTAGAACAAGCGCAAAAAGAGTTTGTAAGCTACAAAGGAATGGGGTTTAGCATTATGGAAGTGAGCCATAGAGGCAAAGTATTTGACGCGCTTCATAATAACGCAATAGAAAAAATCAAAGCATTTTATGGTTTAAACGATGACTACGCAGTGCTTTTTTTACAAGGTGGAGCTACTTTGCAGTTTGCACAAATTCCGATGAATATCTATAATGGCGGAGTTGCGCAGTATGTAGATACAGGTGTTTGGACGACAAAAGCCATAAAAGAGGCAAAAATACAAAATATAAATTATGAAGTTGTCGCCTCAAGCCAGGAGACTAAATTTGACCATATCCCAGAAAATATACGTTTTTCAGACGACGCAGACTACGCATATATATGCTCAAATAACACTATTTATGGTACGCAGTATGAACAAATTCCAACTACAAAATGTCCTTTAGTAGTAGATAGCAGCAGTGATCTTTTAAGTCGCGAGATCGACTTTAGCTCGAAAAATATCGGTCTATTTTACGGTGGCGCGCAAAAAAACGCAGGACCAGCAGGAGTTACGCTAATAATCATAAAAAAAGATCTTGCAAATAGAGTAAAACCTAACGTTCCAACTCCACTTCGATATACAACGCAGATAGAAGCAAACTCTTTAGCAAATACGCCTTGTACGTTTGGTATATATATGTTTGATTTAGTGCTTGACTGGATAAAAGATCAAGGCGGATTAAGCGCTATAAATAAACTAAATAAGCAAAAAGCAGCTTTATTATATGATACCATCGACACTTCAAGTTTCTACAAAGCTCACGCTAAAAAAGGTTCAAGATCTCTTATGAACGTGAGTTTCACTACTCCTAGCGCCGAACTTGATGCTAAGTTTGTGAGTGAAGCAGAGAAAAACTCTATGATAGGACTAAAAGGACATAGGCTTCTTGGCGGAATTAGAGCGTCTATATATAATGCAGTTTGCTTAAAAGATGTTCAAACATTAGTAAGTTTTATGAAAGAATTTGAAAGAGTAAATGGGTAAATTTGGTTGAGCAACTCACAAATTTACAGAGCGATATACTCATTTTTTGCTAAATAAATATCTAAATTTAATATTTAAATTTAGATATTTCATAAGTAATAAATTCAAAAAGTGGATTTTATACAAATTTTACTTTTTATTTTTCTCTATTTCTGCGATACTTGCTGATACTTCTGCTATTTCAGAAATGAGACTGCTTGCTTTTTGAGATAGTTCTTTGAGTATATTTTGTGCATATTCATTAGTATCATTTTGATACTGAGCTATCTGTTTTTGAACGGCTTCTAACTGTTTTTGAAGCTGCTCTAAACGTTGCTCAAGCATCTCTTTTACAGCTTCGATACTACTACTTGCGCCAGAAGAAGTATCAATTTTTTCTATTTGTTTATCTGAGTTAGCAGAGGATTTTTCAGAAGATTTTGCTTGAATGCTGTTTGGTGATTTTAAGCTATTTAAATTTTGTATTGATATCTTGCTTGTTTGAGTGGTATTTGTACTATTTAACTCACTAATCATAATATCTCCTTATAAAATATTAGATTATATATCGTCAAAATAGATATTTAGTAAAACTTGTATTAAAAAATGGAATTTAAAAAAGCAAGCCTTTTTGAGGCTTGCAAAATAGTAGTATAGTAGTAATATATTATAGTTTATCGCCGTTTTCGCCAAGGTAAGAAGCAACGCCATCAGTAGAAGGTTTCATACCTTTATCGCCTTTGCTCCAACCAGCAGGGCAAACTTCACCGTGCTCATTTGTAAATAGCATTGTATCTACCATTCTTACCATTTCATCAATGTTTCTTCCAAGTGGAAGGTCGTTTATAACAGCGTGTCTTACTGTTCCGTCTTTATCTAGTAAGAAGCTACCTCTTAGAGCAACTGCTTCATCAAATAATACGTCAAATCCTTTTGCCCACTCTTTTTTAAGGTCTGCAACTAGTGGAAATTGAACTCTTCCGATACCGCCGCATTTTACGTCAGTCTCTCTCCATGCAAAGTGGCAATACTCGTTGTCGCAGCTTACGCCGATAACTTCAATGCCTCTTTCTTTAAATTCTTTGTATCTATGATCAAATGCTATAATCTCACTTGGACAAACAAAAGTAAAATCTTTTGGATAGAAAAATACTACCGCACCTTTTGGTCCTATATGTTTGTAAAGCTCGAAATTCTCGTCTATTTGACCATTTCCTAAAACCGCTACGCCTTTTAAAGCAGGCGCTTTATTTGTAACTAACATAATCTAGTTCTCCTTAGTAATTTTTATTTTTGGCGAAATTATATCCCTGCTATATTAATTAATTTTAAATAATAGCAAATAATGTTATTTTAAAATTTAAAAATAATTAAGCCGTAATTTATTGTAATTTCAATTTAATTTAAATTTACTTGCAATGCATTATCTACTGTTTTAAAGAAAAATTTGGCTAAAGTTGGCTATAATCGACCAATTTTTAAAAGCTGAAGGAAAAAAATGTTCGGTGATTTTTTTTCAAAAATAAGAAGAAAACAATCAGATCCGAGTGAAGCACCAAGTCACTGGATCAAATGTAATAGCTGTAACTCTTTAATGTATTATAAAGAAGTAGAAGCATGTTTTAATGTATGTCCTAAATGCGGTTATCATATGCGTTTAAGCGCAAACAAAAGAGTAGAACTGATAGCTGATCAAGATAGTTTCGTTGAGTTTGACTCTAAACTTAGACCAGTAGATCCGCTTAAATTTGTAGATAAGAAATCTTATAAAAAAAGAATATCTGAAAGCGAAGAAAAAAGCGGCAAAACAAGCTCTGTTATATCAGGTGAAGCTTGCATAGACTCTATACCGGTGCAACTTATCGTGTTTGATTTTAGTTTTATGGGCGGAAGTCTCAGTTCAGTTGAAGGTGAAAAAATCACTCGCGCAGTAAAAAGAGCCATAGAAAAAAGACAAGCTCTTATCATAATAAGCGCAAGTGGTGGAGCTAGAATGCAAGAAAGCACATTTAGTCTTATGCAAATGAGCAAAACAAGCGCGGCTTTGAAACTTTTAAGCGATAATAAATTGCCTTATATTTCAGTTTTAACAGATCCTACTATGGGTGGAGTTTCAGCGTCATTTGCTTGGCTTGGAGACTTGATCATCGCAGAACCAGGAGCGCTTATAGGATTTGCCGGTCAAAGAGTTATAGAACAAACCATAAAAGCTAGTCTGCCAGAAGGATTTCAAAGAGCTGAGTTTTTACTAGAGCATGGACTTATAGACGCTATAGTTCCTAGAAGTGAGCATAAGAAATACTTAGCTGATATGGTTAGATTTTTTATGAAAGAATATGCAAATTTACAAAAGCCGGATTTTGAGCCTAAGGCCGTATGATGCAGATCTTAGTCCATTGCATACAAAAAAAAGATGATGATTTTGATAACATAAAAGAATATATCAAGATGTCGTCTAAATGGGCTGATATAAAAGATATAAATAAATTTAACTCTCAAATAGCAAAAGCACAAAGTGCATCAAAGGAACAAGCTCACAAAGCTTACGACTTAGCTTATGAGCCTTGTCTCAATGGATATTGCATTGGACTTGATGAAAAAGGCTATCAGCTAGATAGTGTAGAATTTGCCGATTTACTAAAAAATAGCTCTCAAATTTCATTTTTTATAGGCGGAGCTTATGGACTTAGTCCTCAGTTCAAAACAAAAATGAACAGATTAATCAGCCTATCAAAGATGACTTTAGCGCATAAAATAGCAAAATTAATGCTTTTTGAGCAAATTTTTAGGGGACTTTGCATCAACGCAAATCATCCATATCATAAATAAAGGAAGCAGATGAGACAAAGCGACTTAGAGTTTTTTAAAAATCTTCTTGAAGAACGTAAAATTCAGATCAACAAAAACATACTTGACGCAGCAGACGAGATAAACGGCTTACGACAAAGCGGTGCTAGCGATGAGTTTGATTTTGCAAGCATAAACGCCGATGCGATACTAGAACATTCGATATCTGCTAAGCAAAGATCTGAATTAAACGAAATAGACGAGTCTTTGAAAAAGATTGCAAATAACACTTATGGAATTTGCGATATGTGCGAAGATGAGATAGATATAGAGCGACTTAAAGTAAAACCTAATGCAAAATACTGTATAACTTGTCGCGAAATCATAGAAAAAAATAATAAAAATAAGGATATGCAATGAAAACAAGAAGATATATATTTTATTCTGTTGTATATATAGCTGTAGTATGGGTAATGACATTTTCATTTATCAACCAAGACTTTAGCGTTAATGTATTTGAGTACAATATAAACTTACCTATAGCAACATGGATCATTCTGCCTATAGCATTGTTTGCGCTACTTAGCATACTTCATATGAGTTATTACGGTTTTAAAAACTTTTTAGACGCAAGAGCAGTTAAAAATGATCTACAGCTTTATAATACTTTAGCAAAAGAGATATATCTAGGTCTTGAATCAAATAAAGATTTTAAAACAGATCTATTTTTAAGTCCTAGCGAAATCACAAAATCACTCTCTCCTTGGGTGGATCTTGGTGAGCCAAATTTAAAAAACGAGGAGTTAAAATCTGCTTATGAATTATCTAAAAAAGTTAAAAACGGCGAGGCTTGCGATATAAAAAAATTTAAAATATTAAAAACAAACCCTCTATTTATACAAAATGAAAAAAACAAAATAAAAGCTGATTATAAATACGCCATAACTTTGATCTCTAGCAAAAATGAGATAAACGACGCGATTTATAAAGAAGCTTATAATGCGCTTATAAACTTTGCGAGCTATATCGAACTTTGTAAATTTAACTTTGCTTATACGAATGATGATATATTTAGCCTTGTAAAAAGATATGTTAAAAATGAAAATTTTGAAATTGCAAGTTCTGATCTATTTAATATGATAAACAAAAACGAATTTAGCTGTGATGAGTATATCAAGCTAGCTATTCTTCTAAAAACAAAACTTGATCCAGATAAACTTATATCGATGCTTGATAGGCTAAAAAACGAGCATTCAAATGCTATGGAAGCGTATTTATACATACTTTATGACTTGCAAATGCTAGATAAGCTAAGAGAGAGTTTAGCTTCTATAGAGCATGGGGATTTTGATAAGATAAAAACATTACTATTTTTAAGAGAAAGTGGAAAATTAGCTCCGATAGATATGTTTTATAAATGATAGATTTTAGTTCAAAACCGCTATTTTTAGCGCCTTTGGCAGGTTTTTCAGACCTGCCTCTTAGAGGGATTGTAAAAAAATTTGGCTGCGATGTTACAGTAAGTGAGATGATAAGCTCAAACGCTTTAGTATATGAAAATAACAAAACAGTTTCGATGATAGAAAAAAATCCCTTAGAAACACCATATATAGTACAATTAGCCGGAAACGGCTCTAAGATCATCGAACAAGCAGTTCAAATTTTAAATGATATCGACGGAATCGACGGAATCGATCTAAACTGTGGCTGCCCTGTTCCAAAAGTTGTAAAACAAAATGCAGGATCTGCTCTATTAAATGATATAAAAACACTATGTGAAATAGTAGAAACTATCAAAAAAACATCAAAAAAACACTACACTTCAGTCAAAATACGCCTTGGATTTAACAACAAAACCGTACATAATATAGCAAAAGATATAGAAAATGCGGGGGCTGATTTCATCTGCGTTCATGGTAGAACAAGAGCTGGAGGATACAGTGCTAAGGTCGATTATGAAGCTATAGGCTTAGTCAAGCAAAGCGTGTCTATACCAGTCATTGCAAACGGCGATATAAATGCAAAAAATGCAGATGAAATACTACAACTCACTAGCTGTGATGGGGTCATGATAGGCAGAGCAAGTATAGGAAATCCTTGGATATTTTATGAGATAAAGCATAAAAAAACAGTAGATAAAAATATTAAAAAACAGATTATTTTAGAGCATTTTAACGAAATGCTGAATTATTACGGTGAGCACGGCATAGGAATATTTAGAAAACATCTACATGAATACTCAAAAGGTATAGATGGAGCAAGTTCATTTAGGAATGAGATAAATCACATCTCAAATCCTGATGATATGCTAAAAATCTTACACTCATTCTTTAAGTAAGATGCAAGGATATATCTTAAAAGTACAAAAAGTACGCGATGAAGACTGTTTGGTATTTATATTATCTAAAGATAAGTTGATAAAATGCTACAGATTTTATGGTGCAAGACATTCTGTTATCACTCAAGGCTTTAAACTTGACTTTGAGCTTGTGGAAAATGGAAATTTTTTACCACATTTAAGAGGAACTATGCATCTTGGATTTTCATGGTTATTTTATAGAGATCGACTATTAGTATGGCAAAATTTTATGAGACTTTTGTATGAACACTTAAGAGATGTTGAAGATATAGATGAGTTTTACTACTCTCTTTTGGAGTTATGCTCATACAAATTTGAAAAACAAAATCCAAAACGTATAATTATAGAAGCGTATCTTGACATACTTGAGTTTGAAGGTAGGTTGCACAAAGATTTGAGATGTTTTGTATGCGATGAGATAGTTGATTCAAATTTAACTCTAACAAGAGGATTTTTACCAGCACACAAAAGATGTATCGGTAAAGCTACGTTTGATCCAAAAGATATAAAAACTCTTTTTGAAACAAAAAAGAGTTCCCATATGAATGATTTTTACATTGATCAAATTTATTATATAGTTCTTGAAGGGTTATAATTAGTCAAAAGTTATTGCAAATATAGTAGGTTTTACAAGTTTTTTGATATTATCTTTGACCATAAAAAAGTTCTTCACGCCATAAATATGTAGAGTATGATTTATAAATTTAAAACTAACCGTATTAGATATGCTCAATGATTTAGCAAGACCGAGTAAAAAACTAAGCCATCTCAGATCATTTATATCAGGAAGTAGATCTTTAAATTCACCCAAATCACTAATCTGTCTGCCTTGATACTCTATGATAGATGCTATGAGAGATTTTTGTTCATGCGTATATCCGTAGTTTAGTCCATTTTTGACCAAATAACTACTATGAGAATGCTCAGAGTAAAAGCCGACTGATCTGCCGATATTATAAAGTTTTGCAGCAGTGATAAGCTCAAAAAGATACTTATCATCTACTTTATGAAGCGGTCTTAAAACTTCAAATAACTCTTTTACGTATTTTATCGTAGTTTGATTGCTTCTTTTTGCAAATCTATCTTGCAAACTTCTAAGACTAGGATTAAAATTATTTGGAAATTTGATATTTATCTGCTGAGGCATAGCTTTTAAAAATTTAGTTTTCACACAAGGCTTAAGCAAATTTGTTATAAATATACCTTCTCTAACTCCTGCTCCGCTTGTATATATATTTTTTGCTTCTAACTCTTTTACTAGAGTGCAAAATATCATAGCGCCTTCTCTGATAGTATCATATCTATCTTTTTTTATAGGAAAATTTTTTAGATCTAGTACGCCCGTAAAGGCTATTTTTTCTATCAAATCGCCATAATCTTTGTAACTGTACGAGAAATTATGAACAAGTTTTAAAGGATGATTTTTTATCTGCATTATAGCATTAGCAAGAGCTCTTAAGCTGCCGCCTATGGCAATTATATTATTTGAATGAAAATGGCTAGGCACTTCAGAAATCAGTTTTTGCACAAATTTAGAAGCTCCACCTATATCTTTTTTATCAAAAAACAGCTCTTTTAATCTAACCGTCCCCACATTTAGTGATATAACATCTATAATTTTACCATCTTTTATCTTCGCTAGCTCAGTAGAACCACCGCCTATATCTATAGTAGTCGCTTCTTTTAACGGATTTAGTAAATTTATAGCTGCAATTCCGCCGTAAAAAGCCTCCATTTGACCATCTATAACCTTTAGTCCAAGACCCAGCTTCTCTTGCACTCTTTTGATAAATAAATTTGAATTTGGAGCATCTCTAAGAGCAGAAGTTCCTGCACATAAAACCTTATTTACACCGTATAAATTTAAAAAATGCTTGAACTCACTAAAAGCGTAAAATACCTTATCCATAGCCGCGTCTTGTAAAACTCCACCATTTTCATAAGCACCCTCACCAAGTCTAACTTTTATCTTATATTCACGCAGTATATAAAATCCAAGCCTACTAGTACGCTCAAAAATCGCCATTCTAGCCGAGTTTGAACCAAGATCTATGACTGCTACTCTTTTTGGCATTAATTCCCTTCTAAATACTGTTCGTGTTTTAATTTTAACTCTTCTGGAGTTTCTATATTATCAGGATCTGGAACTATACAATCAACCGGACATATCACTATACAAGCAGGCTCAGCATAGTCGCTTATACACTCACTACACCTATCTGGATCTATCATATATGTAGGCTCATCTTCGTATATAGCCTCATCTGGGCACTCTTCGCGGCAAGCATCACAACTGATGCAGTCTTTAGTTATCATGAGAGACATCTCAAACCTTTCAGTACTATTTTAAAAGCCACTTTATACAATATTTTTACTTTAAAAACTTTGAATTTGAAATGTTTTTTTGTATTTTTCTATTTTTGGTTTTTATAGGTAGTATAAAAGTAGCTATAGCACCGCTTCTATCTTTTCTATTTCTTATCTCTATATGACCGCCAAGCGCCTGAGCAGCTCCTTTTGCTAAAAATAATCCAAGTCCGGCTCCGCCTTTATCTCCATATCTCTTAAATGGAGCAAATAGATCTTTATTTTCATCTATTCCTGAACCTTCATCTACTACTTTTACTACAAATTCATTGTTTAATAAGTTTGCTTTAATCTCTACAGTAGCGTTTGGAGGTGAAAATTTGATAGCATTTTGAACAAAATTTTGTATAACATGTAAAAATAAAGTAGGTTGTAAAAACATCTTTAAAGTCTGTGGTTTCAAACTCATTTTTATATTTTTACCCTCACCCTTTGCTAATATCAAAAAGTTATTTCCAATTTCATTTAAATACGCTATTATATCTACGTTTGAAGGTTGTTCAAACTGAGCACCTTCTTGCCGACCGATCTCCAAAATAGAACCAATCATTTTATTCATTTGATCTATTGACACATTATTATTTTTCAGTGCTTCTATATATTTTTCCGGTTCTCTTTGTTTTATTAGGGTTACTTCATTCTTAGTTTTCATAACCGCCAAAGGTGTTTTTAGCTCATGGGCGGCTCCAACAAAAAGTTCTTTTTGATACTGAACAAAAGTCAAAATTCTACTTATAAGCCTATTAATTCCATCGCCAAGAGGTTTAAACTCATCTGGAAGTTCATCTATACTAACTTCTTGTAAAAATCTCTCATTTAACTGACCGAGTCTCAAGCTAAGCATTTTTATAGGTAAAAGCAACATTCTTGATAAAAATAACGCATAAAAAAGTATTAAAAATATAGCAGTTGCATTTATAATTAGTATATCTACCAAAACTTGATTTACAACGCTGCTATATTCGGTAGTATTTTTTTTAAGTGCTAATACCATATTATCTTTATATGGATAGTAAAGCGTCAGATAAGTGCTATTTTCATCTTCGCTCTGGATAAATTTAGGTCTTGATAAGTTATCAGTATTTTCTTCAACTCCAACGACTGTCAAATTCTGAGATTGTGGATAGTAAAACTCAAGCTCACCCATTTGAAGAGGTTCTTTTGAGTCAAGTATATTATTTGCTTCTATAGTCAAGCTTTGTACTATATTTTCAAAAATAGTTATTTTTATATAGTGATACAACATCACCGAAAAGATTACAATTAGCATCGTAGAAGCAGATGCTAATTGTAGAGCAAATCTAGCCCTTAAGCTTTTTTGGGGAAGCAAAATCTATATCCGCGACGTCTTACGGTTTCTATAGTAGAGATGTTTAGCGGTTTATCCATTTTTTGGCGTATTTGATTTATAGCAACTTCAATAACATTTGGAGTAACGAGCTCTGGCTCTTCCCAAATAGCATCTAAAAGCTGCTCTTTACTTACTATTTGATCGCTGTGTCTAGCAAGATGAGTTAAAACTTCAAACGGTTTGCCTTTTAGCTCTATTTCTTGACCAAGATATGTAATTTTTTCTTCATCTGGATCAATAATTAAATCGTCTATTTTAATAACGTTTGTACCGCCAAATCTTAATCTAGCTTCAAGACGAGCTACTAAAACTTCAAAATCAAACGGTTTTTTTATATAGTCATCAGCTCCTGCTCTTAAAGCTTTTATCTCACTCTCTTTATCGTCTTTAGCAGATATGATAACTGCTGAAGTGCGCGGACTCTTTTGCTTGATGACATTTATAAGATCAACGCCATCTCCATCAGGAAGCATCCAATCACTAAGAACCAAATCATAGTTTCTAATACCTATATAATATTCAGCGTCCTTAAAACTTTCTGAACTATCTGTTTGGTAACCAAACTCCTGTAAGCCTTCTGCTATAGTTTTGTTAAGCGTAACTTCATCCTCTACTATCAAAATTCTCATTATACTTTCCTTAAAGCGCAAATTTATTTGTGATTGTACCATAAATTAAGCAATTTTTCAAGTTATTTTAAATTTAATTTAATAAAGCTGCTCGATTTTTGCTCCAACCGTGGCATTTGAAATGATTTTTACTTTTGAAATTTTCATATAAAAGTACTCAAGAGATGGAAAAATTTCTTTAAAATTGTTTTTGAAATATTGCAAAGCGTCTTCAACTTTTTTAAATTTCATTTTTTCAAACTCATTTCTAGTATGCTCACACACAAAAGCATAATCAACAAATTCATCAGCCTTAAAACTCATATCAACTCTTATTTTTTGAAGCTTAACTCGCTCAAAATCCAAAAGACCAATTATCGTTTTAAATTTAAAATCCTCCACAAAAACAGTTATCAAATCACCCTCTTTTCAGAACCGCTCAAAAGCCTTTTTATGTTTGGAATATGCTTATATAAAACAATAAACGATATGATAAAAATAGGTGCGTGAGTGTTGATTATAGGCATTTCATAATGAAATATAAAAGACGTTCCTATCAAAGTAAAAAGTGCCAAAAGCGAAGCCAAACTAGAAATTTTAAGCAGTTTTCCCACTATAAACCAGATTCCCAAAGCGCAGATGATCTCTAAAGGTAAAAAATAAATAAGCGCTCCAGCTCCAGTAGCTACACCTTTTCCGCCCTCAAATTTAAGATATGGCGAAAAGCAATGTCCTATCACTGATAACACAGCCATAGTCCAGATAGTTTGATCACTCAAATCAAAAACAACTTTTGCTACAACCATAGGAATAAATGCTTTTAAAGCATCACAAACTACTGTTAATACCGCAAGTTTTTTTGCCAAATTTGGGTTTGAACTTTTAAGAACTCTTAAAACATTTGTAGCTCCAATGCTGCAGCTTCCTTCTTTAGTTATATTAACTTTACCAAAAATTCTACCCAAAATCAAACCAAAAGGTATCGCACCAATAAGATAAGCCAACACATAAGCAACAATATTTTCGTTCATTTTACTCCTTTAACTCTTCCATAAAACAGATACTTTTTCATTTAAAATATCACTCTTTTTTGGGCGCAGTATTTTTTCATCAATATGTAAATTCGCAAGATCAAAACTCTCTTTTAGCTTTGAAATCTTAGCTTCATAACTACTTTGCAACTCATCAATCTCATTCAAAATACTATAAATAGTCTCTTTAGACGCATATATATCATCATGTTTTGAAAAAGCATCGGTAGCTTTTTTCGTACCGCTCAAGATTTTTGTACTGCTTAATCTCTTTGCAAAAACAGCCGACAAAATTCCGCTTACTATATCTATAGCTGCAAATATACTGCTTTTATTTGCTGTATTTTTCTTCTTTTCTAAACTATTTTTAGCGTTTAATAGTCTTTTTTCCAAAATGCTTTTCTCTTTTTCAAATTTACTCATAAGCAAGGTTTTTTGCTCATTTAAAAGCTCGTCCGCCCTGAGCTTTGCTCTTAAGACAAACTGATCTTTACTCTCATTTAAATTTGAAACTATATCAAATGCTTTATATAATACAACTTTTTCATTAGTATATAAAAACTCGGTAAATGATTTTACAAATTCATTTAAATTTTTTGCATTTAAGATAGATCTTGGAGCACCTAAAAGCTCTATATTTTCATATTTTTCATAGCTGAAGTTTGAAACTGAAATTTCTTTAGCATTGCTCCAGTTTAGCTCATCACTATCTGCTTTTAAACAAAAAAATCTATCTTTTACAAGCTCACCATCACTGCAGATAAATCTCACTTTGGCTGTACCAAGCAGATGACAAAAAAGCTTATTTGAGTTGTTATATTCATAAATTTGAACTATATCTGGACTTAGTATAGCGCTTGAGTTAAGTATTACAGATGATTCATTTTTAGTATCAAAATGTTTCATAAGATTTGAAATATCATTTTTATTTAACGGACCTTTTAAGTAGCTAAGCGCCCATCTAGTAGTTATGATTTTCAAATTTGCATTATGGATATTTTTTACTAAAAACTGGCGTTTTTTTAAATTTGAGATAGTATCTAAAATCTCTTTATCGCTAGTTTTACCAACTCCGCTAAGTCCGCTAATCACATTTTGCTTATCTTGAGCTGTTTGCAATCTTCCTATAAACCACGTTCCTATATTACTAAGTCCTTTGTAGTCTATATCTACTGGATTTTGCGTAGATAAAACAACACAAATCCCAAAAGCTCTTGCTTGTTTTAATAAAGTAAGCATAGCTAGTTTGCTTGGTGGATTTGCACTTGGTGGAAAATATCCAAATATCTCATCCATATATAGCACTACTCTAGATTTTTGCGTTCCTTCTAAGCCTCTCATCCAAGAAACTATCTCATTTAATAAAATAGTTACAAAAAACATTCTACTAGCATCATCTAGGTGCGATATCGTAAATATATTTGATCTTGGCTTGCCATTTTCAAAAAGCATATTTGAGATATCTAATCTCTCGCCGCTACACCAAAGAGAAAAGTCAGGACTAGCTACAAGCGCATTTATCTTCATAGCTAAGTCGGCTCTTTTACTAGCTGGATAAAAACTCTCTACATCAAAAACACCTATTTTTTTAAATTTAGGATTTATGATCTCTTCTATCAACTGAGCTATGCTAAGATCTTTGTTTGCACTAAATCTATTAAAAAATATATTTTGCAAAAGAAGCATCTGGGGTGAGCTAAAATCATCATTTTTAACATCAACCAAAGATAAAATAGAACCGCAAATTCCGATAATATAGCTATTTAAACTCTCAAAATCAACAAATTTAGGTGCATTAAAATCACTAAGCAAACTAACGCCAAGACCTGCATTGCTTTTTGGAGTAAATATCTTGAAAACTGAACTATTTTTAAATTTTTTAACTCTCTCAAAATTCTCAAAACTACTCTCAAGACCAGCTTTATACTGCTCATAAACGCTGCTTCCAACGCTTTTATCTGCGCAAAATTCTATAAACTCATCTTCGCTGCTAAGTGCTAAGCATAGATTTGTCATATCGCCTTTTGGGTCTATTATTATAGTTGGAATTTGGTTTAATGAAGCTTCTTCTAACAGACTTATTCCAAGACCTGTTTTACCGCTTCCAGTCATTCCTATGATAGCTGCGTGAGTAAGAAGATCTTTGCTATCATAAATATATGGTATATTTTCGCTAAGTCCTAGATAAAACTCGCCACTTTCAGGCATTTTCATCTATAAAGCTCTACCTTTTGTTGCAGTTCATCTAACGTATCTTTAACTCTTAATTTAGAAAATTCAACTATTTTTTCGGTGATAGACTGAGATTTTACTATTTCACAGCAGTAACGCATAGAACCTTGATAATTCAATGCAACTACTAAATTTAACTCTAAATAAACATCAATAACTTCTTTGGTTCTTGGCATAGTCAAACTAAACTTAGCTATAAGCTCCTCACCGCTTTTAAATCCACCGTTTTGGACGCTTACTACGCCTATTCCGCCTTGCGAAATATCGTATAATTTACCCTCGATGCTTACTCCAAATTTATTTGATAATATAACTTTCGTATGTTGATTTGGATGTACTCTAGGAAATTTTCTTTGATTTGCAAACATATTTTCCATACGTACAAAATTATTTAATAAAACAGTATTATTAGATAAATTTATACTAAGTATATCGGCTTTGACGTTACTTACTAAGCTATCGCCTTTTAATATATACGCATTTCCCTCTTCTTTCATAGCCAAAATCTGCATCAAATCTACCTTAAAAAGCACTTTGTCATCTTCTATACTAACTACTTTAGCATCGCAGCTAACATTTACTCCATAGTATAAATTTAAAAATCTTAAGTTTGAGTTTGAACGCAAAGCCACCCTAAACTCATCCATTATATCGCCAAACAGCATAAATCCGCTGCTAGTTCCAAATTTAAAACTCTGAGGGCTTGGAATTTTAGCTTCGACTTCTGTGTTCATCAAGATCTGAGTAAAAGCGTCTATTGCATTTTCTAAATATATTATATAAATTGTACTATTTAAATCTGATTTTGAAATATAAATACTAAAACGATGTAAAAGATGGAATAAAACTTTCAAAATAAAATAATTAGCGTAAATTTCATCATTACCAAAACATTTATTTATCTGTTTTAATGAAGCTTCTTTATCTAAATTTGTCTTAAAAATCGTATCAAAAATTAACTCTAAAATGTCGTCTAAATCATAAGGATCAATCTGCTTTTGCGACTCTCTTGCAAGATTTTTACCATATTTTTTGTAGTCTTGCTCTAATCCTTGCAAAATTCCCATACACTCAGATATAAGCATATCTTGCCCTTCATAAATCACTATTTTTCCTTAAAATTTAGTTAGATTTAATTATAGCATAAAAATATTTATATTCAGTTTTTATTTGATAGCTTATTTTCCGCCAAATCTTAGCAAAGCAGAACCCCACGTAAAACCGCCACCAAATGCATCTAAAAGGATTAAACTACCTTGTTTAAGACGTCCAGCTTCATAAGCATCATTCATAGCCATAGGAATGGAAGCCGAGCTAGTATTACCGTAATCCACGACAGTTATAACACACTGCTCATCTGTGAAATCCAAACGCTGTTTTACTGCTTCTATAATTCTTAAATTTGCTTGATGCGGTATAAAAAGATCGATATCTTTGCTATCGATACTGTTTTTTTCTAAAATATCAACAACATCTTTAGTTAGCGTATTAACAGCTATTTTAAACACTTCATTGCCTGACATATGTAAGAAATTTAGTTTTTTATCGATAGTATCTTTGTTGGCTGGATGAACAATGCCACAACCAGGAGTTATTAATAAATTTCCTTTACTACCGTCACTTGATGTATGAACATCTATTATATAATTATCATCCAAAGAGCTAACTATAGCAGCACCAGCTCCATCGCCAAATAAAACACAAGTGCTTCTATCTTCCCAATTAATGATTGAACTTAATTTTTCTGCTCCTATGATAAGAACATTTTTCTTAGCTCCGCTCTCAACAAGAGATTTTGCAATCTCTAAAAGATAGATGAATCCAGTACAAGCAGCGCTTATATCAAAAGCAGTCACATCAAACAAACCTAAATTTGAAGCTACTTTACAAGCAGTAGATGGCATACAAAAATAATCAGGCGTAATAGTCGCGCAGATAACCGCGTCAATATCGTTTTTATCTATACCAGATCTTTGTATAGCTACAAGAGCCGCCTTATATGCTAGATCACTAGTGATTTCATTTTTTGCTAAATGCCTAGTTTTTATACCTGTTCTTTTAACTATCCACTCATCACTAGTCTCAACCATTTTTTCAAGGTCAAAATTAGTCAAGATATCTTTTGGAACATAAGCTCCAACTGAAATTATCGATGCTTTTTTCATTTATTTGTTACCTAACAAAGTGCGAAAGCTCATCTTCTATAACTCTGTTTATGTCTGATTCAGCAAATTTTAGAGCTTGAAAAATGGCGTTTTTAACGGCTTTTGGACTACTTTTACCATGACTTATAATGACACAATCTTTAACCCCTAAAAGCGGAGCTCCGCCATATTCGTCATAGTCTATTTGGGTCTTTAAAGCCTTAAAAACTCTTTTCATAAGTAAAGCACCGACAGTAGCAAAAGGCGATCTTCTAACACTTTCTTTTATGATTTTTGATATAGCGCTAGCTACGCCTTCACTAGTTTTAAGTAAGATATTTCCAACAAATCCATCGCAAATAATAACATCAACACTTCCATCAAAAATCTGATTTCCTTCAACATTTCCGATAAAACTATCGAGTTTTGACATCATTTCAAATGCTTCTTTTGTAACTTCATTTCCTTTACAATCTTCTTCGCCATTGCTTAAAAGCCCTACTTTTGGGTTTTTTACTTTCATTATTTGTTTAGCGTAAGATTCTCCCATTATAGCAAACTGAAATAGATGTTCTGCTTTACAATCAACATTTGCACCAACATCAAGAACAAGTGTTTTTTTATTTAAAGAAGTAGGCATAAGTGTAGCTATAGCTGGTCTTGCAACGTTTTTTAATCTACCGATTCTTAAAGTTGCCAAACTCATAGTGGCTCCACTATGTCCTGCTGAAACTATAGCTTTGCATTCACCGTTTTTTACAAGCTCAATTGCTTTAAAAATACTGCTTTCTTTACGCTTAAGTGCGTCAGTAGCACTCTCGCCCATAGAAAATACTTCGCTAGACTCGATATAAGTTACAAATCTTGCGTACTCTTTAGGTATAAGGGGTTTGATCTTTTGTATATCACCTACTAAAACAGCATTAAAACTTCTATGTTTTAAAGCGTCAAGCACACCAGTTATTATAGGTTCTGGACCAAAATCCCCACCCATAGCGTCTATTGCTATACTAATCATTGTTGTATATCAATACTCGCCGGTTGTTTTATTTATACGATGTGGCATCTTCCAACTACCGTCTTTATCTTTTACAGGCATAGGAAGAGTTACTTTATAGTGAGTTCTGCGTTTTGCAGCGCGTGTGTGGCTCACTCTACGTTTAGGTACTGCCATTTTATTCTCCTTTTAAAATTTTGCATTCATCACAGTAATAATATCCGCTTTTGTAAGCTTCTATTTCACTTTCAAAAATTTCATCGATGTCAATCTCGCCATCATAAAATTCAATAGTATCACTTAACTCGTTTTCTAAATCTTTATAAACACCATTACTTAAAGATAATTTTACATCTTCATTTAAATTTAAAATTATATCTTTACCACATCTATCGCAATAATAATTCAAATTTCCAGATATCATAGCGTTACACTCTACTATTTTTGGATTAATTCTTTTTAAATTTCCATTAAATTTTAATCCATTGATAACTATTTCAAATGGAACAAGCAAAGATGTTATCTTATCAAATGGTATCTTCAAATTTATCTTCTTAGTTTAGCAAATTTCTCTTTTTGCAAAGAAAAATGCTATTTCTGTCTTTGCATTTTCTAAACTATCACTTCCATGAACAGCGTTTGCATCAATGCTCTCAGCAAAATCTGCTCTTATAGTACCAGCTGCAGCTTCTTTTGGATTTGTTGCACCCATAAGATCACGATTTTTAACAACTGCATTATTACCCTCAAGTACCATTACTACGACAGGTCCGCTTGTCATAAACTCTACTAATTCTGTGTAAAATGGTCTAGCGGCATGAACTTCGTAGAATTTTTTAGCATCTTCTACGCTAAGTTGAAGTTTTTTTGCGGCTGCTATTCTTAATCCGTTACTTTCAAATCTATCGATTATTTTTCCTATAACGCCTTTTTTTACAGCATCGGGCTTTATTATAGATAAAGTTTGCTCCATGGAATCTCCTTTAATGATGGTTGAAATTTTTACAAAATTGCGATTATATCAGAAATAAACTTAAAAAAATAGTAAGCCACATAAAAGTGGCTTTAAATTATTATGATATTACAGGAGTAGCTGCATTTCTTACATCAGCTGTTATTTCATTTCTGCTTGGCTGACCAGAGACAACCTCACTCCACACGATACAGCCATCAGTAGGACAGGCTTCTGCGCAAGCTGGAACATCATTGTGTCCTACACACTCTACACATTTATCGGCATATACATAGTACGCATCTTCACCTGTTGGGTTATCGCTATCATCTACTATGGCGCTAACTGGACACTCATCAATGCACGAACCGCAACTTATACAGGTATCTGTAATTCTAACTGCCATTATATCTCCTTAAATTTAGATTTATTTTATAAGATTATCGAAATTTGACTAAAATATGACTTAAGAAATTTTATATAAGTATATTATATTTTAATCCATATAAATATAACAAAATAGTTATAAATTATAGCCCAATTTACTTAATTTCATTTACTATATCAAGTACGGATTTTTGTAGTTTTTTATCTTTTATATCTATTCTAAAATAAATTTTAGCTAGCTTCAAATCGCTATTTTTGATCTGAATACTATCGCCAAATGATGTAAATCTCAGTCTTTTTGGATCTATACCGTTTCCAATCAACATAGCAAGTACGTTATACGCCCTATCTGCTGCTAACTTGTAATCTTTTGCGTATTCATTATAATCATCAGCATATCCTCTTATCTCTACTGAAACAGATTCTGGAACTTTATTTATTATCATAGAAATTATTTTTACAAAATTTATCATATCGGGATTATAAATTTCAGCACTCATAGGATCAAATTTGATTCCGGCTGGAAGATCTATAGCAACTTGATTTTCAGCTTGATCAAGCGCAACTCTATAGCGTTCGTTATTTGTATTTTGCTTGACTGAAGTGCTATCGCTGTTTTGCATAGCGATACCAGGACCATCAAATTGTTTCTCACTCTTAGCGTTTTTAGAACTTTGTTTGACACCTTTTGAATCAGGAAAATCAAATATTTTTATAATTTCAGTTTTTAAAGCTTCAACTTTTGCGGTATTTACCGCAGATATCGCATACAACGCTATAAATAAAGCAAGCAATAAAGATAAAAAGTCTGCATACGGAACAGCCCATTTTTCACCTGCTGGACACTCTTGCTGTTTTTTCTTTTTTGCCATTTGCTACCTTAGTTAAATTGAGACACTCTAGGTTCATTTTTATCTAAAAAGTTAAATAGTTTTGACTCTAAACTTCTAGGATTTGCGCCCTCAGCTATACCGACTAGGGCTTCTATTATCATAGTTTTTTCTTTAATTATATCTTTTGCGTTTCCAAGTATTTTTTGACCCCATGGTCCAAAAAATGCGTAAGAACCCATAATACCAGTAACAGTTGCGGTAAATGCTCCTGCTATACCTGCTGCCATAGCCGCTGGATCATCTAGTAGCTGAAGAGCAAGCATAAGACCCATAACCGCTCCAACTAGACCAAACGTAGGACAACTCTCACCAGTTTTTATCCAAAAATGCGCACATTCATGATAATACTCTTCAGTAATCTCTATAGCAAGTTCAAGATTTTCTTTAACCTCATCTATAGGTTGCCCATCAACTAACATACTAAGTCCTGTTTTTAAAAACTCATCGTCTATAGAAGCTGCTTTTTGCTCAAGAGATAAAATACCATTTTTACGAGCCAAAGTGCTATACTCTACCATCTCAGCTATACGCTTTGACATATCCACACCAGAACCTTTAAATGCCACTTTAAGCTCTTTAAATGCAGCTTTAACGTATTTTTTATTTGTAGCTGTAACAGCTGAAAACATCGCTGTAGGGATAACTATCAAAACTGAGCTAATATGCAATACATGAAGCGGATTACCACCTTCTAAAATATCACCCACAGATATACTAGTTATAGCTAGCACCATACCAAATATCGTTGATAAATCCATAAATTCTCCGCCTATTAGAATTAAAAATTATTGCATAAATTAGCAAAAAAATAACTTAATGTAAGAAACATCTTACTTTAAGTCGCCCCAATTTTTCGCCATACCCCAATTTGCAACCAAAGGCACATTGAGAGTAACTACTGTTTGCATAAGCTCTTGCACGTTTTTAGCAAAACTAGGCGCCATCTCATCTCGCACCTCGAATATAAGCTCATCGTGGATCTGTAAAAGCATTTTTGCATCATCATTTAAGAGATCTCTTGCTTTTATCATAGCAATTTTTATTATATCGGCTGCACTGCCTTGAAATTTAGTATTTACGGCTTCCCTTTCAAACATCGCTAGTTGCATAGGAGTAGCACCACCAAAGTCAAAGTACCTCTTTCGCCCAATCAATGTTTCTACAAAGCCGTCGTTTTTAGCTCTGTTTTTTATACTATCTAAAAACTCTTTTATAGTTGAAAATGCCTTGAAATAGCGATCAATATACTCTTTCGCACTCTTTTTATCAATGCTAAGCTCATTACTTAATTTATTTGATCCCATTCCGTAAATCAATCCGAAATTTATGGATTTTGCTATGGCTCTATTTTGTGCATTACTTTCTCCAAATATGCTTATAGCAGTTCTTGCATGTATGTCTTCGCCGTTTTTAAAAGCTTCTATGAGCGCAGGATCACAACTAAAATGCGCTAAAAGTCTAAGCTCTATCTGAGAGTAATCAAGCGATATCAAACTATAGCCGTCTTTTGGCTCAAAAACAGCTCTCATATCTTTTGCTAGATTTCCGCGAGCAGGTATATTTTGTAAATTTGGATTTTTGCTTGAGAGTCTTCCTGTAGCCGTTCCAGTTTGGATAAAATTTGTATAAACTCTATGATTTTCATCTTTTATAGCCAAATTTAAAAGTGGTTCGCAATATGTACTTTGAAGTTTGTATAACTCTCTATATTCTAGTATTTTTTCTATAGATGGATGCAGATCTAAAAGATCGCTAAGTACGCTTTCATCAGTACTATAACCTGTTTTTGTCTTTTTTTTCGCAGGAAGTTTTAAATAATCAAACAAAACAGAACCTAACTGCTTACTTGAGTTTATATTAAATCTCTGTTCGCAAAGCTCATAAATTTCTGTTGTCAAAACTCGCAAAGCAGAGTCGTTTCGCGATATAAGCGCTCTTAATTTTTCTAAATTTAACCTTATGCCGTTGCTTTCCATATCAAAAAGTGTCAATATAAAAGGAAACTCAACGTTTTTTGCTATATTTAACATACTTTCTTCTAATTTATTTGTAAAAGTTTTATAAAATTTAAGTGTTATCCACGCATCTTCGCTAGCGTATTTTGAAGCACTTTGCAGATCAACACTAGAAAAATCCTCACCTTTTTTTACTACGCTTTCAAATTTAATGGTTTCGTAATTATAAAGTTTCTTCGCCAAATTATCCATACCGACGCTACTACTTGGATCATCTAACCACGCTAATATCATCGTATCGGTGTAGTTTTTAGGCGGTTCTAAACCAAAATTATTTGCTACTATCCTAAAATCGTATTTTAAATTTTGTCCTATCACAAAACCTTTGTAAATTTGTGATATCGCCCATTTTGCGCTATTCATACTAATCTGAGATTCAACTCCAAGGTAGCTATGAGCCAAAGGAACGTAATAGCTAGTTTGGTCATTGAAACAAAAGCTAAAACCGACTATTTTAGCTATTTTAGCATCTGTTGAAGTAGTTTCTGTATCAAAACTAACCATAATTTCGCTATTCATATCCTCTAAAAGTCTTATCAGCTCATTTTCATCTGTTAAAAGCACAGGAGTAAAACTCAACATTTTATCTTCATCGCTAGATTTCAATGTCGCTAAAAGACGACTAAGTGAATAGTCCTTTAGTGTATCAATGACTTTTAGCAGAGGATTAGACTCCGGAAAAATAGCATTTTGGAGATTTGGAGTTTCAAGCTCATCATATAAAGTTGCTAGGCGTTTTGAAATGAAAGCGTTTTCTTTGCTCTCAAAAAGCATATTTTTTGTTCTCTCATTTCTTACTTGACTTAAATTTTCATACAGATTTTCGATACTTCCAAACTCATCAAGTAGTTTTTTTGCACCTTTTTCTCCGATACCTTTAACCCCTGGAATGTTATCTGCGCTATCTCCGCACAACGCCAAAAAATCCCTTATCTGCTCAGGATAAACTCCGTACTTTTCATAGCAACCTTCACGATTATAAAGCTCTTTTTTTGCCGGACTAAATATACTTACTCTATCATCTATCAGTTGGTAAAGATCTTTATCGTGAGTTACTATTCTTATTTCTAGATCTTGATCTTTGCTATTTTTTATAAAACTAGCTATGATGTCATCAGCTTCATAGCCTTCTACTCTAAGACTGCAAAGCCCCATTTTTTCTATCATATCTATACATACTGGAAGCTGATCTTTTAGCTCTTGTGGAGGACTTACGCGGTTTGCTTTGTAGTTAGGATCGATCTGGCTTCTAAAAGTTTTTCCACCACTATCTAAAGCAAAAACTATATAATCACTCGGAAAATCCTGCTTAAGATTATAAATAAAATTTGCAAATCCATGCACCATTCCGCTTGGTTTGCCGCTCTGACTTTTAAGACCACTCATTGCGTAATAAAGTCTGAAAAAAAATCCAAAAGTATCAATTATCGTCAAGCTTTTCACGTTTTCTCCTAAATTTATCGCATATTTTGCATAGACCTGTTCTTTTTACCATATTTTTAAAACTTAACAACACAAACAGTCCAAAATAAGCTCCCAAAATATCTTCCAAAAAGCTAATAATTATATTACTAAATGAAGCATCAAGTCTATTCATCTCTAAAAATGCCGATAAAATCAGCACCAAAATAAAAAATATATATTTTTTATATCTATCAATATCCCACCAAAACCCGATAATAAATCCAGGAGCAGAACAGATAAAAGCATGTAAAGTGCAGACAAAAATAAGTAAAATTATAGCCATATCACACCAAGAACTTACTCGCAACGCCTATTATCGCGGTATTTGATTTAAGGATATTTGGGCATTTTAGACAATACCGTTTTAAAAACTTAAATCTTTCTTGCGCGCTAAAACCGCCCTCGCTTCCTATAAATAATACTTCACTCTGGCTAGCATTATCTAAACTATCGCCTCCAAAATCTATCAAACTCACGTTTTTATATACTTTTAAAAGCTCATCTATATCTGCAAAAACTTCAAATTCGATAATGGAGTTTCTACCGCATTGTTGCGATGATCCTATCAAAATCCTGCGAAATCTATCAAAATCAAGCTTTATATTTTTTTGAGAAAAATCAGTATATACAAATATAATTTTCTTAACTCCAAGCTCATTTAGACTAGGAAGACTTTTTTCTATGACACTAGGATCAACTACAGCCCAAGCCAAAATCAGTTCGCTATCAAGGCTTTTCGTAAGAGATTTAAACACAAGCTCACAAGTGGCTTTTCGTTCAAATTTAGTAATTTCATAAATATAACTATAACCATCTTTTAAATTTCTTATATCTATCCTATCGCCTACGTTTTGACGCCTTGCTTTTAGGTGATTAAAACTATCACCTTTTATCTCTAAAATTTCGTTTTTGGCATTTTCATCGTATAAAAATTTCAAAATACTACTCCAACAACAGTTGCTAAAACAACCAAAATTATCTCGCAAACTATCTTAAATATCATAAATTTCTTAAATTTAGAAAATTCTTTTGTTATGCGAACTCGTTTTAATCTCTTAAATCCAACAGCCCCAAAAGGTATCAAAGCTATCCAGCAAACTATCATAAAAACTACGCTAAAACTGATGCTAAAATGCAAAATAGCTAAATTTAATATACCAGTAAAAAATATAAAAGCCATAAAAACATAATAAGTAGGTAAAAAATACATAAGTCTTTTAATATATGAAAACTTAGATGTATCGCCTACACAAACCAAAATGATATGCAAAATTAAAAGCCCTAGCAGTATCTTAACAAAACTAAGATGTAGCCAAGCGCTCATTTCATAAGTTTCTCCCATACTTGCCTACTCTGCTACTGGCGCTGGCGGGAAATCTTTATCTATATTTATATTTGCATCGCTTTTTGCTATAGGTACGTCTGGAGGCGGAGTTTCAGAAACTACATTCTGAACTGGTTTTTGCTCCTCGCTTGAGCAGCCGTGTAAAAACAGGATAAAAGTGGCAAATAGCCATACAAACTTCATCAGCACTCCTTTGGATTTATAAATTTAATACCGTTTTTTAACTTATCATAAAACATCGCGTCTTCCCACTCTTCTATAATTCCTTGGCTAAATACTATATCTTCTAAATTTATTATACCCATATTTGGATTATAAGCATCTTCATAAAAACACTGAGCATATCCACTAGCAGTTTCGTGAATGATAATACTATGAAGCTTCACTTCTCTCTCGCCGTTTTTCATCACAGTAAGCCCTAAAAGCTTATCTATAAGTACAAAAAATACTCTGCTAAACTGCTCGGCGCTTGGATTATAAGGAAGCTCTATCCATCTTTTAGAGTACTTTTTTATATCATTTTTATACTGTATATCATCTTTTGCATATAGAGTTGTGGTATGATCAAAACTGTCGATTATAGTTTTAATTCCTTGTTTCATCAAACCAAAGTCATATACCATTTCTGCATTATCAAGATAATTTGAGCTTAACATTACCTCGCATTTATAGCTATGACCATGCAGACTTTCGCGACATCTTTTAGAGCTGCAAAACCTTACTATATGGGCATTTTCATAGTCATACATTTTTCTAATAATCATAGTTGCTCGCTGTTTTTGGTTATATTTTACCTAATCTTTTATTAACTTAAGATATAATCGCACAAATTTTGTATAAATATTAGGAGCTTTAATATGAATAATTTTAGTTTTGAGTGTCCTACAAAGATAGTTTTTGGAAAAGATACGATACAAAATTTATCAAATTTAGTGCCAATAAATTTAAAAATACTAGTTATTTTTGGTGGTGGAAGCGTAAGAAAAAATGGCATATACGAACAAGTAAAAAACGCTCTAAATAAGCATAACATAAGCGAGTTTTGGGGTATAGAGCCAAATCCCAAACTCGAAACTTGTTTAAAAGCTGTAAATTTAATAAAGCGTGAGAGTATAGATTTCTTACTTAGTGTTGGAGGCGGAAGTGTTTTGGACGCCACTAAATTTATAGCCGCTGCGGCTAAATTTGATGGGGATCCTTGGGATATAGTCGGCAAAAGAGCGTATTTCGATAAAGCCTTGCCGCTTGGCTGCGTGATGAGCTTACCAGCTACTGGAAGCGAGATGAACTGTGTTTCAGTGATATCTAATGATAATTTAAAGATAAAAAGAAGCTTTAGAAATGAGCTTTTATATCCTAAGTTTAGTATCATAGATCCAAAAACAACTTTTAGCCTTCCACTAACCCAAATTCAAAACGGTATAGTTGATACTTTCGTGCATATACTAGAACAGTATGCAACTGTAGATTTAAATACAAGCGTACAAGACGGATTTTGTTTTTCAGTACTAAAAACCGTGATAGAAAACGCAAAAATCGCCATAAGCGATCCGCAAAGCTATGACGCAAGGGCGAATTTATGCTGGGCTGCAACTTGTGCGCTAAATGGTTGGTGCAATGTAGGATGTGTTCAAGACTGGTCGAGTCACGCCATAGGTCACGAGCTAAGCGCGGCTTATGGTTTGGATCACGGACTAAGCCTTGCTATCGTTACGCCTAGACTTTTAAGATATAATCTCGAGTTTAAAAAAGCAAAATTAGCCAAAATGGGGCGTGAAGTTTTTGGACTAAACGCAGATGAGTTAAGCGCAGCAAAATGCTGTATAGACGAGATCGAAAGCTTTTTTAAAAATACTGGTATAGCCACTACTTTAGCCAAACTAAGTATGGATAAAAATAGCGTCGCAAATTTGATAAGCGAACGTTTTAAACAAAGAAATTTAGTAGCCGGAGAACACGGAAATATCGACTACAAAGCTGTAAAACAGATACTTTTAGAATGCTAAGCTTATTTTAAAATATACCTTACTTGCAATAACAAACTAAAATGCTCAGAAGCTGGCTTACACACCTTCTTTGTCGTTCCATAAACGCACGTGGAGTCTATCAGAGTAGTTAAAACCGTTTTTAATGCAAAACTCTGCTACATTTAAGGCGTTTTTGCCTAGTTCGGATATATTTTTCCCTAAAGGCATACACCAAACTTCGCCGTTTTGCAACTCCAATATCTCGTTTATCTCATCAAGCTCACTTCCGCAAATCACAAATTTATAAAATGCATCAGCGTTAGCAAAGATCGCTTGTAAGGCCTTTTGATTTATTCTTTTGGATTTTGGCTCACCGCTTATAGATAGTTTAGTGCTTACTGCGAATTTACACTTTTTATACACTTCAAATTTATCAAAATCCACAAAAATGCTACCATTTGTTTCAAAATGCACTTCATAATCTTGCTCAAAACACCACTTTATAAATTTGATCAGATCTTCGTCTTTATGCCAAAGTAGTGGCTCACCGCCCGTTATCACGATGAGAGGTTTAAACTCAGTTTCTTTTACCAATTTCACAAGAGTTTCATAGTTAAATTTACTATGTTCAAAATGCGATGTTTGCACCGCTTTGATCGTATCGCAACCAACTAATATCTCGCCTGTTTTTGGAGACCTTATCTTGACGCCAAAACCCTTGCAAGAAAGGTTGCAACCTCCAAGGCGGATAAAAAGTGAGTAACGACCGCTAAATTTACCTTCGCCTTGAATGCTAGTAAAATGCTCGACTACACTTACCATCAGCCGCCTGTTTGGTAAAATGCACGGCTAGATATCTCGCCTTTACCATCATTTTCCCATCTGTTTTTCTCAGGTTTATCAGCCAAAACTTGATTTAAAATTTCACAAGCTTTTTTTATATCTCCTGCTCTCATCGCCTCTCTTATACTTTTTCCATCTTCATAGTAAAGACATGGTATCAAAAGTCCCTCCGCGCTGAGCCTAAGGCGATTGCAAGTAGCGCAAAAGTCGTGTTTGTGCGGGTCGATTATACCAAATTTATAACCATCTTCAAGCTCAAAAAGGCTTGATGGGCTATTTGGGCTTTTTGTTATCTCTTTTATATTGTACTTTTTAGAAATAATGGTTAGAATTTGATCTTTATTAAGCCCTTTTAACTCACTAGAAGCGTGTGAATTCTCCATAAACTCAATGTAACGGATCTGAGCGCCTTTTTCTTTTGCAAAATCCATAAGAGCTATCAATTCGTTGTCATTTACGCCTTTTAAAGCAACGGTATTTATCTTTACACCAAATCCTAAACTACACGCTGTTTCAATGCCCTCTATAACATTGTCAAAAACATCTTTTCTAGCGATAAAATGAGCTTTTGTTTTATCTAGCGTATCTAAAGATATGTTTATACGTTTAAGTCCAGCGTCTTTTAGAGCTTGTGCTTTTTTTGCTAAAAAATAACCATTTGTAGTCATAGCTAGATCAAGTCCTGACTTATAGTCATTTATCATAGCTACAAAGTTTTCAACGCCTTTTCTAACAAGAGGTTCGCCACCAGTAAGTCTGATCTTTTTAACACCGTTATCAAGACATATCTTTATGAACTCAAACATCTCTTCATAACTCAAAACATTATTATGTCCGGCGTCTTGAAAAGGTTCATCTGGCATACAGTAACGACAGCGAAAATTACACCTCTCAGTCACCGAAACTCTTAAATAATCAACAACTCTTCCATAACTATCTATCAGCATTAAATCACCTTATGAAATTTTAAAACCATTATAACTCTACCAACACTAAGTCTCAAATCTCTAGCGATGTTTTCTATGCTTTTTCCTGAGCTATATAGCTGGATAATTCTATTTTCATCATTATCATCAAAACCAGGGGGAGTAATTTTACTTATAGTTTTTGTTCGCTCTTCTAAGCTATATAGTCTATTTTGTTGATCATTTTGGAAATCATCAATAACTTTTTCTATACTCTTTACACTCTCTAGCATAGGAACGACTTTAGCATTTATACCGTCTGTGATTTTAGCGTCTATTTGATCATATATATCTTTTAAATTTATATCGTTTTGCATTATTATAGGTTCGTTTAGTTGCTCGTTTAGCTGTTTTTTTAACTGATAATTTTCTTTTATTAAACCCTCTAAAACAAGCTCGAACTTAGCAAATTTACTATTTGACTGAGCGTCTCTTGAATACATAAGTCCAAACAAAACTAAAAAAAGCAGTCCAAATCCAACATAGATAAAAATTTCGCTACTCATTACTTTTTTGCTTCCTTATCTCTAATCTCTCGCTCTCAGCCACATAAGACGACCACTCTTTTTCGTCGCCTCTTGCCATTCTTACTATTTTTGCCGTTTTGCCATCTACTGCTTTAAAATAGAGCAAAATCTCTCTTTTGATGAAAAGAGGTAATGAAATTTTAGCAAAATAAACAGCATCTTTTTCTAAACAATCCACATCAAAGCTAAATCCTTCAAAGCCTATTTTATCTGTTATTTTCATATGTTTTAAAGGCTCTGGTGGAGTTTTTTCATTTTTTATTAAATTTGAAAGCTCATCTACTTTTTTATAAAGTTCGACTAAAAGCTTCAAAGTAAGAGGATCTGAGTTTTCGCTCTCTCCTCTTGCTTTTTCATGGCTTAGCCACTCATCAATATTTGATCTACTCTCATTAAATTCAAGTTCAAATTTAAAATCCACATCCTCTTCAAAGCTAACTGCGACTTTAGAGTCGATAAGTCTGAAATCTACCATAAATCCACCCACACAAATAGTAAAAACATAATGCCTAAATAGCCATTTAATGTAAAAAATGCCTTGTCAATTTTTTTAAAATCAGCCTTGATTATTTTATGCTCTTTATAAAGTATAAAAGCGCACAAAATAACACCTAAAAAACCAAAAAAGCCTAGCCCTACAGCGCCCGCAAAAAGTAGCCAAAAAATAACTGCTAAAGCGTGAAATACCGCAGAAATGAACATCGCGGATTTTTCTCCGTATATAGCTGGAATGCTATAAAGCCCAACTTTTTTATCGTACTGCATATCTTGTAAAGAGTATAAAATATCAAATCCTCCAGCCCAAAAAGATACACCTAAACAAAGAAGTATAGACCAAAGAGGAATGCTTCCGCTAACAGCTACTGCTCCAGCTATAACAGACAAGCCAAGACAAAATCCCAAAACAACGTGAGCCAAACTAGAAAATCTTTTAAAATAAGAGTATCCGCCAAGAACTATTAAAAATAAAAAACTCAACCAAAATGCAAGTGAATTTATAAAATACGCCACGACGATAAAAATGATACCGTTTGCGATTATAAACAAAAGAAGATTTTTGCGCCCTATTCTGCCATCTACACTAGGACGAGAGGCACATCTTGGATTTGGTCTGTCTATATCCTCATCAAGATAGCGATTAAATGCCATAGCATAGTTTCTAGCGCTCACTGCACATAAAATACCAAGGATTAAAAGCGGAATTCCAAACCACATAGAACCGCTTTGAAGTTTGCTAGCTGTTATCATAGCAGAAAACAGAAACGGTAATGCAAAAACCGAATGTTTAAAAACTATCAGTTCGTTTATATCTTTTAAAATTTGAGTAAATTTAGCCATAATCTTCCTTTAAACTACTTATTTTATCTAATTTTTTATAAATTTAGCTTTTTTTTGATAAAATCGCACTAAAAAAGGGTGAGAATGTTTTATGAATTTGCTCTTATCGGAACAACAGCGAGCGGAAAAAGCAGCTTTTCTATAGAGTTAGCAAAAGAAATCAAAGCCGTTATCTTGAGTCTTGATTCGCTCTGCATTTATAAAGATATCGATATAGCAAGTGCAAAACCAAACGAAAATGAGCTGAGCGATATAAAGCATTTTGGGATAAATTTAGTACATCTAGATACCCATTTTTGCGTTGGGGATTTTATAAAAGAGTATCACAAAGCAAAGGAATTTGCAATATCAAAAAATTGTCCGCTTATCATAACTGGCGGAAGTGGATTTTATCTCAAATCTATGCTAAAAGGACTTAGCCCAAAGCTTGAAAAGATAAATATAGAACTTAACAATGACGAAATTTGGAGCATCGCAGAGAAGATCGATCCGGATTTCACGTATAAATTTAGCAAAAATGATGAGTTTAGACTTCATAAATGGTATCAAATTTATAAATTAACAAGCGAAATTCCAACTAATTGGTTAGTCAAAAATACCTCCGCACCAGTCATTGAAAATTTGAAAATATATGAACTAAACTGGGATAAAGAAGAGTTAAAAGAACGCATAAAAAATAGAACAAAGATTATGCTAAAATCAGGTCTCATAGATGAAGCCAAAAAACTTTTTGATATCTATCCAAAAGATATCAAAGCACTAAAATCCATAGGTCTTAAAGAGTGCGGCGAGTATTTTGAAGCAAAATTAGGAGATATAAATAGCAAAGAGGTTATTTTAAATTTAGAAAATCTAATATCAACCCACACGGTTCAATTAGCTAAAAAACAACGAACATTTAACTCAGGAGCATTTAAAGATAGAATTATCTTAGATGCAAAAAGCCTTAAAGTTAAACATTTTTTAGATAAATATCTAAATTTATAATCCTATAAGCTTTTTTTGCTGTTCGCAAAGACTTTTCCAAGGAGAGTCAAAATTTGAATTTAAACATTCGCTTACATACGGTTTTGCAGAGTTGAAATCATTTAAATTTATATAAATTTCTGCCACTTGATATAATGCTCTTAAACGAGTATCTGGTTTCAAACGTATATCAAGAAGCTTTCTTGCGCTCATAAGTGCATCTTCAAATTTAGAAATTTTCACTAAAGCAGAAATATATATAAAATCAATATCAGGACTAAACGTATTTATATTTAGCTTTGTTTGCATATCGATAGTCTTTTTTGAATAATTAAAAGCCGCACTATCAAAACCTTTTTCATATGCATATTTTGCCGCAGCGTCATAAACTTCAACAAGTTTTAAGTCGTTTCCTCTTAGACTCTCAAGCGCATTTATACTAGAAATCGCCTCTTCAAATCTATTTAATTTCAGCAAAGAGTAAAATCTATAAAAAATAGATTCAGTAGGATCTGAGTACGGTACGCTAGCCGCCAAACTAAGCGCTTCGTCACTAGCTCTGATCACCTCTTCATATCTGCCAAGCTGATATAAAACTTTACTTAAATTTGCAAACCATTGAACTCTGCTATTTAAATCT
The DNA here is from genome assembly GCA_000495505.1 of Campylobacter fetus subsp. testudinum 03-427. Taxonomy (NCBI): domain Bacteria; kingdom Pseudomonadati; phylum Campylobacterota; class Epsilonproteobacteria; order Campylobacterales; family Campylobacteraceae; genus Campylobacter; species Campylobacter fetus. The sequence goes on along the minus strand of CP006833.1, from coordinate 204,791 downwards.
GGATCTTTTATATGTGAGACTGAAAGATTCAAAGCATCTTCAAATTTACCGGTTCTATCATAGCAGTTAAATAACTTAAATTTATCTTTTATATCGTTTTGTATGGAGTAGATACTTGCTAGCTTGACAACTGCTCTGCAGTCTCCGCTCTGATTTGAGTAGTTAGCTAAAATCACTGCTGATTTGTTCAATATATCCAAAGTAGCAGTGTCGTTTAAATCTCTGATTTTTGCCGTATAATTTAAAACTTTCTGATACTTTTTCTCATCAAAACTAAGTTTTACTTCTTCTTCAAGAGCTCTTTTGCCTATATCAAGACCTTTATATTTATCCATTAAACTCTGATAATACTCATGTTTTTCTTCACTTGTTTTATCGTTAAATTCAAAAAACAGCCTGTCGATTCCAGTTGAAATTTCAGGCATATACTCACTAGTGCTAAACTCGTTTTGATATCTTTTTAGATACTCATAAGCATCTTTTGGATGATCTGTTTTTGTAAGAGTTATGGCTAAATTTCTAAGTGAAGGCTCATAAAAGTTATCGGCTCTGTTTGATCCTTCAAATATTATTTTATAAATTTCAGAAGCTATATCGTACATCTCTTTATCTCTAAACTCACCGGCGATTTGCATAGCAGCGTCTCTATCTTCTAAAATAAAGTTTTTGTTTGCATTTATGACTTTTTGCATATAGTCTTTTGCTTCATCAAATTTAAGAGCCGATAAGCTAACTTTAGCAAGTTTAAAAGCGGCTCTACTGGCTATATTTATATCGGCTGATGAGTATAAAACATCTTCATAAAGCCTGATGGCGTCTTCTGTTTTTCCCTTTGTAAATAGATCATCAGCGTATGATAATATCGCCATTTTAGTAAAATGAGAGTCTGGATGCTCAGTCATCAGTATATCCAAAGAGTAATTTGCATCACTCGTCATATCGCTTGTGAGATATGCGTTCATAAGCATATACAAAACTTCTGGATAGTTTCTATCTGATCCGTAGCTTTTCATCCATTTTTTAGCTGCGTCTATTATTTGGTTACTAAATTTTTCAGCAGATTTATAGTCATTTACTCTCTTAGAAAGTTTGTCAAGCGAACGTATATAATAGAGCCAAAACTCACTTTTAAATATGCTATTAGGATGTAAGCTTAAAGCTTTTGTAGCATCTCTTAAAGCATCGTTATATCCTCCTTGCTCATAGCTTTTTTTGATAGAAAGATATACACCTACATCGCCGTTTTCTTCATAAGTAAGCGGTTCTTTGTTGAGATCTAAAGCACCTATAGACGGTCTTAGAACATTTGGATATTTTACAGGGAAATTTATACCGCCGTTATCTAAATTTGAGTATTCATTAATTCTATTATCCATTATCAAAGTAAAATGCTTGGAGCTAGTCGTGGGTTTAGATATAACATCTTCGTAATTAAACAAAGCCCTACTAGAATCGATTAATTTCGAGTTTAGCTTAGGAGCTATAGTGACGATAAATCCATCTTTACTAGGCTCAAAACTAACTTTCATAAATGGCAGATCTTGATCAGCTATATTACCGCTCATCTTAGCACTGACTTTACATATATAAGTCGTACCTTTTTGGTTGGTATTTTTCAGGCATACGATATCAGAAGTATCTTCTAAATGCGCTATATAGTAGTCGTTGCCCATATCTTTTCCGCTATTCACGCTAAGAGTAAAGCCAAACATATTAATGATGATCAAATTTATTAAAATTATATATTTCATTAAAACGATTATAACATAAAAATTTAAAAATAAAGATTTGCGCCATCAAGCTTACATCTTGGATTTATCACCATATCAAGAGGCTTTGTAAAGCATTCATTTTTGTATTTACAAACTCCTGCGCGCGCTATCATAGCAGCATTATCACTGCAAAACTTAAGTGGAGCAAACATTAAATTTGAGCCGAATTTCTCACAAATTTGCTCCAAATTTGATCTCAAAACTTGATTTGCACTTCCTCCGCCTATGGCGCCGAAGTTTTTAAATTTATACTCACTAAAAATCTTTTCTAATTTATCTGTTATATGGGAAATAGCAGTATGCTGAAAACTTGAAGCTATATCACTTTTATCTTGAAGGCTCAAACTCTCAAATTTGGCGATCTGTGTTCTAACTTGATTTTTAAGCCCAGAAAAGCTGTATTCCAGCCTTTTATCATATTTTAATGGAACTGTAAAATTAAATCGATTTTTATCTCCGTTTTGCGCTAATTTTTCTATAATAGCCCCACCTGGATATCCTAAATCCATCATTTTAGCTACTTTATCAAAACTCTCTCCAAAACTATCATCGCTAGTTGTAGCTATCAACTTTATGTAGCCGCTTTCATCGATATTTAAAACCATAGTATGTCCGCCGCTTACCAAAAGTACGCCAAGGGGCAAAACAACATTTTTATCTAAAAATAAAGAGTAGATATGACCGATGAGATGATTTACTCCTATTAATGGAACGCCTAAAGCCAAGCTTAAAGCTCTAGCCGCACTTACGCCGCTTATCAGACTTACGCTGAGTCCAGGTTCATTTGTAACAGCAACAGCTTTTATAGATGTAAAAAATTCCTTTACATCTTCTATTAAATTTGGAATGGCGGCGGTGTGAAGTCTAGCAGCAAGCTCTGGAACAACGCCTCCAAATTTAGAATGCTCACTCTCTTGAGTGATTTTTTTATATTTTTTTAGCTCAAAATTATCTATATCCATAAGAGCTATGGAGCTATCATCGCAACTACTTTCTATAGCTAAGATCATAGACCAGCCACGTCTATAAATTTAAAAGCCTCCAAAGATGCAAACTCTACTAAAAACATACCTATAAATTTATCCTTTTCGCCATCTTTTTGCTCATACAGCTCAACTCTAAAAGTTTTTCCTTTTTGATCTATAGAATAATTTCTTTTGATATCTTTTTTATATATAGCTATATTTGACTCATCTATAGGCTGACTTCCATATCCTATAAAATTTACTCGAATGCCGTCTTGCTTGATGATTTTTACGCTATTTTCTACATTGATTTTAGAGCCTAAACTTATCTCTTTAGTCTCATTGCCATCTATCTCGACTCCGACTTTATTTATGCTATTTGAATACTTAAAATACTCAGGTACTAATTTTGTTAAAACCCTATTTCCATAATGTACGCTATAGCCGTCTTTATCTTTTACAAGAGCGGTTAGAGGATTGCTTGCGTTGTACTCAAGTGCGATATTTTTAGGTATAGGAACGTAACCTATCTTAGCTCTTGGATGATCTAAGCTTAAGAAAAATTTATTGCCAAATAAAACTATCTCGATCTCTTTTTCTATAGTGTTTTTAACTCCAGTTGGAGTAAGATCAAAATTTCTCTCAAACTCAACTCCTGCGACTTTCAAATACTCTTCTATAGCCAAAAGATGATAATAAGCCCTCTCATGGCTAGGTAAAGATTTGCTAGTTTCGTTTGCAAATGCGGCTTTACCTTCTTTAATGGCAAAGTAAGTAAGAGACTTTAACATCTCTTTATCGCCTTTTGCAGTTTGTGTGTTTCTAATATGATATTTATGCTGATCTTTAAGAGCTTTTTCATTGATTTTAGATACAACCTTAGAGGCGATCTCTTCTAAATTTCCGTACGGTACGCCCTCTAAACTAACTTGATCTATGATAGAGCTATTGCCCCATCTTTTTGGATTTTCCATATCGTTTATATATGTTGGTCTATAAAATCCACTTCCGTCGTGTAAATTTAATATCAAAGAGACGTTTTGATCTACTATCAAATCCTTTATACCTTGTACGCTTTTTAAATCAGGATCATTACTACTTATATAATCAAATTTTCTATTCATATCTCCGTAAATTCCACGATCTCTTTTTATAATACTAGCGAAATTCAAATTTGGAACTACCCAAACCGAACCTTTTGTGATATTATAATCAGTCGCCAACAAGCTAGCTGCCAAAAAACCTCCTGGCTCATCACCTTGTATGCCGCCTATGACAAGAACTGTATTGTTATCATCATAACCTTTTTTGATAAAAGAATACTCAAGATCCTCTGCTAAAAGAGCATTAAAAAAGCTCAACACCACAATAAAACTAATTAATCTGTACATGCCACGGTTCAAATCTAACTCCATCTAAATTTTTTTTCGTATATCGTATAGATACGTACTCTAACTCAATAAGCTTTTTAAATTCATCTGTTTTTATAAACTCCTCAGTGAAATTAAGCGCACCAAAACCGTGCTTTCCAACATCAAAATCACCTATGCTATGGTAACTATGAGCAGGAGGAGCCAACGAAAAACTAGCTTTTGATATATTGTAACTACTATTTTTTATCTTATTCATATATAAATACATCTGTTTTGATACGCTTCTTACTCCACTTGTAAGAAATAGCGTGTCTCCTACATCTTTAACAAGTCTCGTATATACATCATAAGGCAATCCTTTAAATAGATAATGCCCCGTTCTAGGTACTTTAACGATATCTTTTTTATTTATAGTGCTGGTTAATCTATCGCAAGTTTTTCTACCATAAAAACCATATTTTCTAGGATCCTCGCTGAACATAAAGTCCATAAAATTTATTTGAGCCGTACTAAATGCACCGATTTTTGAATTTCTAGCTATTTTTAATACCTCATCAAAACTAATTATATTAAAATACCCAAATCCTATATGAGACTGCACAGCTTTTAATTTACTAAAAGTACTATCAAAAAGCGACTTATCATCTATATACAAATCACCACTGCCAAAAGCCGCGCTAGGAAGCGCACATGCGCCTAAAAGTCCTAAACTATTTTTTATAAATTTACGCCTATCCATATGTTAATATCCATTAAATTTATCTATTTTTAGAAGCACTCTGCGACTCTCTCTCATCAAAATCCTTTGCAAAATTCTCTAACTTTTTTATCTATCTCAAAAACAGTATCTTCATCGTCTATTCTAACGTTTCCAAATTTATCAAGAGCTTTAAAAACAGCTTTGCTGATATCTAAAAACGGAATTTCGTTATTTAAAAATTTATATACCATCTCTTCGTTTGCCGCATTTATGATAACTCCTAAATCCGGATTATTTAAAACATCTTTTTTTAGAGTAAATATAGGATATTTTTTTAAATTTATAGTATTAAAACTAATATTTTTTAAGCTTAAAATATCAATAGGCTCCAAAATTTCTTCTTCTTCAAGACCGATTGCATGAGCAATGGCTAGTTTCATATCAGTTCTTGATATATGAGCAGTAGTAGATCCGTCCATAAAACTGATCAGAGCGTGGATACAAGATGTACGTTCTATAAAAGCATCTATATCTTTAATGCCGTATAAATGATAAGCTTCAAGTACTTCAAATAGCTTGTTTGCCATAGTCGCACTATCTATAGTTATCTTTGCTCCCATACTCCAATTTGGATGTTTTAGAGCGTTTTTAGCAGTTACAAACTCAAGTTCATCTATATGCATATCATAAAATGCACCGCCACTCGCAGTTATAATCATTTTTTTGATAGCTGGTCTATTTTTAAGCAAAAACTTAAGTCCAAAATGCTCACTATCTATGGGATTAATATTTTTTGTGTCTAAAAACTTACCACCTGCTACTAAACTCTCTTTGTTTGCCAAAGCTAGTTTAAATCCAAGTTTTTGAGAGACCAAACTCGGTCTTAACCCACTAAAACCAACTAATGAGTTGATAACAATAGTAGAACCAAACTCATCATAGCTCGCTTCTAAGAATTTATCTATACCATCTTTGCTAGTAAAAACCATATTATGTTCAACAAGATTTTTCAACCCGCTATCTTCTATATAGACAAATTTAGGATTAAATTTAGAAATTTGGCTATTAAGCTCTTTGTAATCAGTTTTACAAGCTAAAGCATCTAGCTTTATGCCATACTTCATAGCCAACAAAGCAACATTTTTTCCTATGCTGCCGCTACTACCTAGTAGTATCATGCAAGTACCAAAAACATAGCAACTACGCCAAAAAGGTATCCGTCTATTCTATCTAAAACGCCTCCATGCTCACCTAAAACAGTACCGCTATCTTTAAGATCTACTCGCCTTTTTAAGTAACTCTCAAACAGATCTCCAAAAACTCCAAGCACACTCACTAACACTGAACAAAAAATGGCGATGCTATACTCAACATCTACAAATACAAACGCAAAAATAGCTCCCAAAACGCTTCCTAAAATCACTCCGCCTATAACGCCTTCTATAGTTTTATTTGGGCTTGAAGCAGAAAAACGGTGCTTACCAAATGCTTTTCCGGTAAAATACGCTCCGCTATCGCTTATCACGATAGTAAAAATCAACCAAAATAAGCAAGCAATTCCATAATTTTGATATAAAGCAAACATCATAAATATAGGAACGCTAGGATATAAAAAAGGTAGTATAAACTTTAAATTTTCAGATTTTGTATATGCTAAAACCGAAGCAACGGCTATTAAATTTAATAAAATAACTTTGAATATATCATTTATTCCGGTTAAAAACGGAAGTATCGAAAAAAACGCCAAAACTATAAAAACAAGACTTTTATACTCTATCTTAAATAGTTTTAAACTCTCCAAAAAAGCTACGGCTAAAATAAGACCGAATATCAAAAAATTGAGCCAAAATATATCCAACAGCGCAACAACTAAAAAAACTGCAAATAGCACTAAACCAGTTATGATGCGATTTTTCACTTTATTTCCTTTTTATATGAAATATTAGCGAATTTTAACTAAAAAAGAGCCTAAAATTACTCTATAAATTTAGTTAATTGATTTGGTTTATTTAACGAATCTAAATATCGTATCTCAAGCCTGCTTGAGATATTTGGAAGATTGCATGTTAATTCCCATTTTCTTATGATCAAATCAAACGATGCTCCACTCGCTTTTAGCTTGCAGCTATTTGTTATATTATTGTTATTATAAATTACGAGCAAACTATTTACATTTTTACCGAAAATATCAGCTTTAAGCACTCTGTTTTCTATACTTTTTATCTCTACTTTGTTTATCCCATCAGCTCCAAACGCCGCTAAAACAAGCAGAAAAACAGTGATTATCTTCATAAAACTAAACAACTATATCTAGTTTATGGACTTCTTGCGACTCATCTGTTTCTAAATCCTCAGAACCGTTTTCATCTAAATTTTCATCAAAAGTTTCATTTTGTTCGCTAAGCTCTTGATCGTTTTTTTTCTTTTGATGCTCATGTTCTGGATCTATTTTATAAGTCTCTTCAGTAGGCCTGATCTCCTCTACTTCTTTTTTCTTTTCGGCTGCATTTTGAGCTGCAATGGCAGATTGAAGCTCAAGTTTTGATTGAAAATCACCTTGCACACTAGCTGCTGCTGGAGTGTTTTGATTGACATAGAGCGTATTTGCTAATGGAGTAATTGGCATTATACTCCTCCTTAATTTTTATGATTTTATCTAAATTTAATAAAATAAAAATAAAATCTTTAAATATTAATCGGCAAATTTAGGATTATCTATAGATGTAAATTGATTTAAATTTGAAGTGGCTCCGGATGCTGGATTCGAACCAGCGACCAATCGGTTAACAGCCGACTACTCTACCGCTGAGCTAATCCGGAATAAAAAAGAGTTGAGATTATAACGAAAACTTTTGTATTTGTCAATAATCCAAACGGCGTTTTTAAAAATATTTTTTATTTAGCAGTGGTTTTATCAAATTTAAAAACAAAAACATCAACTACAATATAACAACTTCACTTTTTAACTCTATCCCAAACTCGTCTAAAACACGTTTTTTAGCTAAATTTATAAGACTCAAAGCATCTTCAAAGCTTCCTCCGCCATAATTTATCAAAAAATTTGCGTGAATCTCGCTAAATCCGCATCCACCTATCCTAAAACCTTTTAATCTAGCAGCTTCAAGCAAAGCTCCAGCGTATTTTCCCTCTGGATTTGTAAAGCAAGAGCCAAAACTTGCGCCTTTTGGTTGGTTTGTTCTTTTTGCGTTCAAAAACGAACTTAGCTCATCGCTAAACTCACGCACGATCTCAAAACTAGCTTCGTAAATGACACCTTTGATAGATGAGTGTCGGTAGCTAAAATCGCAATCGTTTTTCAAAATTTGACCGAAATTCGTAGTTACATTTTTTAAATTTTGCGATATTTCATACTCTTTAAGACCGGCGTTCATAGTGATCAAGCCGCCCATTGTTCCGGGAATTTTTTTTATAAATTCAAATCCGCCGAGTCTGTGTTCTTGAACAAATTTAAAAAGAGTGGAGGTTTTGGTTTTCGCACCTACTTTTAAAATACCATTTTCAAATTTAATATAATCAAATTTAGAACTCAAAATTCCCATTTTTGGAGGATTTGGCGAGATCAATATATTATTTGCTCCGCCTATCAAAACTCCATCAAAATCACGTATTTCGTCTATAACCTCTACATCGAAAATACCGCCGATTTTGACCGAACTAAGCTTTGAAAAATCTATTTTCATTGGATAAAAGTCGGTATCATATTTAGTATTCTAGCAGTAAATTCTATCATTTGATTCATCATCCACGGCATTAAAAATATGATTATAATGACAACTAAGATGATTTTTGGCACAAAGCTAAGAGTCATCTCATTTATCTGAGTAGTAGCTTGAAAAATGCTTATTATGAGTCCGGCGATAAGTCCAGCAAGTAACATCGGTAAGCTTATCAACAAAGCTAATTTAAACGTTTCTACTCCAAGCCCTATAAGATCACCTTGCATTAAGCGTTTCTACTTTCTAAATATTCAGTCGGTATGAGATTGGGGTTAGAAGTTATTAAATTTCCATAAAATCCGTGTTTATAACCAAGCTCAAAAAGCCTATCGACCGCTTTTATCTGGATTTGACTCATACTTATGGAATTATCATTTGCGTATAAATTTAGATAAATTTCAAGTTTTTTATCATCTACTCTTACTAAATTTCGCTCAAGAAGCATTTTTGAGAGTAGTTTTTTATTATTATTTGCAACTTCAACGGCGCCCCTAAGAACTCTTTCGCACTCTATGGCGTCTGTTATAGGCAAACTTCTTCTAAGTGCCATTCCTCCAAGAGGAAGCGGTAATGAGTCATCTCCTCTAAACTCACACCAAATATCCCAAACTTCACGCTCCACGCAGAGTTCGCTACTAAAATCCAAAATACTCTCATGTATAAGCACTCCAGCATCAACTTCACCGCTTAAAACCGCATTTTCTATATCTAAAAAGTTTTTATAAACAACTCTAGCATTTGGATAAGCTATCTTAAAAATTAGCGCATTTGTAGTATGCTCACCGCTTAACGCAACTTTGAAATTCGGTTTTAAAGTAACGCCTTTTTTCTTAATTAATTTTGGTCCGTATCCCTCGCCAAAACTCACTGCAGTACGCAAAAGAGCGTAATCTTCATATATAAGCGGATACAAACCAAAACTTATGGCAGTCACGTCATAAGTTCCTTTTAGAGCTTCGTAATTTAGCGTTTGTATATCGGCTGCGATGTTTGAAAATTTCAAAATCTTACTATCGATCCAACCAAATTTAATAGCTTCATACATAAAAATATCATCGGCATCTGGAGAGTGAGCGACGCTTATATTTTTCAAATTTTTTACCTTTTTTGACTTTTTGTTAGCAGTGTATTCAAATTTAGCTTAATTTTTAATACTTTAGGATAAAATAACTTAAATTTTTAAGAGGAAAACTATGGATGATAATAAGAAAAAAAGCCTAGACCTTGCTTTAAAGCAGATTGATAAAGCTTTTGGTAAAGGCACTGTTTTAAGGCTAGGAGATAAAGAAATAGAGCCGATAGATTCTATTTCCTCAGGATCGATAGGACTTGATATAGCTCTTGGTATAGGTGGCGTACCAAAAGGAAGGATAGTTGAAGTTTATGGACCAGAAAGTTCTGGTAAAACAACTCTTACTTTGCATTTGATAGCAGAATCTCAAAAAGTCGGCGGAGTTTGCGCATTTGTAGATGCTGAGCATGCGCTTGATGTTAAATATGCTAAAAATTTGGGCGTTGATACGGATAACTTATATATTTCTCAACCAGACTTCGGAGAGCAAGCTCTTGATATAGTTGAAACTCTAGCTAGAAGCGGCGCGGTTGATCTCATAGTCATAGATAGCGTTGCAGCTCTAACACCAAAAAGCGAGATAGAAGGCGATATGGGAGATCAACACGTCGGACTTCAAGCAAGACTTATGAGTCAAGCGCTTAGAAAATTAACTGGTGTAGTACATAAAATGGGAACTACAGTTGTATTTATCAACCAAATTCGTATGAAAATCGGCGCTATGGGTTATGGCACTCCTGAGACTACAACAGGTGGAAATGCACTCAAATTTTACGCTTCAGTTCGTCTTGACGTACGCAAAATAGCGACTTTAAAACAAAGCGACGAGCCAATCGGAAACCGCGTAAAAGTAAAAGTGGTAAAAAACAAAGTAGCTCCTCCTTTTAGACAAGCTGAGTTTGACATAATGTTTGGAGAAGGTATCAGCAAAGAAGGAGAGATAATAGATTACGGTGTAAAACTTGATATTATCGATAAAAGCGGTGCTTGGTTTAGCTATGATAATTCAAAATTAGGTCAAGGTAGAGAAAACTCAAAAGCATTTTTAAAAGAAAATAAAGCAATAGCAGATGAAATAACAGAAAAAATCCGTGCAAATATGGGTGATAGCATAATGAGCAGCGGAATAGATGAAGAAGAAACGCAAGGAGATGAGTAATGGTTATAGTAAAAAAGATTAGCGCTATAGAAGTTTTAGATAGTCGTGGAAATCCGACTATAAAAACCAAAGTAGAGCTGTGCGACGGAAGTATAGGAGAAGCTATAGTACCAAGCGGTGCAAGTACTGGAAAACGAGAAGCTTTAGAGCTTAGGGACGGCGGAGAAGCATTTGGAGGTAAAGGTGTTTTAAAAGCTATTAAAAACGTAAATTCTATGATAGCAGAAGAGATATGCGGAAAAGACGCATATAATCAAAAAGCTATAGACGATGCTATGCTAGGGCTCGATGGAACAGACAACTACTCTCGTATCGGCGCAAATGCGGTTCTTGGCGTATCTATGGCAGTAGCAAGAGCTGCTGCAAATAGCTTAAAAATTCCATTATATCGCTACCTTGGTGGAGCAAACGCCTGCACTTTACCAGTGCCTATGTTTAATATTATAAACGGTGGTGCTCACGCAAATAATAGCGTTGATTTTCAAGAATTTATGATAATGCCGTTTGGATTTTCTAAATTTAGCGACGCTCTAAGAGCCGCAACTGAAATTTATCAAACATTAAAAAAGATATTAAACGATCTTGGACACAGCACAGCAGTAGGCGACGAGGGCGGATTTGCACCAAATTTAAAAGATAATGAAGAGCCTATAAAAATTATTATGGAAGCTATAAAAAAAGCAGGTTATAAACCAGGACAACAGATAAAACTAGCACTTGATGTTGCTTCAAGTGAGTTTTATGATGGTAAAACTTATCAGATCGAAGGTAAAAAGCTAACTAGTGAAGAGTTGGTTGATAGATATGTGGAGCTTTGCGATAAATACCCTATATTTTCTATAGAAGACGGACTTAGCGAAGACGACTGGGACGGCTGGAAAGTTCTAAGCGAAAAACTAGGCGACAAAATACAGTTAGTAGGAGATGATCTATTTGTAACAAATGAAAAAATCCTAAAAGAAGGTATCGAAAAAGGTATAGCAAACGCTATCCTCATAAAACCAAATCAAATAGGCTCAGTAAGTCAAACTATGCAAACAGTTCGCTTAGCTCAAAGAAACGGTTATCGCTGCATTATGAGCCATAGAAGCGGCGAGAGTGAAGATAGTTTTATAGCTGATTTTGCCGTTGCATTAAACACCGGTGAGATAAAAACCGGCGCAACAAGCAGAAGCGAGAGAAACGCAAAATACAATCGCCTTCTTGAGATAGAGCTTGAAACGAGCGAGTTTTTAGGGGACAAAATTTGAGTGAGATTTTAGAAGAGTATAAATCTCCAAAAAATCATAGAGCTAACTCTTTTAAAAATTTTTTTGTATATTTCATAGCCATCTCTTTTGTGGTGATGGCTGGAGTTTATGTTGGAAATGCGTTATTTGGTAAGCGATCTTTAGATGTTATGTTAGATCTTTACAATCAAAAAGCAAGCTTACAAAGCGACGTACAAAAACTCCAAGAAGCAAACTCAGCTTTGCAAAAAGAGTATTTCGAGCTTATAGGATTAGATCCTGATAGCTATAAATAAACACGCGAGTATAATTATGAAACAAATTTTAATCTTACTAGTTTTTATATCGTTTTTGAATGGACGTGAAAATCCGTTTGTTCCTACGGATATAAATAGTACCGACTTGATCTCTACAAATATGAAAGATAGCGCTCCGTCATTTGAAACTCAGATAATTAAATTTCCGAGCGATGCAAGGGAGCTTACGTCTGTAGTTTTTTATTATAAAAGTATAGATGGGAGCATAAAGCAAAAAGTAATTGATATCAATGGTAGCTTTGACTGGCATGATGAGTTTGTACTCAAAAATCAAATAACGCCAAATAAAGCCGCTTCAAAAATCCTAGACGTATCCGTAACTACGGTAAAAGCGGATAATAATAGCAACCAAAACGATAAACCAGCTACTAAAATCTCAAATTTAGTTCCAAAAATAGAGCCTCCTTTAAAAAGCTTAAGTTTTAACGATATGATTAAATTTGATATTTATGCTATGAAAATAAATATATTTACCACTGATCCTAAAATCAGGGATTTTGTGATAAGCAAACCAGATAAAATCGTAATCGACTTTAAAAGAAAAAATGCAGACTTTAACACAAAAACTATAAAAGTTGAAAAAGGTGCTGTTCAAAAACTCACGTTTGGTGCGCATGATGGATACTATAGAGTGGTTATCTCACTAGATGGAAATTACCACTACGGTATCAGACAAAGCGAGGGTGGATATACTCTTATACTAAGATAATAAAATGTATTTACTCTAAAATCAGATAGCTAAAAAAGCTATCTGATAAAAAATACAAATCCAGCGCCAACTCGACTCTCATGCTCATCATAGTCTATGAGACTCTGAGCGTATCCGTTAAAATACTGCAAATACCCATAAAATCCGCTATTAAATATAGGAAATAAAAAGTCAAACTGAAAAGAGCCTTTGTTTGTTCTATCCAAATGCAAGTTGTTTGCTATAGTAGCTATAAATCTCATATCATTTATATTATAAGATACTTCTATATCTGCATTGCCTTTGTAATTTGTGATATCTTTGTTATCGTCTTTATTGTCTTCAATCCTATACCAAACTCTAGGAGCGAAACTGAAATTTCCATACTCAAAAACTGATCTTAAATAGACTCTATTCCAAGATCTAGAGTCACTACCGCTTTTACCGTTTGAATCGTGCAATATACCTATTTGAGCAGATTTTAAAGCTGTAAAATTATCAAATTTAAAAGGAAAATCTACAAAGATCTCCGGCTGATAATTACTCTCTCTAAACGGAGATGACTCTTTTGCTATCTGCCACCACGATATCTGAGTATATCCAAGATAAAAAGTCTCATCAAACCCAAATAAATTATCAAACATCGCCTTTTTAAGACTAAGCTGGAACTTTGTTTCAGTATGCTTTCTATCTGAGTTTGATATGTTGGAGTAGGTAAAAGGAAGTAGATAATTTATTTTGTAAGGTTCTAAATGAAAAATATTATAACTATTTTGAGCCCCGTTTTTATCGTTTAGAGATTTAGCCAAGTGGTTATTTTGTAAATTTATGTTTTGAACGGTTTGAGGCTGGGTAGGTTGCGAATTATCATCTTTTAAATTTTGCTTTTCATCTAAATTTGAAGTATCCAAAACTCTAGTTTGTTCATTTTCTAAAGCTTTTTGAGCAGCTGCTTTATAGTAAATGAGAGCATTTTTGCTATCTCCTTTACTCTCAAATTCGGTTGCTTTTTGATAGAGTTCATTAGCACTATTTGCACTCAAACTTAAAAAGCTAGCCAAAATAGTTAGCAATTTTCTCATTTTATAAGCTCATAATCAGCTTGTGTGTTTAAATTTAAAAACTGCTTTTTATCTTTAAATTCGGTGATAGCAGTAGGACAAAGATCCCTTAAAAGCGAGACTTTTTGCATACCATTTTTTAACAAAGACTGTGCCACTAAGCTTACTTTTGGACTATAAAATCCACAAAGCCCATGCACAAACTCACCGTCTCTTGGAAGAGATATATCGTTATTTTTTAAATTTAAATACAGCTCTTTTATCGTTTCAAGCTTTACAAATGGAGTATCTGCAGCTATGATGAAAACTGGCTCATCATAGTTTTTATCTAAATTTGCTATGACTTTTAAAGGCAAAAACTCATCAAATTCATCTAGTAAAATAGGAAGTTTAGGTTCAAATTTATCATTTTTTGCGCTGATTTTAACATCTTCAAAAATCCCACTCAAACGCTCAAATAAAAAGTGCGTGATACTAGGATAATTTTTATAAGCAAGAAGCGTTTTATCGCTCCCCATTCTGCTACTTTTTCCTCCTGCTAAAATCAGTGCGCTTTTCAAATTTATCTCCCTACAACACTCTTGGATCCGCGATTTTCCCGGCTATCGCAGAAGCTGCCGCGACTGCAGAGTTTGCAAGATAAACTTCGCTAGTTCTATCGCCCATTCTGCCTACAAAGTTTCTATTTGTAGTGCTCACACATCTCTCCCCTGCTCCTAAAATCCCCATATATCCGCCAAGACAAGCTCCACATGTAGGGTTGCTGACCACGGCTCCTGCTTCTACAAAGATATCCATAAGCCCTTCTTTTTGCGCTGCAAGTGCGATCTTTTGCGTAGCTGGAGTGATGATGAGTCTAGTGTGTTTAGCTACTCTTTTTCCTTTTAAAATTCCAGCAGCTATCCTAAGATCGCTAAGACGCCCATTAGTGCAACTTCCTATGAATACTTGATCTATTTTTAAATCATCTTTCAAAGCCTCGTTTATGCTTTTTCCGTTGCTCGGTAAAAACGGATACGCTATAACAGGATTAAGTTTGCTTACATCTATGCGTAAAACTTGCTCATAGTTTGCGTCCTCATCGCTATAGTGAAACTTTGGTTTTGAACGTAAATTTTTACTTGCTAAAAACTCTTTTGTTATATCATCGACTGCGATTATACCGCTTTTTCCGCCTGCTTCTATAGCCATATTGCACAAGCTAAAACGGCTATCCATATCAAGATATTTCATAGCGTCCCCGCAAAACTCAAGCGCCTTATATAAAGCTCCATCAACGCCGATTTGACGTATAACTTCAAGTATCAAATCCTTGCCATAAATGTGCTTAGCAGGTTTTCCTACAAACTCAACTTTTATGGTTGCAGGTACTTTAAACCAGTTTTTACCAGTTATCATAGCGTAAGCTAAATCCGTACTTCCCATTCCTGTGCTAAACGCGCCAAGAGCGCCATGCGTACAGGTATGAGAGTCTGCTCCTATGATAACATCTCCTGGTACTACAAGACCTTTTTCTGGCATCAAAGCGTGTTCGATACCCATATCTTTTTCATCGAAAAAGTTCTTTAGATCATGTTCATAAGCAAAATCACGACTGATTTTTGCTTGATTTGCACTTGCTATATCTTTAGCCGGGATATAATGATCCATCACGATAGCAAAACCGTCCGGATTTGCTAGTTTTTTTGCCCCACTCTCCTTAAAAGCTCTGATAGAGATCGGAGTTGTGATGTCATTTCCTATAACCATATCAATGTTAGTTTCTACTATTTGTCCTGCATAAACCGCGTGCTGAACGTGTTCGCTAAAAATTTTTTCAGTAATTGTCTGTTTCATGATTTTCCTTAGCTAAATTTGGGCTATTGTAGCAAATTTTTGGTATAATCAGGCTTATGAAATATAAAGTTTTAACACAAATATCAGAGTTTTTATCTAAATTTAAAAAAATAACCAACATAAAAAGAGTCGATGATTGCGTTTTAGAAATAGTATTTGATGGAAATTATCCTCTTATCTTTGATCTAAATAAAAGCAACTCAAGCATATACAAAACAGATGAAAAAATCACCGTAAAAGAGTATAAAGCACCTTTTGATATAACTCTTAAAAAGCGTCTAAACTCAGCCAAGATAGATAGCATAGAAACGCTAAAAAACAACAGGATACTAAAGATACAAGCAAGTCTTAGCGGCTCGTATAAGAGGGTAAATTCAGTTTTGTATCTGGAATTTACAGGGCGATTTACAAATATCATTTTAACTGACGAAAACGGTGTGATTTTAGAAGCTTTAAGGCATATGGAAAACGAAAAAAGAGCCATAAGAGTCGGTAAAAATCTGATCCAGCTTGAGCCATTTGATATAAAAGAAGATGAGTGCGAACAGATCACTGATTTTGATGAATACTTTAAAATGGAGTTTTTGCGCCTAAAAACCAAAAAATTAGATGAGATAAAACAGGTAAAACTTCTAAATTTAGATAAAAAAATTACAAGTTTAAATGCAAATTTAAGCGAACTTCCCAGCAAAGAGGAGCTAGAAAATCAAAGTCAAAAGCTAAATAAAAACGCAAATCTTATAATTGCAAATTTATATCTTTTAAACGACTATGAAAGGGAGCTAAAACTTACTGATGAAAATGGTGTAATTATAAATTTGAAACTAGAAAATAGCCCTAAAAACAGTGCTAACGAGATGTTTAAAGAGAGTAAAAAACTCAAACAAAAAGCGGCTAATATAAGCTTACAAGTTCTAAATTTAAAAGAGAAAATAGAGTTTCTAAACAAGCTAAAAAACATCATCTCATTAAGCAAAAGCGTCAGCGAAATCAGCATTTTATCACCTAAAAAATCACAAATAAAAACAAATGCTAAACTTAGTGATTTGATAGAGAATTTTTATGTAGGAGAGTTCAAAATAAGTGTAGGAAAAAGTGAAAAAGGTAATGAATTTTTGCTTAAAACTGCAAAAAAAGACGACTTTTGGTTTCATCTAAAAGATAGACCCAGCACTCACGTCATCGTAAAAACGAATAAACAGACATTAAGCGAAGATATCATAAATTTTGCAGCCAAATTATGCGTTAGTTTTAGCACGACACAAAACGGAAATTACTTGATAGACTACACAAAAAAGCAGAACGTAAAAGTCGTAAATGGAGCGTTTGTAAATTACGTAAATTACAAAACTATAGGAATAAAAATTTAATATTATAAGATATGATAATATCTTGATAAGGAGAAACCGTGGTAAAAGTAGAATTTCTAGGACCTATAAACAAAAAACCTTTAGAGATAAAAGCAGCTAGTCTTGGTGAGTTAAAAACGATTCTAAATCAAGATGAAAATTTAAAAGAGTGGTTAAATTTAAGCGCAGTTGCATTAAACGACGAGATAGTCACAAGCCTTGATACAAAACTAAAAAGTGGAGATAAAATTTGCATTTTACCGCCTGTTTGCGGAGGTTAAAATGAATTGCATAGAACTTTTTAGTGGTAGCTTAAACGTCGCTGAGATAACAAACCGCTGGTATGAGGATAATAAAAATTTAAATTACGGCGCGATCATAACTTTTGTAGGCGTCGTGCGCGATGAAGACGATATAGATGGTCTAAGTTTTGATATCTATGAGCCGCTGCTTAAAAAATGGTTTGATACGTGGCAAGAGAAGGCAAAAGAAAAAGACGCTACTATCCTTATGGCGCACTCAAAAGGCGATGTTCCAAATCATACTTCAAGCTTCATAGCGGGTGTGCTAAGCCCAAAAAGGAAAGTTGCTTTAGGTCTTATAAATGAATTTGTTGAGGATTTCAAAGCAAACGCTCCGATATGGAAATATGATTTAAAAAATAACCAAAGAATTTATGCGCAAGATAGAAGCCAAAAGCTAGTCGGAGCAGGGATTTTAAGCTGATTTAAGGAGAAAAAATGAAAAATATATTTTTGATTTGTATGGTTTTAGTAAGTTTTGTATATGCGAAAAATAGCGTTACAGCAACATTTATAGGTAAAAATAGCAACCTTAGCTTGGAGCTTTCTGGTATAAATATAAATTATAATTTTGTAGGAAATCCAGCAATTCCAGATTCAAACTCCGATGGCATACTCTCAAAATACGCCAAAAGTCTGTCGTTTTCGGTAAATTCTCAAGAAAAAAACGCAAAAGAGCTGTTAAAACTCATATCAAAAAACGATAAAATAGATCTTGTCGTAGAAACAGAAGTCAGCGGGATAAGCAGCATTTACAAGATAAAAGATATCAAAGCTTATGATTTTTCAGCGGCTTACTCCAACTATGAAGATTATGAAAATAACAGAACCTCACCTTTATCATCTAACATTTACTTCTCGTTTTACTATGAAAATTTAGAGCTTGATGGTGTAAATTTAGTTAAATAATCAGATATTTATTTATGGACGAATTTAAAAAATTCGCCCATATTATTACGATAACTCAAATTCAAAAGTAGAATAAATTTAAAATATAAATTAAATTTATTTTATAAAATCAACTAATCTATTTATTTAAACTTTTTATATAAATTATTAATATACAAATTAGATATTTAAGCTCACTTTTTTTAAAAAATATTATAATTCAGCGGAAAATCAATCAATAAAGGAAAAAATATGTTATTTGGTAGCAAAAGCATAGCAGACAAAGTCTCCTTGGGAGTATCCATACTTTTTATCATTTTACTTTTAGTTTTAGCATTTATTAACTACTCAGACTCAAAAGATAACTCAACAAAACTTCTAGTTAGCGAAAGGCAAAAGGTTATTCAAGGATCTGAAAATCTTATAGATAGTCGTTTTGGAAGCGATATAAATACGATTAATAACCTAAATGAGTATATCTCTAAAAATGATTATAATCAAAAAGAGATAGAAGATATACTAAAAATTATAGCTAAAACTTCAAATTTTGAACTTATTTATATAGGTTATCAAAAAGACGGTATGATGGTACGATCAAACGGCGATAGCGGACTACCTTCTAATGAAAACGGTATGTATGACCCTAGAAATCGCCCATGGTATATAAATGCGGTTAAAGAAAACAAAGTTGTCATCACAGAGCCTTTTATCAGTAAAACAACAGGGCAATTTACTATATCTATCTCAAAGCCAGTATATAAAAATAGCGAACTTATCGGAGTTTTAAGCGGACAAGTGGCACTAAATGAGATGAATAAAAAATTTGTAGAGCTTGGAAATTCCGAGGGAGCTTACGTGCTTCTTATGGATAAAGACGCCAAGATTATCATGCACCCAACAACCGATTATATAGGTAAAACGCTTAGTGCTACAAAAGAAATTCTAAAAAATTACCAAAATAAAAATTTTGATAAGTACGGCAGACTTTCATATACTCACGAAGACGGATCTGTGAAAATAGGACAATGCGTAACCACTAAATTTGATGGATGGATAATATGCAGCAACGTAGATGCCAAATATTTCCAAAGCAAAGTAGATGCTATATTATACAAACAACTTTTAGTTTCGTTGATATTTATTATTATTTCAGGATTTGCGGTTTGGATTTTAGCAAAAAAACTATTGAGACCAACACAATCCATAGAAAACGGCCTCAAAGACTTCTTTGACTTCTTAAACCATAAAAATGATAATCCTAAAGCTATAAATTTAAAATCAAACGATGAGTTTGGAGTTATGGCTAAACTTATAAATGAGAATACATCTATTATAAAAGATTCTATGGAACAAGATAATAAAGCAGTAACAGAGTCTTTAGAAAAAGCAAATGAAGTTGAGAATGGAAATTTAAAAGCTAGAATAAATACTATACCATCTTCACCAGGACTTGAGAAGTTAAGACAAGTATTAAATAAGATGATGGATACATTAGAAAGAAAGATAGGATCTGATATAAATGTTATCCAACAAACATTTGATAGCTTTAAAGAGTTAGACTTTACTTCAAGAATACCAAATGCTAAAGGTGAAGTTGAAAAGGTTACTAATCTTTTAGGAGATGAGATAGCTAAGATGTTAAAAGATAATCTAGCTCAAGCTAATAATCTTAAAGAAAAAGCAAATAGTCTAAAAGGTTATGTAGAAAACCTAAATGATAGTGCAAGAAGTCAAGCTAACTCACTTCAAGAAAGTGCAGCTGCAGTTGAAGAGATGAGTAGTTCTATGAGCTCTATAAATGAAAGAGCAGGAGATGTTATAAAACAATCAGAAGATATAAAAAGCATTATAACAATAATCAGAGACATAGCAGATCAAACAAACTTACTAGCATTAAATGCAGCCATAGAAGCAGCTAGAGCTGGAGAGCACGGACGTGGATTTGCAGTTGTTGCAGATGAAGTAAGACAACTAGCTGAAAGAACAGGAAAATCTCTAGCAGAAATTGAAGCAAATGTAAATATCTTATCTCAAGGAATCAATGAGATGAGTCAAAGCATAAATGAGCAAACTGAAGCAATTAATCAGATAAATGAAGCTGTTGCTACTGTAGATGAACAGACTAAACAAAATGTTGCTATAGCTCAAAATAGTAATAAGATAACTAATGAGGTAGAAAACATAGCAAATATCATAGTAGATGAAGTTAAAAAGAAAAACTTCTAAATTCCTATTTATAAGTGCCTTAAAGGCGCTTATAAATATACTGCTCATTGTATTCAAACACAAAACAGCGCAAATAGCTTATTTGTAAATTTATGCTACAATCATTTCAAATTTAGAAAATTCAAGGCTCATAAATGAAAAGTTATAATGATAGTTTAAAAGATCTTTTAAGCTCGGCTCCTACTTGGGATAGAGTAGAAAGAGTAGCTCTTAGCGCGGCTCTTGGAAGAGTTGTATGCTATGATATAGCAGCCAAAAGCGATTATCCTGAGTTTGAGACTTCAGCCATGGACGGATACGCTATCAAATTTAGTGATATGAACTTAAAAAAATTAAAAATTATAGGTTGTTTGCCAGCAGGAGTTAAAGGCGAAAATATAAGCATAAAAAGCGCAGAATGCGTTAAAACTTTTACTGGAGCCATCATATGTGACGGCGCTGATACGTTAATTCCTATAGAAAACGTAACTGCAAACAAAGATTATATAGATATAAATACTCAGGTGAAAAAAGGATTTGCCATAAGGAAAATCGGTGAAAGTTACAAAAAAGGCGATATCCTCATCAAAAAAGGAACAAAGCTTAGCTACTCTGAATTAGGGCTTTTAGCTGAACTTGGCATTAGCTACGTAAATGTTTTTGTTCGTCCTAAAGTAGCTGTTTTAAGTACTGGAAGCGAGATAGTAGATATCGGTGAAATTCCTACAAACAGCGCTCAAATTCATAGCTCAAATCACATTGCTATAGCAAATATGCTCTGGCTGATGAACTGTGAAGTAGTAACTTTGCCCGTTATAAAAGATGATATAAATTTAATAAAACAAACGATAAAAAGCACTCTTAAAAGCTGCGATTTTTTGATTACTACGGGTGGGGTGAGCGTTGGGGATTTTGATTTCATAAGAGATATTATGGGGGATTTTGAACTTGTGGTAAATAAAGCCGCCATAAAGCCCGGACGCCACGTAAAAGTAGCAAAACTAGGCGAAAAATATATATTTGCGCTTCCTGGATTTCCGTATTCTGCTATGGTGACGTGCGCGCTTTATTTTAG
Organism: Campylobacter fetus subsp. testudinum 03-427; assembly: GCA_000495505.1. NCBI lineage: Bacteria > Pseudomonadati > Campylobacterota > Epsilonproteobacteria > Campylobacterales > Campylobacteraceae > Campylobacter > Campylobacter fetus. The sequence continues at coordinate 183,063 of CP006833.1, read as the reverse complement.
AGAGTTTATAAATAAAATTTTATGTTTGCAAGAAAATTATAGATTTAAAGCGATTTTGGATGAACAGTACATTAAAAAATCAGATTTTGAAGAGTTTAGCGCTGCTAGCATAGAAAATGAAAACGGTATTATAAAGATATCAACTTCAACTAAAAAATCAGGCTCTTCGGCGATCGTTTCAAATTTAAACAATAAAGCCGTATTGCTAAATTGCCCTTTAGAGCGAGAAAAACTAGAAAAAGGTGAAGTCGTCGAGTATATTATTATGCTTTAATTTTCAAATTTGGATTACATTTACGATTTTAGCAGTATAATTCCAGCCAAATTAAAATGAAGGCAAGATAGATGCAATTTATCATAGATGGCGTAGAGTTTCATAAGTTTGCCATAACTGCAAAACCGCTTATGGAGCGCTATTTGAGCGAACTTGGAAATGAACTTGAAGTAGATATCAGCGACTACACGTTTGCGGCAAACTATATCTGGCTTGAAAATGCAAGCGGATTTTACGCTATTATAGAAGATTCGTTTTGTCTATTTAGTATGGCTGGAAGTGAGCTAAGTATGCTTTTACCGCCTCTTGGTAAGCTTTGCAATCTTAAAAAAGCGATAGAAAAATGTTTTAATGTAATGAATGAAAACAATGCAAAAACTCACTACGCAAGGATAGATTACGTTGCGGGATCCATTTTGGAAAAATTCGCCTCTCAAATAGAAAACGGAGCTAGTATATTTGACGCTTTTGAAGAGTATATTTTTGAAAAACAGCTTGTGGATTATATTTACAAAAGTGATGATTTGATAGAGCTTAAAGGGAATTCATATCATACAAAACGTACAGAAATCAATAAATTTAAAAACACATATCCAAATTTCAAGATAGATACATTAGATCCAAAAACTCACAAAGAGATAATAATAGATTTGGCAAATAGATGGGCGGCTGAGCGTATAAAATATATGCCGGCTGAAAAAATAGATGATTTTTTAGAAGGAATTTATCAAGAAAAAGCTGCTATAAAAAGAATGCTAGATCACTACGAAAAACTTGAATTAATCGGTATAGTTTTGTTTATAGATGATGAGATCAAAGGTTTTAGCGTCGGCGAAAAGATAAATGACGGAGTGGCTAGCGTGATCATAGAAAAAACAGATTTTGCTACTCTTGGTTCGGCGCAATTTATATTTAGAGAATTTAGCAAAGTGCTCAAAAACATATATAATTGCGATTTTATAAATGTCGGCGACGATATGGGATTTGAAAATTTAAAAAAAGTAAAGATGAGTTACAGACCAAATCACCTTGAAGTCAAATACTCTATATATCAAAAACAATGATTATTCAAACAGCAGATAATAAAGATATAAATGAGCTTACAAATTTAGAAACAGCTATTTTTGATAAGCTAAATTTTCCTCTTTCAAAGGCAAGTTTTAGATATCATATAAAAAGAAATTTGATATTAAAATGCGTTGATGATAATAAAATTTTAGGTTATATTTTAGTTTTAACAAGCTTTAAAATACCTAGAATTTACTCTCTTGGTGTATCTGAACAAGCAAGAGGAAAAGGCGTTGGAGCCGCGTTATTAGGCGATGTATGTTCTAAATTTAAAAATCTAAGATTAGAAGTTAGAAAAGATAATACCGGCGCGATAAAGCTTTATGAAAAATTTGGATTTAAAACTAAAAAGCTCATCTTGGCATATTATGATGACGGAATGGACGCGATAGAAATGGTTAAAGTTTAGTATCTTTTAACTTCAAATAAAAATTAGCTTAAATAAATAATTCAACTATTATAAAAACTCTTAAATTTATATTACAAAAACATTAAAAATTCGTTATAATTTGCGTAAAGTCAGTTTGACTTATACAAATATAAGGAATTCTTATGAATACAAAATGGTTTATCATTTCAGGTGGAGTTTTGGGTGTTTTAGCAGCGCTTTTAGTACAAGCTGGAAATCCGGGCAATATGGGAATTTGCGCGGCTTGTTTTCTTAGAGATAGCGCTGGGGCTTTAGGATTTCATAAAGCAGAAGCGTTGCAATACCTAAGACCGGAGATTTTAGGGCTTATCGTAGGCGGATTTTTAGCAAGTCTGTTTTGGACGAAGGAATTTGCACCAAAAAGCAGTCCCGCAGCATTTTCAAATTTCTTTTTAGGTATTTTTGCGATGATAGGAGCGCTCGTGTTTTTGGGTTGTCCTTGGCGTGCATTTTTACGTCTTGGCGGTGGAGATATGACTGCGATAGCTGGATTTTTAGGGCTAGGAGTTGGTGTTGGTATTGGAATGTTTTTCAAAAACAAAGGATACAAAACAGAAGAGAGCGTAGCTGTTAGTAAAACTTTAGGAATTTTACCTGTAATTTTTAGCATTATTTTACTTTTGGCTCTAGTTTTTGGACTAAAAGCTGGAAACGGTGCGCTTTTTACGTCTATAAAAGGCCCTGGTAGCCAGCATGCTACTATAGCAATTTCTTTGATAGCTGGAGTTTTAGTCGGCGTTTTAATGCATAAAAGTAAATTTTGCTCAGTAGGTGCGTTTTCAAGAGCTTTTAGGGGTGATTTTTCTATGTTTTGGGGTGTGATATCTATCATCGTTTTTGCAAGCATAACAAATTTGGCTTTAGGTCAGTATAAATTTGGTTTTGAAGCTCAGCCTATAGCCCACAATGACTTTATATGGAACTTTTTAGGTATGGTTTTAGCAGGGCTTTGCTTTAGTCTTAGCGAAGGTTGCCCCGGAAAACATCTTGTGCAAATGGGAACAGGAAATTTAGGATCTGTTATATTTATTATAGGAATGATGGCTGGGGCTGGATTTGCTCATAACTTTTTACTTGCAAGTTCAGGAGCTGGGATAACTGCTTACGCACCATACGCACTCGCGCTTGGATTTATATTTGCTATTTATATTGGATTATTTAGTAGAAAAGCGGCGTAATTTTATAAAACAGAAAAGCCAAATTTAGCTTTTCTGTTATTGCATAGATTTTTAAAATCCAACATATTTTTTAGTACAAATTTAAAACAAGCACCAAAGGTACTTACTTTCTAAAACTTCTTCCTCTTAACCTCACTAACTACTTCATTAGCTATAGTTTCTACTTCTAAAGTAACTCTATCTGTATTACTAGCTATAGCAAGGTTTTGTTTAGTCTGTTCATCTACATTAGCAACAGCTTCATTTATCTGATTAATTGCTTCAGTTTGTTCGCTTATACTTTGGCTCATCTCATTTATGCTTTGGCTTAGTATATTTACATTAGCTTCGATCTCTCCTAAAGACTTTTGAGTTCTCTCAGCTAGTTGTCTTACTTCATCTGCAACAACTGCAAATCCTCTACCGTGATCTCCAGCTCTAGCTGCTTCTATGGCTGCATTTAATGCTAGTAAGTTTGTTTGATCTGCTATGTCACGTATGATAGTAATTATATTCTTAATATCTTCAGACTGTTTTATAACTTCTCCTGCTCTTTCATTTATAGAGCTCATAGAACTACTCATCTCTTCAACTGCAGCTGCACTTTCTTGAAGTGAGTTAGCTTGACTTCTTGCACTATCGTTTAATGTAGTTACATACTCTTTTAAGTTATTTGCTTTTTCTTTAAGATTGTTAGCTTGGTTTAAATTATCTTTTAACATCTTAGTTATCTCATTACCTAAAAGATTAGTAACCTTTTCAACTTCACCTTTAGCATTTGGTATATTAGAAGTAAAATCAAGATTCTTAAAATCATCAAATGTTTTTTGAATAACATTTATATCAGATCCTATCTTTCCTTGAAGAGTATTTAACATACTGTTTAATACATCTTTTAACTTCTTAAGTCCAGGAGAGTCTGGCTCATGCATTATTCTAGCTCCTAGATTTCCTTTTTCAACTTCACTAGCTCTAATCAATGCTTCTTCTACTGCTTTAGCATCTTTATCTAAAGACTCTTTTATAGAGCTTATATTAGAATTAATAAGACTAGCCATAACTCCAAACTCATCGTTTGATTTTAAATTTATAGCTTTAGGATTATCATTTTTATGGTTTAAGAAGTCAAAGAAGTCTTTGAGGCCACTTTCTATGGATCTAATGGCTTTTAGAAGATATGACTTGCTAAGCAATAGTATCAAGCTTGAAAGTATGATGATAGCGATGATAAATACGGTAAATCCTACAGTAAGTATGCTTATATCACTAGCAAAGTTATTATTAGCATTTATATTGTCTTCGCCGAGTTTTTCAAGTCGCTTTTCTAAAACAGCTCTATATGATCTCCATGTAGGGGTTAGATGTTCTAAATCCGAGGTAGTAACTTTTTCGCCTCTTTTAGCTCCTTGTAATATGTCGTTTTGTATAGACAATAATTTATCTGATTGACCAGCAGCGTTAGCAAGACCTCCAGATAGATCTCTATACTCATTTCTTACAGCTTCAAAATCTTTCATTGTAGTTTCTAAAATATCTAAAGCACCTTTATCGTTTATGTCTATATACAGTTGCCTTACGGTCAAACCGGCTCTTTCGCCATTAATAATATTTTTATATAGCAACTCTTGTCTATCCGCTATACTATTAATTTCTTTAAAAGATAAATTGACTTTAGAAATAAAAATTTCTACAGTAACAAATAGGGCAATAAGCATTGCCATTAAAATAGCTATAATCGCTATAACTTTGGTATTTATCGACTTCATAGATGAGGTCTCCTTGAATTTTATTTTAATGGCTGATTTTACAAATTTATGTTAAATTTAGTATTAACACAATAATAATTATAAAATTATACAATATTTGAATATTAAAAGAATCGCTGCAATAGAATTTTTTTATTAAAATGGTGATAAATTTTGCCATATAACACCGTAATAAAGTAGTTCCAGTGCTTGATAAAGCTATCAAATTGCACGTGGAAATACTTTAAATTTAAAAATATACTTATTTACTTAGAATTTGTTTTAACTGCTCTTCGTTTATTATAGAGGAGTTGTATTTTATAACGTAGCCTTTTTGATTTTTATATCTCTCTACTATACCATCGACAAAATCAAGCTTGCCAAGATCGGCATCTTTTAAATATAAATTTTTAAACAACTTAGGATCGCTTAGCATAAATAATAAACCAAGCCAAAAAACAGATAAGATAGAGTAAAATATAGCAAGATAAGATATATTAAATTTATGTAAAAAATATCCACCGACAGCCCCACCAAGAAAACTTCCGGCGTAACCAAATGCATTAAAAACTCCAAGAGCCGCGCCTTTTTGAGCGGCTAATGCAAACTTACTAGCACAACTTTGCATTATAGGTTCATGCAGATTAAATCCTATAAAAAATAGAGTTACTCCGATTATAAAAGTAAGACTATTTTTACTAAAAGCAAAATCCAAATAAGAGATGATAAATAAAACAACGCCTATTAAAAGTAACTTTTTGCTATGACCTCTAGCATCACCCAAAAATCCTGCTAATCCCATCGATATGAACCCAAAAATCATAGCTGCAAGATAGACTATCCAAAGTTTGCTGCTATCATATCCCAAATGATTCACAAGAACTATAGGAATGGCTACAAACGCTGCACTCATCAACATTTTTTGCATCAAATTTGTAATATTCATAATAAAAAGATTTTTTTGAGTTATTAAATTTAAAAAAGGAGCTTTCGCATCATGATGATGGATTTTACTCTCTTTTGGTACTACAGTATAAAGCAAAACGATACAGGCAAAAGTAAGAGCCGCAGAGAGATAAAATAGACTAGCAAGTCCAAACTTAGAACTTAAAATCGGACTAATAACCATAGAAATAGCAAACGCTACACCGATCATACCACCCATTATAGCCATCGCGTGACCACGCTTTTCTTCAGTAGTAAAATCGCTTATCATAGCAGTAGCCACAGCTCCAACAGCTCCACTTCCTTGAACTAAACGCCCAATTAGCATAGTATAGATATCTGTAGCTTGCGCACATATCAAAGAGCCTATTATAAATACAATTAAGCCAAAAGTCATTGTATTTTTACGTCCAAACTTATCGCTAAGACTACCAAAAGGAACTTGCAAAGCCATCTGAGTAAGAGCGTAACCTCCGACTAAAAGTCCGACTAAAAGCTCATTTGCGCCTTTTAAATTAAGCGCGTACAGACTAAGCACAGGCAAAACCACAAAAAGTCCAAAAAACCTTGAAGCAACAATAAAACTAAGCGGTAAAACTGTTTTAATCATATCTTTCCTTGCATTAATTTGCATTAAAATAGCGATTTTAACATAATTTTCTTTGTTTGCAAATTAAATAAGGTAATTTTTATCTGCTAAATTTGTGGCTATTTATCAAATTTATTATCACCCGAACTTACCACTGACATACTCTTTTAAAAGCTTCTCTTTTGGCTCTTCAAAAATCTGTTTAGTTTTACCATATTCTATTAAATTTCCAAGATACATAAACGCAGTAAAATCACTAACTCTAGTTGCTTGAGCCATATTGTGAGTTACAATTACTACTGTATATTGCTCTTTTAAGCTATTGATAAGTTCTTCTATAGCTATAGTCGATATCGGATCAAGCGCGCTAGTAGGCTCGTCAAATAGCAAGATTTCAGGATTAACCGCGATCGCTCTAGCTATACAAAGTCTTTGACGCTGACCGCCGCTAAGTGAGCCGGCGTCATCATTTAGCCTATTTTTAACCTCATCCCAGATATTTGCTCCTTTTAAAGACTTTTCAACTATCTTTGAGAGAGTTTTTTTATCTTTTATACCTTGAAGCTTCAGCCCATATTCGACATTATCTTTTATACTCATAGGAAATGCTGTTGGTTGCTGAAATATCATACCGATTTTTGTTCTTAAATTTATAAGATCCGTTTTTGGGCGCAAGATATTTTTACCATTAAATACTATTTCACCTTCATATCTGTTTCCTGGATATAGATCGTGAATGCGGTTTATAGAGCGTAAAAGGGTGGATTTACCACAGCCGCTAGGACCTATCAAAGCAGTTACTTTCCCCTCTTTTATAGGTAAATTTATCTTATTTAAACTAGGGCTAGATGATCCACAGTACCAAAATGAAAAATTATTTATACTTAAACTTAAAGACACTTCTTTTCCTTTATTTACGTATTAAAACTCTACCTAGAATATTTACTCCTAGTACAAAAATAGCTAATATAAACGCACCTGCCCATGCTACGGATTTTAAACTCTCATCAGGCATTGAACTAAAGTCGTATATGCTTACTGTAAGCGATGGAATTGCGTTATTTAGGTTAAAATCAAAAAAGTCGCTGTTTGCACTTGTAAATAAAAGAGGCGCCGTTTCTCCAGCAACTCTTGCTATAGATAGCACGATTCCTGTTAATAATCCGTTTTTAGCAGCTCTAAATACTACGCTTGTTATACATTTATACTTAGTTGCTCCAAGAGCAAAACTAGCTTCTCTTAAGGTTTTTGGAACTAAACTAAGCATATCATCAGTAGTTTTTAAAACAACTGGTATCATCATAACTGCAAGAGCAAAACTTCCTGCCCAACCGCTATATGAGTTCATCGGTTTTACCAAAAGAGCGTAAGCAAACGCACCTATAACGATACTTGGGGTACTCATCATGATATCACTTATATTTCTTATCAAATTTAACTTTTTTTGATCTACGCCATATTCGCTAAGATACGTTCCTGCTAAAAGTCCTACTGGAATTCCTACAAAAGACGCTATAGCAACAAGCTCCAGCTGACCTAAAAATGCGTTTGCAAGCCCTCCAAAAGCTGTAGGAGAGATAAATATTTCAGCGCTAAATCCCGCCATACCTTTTACAATTACAGTAGTTATGATCCAAAACAAAAACATCAAACCAAACACCGTAAATATCACACTTAGATAAGTTGCTATTTTGCTTATTAATACTCTTTTATTTATCGATTTTTCTTTAATATTTTTAAGCTCACTCACTTTGACTCTCTCTTTCGTAAAAACAGAAATTTAGCTGTAGCTATGCTTATAAAACTAATAACAAATAAAATAAGCGCTAGATAAAACAGGCTGCTCTCATAAATTTCATTTCCCATAGCCTCGCCAAACTGAGTAGCAAGAGTTACTGGAATCGAAGTAGCCGGTTCTGTTATACTGCTTGGTATCTTTGATATACCTCCTAGCAAAAATGCAACTGCCATAGTTTCACCAAAAGCTCTTCCCAAAGCTAATATGATAGAACCTATAATACCAGCTTTAGCATATGGAAATACGACGTCTTTTATAGTATCAAATTTAGTAGCACCCAAAGCGTAAGCAGACTCTTTTAATACTTGTGGAGTAGTTGCCATAGCGTCTCTTGAGACAGAAGCTATAAACGGAAGCACCATAACTGCTAAAACCATACCTCCACTCAAAAGTCCAAATCCACTACCGCCAAAAACTCCTCTTACTAAAGGAACAAAATATATAAATCCCCACATACCATAAACTATACTTGGGATTGCGGCTAAAAGTTCTATATTAACGCTAAAAAAATTCCTTATTTTATAAGGAGCAACTTCTGTTAAAAATATAGCGATACCAATCGCAACAGGAGTTGCTAAAATCATAGCTATAAAAGTAGAAACAATAGTTCCATATATACTAGCGAGTCCTCCAAATTGCATAATATTTGCGTCCCACGTAGTATCAAATAAAAAATTTATTCCAAATTTAGAAATAGCAGGATAAGCTTTATAAACAAGAGACAAAAAAATAGCCAAAAGAACTACTAAAACTATGATAGTCGAGACTCTTGCTGCATTAAAAAACAACTTTTCTATGATTATATTTTTTTGAATTTTTATCATATATACTCTTTATGCGGACGTCACAAATTTAGATTATGACGTCTGGTTTTTATTTTTATAACTATTTTGGATTTACTCCGTATTTAGTCCAGTAGTCATAGATCATATCAGTTGTTACTTTCGGTAATGGTTCATAACCTAATTTTTTAGCTGCTTCTAAAGCGTTTTTATCACTAAATGCCCAGCTAAAAAACTTAGCAACTTTTTTGCCCTCATCAATTTTATCATTAGGAATGAGAATGAATGTTGCAGCTACTATAGGATAACTACCTTTACCGCTTGAATAAGCTAACACGTCATAAAAGTTCTCTTCTATCTTGAAATTTGAGTTTGCGGCGGCTTTTGCAAAGTTTTGTGGAGTAGGCTCTGCCCAATCGCCGTCTTTAGTTTGTAAAGTAGCTGCGTTTAGACCTGTTGATAGTTTATAGGCGTATTCTATATAGCCTATTGAGTTTGGAACTTGTTTAATAGTACTTGCGACAAGAGGATTTCCTGCTGCTGGAGTGACCTTTGCTCCCCAATTTATAGTTTTATTTGCGCCATACTCTTTTGCCCAACTCTCATCTGCTTTAGCTAAATAACTTGTAAAATTAAATGTAGTTCCGCTTGAATCGCTTCTTACAACAGGAGTTATCAAAGCATCTGGAAGTTTTAAATTTGCATTATCTTTTTTAATTATTTCATCATTCCATTTTGTTATTTTACCTGAAAATATACCAGCAACCGCCGCAGCTGAAAGCTTAAGTTCGTGATCTTTTATACCTTCGATATTATAAGCTAATACAACGCTTCCTATGATAGCAGGAAATTGAAGCAGTTTTTTTTCTTGCAACTCATCATTTTTCAAAGGTGAATCAGTGCCGCCAAACTCACCGTTTCTATCAGTAATAGCACTTATCCCCTTGCCACTACCGCCGCCATTGTAAGTTACTTGATTTGAAGTGGCTTTATAGTAGAGTTTGCTCCACTCTTTATATACAGGAAGCGGAAAAGTAGCTCCTTGACCCATTATTTTATCAGCCGCATTTAAACTAAGCGCAGATATCGCACTAGCTATAGTTAAAGTAGCAATTTGTTTCAACATTTTATCTCCTTTTATTTTGTTAAATTGCTGAATTTTAACTATACTTGGAAACAAAACGGAAACAAAACAAGAATATGTTTTTAGTATTTAAATTTATAAAAATATTGATTAAAGTGATTTTAAATTTAAAGATATAAATTCTAAGTATTTTTTTAAATTTGGAAGCTCTTTTTTGCTTAGTGCTAAAAAATAATCATTTCTAAGATCTTCTTTATCATATCTTAGCTCTTTTTCATCTTGCAAAGATACAACGATACCTCCGCTCTCTTTAAGCAAAAACTCACCAGCTGCTATATCCCATATGCTAGAGCCGCAAAACCTTGCATAAACATCGGCTTTACCTTCGCTGAGCCTACAAAACTTAAGCGCAGAACCATATCTTAAAATACCAAGTCTAAAGTGATTAGCTATGATATCTACACTTTTTGAATGGCTGAAATTTCCTGATATGATGTAGTTTTGTTCTGAGTATGAGCTGTTTAAAATCTCACCGTTTTTATAAACTTTCGAGCCACCCATACTATAAAACATCTCATCGCTAGTTGGAGCATAGATCACGCTTAAAATAGGTCTAGCGCAATCTATCAAAGCTATACAAACGCAAAATTCACCGTTTTTTGCTATAAATTCCTTTGTGCCATCAAGCGGATCAATAAGCCAAAACTTAGAATTTGCATCTCTTTTTTTATAATCCAATATCTTCTCTTCAGAACATATAGGAATGCCAGAACTCTCTAACTCTTTAAATATAGCCTCGTTAGAGGCTAAATCAGCACTAGTTAATGGCGAATTATCATTTTTGATAGTTACATCATAATTATCGTAATGCCTTAAAATCGCTTTACCAGCTGCCTTAGCAGCTTTTAGAGATAAATTTAGAAGTTCTTGCATTACTCTTGTGGAGGACAAGTAGGTCCTACATAAAGCTGTCTTGGACGAACTATTTTTATCGTATCTTGTGATTTTAACTCCATCCACTGACTAAGCCATCCAGGAACTCTTCCCATGACAAATATCGCTGCGAACATCTCATTTGGAATACCAAGAGCTTTTAGTATAAGTCCGGAGTGGAAATCCACATTCGGATATAAATTTCTTGATACGAAGTAGTCATCATTTAGCGCTATCTCCTCTATCCTGCTTGCTACTTTTATAAGATTATTATCTATACCTATCTCATTTATCAGTTTATCTCTAAGACCTTTTAAAACTTTAGCGCGTGGATCAAAGTTTTTATAAACTCTATGACCAAATCCCATTAAACGGAATGGATCATTGTGATCTTTTGCTTTTTTAATGAACTCATCAACTCTATCTGGAGTTCCTATCATCTCAAGCTGTCTGATAACTCCTTCATTTGCACCGCCGTGAGCGTGTCCCCAAAGAGCGCCGATACCAGCGCTAATACATGAGTAAGGATGAGCGTGAGTTGATCCTACGGTTCTAACTGTAGTAGTTGAAGCGTTTTGCTCATGATCTGCGTGAAGCATTAAAACAGTATCAAAGGCTTTGACTTCTATAGGTTTTAGATCTACTTTATCGTGAGGAAAAGCTCTTAGCATATATAAGAAATTTTCCGTAAATCCGCGATCTAAATTCGGATATATCACAGGAAATCCTCTAACATGACGATAATAAAACGCTATAAATGTAGGAATTTTTGCTACTAAACGTTTTGCAAGCTCCATATAATCATTCATATCATCAAAATTCATATCTCTTTTATAGTATGCACTCATAGTAGCCACACTCGCTTGTAAAACAGCCATAGGATGAGCTTTATCTGGAAAACAGTCAAATAATCTAATCATTTTTTCGTTTAAAAAGCTTCTCTCTTTTAACTCACGTCTAAATAGCTCCAGCTCCTCTTGGCTTGGTAGGTGTTTGTTAAATAGCAGATATACTACGTCAAGATAAAGTTTATTTTCAGCTAACCACGCTATATCATAGCCGCGGTGCATCAACTCACCTTTTTCTCCATCGATAAATGTTATAGCAGAACGGCACATTGCAGTACTTGTATAACCTCTATCAAAAGTAAACATTCCGGTGTTTTTATAAAGCGTCGAAATATCTATAACACTAGGACCTCTTGTTCCATCTAATATGGGAAACTCATAACTTTTACCATTTCTGTTATCTGTAAGTGTTACTGTATTACTCATTTTCATCCTTTTAGTGTGAATATCTAAAATATTCTATCCAAATTTTATTTAAAAAAAATCATTATAATATACTAAATTTACTACTTAAGCCTAATTTTAAAATAATATGTGACTTTTATAAGCACCATAGCAAAAATAGCCTCAAATAAACTTGCTAATATAAATGAAAAATATAGTTCTTTTTCGATATTGTTAGCATTATAAGCCACAGTAGCAACCGCTACTAAAAGAGTTAAAGGCATAGACAGAGATAAACCGTACAAAATACTACCATAAGCTCCAAGTTTCTTGATAAATATAAAAGAGCTAACAACACGAATAAGCGTCATAAACAAAAGCATAAGAAGAGCATTATCAAGAACGCCCGGTATAAAAATATAGTTTAAATCAACAGTTGATCCGATATATACAAAAAATATAGGAACTAAAAACCCAAAACCAAAGCTTCCTAGCTTATGAGGGAGATCTTTTTTATGGTCAAAAAATGTAGCTATAAAGCTTCCGGCTATAAACGCTCCAAGCACAATTTCTAAATTTAAATATATCATAACAGCAACAGTACCAAAAAACATAGCCATAGAAAGCCTTATATCTTTCTCATCTTTATCATAATGAGGCATAAGAAGCACTTTTAAATTTGGATACCACCAAAAAAGTACTTCAAGTCCTTTAAATCCAAGTATGCAAAGAACTATAAATATAATAAGATAATTTATACTTGTATAAAGTTCGCTACTGTTACCAAACTCTACATATGCACCTACTAAAGTTAGCAAAGCTATACTTATCACTTCACCTATGCTTCCTGTGATCATAGCAATATTTAGCCACGGTTCATTTTTACCATACTCTTTAAATAGCGTTGAGAGCATACCTACAGACATAACAGGTATCACGATAAATACCAAAAACGCAGGCTCTAACCATATACCTAAAAACGCGGCTATCACATATAAAACCGATATATAAGCCAAAATAAGTTTTAATACTTTCTTATCTATCTTAAAAAACGAGCGAAGATCAATTTCTGTTCCTGCTAAAAACATTAGATAAAAAAACCCAACTTTTGCAACTATCTCAAATAAATCACTCTTAGGAAGCAGACCAAAAAAACCTAGAATTATCCCAAGAGCTATCTCTATAGGAGCAATTGGGATTTTTGTAAGTTTTGAAAAATACGGCGATATAAAGATTATAAACGCCAAAACAATAAGAATAGAAAGCTCATTAATGGCACTGTGATGCAAACTCAAAGCCTCTTTTTCTAAGCTCTTCTATATCTCTACTAGCAACCTCTCCGCTAGTGGTTAGATAATCACCTATAACTATAGCACTAGCTCCATTTTCTAGTATCTCATACTGTCTATCGCCTAACACTACTTCCCTGCCTCCAGCTACCATTATACGACATTGAGGCAATGTTTTAGCAGTATCCCTTATAATTCCCAAAGCTTCATCAGTGCTTAAAAGCGGCTGTTTGATTTTCAAAGCAGAATTCGGTATAAAAAAATTAATCGGACTTGAAAAAGGATTTAGTTCTTTTAGACTAGCTCTAAAACTAAGCCTATCATCTAAGCTCTCTCCAAGTCCGTAAATTCCGCCACAACATAGCTCAAGACCGGCTTTTTTAGCATTTAAATTCGTATTAAACCTATCATCCCAACTATGAGTTGTGCAAATTTGAGGAAAAAACTCACGACTTGTTTCTAAGTTATGATTGTAACTAAATATCCCGACTTTTTTAAGTTCTTTTAAGCTTTCGTAACTAGCAGATCCGTTACAAGCTATCAACATCAAATTTGGTGTTTCTTTTCGTAACATTGTTGCAGCTTCACATATAAACTCAAGCTTTTTATCATCAAGTCCTAAACCACTAGTCACAAGACAAAATCCAAGAGCATGATTTTTACTAGCGATTTTAGCTTCATTTAGTATCTGCTCTAAATTTTTTTGCTTAAATTTAGGAATATCAGCTTTTATATGCGCACTTTGGGTGCAGTATGCACAGTCTTCAGCGCAATTTCCGCTACTGACATTACAGATAGCACAAAGCATTACCATTTTACTCATTGTCATTCCCTTCTTTTTTAAATTTACAAGCAGAACATTCGTAAAAATTGCCTTTTTTAAGCTCTTTATAAACCATCATTTTACCACATTGTGGGCATTTTTGATCTGTAGGCTGATATTTACTTATAAAGTTGCATTTTGGATAGTTTGCACACCCAAAAAATTTACCTTTTTTGCTAAATCTCTCAACTATATCGCCACCGCACTGAGGACATGCTACGCCGATTTTTTGCGGCTCTTTTTTCTCAACTTTGGCTTCATTTTTTAAATTTCTAGAATATTTACATTTTGGGAAATTTAAACAAGCGATAAACTCACCAAATCTTCCTTTTCGCTTTACAAGCTCACCGCCGCACTCAGGGCACTTTTCACCTATGGGTTCGGTTATTTTTTGACTCTTTATATTTTTTTTACCATAATCTATTTTTTGCATAAAAGGATGATAAAATTTAGATAAAACCTCTTGCCAATCCGCTTTATTTTCTGCTATATCATCAAGTTTCTCTTCCATTTTAGATGTAAAATCGCTATCTACTATATCATTAAAATGCTCTTCAAGCATACTAGTTATATTAAATGCTATCTCATTTGGAATAAGCTGTTTTTTATCTACTTTTACGTAATCCCTGCTAGTAAGCAAAGAAATAGTCGGGGCATACGTACTTGGTCTGCCTATACCAAGACTTTCGAGTTTTTTTACTAAACCAGCTTCTGAATACCTCGATGGTGGCTCAGTAAAATGACTTTGGCTGCTTAAGCTTTCAAGCTCCATTTTATCGCCTACATTTAAATTAGGAAGAATTTTATCTTTATCAAGATCACCATAAACTTTGTAAAATCCATCAAATACAAGCTTTCTGCCCGAAATTTTAAAAATACTACTTTTGCTTTTTATAAATATATTTTGAGTTTGCGATACGCTTGCAGACATCTGACAAGCCAAAAATCTATTGTATATAAGAGTATAGAGTTTTAGCAGATCTTTTTCTAAAAACTTAGCCGCCTCTGCTGGAGTAAAGCTTAAATTTGTAGGACGAATTGCCTCATGAGCTTCTTGAGCTCCTTTATTTTTTGTAGTGTAAAAATTTGCAGATTTTGGAAGATACTTATCGCCAAATTCCTCTTTGATCAGATCTCTAGCTGCGCTTATAGCTTCTTTGGCTAAATTTAAACTATCTGTTCTCATATATGTTATAGCGCCCATAAAACCGTTATTTGTCTGTACGCCTTCGTATAAATTTTGGGCTAACATCATAGTTTTTTTAGGACTAAATCCAAGTCTATTTGAAGCACTTTGTTGCAAAGTAGAAGTCATAAACGGAGGTTGAGGGCTTATCTTTCGCTCTTTGCTCTCTACATTTGCAACGCTAAAGCCCTCATCTTTTATCTTATCAACTATAAATTTTGCACGATCTTTGTTTGTTATGGTAAGCTTTTCTATCTTAGAACCCTCAAACTCGACCAGTTCAGCTTCTAAATCTTTTTTAAATTTAGTATCTATGCTAAAATACTCTATAGGCTTGAAGTTTCTTATTTCGCGCTCTTTATCTACTAATATCTTCAAAGCCGAACTCTGAACGCGCCCTGCACTAAGACCTCTTTGGATTTTTGAGTTTAGAAGCGGACTTAATTTATAACCAACTATCCTATCTAAAAGTCTTCTTGCTTGTTGAGCATTTACGCTATCCATATTTAAACTACGTGGATTTTCTAATGCGTTTTGTATGGCTGACTTTGTTATCTCGTGAAATACTATTCTTGGAAGCATCTCAGGTTTTTTACCGATTGCGGCTGCTATATGATACGCTATAGCTTCACCCTCTCTATCCTCATCAGTAGCTAGATATATGGTATCTGCACTCTTTGCTAGATCTTTTATCTCTTTTACTATAGCGCTGTGATCGCTGCTTACTCTGTACTCTGGTGTGAATTTATCATCTTCTATTTTTATGCCGAAGCTAGACTTTGGAAGATCTCTGATGTGACCTTTACTAGCTATAACTTTATACTCGCTGCCCAAAAAATTTTTTATAGTTTTTGCTTTGGCTGGAGATTCTACGATAATTAACTTGCTCATATTTAACCCTAGATTTTATTAGGCGTAATTCTATCTAAAAAATATAAAATGTATATAAAATATAAGCTTTACAAACAGTTTAGGAATAGTATTTTAAGCAGTCTTTAAACTAATCAACCACCAAGCCTCAACCCATCTTTGCTTAAATAGTACATTTTATTTGCAACTCTGCTTATAAACTCTTTGTCGTGAGATACTATGATCTGAGTTATATCAAGTTTAATAAGCAGATCTGCTACTTTTTCTTGCATATCAAAATCAAGCGCAGCAGTTGGCTCATCAAGCAGTAAAATTTGAGGCTCATTTACTAGCACTCCAGCTAACGCAACAAGCTTTTTTTCACCGCCTGAAAGATGAAAAACTATCTTATCTCTTAAATGCCATATATCAAGCTCTTTTAAGATCTCTTTGGCTTTTTTATCGGCTATTTTTCTTTGCACACCTACTGCAAGTAAGCCAAAAACAACATCTTCAAATACATTTGGACAGATAAATTGATCATCGCTATTTTGAAACAAATACCCAATCAAATGCCTATATTTTTGATACTCTTTTAAATTTAAAATAGCATTATGAAATATCTCTATTTCCCCGCTATCAGGATCTCTAAGCCCACCTATTATCTCAAGCAATGTTGTTTTACCACAACCATTTGAGCCTATTATCGCTATTTTATCTTTATGCCCTGCATTTAAATTTAAATTTGAAAAAAGAGTTCTATCCCCTATTTTAGCAGAGATATTTTTAAAACTAAGGGTACAACTCATATGATTTTTCCTAAGCTTAAAATGTATATAAAGATAGTAAATACCAATAAAATTATATCCAAAATACCTATTTTCTGCCTATTTTGGGTGTAAAATTTACCCTGAAATCCTCTACATATAAATGTTTTTTCCAACATTTGAGATTTATGAAATGCACTCAGAAACAGCATCGCTACCAAATTTCCATATGTTTTATATGTAAAAAGCGAGCTACAAGGCTTAAATCCTCTTGCTTTAAGCGTTTGCTTGATTCTTTGAAACTCGGATTTAAACTCGTCTATAAATTTCACGGTGAAATAAAACATAGCGCTTATTTTGTCTCCTAGTTTTAAATTTGAAACAGATATGGCGATATCGTACGAATTTGCTGTACTAAAGATCGACAATCCAAAAAATATAATTAAATTTGATCTTATAAAAATAAGCGCTGCTAAATGGTAGTTTTCGTATATCATAACACTTAAAGCAACTAAAATGATGAATAAATTTAAAAATATCATTTTTTTGATTAAAGATAAGATATTTTTAAATTTAATAAACAGCAAAAACAGTATAGGTAGAAAAAAAGTAGCGTCAATGCTGCTGCTAAGCGCTACTTTAAAGCTAAATATCACAAGACAGACCAAGCCGCAAGATAAATTTAACTGCAAATAATCCGCCTTCTTTTTACAAGGTATAAACCACCAAATATAACTGCGATAGCTGCAAATGCACCTATAAACTTAACAACATACATCGTGTCGCTATCATCGGTATCTATCGGAAGCGGATTTTCAGCTTTGAAACTCACTCTCTTTTCATGCGCAAGCCCACCATCTACTAAGATATCAAACTCGCTAGCTACGATTTTTGCCTTAGCTTCACCGTTTGAATCTGTTTGTAGCGTACTTAGAATTTTATTATCTTTTATAAGCTCAACTTTACACTCTTTGCAAGGCGAATTACCGTAAAAATAGCTTTTGATGAGCACAAAACCGTTTTCTTCTTTAGCAAATACCTTTAATGAGTGTGCATTTAAAGCAACTGCTGCGCAAACTATAAGCATAAATTTTATCATTTTAATAAATCCTTATTTACTTTATAAATAAAAGATATTCCAAATAGAGATATCATACCCTCGATCACCATCAAAGCCAAATTTGAAACAAAAGCCAGAGTCGCAACCGGTAAAAACTCATTTCCGTTTAAAGCTAAAATTAAACTTAAAATCACTGATGAGATAAGAATCGGAACAAATCCGACTAAAAACCAATTCAAAACTCTAAATTTCTTAAACGAAAGCCTTAAAAAATACAAACCAAATATAGCAGGAGACGCTATCATCAAAAGATTTACTCCAAGCACGGTTATACCACCGTATCCAAATAACAAAGCTTGTAAAAGCAAAGCTACAAATATAGCCAAAATGGCGTTAAATCCTAAAAACGCTCCAACCAAACCGCTCAAAATCAAGTGAATCGACGTCGGTCCAATCGGAATATGTATGAAAGACGCTATAAAAAACATAGCGCTCATGCAAGCTATCTTAGGAATATCATTAAATTTCAACTTATATAGCAAATACACTACCCAAATACCTGCGATCACCGCTGCTGGAACTATGATTTCTGGTTTTAATACTCCTTCGCTGATATGCATTTTAGTACTCTTTAGTCTCGACCCAAATAACTGCGCCAAGTTCAACCGGATAAGCTTTGCCGTCTTTTTTGATAGTCTCGTCATCATCTATCAAAGCTGCAAATCCCCACCAGCCAGCAAGAGGCATCGCAAAACTAAACTCACCAAGCTCATTTGTCTTGACTTCTTGAGTGATAAAATCCTCAGAAGGCGCTTTTAAACCTTTTGAGTTGTAGTACTCGACCTCAACCGTAACATTTTTAGCTCTTTCGCCTTTATATAGAACTATACCTGAGAAAAGATTTCCTTTATATAATCCATAAGGTCTGCTAAGAGGTACTATTTCAGCTTTTAAACCAATAGGTGTGTCCCAGCCCTCACCAAATCCATAAGCATTTACAACTGTTTTTGTAATGTGTCTTATGAACTTATCTTCAGCTGCTTCAAAATACGGCTTTGGATCAACATAAAACTGATACATTCCGGGATTTTTTACTTCATAATTTGCAGTGTAATAGCTCATTTTGCCATCTTTTTTCTCGGTTAAATTTGATATTGGATTTTTCTTTCCATCTACAAATACTCCTGTTTCAACCGGTTTTTCCATATTCATCATCATCTGTTCAAAGGGATGAGTAAATCTATAAGTTATACTCATTTTCGCCTCTTTTTCGTCATTCACAGTCGAACTAGACGGAATCACTACTCCAAAATGCGCAAACGCGCTTACGGCAAATACGCCTACAATCGCAGGAACTACTAGAAATTTAGCTTTCATTATTATCCTTTTTATAAAATTATTACCGTAATTATGCGACTTATGGACTTAAATTTAGATAAAATAATATATAAATGAATATTATTACCGAAATAAGGCGGACATTCTTAAATATATATTTAGTTTTTAAATTTTAAACTAAATATATATTATTTCCAAAGTATCTATTTACCATACTATCTAAAGTATAAATTTAGTTAAATTTAATACTAAAAATAAGTTTATTTGATAAATAAATTTAAAAAAGATGTTATAGAAAATACGCCGCTTCCCTCTAAAAGTATAAATAAAATAGAGCTCAAAGCAAGCAGTTTTAAACCAAATTTCTTACTATCTTCGCAAGATAGAGCAGTTTTGTTCTCACTAAAATATATGCTGATGATAATTTTTAGGTAATAATATACTGAAAATATAGTATTAATTATACCAAAAATAGCCAAATAGGACTTACCACTTTCTATAGCACTAGAAAATATAAACAATTTACCCAAAAATCCAACACTATAAGGAAATCCGATAAAAGACAAACAGATCACAGTAAGAGCAAAAGCCTCAGTAGGACGCACTTTATAAAGTCCGCTTAAATCAGATATTTTTATCTCTCTGTCTCCAAAAAGCCCATTTAAAATAGCAAATGAAAAACCAACTACTATAGTATATGTAGATAGATAAAAAATAGCTGGATATATGGAAACAGAAGCGCCAACAGAGGATAAATTTATAAAAATATATCCTGAATGCACGATTCCAGCGGCAATGAGTATTTTTTTAACATTTGTCTCTTTAAGAGATAGTAAATTCCCAGCAAACATACTTAAAACTGCTAAAATAGCAAAGATACCTTGTAAAATTTCTATATTATTACCCGGATATAAAAAACAAAGCTTGATCAAAATGGCAAAACTAGCAAGTTTAAAAGCAGACGCTAAAAAGCCGGCTATATTTAAATTTGAGCCGTAATACACATCTATGCTCCATCTATAAAATCCAAAAATCGCTATCTTGAAAAACATCATAGAAAGCACCAAAATTATCCCTATAATGCTTAAAAAATCGCTGTTCAATCCAGTTGCTATAAAAGAGTATTTTGTAGATCCAGCCACTCCAAATACAAAAGCCGCCCCAAGCAGATAAAATGCACTCATAAATGATGACAATAAAAAGTATTTAAACGCAGCTTCAACGCTTTTGTATTCAACGCTATTCATAGCTATCATAGCATAAATGCTTATAGAAGCTATTTCTAAAAATATAAGAGTAAGTATCAGCTCCACGCTAAGGCTCATAGCCAACAAGCCAAAACTAGCTAAAGATGCGAGTGCAAACATCTCTTGTTTGTAGAATTTCTCATCATCGCTATAAAAACTAGAAATTAAAAAAATTATCATAAGCGCGGACAAAACTACACCAAAACAGAATGAAAACTCATCAAGAGATATAAATCCAACAGCAAAATCTATCAAAAAGTCATTTGAAAAATTAGAACGAACGGCAAAAAAAGATATAAAAATTATAGCCCAAAACAAGATATTTAAATTTATAGAATATCGTTTTGATATCTTAGTAACACATAAAAATATGTTTATAAACGTAGCCGCCAAAGAGAGAATAAAAGGTAACAGCGCTATCATTTTTTGGCTCCTAAATTTGGTTTTATATAACTTTCATAATGATCATTCATAGTAGGTTCTATCTGTTTTATAAAAGGTTTTGGATAAATTCCCATGATAAATATCATAGCAACAGCTACTAAAAATGCCAAAATTTCACGCTTTCTTAGGTCTTTAAATTTAACCGTAAGTTCATTTGTATTTTGTAAAATCGCTTTTCTATAAACTATGAACATATAAATAGCTCCTATTACTATAGAAGTTGTACCAAAAATACCATAAATTAAATTAGCTTTAAATAGTCCAAATATAATCAAAAGTTCGCCTACAAAACCGACAGTAGCCGGTAGTCCAACACTAGATATCATTGCGATAGCAAAAATGGTAGCAAAAACAGGCGCCTTTATAGCAAGACCACCTAACTTACTTATCTTTCTAGTTCCTAGCTGCTCACTTATCATACCGACTAACAAGAACATAATTCCGCTAGTAATAGCATGGGCAACCACTTGATACATAGATCCAGTCATCGCTTCTACATCTAAAGCAAATGCTCCTGCTATTATAAGTCCTAAGTGAGACGCTGAAGCATATGCAAGCAAAGTTTTAAAATCTTTCACCTTGATAGCTGCTATACCAAAATACAGCATAGAAAATAGCCCAAGAGCTATAAACCATGACGAATAACTTACAAAAGACACTGGAAACAGAGGCAACACAAAACGCAATATCGCAAAAACAGCTACTTTTGAAGCGATAACAGAAAGCATAAAAGTAGCAGTTGTGAGCGATTTTGTATAAGCATTGCTCATCCAAAGATGAAATGGAAATAGAGGTAGTTTTATAACAAAAGCTAGCATAAAACAGAAAAATAAAACAGTTTGCAAGTCCGAGTTTAAACTTACTTTAATCAGATCTTCAAGTCTAAAGCTAAAAAATCCAAACTCATCATAATGAGCAGCTCCGATATATATGATAGCTCCAAGCATAATCATAGAACCAAATATAGCGTAATACATCATATCCATAAGAGCTCCAGCTCTTCCTGAATCCTTGCCATAAATTCCAACCATAATAAATATAGGTATAAGCATCATCTCCCAACCAGCATAAAAATATATAAGATCGAGCGATGAAACAACAGACAAAAATCCGCTTTGCATAAAAAGCATATTTGCCCAGTAGCCTTTTTTTCTATTTTTTAAAATAAAAAATAGAGGCGGAAATGCAGAAGTAATGATAAGTAAGATATATAAATTTATCCCATCTACACCAACTAAGTAGCTAATGCCGTATTTTGGCACTAAAGATACACTATCAACAAACTGCATACCAGCATTTGGGTCAAATTTAAAAAATAAAATCAGACCCAAAACAGCTACTGCGATACTAACAACAAAAGCTGCTAGCTTGCCTATTTTATCATTAAAAAACAGAGCTATCAAAACTCCAGCAATAAACGGTAAAAATATAATCAAACTTAAAATATGTGAAAAACCAGTCATAAACTAACCTTTATATAAAGGATAAAAACGCAGATAAAAGCCAACATATAAAATGCGTAAGAGCTAGCAAGTCCGTTTTGCGTAAATTTAGAATATACAAAACCGCTAAATTTAAATAGTCTAGCAGTTCCTAAAACAAGCGGATAGAAAATCTTTGCGTCTAAAACTTCTCTTACAAATTTACTCAAGTTTGCAAAACTGCGCACAAAAACGAGATCATAAATTTCATCAACATAGAATTTATTTATAACCAAATTTTCAAAACGACAAGTTTGCTCTTCGCAATTTTTGTAATTATAAAACTTTTTATAGGCTATAAAAATTCCTAAAAATGAAACGAATAAGCTAACAACTCCCGCCATTATCTCTACTGATAAACTCACGTGTTCTAAGCTTAAAAACATAGCCATACCTCCTCCTATGAGAGAAAATATAGCTAGTATTACATTGACAAAACTCATAGTAAATGGGAGTTTATGCTGTTTAGGCGCTTCATTTTGCGAATAAAAAACCAGAAAAAATAGCCTAAAAATATAATAAGAAGTAAGCCCTGCTGTAAATAGCAAAACTCCAGATATAAAGTAATGACCGCTTAAAAACGCTCCTAATATAAGTGCGTCTTTTGAGAAAAATCCCGCAAAAGGAAAAACTCCACTTATAGCGAGTGAGCCAAATAGCATAGGATAAAATAGTATTTTATTTTTATGCAAAGAACCCATTTTAAATATATTTTGTTCGTGGTGCAAGGCTATTATCACAGATCCAGCACCCAAAAACAGAAGTGCTTTAAAAAATCCATGCGTAAAAAGATGATACAAAGCCGCTTGAGAACTAAAACTAAGTCCAGCAAACATATATCCAAGCTGACTCATAGTAGAGTAGGCTAGAATTTTCTTGATATCTGTAGTTTTTATAGCGATAATAGCGGCAAAAAGTGCGCTTATTACGCCGATTATCGCAAGTATCTCTAAAACAAAATTTAAATGTTCATATAAAAATCCAAATCTAACAACCATATAAACACCAGCTGTTACCATAGTAGCTGCATGTATCAAAGCAGAAATAGGAGTCGGTCCAGCCATAGCATCAGGAAGCCATGTGTAAAGCGGTATTTGCGCTGATTTAGCAAGTGCTCCGCAGATAAAACAAAACGCTATAAAAATAGCCAAATTTGCAGGTATAAGAGGTGCGCTTTTAGCTAATATTTCATAATTAAAACCATATGGAGAAGTAGCAAGATACAAGCTAACAAGACCTATAACAAAGCCAAAATCGCCGATTCTATTTAGTATAAATGCTTTATTTCCAGCTTTTACGTTGTCTTTAGAACTGAAGTAAAACGATATAAGCAGATACGAACAAGCTCCCACACCCTCCCAGCCGACAAACATCAACACAGGATTATTTGCAAGCACAAGTATGAGCATACTGCCTAAAAATAAATTCATATAACAAAAAAACTTACCAAAACCGCTATCTTTATCCATATATCCGATTGAATACAGATGTATAAGCATACCTAAAAAAGTTACGAACAGACCCATTAAAAGGCTTAAATGATCAAGATAAAACCCAACCTCTATTTTAAATATACCAGCTTCTATCCAGCCAAACATATTTAAATTTATCGGTTCTATTTGTGAATTTAAAAATAAAATCGCCATACAAACAAAGCTAGCAATAGGAGCTGCCATACCTAAAAATGCAAAACCAATCTGCGATATCTTAAGAGTATTTCTAGCCAAATAGGTCAAACCTAGCAAAATACTGCCTATAATAGGCGCTAAAACTACAATGCTAACTAACATCTCTATCCTTTAACTCATCAAAAATATCTATGTTTAAGCTCTGCTTTTTCTTGTATAAAAGTACTATAAGAGCCAAACCAAAACTAGCTTCAGCTGCGGCTATAGCGATTATCAACATAACGATTACTTGTCCATCTAAGTTTAGACTTTCTCTAGCAAAAGCAGCAAATATCAGCGCCGTAGCGTTCAACATAAGCTCTACTGACATAAATATAGTAAAGATATTTTTTCTAAGAATAACTCCTAAAACGCCGATAAAAAATAGAATCAAAGCCACTAATATATAAAAATCAAGCATTGTTTTTGCCTTTTAAAATAGCGACCACGCCAATTAATGCGGCTGTCAAAAGCAAAGATATCGCCTCAAAACTTAATCCCCAATTTGTAAATAGATAAAATCCTAGAGGCTTTATCTCTCCAAAATCAAGCGGTGCAATTCCAAAATCACTCGGCAATTTCCAAAGTTCATCTAACAAAATAGCAAATATAATAGCAGGAGGGATAATAACAAAAAAAGATTTCGGTTTAAGCTTTATAAACAAAGTGTCGCTTTTGATATTAAAAAACATCATTACAAAAACACTTAGCACCATGATAGCTCCAGCATATACTACAATTTGAATTAAAAATAGAGTTTTAGCAAATAACAAAAGATATAAACCAGCTATAGAAACTAAAGTAACTATAAGGCTTAAGGCTCCGTGAATAGGTGCTTTAAACAAAACAAGACCTAAACTTCCTAAAATGGCAAATAAAGAGAAATTTATAAATAAAAAAAGTTCCATCAAAAGCTCCCCTCTTCTCTTTGTGATAAAGTTTTTATATCGGCTAAAAACGACTCTCTGGTGTTGCCTACTTTAGTAAATATACCAGTATCCATTCTGATAGCATCTTTTGGACAAGCCTCTACGCAAAGTCCGCAAAACACGCATTCAAGTAAATCTATAGTAAATTTAGAAGGCGCTTTTTCTTTGCTACCTTCTATCTCAGTAGCTGTGATAAAAATACAATTTGCAGGGCATGCAGTCGCGCACATATCACACGCAACACATTTCAGATCGCCTTTTTCATTTTTAGTAAGCCTGTGAAGTCCTCTGTAACGATTTGTTATATCAGTAGGTTTTTGTTCTGGATACTCTAAAAAATCGATGTTTGAGCTATCTTTTAAATTCCTAAAAAAATGCTTAAATGTTCTAGCCATACCTGCAAATATAAAAGGTAGGTAAATTCTTTGTAAAAACGGTATTTTTTTCCTGCGTATAGTTTTTGTTTTAATTGCCATATACCACCACCATTGCTGTTATTATGATATTAAATATCGCCAAAGGCATAAGTTTTTCCCAGCCGAGTCTTTGAATTTGATCATATCTGAATCTTGGCACAGTCCAGCGTACCCAGATAAACACGAAAAGCATAACAAATGTTTTTAAAGCAAATATAGTTAGATAAAGTATGGTTACTAAAATTTCTTGTCCAAGACTTTGCAAACCAGTAAAATACAGGTATAAACAGATGATATCTATGATAGCAACTACTATAAACGTACAAATTTTATAAAATTTATTCTCTTTTTTTCTAAAGTCGTTTGTGACTTTATATCTTGTAACATTATTTTTATTTATCCACAGTACAAAGATAAAACCTAAAACAGTGATGATAAACACTATGCTTAAAAGTACGATTTTATAGTTGCTTATAAGATCTGCAGTGCTAAGATAAGGAAGCGAGTATCCGCCAAAAAATATAGTAATTATAAGAGCACTCATAGCTGTCATTGCTATATATTCAGCCATAAAAAACATAGCAAAACTCATTGCGCTATACTCTAAATGATAACCAGCAACTATCTCGCTTTCTCCTTCTGCTAGATCAAAAGGAGCTCTGTTTGTCTCTGCAAACGCACATATTATAAATATAATAGCAGCCAAAGGCTGGACAAATATCCCCCATGATGGCAAACCTAAAAACGAGCCTTGTTGCTGAACAACAAAATCATTTAAATTTATAGAACCGTAAGTCAAGATCATACTAACAACAGCAAGTCCAAGCGGAATCTCATAGCTGATAGCTCCAGAAGCTGCTCTAAGCGAACCTAAAAGTGAATATTTATTATTTGAAGCATAACCAGCAAGCATAATACCATAGATACTAAGCGACGCCACTCCAAGATACCACAGCATTCCGCCATCAAAAGGAATTCCTTGCATAAGATGTTTAACACCGTCGATAGTAAAATAATCAGAAAATGGAATAACTGCTATAGTAAGCGTACTCATAAGAAATAATACCATAGGAGCTATAGTAAATAAAAACTTAGAACGAATACTAGCTGGAGTAAAATCCTCTTTTATAGCAAGCTTAAGAGCGTCGGCTAAAGCTTGAACTATACCACCTAACCTGATACCTGCGATATTTGCTCTATTTGGTCCGGGGCGATCTTGGATAAAGGCTGAAATTTTGCGCTCAAGTAAGACCAAAATCGGTATAAGTAAAAGTATAAACGAAAGTATGAAAACAATCCTAAAAATGGTCAAAACAAGTTCATTCATTCAAACGCCTTTAAAATATCTTTATCAAATTTATAACTATTTTGAGATAGTGTTTGTATAATCTGTTCTATGCTAGGTGATAAATTTAAAAATGCCGCCTTGCTAAATCTTAATTTATTATCAACATTAACACTATGCCCATCTCTATGATACGCACTAGCACAAACTATATCAGCGCTATTGCAAGATCCTATGAACGTTATGTTTTTATCTTTTAAATTTAAAAAATCCAACTCGCCACCTAAATGAAAAACGATAATTCTATCTTGTATATCAGATATATCTTTTGATATATAAGAGTTATTATAAAAATAATCCAAACCCTGTTTATTTGCCGTTTTATTTGGATAGCGAAGCATCAAACCCTCGCTATCGCAAAAACTCTCATCTCTAAAATCATCCCAACCATAGATCCTAGCGTTATACTCTTTAGCAAAATTTATAACACAAAACATCTCTTCAAGAGATAAAGACGAAGTGATCAAGATATCAAATTCGCCACTAGTTTTATCTAACTCGTTTTTTAAATTTGAAATAAGCTCATCGCTGTTTTCTTGAACTATAATCTGCTCATTTTTATAACTATAACGACCAAAATCGCAGATAAAATGACCATTTACCGCGTTATCTACTCGTGGTCTAAAACGATAAATTTTATTATATTCATACTTATCTTGACTGCTATCTACCCAAATAGCACAGCCTCTCTCACAACCTTGACATATAGAAGGTGAGCTTTTTAGGTGCCAAACTCTTTTTTTAAAACGAAAATCAGCTGAAGTCATAGCGCCCACAGGACAAACATCTACGATATTTCCAGCGTATGGATTATTTATTTTTTCATCATTAAATAGAATTATTTCGCTATGCTCTCCTCTATTTCCTACTCCAAGCTCATAAGTCTTCGTACAAATTTCAGTAAATCTCACACAACGCCTACAAAGTACGCAGCGTTCAGCGTCGTGGATAACATTTGATCCAAAATCCTCTTTTTTAGGTTTTCTTACCTTTTGTGCAAGACTAACTCTTGAATCGCCCTTGTCATAACACATATAATACTCTTGAAGTGAGCATTCACCGGCTTGATCGCACACCGGGCAGTCTATTGGGTGATTTATAAACTCAAGCTCTAAAATGCCTTTTTGAACTTTTCTAGTAAGCTCACTGTTTATTTTTATCTCCATTCCTTCGCTAATAGGAGTATTGCAAGCTATTTGAGGGCGTTTTTGACCGACTACTTCTATCAGACACATCCTGCAATTTCCACTCACGCCAAGCGCTTCATGATAACAAAAATGCGGAATTTCGATATTATGCTTTTTTAGCTCGGTGATTAAGTTACCGTTTTTATCTACGCTAAATGTCTCTCCATCAACAACTATATTAACCATCACTTAGTTTCCTTACATAGCGCTACAAATTCGTTTTCGAATTTAGTGATAAATCCCATAATTACATCCTTTACAGCCGGAGCAAAGACGCAAATAGTCTTTCCATCAAGCATATATGATATATCTTTTAGCGTATCTAAGTCTCTTAAAGAGCCTTCGCCTTCTACTATTTTTTTTACAACTCTCAAAGCCCAACCACAGCCTTCACGACAAGGTGTGCATTGCCCACAGCTCTCTTCTGTATAAAACTCAAGTAAATTTAAAAGCACTTCTGGCATACTAATAGTATCGTCAAACACCATCATTCCACCAGTACCCAATGCGCTTTTAAACTCTTTTAAACTCTCATAATCTAGTGTAGCTTTTAGCACTTCATCTTTTGTTAGAACTGCGGCACTTGAGCCTCCTGGGATAACTGCTTTTAACTCTCTATTTTTCCATACTCCACCGCCAAAATCATTTATAAAATCTATCATTTTCGTACCAAAAGGCATCTCTTTTACGCAAGGAGTATTAACACATCCAGATACTGCAAATAACAGAGTTCCTGGGCTTTTTTCAGTACCGACAGATCTATACGCTTCCCAACCGTTTTTTACTATAAAAGGAACACTAGCTATGGTTTCTACATTATTTACCACACATGCATGACCAAATAAAAAGTCCGGCTCGGCTTTATTATGCGGTTTTAATCTTGGATGACCTCTTTTTCCTTCTATAGACTCCAGCAAAGCTGTCTTTTCACCGCAGATATAAGCTCCAGCTCCTTTATAAACTATTATTTCTAAGTCTCCAAGCTCATTAGCAGCTTCTTTTATCGCATTTGTAAGAGTTTTAAACTCTCTTTCATATTCGCCTCTTATATAAACATAAGCTCTCTTAGCTCCTAATGCGTAAGACGATATAATAATTCCTTCTATTAGCAAATGCGGATCTAAATTTAAAATATACTTATCTTTGCAAGTTCCAGGCTCACTCTCATCGCCATTTACTACCAAATAACGCTTATCGCTTTCCCAAGCAAGCATATTTTTCCACTTAGTTCCGCATAAGCCGCCTCCGCCGCCTTTGCCTCTTAATCCGCTTTTATCTACTGCTTCTACTATTAAATTTCTATCCATTTTCAAGATATTTTCTAAATTTAAATAGGCTCCGTTGGATTTTGCAACGTCTATTTTATAACCATCTTTGATAGAAAATCTAGAACTAACTACTTGCATTTTCTTTCCTTATTTTTTCTATCAAATTTGTTATGGCATTTTCGTCTAAAGAGTCTATTTGTTCAAGATTACAAAGCATACAAGGTGCTTTTTCGCAGTATCCAAGGCACTCAGTCTCGCCAAGGCTAAAAAGCCCGTCGCTAGAAGTTTCACCCATTTTTATACCAAGAATATCTTGTGTAAATTTGATAAGTTCGTCGCTACCTCTTAACTTACATGTTATAGTTTTGCAAAACTTAAGTTCAAATTTTCCTTTAGATTTTTGATTAAACATAGAGTAAAAACCGATCGCTTCGGCGTAAAACATACTTCTTATACCAAGTGTTTTTTCTAGATACAAAACATCGCTAGAGTCTATAAATCCTTGTGCTCTTTGCACCATCCAAAGAGACGGAAGCACAAGCGCTCTATCATCATCTACTTTTTTCTTAAGCTCGTTTAGAGCCGATAATTGCTCGTGAGTAAATTCAAATTTCATCTATCTAGCTCCCCTGCTATGATGTTTAGACTTCCTAAGTTTAATATGCTATCTGCTATGAGAGATCCTTGCACCATACTAGAAAATGCATTTAAAGCATAAAAACACGGCGGTCTAAGTTTTACTCGGTAAGGATTAGGCTCTGAATTGCTAAATATAAAAAATCCAAGCTCACCATTAGCTCCTTCACTAGCACTGTAAAAATGTCCGTTTGGAAGTTTAATTCCATCAAAAATTAACTTGAAATGATTTATTAGTGATTCGATATTTGAATATACTTGATCTTTTGATGGTAAAAATACATCTTTATCATCTACACTTATCTTGCCTTCTGGTATTAATTTTATCGCTTGTCTTATGATAGATATAGACTCTCTCATCTCAAAAAATCTCACAAACATCCTATCGTATATATCGCCTTCACTTCCCACTGGAACACTGAAATCAAAACTATCATAGTAATAATACGGTTTATCTTTTCTAAGATCAAAACTCACGCCACTAGCTCTTAAATTTGGACCGCTAAAACCGTAGCTCAATGCGTCATTAGCGCTTATTTTACATATATTTTGTACTCTATCTAAGAATATACGATTTTTTTCTATTAAAACCATAGTATCATCGACGCCTTTTTCTACATCTTTTAAATGAGCCAAAAGTTCTTCTTTCCAGCCATCGTAAAAATCATTTGCCATACCGCCGATCCTTGCAAATGAATTTGTAAATCTAGCACCAGTTAGCTTAGATAAAAAGTTATAAATCCTCTCTCTAGGATTATAAAGATACCAGTAATTTGTAAGTCCGCCCATATCGACAAACATAGCGCCAAGACAGACTTCATGATCTATTATTCTAGCAAGCTCGCCCAAAATAACTCTCATAAAAATCCCTCTATCTGGCAAATTCAAACCAAGAGCTTCTTCAACTGCTTTTGCATATCCTACGTTATTTAACATAGCAGAACAGTAATTTAACCTATCTGTATATGGGATAATCTGAGCATAGCTATGGTTTTCACAGGCTTTTTCAAAACCTCTATGCAGATATCCTATCTCAGTTACGCAAGATATGATTTTTTCTCCGTCTAATGCCACGAAATTTCTTATTGTACCGTGAGTGGCTGGGTGAGATGGTCCGATATTTAAAAATGTATATTTTGTCTTAAACTCATCATTTTCATCACTAGCTAAACCGGCTCTTTGCATCTCGTTTTTCATCTCATCGACTAAATCATCACTCTCATAAAGAACTTGATACTTTGTTGTAGGGTAATCTTTTCTAAGAGGATAGCCTTGAAAATCTTTATGATTTAGTATTCTTTTTAAATTTGGATGGTTTTCAAATTTAACTCCAAACTGGTCAAAACACTCTCTCTCGCCCCAATTAGCACTTTTATAAATGCTCTGGACGCTTTGTACGCTCTGATTTATATCGATATCTATATAAATACATAAATTTTCTGCACTTACTTTTCTAAAAATATAATAAAGACTAAAACGTTTTTTGCTATCGATATATAAATTATCTACGCAAGCTATATCAGCTAATATTTCAAATCCAAGATAATCCCTAACAAACAAAACAGCCTCATATATATCATCTGGATCTATTTGCATACTTAAAAGACCATTTGTGGTAGAGTGCTTCAAAATATTAAATTTAGAAGAAAATTTCTCAAGCATCTAATAATCCTTTATAGTCTTTATGCCTATCTTTTATAGACTCGTTAGAAATTTTATCTTGTATCGCTAAAATAGCATCGATAATAGCCTCTGGACGCGGAGGACAACCGCTTATATAAACATCAACAGGAATTATCTGGTCTATGCCTTGTAATGTCGTATAATTATCATAAAAACCGCCGCTACAAGCGCAAGCGCCCATACTAACAACCCATTTTGGTTCGCACATCTGATCATAAATCTCTTTTAAAATAGGAGCTTGTTTAAAAGATATGGTTCCAGCTACTATCATAAGATCTGCTTGTCTAGGCGAAAATCTCATAACCTCTGCTCCAAACCTCGAAAGATCGTGCCTTGAAGATACGGCGCTCATAAATTCTATCGCGCAACAGGCGGTTCCAAATATCATAGGCCAAAGAGAGTTTTTCCTACCCCAATTAAACAGCGCATCAAGCCTTGTTAAAACAACATCGTTTTGAACTAAATTTTCTATTCCCATTTTAAAATCTTCTTTTTATATATATAAAATAATCCAACTAGTAAAATCGCCATAAAAACAAACATCACCCAAAGCCCATAAGTTCCAAGATCGCGCAAACTAACCGCCCATGGATACATAAATACAGCTTCTATATCAAAAATCACGAATACTATAGCAACTAAGTAATATTTAACATTTATACTAGAATTAATACCGCCGTAAAAATTTACTATACCACTCTCATAACTTTTGTTTTTAGATGAATTTTGCACACTAGGACCTATCTTTTTTGTTAGAAAAAACATTCCTATAAGCAAACAGACTATAAAAATATATAAGTAAAAACTCAAAACCAGATTGCCGCTCATGACTACCCTCAAATCAAAACTGCAACAAAAAAGAAATCGAGCAGTTTTAGATATAATTAAATATTTATTATGCAATATTACCAATTTTTCACATAACATTAGATTTCGTAAATAAATTAGTTTGTATATTTAAAATTATAAGTGATAATTAATTAAATTTCAATATATCAAAGTATAATATCATAAATAACAGGTATAAAATAGTATAAATTTATCTATGTTTGATAGATTTTATTGAAATTACCTTAAAATAAAATATTACAATAATAATATAAAATATATAATGTGATATACGAATAAATTTGCACTAAATTATTTGATATATTTATATTATTATGCAAATTATTATCATTTATCTTGATACAAATCAACAATCACTATCATAATTTCTGATATAATCGCTTAAAATCTTTTAAAAAATGAGAGGAAACATTATGTCCTGTAAATTCTAAAAAAGGATAAAAATGAAATATTCACTATACTTTCTTAGCGTATGTTCGCTCTTTGGAGCAAATATCGCAAATCCGTCTCAATTCGAGCCTTTGAAAGATTTTAAACCTCCAAAGCTCATCACTCCAGAAAATTCGCAAAACTACGGCGTTGAAAATCAATTTGATAACGCTTCAAGAGATTACTATTTTCTCACGGACAAAATAGATAATAGCATTGATCCGTGGCATTTATCATCGCTGATTTACGGTAAAAATTTTTACAATTCGGCACTTTTTAAATTTAGAGAAGCGAATTATTACACCATTTTCAATGCAAATCATACAAAAGCAAACGGCTATAAAGACGGCAGTGGAAATGAGGTGAATTTTGGCTATGAAAGACTAAATCAATCTGCGATTTTAGGATACGTTCCAAACGATATAATGGAATATAAACTAGTTTTTATCCACGACGATATCACGGATGACAAGCAACCACAACACCAGATGGACGCAGTAAAAACCGAACGTTTTGTTACTAAATTTAATTCGCGTTTTGGGCAGGATGATCTTAGCAATACTGCAAATTTTGATTTTACATATATAAATTTAGAAAGAAAAGCAAACAACTTCGACTTGCGTCCAGTAACGCAAAGTATGGCTTTTATGAATGTTGATAGAGATATTTATGAATTTGCACTTAAATACGAAAACGATTTTGGAGCATTTCACAATACAATCGGGATTTCATACGCGATAGACGAACACACCGCAAAACGTTACGCAAAAACCGCAAAAGGCGATATTTTAAACGCTTATCGTTTTGGAGGCATTAAGCAAAATGTATATAGAATTTTTGATACGCTTTCGTATAAATTTAATGAATTTCATAAATTTAGTTTAGGCGTGGATTATACTTATAACGACGCGAAAATAGATAAATTTAACGAAAACTTGCCAAATCCCGCTGGTGGTTATTTTCCTAATCCAAAAATGCTATATCAAAAATACTATGGAATCAATTTTGATGGAAAAGTAGATATTGAGGCGTTTAGCTCGAAACTCAGATATGATTTTACGCCAAATGAGCTTCAGCAGTATTACGGTGAGATAGCGCACATTGAGAGGATCGCTACAAATAACGAAAGATTTGTCTCTCTAAGCGGAACTGCTTCTATGGCTTTGGTTTCAAATCCTTTCATAAAGCCCGAGGCTCATAATTTTATAAAACTGGGATTTGATCTCAAAAACTCCCATTACAAAAGCTATCTCAACTCGCTAAACGCAAACGGTGTAAATTTGGGTGGATACATTATGGCAGATGACGTAAAAAATCTAATAATATACGATAGAGCAAGAGGTCAAAGCGGAATTTTACAAAAGGATAACAGCATCATAACAAGAAATGTCGATGCAAAAATCTACAGCGCAAACGCTTTTGCATATTTAAATTTTATGCAAAATTTCGGTACAAAATTAAATTTAACTTACGCCTATGGAAACAACGACACCGACGATAGAGCTTTGTATCAAATTCGTCCATTTGAAGCAAATTTAAACTTTGATTATAAAAATTACGCAAGTTTTGGCTCGTATAATTTTGGCTCTGGATTAAGATATGTTGCGAAACAAAATAGAGGCGATTTTGATAAAAGCAAAGGATTTGGTATAGACTTAGAAGAAGCTGCAAAAGAGTTTATTACATTTGATCTGTACGCAGGGATCAACTTTAAAGATAAATACGGAATCAAATTTGGAGTAAATAATATCTTTGATAAAAATTACGCAGAGTTTATCAGCGCAAACCACGTCGAAGCTATGGCGCCAACTTTGGTAAATGCTCCAGGAAGAACATTTTACATCAGTTTTCACGGTAAATTTTAATAAAGGATAAAACAATGAAAAGAAGAGATTTTTTAGGTTTTAGTGCGGCTTTGGGAGTTAGTGCGTATGCGCCGAGTTTATTTGCAAAAGAGAATCTTACGATTTATGGAGCTCCAGCGATGCCTAGTGTAATGATCGCTGTTGCGCTGATAAATGGGAAACTTAAAAATCAAATGGATTTAAATTTGCAAATTTGGAATAATCCAGATATTTTAAGAGCTGGAGTCGCAAGTGGAGCTTACAAAGTTATGATGAGCCCATCAAACGTAGGAGTAAATTTAAAAAATCAAGGTCAAAACATAGCTCAGCTAAACATTCTAACAAACGGGCTTCAAAACTTACTTACAAAAGATAAAAGCATAAAAGAACTCGGAGAGTTAGAAGGTAAAAAACTTATAATGCCGTTTAAAAACGATATGCCAGATATCGTTTTTCAAGCACTTTGCAAAAAACAAGGAGTAAATTTAGATAAGATTTCTATATCTTATACTCCAACGCCTCCTGAAGCGATGCTTGGATTTTTAACAAAAGATTTTGACGCCGCACTTCTACCAGAACCTATGGCAACGGCTTGCATAATGCGCGCAAAGCAGCTTGGTGTGGCAGTACAAAGAGGTCTTGATATACATAAAATTTGGGGTAAAAGCTTTGGAGTTAAAGATATAATTCCGCAAGCTGGAATGATAGTAAATTTGGATTTTTATGAACAAAATATATCTGTTTTTGAAACTCTCCATACTGATTTACAAAACGCTTTAGAATGGACGATGCAAAATAGACAAAGCGCAGGAGAGATAGGCGAAAACTATCTAAGCGCAAAAGCTCCTATTTTAAGTGCGGCGCTAGAGTATTCAAATTTAACCGTGATAAAAGCAAAAGAAGCAAAAGACGATCTGATGAAATTTTATGAAGTACTTTTGGAGCTAAATCCAAAACTTTTAGGCGGAAAACTACCAGATGAAAGCTTTTTCTTATGATAAAAACGGACGGTATCGTTAAAAGAAACTCTATTTTTAAGATGATAGATTATCTTTGGGGCGGATTTGCTACTTTGAGCGTGATATTTCTTATGCTTGGAGCGTGGGAATTTGGTTCAAAAATGCTAGGCGAGTTTATTTTGCCCTCGCCTCTTGTAGTTTTACAAAAAGTTTATGAGATTTTGAAAGATTACGCAAAACACGATATATTAATCACGATAGAACGGATGATAATCGGCATAGGAGTGTCGAGTTTAGTAGGAATTTTTCTAGGGCTGATCGCAGGATCGTCTAAAACGATGAGGGTTTTACTAAAGCCATTCATCACATTTTTACTTACTATGCCACCTATCATCTGGGTAGTTTTAGCATTTATCTGGTTTGGATTTGGTGATTTTAGTACTATTTTTACCATAATCATCACTGTGCTTCCGCTTACTTTTTCTTCATCGATGATGGGAATGGCGAGCGTCGATAGTGATTTAGAAGAAGTTTTTAGTCTGTATAAACTAGGAATTTATAAAAAAATTTGGTATTTTTACATTCCGCAGCTGATTAGCTATATTATCTCATCGCTTAGCATAGCGATCAGTATGGGAGCAAAAATCGTCGTAATGACAGAGCTTCTTAGTGCAACAAACGGGATAGGCGCTAGAATCGCAGACGCTCGGTCTTTACTTGAAATGGACGCCGTTTTAGCTTATGTATGCATCATAATCGCTTTTTTAGCTCTTATAGAGTATCTACTCATAAAGCCTCTTGAAATACTTTTAATGCCGTGGAGAAGATAATGCTGAGTATCAAGAATTTAGAGTTTGAAATTTTAAGACAAAAGATAGTTATGGATTTTAGTTTAAATTTAAATTATGGTGAAGTTATAACTCTTTTTGGAGCTTCTGGATGTGGAAAAACTACTATTTTAAGGCTTATTAGTTCGCTTGAAACGCCAAAAAACGGCTCTATCGTAAATAAATTTAGAAAAACAGCCTATTTATTTCAAGAAAATAGACTTCTAAACAATCTAACCGCACTCAAAAACGTCCTAATTTGTATGGAAAAACCTGATGAAAAAACAGTTTTAGAACATTTTGCGCTAATAGGGCTAAGTCATAAAGACGCTCAAAAATACCCTTATGAACTAAGCGGTGGAATGGCAAAAAGAGTAGCTTTTATGAGAGCTTTTTTGAGCTCTGCTGATCTTTTGTTGCTAGATGAACCTTTTGTCGGACTAGATATGGATCTAAGAAAAATATTAGCAAACTTGCTAGCTCGCAAACTTGAAGCCAAAGAAGTAGCTTGCGTACTAGTAACGCATGAGAGAAACGAAGCCATTATGCTTTCAAATACAGTTTTATTTTTAGCCCCAAAACTGATGAAAATACAAAAAGAGATTTCACTAAATTTAGCCTTAAAAGACCGTGACGACGCTTTTATAACAAAGTGCTTGAATGATGATTTTAAAGGAGTTATATATTATGATTAATGATTTTTTTACTCATCCTATGAGAATATTTTTTCTATTTTTACCTCTATTTTGCGTACTTAGCTCTTTTATATTTTTTACAAATTTAGATTTTATAACTATCCACAAAACGCTATTTATAGGCGTGATTCCTTGTGCAGCATACTGCGGATTTTTGCTTACTGCGTTTCTTGATTGGACTAAATTTAATAAAAACTTAAAACCGCACGCTGTAATTTTATTTTGCATTCTAAATTTAGCTTTTTTATCCGCTTTCTTTAATATATTTTTGGCAAATTTATTTGTTGCTTTTACTTGGACTTATATTTTTATCTTATCGACTTTTATGGCGATACAAGGTAAAAACTCAGATCAACTATCTATACATTTACTACTTTTTTTGTTTGCTGTTTTTACGTTTTTGTATGCGTTTAGCACAGATGAAAAATACCTGCATTTAGAGATATTTCTACATTTTATCGGAATTTTTATTATATCATTTCGCATTAGCATTGTACTTGGCAAAGAAGCCTTGATGCAAGGTGGAGACGAAATTTCAGTATTCATACCAAATTTAATATATAAAAATCTAGCTATCATAATGATTTACGTTTATATAATCTGCGTTTTAGCCGGCTTTGACAAGAAAACTTTAGGTTTTATCTTGCTTGGTATAGGGAGCGCGACACTGGCGAAATTAGCCGAACTGCATTACTGGATACTTTTGAAGCGGTATTTTATTTTGGTATATTATTTCTTACAACTTACGTTGGGTACTGGTTTTATCTGGCTTGGGATTTCATATTTATTTGAATTAACCAGTAGCGCAGATGCTTTACATATTATAACCATAAGCGGGATTTTTGGAGTTATTTATATGGTGATAAATATCGCAGGGCTTAGACACAGTGGTTTTAATGGGCTTAAATTTGATTTGGATATCAAATTTGGTTTTATCTGTATATTCGTAGGAAGTATTTGTAGGGCGGTATTTGGTCAATTTTCTATAGTTTTTTTACTATACATTCCAGCTATACTCCTAGCAACCGCATTTATTATATATGGATTTAAATTTTATCATATATTTAAAACAACCAAATTTAGTGAAGATCCAGATTAGCAATCCTAAACCACTACCTAGCTATATTGAAGAGATAGAAATATATTTCTTACAATAATCCTATAAAAAATAAAATAGTAAAAATATTTTAAAAAGCGATATAAATTTAGTAATCTATTTATAAATTATGAATCAACTCTCAATTGATAAAACTTTAAAATAACAAAGAGTTTAATTAAGATTGATTAGTTAGATGATAGATGAATTATTGATTTAATAAGATAGGAGTTAAAATATAAACACAAAGCCCGCAGCGACCTACTTTTCCACATCCCAGTAAGAGAGAGTATCATCGGCCATGAAAAGCTTAGCTTCTTGGTTCGAGATGGAGCAAGGCGTTTCCTATTCACGTATAGCCACGGGCAGTGTTAAATAAAAGAATAAAAATAGTTTAGCTATTCTCTTATTTAACACTGTTGTGTTATTTATCGTTAAAGTCTTTTTAGTTTTAATTGCAGTAAAACATGTTCTTTGTAAGGTATTTATATCCTTAACAAGGAAGTGATGCTTATATAAAGATAAGCAAACGAGCTATTAGTACTGGTCAGCTAAAGGACTTTCATCCATTACACACCCAGCCTATCAAACTAGTAGTCTACTAGAGCTCTTAAAAGAAGATTCATCTTGGAGTTGGCTTCGAGCTTAGATGCTTTCAGCTCTTATCTCATCCTAGCTTAGCTACCCAGCGATGCTCTTGGCAGAACAACTGGTACACCAGTGGCTAGTTCGACCCGGTCCTCTCGTACTAGGGTCAACTCTCCTCAATCTTCTTACGCCCACGGCAGATAGGGACCGAACTGTCTCACGACGTTCTGAACCCAGCTCGCGTACCGCTTTAAATGGCGAACAGCCATACCCTTGGGACCTGCTCCAGCCCCAGGATGCGATGAGCCGACATCGAGGTGCCAAACCTCCCCGTCGATGTGAGCTCTTGGGGGAGATCAGCCTGTTATCCCCGGGGTACCTTTTATCCTTTGAGCGATGGCCCTTCCACACAGAACCACCGGATCACTAAGACCGACTTTCGTCTCTGCTTGACGTGTATGTCTCGCAGTTAAGCTGGCTTATGCCTTTATACTCTACGAACGATTTCCAACCGTTCTGAGCCAACCTTTGTAAGCCTCCGTTACATTTTGGGAGGCGACCGCCCCAGTCAAACTACCCACCAGACATTGTCCTACCTAAGGATAACTTAGGCTAGTTAGCTACCCGAATAAAGAAGAGTGGTATCTCAACAATGGCTCACCATAAACCAGGGTCTATGGATCAAAGCCTCCCACCTATCCTGCGCATCTTTATCCAAGTAGCAGTGTCAAGCTGTAGTAAAGGTCCACGGGGTCTTTCCGTCTTGCCGCGGGTAGGAGGAATTTTCACCTCCACTACAATTTCACTGGATCCCTCTTTGAGACAGCTCCCATCTCGTTACGCCATTCATGCAGGTCGGTATTTAACCGACAAGGAATTTCGCTACCTTAGGACCGTTATAGTTACGGCCGCCGTTTACTCGGGCTTCGATCAAATGCTTCGCATAGCTAACATCATCAATTAACCTTCGAGCACCGGGCAGGCGTCACACCCTATACATCCACTTACGTGTTAGCAGAGTGCTGTGTTTATGGTAAACAGTCGGGAGGGACTCTTTGTTGTAACCTTCTTTGCTTTGGGAGTGAATCTTAATACAAAGTTAGGCACACCTTATACCGAAGATACGGTGCTATTTTGCAGAGTTCCTTAAAGAGAGTTCTTCCACGCGCCTTAGAATACTCATCCCACCCACCTGTGTCGGTTTACGGTACGGGCAATTATTACTAAACTTAGAAACTTTTCTTGGCTCGATAGTATCATGGATTCTCAATCTACTCCGAAGAGCGTCATGAGCCTTTTAGGTCTCGGATAAAGAGTTACGGATTTGCCTATAACTCAACCTACACCCTTAGACTAGCACTTCCATCCGCTAGCTCCACTAACTTTAAGCGTCCTTCCATCGCACATAATAATTGGTATTGGAATATTAACCAATTTTCCATCGCATACCCCTTTCGGACTTTGCTTAGGACCCGACTAACCCTACGATGACGAGCATCGCGTAGGAAACCTTGGGTTTTCGGCGTTGATGATTCTCACATCAATTATCGCTACTCATGCCTGCATGCTCACTTCTATCCGCTCCAGCACTCCTTACCGGTATACCTTCAACGCTGAATAGAACGCTCTCCTACCACTTAGTTAAAAACTAAGTCTAAAGCTTCGGTACTCATTTTAGCCCCGTTATATTTTCCGCGCAGAATCACTAGACCAGTGAGCTATTACGCTTTCTTTAAAGGATGGCTGCTTCTAAGCCAACCTCCTGGTTGTTTCAGTAACTCCACATCGTTTTCCACTTAAATGAGATTTAGGGACCTTAGCTGTTAGTCTGGGTTGTTCCCCTCTTGACGACGGATTTTATCACTCGCCGCCTGACTGCTGTGATTACATTATAAGTATTCGGAGTTTGATAGGGTTTGGTACATTGGTATATGCCCTAGCCCATTCAGTGCTCTACCCCTTATAATTACGACACAACGCTATACCTAAATATATTTC
The DNA here is from genome assembly GCA_000495505.1 of Campylobacter fetus subsp. testudinum 03-427. Taxonomy (NCBI): domain Bacteria; kingdom Pseudomonadati; phylum Campylobacterota; class Epsilonproteobacteria; order Campylobacterales; family Campylobacteraceae; genus Campylobacter; species Campylobacter fetus. The sequence goes on along the minus strand of CP006833.1, from coordinate 142,126 downwards.
GGAGAGAACCAGCTATCACGATGTTTGATTGGCCTTTCACCCCTATCCACAAGTCATCAGGAGCCTTTTCAACGGCCGTCTGTTCGGTCCTCCGCTGGCTCTTACACCAGTTTCAACCTGCTCATGGATAGATCACATCGTTTCGGGTCTGCAGCATCTGACTATACGCCCTATTAAGACTCGCTTTCGCTACGGCTCCGGGTTTCCTTAACCTCGCCAGACACCACAACTCGCAGGCTCATTATGCAAAAGGCAGTCCATCACACGTCATAAAGAATCGTGCTCTGAATGATTGTAAGCAAATGGTTTCAGGTTCTATTTCACTCTGATCACCTCAGTTCTTTTCACCTTTCCCTCACGGTACTTGTGCACTATCGGTCTAGTAGTAGTATTTAGGGTTGGAGAGTGGTCTCCCCAGCTTCAGACAGGATTTCACGTGTCCCGCCCTACTCAGGATACTGCTAAGTATAAACGCACTTTCATATACGGGGCTATCACCCTCTATGGCCAACCTTTCCAGGTTATTCTATTAGTTTGTTTAAGTCTATGTTGCAGTCCTACAACCCCGTTAGTAAACTAACGGTTTGCCCTCTTACGCGTTCGCTCGCCGCTACTAGCGTAATCTCTTTTGATTTCTTTTCCTGTTGGTACTAAGATGTTTCAATTCCCAACGTTAGCTCCGCATTGCGGTAGTATATATCACTATATACTGGGTTGCCCCATTCAGAAATTCCCGGATCAAAGCCCCTTGACGGCTCCCCGAGACTTATCGCAGCCTGGCACGTCTTTCATCGCCTCTACTAGCCAAGGCATCCACCATTTGCTCTTAGTAGCTTACCTTTTTTAGTTCGCATCTGAGCAAAGCTCAGATTTACGACAAACTTTAAAAAAGTTTGAACAAACTAAAGTCCCTACAAGTAGGGTTACCCTATGATTGCTATCAAACTAATTAAAAATTATCGTTACGAATTTTATATTTTTATTTTAGATTATTATTCTAATTTGCATCACTTCCTTGTTAAAGATAAAAATAAATAACTAATCTTTCTAAAAGAGAATCTTTTATAAAAATATAGATATTAGATTTACAATGTTTAAATATTGACTTATAAGACGGAAAGCATTAACCACTATTAAGTAAGTTTTAAAACATAATAGATTGTGATGTTAAACTTAATAGTTAATATGTTTAGTTATTGGGATAACAGATTGTTTAATTAACTATTTGCTAAAGTAGTCTCTATTTAAAGCTTTAACAAGTCCTGTAAAATTGTTTTATTTTATTAAAACTTGATTGTGACTTTAACAATGATATTTTAAATAACGTTTAGACTAAAGTCTAATTAGAAAGTTTGGTATTAAATCAAGCTCTCTAATTAGAGTTTAGAATATAGATATAAATTTAAACTATGGTGGAGAATAGCGGGATCGAACCGCTGACCTCCTGCGTGCAAAGCAGGCGCTCTCCCAGCTGAGCTAATTCCCCATTGTCAATCTCTCAAACCTAAACAAGTGTGATTGAGCTATCGTATCTTTCTTTTACTAGTAGTTGTGAGACGTACTAGTATTGTACTCTAGAAAGGAGGTGATCCAACCGCAGGTTCTCCTACGGTTACCTTGTTACGACTTCACCCCAGTCGCTGATTCCACTGTGGGCGGTAGCTAATTTAGCATTCCGACTTCGAGTGAAATCAACTCCCATGGTGTGACGGGCGGTGAGTACAAGACCCGGGAACGTATTCACCGTAGCATGGCTGATCTACGATTACTAGCGATTCCGGCTTCATGCTCTCGAGTTGCAGAGAGCAATCCGAACTGAGACATATTTTATAGATTTGCTCCATCTCGCGATATTGCATCTCATTGTATATGCCATTGTAGCACGTGTGTCGCCCTGGGCATAAGGGCCATGATGACTTGACGTCGTCCACACCTTCCTCCTCCTTACGAAGGCAGTCTATTTAGAGTGCTCAGCCAAACTGTTAGCAACTAAATACGTGGGTTGCGCTCGTTGCGGGACTTAACCCAACATCTCACGACACGAGCTGACGACAGCCGTGCAGCACCTGTCTCAACTTTCTAGCAAGCTAGCACTCTCTTATCTCTAAGAGATTAGTTGGATATCAAGCCCAGGTAAGGTTCTTCGCGTATCTTCGAATTAAACCACATGCTCCACCGCTTGTGCGGGTCCCCGTCTATTCCTTTGAGTTTTAATCTTGCGACCGTACTCCCCAGGCGGTATACTTAATCCGTTAGGTGCATTACTGCCGTGACTAGCACAGCAACAACTAGTATACATCGTTTAGGGCGTGGACTACCAGGGTATCTAATCCTGTTTGCTCCCCACGCTTTCACGCATTAGCGTCAGTTGAGTTCCAGCAGATCGCCTTCGCAATGGGTATTCCTGGTGATCTCTACGGATTTTACCCCTACACCACCAATTCCATCTGCCTCTCCCTCACTCTAGATTATCAGTTTCTCAAGCAGTTTAACAGTTAAGCTGTTAGATTTCACAAAAGACTTGATAATCCGCCTACGCGTCCTTTACGCCCAGTGATTCCGAGTAACGCTTGCACCCTCCGTATTACCGCGGCTGCTGGCACGGAGTTAGCCGGTGCTTATTCGTTAGGTACCGTCATGGTTCTTCCCTAACAAAAGGAGTTTACGCTCCGAAAAGTGTCATCCTCCACGCGGCGTTGCTGCTTCAGGGTTTCCCCCATTGAGCAATATTCCCTACTGCTGCCTCCCGTAGGAGTCTGGACCGTGTCTCAGTTCCAGTGTGACTGATCATCCTCTCAGACCAGTTATGCGTCAAAGCCTTGGTAAGCCATTACCTTACCAACTAGCTGATACAATATAGTCTCATCCTACACCGAAAAACTTTCCCGACTTAACTTATGTTAAGAAGGAGTATGGAGTATTAGCAGTCATTTCTAACTGTTGTCCTCCAGTGTAGGGCAGATTAACTATACATTACTCACCCGTGCGCCACTAAGTATTAAAAGAGCAAGCTCTCTTAATACTCCGTTCGACTTGCATGTATTAGGCACGCCGCCAGCGTTCACTCTGAGCCAGGATCAAACTCTCCATAAAATGTTGAATAAATAATTATTCGTATTATGAAGTTTTTAATCTAAAAAACTTTTTAATGTTTTTATATATTAATAAGTATAAAGATAATATAATTACTTTTATACTCAAAGAACTAACTTTAAAAGTAGTTCTGGCTCAATCGATCACTTGTTTAGATTTCAAAGATTGACTTTAAAAAATAGTTTAACATTTATAAATTTAAAAAACATCGAAAATAAAAAAAATGATTTCTAACAAAGAGTTAAAAGGTCTTTCCCGTTTCGTGAGTTGGAATTATACAAGAGTAGTGCTTAAAGGAGGCTTAAAATGATAAGGAAATTGCAAAATAATCTATGTGATTATAAAATTCTACAATTTTGACTAGATTTATAAATTATATATGCATTATTCAGATAAAATAATACTAAATTTGGATTATAATAAAATTTATTTTAAATTCTAACTAACGAGGTTTATATGCTCAAAATAACACTACCGTGCAACGAATTTTTAGATGAATACGTCTTGAACTACGAAATATATAAATTAGCAAATATAAGCTCGAATGCTTATCTATTTTGGAAAAATGGAGTTTGTGCGTCATATCAAAACTCAAGAGCGGTATTTTTACACAAAAAATCAATTCCGGAAAAATACCAAATTTATTTAAAAAGCTGTTCGAATTTAGACGGATTTGTTCTTTCTAGCGCATTTTGCTCATTTACAGGGCTTTCTAGCTCTCACTTAACAAAATCAAACGGTTCAAATTTATATGATAGATTAGAAATTAGAAATATAGCTAAATTTAAATTTATAAATTTGAAAAAGCTATATGATGATTTGGGGCTTGATTATAAAACGCATATTTACATAGAAAAGTGCAAGTATTTTTCACCTACTCCGCTAGAAAAGCGTATCAAACTTACTGATACGCTTTGCCTTGGGTATTACTAAATAAAATTATTAGAATCTTCGAATTTAAGAGTTGCTTTTACCGTTAATATACTAGTTCCATCCATTTTCAGAACTTCATAAATACAGTTTTCATCCTCAATAGTATCGCCGACTACTGGAAGTCTTTCAAAAAGATTAAACACGTATCCACCTATAGTTAGCTGCTCAGTTTCTTCATCAAAACTTATCTCCATAATCTCTTCAACACTTTCTATATCAAATCTACCGTTGAACTCATAACTATGCTCGGAAATCTTTTTGTAGCTTTGGTTTTTGTCATCATGCTCATCATTTATATCTCCTACTATCTCTTCTATGATATCTTCCATAGTAAGAAGTCCTGCAGTTCCGCCGTACTCATCAACAACAAGGGCTGCTGAAATTCTATCTTTATTCATCATTACTAATATTTTTGAGATAGAGCTATTTTCAGGAACAATTATAAATTTGCGTACGATTTTATCTAGATTTGTATTTTGCCCTATTAGATCATTTTGAAGAATATCTCTTATATGTATCATACCTAAAACAACATCTTTGCTTCCATCTATATATGGAAATCTAGTGAATTTGCTATTTTGAATGACTTGCATATTTTCTTCAAAACTCTTTTGCTTATTTAAACATACGACGTCTTTTCTAGGAGTCATGATCTCTTTTGCAACAGTATCGCTGAAATCTACCGCATTTTTGATGATTTCGCTTTCCATACTATCTAAAACACCGCCTTTTAAACTCTCTCCGACTATAATTTTTATCTCCTCTTCAGAGTGAGCAAGCTCACTATCTTTGGCTGGCTTTATACCTATGAGTTTTAAAAATATTCCAGCCATAAAATCAAACATCTTTATAATAGGAAAAAATATAATCCAAAAGAAATATAACGGTCTAGCTATGATAAGAACTGCTTTTTCTGATTTTGCTATAGCTACAGACTTTGGTACAAGCTCACCTAATACAACATGCAAAAAAGTAATAATGCTAAAAGCTATAATAAATGATATCGTATGAACAGCCACTCCTTCTATACCAAAGTAGTTTTTAAGAGGCGATTCTATCACATTTGCAACCGCAGGCTCACCTATCCAACCAAGAGCAAGCGAACTAAGAGTGATACCAAGTTGAGTAGCGCTAAGATAAGTATCTAGGGAATTTGACATTTTGTAGGCGAGTTTTGCATTTGGGACTCTATCTTTTACAAGCTCTTCAAGCCTTGATTTTCTGACTTTAACAATACAAAATTCAGATAAAACGAAAAAGCCGTTTAAAAATATAAAAATAGCAGCAAGTATAATCATAAGAATGGGTTCCGTGTCCAATTAATATCCTTATTTAGAAAAAATTTTCATAATTATATCAAATTTTTTACAAAAATATATTAAACGATTCATAATTCAAATTTAAAACTTATAAAAAGTAAATATAAATTTTGTATGATATGTTTCAAATTTAAACAATTATAAATTTAAATTTAAACTATGATATTTAAAATATTTTGTAATAAACTATTAAAATATCGCCTTATATGTAACAAATTTAAACACACTGACTATTTTTTTGATAAATTGAATAAGTTTTCTTTATAAAACTTAATTTTTTTTGATATAGTAGTGCCATATCATAAAACATTATAAGGAGACTTAATGACCAATGAAGTAAATTGGCTACATGCTGCTATTAGCGGATTGCCTATTATACTATTTTTTGTAGCTTTAGTATGGCTCAAGCTAAAAGGTTGGATAGCTGCCGCAACTACAGTTGCTCTAAGTTTTATCATAGCTATCACACTCAATGATATGTCCGTGGTTAAAGCTTTAGCATCATTTGCAGGTGGATTTTTAAAAGGCTTATGGCCTATCGCATGGATTATCATCGCAGCGATATTTTTGTACAAACTCTCTGATAAGAGTGGATACTTTAACGTACTAAAACATAGCGTAATGAGTATAACTCCAGATCATAGAATTCAAGTTATATTGATCGCGTTTTGTTTTGGTTCATTTTTAGAAGGCGCTATAGGATTTGGCGGACCTGTTGCGATCACTGCAGCTTTGCTAGTTGGACTTGGTCTTCGTCCTTTATACGCTGCTGGTCTTTGTTTGATAGCAAATACAGCTCCAGTTGCGTTTGGTGCTGTTGGAATTCCTATTATAGCTATGGCTCAAGCTGTAAATGTTGATCAAAACGTTATCTCAGCAATGGTAGGAAGAATGCTGCCGCCTGTTAGTCTTTTTGTTCCGTTTTTTATTGTGTTTTTAATGGATGGATTTAGAGGCGTTAAAGAGACGTTTCCTGCGATATTTGTAGCTACTATCAGCTTTGCTGCAACACAGTTTTATAGCTCAAATCATATCGGACCAGAACTTCCTGATATCATTTCGGCGATAGTATCTATCATAGTTACATCTGCATTTTTAAAAATTTGGAAACCAAAAAATATATTCAGAGTAGATGGAAGCGAATATAAAGACGACGGGCAATTAATACCTCTAAAAGATATTTGGTTAGCGTGGGCGCCTTTTGTTATGTTAGTAATAGCTGTAATAATCTGGCAAATTCCTAGCTTCAAAGCACTATTTAAAGCTGGAGGAATGTTTGAATTTACTGGTATGACGTTTGTTATATATGAAGATATCAAATTTAGACTAGACTTAATACTTACAGCAGGTACGGCTATACTTTTAGCTGGTATAGTAAGTATATTTATACTAAGTGTAAATGCAAAAACAGTTGCTCTAGCAGCCAAAGATACTTTAAAAGAGATGAAAATTCCTGTACTTACAATAGGTCTAGTTGTCGCTTACGCGGTTTTAGCCGAAAAAAGCGGTCAAGCAAGTCTTATGGGAACAGCTCTTGCTCAAACAGGAGACGCATTTGCATTTTTCTCTCCTATTATAGGTTGGTTAGGAGTATTTCTCACAGGCTCAGATACTAGCTCAAACTTACTATTTGGCTCGCTTCAAGTAGCAGCTGCAAACGCACTTATGAGCGCACCTGATGCGACAGTTAAACAAGGTCTTGACGTACTGTTCTTAGCAGCAAATACATTTGGCGGCGTAGTTGGCAAAATGATAAGTCCGCAAAGTATAGCTATAGCGTGCGCGGCTGTTGGTTTAGTAGGAAAAGAAAGTGATCTATTTAGATTTACAGTAAAATACTCGATAGGATTTATAATAGCTTGTGGAGCTATAACCTATATCATAGCTCACTGGTTACCATTTATAATCCCAACTGCTTGATCTTAATTCTAAATTTGCAGTATAAAAGCTGCAAATTTAGATATATAAATTTGAAATAATCCTGATAAAAAAACTACTTTTGTGAGCTTAAATATAAAGGTTCTACTTTTTTAACGATATTTTTTAAGTCGTTTATCCTAGCAAAATGAGATGGGTGGGTTGAAGTTATCTGCAACGCAGATGATGAGCTTAGTTTTGACATCTTTTCCCAAAGAGTTATCGCAGAATTTGGATCAAATCCTGCTCTTGCCATTAATTCAGCTCCCATAGCGTCTGCTTCGCTTTCGTTTGAACGTGAAAATGGAAGAGTTATCGTATATTTTGTAGCCAAATTTGCCAAATTCATACTAGCCTCATCAAGACCTAAAAGCTTACCGCTGATCGTGATAGCCGCATTCTTAGCTAAATCTATACTAGCATTTTCTCTGCTATGTTCTCTTAAAGCGTGAGAGATCTCGTGACCTATTATAGCGGCTAGTTCATTGTCATTTAAATTTAATTTTTCTATTATTCCGCTATAAACTATGATTTTGCCTCCTGGCATACACCACGCATTTATCGTACTTTCATTTATAACATTTACTTGCCAATCCCAACTCCTAGCATCACTTCTAAAAACACCGACTTGTGATATAAGTCTGCTTGATATATCTCTTACTCGTTTGGTTTCTTTGATGTTGGTATTTAGCTTGTTTTTGTTTTTGGCTGCTATTAAAACTTTATTATAAGCATCTTTAGCACCAGCGTCCATCTGCTCTTTGCTTACTAAAAATAGCTGAGAATGACTGGCTTGTGAAACTGTTGGCTTTGTTGAGCTATAAAAACATCCACCTAAAATCACTAAAGCCAAAATAGCAAAAAACGTACTTTTCATTTATAAATTTATCCTTTAAATTTGATATTCTTCTCAAATTCATCTAAACGTTTGTGAATACTTCTAAGCTCAGTTATAGTAGTCCAATTATCTATAAATACGCTAAAACTGCTTCTTACTTGATCAAATGCGTTGCTAACTTGCACTAAAATACCAAGAGTGATAAGACCAGTAAAAAGTCCTGCTCCCATTATCATAAAAGGCACTATAACCATAAATTGAGAAAATGAGATCAACCAGATATTAAAGTAACCATAATGCAAAAATAGTCTATAAAAATTTATCCTAAGCCCTGTAAATAGCTCTACAACGGTCTCGTTTTTAGCATAATTTATCTTATCATCTTCGGCATATACAAGCTCTTTTCTAAATGCGGCTTCGCTTCTTTGTATGTTATATTCTAGTTTTGGTAGTTTGATACCGACAAACCATGATATTATAAGTCCTCCAACGCTAACTATAAGCGCCACCCAGACTAATGATCCAGGGATATCTTTGATGATAGGTAGATCAACACCTTTACTAAGTCCCCATAAAACCGGTATAAAAGCTATAAGAGTCATAATGGCTCTAAGAACTTGAAGCCCCAAAGTCTCTGTTATCTTAGCAAATCTATAAACATCTTCTTGCATACGCTGACTAGAACCCTCTATATCTTTTTCACATTTTTTCCAGACATCAACATAAGCAAAAGTCATCGCCTCTCTCCAACGAAATACCCAATGACTAGCAAAGAAACTAGTAAGAGTAGCGATAATAACATAAGGCATAGCGATAAATAAAAACTTCCAAATTCCAGCCCAAAACTCATCTATAGAATGATCTTTGACATTTTGTAAAATATCGTAAAAATCTTTATACCAATCATTAATTGCTACATTTAGCCTTGTTTGAAGCACTAACGAAATGATTATCACAAGAAGTCCGCCATAAGCCCAAAGCGACCATTTTTTACTTTTAAAAAACGATGAAAACATCCATAAACCCTTATAAATTTAGCTGATTATAGCACATTTTTTACAAATTTATTTTTTATGAATATTAATAATTAATATATTTTTACAGTAATATTTAAGTAGAATTTAAAATTAATAGGAATACAATTATTACCAATACTTTATAAATAAGGGAGAAAATATGGATTTTCTTATAAATCTAAGTGAAGGTTGGCAATTTACAATTCAACTATTAATTGTACTTATTTGTCTATTTTACGGAGCAAAAAAAGGCGGTATAGCTTTAGGTCTTCTTGGCGGTATAGGTCTTATAGTTTTAGTATTTGCATTTGGTGTGCAGCCAGGAAAGCCTGCAATTTCGGTTATGCTTACTATACTAGCAGTTGTTGTTGCTAGTGCGACCTTACAAGCAAGTGGCGGACTTGATGTTATGCTTCAGATCGCAGAAAAAGTACTACGTAAAAATCCAAAATACATAAGCATTTTAGCTCCATTCGTAACTTCTACTCTTACGATACTTTGTGGAACAGGACACGTTGTTTATACAATGCTTCCTATCATTTATGATGTAGCTATCAAAAACGGAATTCGTCCAGAACGCCCTATGGCTGCTAGTTCGATCGCCTCTCAAATGGGTATCATAGCAAGCCCGGTTTCAGTCGCAGTCGTAACTTTAACTGCGTTTCTTATCAACGCAGAGCATCATTTAGCCGGATTTGATGGTTACTTAGATCTTCTTAAGATAACAATCCCTTCAACATATCTTGGCGTTTTATGTGTTGGAATTTTTTCTTGGTTTAGAGGAAAAGATCTTGATAAAGACCTTGGATTTCAAGAGAGAATCAAAGATCCTGAAGTAAAAAAATACGTATATGGAGACGGCACAACTCTTCTTGGTAAAAAACTTCCTGGTACTAGCTGGGCTGCTATGTGGATATTTTTAGGAACTATAGCAGTAGTTGCTACTTTAGGATATTTCAAAGACCTAAGACCGGCTTGGAACTCAAACAAAGATGGCGCAGTAGTTCAAATCGTAGCTGCGTATCCAACAGAACAAAAAATCTTAGAAAAAATCGTTTTAAAAGATGCAAAAGCTGAAGTTGTAGGCTCTAGTATAGATATCTCTAGCAGCAAGATAAAAAGCGTTGCTAATAATATCTCTGGACTAACTATCACACAAAACGATGGTTCAAAATTAATGCTTTCTCAAAACGAGCAAGGTAGCGTTGTTTATACAAACGTAAAAGGCGAAGTAAAAGAGTATCCAAACTCAACTATCTCTTTATCAAATAAAGTAGCGGGCAAAACTACGCTAAGTATGGTTGATACTATTCAAATTTTTATGCTTTTGGCTGGCGCTCTTATATTGATATTTACTCCTACAAATGCTGGAAATATAGGCAAAAACGAGATTTTCCGCTCAGGTATGATAGCTCTTGTAGCTGTATTTGGGATATCTTGGATGGCTGAGACTATGTTTGGAGTGCATACTCCTATGATGAGAGATATGCTTGGAGGAGTTGTTACTCAATATCCTTGGACATACGCTATAATGCTACTTTTAGTATCTAAATTTGTTAATTCTCAAGCAGCGGCTTTGGTTGCATTTGTTCCATTAGCTCTTGGTATCGGCGTGAGTCCGGCTATTATTTTAGCTTTTGCTCCTGCTTGCTATGGTTATTATATCTTACCTACATATCCAAGCGACCTTGCGGCGATACAATTTGACCGTTCAGGAACAACACATATAGGTAAATACGTTATAAATCACAGCTTTATTATCCCAGGACTCATCGGAGTTATAAGTTCTTGTATATTTGGATATATATTTGCCGGACTTTATGGCTATCTATAGTATATAATGATTTGGGTTTTGACCCAAATCACTTCTAATTAATTCTACATTTAATCTAATACTTTACAATTTCACAACTTACTTATAAAGGATTTTTATGAAAATTGCTTCTTTGTTTATCGGCACTACGCTACTTACTGCTGCTGCATTTAGCGCAGATATAGAGGTCTATAAAACTCCGGAGTGCGGTTGTTGTGGTAACTGGTCAAAATCTATGGAAAAAAACGGATTTAGCACTAAAGAGTACAAAACAAACGATATAATGAACATAAAGCGTACTGCTGGAGTTCCTGATGAATTATCTAGTTGCCATACGGCTTTAGTTGGCGGATACGCTATAGAAGGTCATGTTCCAGCAGCTGAGATAAAAAGACTATTATCTCAAAAACCAGATGATGTTATAGGTATAAGTGCTCCTGGAATGCCTATAGGAAGTCCTGGTATGGAGCAAGACGGTGTAGAAGAAACTTATAAAATAATTGCGTTTTATAAAGATGGAAGCCAAAAAGTCTGGGCAACATACAAAGGTTCTGATAAGATAAAATAGTCTAAATTTAGAACAAACCGACTATAAAAGCAGTTTTTTGCTGCCTTTATAGTTAAATTTATTTAAATTTAATTCTGATTTTCTACTTTTTCTTTGCTGAGTCTATTAGATTTTTTGCGGCTTCATAAACTCTATCTCCAAGTTTTTTTGCTTCTATTTTTGCATTTTCAAATGTTTGAAGGCTTTTTATTTGAGTTAATTTTTGACTAGCTTTTTTCTCCAGTTCGCCGATCTCTTTTTTTAAATTTGAAATCCTCTCATCTATGTTTAAATCGCCTGTTAATTTAAATCTCTTATGGCTGATCTCATCTATCTTATCCATTATCTGCTCTCTTGTCTCAGCTGAAATTCTCCTAAGTCTAGCAAAATACGAATCATAGTCGCTTTGCAAAACTTCTGCTACTATGATAGAAGCTGGTTCATTCACGCTTAAAGATATATCTTTTAATAGAGTTATAAAATCTTCTTCTATTTTAGTAAGCTCTTTTGCACTATAATTTAAACTATCTCCTATCTCATCTGGAGCAAATTTAAGCTCGTCTTTAAACTTTTCAATCGCCTTTGAAATACCATCATTGCTACCATTGATCGCACTTTTAACAATCTCTTTTGCATAAATTTTACTCTCATTTGCAATGCTAGTGGCACTTCTTATCACAACTCTTGCGATATTTATAAATCTCTCTTTTGTGAAATCTCCCTCGTTTATAGCTAGATAAACTATATTTTTAGCGATTTCATACGCAGTATCTTCAACATCATCGCCCATCTCTATAGTCGTCAAAAAAGCAGATTCAGTAGTCTCTTTTAATATACCAAGCATCTGAGTGTCATAAAGCAATCTATCGTTCAAAACTTTTGAAATTTGATCTTTGTTTTTAAAATCCGTTTTGCATATATAGTTTTCCATATTTTTACAATTTAGCGTCGTAATAGCTCTTATCTGATCTTTTTGATCTATAATTTGCTTTTTTAATTTGTCTCTTTCATATATTATCTTGTATAAATACTGCTCAGATTCATAAGCAATCGCCCTATTTAGAGACTCTACGGCTACATTTATAAATTTAGAATTTAAAAGTTCAAACTCATCTAAGCTAGAACAAATCTCACCAAAACAAGATTTAGAACGCTCTAATTTCTCCTCATAACCAAGTCCCAAAAAACTATCTTTTGCAAATTTAAATATCTCTTTTTTGATAATATTTTCAAGATTATCGTTATTTAAATTTTGCTCTATTATCACTTTTAAATTCATATTATCTCCTTATAAAACGAACTTTGAATATCTTTTAAGCAGGCTAAAAAGCTCCAATCTCTCTTCATCGCTATTTACTAAAACAGCGAGATTAAAACTTTTAAATTTACCCTCCTTGCTATTTTTAGAAAAATCAAGCGTATAATTTCTATTTCCAACACACTCTTTTACTATATTTTTCTCATCGAAATCTTTATCTAAAATAATTTTATACTCCCAAAAAATCGGATAAGCTATCTCTGGTTTTTCATTAAAATCGCATACGTTAGCCATTTTCTCTCCTATAATCTCCACTTTTCCCGCCACTTTTACTATCTAATCTTATAAAGATTATTTCCATAGATTTATCGATAGCTTTTATCATATCATAAATCGTAAGAAGTCCAACGCTAACACTGGTCAATGCTTCCATTTCCACTCCGGTTTTTCCATCAGTAATCACAGTAGCTTCAAGCTTAAATCCAGGAAGCTCTTCTAAATCTTCTATATTTATATTAACGGAATTTATAGACAAAGGATGACACATAGGAATCAAATCGCTGGTTTTTTTAGCCCCTAAAACAGCTGCTACTACTGCAGTTTGAAGTACTGGACCTTTTTTACCCGTATTTTGTTTAATAGCACTATACGCCTCCAAAGACATTTTTATCGCTCCGCTAGCAACAGCTACTCGCCTAGTAACATCTTTAAGACCAACATCAACCATTTTTGGAAGATTTTGCTCATTTAAATGTGTAAGCATAAAAGTCTCCTTTTTTAGGACGATTATAGCGAAAACTTGATAAAAACTATTTTAGTAGATAAGATAGTTATAAAAATTTAGAATAATATAGCAATAAATTAATATTTCAAATTATAATCTTAATATTATGTTAATTCAATATTAAAAATTCAAGAATATAATGTCAGCTCCTAAACAAATAACCTCCTTTTTGTAAAGCGCTCACTGAAAAGTGGGCGGTTTCTTCTAAAGTTCTACCCCAAATTTAAGCTAAATTACTATATAATTATAAAATTTTCAATGGATAGATGTCCGAGCGGCTGAAGGAGCATGCCTGGAACGCGTGTAAGGTGTAAGCTTTCGAGGGTTCAAATCCCTCTCTGTCCGCCATAAAACTCCTAAAACTTGTCAAATTTATAAATTTATGATGCTAAATTCAAATTTACTTTTTTGATATTACTCTATATCCAACGCCTGAGATATTTTCGATGATGTCATTTTTGGTTTTTAATCTTATCTTTTTAATTACCATACGCAAAGCTTCGCTACTCATCGCTTTATCACCCCATACGAAATTTTCGATCATTTCGTAACTCACTATTTTATCTATATTGCTCACGAGCAGATACAGAAGTTTTGATTCTATTTTTGTAAATGAAATCATATCTGCATTTTTGTAGAGTATTTTTGAAGCTAAGTCATATTCATAGTCATCTTTTAAGGATATTTTATTGTCGTATAAATTTTTTGTAGCCATTAAAATAGTTATTTGAAGCTCTTCGATCTTAAAAGGCTTTCTAAGATAATTGTACGCTCCAAGCTCGATACTTGCAAGTATATTTTCACTTGTATCATATGATGTGATTATGATAGATGCTACGTGTGGAGCTCTTTTTTTAATCTCATCTAACATTTCAAGACCGTTTAAATTCGGCAAATTTATATCAGTAACAACTATATCAAAATTATCTTTAAAAAATTTGTCAAATCCCTCAAGCCCGTCACTTGCAACATCTATTTTTTTGCAATAAAACTGCAAGGATTGGGTTATCGCAAATCTTGTATTTTCATCATCTTCAACAAGCAAAACCGATATATTTTTTAGTTTTTTAAGTATATTTTCATCTATCATCTTTTACCTTTTTTTTAGTATCGTTAGCGTAAAAATAGTCGGATTTTTATATCTGCTTACATACAGATCTCCGCCGCATTTTTTATTTGCTATCAACTTTGATATATATAAACCAAGTCCGGAGCTACCTTTTGTACTCATAAAAGGAGTAAAAACATTGTCTTTGAAATTTTGAGCTATTCCATCACCGTTATCGATGACTCTGATGATAAAATGTGTTTGAGTTTGTTTTATATTGATCACTATTCTAGTTCTTTTTTTGTTTTTACTGTTTTGTAAAATTTGTTTTGAATTTTGGATCAAACAAGCTGTTATCTGCTTGAACTCATTTATATAGTTTTTGCACATCGGCGTAACGTCTTTTGCTACAGTAACTTTGATATCTATCGTTGATTTTACTGGAAAAAGAACGCATATCGTATCGTTTATCGCTTTTTGTATATTGAATTCTTGAACGTCTTTTTCGATCTTATAAAAGTTCTTAAACATATCCATAGTTTTTGACATATAATCTATATTTTGTAAAGATCTAGTGATATTGTCATAAAAAATTTCATCACTTAGCTTATTCATTTTCTTAAACTGCATCAAATTTCCAAGAAAAATTCCAAGTGAATTTAAAGGCTGTATCCACTGATGAGAAAGCGCCGCTATCATCTGACCAAGCTCCGCCATTTTGGTTTGTTGAAATAAAAGAACTTCGTAATCTCTTTTTGCCTTTTCAAATATTTTTGATTGTCGCTCCAATCTCTTATTGTAAAAATAAGCCAATATCAAAAACAAAATAATACTGATAGCATATATCATAAGATTTATTATAAACTGCTCGTTTATTTTGTTGTATATATTATCTTTTAGTGTTTTTGCTACTAAAATCAACTTTGAGTTTTCAAGCGGTTTGAAATTTAGGATTTCATTTTGTGTTTCATGGCTTAATGATTTAACCAAATCCAAATTTTCTATATCAAATTTTACTTTGGAAAGCCCTATTTTATTGTCTGGATGAAGCAAGATATTAAGATCTTCGTCTATTAAAAATATATATCCGTTTTCTAGTCTTAAGTCCAAAATTTCATTTTTTATACTCTCGAAAGATATCACACCGCAAATCACACCTTGTAGTTCATTTTCTCTTTTTATACTTTGACAAATCGATATAACTGGAATTTTAAGTCCAACATCGATATATGGTTTTGTGATGTAAATTCCATTTTGCAAAACAGTATTTATATACCAAGGTCTTTGCGTCGGCGCGTAATTTTTTGGACCTTGAAATACTCTGCTAGAAAGCATTGTATTGTTTTCATATCCAACGTATATGCTTGAAAAATTTGCTATTTGCTGAGATTTAATAAGTATATCTTGTATTGTATTTTGCTCTTTTGTGTGATCGAAATTTGATACAAGCAGACTAATGAATTTAAGACTAGTTTTTTTATTTTCAAGCCATTCTTGTATCTTGTCACTTGAATTTTTTAAAATACTAAGCTGCTCATTTGTGAGAACTTCTTTCACAAATGAGCGATTTAGGTAGTAATTTCCTATCATAAGCAATAAGAAAAATATAGAAAATATTATAAAGATATTATTTTTGTATAATATCTCTTTCATAAGGCTCCTTATTTTTTTATCTCATCTCCCCAGTCTCCGACAGGTGGATTTTTGATCTCATACAGTATTTTACCCAAATTTTTATGACCTACTGTTTTATGGCAGCTTACACAGCTTAGTTTTTTGTCTTTATTTTGAATAGACACCGCATATAGCTTATGCATATCATTGATATTTTGATTGCTTGAGTTTATATCTAAAATTGTTTGATGACAACTTATACAACCGCTATCATATACGAATTCCTCACGATTTTTTCTATTACTTTGCCAATCCATATCTTTTGCATCATTAAAAACCATATATGTAGCTTCGCTGATACCATTTAAACCTTTTTTAAAAACGTATTTTACATAACTATCATTAGGTAAATGGCAACTCGCACAACTCGCCTTAAATCCGTGATTATTCGCACCTCCGTGAATGCTTTGCCCATAAGCCTCCACCATAGGATCCATCCATTCGTGACAAACTGTACAAAATTTATCGTCACTTGTAGCATGTATCAAAGAGTTACCGCCAAAAAATATGACGAATGCAAAAATACAAAATAGGCAAATTTTTATAAAAATATTTTTCATCATATCTCCTTATGGCACCAATATTTTTTTCATACCATCTTGCGAATGGCACATTACACAATAATTTTGTGAAGACTTGTGTGACTTATGGCAGTTATTACAATCCATATTAGGATAGTGCGGACTACTGTGTATGTTATCATCATATCCAAGGTGACCGCTTCTCTCAGCCAAACGTTTGTAACTCTTATGACAGCTCAAGCACTCATCTGTTTTTAAAGCTTTATATTCGTTTGGATTTTTTTCTTTATGACAATTTTTGCAGTCAAATCCAAGTTTCTCGTGATGAGCTTTTATAGGATAATTTTCTTTCGTAAATGTATTAAGATCTAAATTTGCAGCAAAAGAGCTTATAGATAGTCCGACACATATCGTTAAAAATATCTTAAAAATTTTTAACATTTTTTCTCCTTTTTTGCTAGATTAGCAGCGTTTTTACCAGCTATTCTTCCAAACACTAAACAATCAGGTATAGCGCAACTTCCAAGTCTGCTAGCTCCGTGCGGTCCGCCTACTGCTTCTCCGGCAGAAAAAAGCCCTTCGATGATATTTCCATTTTTGTCTATAACTCTAGCTTCGGTGTCTATTTTTACTCCGCCCATAGTATGATGAACTTTTGGTAAAGCTTGCCATGCGTAAAACGGCGGTTTTGTGAGATCTGGGATCATATTATTAAATTTAAAAAACGGTTTATCAAACTCTTCGTCTTTCCCATTTTTTGAATACCTAGTATAATCATCAACTGTTTTTTTAAGCCCTTCGTATGGAATTTTATAAAAATCTGCTAACTCTTTAAGAGTATCAAAAACCCTTATGACTTTTTTGTCGATTCCTCTTTGTACGTTTGCTTTTGTAGTGCCTTGTGCGCCGATACTATCACATATAACAACTGGATGAGTTATGCTTCCGTCTGGATTTTTATGCATTTTCAAAATGGCGTCTGAGCGAATTTTTCTATCGGCAAGCTCATTGACAAATCTTTTTCCAGTTCTTGCATCGACCATTACACCATAACTAAACGCAGGTATCGCAAAAACAGGAGCTATACCAAATCCTTTTTCATCTGGGCTTCCCCAAGGTCCTAGTTGTATCCATTTTAGATCAACCGTATCAGCGCCGTTTCTCATCATAGTTTTTAGAGCGTACGCCGTTGCACCATAGTGATTCGTACAGTCTAAATCCGCAGTTAGTTTTGGATCAACCGTTTGTCTGAAATTTACATCATAAGCAAAGCCGCCTGTTGCCATAACGACTCCGCCATTTATCTTATAAAATTTTACGATACCGCTTTTATTATCATCTTCATTTTTTAAAGGATCAAAGATAAAGTCGTAATTTTCCCTAACTTTTGCTCCGATAATTTTTCCGTTATCATCTCTTACAAAATCATCCAACACGACTCTAGTCCTAATAGTACCTCCACTTTTCATAATGTATTCTTGCAAAGGTATCGTGATTTTCCCGCCTGAGTTTATTTCTGGCCAAATCGTTCTTGGAACAGAATGTCCGCCAAACTGACCTAACGCGTCTCTGTAATACACACCTTTTTTTAACGTATATTCATAAGCGTCATTTCCATTTTTAGCTATAACTTCTACTAGATCCATTTTGTTTAATCCAAGTCCAGCTTTTAAAATATCTTTTACGTAAAGTTCATAAGAATCCTCTATACCGCGAGCCTTTTGAAATTGTGAATTCACAACCGCAAACGCTCCGCCATTTATAGCTGAGTTTCCACCAAGAACTGGCATTTTATCTATCAGTAATGTTTTTGCGCCCTCATCAATTGCTTGACAAGCAGCAGCCGTACCGGCAAATCCCGATCCAACTACCAACACATCCCATTCTTCGTCCCACTTAAACTGCCCATCACTAAAGCTATTAGCTTTTAACATGGCAGCTGATGTAAGAGCGC
Organism: Campylobacter fetus subsp. testudinum 03-427; assembly: GCA_000495505.1. NCBI lineage: Bacteria > Pseudomonadati > Campylobacterota > Epsilonproteobacteria > Campylobacterales > Campylobacteraceae > Campylobacter > Campylobacter fetus. The sequence goes on along the minus strand of CP006833.1, from coordinate 123,411 downwards.
ATAGACTACCTAAAAATTTTCTTCTACTATTCATCTAATCTCCTTAAAAACTATAAATCAGCCCGACGCCGACTTGAGTCAAACTAGGATATCCAGCTTGAGATTTAAATACTTGATCATATATCAAAAGTCCTTGTAAATTTTTCATTATAGGATAACTAAGCCATGCGCTAAATTCGTTTTGTCTATAGTTCGTATCATCGCCGCCCTTAAGCTTATACTCTGTTGTACCAAATATACCAGTTAAGGAAAGATCTGCTATACTCGTCGATAACATCGCATAAAAAGTCTTAGCGTCTCTTTCATACATTACATCGCCCTCTTCAAATTGAACGATTTGATCTCCAGCCATATTTAAACTACCCCAGCCGATCTCTTTACCTGATTTTACATATCCTAAAGTAAGTTTCGTATCTAAGTATTTAGCATAGAGCAATCCCTCAAAAACACTACCATCATCTTTGTTTTTATCTTCGTCGCTTTGGGCGTAGTGAATGGTGCCACCAACACCAAGCTCATCGCTTATTTGTCCATCATAGATAATCTTTGCGCCAAGAGCTGAAAATACCTCATCTGCGTACAAACCATACGCTTTAAATCCAAGCCCATTATCAAATTTATAAGTTCCACCAAGGTTAAAAAGTCCGCCGTTTTCTTTATTTATACTTTTAAAACCCCACATCTCTTTCATATAAACTCTACCTTGAGCGCGTGTCCAGATAGCGTCCAAAGTCAAGTTTTCGATAGAGTTGTTTGTCACTCTAACTCCATCATTTATCTTACCGACCCAGTCAGTTATCATCTCTTGACGACCTACTTTAACAGACGTATCATATGCGTTGTATTCTAAATACAAATTTGATAACATCATCCTATCGTCTTCGTAAATTCTCTCTGTAGAATCTCCAGTACCGTGCAATGTTTTATAATTTTTATCTTTTTCATATAAAGGAGCCGCGCCTCTAAAACCTGTTACAAATTTGAAATTTTTATAAAAATCGCTTTCGTATTTTAAGCCAACAGAACCTATGATATATGATGTATTGTTATAATAAACGCTTTTTTGACCTTCATTTATATGACGAGTTTCTGAAAAAGCGGAGATATCTCCGCTAAACTTACCGTCTTTAAGCGCACTTTGCAACGTATCACTATCAGCTAAAGCCATACTAGTGATCATCGAAACAAGCAAAAATGTACTTTTTTTCATAGCGATATCCTTTTATTTATAATTTTTCAAAAATTTCGCCGAATTTTTGAAATCGTCGCTTAAAGGTCTGTCTATATCCATAAATTTAACAACTTTTCTATACTCATCATATATTTTTTGTGTAGATTTTGATAGTTTTAAATTTGGGTCTTTTTGCTTTCTTAAATCGATAGCTTGAGCTGCGTGGATGAGTTCCATACCTAAAATATGATAAAAGTTATCTATCTGTTTTTGGAATTTTTGAACTACAAACGGCGCATTTGTCGCAATATCTTCTATATTTCCTGCTACAGGAGAGTAATCAAGCGAAGCGGGATTTGCTAGGAATTCATTTTCACCTGCTAGTGACACAAAAGGTTTTTGCATAGCTCCAAAAGCGTGGATAGTTTTATCAGTGCCTAAAAATCTGCTAAGATGAGTGAAATTATCGTCTGATAATTTTATAGTTCTGTGCGCTGAAGCTTTTGAGTTATGAGCTAAAACTATAGACGCTTTTTCAAACTCAACTACCCAAAGTAACGGCTCGAAATTCGATGTAGGAACAACAGCGCCACCGTTTGTAAATAGTTTATTTTCTTGAAAACTAGCATCTTTTGAAATTTTTCCTATATAAATTCCTGGATTATCGTCTGAGGAATTTAGCTGAATTTTCATTAGTTTTTCTAATTCGTCGATGCTACTTTGAAGTGCGGCAAACAGATACGTAGCGTCCCTATAACTAAGCGGATCTTGCAAAGCTCTCTCACCATTTTGTTCCCACAGATAGCTACCTTTTAAGATCTCTCTTATATCTTTTGCAGTTGAGACAAAGCTTGGATAAGGTCTTAAACTAGTAGCTTCTGGTAAAAATGGAGCAACATTACCATTTAAAGCTTCTAAACTGAGTGCAAATACTGTTTTTGAAACTTCAAATGCTTGTTTAAAATCTTCAAGCGCAAGATTTGCAAGTGCTGCTGAGTAAGCGTTTGAACTCAATATAGATAAACTATCTTTACCAAACGGTGATAGTTTTTTAAGTCCTGCTTTTTGTAAAGCCTCACTGGCGTTCATTTTTACACCTTTATAATAGACCTTACCTTCTCCTAACATCACAAGACCGATGTGTCCTAGTATAGTGATATCAGCTTCGCCCATTGAACCGCTACTTGGCATAACAGGAAGTATGTCTTGATTTAAAAACTCTTGATAAAGATGTACAACCTCTTCTTGAACACCAGCTCCGGCAAAAAGCATATTATTAAGTCTTGTTGCAAGGATCGCTCTTACTGTTTGAAGCGGTAGATCTTCACCAACACCGCCACAATGAGCGTGTATAAGACCTATGTTAAAATCCGTTGATGCTTTGATAACTTCTGGATCTAAATTTCCTTTTGCATCAACGAAATTTTTGTCTTTATTAAGACCGACGCCGACTGTTAGTCCATAAATTTTTTGACCGTCCTTTGCGGCGTTAAGCAAAATTTCATGTGCTTTTTTTACTTTTGAAAAAGCATTTTGATCAATGCCCACCTTTGCCCCGTTTGCTATATCTACTATATCGCGAGACGTTACGTTACTACCGTCTAATGTTACGCTACTAGCATTCAAGCTAAGAGCCAACGCTGCTACAGCAGATAAAATCATAAAACTTTTCATACTATCCCCTTGTAAAAAATTTGATGTAATTTTAAATAAAAATAATTTCCAAAAAGTAATTTTTAAAATTTTATATATTTTAATAAATTTAAATTATTTTTTGTATAATAATGCAATAAATTATAAATATCAATGAACTATAAACATTCGTATAACATTTAAATTTGTTACTAAAAGTAGCATACTAGTAGATAATTTTACTCGGTAAAACAGAGTATCAAAGTTGTGAAAATATTACAAAAGTTATAAAACAGTTTGCTTTATTTCGGCTATTTTCAACCGCTTTTATACGTAATGGCGTGGTTATTAGGTATCTGATTATTATAATAACAAAAACCAAAAAAGCTCATTATAAATATTACTATTATCTAAATTTATAATCTATCTTGGTATCAAAATATAGAAAATCTAAATTTTAAATTAAGTTTTAAAATTATACAATTAAAATAAAAAATATATAACTTAATATTAAAAGATACATGTTGAATTATATAAATTTAAAATAAAAAATAACGAAAACGGGGTTAATTTGTATAAAAAACATAAATTCGTAATCTGCGATCCTGAGCTTTGCATAGGTTGCAAAGCTTGTATGAAAGCGTGTTCAAAAGAAGCTTATAAACGTGGAAAATTAGCAAAACCTAGACTTGATGTTATCAAAATGACAAACGGCGTTATGCCAAATCAATGCCGTCAGTGCGACGACGCGCCTTGCGCACTAGTCTGTCCAAGTGCTGCGTTGCGCAACGAATACGGATATGTTGAGATGCACGAGCAGCTTTGCATAGGCTGCGCTTTATGCGTAAATGCGTGTCCATACGGCGCGATTCATCTTGATAGTTTAGCCATAGCATCAAACGGATCAAATTTAGATGAAATGGACGTATGTGGCGACGGTTTTATGAGCGTAGCACTAAAATGCGATATCTGCGATGGTAGAGATGAGGGAAGTGCTTGTGTGGAAGTCTGTCCAAAAGGCGCTTTAGTAATGCTTGATCCTATCACGAACAAACATAAATACGGCAAAAAGCTAAAAGATGGTGAAAATATGTCAAATTTCATATCTAAAATTCTAAATTGTCCGCCACCTCAAATCACAATAGCGCAAAAAGAAAAACAACCAAAAGAGACACTAAAAGCGCAGCAAGGAGAGGCAGATGCTTGAAATAATTTATACGTCGTTTTTTTTGGTAGGAGTTGTATGCTTAGCTCTTTATAAAATGCCAAAAATCGCTCTTTATATCGGACTAGCGATACCTTGTATAATATCTATATTTAGCACGATATATTTTATAAAAAATATAAACTCAACATACGGTTTTAAATTAGCTGGAAATTTCTTATTTTCTCCGCATTTTATAATAACTCCATTAAGTGGATTTTTTAGTTTTATCATAACTTTTATAGCGATTGGTATCTGTATATACACCATTGGATATATAAAAGAGTTTAAAGATAGAGGAAATCTCGCTGTTTTTGCGGCTTTATTTAACTTTTTTATCCTTTCTATGCTGCTTGTAGTTTCTAGTTCAGATGTTTTTAGCTTCATTGTTTTATGGGAAATAATGACTTTAATATCTGCTCTTTTACTTAAATTTAATGATGAAAAACATAGCAATAAAACAGTGATGATATATCTTAGCATAGCACAAATAGGTGCATTTTGCATACTTATAGCACTTCTTTTTATATCTTACTTTGCTGGAAGCTTCTCATTTATGCAATGGAGCAAAATAGATATAGATCCAACCTTTGCTACTTGCATTCTTGTTCTGCTTTTAATAGGATTTGGTAGTAAAATCGGAATGTTTCCGTTCCACGTATGGGCACCACTTGTTTATCCGTTGGCTCCTTCAAACGTAGCAGGAATGTTAAGCGGTATTATGTCTAAAATGGCGGTATTTGGTATTATTCAATTTAGCGTTATATTGCCTATTACCTCTGGATTTGCTCTTAGTGTTGTAGTATTAGGAGCTATTAGTGCGCTGATTGGTATAACTTACGCTTTGATACAAAATGATTATATAAAATTAATATCATATAGCTCAGTTGAAAACTTAGGTATCATTATGCTTGGAGTTGGAGTTGGATTTTATGGTATTAGCATAGCTGAACCGACTTTGGTTTTGCTTGGATTTATAGGAGCTTTATTTCACGTGCTAAATCACTCAACATTTAAATCATTGCTATTTTTAGGTTCTGGAAGCATATATAGTGTTACTAGAACAAAAAATATGAACTCTCTTGGCGGACTTGCTAGAAAAATGCCTTTTACCGCGCTATTTTTCTTGATAGGCGCCATTAGCATATCTGCGCTTCCTCCGCTAAATGGATTTATCAGTGAATGGTTTATTTATAGATCTATGTTTATGGGAGCACTTGATGATAGTATAGCTTCAAGACTGATTTTTGCTCTTGCTATCATATGTTTAGCACTTACTGGAGCTATGGTAGTTTATGCTTTTATCAAGCTTTATGGAGTTATATTTGCCGGAGCACCAAAAGATGAAAACATATACAACAGATCTTGCGAAAAATCGTTTTTTATGCCACTTGGTATGTTTATACTCGCTTTTAGCTCTATTTATTTTGCTGTTTTTGCAAATAATATAATTTTATTCTTAGGAAACGTAGTTTTGTATTTAATGCCTCAAACTATGTACAGTATGAACATAAACGTCATTTCAATGCCTACTATAATTATTTTACTAATGTTTGCTTTAGCACTTCCGTTTCTTCTTTTTGGACTGCTTGGAGCAAATATGAGTAGAGCCAGAGCAAGCGAACCTTGGGCTTGCGGATTTAAATTTAGCCCACAAATGAATATGAACTCAAACTCATTTGTTGGGGATTTTAAAAGACTTCTTAGTAAATTTATAAAATTTAAAACTGAAATTAAGCAACAAAATTACTTTAGTAATGTAGATTATAAAACCAGCTCAGAAGATGTTTGGTGGAAGATTTTATATGAGCCGATTATCAAATTTAATGCACTCATAGCAGATAAAATAGGCATTTTTCAAAACGGAAGAAGCAGTTTTTACGTGGTATATATACTAGTTTATCTCTACGCTATGTTAGTAGCTGGATTTTACTTTTTGGGGGCTTAAATGGACGTTATTTTACTGATGATTTTACAACTTTTTGTCGCATTGATGCTTGTTCCGTTATTTGATGGTATAGCTAGAAACTTGCGCGGTAAAATTCAAAGTCGCAAAAGCTCACCTCTGCTGCAAACTTACTACGATATATTTAAACTTTTAAAACGTTCTCGCACGACTCCAAACTGTGTGCATTGGTTTTTTAAATTTAGTCCGTATATGCTGTTTAGCGTCTGTGCTATGCTTGTGATGATGATACCTATAACTTACGGCGGAATAGCAAACGCAGGAGCCATAAGCGATATCATAGTTGTGGTTTATCTAGTTGCGCTTTTTAGATTTATCTTTGGAGTAGCAAGCTTAGATACTTCAAATCCTTACGCAGGAGTAGGAGCTAGCAGAGAGAGTCTTATAGCTATTTATATAGAACCTATAATGATAATTTGTTTAGTCGTGATAGCAATGCTTGCAAAAACAACAAATCTTGCGATCATAAAAGAGCTTATACAAAACGCAGAGATAGGCTACTCAAGTGCATCTTACGCAGTAGCAAGTGTAGCATTTTTATGGGCGATGTATGTTGAAACTGGAAGAAAGCCGTTTGACCTTGCAGAGGCTGAGCAAGAGGTGCAAGAAGGCGTCATAGGCGAATACAGCGGAAGAGACTTAGCTTTAGTAGAAATGGCTCTTATGCTAAAACAATTTGCTATGATAAGCTTTTTTATAGTTATGTTTATTCCTATTGGTTTTTCAAATCCATTTTTAACTCTTATAGTTCATCTATTTTTAGTAGGACTTTTTTATATCGGAGCGATTTTGATAGACAACTTTGGACCTCGTTTTAGGATACTAACAAGTTTAAAATTCAACTCTGCTTGCATACTTTTGATATCTGTTATCGCCCTTAGCCTTTATGTAGTAGGAGTATAATATGGAAATTTTAATAATTTTAATGATGATTTTAACTCTTTTGGTATTTGGTTTTAGAAGTTATAAATTAAGCATTATAAGTTACGTTTTAGAAGCTATAGCGTTAGTTTGTGTGTTCTTGTTTTTAGCAAACGAATACAAGGCAAATCCACTGTTTTCATGGGCGATAATCGCATTTTTTATAAAAGTCATAGCAGTTCCACTCATTCTTTTTACTCTAGTAAAAAAACTCGGAGTTACTCACGAAGTTGAGCCAGTTGGCGGATTTTTAGTTTCGCCGCTGATTGCATTTGCTTTTTCTATAGGCTCGGCTATGCTTATAGCTCCTATATTTATGGAGTTTTCGCTTATCAAAAATGAAACCGCTTTGATAGGCGGAATTTTTATATTTATGGTAGGGATATTTGGTTTTATACTTAGAAACTCGTTTATAAAACAAATTCTATCTTACTGTTTATTTGAAAATGGCATTCATCTAAGTCTAGCTCTCACAGCTTATAATTCTCACGCTTTAGTTGAGCTTGGCATTCTTAGCGACGCTGTTTTTGCTATCATTATAATGAGTATTTTAGCATTTCGTTACTACAAAATTTACGGCACTCTTGATACGAGCATAGCTAATAGTTTAAAAGGTTAATTATATGGATATTTTATTTTTGATTTTACTTCTTCCTTTGGTTTGCTCTCTTGTTTTGTTTATATCTCCATTAAATTTAAGAGTTCTAAACACTCTGCATATACTTTGTAGTGCAGTAGTATCTTTGGCTTTGCTTTTTGCTATAAGTAAGGTTTTGAGCTTAGGTACTATTTACGCATTTAATGATATGCTGTTTTTAGACTCTTTGGGGGCTGTATTTTTAGTACTCATCAGCTTGACTGGATTTTGCGTAAATTTATACTCGACTAGCTATTTTAAGTGGCAATTAAACTCAAATTCTTTACATTTAAAACAGATAAAAATAAACTTTGGCTTATCTCATATAACTGCATTTGCAATGACTTTAAGCTGCATTAGCAACAATATGGCTATAATGTGGGCTGCTCTTGAAGCAACTACGTTAGCAACGGTATTTATGGTAGCATTAAAAAACGATAAACGCTCACTTGAAAGCGGATACAAGTATATAGTCATCTGCTCAGTAGGTTTAGCATTTGCTATGTTTGCAACCATACTTTTATACTCTTCTAGTTTAAATACCTTACACGATGAAAAAAGCGCGATATTGTTTTCAAATTTGATACTTCAAGCAGATAGCTTAAATCCCGATGTTTTAAAGCTTATATTTATATTTGCGTTAATCGGTTTTGGTACAAAAGCTGGTCTAGTTCCTACTCACACGTGGCTTCCTGACGCTCACGCTCAAGGTCCAGCTCCAACTTCAGCTATGCTTAGCGGGATCGTTATAAAATGCGCTATGCTAGGACTTTTACGTTACTACGCTATCGCTTCAAATGCTATAGCTTCGAGCTTTAGCGAGCAAGTGATGCTGATAAGTGGCACATTAACACTTTTCGTGTCGGCATTTTTTCTTATCAGACAACACGATATAAAAAGAATGTTCGCTTACCATTCAGTAGCGCATATGGGAGTTATCGCTTTTGCTCTTGGAGTAGGTGGTAAAATCGGTGTTTTTGCAGCAGTTTTTCACTGTGCGGCTCACAGTTTTACAAAAGCTTTAGCATTCTTAACTACGGGAAATACGGCTAGAATTTACGGTACAAACGATATGAATAAAATGGGACGTATGATACATATCGCTCCACTCACAACCGTTTTATTTGGCGTGTCTATCTGTTCGCTCGTCGGCGTTCCGGGATTTGCTATCTTTGTAAGTGAGTTTTTGACGTTTAAAGCAGCAGTTTTAAGCGGTCAATTTACTGCAGTAGCATTATTTGCAGTGGCTTTGACTATCATCTTTATAGCGGATTTTTCACACTTTTTTATGGCAAGTTTCGGTGAGATAAAAGGCAAAGTTGAATTTAAAAAAGAGATGAGTTTATGGGAAAATATACCACTTATTTTACTTGCGTTTTTAGTGATAAGTTTTGGCGTATGGCAGTTTGAGAACTTTTGGACATTAGTACAAAATAGCGTTATGATTATAAAAGGGAACTAATGATAGGTGATAAATTTATAGATATTTTAAAGAGTGAATTTAATATTTTAGAAACAAGCAGACAATGCGAAGATCAGATAACTATTTTAGTAGATAGAAATGATCTACCAAAAGTCGTTCATAAACTATACTATGGTATCGGCGGTTGGCTTTCTAGTATGGTAGCAAACGATGAAAGAAGCATAAACAAAAGCTACGCGCTTTACTACGTTTTATCTATGGAAGGCTCGAAAATGAGCAAAGAAGATGGAACTATAGATGAGATAGAAAGTAGCGAAAAATGCTTTATCACAGTTAAAACCCTTATCCCCCAAAATGACCCTTGCTATCCATCAGTTACGCCTTTGGTTCCTGCTTGTGTTTGGTATGAAAGAGAAGCTTACGATATGTTTGGTTTGGTAGCAGAAGGCTTACCAGATAAAAGAAGACTAGTTCTTAGCGATGACTGGCCTGAAAATTTATATCCACTTAGAAAAGACGCTATGGATTACAAATTTCGCCCAGATCCAGTGCAACCTAAAGATGAACCAGACTATGAGTTTATGCGACCAAATGGCTCTGTCACAGATATACCTTTAGGACCTCTGCATATAACAGCCGATGAGCCGGGGCATTTTAGATTATACTGTGATGGCGACACCATAGTAGATGCTGACTATAGACTATTTTATCAGCACAGAGGTATGGAAAAACTAGCCGAAAATAGACTAAACTATAACCAGATGAGCTACCTTGCAGAAAGAGTATGTGGAATATGCGGATTTGCTCACTCTATAGCTTGCGTTGAAGCAGTAGAAAGAGGTATAGGACTTGAAATTCCACACCGCGCACAAGCTATCAGAGTTATGAGTAGTGAAATAGAAAGAATGCACTCAAATCTTTTAAATTTAGGCTTAGCCTGTGAAGTTACTGGAAACTATACGGCGTTTATGCATATATTTAGAGTTCGTGAATACACGCTTGAACTAGCTCAGCTTATAACAGGTGGTAGAAAAACATATGGTACTATCGTGATCGGCGGTATCAGACGAGATATCACGCTAAATGAGATAAAACGCTCTTATGAGATCATAGAAAAAATCGACACCCAACTAGATGAAATTTGGCAAGTTGTTATGGAAGACAAACGCCAAATAGGACGCTGGAAAGGTATAGGCGTACTTGATAAACAAGTGGCGCGTGACTTTAGCCCAGTCGGTCCAAACCTACGCGGAAGCGGATTTAAAAGAGATACAAGGTATGATCATACTTATGGATTTTACAAAGAGCTTGAGTTTACTCCTAATGTTCAGTTTGGCGGCGATGTACTAAGCAGAGAATTAGTTCGCTATAACGACTGCAAACAAGCCTTGCGGCTAGTAAAACAGTGCCTTGATATAATGCCTGGAGGTGCTATTTTTATAGATACTAATTATAGATTAAAACCTGGAGCTTTCTGTTTAGGATATGACGAAGCTCCACGCGGAGAAAATATACACTGGATTATGCAAGGTGATTCTCAAAAGGTGTATCGCTGGAGATGTAGAGCTTCTACGTATAACAACTGGTCAAGCCTAAGATATCAGCTCCAAGGAAATACCATAGCAGACGCCGCGCTTATCGTATGTAGTTTAGATCCTTGCTACTCTTGCACCGAGCGCGTGACTTTAGTAAATGTAAAAAGCGGAAAGTCAAAAGTGATAGGCGAAAAAGAGCTTAAAAAATACTGCCAAAGCCTAAAAGATAGTCCAGCAAAGGATATAAGATGAAAATTTACGATATAGTCAAAAAAACAGGTATCGTCACAAGCAAATATCCATATGAGCCTTATATAGTAGAAGAGCATTTTAGAGGCAAACCGACGTATCATTACGCAAACTGCATAGGTTGCGCGGCTTGTGGGGTAGCGTGTCCAAGCAATGCGATAAGCGTAAAATGGGAGGGTGAGAAAAAATCCATAAAATGGCGATACGACTGCGGTAGATGTATATTTTGCGGTCGTTGCGATGAGGTATGTCCTACTGCGGCTATAAGGCTAAGCAATGATTACGAACTTACGGTTAAATTTGATAAATCCGCTCTAGTCCAAGAAGGAGAGCTAGAAAGTGAGCTGTGCAGTGTTTGTGGTAAAGCGTTTTTGAGTAAAAAATTCATTCAGTTTTGCGAGCAAAGGCTTAGCACTTTAAGCGAACAAAGACTAGAAGAAGCTAAAAAATACCTGCATATCTGCCCTAGTTGCAAGAAAAATAGGGTAGTAGAGATGATGACAAACAAAGAGTATAAGGCGGTAAAATAATGTACGTTGTACCTGATGATATACAAAGATCAAATGATCTAAACTCAAAGCTAAATTTACTTAAAAATATAAAACGCAGTTTCAGCGTATTTCGTATAGACTGCGGAAGCTGCAACGGTTGCGAGATAGAGATATTTGCCGCCATTAGTCCGCTTTGGGATCCAGAACGCTTTGGATTTAAACTAGTAGCAAACCCACGCCATGCAGACATTCTCATAGTCTCAGGACCTATCACTAGACAGATGTACTATCCGCTTCTTAGAGCCTATGAAGCTGCTCCAGATCCAAAGATAGTAGTTGGCTTTGGCGCGTGCGGAGTGAGCGGCGGGATATTTCACGACAGTTACGCAGTTTGGGGTGGAGCTGATAAGGTTTTACCAGTTGATGTATTTGTGCCTGGTTGCCCACCTCATCCAGCAAGCATTATCTATGCTTTAGCAACAGCAGTCGGTCTGATAGAGCAAAAGTTAGAAAAACAGAGCTTCAAAGATGACGATTTGTTACCAAATTTAACTCAAAAATCGCTACTTGATAATGCTTCTTTTGAGCGCGATCTACTTGTAAAAGCTAAGTTTTTGATGAGCTATATATATGGCAGGATTTTATATGATAAATTTATAATCGCCCTAAAAACTTGTGTAGATCCAAAAGATCCAGTTCTTGCAAAAGAAGTGCTAAGTTTAGCTATAAAAGAGCAAGAAGATCCGAGATACGCTGAGTGTCTAGCCGTACTTTTTAATGAAATTTATCTAAAATATGCAAATGCTTCAAATGAATTTTATATAAATTTAGATCAAATTTGGGATAAAAAGTGATACAAGTCTGGAAACTCACAAAACGTCACGTTGATGAAAACGACGAGCTTCCACAAATTTACAAACAGATAGTTACGTTTAGTACTTGCATAGGACACGGCGTAGGAACGATAGATTTTAACGAAAAGATAGCCGAATTTGATGATGAACAGTGGAATAAAATGCTTGATAGCGATGATGAATATGTCAAATTTAAACTCGGAAATATAAACAAATATTTTGAAGTAGAGATCTTGCCTGCTCACGCAAAAGTGCTAAAAGATAAGCTTCCAAGCTCAAAGTTTAGAGATATACTTTCTGGCTTAGACGAAGGCTATATCGTCCTAAAAAAGAGCTAAAAATGCCTAAAACAAAAAAAGAGTTTAAAAAAGCCCTGCTTTGCATAGGCAACAAAATGAGAGGCGATGACGCTGTTGGTTTATATGTGGGCGAGCTAGTAGAAGAGCAGATACCTAGCTGGAGAGTATTTTACGGACAAGACGTGCCTGAGAACGAGTTTGGCGCTCTGCGTGAGTTTTATCCTGATATCATTGTGGTAGTCGATGCGATGAGTGGCTTTAAAGATGATAAAATAGAGTTTTTTGACCTTAGTGACGAGAGAGATTACATCTACTCCACGCACAATCTACCAACTCCAGTTTTACTAAGCTATCTTAGAACTATCACGCCAAAGACGCTATTTTTAGGTATCTCGGTGCTACTTGAAAATGTTCTTGGCTTTGAAGAGGGTTTGAGTAAAAATGCAAAGATATCAGCTAATAAAGCTATAGAAAAAATCAAAGAAATAGATAAGAATTTGGATTAAAAAAGCCGGAAAAGCTTCCGGCTATGGTTTTAGAGTCTAGACTCATAACGTCTAAGCATATAAAGTCTTTTAAGCATTTTCTTGCGAGCTGAAATTTTTTGTTTTTTACGAATTTCAGTCATAGGCTCAAAAAATCTTCTAGCACGAACTTCAGTAACAACTAGGTTACGATCAGTTTGTTTTTTGAAACGTCTATAAGCTTCGTCAAAAGACTCATTAGGATGTACCTTTACTCCTGGCACAGTCCTCACCACCTTTCAGATTAAAATAAGCTGATATTCTATCTAAATTTGACTTAAATTTAATTGATAAATAAAAAATATATAAATACGTTTAACCTGCTTTTAAAATCATAAGTTATATAATTGTTCCAAGTTAAATTTATAAAGGATTTATGAATGTCTGTAAATATCAAACAATATTTAGCGAACTGGACTCCATACGCTACAAAACGCTACATAGCTTACGCAGTAGTTACCATTATAGCATTAGTTTTGCCTTTTATCAGAATTAATGATAATCACTTTTTCTTGCTTAGTTTTGATAAAAAGCAACTCCACTTACTCTTCACATCCTTTGATATGCAAGAGCTGTATTTAATGCCGTTTGTGCTAATAATTTTATTTTTGACTATATTTTTTCTAACTACTCTTGGCGGAAGAATATGGTGCGGCTGGGCATGTCCTCAAACCTGTTTTAGAGTGATATATAGAGATCTCATTCAAACTAAAATTTTAAAAATAAGAAAAAATATTAGAGATAAACAAAAAAAAGTTGATGGTGAGTATTTTAAAAAAATGATAGCTGTGCTCATTTGGACTTGTTTATCACTGATTGCGGCGAGTAATTTTTTATGGTATTTTGTGCCACCGGAGGATTTTTTTAGTTACTTAGCAAACCCTACTCAACACAAATTTTTAATAGGATTTTTAATAGGAATTACTCTGTTTATCGTCTATGACGTAATTATTTTAGCTGAGAATTTCTGTATTTACGTATGTCCTTACGCAAGAGTTCAAAGCGTAATGTTTGACAATGATACAGTTCAAGTAATATATGATGAAAAACGTGGCGGAAAAATATATGAAGGTCATACAAAAATAGGTAAAAAACCTCTCGAAGAAGATGCAAAATGTATAGGCTGTGATGCTTGCGTACATATCTGCCCAACTCACATAGATATAAGACAAGGTATGCAGCTTGAGTGTATAAACTGTCTTGAATGTAGCGACGCATGTACAAAAGTTATGGCTGGATTTGAAGAAAAAAGCCTTATAAACTGGACAAGCGTAAAATCTTTGCAAACTGGAAAAAAGGTGAATTATTTTAGATTTAGAACTATAGCTTATATGGTAGTTTTATCTATCGCTATCGTAGCTTTGGCGTTTATGAGTACTAAAAAAGAGCATATGCTTTTAAATATCAACCGAACGACAGAATTATATAAAATAAAAGCTGAGGATTCTAAATTTGAAGTTCAAAACGCATATACGTTTTTGATACAAAATACGCAAAACAAAGCGCACGAGTACTATTTTGATATAAATGACACTAGAATCAGTATAAATAGACCTCTTGAACCTATAAAGCTAAAAGCCGGAGGCAAAAGAAAAATAATAGTAGTACTTAGCACAAAAGATACTCTTGTTAATGAGATGAACAAAGATACTCCTATTGATATCATTATAAATGCTTACGCTGTTGATGATATAAATACGGTTAAAGTTTCAAGAGATACAATTTTCGTATTTCCAAAAATGACCGAAATAAATAGAGCAATGCAAAAGCGAGAAAATGAATAACGAAATACTTTCACAAATAAAAAGCAAAAGACAGATATGAGCTAATCTTATCTGTCTCGCTGGAACTATTTTTAAAAAACGGCTTTGAAAACACTAGCTTGAATGATATTATCTCAAAAAGTGGTGGATCGCTTTCTACTATTTATACATATTTTGGTAGCAAAGAAGGACTTTTTAAAGCTATAATCGATCGTGGAGTAAAGCAGTTTTTAGCAGAAGTGGAGAATCAAATTTGTCTGGATTCTTCTGATGATTTGGAGAAATTTTTATTAAAATTTGGCGAAGAATTTTTGAACATAGTCTGGACAAAAGACTCTGTGCTACTTAAAAAGCTGATTTTAAACGAATCATTTAAAGAAAAATCACAAATAGTAGATATATTTTATGAAAGTGGTGTCAAAAAAGTCAATCAGATACTCATAGATTTTTTTGATAAACCATCTGTAAAAGTGAAATTGAAAAGCTATGATTCAGAATTGCTGGCGTTTAGATTTTGCTACTTGCTTGAAGAACCATTTACAGTAAGAAGCGCGATACTTAAAAGACACTTAAATATAAACAAACAAGAGAGAAAAGAGTGGGTAAAAGAGTGCGTAGAGTTCTTTTTAAGTGCTGCTCTCAAATAAAAATTTGAAGTCCATAAGAGTAACTTATTTTAATAATTTAACAAATGTTTAATAAATTTTATGTATAATTCAAAACTATTTTGTAATCATAATTACTAAATTTAAAAATGAAAATTTGAAAGGTAAATAAATGAATAAATTTTTTAATTTTGTTATCCTAGCCTCATCTTTGATACTAGCTGGATGTTTAGGCTCGGATGATAAAAAATCAGCCGCCGCGCAACAGATGCCACCTATGCCAGTAACCGTTATGCAAGCAAAAATGGGCGATATACCCATTGTTTTATCATTCAACGGTCAAACAGTTAGTGATATGGATGTCGTTTTAAAAGCAAAAGTAGCAGGAACTATAGAAAAACAATTTTTTAAAGCTGGAGCAAGCGTAAAAGAAGGGGATAAATTATACCAGATAGACGAAGCAAAATACAGAGCCGCGTATGATAGCGCATTTGCGAATTTGAAAGTATCACAAGCAAATTTAAAAAACGCAGAAGCTGATTTTGATAGGGCAAAGAAGCTACAAGAAAAAAGTGCAATCTCTCAAAAAGAGTACGACGCGGCTTTAGCGACTTATGAGTCGGCAAAAGCTAACGTTCTAGCTTCAGAAGCAAATTTACAAACTGCGAAAATCGATCTTGATTATTCTACCGTAACAGCTCCGTTTTCTGGAGTGTTAGGTGATACTTTAAAAGACGTCGGTTCATACGTAAGTTCAGCAGACGCTGATCTAGTAAGGCTTACTAAGCTGAATCCGATTTTTGTTAAATTTGGGATATCTGATATTGATAGGTTAAATATCGCTCAAAAAACTCGCACCAAAGAGTGGGAGCAACTAAACTCACTCGTCACTTTAAGTATGAAAAACGGGGATTATAACGGTACTCTTACTTTCATAGATAACGTTGTTGATGATGGAAGCGGTACAGTTAATGCAAAAGCTATGTTTGAAAATAACTCAACTCAAATTCGCCCTGGTATATTTGCAAGCGTAAATGTTTATGGATTTTATCAAAAAAACGGCTTTCAAATCCCACAAGTTGCTATATTACAAGATCTAGCCAGTCCGTTTGTATATACTCTAAAAGACGGAAAAGTGGCTAAAAATCCTATAAAAATAGTATCTCAAGACTCAACTTCGGCAGTTATATCAAGTGGTATAAATGACGGCGATCTAATAATAATGGATAATTTCAAAAAAATAAATATAGGACAACTGGTTCAGGCGATAAATGATGCCAAAGGAAGCAAATAATGTTTTCTAAATTTTTCATCAACAGACCGGTATTTGCCTGCGTTTTGTCGATAATAATCGTCATCGCCGGCTATATCGGACTCAAAAGCTCTCCGATAGAAGAGTATCCGCAGCTAACTCCACCTCAAATAATGGTTCAAGCCAATTATAGCGGTGCAGACGCACAAACCATAGCCGATACTATAGCAGCGCCTTTAGAAAACGCTATAAACGGTGTTAAAGATATGATATATATGCAAAGTACTTCAAGCTCTGCTGGATCTATGAGTCTTAGCGTGTATTTTAAGATAGGTACCGATCCGCAAACCGCAACAGTAAATGTTAGCAACCGCGTAACTCCAGCTCTATCTTTACTTCCTGAAGAGGTAAAAAGAGTAGGCGTAACAGTTAGAGAAAGAAGTAGCTCCATACTAAATGTTTTATCCTTTTATGATCCAAGCGGTAAGATGAGCGACACGGAGATCAGTAACTATGTAAATATCAACGTAGCTGATGCTATAAAAAGAGTTCCAGGAGTCGGAGACGCCGTTGTTATAGGAAACAAAGACTACTCTATGAGAGTTTGGATAAAACCAGATCTACTTAAAAAATACTCTTTAACTACAACAGACGTGATAAACTCTATACAAGAACAAAATAGCCAGTATGCCACTGGAAAAATAGGCGAACAGCCATCTCAAACAAGCAATCCTTATGTTTATGCCATAAAACCAGAAGGCAGACTAAAAAATGTTTCTGAATTTGAAAATATTATTATAAAAGCTAACAACAAAGGCAATATAATAAAACTAAAAGACGTAGCAACAGTAGAGCTTGGCTCACAAAACTACACATTTGCAGGAAGAATCAACGGCGCCACTATGATACCTATGCTCGTGTTTTTACAAAGTGGCGCAAACGCTCTTGACACCGCAGATGCTATCGTAAAAAGAGTAGATGAGCTAAAAGCCTCTTTTCCAGGAGATCTAACTTACGTAGTTGGATACGACACCACTGAATTTGTTAAAGTATCTATAGATGAAGTTATAAAAACGTTTATTGAAGCTATGATCTTAGTTGTTATAGTTATGTATATGTTCCTTGGAAACGTAAGGGCTACTATAATTCCTATGTTAGCAGTTCCAGTATCTATTTTAGGAGCATTTGGCGGACTTTACGCTATGGGATTTTCTATAAATTTAATAACATTGTTTGCCCTCATACTAGCTATAGGAATAGTCGTCGATGACGCTATCATCGTTATAGAAAACGTTGAACGGATACTACATGAAGAACCAGATCTCACTGTAAAAGAAGCGACCATAAAAGCTATGGGTGAGATAGTAGCACCTGTTATATCTATAGTTTTAGTACTTTCAGCTGTTTTTATACCAGTATCGTTTATGGAAGGTTTTGTAGGTGTCATACAAAGACAGTTTGCGCTAACTCTTGTCGTATCTGTTTGTATATCAGGGCTTGTAGCATTAACTCTTACTCCTGCTTTATGCGCTATGATACTTCGCAAAAAAGAGAATCCTCCGTTTTGGTTCGTACGTAAATTTAATGAATTTTTCGACTTTTCAACAAAAGTTTTCACAGCCGGAGTCGCAAAAATACTAAAGCATGTTATAGTAAGCCTTATATGCGTAGGTATTATTATATTTATGATGGCAGAACTATTTAAAGTCGTTCCAGGAGGTCTTGTTCCTGCTGAAGATAAAGGCTCTGTTCTTGCTATAACAAATTTACCACCTGCTTCAACTCTTAGTAGAACTACTGAAGATACAGAGTTTATAAGAAGCATTATATCTCAAAATCCAAATGTGAAAAACGTAACTGGACTTGCTGGATACGATATGCTAGCAGGAACTCTTAGAGAAAACGCGGGTATAATGTTTATCAGTATGATACCATGGAGTCAAAGACCTGGTGAAGCCAACTCAACTGCAGCCTTTGCAGCTGAGTTTAACAAACAGATGTATATGGCAGATAGAAACTCTATGACGTATTTTATGACTCCACCTCCTATCATGGGACTATCTATAACCGGAGGTTTTGAGCTATTTGCACAAAATTTGGAGGGTAAAAACTACTCTCAAATAGAAGCTGATATGCAAAAAGTAGTAGCAAAAGCAAATGCTCACCCAGCTTTAAATATGGTTCGTACTACGCTTGATACGAATTTCCCTCAATATGATCTAACTCTTGATAAAGAAAAAATCAAGATGATGGGGATAAATATATCAGACGTATTTAATACTTTAAGCTCTACGATAGGTCAATACTACGTAAATGACTTCAATATGCTAGGTAAAACATTTAAAGTAAATATAAGAGCGATGTCAGAGTATAGAGACTCACCGGAGGATTTACGCTCACTATACGTTAGAAGCCAAGATGGTAAAATGATACCGTTAGACTCAGTAGTATCGTTAAAAAGAAGCTTAGGACCAGACAATGTAGATAGATTTAACGCATTTCCAGCAGCTAAAATTATGGGCGAACCAAAACCAGGATACACTTCAGGAGACGCTATAAAAGCAATCGAGCAAATTATCAAAGAAGAGCTTCCAACAGGATATGATATAGGCTGGTCGGGCTCTGCGTATCAAGAAGTAGCATCGACTGGTAAAGGAGCTCAAGCGTTTGTATTTGGTCTGATATTTGTTTTCCTTATACTTGCGGCTCAGTATGAAAGATGGCTTATGCCTTTAGCAGTCGTAACTGCAGTTCCTTTTTCCGTGTTTGGCTCACTTCTTTTTACATGGGGAAGAGGACTTAGCAACGACGTATATTTTCAAATAGGACTTTTGCTTCTCATCGGACTAGCTGCTAAAAACGCTATATTGATAGTTGAATTTGCTATGCAAGAGCACTTAGCAGGAAAAACTATCAAAGAAGCTGCGATAAATGCCGCTAGAATGAGATTTAGACCTATCGTGATGACTTCTTTAGCATTTACTCTTGGCGTTTTACCTATGGTTGTCGCTACTGGAGCAGGAGCCGCGTCACGTCACGCATTAGGCACGGGAGTTATCGGCGGTATGATAGCAGCTTCTACTATAGCTATATTTTTTGTGCCTCTATTTTTCTATATACTAGAGAGTTTCAATTTGTGGTTAGACAAAAAACGTGCTAAAATAACCTCAGGAGAAGAACATGCATAAAACAGCACTTATTTTACTAATAGGAGTATTTGTAGCAGGATGCTCTTTAAAACCAGATATGATAGAGATACAACAAACTTATGAGTATAAATTCGATGCTTATAGTATCAATGCAAAATGGTGGGAAGATTTCAGTGACGAGAGACTAAACTCTCTTGTCGCAGAAGCGTTAAAAAACAATAGCGATCTACTGATAGCCTTAAACAACATCGAACAAGCCAAAATAAATTTAAATTTAGCTAATGTTGAGCTATTTCCAAATATAAATTTAAACGGTGAAGCAACCAAAAATCGCTCAAGCGGCGAAACATACACCGGTCAAGACAATAAAAAATATAATGCATTTAGTTTAGGAGCTGCCCTTAGCTATGAGATAGATCTTTGGGGAAGAGTAAGAGATAATGCAAACGCTAGCGAAGCTAGTTTCAAAGCTACAAAATACGACTATGACAGCGCAAGACTTAGCATAGCAAGTACCGTTGCAAATACGTATTTTACGCTCATATCTCTAAAAGAACAAGAAAATATATTAAACGAAACATTAAATACCTATGAAGAAACACTTGTTTATAGGCAAAAAGAGCTTGACGCAGGAGCTATAGACGAACTTACATACTATCAAGCTAAAGCAGCACTACATAGTGCTAAAACTCAGCTCATAGATATACAAACTCAGATCGCACAAACAAACTCCGCTTTAAGCGTCTTAGTCGGTAAAAATTTAAATGAAATCTTATATAAAGATATAGACGCCCCTATGGCTATAGGAGCAACACCAGAAGTTCCAAGCGGTATAAGTTCAGACGTTCTTTTGCATAGAGCCGATGTAGCAAGTGCGGTCGAAAAACTCAAAGCCTCAAATTTTTTAGTCGGAGTGGCAAGAGCTGAGTGGTTACCAAAATTATCGCTCACCGGTCTTTTTGGATTTAGCAGTGATGAATTTGATAGGTTTTTCATAAACAACGCAAATACATGGAATGTAGGCGGAAGCATTGCGATGCCGTTGCTTGATTTTGGAAGGACAAAAAATAGAGTTGAGCTTGCAAATTTGGAACAAAATGCAAGTTTTTTATCATATGATAAAACGGTAAAAACTGCATTTGGTGAGATAAGAACCGCCCTTGATACACGTAAAAACTCAGTCTTAAAAGAAAAAAGCATGCAAGACTTAGTCACATCTCAAACTAAGGTTTATGATCTATCTAAGACTAGATATGATAACGGATACAGCACACATCTTGAGTTCTTAGACTCACAAAGAAATCTTTTATCAGCAAGGCTTGACCTTGCAAAAAGCAAGTTAAGCGTAGCTACTAGCGTTGTAGATGTATATAAATCTCTTGGCGGTGGATTTAACTATGAAGATAACTCTAACTTAGGAAGTTCTAAAACTGCTCTGAAATGAGCAGTTTTGGCAATTATATAAATTTAAATAAACTCACAACTTTCAAAAATAAATCAAGCTAAGAAATGGTCTATTTAGACTTATTGCGAGCGTAAATTTCTACAAAAACAACAGCGCATAACGATATCAAAACTATAAGCAAACTTGGCAATGCAGCCGAGTAAAGTCTCTCATCAGTCGCGTAAAAAAACGCTCTTATACTCAGAGTTTCAAACTCAAACGGACGCAAAATCAAACTCAAAGGAAGCTCTTTTACGATATCTACAAAAGCTAGAGTAAAAGCAAGTAAAATGAAGTGTTTTAAAAGCGGTAAATGCACTTTAAAAAACATACTCCAAAGGCTGATTTTCATAACTTTAGCTGCGTCATCTATAAATTTAGAAATCTTTGAATAACCACTATCAAGAGCGTAAATACTAGCAGTCATAAAACGCACCAGATAGCCAAACATAAGCACTACAAAGCTGCTTGAGAGCAAACTCGTACCGAAATTTCTATCTATATAACCAAAAACTATCATCACGCAAACTCCGACACTAGCGCCAGGAAGTGCGTATCCTAAAGATGAACATTTCAAAACAATGGTTTTTACTAGCTTTGAAACAAAAAATCTTGATGAAAATGTTAAAAACAGTCCTACCACAACTATCAAAACAGAAGCTAAAATGGCGATAAATAATGAATTTGAAGCCATTTTGATAAAACTCATATCAAATTTAACGTCGCCAAAAATCGACCAATAAACAAGCCAGTAAAAAGGCAGAGCAAAAGCTATCATAAATATAGTAAAACACCATAAAAACGCAAAGAATTTAGCCGTTTTTGAGAGATTTACAGGTTTTAGACTAAGAGACGTATTGTTGTTGAAACTATAGGATTTTTTATTAAGATATTCACCAAACATAATAAAAAATACTATAACCATTAAAATTCCAGCCAAAAAGCTTGCTAGATATGAGTCATCAAGATCATACCAAACCTTAAAAATTCCAGCACTAAACGTATTTACTCCGTAATACGCTGCCGTTCCATAATCGCTTAAAGTTTCCATAGCTACAAGCATAGCTCCACCAAAAATAGCAGGTCTTGCTAGCGGTAAAGATATCTTAAAAAACGTCATAAAACCATTAACATTATAAATTTTCGCCAATTCAAATACCGTTTTACTTCCTGTTTTAAAACTAGTTTTAGCAAACATATAGATATACGGATATAGCGATAAACTTATCACGAAAATCGCACCCCAGATATTCATCATATCTATGCGAAATCCAAAAACTTTCATAAACTCACCATTATAATCCATAAGTCCAACATAAGCAAAACTAAATATATAAGCAGGGATCGCCAAAGGCAACACAAGCGCAAACTCAAAAAATCTACTAAACGGAAATTTATAATTTGCCACCAAATACGCACTTATACAAGCGATCGTGATAGTAGATACCAAGACACCAACTAAGAGTAAAAAAGTATCTTTGATATATCCAAGAAGTAGATATTTACCAAAATGATTTAGAAGCGAAAAATCGCCAAAAAACATCTCTATAAATATAAAAAACAGAGGAAAAACGATAACTAGGGCGACAAAAATCGCCCCAAATTTGAGTATTTTCACTTATTTCCAACCAGCTTGATCTACTAGCAACACAGCTTTTTTGATATTTTCGCTAACTCTGTTTAAAGAGATCTCGTCTGCTTTAAACTCACCAAAATTAGCAGTAGTTTGGCTCGGTTTTACATCTTTATTTACTGGATATTCGTAGTTGATATTTGCTATTATTTCTTGAGCTTCTGGGCTTAGTAAAAACTCCATAAATTTAATTGCGTTTTCCTTATTTTTACTAGCTTTTGTAAGTGCAACGCCGCTGATATTTACGTGAGTACCATAGCTATCTTGATCAGGGAAAATAATACCTATGCTATTTGCAGCGTCCATATCACTTGCTTTTGGAGAGTTTAGCATAAGACCGATATAGTAAGTATTCACAAGTGCTACGTCGCCCTCACCAGCAAATATCGCTTTGATCTGATCTCTATCGCCGCCTTTTGGAGCTCTAGCGAAATTTGATACGATATTTTTAGATAGTTCAAGAGTCTTTTCTTCACCGTTATGTGCGATCAAAGAAGCGATAAGAGTCGTGTTATAACCCGCACTTCCGCTTCTTATAAGCAGTTTGCCTTTCAAATTTGGATTTCCTAAATCCTCATAGTTTTTAAGTCCCATTTTAACAGGATCAAATCTATCTTTTGAATATACTATAACTCTAGCTCTTTTTGTCACGGCAAACCATTGTGAGTCGCTGTCTCTTAGATTTTGTGGTATAGTTTTTTCTAAATAATCAGAATTTGCTTTTTGAAGTACTCCTTTTTGCTTTGCAGAGTATAAATTCCCAACATCAGCAGTTATGAAAAGATCAGCAGACGAACTAGCACCCTCAATCTCAAGTTTTTTAATAAGCTCGCTAGCTTTTGCTTGAGTTGCTTTTACCTTTATACCTGTTTTTTTCTCAAATGCATCGTAAATTTTCTGATCTGCATCATAGTGTCTTGCGGTGTATAAATTTACTTCACTAGCTAGCATAGCGCTTGCTAAAAGTCCTAAAAACAGTACGCTTTTTTTCATTTACTTATCCTTATTTTTAAAATTTTGCTTGTTTAAGTATATCTATTATTTCTAAATATAATATTAATTATCAATATTTACACATTAGCTAACAAAAAAATATTCAAAATCTAAATTTATCTATAATTAAAGAGAATTCTGGTAAAATCAGCACCTATTTTGAAGTAAAGGATTAGCATGCCAAAGATGAAATCTGTTCGCGGTGCAGCTAAACGCTTTAAAGTTGGTAAAAATAAGATAAAAAGAGGCTCAGCATTTAGAAGCCATATCTTAACAAAAAAACCAAGTAAGCGTATGAGAGACCTTAGACAATCACATTATGTTGATAGTACTAACGTTTCAGCCGTTAAAAAAATGCTTTGTATATAAGTTTTTGACGAAAGTCATTTAAACCTCCTTAGCCAAAAAGCTTAGGACAAGTTCCGAATTTGGACGCCAATTTGTAAAGGATAAATATGGCAAGAGTTAAAACAGGTGTAGTAAGAAGAAGACGCCATAAAAAAATTCTAAAACTAGCTCGTGGATTTTACAGTGCTAGACATAAACATTTTAGAAAAGCAAAAGAACAATTAGAAAGAAGTTTAGTTTATGCATTCCGTGATAGACGTGCTAAAAAACGTGATTTCCGTAGATTATGGATCATCCGTATCAACGCAGCTTGCAGACTAAATGACATAAGCTATTCAAGATTTATGAACGGTCTTAAAAAAGCAAACATAGCATTAGACAGAAAAGTTTTGGCAAATTTAGCTATGAATGATGCAGCCGCATTTGCTGCTATCGTAGCAGAGGCTAAAAAAGCTTTATAATTATTGAGTCCGATTTGGACTCAATTTTTAAATTTGTACTATGACTATTGATTTAGCTAAAGTTAAAATCGAAGAAAGCTGGAAAGAGGTCTTAAAAGACGAATTTCTAAGTTCGTATTTCCTTGAAATTAAACTAAATTTGATAAACGCACTAAAAAACGGCAAAGTATATCCTCCAAGCAATCTTATATTTAACGCATTTAATCTAACACCATTTGATAAAGTTAAAGTAGTTATCTTAGGGCAAGATCCTTATCATAACGAAGGAGAAGCGATGGGGCTTAGCTTTTCTGTGCCAAAAGGCGTAAGAGTGCCACCTAGTTTAGCAAATATATATAAAGAATTAAGGGACGACTTAGGTATAGTAGAACCAAACTGTGGCGATCTATCGTACTGGGCAAAACAAGGAGTTTTGCTGCTAAACGCAACATTGAGCGTTGGAGCTAGAATGGCAAATTCGCATTCTAATTTTGGTTGGCAGATATTTAGCGACGCTGTTATAAAGCATATCAGTGAGAAAAAAGTAGGCGTGGTGTTTATGCTTTGGGGGAATTACGCAAGGGCAAAAGCAAACTTGATAGAATCTAATAAACACTTAGTTCTAACAGCAGCTCACCCAAGTCCATTGGCACGCGGCGCATTTTTTGGCTCACGTCACTTTTCAAAATGCAATAATTATCTTATCAAAAACGGTCAAACTCCGATTGACTGGGATTTAAACAACTATAAGTTAAACTAAATTTAAAGTATATATAAAAGCAGAGATGCAATAAAAGTATTCAATATAAATTTAAGTTATAACGCACTCTGCAAAAGTAACTAAATCTTACTCATATCTAGTTTTATAGCTTCATTATCTATATAACCAATGCCTTTATCTAAGATATTTCTAGCGATATCTTGAGCTTCGTCTAAAGAGTGCAACGTGCATGTTCCGCACTGATATTTATTTAACTCCGGAATATCATCTTGAGATTTAACGTTTAATATATCTTTCATAGACTCTTCCCACGCTTTTGCTACTATCTCCCAAGATGGCGTACCTATAAGACTCATATAAAATCCAGTTCTACAGCCCATAGGCGATATATCGATTATCTCAACGTCGCTGCTGTTTAAATGATCTCTCATAAATCCAGCAAACAGATGCTCTAAAGTATGCGTACCTTTTTGCGGTAAAATTTCAATATTTGGCTTACAAAATCTAAGATCAAAAACAGTTATTTTATCTCCTTTTGGAGTATTCATAACTTTAGCTAAACGAACTCCTGGTGCATTCATAACGGTATGATCTACTTTGAAACTATCAAGTAATGGCATATTATCTCCTTAAATTTAATAAAAAAGATTTTAGCAAAAGTTATTGAATTTAAAATAAGCCGCCCTAAAATGAGCGGCCAGTAGAAGTTAATGCAAACTGCGAAATTAACTATGAAAAGTTAGGTTTTATTATTTCCACCCAAGCTTTTATGCGATCTTCGGTTTTATCACTATCATTATCCGCATCTAGTGCAAGTCCTACGAATTTGCCATCTTTTACAGCTTCACTTTCATCAAATTCATAACCGTCTGTAGATATAGCGCCTACTATATTCGCACCTTTTTGAGATAATTTTTCGTAAAGTATTCCCATAGCGTTACAGTATGTATCTGAATAGCTTGAGCTATCCCCCATACCAAAAAGAGCGATGGTTTTACCACTAACTTCAAGCTTATCGAAATCAAAGCTATCCCAATCATCTTGCAAATCACCGCTTCCCCAAGTAGAGCTACCGATGATAAGCTTATCAAAGCCATTTATCGTAGCCGCATCAGTATCGGCGATGTTTAGAACTTCGTCAATACCTAAATTTGCAGCTATTAAATTTGCTGCTTCTTCAGTATTTCCCATACTGCTACCATAAATTATACCTGTCATTAATATCCTTTATCATAAATTTTATTACAAATTTTATATGGAACGAGTCTTAGTCTAGCTCCATTTTGTTTTATATCTATATATCTAGTAAAACTCATATTTCTAGGAAATACCATATATAGATCAATTCCTATGAGCTCTCTGCTTTTTTGCTGAGCAAAATTTATCTCAGCTAGTAGATTATTTTCATAGTCGCTATCAACTAGCTTAAAAAATGCCATGACTCCCAAAATACTCTTTTCGCCGTCCTTTAGCAAAATCAAACCATCTTTCATATCTACTACTTTATCTGGGTGGCGCTTTGAAATCTTATCAAAAACATACTCACTAAACATAAATTGCATATCAAATTTAGCATTTGAAAACGCAGTTTTGATAAGTTTTGCAACTCTCATTTTTGGCTCACGAGCAAAAACAGGTAGCTCTTTTCCATCTAAAAACGCGCGAATTATAGCATTTGAAATCAAACAAAAAATAACACATTTTGTAAATTTAAACGGCTTAATATTTAGCAGATCATTCACTCTTGAATGAAATATATGACCTACGCTTGTGCTATTTTTTATATCTTTATATGGTATTTTTAAGCCTTCATCGACAGATGAATTATAAAGCGTTAAAAATGTTTCAAGCCTGTTACTGCTATACAAACTACCGTAAATTTCATAAAAAACGTCTAAGCCGTTGAATTTAGAAATCATTTTGAGCCTTGGCAACCAAACTCTTTATCTAGTCCAAATACTTTGCAGTATTCGCAAAAAACGCAACTTACACTTCTTTTAGCGCAAACTATAGGAATGTTGCGCTTTTTAGCTTCGCCTTTGATCTTTTTCATCGTATTATGATTTAAAAAGCTAGTTAGCATAATCACGCACTCCGTATTTTGCGGTATAGGTTTGCGATTTACTCTGTTTTCATTTCTCGCATCCCAATGCTCAATGCTACTAGCACCTAAATCTCTTAAAACAGCTTTTATCGGCGTTATTTCATCTGCGCCTATTACTAATACTGACATAATATTCCTTGATACTTTGATACTTTTTTGATATCGGTTATTATATTATTACTTGACTGAATTTAAGCTTATTTTGATTATTCTTATCAAATTATCTAGCAAAAAAAAACAACTCTAAACGCGTAAAAATCGTAAAATAATAGATAAATATGTTATAATAGTAGAAAAAGGATTATTTATGAAAAATGCTATTTTGATAAGTATCTTTGCTCTATTTTTAGTATCTTGCAGCGATAAAAAAGTAGTTATACAAGATCCGTTAAAAAATGAACTATTAGCATACACACAGAAATTTGAAGATACAAATGACAAATTTTTAGCCGTAGGAACATATCTAAATCCTATTCATCAAGACGAATTTCTGGACAAAAAAAATGAGCATTTCATCATCTCAATCTATCCAAAAGATAGCAAAATCAACTACTCTTCATTTAAAGTAAATGGTGATAATAACGGAACTAAAATATCTGTTTTAGAAGACAGCGATCCACTTTTAAAACTAACAACATTTCAAATGCCGTGGGGAATTTATCTAAAAGTAAGTGCGCCGCAAAAAAATAGCGACACACTAAATCTTAGTTTTGAGCGGTTTGCAGATTTAAACGGAACTTCTCATCCACTCCAGGTATCATTAAATTTTCGAAAAATTGCGAAATCTTTGTATTGGAATTCAAAATAGCAAGATATATAATATAGTTTGCAAGAACTTTTTTAGCATATGTTCTACTCTCAGCGTAAGGAACCAACTCCATAGATAAAAATGGCTCGTACTTTTTATATTCGCTATTTTGACTAAATAGATCCCCTTTTTGGAGCATACGTCTTGTAAATCCTATTCCTCCATTATAAGCATAAGCTATAAAAATAGGATTTATAAGATATTTTTCCAGATAATCCAAATGATAATTCGCAAATTTATATGCAATCTCAGGCCTAAACATATCATCTTGATCAAAATTTGAAATACCTAGCTCTTTTCCTATATGATTTGCTAAAAATGGCATAAACTGCATCATTCCAAGAGCGTAAGAAGTAGAAACAGCACTTGGCACAAAGCGGCTTTCTTGCCTTGCTAATGCTAATATAAGAGCTTGTCTTTTAACATCATTTGAGCCGATATGCTCCATAAACGGAGTCGGATAAAAATGAAGTTTATAGTTATGAGCTTTTTCCATTATATAACTGTACTCACCAAGAGTGCTTTTAGTAAAAAACCTAACTCCATACATAATAAGCTCACTCTGGCTCATTTTTGCTACTTTATTTAATGTTTTTTGCCAAACAAACGGATCTGTATAGTCATAATTTAACAAAGCTTTTGTGCTAGGATCTGGAACTACTATCTTTATCTTGCCTCCACCGCTAAACTCTCTTGCATAAAGACTATATATATTTATATCACTGCTTTTTGATATGGTTTTCAAGATAGATTTATCTTTTGTAATGAGATATATCCAAAAATTCGCATTATCTCTTTGACTAGCAAATTTAGAAGTCTTTGCCGCACTTTTGAAAAACTCAAGCGCCAAATCGTCTTTATTAAAAATAATAGCATTTATTCCAAGCAAAAATGCTATCTCAGAACTAGTAAATTGCGGAGATATATTTAATAAAGATAGTCTAAAATTATCAAATTTCTTGTTGATCACAGCATCATTTACAAGAGTTTTAAATTGCCAATTACTAGATAAATGCGATATAAACGAACTAGTTATATTATTATCGTTTAAAAACTTCTCTTTGTTGCTACTTGTATTATAAAATTTAAAATAACTTACCGTATCGTTTGTATCCATATAATACTTCACGGGATTTGGGGTGTCAAAACCTATAATGAAATTTGCAAGTTCAGGAGAACTATCTTTAAATTTAAAAGCCAACTCGTCTCTTTTGTCTTTGCTCATAGTTTGTAAAAACTTAACACCTAAAACCATCTTTTGGCAAGTAGTGTTAGCATCTACTATGTTGCTCGCATTTACACCTTTGCAATCAACAACCCGCTCTTTTAAAGGTCCTATGATCGTTTCTATCTCTTTTTTAAGTTTTCCTGAGTATCTATAAACTTCTGTTCTAAGAGTTTTTATCTCATTTGGAGTCGCTTTTTTACTCTCATTTATGTATCTATAGATATAATAATCTTTTGCAAGTCCTTTTGGAGCTTGTTTTATCTGCTCATAACTTATAACTCCAGCATCTAAAAAAACAGCTATAAAAGCTATAAATATACTAAATTTTAGTAGAAATTTCAATTAACAATCCTACTAAAAATAGATCTAAAAATTGCAGTACCAAAAGTACGATAATCGGAGCTATATCTATACCACCAAATGCAGTTGGTATCTTTGTTTTTCGTACCAGCTCATAAGCAGGCGCAGTTATGCGGTGTAGAAGTTGAACTATCTTGTTATACGGATCTGGATTTACCCAACTGATGAGCGCTGCAGCGACTATAATCCACGTATAAGCGGTGATTACTATGTGTAAGAGGTTTGCTAGTGCTATGATAAACGTGCTTATAACCATCATTTTGCTATTATCTCCTTTATATCATCTTTGATTAGTGCGTATAATTCTTTTAGCTCTGGACCATGCTCGCTTCCTGTAAGCAATAAGCGAAGCGGCATAAACAAAGACTTTCCTTTTAAATTTGTAATTTGTATAATATCGTTTTTCAACTCATCAAAATTATTAGGAATGTTCAAGTTCGAAATGGCATCTTTTATCAAATTTGCATTTTGTTTCCACTCATCTGAGATATCTTTTTTAGAGTAAATTCGATCTATTTTATCTTTGATTTCTGAAATCAAACTACACTCTTGAGTGTAAAATCTAGCCAAATGAGGTTTAGATAAACCAAGTTCTTTTAGCCTCTCATCGCTAGCTTTTTTTATCTGTTCTCTGTTTATTTGAGCTAACTTTTCCTCGTCAAATTTAGCAGGAGATTTAGAAATATTTTTTATGCTAAACCATTGCAAAGACTCTTCTAAAGTAAAAATCTCGCAAGGAGTTTTATTGCCTAATAAAATAAGATAGTTCGCAATGGCTTCAGGCATATAGCCTCTATTTAAAAGCCATTTTACAGATGAGCTATTTTCGCGTTTGCTCATCTTTTTGCCTTCTTTATTTAAGATAATAGGCAAATGAGCATAACCGATTTTACCAGTATAACCAAGCGCTTCTCGGATCAAATTTTGTTTTGGAGTATTACTAACGTGATCTTCGCCTCTGATAACAAAAGTTACGCCCTCAAGCATATCATCTATAGCACAAGCAAAGTTATAAGTAGGAGTTTTATCCGCTCTTAAAAGCACAAAACTATCGATATTTTGCGGTTCAAATTTGACTTCGCCTTTTATAGCGTCATAAAAACTTTGCGGTTCGTTTTTGATTTTCAAGCGAACTGCTGCTGGATGGGGATTGTTTAAAACCTCATCATCGCTTAAATTCTCACAAGTTCCATCATATCTATACGGCTCACCTGCTGCTTTTGCGGCTTCTTTTTTAGTTTCTAGGGTCGTTTCATCACAAAAACATAAAAATGCTTTCTTTTCAGCCAAAAGTTTAGCCGCAAATTCTTGATGAAATTTGAGATTTTTACTTTGGTAATAAAGCGTATCCCATTTTATATTAAATTTAGTCAATATATCAAAAATATCTTTATCTTTTCCATCTATATTTCTAGCATTATCAGTGTCTTCGATACGCAATATAAATCCGCTTTTATCTTGCAATGAGCATATGTAATTAAATATAGCAGCTCTTAAGTTGCCTATATGCATATCTCCTGTTGGAGATGGTGCAAAACGGTACATCTGTTTTCCTTAAATTTTTCATTTATTATATCACAATAGGCTAAATATTATCTTGCAGCTTAAGCGTTTTGAAAGCCTAAAATAACGTTCAATCAGCTTTTATAAGGTATTTTATCACTCAGTTTTGCCTCTTTAAAACCTTTTAGTCTTAACCTACAGCTATCACAAACACCACACGCAAAATCACTATTTTCATAACAGCTCCAAGTAAGCTCTAATGGGACTTTTAAACTACTAGCCTCTTTTACTATATCACCTTTTGAGAGATGAACTAAAGGAGTTTTTATAACTATACTATCATCTGCGGTGCCTAAATTTATAGCTTTGTTTATGGAGCTTATAAACTGCTCGCTACAGTCTGGATATCCGCTGCTATCTTCTTCTACGACTCCTATATATATAGCCTCACAACCTTCTTTTTGTGCTAGAGCTGCTGCTATACTAAGAAATATACCGTTTCTAAATGGCACATAAGTTATAGGGATATTTTCGCTTATACCGTCTTTTGGTATATTAAGAGTTTTATCTGTTAAAGCATTTCCGCCGATTTGGGCTATAAAACCCACATCTAAAATCAAGCGTTTTTCAACATCTAAATCATCACAAATTAAGTTAAAACACTCTCTTTCTTTATCCATCGTGCGTTGATTATAATCAAAATGAAGTGCTACTATCTCATACCCTAAATTTTTCGCTTTATACGCCGCTAAAGCACTATCCATACCACCGCTTATCACACAAACAGCTTTTTTTAAATTTACCATTACTTCCTACTATAATCGTCTTCTATGCGTATTATGTCGTCCTCGCCAAGATAATCGCCGACTTGAACTTCTATAAGTATAAGGTCTGTATCAAGTTTATTTTCTAATCTATGGAGCTTTTGCTTTTCTATATAAATTGACTGGTTATTTTTCAAAAGGGTCTCTTTGTGCTCGATCGTGACTAGAGCTTCACCGCTAACAACCACCCAATGCTCACTTCTATGAAGATGTTTTTGCAAACTTAAACGCTTATGCGGTTTTACTATAATTTTTTTAATTTTAAAATTTGGAGCATCTTCTAAAACCTCGTAACTTCCCCACGGACGATAAGCTTTGGTGTGAATTTCGCATAAATTTGGATTTGTTTTTTTTATTAAATTATAAACATTTTTTACTTTTTGAGAACTGCCTTTTTTGGTAACTAAAAGAGCATCTTTGGTATCTACTATGATAAGATCATCAACATCTACTAAAGCACTACTTTTATAGCTGATAACAAAATTGTTATTCGCGTCTATGCTTGTTGATGGAGAACTTTGAACCTTTTTGGACAATTCATCAAAACTTCCCATATCACTCCACCCAGCATTTAATGAAACCATAGCGATATTTTCACTTTTTTGCATCAAAGCGTAATCAATGCTGATATCATCGATATTTTGCATATATTCTGGTTTAATGCGCGTTATACCAGAATTATTTTCCACATTTAAGATAGCTTGACGCGCCTGTTCAAGAATATTTGGAGCGTATTTTTGCATTTGATCAATAAAAACTCCAGCTTTAAAACAGAACATTCCGCTATTAAAATAACAATCGCCCTGCGCCAAAAGCTCTTTTGCTTTTTTTAAATTTGGCTTTTCTATAAAGCTTTTAACGCTGTTTCCATCGGCTTTTATATAGCCATATCCCGTGTTTGGCTCATTTGGGGTAATACCAAATGTCACTAGCTTACCATCATTTGCCAACTCTACTGCAGCTTTTATAGATCTGTTATATTCGTCTTCAAGCTCGATTAGATGATCACTTGGCGTAACTAGCAAAATTTCATCCTTATCTACACTCAAAGCACAAAATACTATAGGAGCTGCGGTATTTTTTCCAAATGGTTCTAAAATAAACTTAGCACTGTTGTCTCCGCACTCATCAAGCGCCAAAAAATAGTGACTTTCGTTACAGATAATTATTCTATTTTCAGCAAAACTATTACGTTTTAATGTTTTACTAAATAGTGAATCATTATCAAAGATTTTTACAAACTGTTTTGGCAAAAGTGCTCTAGAAAGCGGCCAAAGTCTAGTTCCGCTACCTCCGCAAAGAATTACATTCGTCATATTTTTGCCTTTAACTTTTGTACTAAAGATAGTACTTTTTGTTCTAAAAGCTCTTTAGTTTCTAACGAACCAGCTTCAAATCTAGCTACTAAAACAGGTGTCGTATTTGAAGCTCTTACAAGACCCCAGCCATTTTCAAATTTAATCCTAACACCGTCTATATCGATAACATCAACTATCTTAGGAAGTCCGTTTTTGGTATTATGAAGTTCTTTTTTTAATTCATCTATAATTTTAAATTTCATCTCTTCTGTTGTATCTATTTTTATCTCGTCACTCGAGTATAGCCTTGGAAGGTTATCAAGCTCATTATCAAGGTCAAATCCCTTTGCGATAAGCTCCAAAACTCTTATCATCGCATAAACTGCGTCATCAAAACCAAAAAATCGCTCTTTAAAAAATATATGACCGCTAACCTCAGCTGCCATATCGATATTTAGCTCTTTCATAGCCTTTTTTATATTGCTATGACCTGTTTTACCCATAAAAGATTTGCCGATTTTATCTATTTCATCATACATATTTTGCGAACATTTAACCTCACCCAAAACTCTAGGATTTTTCATATTTTTTGCATATAAATAGGCTAATTCGTCACCCTTTATGCTTCTTTTTTTAGTTAAAACTGCTATTCTATCGGCGTCTCCATCAAACCCAAAACCAATCTCATATTCACCATTTAAAGCATCTTTTAGATCTTTTAAATTTTTCTCTTCGCTAGGATCTGGATGGTGATTTGGAAAGTTTCCGTTTGGTTCTTTATAAAGTATAGTAGCGTTTAAACTCAAAGCTTTTATTATCGGTTCTAAAGTGATGCCAGCAGCGCCGTTTGCACAATCACAAATAATCTTTGTCTTAAGCCCCGCTAAATGCGAAAACTCATTTTTATAAAACTCTACATATTTGCTTAAGATATCGTATTTTTGTGCTTCAAAATTATCTTTTATCTCTCTTTTAGAAGAAATGAACTCATTTACGCTATCTTTTAATTTTTGTAGATCTGCACCAAAAAAGCTATCTTTACGAATTGTAATTTTAAAGCCATTGTACTCTTTTGGATTATGACTTCCAGTGATCATCACGTTTGCGTCAAAAACATCTGTAAAAACGCTAAAATACCCAACAGGAGTCGGAAGCATACCTATATCAAATACTCTCATTTTAGCTTCGTTTAAGCCACTAATTAAATATTTAAAAAGAGTATCTGCACTAAGCCTCGCGTCATATCCAACACTAAGCGTTTCAACACCTCTTTTAGCCATCTCAGTACCCAAACAATAACCTATAGCCTTAACGCTGGTTTCGTTTAGATCTTTTTCATAAATACCCCTGATATCATACTCTCTAAAAATCGTATCAAACATAATCCATAACCTTTAAATTTATAATAAAAACATTAAAATACTATCAAAACTAATATTAAATTTACTTTACTTCATATGTTTTTTAAATTTGATTTTATATTTTCAAGCTCTTTGCTTTGACCTATTCTGTATAGCGCAAAATCGTATTTTACCGGATCATCAGCGTCAAATTTTTTTAAATTTAAAGTTATCTCTTTAGCCGCTTTAAAATCATAACTTTTCCTATCACAAAGCCCAAGCGCAAGACTAACTTTATGTGTATGAGTATCAAGAGGAATTATCAATTCGCTTTTTGGCAAATTTTTAAATAGACCAAGATCGATATCGATATCTCTAACCATCCATCTAAGCCACATATTGTATCTTTTATATGGACTTTTTGGTTCATTTTGATAACTTCTGCCAAAGAAAAACTCATAACCATCACTTCTATAGTTGTTCAAATCATAAATTTTATTTATAAGCGCATTTATTGCGTCTATCATAAGTCCATTTTTATCAAATCCACTTTTTATAATAGCTTGTATATCCTCGTTAAATGCTCTTTTTATGGTAATAAAAATATTTGCCACATCTTTTGAATTTTGAAATCTATAAAGTCGTTTTTGAGCCAATATCTCTTTTTCTATAACCTGATCACTCAAATTTAAAAGTTCAAAATCCAGCGAATTCAAAAACTTCACTATAGCCTTAGCATTTCCATAAGCAAAAAGTGCGCAAATAAGACTTATATGCACGTTTTTAAATTTAGCCGCTACTTGCAACGGATCAGCTTCTAAATAGAGATTTTCTAAAGTATTTTTCTCCTTTAAAGCTCTATCTAAAATATCCTTTAAATCATAATTCATAACTACTGTTTCATTCCTATAAGAGTTTCTAGCATTTTTTCTACTGTCGTGACTATCTTTGCAGCCGCTCCATAGCTTGATTGAAATTTAATTAAATTTCCAAGCTCTTCATCCATATTTACGCCGCTTATAGACTGAAACTCTGCATTTACGCTTTTATACAAAGATAAATTTGTATCATTTAAAGCATTTACAGACTCGGTTTTTGACGCTATATCTGTAGTTAAATATCTATAATACCCAGTTAATGTTTCAGATCTTATGGTTCCATCACTTGAATAGAAATTTAGACTTTGATACTGAAGATTTATCATAGCATTTGCCATACTATTATCTCCATCTACTGGAGCTTTATTTCCTTTGATCTTTGAAGTATCGCTTGATAATGATGATTCTATTTTAATATTTGAAGCGCTGTCTCCTTCAAAAAACTGGCTCATTCCAAATACGCCAGGGAAATTTGTTCCTTTATCCTCTATCGACATAGTATATTCTCCAGATGAAAAAATAGGCGAAAAGCTTAGATGCCCAAGTCCTGTTTTTTCATCATAGTTAAATTTTGCGGTAAAGAAATCATTAACATCATCATTTAAGTTGCCGTTGCCATTATCATCAGTATCTGAGTTAAAGTCTCCAACTATGGAGTTTCCTTGTTTGGTATCGTCCATAGTTGTTGAAGAATTTACGTTTATAGTTTTTCTTGCTACTTCTGCGCCTTGAGAGTTATAAATTATAACCTCAAAACTACCGCTTTGAACGTTTTGATCGAAATTTTGAAGAGTTGTGTTTGGTTTCATCTGTGAAAGATCAGTTGAACTCATACTCTCTTGAGCTGCACTAGCGTAGATATTATTTGTTTGTATTATTAATGTCTTTGCAAAAGAGTCAAGATTGTTTCTAAACTCGGTTATCATACCATCTTTAACCTCTCCGTTATCTCCCATAGTTCTGCCTCTTAGATCAAGCATAGCACCTAATTTACCGCTATTTATCTTTGAAGCCATATCGACTCTAGTACCATCATTTAACTCATAATATATATTTGTAAATCCATCTTTATTTCCGTTAGTATCAAGAGTAAGAGGATGAAAATTTACTCCATCTATCAGCGTTATACCATCTATATTAAGATTATAGTTTCTTCCTTGATCAGTAAGAGTGCCTCCAAAAGCGCTATTACTAGAAATATCATTTTTAAATGTTGAGATATTTATGATATTTGCCAAAGTAAGCTCCAGCTGATCTCTTTTATCTCTTAAATCATTTGCGTTTTGAGTTGTGCCTGTTTCTACTTTTTGAATTTGAGCATTTAAATCTGCTATTTGCTTGCCGATTCTATTTATCTCATCTACTGCTAATTTTACTTGCTCATTTATATTATTATGAACTGTTTTTAGCTGAGAAGATGTATCATTTAATCTACTTGTTAAAGTACTAGTTAAATTTAAAAGATTAGTTTTTTGCGCACTTTCATATGGATGAGACGCAAAGTTATTCCATGCACCAAAGTAATTTTCTATATCTTTTAAAAGTCCAGTATCTTTAAGATCTGGAAATCTTTGAGCTATTTCTTGAAGAACTTGTTGTTTGTATGCGGTATTTTCTTTATTTGTAGTTGCTGTTTTGAGCTTGTCAAATGTAAATTCATCGTGAATTCGTATTATAGTGTCTATTCTAGTTCCCATACCAACATCACCTGGAGTAGTATGAAGCGGAGTCGTTGATGACTGCACCACTCTTTGTCTGGTGTAGTAATCACTATTTACATTTGTTATATTTTGCCCGGTTACTTGGATCTGGAGCTGAGCGGCGTTTAGCCCTGATGCTCCTGTATAAAGCGAATCAAATATTCCCATCTCAAACCCTTAATTTAAAAAGTTGCTCTGGCGAAAGAGATTCTGAGCCATATGATCCTGATCCAGAGTCGCTGCCAAACATTGACTTTAATAAAGAGTCGTAAAATTCCTTTACTACGATAACAGATTTTGCATACTCTTTATTTACTTTTTGCAAAGATACAAGAGACTCTCTTAATTTAGATAGTTTCTCTTTTATATCATCACTAAGTATATCAGCAAGATCTGTTCCATTATTTGCCTTGGCTAGTTTTACTAGTTCATTATCTAATAAAGTTTTTGTATTTTCAAATTTTTTTATAAGTTCAGATTTTAATCTTGTGTGTTCGGCGACCAAAGAATGGTCTGCATTTTTTATATTTTTTATATCGGCTTTAGTTATTTCTATAAGCTCTTCAAGATGTAAAACAGCATCATCTAAATATTTTTCTAACATAGCTCTTACTCCTTTTTTTTCTCAAAGGAGTAAGAAATTTACATAAGTGAGTCAGCTATCTTTCTTGCTAATTTATCGACATCTACTTTGTAAGTACCGTCATTTATCTCTTTAGCTATAGTTGCTACTTTATTATCGTTATTACTACTTTGAGTTTGTGTTGTTTGTTCACTTTTTTTTGTTTCGTTTTTAGGTGCTGACAAACCTGAGTAAGCAGCGCCTACACCTACAGAACTTATCATGTTCGATCCTTTTTAACCATAATTAATGACTAAATCGGACATATAAGTTTTTTATTTAGTTTCTTTCTTTCAAAAAGTTAAATAACATCTCACTAAATCCCAATCCTCCGCTTAAAGCTTTACTCATCGTATCATTATACATAGACGAATATATCTTATCTCCAGCATCTTCAGGAAAAAGACTATTTTCATTTTTAATAGATATATCCAAAACCTCTTTTAACAAAAATGCTTCAAATGCATCTGTCTGCTCTTTTAAAAGTTCATCATTTTTTAAATCTTTTGAATTTGAATTTATATTTGACGTACTAAGAGAGTTGTACGAATCCAAAGCTAGACTATTATCTACTTGCATTTATATTATCTCCACTCCGGCGTGTATCGCGCCTGCTCTTTTTAAATTTTCAATTATCGCTATAATATCTTTTGGAGTAGCTCCTAATTTATTTAAAGCTCTTGTTACGTTAGCTACTGTTGTTTTTGCAGCACCTATTTTTAATGTATTTGTAGTGGTATCGATGGCTGCTCCGCCTATATCTACATCATTGGCGTTTGCGGCTGCTGGATTATAAGCATTTGGTTCGATTTTTATAGTAATTGCG
The DNA here is from genome assembly GCA_000495505.1 of Campylobacter fetus subsp. testudinum 03-427. NCBI lineage: Bacteria > Pseudomonadati > Campylobacterota > Epsilonproteobacteria > Campylobacterales > Campylobacteraceae > Campylobacter > Campylobacter fetus. The sequence goes on along the minus strand of CP006833.1, from coordinate 84,666 downwards.
CCATGAGATATCACAACTGGATCTATAGTGATATTTACACCACTTACCACAGTTCCTGTTCTTTCATCGATAACAACTTTTTCATCAGCTTTATAATCCATATCAACTTCAAGAACTTTAGCTAAAAACTCAACCATATTCGTATTTGCCGGTTTAGTTAGTTTTACCGTTCTTGGATCTATAGCCATAGCAGCTTGAGCTCCAAATTTTGTGTTAATGGCATTTTGCATTCCGACTGCTGTTTGAAAACTTGAGTTTTTAAGACTTAAATTTGCAGACTGCTGTGTATAGATATCAAAATTTACCTCTTTTTCAACAAGACCTCCTGCAAGAATCGTACCTACAGTAGGGTGATTTCCACCTTTACTAGTGCCACCTCCTAAAGTAAGTGCTCCTTGTGCAAGAGCGTATATATCGCCATCAACACCTTTTAAAGCTGTTAAAAGAAGCGTTCCTCCAACAAGATTTTTAGCATCTCCTATAGAGCTTATAGTAACATCTAGCTTATCTCCTTGCCTTGCAAAAGGAGGAAGTTTTGCAGTAACCATAACAGCAGCCGTGTTTTTTGATTTTATATCGTTTGGATTTATTTTAACATTTACTGTTTGTAGCATATTTGACAAAGACTGAATGGTAAATTCGCTGCTACTTCCATCTCCAGTTCCATTAAGTCCAACTACCAAACCATATCCTATAAGCTGGTTGTCTCTTACACCTACTATACTTGCAATATCTTTGATTTGAGCAGCATTTAGAGTGCTAAGAAGTAGTGCGAACAAGATGATTTTTGTGAATATTTTCATATGAACCCTTGCTTTATTTTGCAAGAATTAAAGCAATAATTATTCCAAATTTAATTTAAATTTAATGCTGCTTATAGTAACTAAGCGTTGTTTTTCCAAATTTACGACTTTTAAATTTAAAAAATCCAGCGCGATTATCAGGAGAGTTATAAGTTGAAATATGCTCCAAAACGATCAAAAATATCTTTGATTTATCAAGAGTATGGATCATATCCCAAACTCTTTCGTAAATTCCGCCAAATCCATCTCTGATATCAAACGGAGGATCTATGTATAATACTATATTCTCATTCTCATTTACTATTTGAGGAGTTATTTTAAACGTATCTGCATTAAACGCAAATATATTTTGGTCGCTTATATTATCTATATTTTTCTTTGTAAATTTATATGAATCTTTGTCTAACTCGATAGCGTACGCTTTAGCCGCATAGTTACTAAGTGCTTCGGCGGCCATAAGTGCGCTTCCTCCAAAAACTTCTATAAAAACTTTACTAACTATATCTTGTCTAACGGTGTTAAAAAACGACTCTTTTACGATCGATTTTGTGCTTCTTGTTGTATTTAGACTTGGTAAAAATAGCTTTTTTCCTCTGAATTTACCACTACTTATAACTGTTGTAAGGTTACTTTTCATATTCGTCTTTTATGATATTTATCAAATCATACTTAAAATTATCAACTAAATTTGAAACTCTCTCTTCTAAGCTTAAAGAACTTTTTTTAACATAATTTTGATTTCTGATTTGCATAGCTGAGTAAAACTCTTTTAATGTATTTAATAGCATATCTTTTGTAAATGGTACGCTAAGATATGGCGATTTTTCGCTTATTATGAAAACAGGTTTATCTGAAACTGTTTTTTTATCCGATATGATAAAATCGCACTCTTTTTTGGGCGCGTAGTAGCCATCCAAAAATAGCCTTAGACTCTGTGCAAGAAGTACGCAGTCGCACTCTATCGATATTTTCATAGAATCTCCTTATGTATCATTCTAGCATATTTAATATAATATTTCAACTATAACTATAAAGCTTTATACAGTAATTACCGATATAAAAGTTAGATTTTATATTTTAAAGGATTTAAAGATGGAAATTTTTAAGGCAGCCTCACAGCAAATAGATAATTCCGTTGCTTTAAATACTAAGCAAAATAGCAACCAAACAAGAGAAGTTGAGCAAACAAAAATACAGCAAAACGTAGCGCAAGAAAGCTCCAACCAAAATAGAAACAATAACGAACAAGACTCAAAACGTATAAGCGATATAGTAAATAAGTTAAATGATAACATGCAAACTCTAAACACAAACATAAGATTTGGTTTTAATGATAAAATCAGTTCTATGTATGTGAGTGTAACAGAAGCTGATAGTGGCAAAGTTATCAGAAAAATACCGACTGAAGAGATCATGAAACTAACAGAGCATTTTAAAGAAATCGTCGGCGTGATCTTCGATAAAAAGGAATAAAAATGGCTATTAACACCGAAAAGTCCCAACTTGGGTTGGGCAGTAGTAATGTTCTTTCATGGGATATTCTTGATAAACTAAAAGCAGTTGATACTAAAAATTTAGTATCAACGATAGATACTAAAATTCAAACAAATTTGACTCAACAAAAAGACTTAACAGCTATAAAAACACTATTAAGCACTTTTAAAAGTAATGTATCTTCGCTTACTGATGATACTAGTTACTTAAAACGTTCGGTATCTAGCTCAGGAAGCGGAAGTGCTACTGTAGATGCAAGCACTGGAGTCAATGAACAAACAATGAAGATTAAAGTATCTCAACTAGCTAGTCAAGATGTATATCAGTCTAAAAAATTTGAGCTAAAAAACGAATCCATTTTAAGCTCAGGTTCGGCAGAAACAAGTTTTAAATTAAACATAGGATCAAGCTCATATGAGATAGGAGTTGATTCTTCGACTACGCTTGAAGATATAGCAAATAAAATAAATGAATTAACAGACGGAAAAATTCAAGCAAAAGTTTTAAATGTCGGAGGCGAAAATCCATATAGTTTAGTTATCCAGTCAAAAGATAGCGGAAAAGATAATGAAGTAAGTTTTAGCTATGTAGAAGATAGCAGTGGAAGTATAGACGACTCAAAAAATTTAATGAAATCTTTAGGATTTATGTTTAAAGATCCAAGTACGACTTCTCCTGGTGAAAAACTAACTATGATGACAGATGCTGAGATAAAAGATGCAGCATTAACAGATACGACTATCAATACTTCAAATGTAGCTTCAAGACTGCAAACTGCCCAAAATGCTATATTTGAGTTTAACGGAATAGAGATAACAAGAGATACAAACTCTATAAGCGATCTCATAACAGGAGTTACTATAAAGCTAAATAAAGTTGATAAAGAAGGAGAAAGCTCAAATTTCGATATCAAACAAGACACCGAAGGTATAATTAAAGATGTAGAAAGCTTAGTTAGCAGCTACAATAATCTTATGAACAACTTATCAGTAGCAACTGCTTATAATTCAGAAACAGGAGCTAGTGGAACCTTTCAAGGCGTAAGCGAAATAACTCAGATAAAATCAAAAATCAACCAGATAATAAACGGAGTTTCAAAAGACGGAAAATCAATGCAAGACTTTGGACTATCTCTAAGCAGTGATGGTCTTTTAAAGCTAGAAGCTAGCAAACTCAAAGATTCTTTATCAAATGATTTTGATAATTTTAAAAACTTTTTTAGCTCAAAAACAGAATATACAAACGTATCTACAACAGGAACAAAAGCAGTAGAAGCAGGAGAGATCCAAGGAAGTTTAACTATAAATGGCAAAACTATAGATATCAAAACCGACACTGCAAATGATAGCGCTCAAAACGCAAAAGATATACTAAAAGCTATAACCAGTGCAGGTATAGATAACATCACTGCAACTATAGATAAAGATGGAAAACTGGTGATAAAAGGTAGCGGCGGAGCAAATTTAGAGATAAAAGGTGACTCTACTTTTTTAGAAAAACTAGGTTTAAAAGAGACTGAACTTAAAGGAAGCTCAGAAGTTACTGGAGGATTTTTCAAACAGTTAAAAGATACTTTGGATTCATTTATAGGAACTAAAGGATCACTAGTTACGTACGAAGAGAGCTTAGTTAGCAGCAATAAACAGCTAACAGAAGAAAAAACAAAAAACGAAGAAAGCATAACCAAAAAGTACGAAACTATGGCTGAAAAATGGGTGCAATATGACAGCATGATAGCAAAGATCGAACAACAGTTCTCTACGCTAAAAACTATGATAAATGCACAATTAAACTCTAACTCTTAAGGATGATCGTATGCAATCAAATGTAGCTTACGCAGCTTATAACCAAAACAATATCGGTATCGAATCTCCACAAAAGCTTATCACTATGCTTTATGAAGGAGTTTTAAGATTTATCTACCGTGCAAAAAAAGCGATAGACGAGGGAGATATCGAAACAAAAGTTCAATTTCTAAATAAAACAAATGCGATATTTTTTGAACTTATAAACTCTTTAGATATGAATCAAGGAGCGATATCACAATACCTAAACGGAATTTACGCAAGGCAAATTCAACTCATATCTCTAGCAAATAGTACAAACGATAAAGCTCCTTTAGATGAAGTAATACACGTCACAAGAGAACTTCTTGATGCGTGGAGAGACGTTACAAAGGAAGGGTCAGATGAAGTGGCTAGATGATTTTAAGAGTGCTTTGGTAAATGAAGATCTAGATAAAATAGAGTATCTCATAAACAACTATCCAGATAAAATGAATATAGAAGAGATGCAATGCGCAGCAGCTTTGTTAGAAAACGCAGCAACTATATACAAACGCAAACAAAAAGAGTTGAATGTAGAATTTCAAAAGGTTAAAAAAGCTAAACAATATAGCTTCTAAACCAAAAAGCAGTTTTGCAGGTGCGATAATAAGCCGAGTTCTGTTATGGTAGTTATTTATCTAGTTTTGATATTGCATCAAACTCAAGCGAAGGGTTGAATATAAGACTCCAAACCATCCCTTCTTGCTGCAAGTTGGGTTTACATAGCTATAAGTATCTCTACTTATACTGGTGGGCTCTTACCCCGCCGTTTCACCATCACCGTTAAATTTCTTTAGCGGCAGTTTCCTTTCTGTTGCACTTTCCCTTAGGTTTCCCTAGCCACCCGTTAGGTGGAACTCTGTCTTATTGCAGCTCGGACTTTCCTCAAGATCATAATCTTGCAACCACCCATCGCACCGGCTGTTATTGTAACTAAAATATGTTAAAATAGATATAAATTTAAAAGTTCCGTAAAGCTTTTTAAATTTATACCGATGTTATATACGCTAAATCGATAGCATGCAAATACTTGTGGGAGAAAAACTCCCACTTTTTACTCTTCAAAAATATCTCTACCTAAAATTTCACGCAAAACAACAGTCGCATATGAACCTTTTTGCAAAGCAAAACTTATGCTAAACTGTGCGGATTCTTCATTATATTTATATTCTAAATTATCGATCCACATCCAAGCAAATCGTCTCGAACCGCTTACAAAAGAGCTAAATTTATAAGCATCATTAAATATTTCATCTTCTAAACTCTTTGCGACTCCTGTGCTCTCATACGCTTTAGAACCGATTATCAATCCGCAACTTGTTCTATCTCTTGCTTGAAATTTAGCAACTTCAGCTTCTAAATCTTCACATAAAAAAACTTTTCCAAACGGATAATGACCTAAAACTTCGCCTTGAAAAAGCTTAAAAAATTGCTTTTGGGATTTTAAATTTTTTATAGTAGTTTTATCAAATTTATATATATCTTCAAGCTCTTTGGCACTGAAATCTTCACTAAAACGGCTGATTTCTACCCTTTTGCTCAGCCATTTGTTAAAAAGCTCACTCTGATAAGCTGAAATTAAAAAATCCCTTAATTTTGGATTTGCCTTTTTAAACGCTGATTTATCACCGTTTAAAGCACTATTTAAAATTTCAAATCCACTATTTGCGTTATCACCAAATCTACCAAATCTCTGATAACCAAAATAATTCGGATAGCCGTTTTTATCTATAGTTTTTAAAGCTTCTTTGAGTTTTAGAGCTTCACTTCCTAAAACTTTTTTAAGACGAATAAAAAAGCTATTTGATTTTAAGTGACCGATTCTTATTTTATTATTATGTTTTGTTATACTTAGGATTTTTAAATTTTCGCAACTTAGTTTTGAAATTTCGTTTTCAAATTTAGACGGCATACTAATAAACTGAGTCGTCATTCCCTCTTTATCTTTAAGTCCCGCGTAACCAAAATCACGCATTTTCGCTCCGCTTTGTCTACTTAAAATACTGAGAGCTTCGGCTGTCGTCATACCTTTTTTTTGAATTTCTACAACGAGATGCTCACCACTTCCACTAAAACTATAAAGAGGATTTTCTCTCACCACGAAATCACTTGCGTTTTTACTAAAATGTGCATTTATAGGCGAATGCGTAGTACCTAAAAGCGGTTTAAAAATGGGTGTATTTTCCATATGATTTATATTTTCCTTTTATAAGTTTTCCTAATATATTTAGTTTAAGTCTGCATTTTTTTGCTTCATTTTGCACACGTTTTAGCTGTTTTTTACTTACTGTAAATAAAAGCTCATACTCTTCACCGCTTCTAAACTCATCTTTGCTAAGTATATTTTTAAATTTGATTCCAAATTTAGAACATATTTTTGGTAAATCACTAGCTAAACCGTCGCTTATATCCATAGCGCTATGGATATAAGGAGCTGCTTTTTTCATAAAATTTGCTCTTAAAACAGGTCTTTTAAAACGAGAATTTTTTGGTAAATTCCCACAGTTTTTTAAAATTCTCAAGCCCTTTAAAGAGTCGCCGAGTTTCCCTGTATAGCATACCAAATCCCCTAGTCTAGAAGTATTTCTAAAAATAGGTTTTTTAGAGTTTAGATATGATATTATCGTTAGGCTGATTATTATTTCACTACTTTTTACAGTATCTCCACCAACTATCTCAACATCAAAATCTTTTGCCGTGCTTTTTATGCCTCTGCAAATCTCATAAATATAGTTATTCGATATGTTTTTTGGAATACCAAGCCCTAAAAGTGCATATTTAGGAGTTGCATTCATAGCTACTGCATCACTTAAATTTACCAGCATTGCTTTTGCGCCGATCTCATAAGCATTTAACCATTTACGTTTAAAATGTGAATTTTCAACAAACATATCTTTGCTGAGTACCGTTTTACCGACTACTGCTCCATCGTCACCATTTAGTTTATGAGAAAAACGCTCTATTATACTCTGCTCTTTATCCACTTTTTAAGCTCCTGCCACGAAGCTGACGTATCAGCCATACTAATCACATCGCTATCAACACAAAACTCGCAAATCACCGTTGTTTGATCATCATTCATAAATAGTTGCCGATGAAAAAGTCCAGCTTCTTTGATTATCAAATAAGCCCTGTTTATAGCGATTTTTATCCTTGCATCGTTTGAACTTTTTATCCAGCTTAAAAATATATCATCATAGCTTAAATTTAAAGCTCCAGCGCCATCTGGAAATACGACTATATCATATCCGTAAAGTGACTGAGAGTAATTTGGAGAATTGAGCTTAAATAAGCCCTCGCAAGTCACCTCTTCTCTTAAAGAAACAACTTCAAAATCAATACTATTTGCTATAAAAAAATCATAAATTTTAGCAAAACTAAGCATACTCATACCATCATACAAGACTATGCAGCTCTTCACACATCACCTTTTGTTTTGCATAATATTAGCAAAAGCCGCATAAAATAGTCATAAATTTAAGATCTATTTGATATAATCTTTTAACATAGTTTATTCAAGATAATTAATTCAGCACGATAATAGGTAAAAAATGTTTGATATAAAAAAAGCCAAACAAGAAAGCAACTTTAGAGAGTTAAAAATATCTCAAAGTCATTCTAAATTTATAAATTATAAAGGCAAAACTCTCTTAAATCTTGGTAGTAACGACTACTTAGGCATAGCTACAAATATCAGTTTAAGAGATGAATTCTTAACAATCGCTAAAAATAAAGAGTGGTTTTTTGGATCTGGAGCGAGTCGGCTTGTATATACTTCAAGTAGCGAATTCAACGAACTTGAAAGCTGGTTTGAATCGAAATTTGAAGGTAAAAAAGCAACAATTTTCAACTCCGGATACTGTGCAAATTTGAGCTGCATATCAGCTATAAATAGCCCAGATACTCTATTTTTAGCTGATAAATTAGCTCACGCTAGCATGATAGACGCTCTAAAATTAGCCGGAGCAAATTTCAAAAGATATCCTCACAACGACCTTTCAACGCTTCAAAATTTACTCGAACAAAATCACGATAAATTTAAAACTATTATAATACTAACAGAGGCGATTTTCAGTATGGATGGGGATTTGCTAGATATCAAACATCTTGCAAATATAAAAAAACGGTATAAAAATGTGCTACTTTATATCGATGAAGCTCACTCATTTTTTATCAAAGACGAATTAAGCCTAGCAAAAAGCACTCAAACAGATACCGATGTGGATTTTTTGCTTGTAACTCTTAGCAAAGCAGTCGGAGGAGAAGGAGCTGTTATACTTAGCCATAAAGAGTACAAAGATATTTTTATAAATTCAGCTAGAAGCCTGATTTACTCGACTGCGATTCCTAGTATAAATGTAGCATGGACGAACTTTATACTAAACAAAAATTTTAGCCGCGAAAGGTTAAATTTAGAAAAAAATATCGAATTTTTAGGTCTTGGTACAACTCACATCTGCCCATTTATGACCTATGAAAACGATAAAACTTTAAAACTTGCAAATAAAATTTTTGACTCAGGATACTTCGTACCAGCGATCCGTCCTCCAACAGTACCTAAGCATAATTCAAGACTTAGGATAAGCTTAAGAGGCGATATAGAAACAAACGAATTATCAAATTTAAAAAAGATTTTAGATGAAAATAGATCTCATTAAAAAAGACGGTGAAAAGCTGATTTTGCTATTTTTAGGCTACTCGTTTATGGCTGATTGCATAAAACATTTAGAAGTAGGAGATTACTCTTTAGCTGTTATTTACGACTATAGCGAGCTTAGTTTTGATGATAGTTTTTTAAAAGATAAAGATATTTATCTAGTGTCTTGGTCGATGGGAGTTTGGGCTGCGAATTTGGTATTAAAAAATATACCTTTAAAAAAATCAATAGCCATAAACGGAACTCCGTTTGGTATAGATGACAAATACGGTATAAACGCTGGTAATTTTTATAAAACAATAACGAATTATAATTTTGAAAGCTTCAAAAAGCTCTGTTTTTTAGGAATTCCGCCAGAAAAAATCTCAAATTTTGAGTTCAATAAAAATGCGAAACTTGAACTAATTAATCTCTATAAAAACGCTATAAAACCGTGTGATAATAACATTTGTTGGGACAAAGCGATCATAAGCAAAAAAGATCTGATCTTTCCACCAAAAGCGTCAGAGTACTTTTCGTGCCAAAAAATATATATAAATGCCCCGCATTTTGCGTTTTTTAACTTCAAAAGCTTTGGAGATATAGTTGAAATTTGAAAAAGCTATCAACTACGAAAAATTTGCAGTTGCTCAGAAATTTGCCGCTCTTAATCTTATAAATTTACTAAAAAACTATAGAAAAAATTTTAAAAACGTTTATGAGATCGGTGCTGGAAGCGGAGTTTTAACAAAGCTTTTTATACAAAGTTTTAATTATGAAAATTTAATTCTTAATGATATTTATAAAAGTGAATTTATGAATGATTTTTGCACAGATATCGGAGATATAACTACCAAAGAAATGCCAAAAAACATTGATATAATCATATCAAGCTCGGTATTTCAATGGATTGGTGAGCTTGAAAAACTATGCGATAAGATATTTTTAAGCCTAGAAAATAACGGAATACTCGCATTTTCTATATTTATAAATGGAACTTTAAATGAACTTTCAAGCTTTACTAAAGAGAGTTTAAACTATAAAAATGCTGATCAAATCAGAGATATTTTTGGAACTAAATTTGATATTTTAGAGCATAAAAATGGAGAATTTACAGCTAAATTTGATAGTTTAAAAGAACTTTTAACTCATCTTAAACAAACAGGAGTAAATAACTTAAACGGAAGTTTCAAGCTAACCAAATCAAATTTAAAAAGCCTTGAAACGCATTTTAATGATGATTTTAGACTAACTTATAAATTTACAAATATAATCTGCAAAAAAAGGTAAAAAATGAGAAATATCTGCATCAGCGGTATTCATACAGATGCTGGAAAAAGCTGCGTAAGTGCGGCTTTGTGTTATGCGTTTTCGTATGAGTATTTTAAATTGATACAAGCAGGAAGCATAACTGATGAGAGTTTTGTAAAAAAAATCGTACCAAATCTCATATCATACGCTCCTGGCATAATGCTACAAACCCCAGCTAGTCCGCATATAGGAATGATGAAAGAGAATATCAAATTTGACGGACTTAAAATAAAAATTCCAAAACCAAACTCTATTCTAGTCGAGTTAGCAGGAGGACTTTACTGTCCGCTTGATGACAAATCTTACATGATAGACTATATCAAAACAGCAAATCTTCCTACATTTTTAGTTTCTAAAAACTATCTTGGTAGCATAAATCACACGATTTTAAGTATAGAAGCTTTAAAAATGAGAAATTTAGAGATTTTGGGAGTTATTTTTAGCGGTTCTAAAGATGAGTTAAGTGAGAATTACTTAAAAAAACAGTTTAAAGACTTACATTTTTTTAATCTAGAAAACTTTGATGAAACAAGCTTTGAAAAAGCAAGCCTTAACTTAAAAGAACAAATCATAAAAGCGAGAGTAAAACTATGATATACGAAGATGAAATTATCTACATCGAGCTTGAAAAAAGCGAAATTCCTTGGGTGAAGGTATTTACAAAAAAAGAATTTAAAGAGATTAGCGATACTGATGAAATGACTAGAAAATGGCTATTTGAAGCGGCTTTGATTACTGAAAAAACTATGCTTGATTTCTACTGCGCTGATAAAATAAATTGGGCAAGTTTTGCTAATTACGTTCCAAAAGTTCATATCCATATTCAAGCTAGATTTAAAGATGATAGCTTTTTTCCTGAGTCTATGTGGGGTGTAAAACAAAGAGATGGCATAAAAAGGGATTTGCACATAGAAAAATTTACAAATCAACTTACTTTAAATTTAAAAAACCATAACTTTATCAAAGAATGATAGAAACAACATCTGCTTTGTATAAAATTTAGTAATATTTTTAAATTTATAATAACTAACGGAGTTAATAAAATTTAAAAAATTATTAAATAGTATATTTATTGTATTGAAATTTAATATTAATTGTATTTAATATTGTACAATCATTAATACTTCATAAAAAAGGAAAAAAATGACAAAGAGACTATTTGGATCTGCGTTGTGTGCAATGCTTTTAGTAGGTTTTGCAAACGCAGCAAACTACGATATAGATGTTACTCATTCAAGTACAAATTTCAAAATCAAACACCTAAGCGTGAGCAACGTAACAGGATCATTTGACAAATTTAGCGGAATTGTTGATATAGAAAACGCGATACCAAAAAAGATAGACGCTGTAATAAATGTTGATTCTATAAATACAAGCAACACCGCAAGAGATAATCATCTAAAACAAGCTGATTTTTTCGATATTGCTAAATTTCCTGAAATGAAATTTGTTATGACCGAATTTAAAAAAGATGGTGATAATGAAGGCAAAGTTATAGGAAATTTAACTATAAAAAATGTAACAAAACCAGTAACTTTAAACTATGAATTTGGCGGACAAAGCAAAAATCAAAAAGGAATTCAAATCGTTGGATTTAGCCTTGAGGGCAAGATAAAAAGAAGCGATTTCAACTTTGCTCCAGATACAAGTACATTAACTTTAGGTGATGAAATCAAGATAAATATCGAAGTAGAAGCTGCAGCAAAATAAACAAAAAAAGGCGGATCGATCCGCCTTTATATCAAAGTATCAAGTTTTAATATCAAAAATTACGCTAAAGTAGCGTTAAGCATCCAAATTTTCTTCTCATATGAACCGTAATGGTCTTGAGCGATATTTGCAGTTGTTGTATCTCCAGCTTTTTCAGCAGCAGCTTCAAGCTTTTTAAACTCTTCAACAAGATGTTTATAAGCTACTCTTAATTGTTCTATAACTTCTATAGCAGTGTAGCTATCTTTTTGCATTACAGGAGCATGTGCAAGTTTTACTAGCTCTTCAGATTTTAAAATAGCTTTTCCGCCGATTTGTATAGCTCTTTCAGCTACATCATCAAATAGCTCTGCCATCTCTTCGTACGCTTTTTCAGTATATTCGTGGATTGAGAAAAATTGAAGACCTTTTACATTCCAGTGATAGTCATGAAACGCAATGAAAAACGCATGAGCGTCTGCTTGAATTTGGTTAAGTTGTTTAACTACATTTGTCATTTTGTATCCTTTATTTTTTAATTTCGAGAATTATATCAAATTATTCTTAAAAAGAAATAAATCTTAGATAAGAATTTTTATTATTTAGATATAGAATCTCTCATTGGGTAAATTATATAGTTTAAATGATAAATAAAAAATAAATATTGCCTATTTTAAACTATATTTGTTGAGTAATCATTATCAAAATGCAAGCAGATAAAATTAGTTATTTGATAGTAAATTTTTTAGTATTCTTTTGGAAGCTTCAACTCCGGGCTGGTCATATGTATTTACTCCTAACATAAGCCCAGTAGCGCTTGTAAGAAGCTCGTAATAGTAAATGAGCCAACCAGAATGCCACTCATCTAATCTATCAACAACAATCGTATCTATACTGATATTTTCACTAAGTAAAGCTTGAATGGTAGATTTAGCTTGAGCGTTTAAAAGCGTACTCATAGGTACTTCATTTACAAAATCACAATCATCTAAGTACTCAAGTTTTAAATTTGGAATACAAATGCTACTTAAATGATCTTTTAAAATCAAAAATGTAACTGTTTTATCTTTTACTCCTTCCATTATAAGCTGCAAAAACGAGTGTTGATCTTTGCTTCCTATGAGTCCAACTGGAGTAAGTCCCATTCGCTTATAACCGCGCTTTTTACCTAGACTCTCAGCCCATAACTGAACATACCAATCATTAAAACTATGAAATCTTTCACTATAGCTAAAAACTACATTTATCTTAGCACTTTTATGTGTTGCATAATGGTATGCTTTTTGTAAAATTAAACTATCATCATCTTCTTCTAAAAACTGCTTTTTACAAGATACAGCGCCAGCTAACAAAGATGGCGTATCTGCTCCGCATAATCCAAGCGGCACAAGCCCTATAGCAGATAATACACTAAAGCGTCCGCCGACATTTTTTGGGATATTGAAAACAGTTATATTATGCAAATTAGCATACTCTTCAAGAGGGCTTTTTGGATCGGTAATTATGATGAAGTTTTTATAATTTTTTGGTGAATAGAGATCTAAAATGTACTTATAAATACTAATTGGCTCTATAGTTGTGCCTGATTTACTAGATAAGATAAAAATGCTACTGTCAAACTCAATATCTTTTAGTTTATCTTCTATATAAAACGGGTCAAGATTATCTAAAAATATGAGCTTAGTTTTTAAATTTAGCATTTCATAAAGTGCTTTCACACCAAGCGAGCTACCGCCAACACCTATTAATACAACCGTGTTGAAATTTACATTTTTACGATACAAAGTAAGTTTTTCACTTATCTCTTCACCAAAACTAGGAAGATGATAATATCCGATCTCATCGCTGTTTAGCTCTTCATTCATACGTCTTGCGTATGAGCTGATATTTTGTATATCCTTAAATGGAAACTTCAGCTCATTTACTACCATTGTCACTCTCATAGAAGAAATTCGTAGCTTCGACAAATCCACTAACAGAACCGCAATCAAATCTTCTTCCTTTAAATTTATAAGCTAAAACCATACCGTTTTGAGCCTGTTTTAAAAGTGCGTCTGTTATCTGAATTTCACCATTTTTGCCCGGTTTTGTAGATTCTAATATCTCAAATATATCAGGAGTAAGTATATATCTGCCTATGATAGCAAGATTTGTAGGAGCTTCATCTGGACTTGGTTTTTCTATCATATCATTTACCATTAAAAGATCATCTTCTATAAACTTACCATTTACAACACCATAACTACTGATACTCTCTTTAGGAACTTCCATAACTGCTACTATGCTACAGCGGTATTTTTCATAAATTTTCGCCATCTGAGCTAGAACATTCTCACCATCTTCATTTATACACAAATCATCGGCAAGTATAACCCCAAAAGCTTCATCTCCTACCAAAGTTCTACCAGTATATATCGCATCTCCTAGACCTTTCATACTACTTTGACGAGTAAATGAAAAGCTGCAAGAACTCATAAGATCTCTTATCTCAGTAAGAAGATACTCTTTTTTAGTGCCGGCTATTTGATGTTCAAGCTCATAGCTTATATCAAAATAATCCTCCAAAGCTCTTTTCCCTCGACCAGTGACAAATGCCATATTTTTCATACCTGCTTCCCTTGCCTCATCTACACCATAGTGGATAAGCGGCTTAGTAAGTATAGGAAGCATCTCTTTTGGCAAACTTTTTGTAGCCGGAAGAAATCTCGTACCATAACCAGCAGCGGGAAAAAGGCAAGTTTGTATCATATGAATAATCCTTAATTTTTTAGTAATTTTATCTTAAATTCATTTAAATTTAAATTTATCTGTTAAAATATATCTATGTTTATAGTAAATCAAATTTATAACAGCTCAAAAGAGATAAAAAAATCAAATTTTATAAGCTATTTATGCCCTATAAATGAATTTGAAACTCTTCACAAAAAGCTAAAAGAAGAACACCCAAAAGCAGCCCACATAGTATGGGCGTATAGAAATTACAACAAACATTTCCAAATAGTAGAAAATTCCAGCGATGATGGTGAGCCAAAAAGCAGCTCTGGACCACCTTGTCTTGATGTATTAAGAGGAGCAAACCTTATAAATACAGGAGTTTTTGTTGTGCGGTATTTTGGAGGAGTAAAACTAGGAGTCGGCGGACTTGTACGAGCATACTCAAGCAGTGCAAATTTAGCGATAAATAGCGCAAATTTAATCAAATTCGAGATACAAGACGAATGTCTATTTTTTATACCATTTGCTTTGCTGACGCGTTTCAACCATTATTTTGAAAAGCACGGCTTAAAAGATGAAAAAAAGGAATTTGTAGAGCAAGGATCTATTTATACTTTTAAATTTAAAAAAGAAGATTTTGAAGAGTTTTTTAAATTTGCAAAAGATTTTGAAGTAGAAGGGTTTTACTTTCTTGCTGTGCCGATATTTGCCAAAGAAATTATCTAATTTTCATAAAATCTCTTGCCATATCAAAACAAGAGATAATTTAAATTTATACATAGATATAATCACTCATAACAGGCGTTAAACCGGCTTTTCTTATAGATTTTTTCATCTCTTCTACATCTCTGCCGTCGCTGATTTCAAACTGAGAATCGCCTTTTTGCTCATCTTTTTTACCGCCGTGCTCACCGATACCAACACTAACTCCAGCAGAAACTTTTGTTACTCCAAGTCTCATTGCATTATCCCTAAAATGCGCACTTTCTCTGGTGCTAAGAGTGATATTTGCAAACGGTAAAAATAGACGATAAGCAACGATAACTTGTAAAAGCTCTCTCTCGCCAACATCTTTTGGGTTAATTTTTTTATTATTTATGATAGGACGAAGTCTAGGAACAGAGATAGAAATCTCAGCGTGAGGATACTTTGCTTGCAAAAGATAAGCGTGAAGTCCTGTAGATAGAGCATCTTTTCTCCAGTCATCTATACCCAAAAGAGCGGCAAAAGCAACTCCTCTCATACCGCCCATAAGTGCTCTTTCTTGAGCATTTAGACGGTATGGAAAAATGCGTTTATTTCCTTCAAGATGAATTTTTTCATATTTTAGAGGATTGTAAGTCTCTTGAAATACAGTTACAAAATCCACGCCGCATTTGTGTAAAAAAGCGTATTCATCCGAATTTAAAGGATAAATTTCCACTCCTACTACCTTAAAATAACGTTTTGCAAGCTCACAAGCTCTACCTATATAGCTAAGTGGAGTTTTGCTTTGACTCTCTCCTGTAAGTATAAGAATTTCATCTAGTCCGCTTTTTGCGATATTTTCTAACTCACGCACTATGCCGTCCTCTTCAAGTTGGGCGCGTTTTATTTTATTATGCACATTAAATCCGCAATAAACACAGTTATTATCACAATGATTTGCTATGTACAAAGGCGTAAAAAGATAGATATTTTTTCCAAAATTCCTCTCTTTGATACTCATCGCCTCTTTTGCCATATCTTCTAAAAAAGGTGCTGCTTCAGGACTTAAAAGTGCTTTAAAGTTATCTATGCTTCTGTTGTTTGCATTAATAGCAGTTATAACATCATCTTTGGTAAAGTTTTCAAATTCAGTCTCTTCCCACTCTTTAAATATCTTATTCATCACATCATGGCTTATAACTTCTTGATGAGGAAGATAACGCATATGATCTGTTCTATCTCTCATTTTGCTCTCATTTATTTTTTAATTTTCACCTAAAAATCCAGTTAAAGGCGAACTAGCACTTGCTACATTTTTTACTCTACCAAGTCCGGCTTTATACGCAGTTCTTCCAGCTATTATCGCCTCGCAAAACGCTTTTGCCATAGCTCTTATATCTTTTGAAGTAGCAATAGCCGTATTTACCATAATAGCAGCGCAACCCATCTCCATAGCAGCGCATGCCTCACTAGGACGACCTATACCAGCATCAACGATAATAGGAATATCTATCTCATCAATCAAAATTTGAATAATATCTCGATTTATAAGCCCTTTATTTGAACCGATCGGAGCAGCTAAAGGCATAACAGCACTTGCCCCAGCATTTACTAGATCTCTAGCACAAGTTAGATCTGGGTACATATATGGCAACACTATAAAGCCTTCGTTTGCAAGTTTTTCTGTTGCTTTTATAGTTTCGTAATTATCAGGAAATAGATATTTGCTATCTCGTATGACCTCTACTTTTATAAAATTTCCGCACCCAAGCTCACGACTCAGTCTTGCTATGCGCAGTGCTTCATCGGCATTTCTAGCACCGCTTGTATTTGGCAAGAGGGTTACATTTTTTGGTATAAATTCAGTTATACTTTCTTTATCTTTATTTACTCTTCTTAAAGCAAGAGTTACTATTTGCGCTTTAGCATCTTCCACACAAGCACTTATCAACTCCGGATCAAATTTACCAGAACCCATAATAAATCTTGAGCTAAAACTAACTCCACCTAAAACAAGCTCATCCATTTTGTTTTACCTTATCTATTAATATTTCTAATATTTTATTTGCTTGATGCATAGCGCATATTCCAACACGCGGCGCCATAAGTCCATTTCCGATACTAGCTGCACTTACTAAATCACCACAAACATAGAGATTATTTGCCATTTTTATAGTTTTTATATCTTCACTTCTACCATATCCAGCCATTCCGCTAGCTGCTACTATTGTTTTTTTAGTTAAAGAATTTATTATCATAGCTTTTGACTTTGGATTATCAAAACATTCAGCTACCACATCACACTTTTGAAAAACTTCATTAACATTTGTCTCTTCAAGTCTTACGGTTTCAAACTCGACTTTTACAAATGGATTGATAAGACTTAAAGTTTGGCTTAAAGCCTCAGTTTTAAAACGTCCGATATCTTTTATAAAATACTGCTGACGATTTAAATTTGAAGGATCAACGCTGTCAAAATCGACTAACTTTAAGTAGCCTACTCCGACTCTAGCTAAAGCTATAGCTACGTTACTTCCAAGCCCTCCAAGTCCTGCTACTCCTACTTTTGCGCTTTTTAAAGCTACACTTATTTCAGGAGAGTTTCTTGAGCTCATCATCTCTTCTAAACAATCTAGAGGAGGCATCTCTCCTTTTTTTATAAATACAACGCTATCGTTGTCATTTAAAGCTATATTGTCATTTGTAGCAAAACCTTTATATATAACTAGCTCATCAGTGATATTTAGCTCGGATTTTAATTCGGCTATATCATTTGAATTTGTTTTGTATGTTTTTGAATTTACTTTTATATTTTTCATTTTGAAATTATACCTTATATAAAGTAAGTTTTATTTAAACTATGATTTTATTTGTCTGATTTAAATTTATTTTAACTATTTTGTTTATAAATCAATTTAGCCCGAATTTAGGGCTAAATTTAGTAAATTTATGATTCCAAGCGGCACTCTTTGGCATTTTTAACAAGCGCCAAATAACGGTAAAACAAGTGCATCATCTTTGAATATGGTGCGATGATAAAAAAGCTCAAGATTGAGCTTAAATGCAAGACAAGAAGATACGCAAGCGCACTAGTATCTCTAAATATCATAAGAATAAGCCCACTAAATGCACTCAAAAATAGCATAAATATGAGTGCATAGTCGATATTTAGACTTTTTACATCAAGCAGATCTGGATCTGCTTTTATCTTCATAGTAAAAAGACCTACACAACCTATAACTAGAGCGATACCGCCAAATGTACCAAATAGTTTTGGTGCCGAAAAGAACGCATAAGGAGCGTGATAATCCAAAAAATGATCATAGATCGCCGCTATCGTGGTAGCTGCAACGCAAAGCATAAAACCATAAAATGTAAAATGATGAAAATAACGACGTAAATTTGATCTATCTTCGCCATTTGGAAATGTACAACCCTCATAATTATGTCCGCCAAGATGTTTTAAACTAAGTGCGTCTTTAAGAGCGTTGATATAATCCACGAATTTGATACCATTAAAACCGATAGATTTTGTAAATTTAAAACAGCTTGCTAATATCATCACAAAAGATATCGCCGCAAATACTCCAAATACCCCAACCATTGTCTTATAACTCGTGATCTCATAGAAATTTCCAGCTGCGTCTTTATCAAAATTTCCACTAGCTAGACTTAAAAACAGAGCCAAAACTATAAGCAAAAGTACGGCGCTAAGAAGTCCTGCTTTTTCAAACGCTATACCCAAAAACTTAGGAGTAGCGAATTTTTTGTAGCTTTCTTTACGAACTGCTGCAAAATCGCGTGGAACATTTAGATCAAACTCATGAGGCGGGGCGTATTGACACGCATACAAGCACTCGCCACATTGATGACACAAATTTGCTAGATAATCGGCGTCTTTTATGTGAAATTCACGTCTTTTTTCCATAGCTGGGAACACGGCACAAAAGCCCTCGCAATACCTACACGCATTGCAAATTTGGCTTAGTCTGATCGCTTTATTATATAGCGTTTCGTTTTCGTTCATTTTTCTCCCCTTGATTTTGCCGCTTCACGTCCTGCGATACGCCCAAACACAGATCCGATACTCATACCAAATCCAGCGCAATACCCTTGACTTAGGATATTTCCGGCCATTATCTCTCCTGCTGCAAATAAATTTTCACATACTTCATCATTTTGCATAACAACCGCTGCTTCTTTTGTAACCTTTACTCCAAGATACGTAAATGTTACACCCGGTCGAAGTGGATAACAATAAAATGGTGGTGTATCGATAGCCTGAGCCCAGTGAGTTTTATCTATCTCAAGCCCACTTGTATAACAATCATCAAGCACAGTATGATCAAAATTTCCACTTACAACGTGAGCGTTAAACTCAGAAATAGTATCTTTTAAAACTACTTCATCAAGACCTATTTTATCAGCTAGTTCATCTAGTGAATTTGCCACGATCGGCTCAAAAAGTGGGGGCATATAGCGTTTTAGAACTTTTACGTCTGTGATAGAATATCCGATTTGATCAGGCTGAGACGCTACTAGTCTTCCCCAGATCGCGTAACGCTTCGGCCAAAAATCCTCTCCTTCGTTGTAAAATCTTTTGGCATTTTTATTGACTACTATACCAAGACTAACGCAATCCACACGCGAAGCGATGCCACCGTCGTATTTTGGCGCTCTTGCATCTATAGCTACCATATGTCCTTGAGTAGGATCACCGATGATCTTAGCTCCAGCGTCTTGCAATGCAAAAAGCATCTTACCTTGATTAAATTTGGTTCCACGTATCAAGAAATTCTTAGCAGGTTCACCCCAAGCTTCGCGTAATTTTTCCAAATTTGACTCAAATCCACCGCTTGCTATAACACAAGCTTTTGGTTTGAAAGTGAGAATTTGTCTGTTTTGTTTGTCTTCTACTTCTACGCTACTTATCTTATTATTTTGGATATCTAGACTTTTAGCTTCATGCTCATAAAAGATCTTTATTCCCATTTTTTTAGCTTCACGGTAGTAAGAATTTACTAGCGATTTACCACCACCTAAGAAAAATGCATTTGTCCTTCCTAGCTGTAAAGTACCACCAAATGAGCCTTGAAAACGTACGCCATGACTTTTTGCCCACTTTACTACTTCTGGAGTATTTTTGATAACATAGCGAGCAAACTCTTCATTTGTCTGACCTTTAGTCACTTTATAAATATCTTCGAAAAACTCATCTTCGCTATAAGTATCTGTTAGAACATCTGTTGGACCATAGTGCATTGAACGTAAATTTCTAGTGTGCTGAGAATTTCCACCACGCCAAACTTTTGGTGAGCTTTCTAACATTACAACGTCTGCGCCGTTTTCTTTTGCACTAATTGCTGCACAAAGGGCGGCATTACCACCACCGATAACTAAAACGTCACAGTTTATTTCTCCCATGCTTCGCTCCTTGCTTTGTCATATACTCCACCTTTTTTGAACAATATAAAAGCAGACACAAAAGAACAAAAAGCTGCAAAAGTTAGCCAATATGCAGGACTTGCAGGATTTTTTGTTTTTTCTATCAGGATCTCACTAACTACGGGTGTAAATCCACCAAAAATAGCAACTGTGATAGAATAAGCCAAACTAAATCCAAGCGCCTTTATCTCTTTTGGTACAAACTCGGATAATGAAACAACCATAACGCCGTTATAAGCACCAAATATAAAACTAAGCCAGAGTTCAACCATAACAACCTTAGTAAAACTCACGTCGCCACTTGTCAAAAAATTTAGCGCCGGATAAGCAGTAAGAAGACCTATGGTAGTCATCGTTAAAACTATAGGCTTTCTACCGATTTTATCGCCTAGATATCCTGAGAGCGGAAGCCAAAAAAGATTGCTAAGACCGATGATAGCAGTAAGAGTAAATGCGTCAAATTTAGTCAAACCCAAAGCTTTCGTCGCAAATCTAGGAGTATAAGCAGTGATAAAATAAAACGTAACGGTCGTCATCATAACAAACATAACAGCTAAAATAATGATTTTATAATTTTGAGATACACTTGCCATCATGGCTTTAAAAGTTTTTGGCGCTTTGTGAGCTGTAGCTTTAAACTCCGGAGTCTCTTCAAGCGAACGACGAATATAAAGTATAAAAGGTATGATCAAACAGCCGATAAAAAACGGAATTCTCCAACCCCATTCACTAGTAAGTTGATCACCCAATAAATAATACATCCCAAGACCAATAAGCCCTGCAAATATAGTTGCGATCTGTTGAGATCCGCTTTGCCAACTAACATAAAATCCGCGAAGCCCTTTAGGTGCTATTTCAGCTAGATACACGCTCGCCCCACCTACTTCTGCTCCTGCTGAAAATCCTTGAAGCAAACGACCGATAACTACTATGATAGGCGCTAGGTAGCCGATTTGCTCATAGCTCGGACAGATCGCGATAGAAAACGTTCCTAATGCCATGATAGATAAAGTTAGCAAAAGTCCATTTCTACGGCCATGTTTATCCATAAAAGCTCCCAAAACTACAGCTCCAAGCGGACGCATCAAAAAACCAACTCCATAAGCTATAAAGCTCTTTAAGACGGCTATAAATTCGCTATCTGATGGGAAAAATGTCTGAGCTATAAAAGCAGCATAAAAACCATAAACAGCAAAGTCGTACATTTCCATAAAATTTCCGCTTGCAACTTTAAAAATCTTACCAGCCTCTTTGGATTTTGAGCATTTAGCTGGATTTTGTTTTAGATTATCCTGCATGTTAATCTCTCTTTCTTAATAATTATTGTGACATAATTACCAATAGTTTATTAAAGTATTCTTTTGTATGCAAAAAAATACAGATATATTTTCCAACTGTTACGTTTTTACACTAATTAACTATTTTTGAGTAACAATATAAAATTTATATAAAATTTTTACCTTAATTTTATTTTTAATTTTGAAGAATTTGGGAAATTTTGATATCATACTGGGAAAAAAGGGTTAAAATGAAAAAAACAGAATCTCCGAAAAAACAAATTTATGATTTTTTTATAACTTCACTTGAAAATTTCACTCTAAAACCAGGAGATAGGGTAAAAGAAGAAGACATAGCGGCAAAAACAGGCTTTTCACGTACGCCTGTTCGTGAAGTTCTTGCGCTTTTAGCAAATGAAGGGTTGATAGAGTCTAGCGTAGATGGACTTAGAATTTCGATTTTGGATGAAAACTCTATCACTCAGCTTTATGAAATGCGTGAAATTTTAGAAGGAACAGCAGCAGGATTTGCAGCAATCCACGCAAACGAGATAGAAATAGCAGCCCTTGAAGAGATAGTATTAAGAGAAAAAGAGCTAACAACCTCATCACAAATCATCCAAAATAATAGACTTTTTCACTCTATGCTATTTCGTTGCGCCCACAATAAATTTCTAGTTAAAACAATAAATGAGCTTACAAATACGCTTTTATTACTCGGCAAAAGTACTTTAAGCGATGAAAAACGTAAAGAAGAGGCGTATGAAGAACATATAAAAATCGTAGAAGCACTTAAAAATCATGATAGCTCAGCAGCGAAGAAGTATGCAAAAGAGCATATTAAAAACGCTTATAAATCACGTATAAAAATGTTTTTACAAGACGGTAGAATTCTATAAAATTAAGAAATTATAAGCAATATTATAAAAACATAACTAATAGAATTTAATAAAACTTTGTTAGTATATTTAAAACTGTATGGTGATGAAATATAAAGATAGATATTTTGTTATTATTTATTAAATTTAAAACCAAATTTAATAAAATCTTAATTTTTTATTTGTGTGTCTAATTGTTTAAAATAGAGTTTATAATTTATTTTGCATTATCCCCCACCAACAAATTCAACTATTTCTAAGCTTACATCTTCTCTTAATATAAACTCATTCCAAATGCTTTTTGAAATGATCTCTCCATCGCATTCTATAGCGATTCTATCTAGGTTATAACCATTTGTCTCAAGCCACTTTTTTAGACTAAGATTTTCATCTATATCTACGATATTTGAGTTAATTTTTATCTTCATCGTTAGCCTTTTAATGAGTTAATAATATTTGATTATACGTTTTTGTTATTAATATTTAATATATAATGTGCAAATTTGATACATAAATTAAGAAACTTTCAATAATTTTTTAATTAATTCTAAATTTAAAAATAATTTTAAGTTAAATATAATAAAATAAACAACTTACAACTTTTTCTGAAAGGATAAATTTTGAAGCTATATCAAAAACTGTTATGGCTGCTTGTATCTGTGATAGGTGCTTGGACATTTGGTGTCTTAGCACTAAACCGTGGAGAGAGCATAAGCGCTGTTTGGCTAGTTGTAGCTAGCGTTTGTATCTATATGATAGGTTATACTTTTTATGGTCGTTTTATCGCCATGAAAGTTCTAATGTTAGATGACAACCGTGCCACTCCTGCCTATACCCTAAATGACGGAAGAGACTATACTCCTACAAACAAATATGTTCTTTTCGGTCACCATTTTGCAGCCATTGCGGGCGCTGGTCCTCTTGTGGGTCCAGTAGTTGCTGCTCAAATGGGTTATTTACCAAGCATGATATGGCTTTTAGTCGGTGTCGTGCTAGCTGGAGCCGTTCATGACTTCGTGGTTCTTTTCTTATCTGTTCGTAGAAACGGAAAGAGCTTAGGAGAGATGATAAAAGAGGAGCTTGGAGCATTCACTGGCGGTGTGGCGATGGTGGGAATTTTCTTTATTATGCTCATCATCGTGGCCATACTTGCTATGGTTGTTGTAAAAGCATTAGCTGAGTCGCCGTGGGGATTATTTACCATAGCTATGACGATTCCTATTGCTATTTTTATGGGAATTTATATGAGATTTTTACGTCCGGGTAAAGTTATAGAAGCTTCTGTAATCGGATTTATACTTCTTATGTTTGCTCTATTAGGAGGTCACTACGTTGCTGCTGATCCATTTTGGAAGGATATATTTTCACTAAAAGGCACAACATTAGCATGGCTTACTATAGCTTATGGATTTATAGCTGCTATTTTACCTGTTTGGTTCTTACTAGCTCCAAGAGACTACTTAAGTACGTTTTTAAAAATAGGTGTAATAGTCGGTATGGCTATAGCTATATTGCTTGTTGGACCTGAGATTAAAATGCCTGCTGTTACTTCATTTACAGATGGTACTGGTCCGGTATTTGCTGGTCCTCTTTTCCCATTCTTATTTATCACTATAGCTTGTGGTGCGATATCTGGATTCCATGCTCTTATATCAAGCGGTACGACTCCAAAATTAGTAGAAAAAGAGAGTCAAACACTATTTATAGGTTATGGTTCTATGCTTATGGAAAGCCTTGTTGGAGTTATGGCGTTAGTTTCAGCTACCATACTTACTCCAGGACTTTACTTCTCTATAAATATAGGAGGTCTAGGTACTGACGTAGTAGCCGCAGCGGCTAGGATAACAGAACTTGGATTTAGCGTGACCCCTGAAGAGATCTTGGCACTAGCAAAAAATGTAGGTGAAGAGACTATGATGAGTAGAACAGGTGGTGCTCCTACATTTGCGGTCGGTCTTACTTTGCTTTTCCATGAACTTATGGGCGGAGTGGAAGCTATGCCGTTTTGGTACCACTTTGCGATACTATTTGAGGCACTATTTATATTAACTGCAGTTGATGCTGGTACTAGAACAGGACGATTTATGGTACAAGATATACTAGGTAACGTTCATAAACCAATAGGTGATACAAAAAACTGGTTTTGGGGTATTATCGCTACCATAATATGCGTTACTGGCTGGGGATATCTATTATACAGTGGTGTTACTGATCCTATGGGTGGTATATTCACACTTTGGCCATTATTTGGCGCGGCAAATCAAATGCTAGCTGGTATAGCATTAATGTTAGCGACAGTAGTTCTTTTCAAAATGGGCAAAGCAAAATACTCATGGGTTACAATCGCTCCACTTGTGTGGGTTTTAGTAACCACTATGTACGCAGCATATCAAAAACTTCTTCCAGCAAACGGAGAGAAAGTTCATGACGCCGTAAGTCACGTAGCTACTGCTCAAAACTGGGCAAAAAAACTAGAAACATTAACAGATCCAGCAGCTATAGCTAAAGCTGAAGCAGTCATTAGAAATAATATAATTGACGCTGTACTCTGTGGATTTTTCATGATAGTCGTAGTCGTAGTAGCAGTGCAAACTTTTAGAATTTGCTTTAGAATTTATAAAGATGGCAATGATAAAGCTTATCCGCTTAACGAAAGCGAATACAAAAAAGCGAGCGATTATAATGGCGTTACTTGCTAAACTGAAAAAAATTTGGCAAGCTTATGAAAAACTAGATGAAGCCTTGTATCCTTTGATCGGGCTTCAAAGATATGAAAAATATCTAGAACATTTTAACAAAACTCACCCCGGAGAGAAACCTCTTTCTAGGGCTGAGTTTTTCAGAGAAGCTCAAGACGCCAAAGCTAAAAATGTTAAATGCTGATAAACTTAATATGGCTTAGTTTAAGCCGGTACAAAATAAGTTTAGTTTAGCCAGATAGTTTCTGGCTATAATTATTTAAATTTAGATAATTAAATTTAATTTTATAAGTTAAAAATTAGCGTCTTTGTTGTATTGCAAATACACAACGTGAGTAGCTAGATACTCTTCAAGCCCATGTTTTCCATCAGCTCCGCCTATACCGCTTTTTCTAAAACCTGCGTGAAATCCTTGCATAGCTTCAAAATTTTCACGATTGATATATGTTTCTCCAAATTTAATCTCACGGCATGCTCTCATCGCTATATCTATATTTTGAGTATAAATACTTGAAGTTAGACCATAATCGCTATCATTTGCCATCTCTATAGCATTATCGATACTATCAAACGCAACTATAGGAAGTACAGGACCAAATATCTCACTTTGGATAAGTTCGCTTTTTTGATCAATATCAGTGATAACTGTAGGCTCATAGTAGTAACCGTCTTGATTTGTAGATATATGACCTCCTGTTAAGATCTTAGCACCGCTATTTTTCGCACGTTCTACCATAGCATTTACTGAGTTTAATCCAGCTTCGCTTACAAGAGGACCCATATCGACTTTTTCATCAGTAGGAGTGCCGTATTTTACATGTTTCATAGCCTCTACCATTTTATCTGTAAAGGTTTTTATAATATCTTTTTGCACATAAACTCTCTCAGCACAGTTACAAACTTGACCGGTATTTATAATACGTGAGTTCTTTATATAATTTACAGCCGCGTCTATATCCGCATCTCTACAAACAATAGCAGGAGCTTTTCCGCCTAATTCTAAATTTACTTTTATGATATTTTTACTAGCAGCTTCCATAATCTTAGCTCCTGTTTCCACGCTACCAGTAAAACTTACTAAACCTATATCTTTGTGACTTGCTAGTAAATTTCCAACCGTGCTTCCGCGTCCGCTTACTAGATTAAACACTCCTTTTGGAAGACCTGCTTTATGCGCGAGTTTAGCAAATTCAAACGCATTATTTGGCGTTTCGACACTAGCTTTGACAACAATAGTATTTCCAGTAACAAGAGCAGGAGCTAGCTTTCTAGCGATTAAGAAAAACGGAAAATTCCAAGGTAAAATACCGCTTGTAACTCCGATTGCTTGTTTGAATATAAATATATTTTCATTTGCGCGATCACTTTGTATAATCTCACCTTCATATCTTCTAGCCCACTCAGCCATATAATCAAGATAATCAGCTGTAAAATTTACCTCAACTCTAGCCAAAGATATGATTTTACCTTGCTCTTCGGTAATAGTCTGAGCCAACATCTCTGAATTCTCTCTTATCTCGTTTGCTATTTTTCTTAAATAGTTTGCACGTTCAATCGCTGCAAGTGCTTCCCAAGATTTTTGAGCTTTTTTACTACTGCTGATCGCCTCTTCTACTTGCGATATATCAGCATCCGGAATAGTCGAAATAACTTTTTTTGTAGCTGGATTTAAAACCTCTATGGTTTTAGAACTTCTGTTTGGAACAAAAGCACCGTCTATATACATTTCGTAACTGCGCATGATATTTCCTTTATATGAATTTATATTATCATACACTACTTTTAGCAAATGGTTTATTTTTTCACCGGATAAAGAGCTTATATTTTTGATAATTAATATAATTTTGAGTAAAAAGGTAACAAAAGAGGATACTGATCCTCTTTTTTAAATTTAAAGTAGATTTTTAGCTCTGCTAGCTACATTTGCAGCAGTAAAACCAAAATATTTAAAAAGTTCATTAGCAGGGGCGCTAGCACCAAAAGTACGCATTCCTAAAACATCATCAGCGTATTTATACCATTCAAGAGCGCTTGCTGCTTCTACTGCTAAAACTTTTGTAGATGGATTAAAAATCGTATTTACATAATCCTTGTCTTGCTCCAAAAGCAGATCAAAACAAGGAGCAGATACAACGTTTGTTTCTATGCCCTCACTATCTAAGATACCTGCAGCTTCCAAACAAAGTCCTACTTCACTTCCACTAGCAACTAGAGTTATTTTCGGATTTGAAGCTTGTTTTAATAGATAAGCACCGTTTTTTACATCTCCAAATTTAGGCTCATCTAAAGGAGGTAGAGCTTGGCGAGAACATACAAATGCAGACGGCGCATTTAAATTTAATGCAGTTTTCCAACATTCCACATTTTCATTACCATCAGCCGGACGGAATGAGTAGAAATTCGGCATTGCTCTAAATGTAGAAAGCTGCTCGATCGGCTCATGTGTAGGTCCATCTTCGCCTACTCCTATACTATCATGCGTCCAGACAAAAAAATGTTTTATACCCATTAAAGCGGCTATTCTAGCACTTGCTTTTAAGTAATCACTAAATATAAAAAACGTTGCTGAAAACGGTAGAAATAGTCCATAACGCGCGTAAGCATTGCATATAGCTCCCATAGCGTGTTCTCTTATACCAAAGTGCATATTTTTACCATTTGGAAAGTCTCCAAAACCTTTAAGCTCTGTTTTATTACTAGGTGCAAGATCTGCACTACCACCGATAAATCCAGGAAGCGCGGCAGCTAAAGCATTTAAAATCTTACCATTACTATCTCTAGTAGCTAATTTTTCACCTTTTAAATTTGGAAAATTAATTTTAGAAAAATCAGGATTTAAAAGAGTGTTTAAAAGCTCTTTTTTCTCACTTGGAAGTTCGCTAACTAGCTTGTCCCACTGTGCATTTGCAAGGTCTCCTAACTCCACAGCGCTTCTAAATTTAAAAAGTACATCATCATCTACAAAAAACTGTTTTTGAGGATCAAATCCGGCTTCTATTTTAGCTTGTTTTATAATCTCTTCGCCAAGCGGAGCACCGTGAGCATGGTGACTGCCTTCTAAATCCCCTGCACCTTTAGCGATCTTCGTACTTGCGATAATAAGATAAGGTTTTTCTTTCGTATCTGCTTCGCAAAGCGCAAACTCAATCTCATCATAATTATGCCCATCTATCCTAGCAACCTCAAATCCAGCCGCTTCAAAACGTACTTTTACATCTTCGCACCACGCTATACTAGTATCGCCCTCTATAGTTATGTTATTACTATCATATATGATAACTAGATTATCTAAAGAGTGTTTTCCGGCTAAAGCACACGCTTCATAGCTGATACCCTCTTCTAGATCTCCATCGCCACATAGACAATATACTTTATGATTTATAATCTCATTTCCGAGTAAATTTGAAGCACTTTTTGCCGCCATAGCAAAACCTACAGCATTTGCAACTCCTTGTCCTAATGGACCTGTTGCTATCTCTACTCCTGGAGTTTCTATCTCAGGATGTCCGGGAGTTTTAGAGTGAAGTTGTCTAAATTGTTTCAAATCATCTAAGCTCACGTCATAACCACAAAGATATAAATAGCTATACACCAAACTGCTTGCATGACCGCCGCTAAATACTAATCTATCTCTATTTAACCATGTTGGATTTTTAGGATTATGCTTTATATGATTTACCAAAACACTCATTATATCAGCCAAACCCATAGGAGCGCCTGGATGTCCGGAGTTTGCTTTTTGAACCATATCAGCACATAAAAACCTTATTGTATCGGCTTGTTTCT
The DNA here is from genome assembly GCA_000495505.1 of Campylobacter fetus subsp. testudinum 03-427. Classification (NCBI taxonomy): domain Bacteria; kingdom Pseudomonadati; phylum Campylobacterota; class Epsilonproteobacteria; order Campylobacterales; family Campylobacteraceae; genus Campylobacter; species Campylobacter fetus. The sequence continues at coordinate 55,420 of CP006833.1, read as the reverse complement.
TAAACATTTAACTATCCTTTTAGATATTTATTTATTAAATTTAAAATCAAAGTTTTAAGCGGTGAGCCATCAAGCTCATATAAAATCTCATTTTCTATCTCATCTCTAGCATTTATAGCGCCGCTAACGCCAAGTAAATTTGTAAAAGAGTTTTTAAGTAGATCATTATTTACCGTTTTACCAGCTTTTATCTCGTCGCTAGTAACGTCTATTATATCGTCGTGAATTTGAAACGCAAGTCCGAGCTTTAACCCTATATCATAAATTTTTTCGCATTGTTTGTCACTCTGAGCTGCTATTATAGCACCCATTTTCATACTAGCTGCGATCAAAGCACCAGTTTTATGTAGATGTAAAAATTTGAGTTCATCTAAATTTAAATGCTTATTTTCAAAGTAGCAGTCTATGGCTTGACCTATTACCATACCGTATATACCGCCATTTGCAGCTAATGCTTGAACGCATTTTACTATCACTTCAGCTGGAAGATTTGATGAGCTAAGCATATAAAAAGCATGAGTATTTAGAGCATCTCCAGCCAATACCGCACTTACTTCATCGTACTTAACATGCAAAGTTGCAACGCCTCTTCTGAGATCTGCATTATCCATACAAGGAAGATCATCATGGATAAGAGAGTACGTATGAAGCATTTCTACTGCAGCTGCAGCAGGGTAAGATGCACTCTTAAGCTCAGGTTTTAAAGCATCTACGACTCCTAAAAGAAGTTTAGCTCTAAAATGCTTTCCGCCGGCTTTTAAAACCCAAGCAAGAGAGTCATTAAAATGAGGGTGAAAACTATCTACTTTTGGTAAATTTAACTCAAAAAACTCTTCAAAGCTCATCTATAAACTTTCACAAAAAACTGGAAATCATCACGCGAAATTAGGTAATAGAACGTACCATTTTTTGCAGACATAATTTTTTCTATATCGGCTGAGGAATTTAGCTGTTTTTTATCTATCTGCATTATTTTATCTCCACTTCTAAAACCGGCTTTATACGCTTTTGAGTTTCGAGCTACGCTTTTTATAGTTAAATTTGGATTTAAAGTTATACCGTACTGACTTAAAAAAGTACGCTTTTTTACAGGTTTTTTGGCTTTAAGAGAAGATGTTTTATTATCATCAGAAGAATTCATAATTTTATTTGGCAAATTTGACATCTTGATACTATAAGACTGATTTTTACCATCTCTGTTGATATCAAATTTCAAAACCGCATCTTTTGGAGAGAACAAAATCATCTCGTTTATCTCTCTTAGATTATTTGGTACTTTTGAATTTACAGATACTATAGTATCTCCTGCTAAAAGCTCTTTTCCGGCTCCAAAAGGATTTGAGCTTTTTACTGTTATAGTTCCGTTATCATCACTAAAAGTCACGCCTATATCACCATAATATACATCGTTATACTTCATAAAGTGTTTTATGTATCTATTTCCTATAAATTTATTTCCACCAACACCTATACCAACCATACTACCACAATCACAAACTAAAAGTCCAGCTTTATTAGCACTATAACTAAGCTCGTCTAGTTCGCCTATATCTTTTGCAAAACTCTTTATATGTCCCATTTCAGTAGCGTTTTTATCCAAAATCATTACCCACATATCTTCTTTACTATCTAGCTCATCTATCATAAATGAAGCTCTTAAAGTATTTTGGGATTTGATAAGATAAAGTCCTAAATACGGATCAAATTTGATGTAATCCTTGCTATCTAATTTACTATTTTTATCATAGATAACAGCAGCAAGATTAGCATTTAATGCAATTGCGATATTGCCTTTATAGTTAAACTGAGAATCTTTGTTTTTTTGATATATAGCATCTACGTCTTCAGGAGTAGGTCTAGGTGCGCTGTAAGCAAAAATAGCTAAAAATAGCAGTAAAAATGAGCATAATTTTTTCATTCTACGCTCCAAATCCGCCAAGACCGCCAAACATAGCAGAAGCAGTACGCTTTTTCTCATCTTCAGACAACTTAATAGCATCATTTATAGCAGATATAAGCAGTATCTGAAGACTCTCTTTGTCTTCTAAAAGCGTATCGTCTATACTTATGTCTAAAATTTGGGAGCGACCGTTAGCTTTCACACTTATAAGACCGCCGCCACTTTTAGCCACAAACTCTTTAGCGGCAATCTCACTTTCAAACTCTGCAGCCTTTTTTTGAGCTTCTGAGAGCATTTCACCCATTTTAGAAAAATCAAAATCTTTAAACATAAACTACCTTTAGTTTTGATTAATTATAACAAAACGGGTATTAAATTTAGCTTTTTACATACTTATCAAATCTTGAAAAATCCTATTAATTCATTTAGTTTTCTAGATATCGCTTCTAACTCTTTAAGTTTTTCTTGATTTTGGTTCATATCGTTTTGGGTATCATGCGCAACTTTTGATATATCCTCTATATTTGTAGCAAGTAAAACCATAGATTCTACTTGATTTTCAGCTACATTTACTACTTCTGCGGCTTTGTTTGACGAATCTATAGCCTGGTTGTAAATTTCATTTAACAACTCTGCTACTTCATTTGAAAGCTTGTATCCGTCCTCGACTTTTGGAACTCCTTGCTCGATAATACTAACTGCTACTTCAGTTTGCTCTTGTATGATTTTGATGGTGTTTGTTATCTCGTTTGTTGCAGTTCCTGTCTTCTCAGCTAGCTTTCTTATCTCATCAGCAACCACGGCAAATCCACGTCCGGCTTCTCCTGCGCGAGCTGCTTCTATGGCTGCATTTAGAGCTAAAAGATTTGTTTGGTCTGTTATCTCTGATATAAGCTCAGCTGCGCCGCTAATGTCTTTTGCGTGACTGTTTAAAAGCTTGATTTGATTTACTTGTTCTGTTACATTTGCGCTGATCTCATTCATCTTAGCAGAAACTTCTGTAGATGAATTTTTACCATTTTGACATAAATTTGTCGCTTTGTTTGAGTTTAGCTCGGTATCTTTTGCCATACTTGCAACATTTTCTGTTTTTTGCTTAGCTAATTGAACTATTTTTGTAGAATTTGTCGCTATCTCATTTTGCTTCGTAACTGATATATTAACATTCTTAAACGCTTTAATCAAAGTCTTAGTCTCATCATCGACTTGATATGAAGCTTGATTTATGGATTCAACTATCTCTTTTAATTTATTTTGCATTTTGATAGATTGGGCTAAGATACTATTTTCGTACTTAGTTTCTGATTTTATACTTAAATTTCCACGAGCGACTTCTGAAATGATGTTATTAACATCTTTTGGCTCACCACCAATCTGTCTTTTTATACCACTTTGTATCAAAAATCCTATAGTAGAAGCTATAACAATGGCTATCAAAGTTAAAATAATCATTATATCTTTAAAGCCCGAAGCTTCAGCTTTTATAACATCAGTAAGCTCTTTGTTTGCATTTTCTTGATAATCTATAAATTTATTAATAGCTGCTAACCATGCAGTAAATTTGCCGGCTATTTCATGCATAAGAAGCTCATGAGCTTCATCGTATTTCCCTTCTTGTTTTAACAAAATAGCTTTTTTATATAAAGGAACGGTTGTTTCATTGATATAATCGATATCTTTTATCATATCTAGCTCTACTTTTGTTACCGAACCACTCTGTTTTATAAACTGTTTTAGTGGAGCGTTGGAATCATCATAGAATTTTTCAAGTCTAGCTATATCATTTAAAAATGTTTTTAATTCATCATTTTCATTTGTTAATATAACATCTCTTATGGCTATAGCTCTATCATGAACAGAGCCTCTAAAATTTATACCGTATCTTTGCTTGAGTGAATTAACATCTGTCATAGTAGATAGAGATTTATCGATAAAATCGACTCTATTTATACCGATTAAGCTGATTATTATCATAAGAAAAATAACGATAGCAAAACTCAGATAAAGTTTTGTTGAAACTTTTAAATTCTCAAAATAATTCATAAACAAATCCTTTTCGTAACTAAATTTGGTGAGTTATATCACTTTTTTGTTAATCCTATGTTAATCTGCATAATTGATACTTATTATGATTCTATTCTTATCTCTGAATAAATTAATAAAAATGATATAGTAATTTATTATTTTTATATAAATAATTCGACAAAACCTATGCTTTATGTATATTATTATGATAAATATCATCATTTCAAATATTTATTTTTAAATAATTATTTATGACTATAATTTTTTATTTTCTAAAAAAATAGATCTATTTTAATCTATATAAATTTAAAAGTTTTATAAATACAAAAATACTTTAACATATCAAATTAAGATTAAATTTATTATTTTAGATACGCAGCATTTAGTATAAAGATTAAGTAAAAATTATAATCTACTTTGTATCTAAAATCTAATTTGAAAAACTTATCAAATGCTATACTGTTTTATTCATTAATTTCGTTTTTTTCATTTACATGAACTACTGTAGGAGAGAAGTTTTTTGCTTTTTTATGCTTCATTGAAGCGTAAGCGACTATTATCACAAGATCGCCTATGCATACTTTTCTAGCTGCTGCGCCGTTTAGACAAATTTCACCTTTTTTATCGCCTTTTATAACATATGTTTGGAATCTCTCACCGTTATTTATATCTAAAATTTCAACCTTTTGAAACTCAAGTAAATTTGCCGCCTTCATAAGCTTTTCATCTATCGTGATCGAGCCTACGTAATTTAAATTTGCGTCAGTTACCGTAGCTCTATGAATTTTGCTGTATAACATCTCTATTTGCATTTTAATTCCTTATTTTGGTTTAAAATTTCTTGAACGACTAGTTTATCGCTAAACGGATACTTTTTACCATTTATTTCTTGATAAGGTTCGTCGCCTTTGCCAAGAACCACTACTGTTTTGCCGCCGGCTAGTTCTATCGCTTTTTTTATCGCATCTTTTCTATTTTCTATGGAAAAAACGCTGTTATTTATCTGCATACCAGCTAGTATATCAGTGATTATTAAATTTGGATCTTCTGTTCTTGGATTATCACTTGTGACTATAGATATCGATGCGTATTTTTGTACTATTTTGCCCATTATAGGACGTTTTGTCTTATCTCTATCTCCGCCGGCTCCAAAAACCACTACAAGCTCATCGTGACTTAAAGCATCTAAAACTTTTTCTATTCCGTCTGGAGTATGAGCAAAATCAACTATAACAAGCGGATTTTTACTCACTATCTCAACTCTACCAGCCACGCTTTCAAATTTACGTACTGAGTCAGCAGCTTCTTGTAAGCTAACTCCACTTAAAAACTTGATGGAACCGATCGCGGCTAAAAGATTATAAAGATTAAATCTACCTTGTAAATTACTTTGCAAATTTGCTGTTTCATTTTTGCTTTTTATAACAGCCTTTATGCCACCTTTTAAATCATAATTTTCCACAAAAAAACTTGCGTCGCTATTTTTAAGCCAATAAATCATAGAATTTTTATAGTTAAATTTAATACTCTCGTCATCACCGTTTATAAGCTTAGGCAAATCATCATCAAAAAAACTTGATTTTACTCTAGCATACTCACTAAAACTTTTGTGATAATCTAAATGATCTTGACTTAAATTAGTAAAAACTTTAAGCGCAAAATCAAGCCCTTCTATGCGATTTTGCGCTATGGCGTGCGAACTTACCTCCATTACAAAATATCTACATCCAGACTCTTTTGCCTGTTTTATGTAACTTAGGGTTTCTAAAATTTGACTTGTTGTGAGACCTTTATCTGCTATTTGTTTATCAGATATAAATGCCCCTCTTGTGCCGCTTATACCGACTTTATATCCAAGAGAGCGAAGTCCAAAAGCTATAGCAAACGCAGTTGTAGTTTTGCCGTTTGTACCAGTGATACCGATTAATTGTATTCCATCATCTAAATTTAAAAGAGTTTTTGCTCTCTTAGGAGTTATGATAATAGCTCCGCTTTTTATCGCATCATTTTCAAATTTAGAATTAGAATTTGACTTAAGAAAAAAGCATCCGCTTTCGCACATTGTGGAATTATCGGTTATGAAATTTCCATCATTTAACAAGATTTTCATTTTTATTCCTAAGCTTATTTAGCATCTGTTCTATACGAATATCCCCAGCAAACATAACAGCTGAACTCTCAAGATAGTTGAGTCCCATCTCGTCATATCCATTATCTATAAGCTTAGTAACAAACTCAAGCAAATCCTCTTTATCTGCTATAATAATTTTAGTCGAAAACATAACGCTTTGAAATATATCTTTAAAATCCTTGTCTTTCAAGAGATTTTTAAAATCCGCGTATGTTATAGCATTTTCATAGTCTAACTCTTTTAAACTCTGCATATTTCCACTCTGAAGTATATTTATAATCTCATTTATATTATCTTGTTGATTATCTTTAGCTGTATTTATATAAATTTCAAACAACGACAAAGCCTCTTGACCGCTTGATTTTGCAACCTCGCATAGATCGATAAAGGCTAACAACTCTTCACTACTTTTATCTTCATAAGCTAGCGAAAAGTATGATTTTGCTTCATCGAATTTAGAAGCCTTAAAAAGTTTTATACCTAGATCTCTGTAATTTTTAGAGTTCAAATTCCTCTCCTATTGGTATATTTACTACACTAAGTTCTGGATGAATATCTACTTTCAACTGTCTTTCTACGCCGTATTTCAACGTCTGAGAACTAGCAGCACATCCGTGACAATGTCCCGTAAGTCTAACATATACAACTCCGTTTTTGATCCCAAGAAGCTCCATACCGCCGCCATCTTGTTCTAGCATAGGCATAATAACTTTTAAACTCTCTTTAACCGGTTCTAACAGCTCCTCATCGCTAAATGGTATCATAAAATTCCTCTTCATTTTTGGCTTATTATATCACTAAAGGACTAAAACAGAACTTATCTGTTTATGCTAATAAATATGAATTATCTTTAGATAAAATATCGTTTTAAATTTTAGAATGTTTAATCAATTTAAATAAAATGTTGATTTATAATGAAATAATTGAAGAGAAGCTTTTTAAATTTAAAAAGGTTTGCCAAGAAAATTCTTGGCAAAACAAGGCTGTTAATTATTGGGCTACTAACTCTATATAAGCCATCTCGGCTGCGTCGCCTTTTCTAACGCGAGTTTTGATGATACGAGTGTATCCGCCGTTTCTTGTAGCATATTTTGGAGCTATTTCAGTAACAAGTTTATTTGTAGCTTCTTTATCTTGCAAATGTGCAAAAACAAATTTATGGGCATTAAAATCACCCTTTCTAGCTCTTGTTATAAGTTTTTCTACATAGCCTCTTAGTTCTTTTGCTTTTGGTAATGTTGTTTCTATCTTACCAGCCTTAACGATTGCTATCGTAAGGTTTTTAAGCAAAGCTGCACGGTGAGAGCTAGTGCGTCCTAGTTTTCTATATCCGTGATTATGTCTCATTATATATTCCTTCGCTTCTTATGATTTTAACTCAGATATCTTTTTTCTGAGTGCTTCTTTGCTATCACCTAATGTGTTTTCACCAAACGGATAGCCGATTTCTGCCATTACAGCTTTTATCTCATCAAGAGATTTTTTACCTAAATTTTTAAGATCTTTTAACTCACTCTCTTCCATAAGAGCAAGCTCACCTATATAGCGTATATCGGCTTTGTCAAGACAGTTAAAGCTTCTAGCGCTTAAATTTAAATTCTCAACACTTTCAAGCAATTTTGAATGCTCATTTGAGCTTTGACTTGAAGTTAGCGCCATATTTACATCTATATTTAGAACGTTATTAAATATAGACATCTGTTTATACATAGCTTCTATTGAGTGTTTAAATGCTTCTATAGGACTTACTTGACCGTCTGTTGTTACAGTTAAAACGATCTTTTCATAGTCTGGATTGTCTTCAACCAAAACGTTTTCTATCTCATAGACCGCTTTTTTAACAGGAGTAAAGAAAGCATCAAGTGCTATATACTCACTATCTATATAATCCCTAATCTCTTCACTAGGCACATATCCGATACCTTTTTCTACTATAAGACTAAACTTAAGCTCAGCATCTTCATTTATAGTAGCAAGGTAAGAATCTGGATTTACGATATCAACTATATCATTGTTTAAATCGCTTCCAGTTATCTCTTTTGGCCCTTTAAAGCTATACTCTATAACTTCGCGTTTTGAGTCATTTTTGAGCTTAAAACGTAAGTTTTTTAAATTTATAATAAATAGCGTAACATCCTCAAGCATACCGCGCATACTATCAAATTCATGCGCTACGCCATCTATCTTAACAGCAGTCGGAGCAAATCCGACCGTGCTAGTATAAAGTAATCGGCGAAGCGGATGAGCCAAAGTTACAGCGTAGCCTGTCTCAAATGGATATGCTATAATCTTAGCTACATTCTCACTCACATTAACAACCTCAATCTCAGTTGGCATATAAGCTGATGTTGTAATTTTTTTCATAATCGCCTCCTACTATTTTGAGTAAAGCTCTACTATATATCTTTCCTCAACTGGAATGACTACTTCTTCACGTTCTGGAATTCTTGTGAAAATTCCATATTTTTTATCTTTTTCTACATCAACCCAAGCAGCTATACCGGTTTGATTTGTAAGTTCTATTGCTCTTACTATCTGCGGATTAGTTTTACTTTTTTCTGCAACTTCAATCTTCTCTCCAGAAGCAACTCTGTATGAAGGTATATCAACCTTTTTACCATTTACTAAAATATGTCCGTGAGTTACAAGTTGTCTTGCAAATCTTCTAGTTGTAGCAAATCCCATTCTATAAACAACGTTATCAAGTCTTTGCTCTAAAAGACCTATAAGAAGAGCTCCTGTGTTACCCTCTCTTCTAGCAGCTTCAGCAAATAATCTTCTGAATTGTTTTTCACTAACGCCGTACATAAATTTAGCTTTTTGTTTTTCTCTTAATTGTAATCCATACTCGCTGATTTTTGTTTTTCTTTGTCCATGCTGACCAGGTGCGTATGGTCTTTTATCTAACGCGCTTTTACCAGCTAGTCTTCTTTCACCTTTTAGTGCAAGAGATACACCTAGGCGTCTTTCTAATTTTTCAACTGGTCCTCTATATCTTGCCATTATAATTCTCCTAAATTCTATCTAACATTACACGCGGCGGCGTTTTGGTGGTCTACAACCGTTGTGAGCAAGTGGAGTTATATCTTTTAGATACAATACCTTAATACCCTCAACTCCGCCAATACTCTTAACTGCTGTTTCTCTACCGCTTCCTGGTCCTTGAACTTTGATACCAACTTCTTTGATACCATGCTCTTTTGCTTTATTCATAGCATCTTCAACTGCTTGTTGAGCTGCGTAAGGAGTAGATTTTTTACTACCTTTAAAGCCAAGACCACCAGCACTGCTCCATGCTATAGCATTTCCCATTTCATCAGTCACTGTAACCATTGTGTTGTTGAATGTAGCAGAGATATAAACGATACCTTTTGCTATATTTTTTCTAACGATTTTTTTCTTAATTACTTTTCTTTTTGCCATTTTCTATCCTTACTTTGTAGCCGCGCCGACAGTTTTACGTCTGCCTTTTCTTGTTCTTGCGTTAGTCTTTGTTTTTTGACCACGAACAGGAAGACCTTTTCTGTGTCTTAAGCCTCTATAGCTACCTAAATCCATAAGTGCTTTGATATCCATTGCAACGCTTTTTCTAAGATCGCCTTCAACCATATAGTGTTCTTGGATCTCTTTACGGATAGCTGCTGCTTCATCTTCGCTTAACTCATAAACTCTTTTATCGTAAGAGATTCCAACAGCATTAAGAATCTTTCTTGAAGTAAATAAGCCTATACCATAGATATAGGTAAGGCCATACTCAACTCTTTTTTTCTTTGGTAAATCAACACCTGCTATACGAGCCATACCTTATCCTTGTCTTTGTTTATGTTTTGGATTTTCGCAAATAACATGAACTATGCCTTTGCGTTTGACAATTTTACATTTGTCACACATCTTCTTAACAGAAGGACGAACTTTCATCTGAGTCTCCTAAAAATTTATTACCACTTTTATTCAACTGCACTTAGGTTTAAAGAAAGTTTTAAACCAACTGTTTTCAAAATAGTGGTTCATTTTGAAAACACTTCTTCACACAGCTAGTTGCAAAACTTGGATTTTACCCAAATTTAGCTTTAAAATTTATAAATTTACTATGCATTCTTTTTAGCAAAGTAAATTCCAACTAAAACAACAAACATGCCAAAAACCTCAAAAATCGACAATACTTCTTCAAAAAGTATAAAAGCATAAATTCCAGCTATAACTGGTTGAGCTAACACCAAAACTGATGATAAATTTGCACTGACCTTTCCAAGGCAAAATGCCATAAGTCCTTGTCCGCCGATGTGACAAAGCAAGGCTAAAGCAAGAAGCGGCCAAAGCTCATCAAAGCTCATAGGTATGTAAATTCCCTCGTTTATCCCCATGGCTATGGCAAGGACTGGCAAACTTCCAAACGCACTAACAAAAATGACCGTGGTTGTTTTTATCTTATCACGCATTTTATATATCGTTATCATAAATAAAGCATAAAATATTGACGTGCTAAATGCCATCAAATCGCCTATAAAGTTATCTGGAGTTGGATTTAGCTTACCTGAGACTAAAATTACTATCCCAACTAAAGTAACAACTAAACCGATAAAAAAGTATAAATTTATCTTTTCTTTGAATAAAAAATACGAAACTGGAATAATCGTAAATGGGACTAAATTTGCTAGCAAATTTGCATTTGCGACAGTTGTATAACTAAAAGATATATGCCAAAGTATCAGATCAAACGCTAAAAATACTCCAGAAAGCAGCAGTAAGCCTACTTCTTTTTTGCTTAATTTTTTTAGATCTTTATAGACAAAGGGGAATAAAAATGGCACAGCAAAAAGTATCCTATAAAATCCAGTATTGATAGGTGGCAACTCACTAAGTTTAACAAAAATACCGCCAAAAGCCAAAAATGAGATAGCTAAAAGCATCAAAGCTATAAATTTAGTCTGATTTTGTCTTAAATTATGCATAAATAACCTTAATCGTGGTATAAATTTAGCGGTAAATCATAGTTTAGAAATTCTATTTTCATCCTATCAACGCCTTTACCTATATTTTTTCTTTTTACACAAAGTTATTCTTTGCATTTTCAGAAATTTTTCTAGCATTTATTTTCTCATTTTTTAAATGTAGATAATTTGCTACTCTATAACTTATAGTTGCAAAATAAGTTAAATAGCTTTTTAAAATATATATTTCATCTTTATTGCTACTTGGATCTTTTTGTGCGAATGCCTTTAAATCATCTTCTGACTGAGATATTATAAAATCATAGTCGATACTTGGCAAATGTTCAACTATACTTAAAATATCGTTTATTGTATTTGATATAAGTTTTTTTAACTGCATAATAAATACTATAAATAACTTCTACCACTATCAGGTGCTATAGTTACTATATTTTGAGAATTATTTAGCGATTTAGAAATTCTAATCGCTACTGCTATATTTGCACCAGATGAAATACCAACAAATAAAGACTCTTTTTTAGCCAAATATCGCCTTAATTCTTCAGCTTCTTCAAACGTTATATCTTCAACGCTATCTATAATACTTTTATCTATAAATTTCGGTAAAATTCCAATCGCAGTAGCTTGAATTTTATGCGGTATAAAAAGCTATTTAAAACATCACAACCTTTAGGTCGAACTGCTACTATTTTAGTGTTTAGACTTGCTTGTTTTAATCTCTTACCTGCACCCAAACCTTTATTTAGAAAATATATTTAAGATTGTAACGAATTTATTATTGTATAATATTGAAAAAGTAGTGTTAATTTTTTAATTAAAAAATATTAAAGTATAGTATATTTTATATTAATTAAAAACTATCCTAAAAAACTTAAGATAGTTTTTATTTTACTTATATCTATATGTAATTCTACCCTTGTCAAGGCTATAAGGCGTAAGTTCAACTTTAACGCGATCCCCCGGCATAATCTTAATATAATGCATACGCATCTTACCGGCTATATGACAAAGTATTATATGCTTATTGTCAAGTTCAACTTTAAAAGTTGCATTTGGCAGAGCTTCTACTACATTGCCGTCGATCTCTATGACATCATCTTTTGCCAATATTTTCTCCTTTATACTTTTATGTTCTTTTAACGTACGAATAAATTCGTACTAAAGAACCAAATACTAAAGTCCGTTCGCTTTTGCTCACGCTTTAGAAATTTATATTCTTTTAAATTATACGAATAAATTCGTACTAAAGAACTAAATCTAAATTTATCGCTTTGTTGCTCAAAGTAAATTTGATAAATGCCAAATTTACCGCTTTGCCAAACAGTCGGTTTTAAATTTAAAATAATTGCAAATTAGCAACACATCAAATGAACCAAACGTAGCAAAACAAAAAGTTAAAAACTCTAAATTTGACTTAAAACCTCTGCCTTGCCGTCTATTATCGCTAAACAATGCTCATAATGACTAGTCCTAAGACCGTCTTTACTTCTCACCGTCCATTTATCATCTGCGATAACTGGCGTACCATCTTTTTGGCATATCATAGGTTCTATGCAAAAAACCATTCCATTTCTTATCTTTGGTCCGCTTTTTGGATTATTTCCTTCAAGATAGTTTGGAATTTCTGGTTCTTCGTGAGGGCGTTTTCCTATACCGTGACCGCAAAAGCCTTTTAACGGAACAAATCCACGATTTAATATAAAATTTTCAATCTCATAGCAAACCTCTTTAAAATGCATTCCAGATTTTATATACTCAATCGCAAAATAAAGAGCGTCTTTGCTACAAGATATCAAGGCTTCATCATTAGCTGAGATTTTGCCGACTGGATATGTTCTAGCGCTATCACCGAAATATCCTTTTAAATTTGAACCGATATCAACACTTACTATATCGCCCTCTTTTAGCTTGTATTCATTTGGAATACCGTGGATAACCACTTCATTTACGCTTATGCAAGCTGCATTTGGAAAACCGTAAAGCCCTTTAAAAGCTGGTTTTGCACCAGCGCTTCTTATCATATCTTCGCAAATTTTATCAATTTCCAGCAAAGAAACTCCGGGCTTTATGTAGTTATGCAGGTAATCAAGAGTATTAGCGACAATTTGATTTGCCGCTCTTAATTGTTCTAGATCTTTTGCATTTTTAATAGATATCGCCATATTAAAGTCCGACCGCACTTAATGTTTGATATTTATTCATGTAAATTTGAGCCTCTATTTTTCTCATTGTATCAAGCGCTACTGAAACGACTATAAGAACGCTTGTTCCGCCGAAATAAAACGGTACTCCCATAAATTTAACCAAAATCCAAGGAAGTGTTGAGATAAGTCCTAGATAAACAGATCCAGTTAAAGTAAGCCTACTAGCAACCTCATTGAGATATGTAGCCGTACTCTCGCCCGGTCTGACTCCTGGGATAAATCCGCCTTGTCTTTTTAAATTCTCGCTGATATCTTTTGCATTAAACGTAATAGATGCGTAAAAATATGCAAAAAATAGAATAAACAAAAATGTTAAAAAGTTGAAAAAGTAGCTATTTGGATTTAAAAAGTCGTTTATAGCTAGTATAAACTCATTTGTGCTTGCTTGTAAAATCGTGCCTGGAAACATAAGAATCGCACTAGCAAAGATAGGAGGAATAACACCGCTTAAATTTACTTTAATCGGAATATAGTTCATTATTCTCTTATTTTGGTTTTGCATTACCGTTTTTCTTGAGTATGAGATCGGAACACGTCTTTCACCCATCTCTACAAAGATTACTATTCCAACTGTTATGAGTATAACAAGAGCTATACCGATAACAACTAAGAAATTCATCTCTCCGGTATTTACTAAATTTATAGTTCCGCCAATAGCACTAGGAATTCCACTTACTATACCGGCAAATATGATAAGACTTATACCATTACCGATACCTCTTTGAGTTATCTGCTCACCTATCCACATAAGAAGCATAGTTCCACTTAGCATAGAGATACAACTTATAGCTATAAATAGATTTATATCTATCATAATAGCTTGCTCGCCACCTCGTCCAGTAAGGCTTTGCAAGCCTATACTTACTCCTATAGCTTGGACAATAGTTATAACTATAGTTGCGTAACGAATGATTTGCATATATTTTTGCATACCGTCACGCTCTTTTTTCATCTTTCCAAGAGTAGGGAATGTAGCTGCTAATAGCTCCATAATAATCGAACTTGTGATATAAGGCATAATACCTAAAGAGATAATACTCAAACGCTCAGCTGCTCTACCGCTAAACATATTAAATAGTCCTAAGGCATTACTACTATTTGAAGTAAAGAATTCTTTTATGACATCAACATTGACGCCAGGGACCGGCACATAAGCCAGCACCCTATAAGCAAACAAAAATCCAAGCGTAATAAGTATCTTGTTGATTAATGTTTTATTCATTAGTTGATTCCAGTAACTGTTATATTCTCATCTTTTATTTTACTTGCTAAATCTTTGGCTCCAGCACCTATAAGTTTTACTTTTTTGATGCTATTTGAAAATTTATGAACTGTTTTAAGGCTATCAAGCGTGATCTCGCTTAAAGTCTTGACACCTTCATTTTTCTCAACGTTTATAGCATAAGGTTTTACAAATTTAGAAGCAAATCCGACTTTTGGAAGTCTTCTTTGAAGTGGTTGTTGTCCGCCTTCAAAACCTCTTTTTTCATTATAACCTTTTCTGGCGGTTTGACCTTTGCCGCCTTTTGTAGCAGTTTTACCCCAACCACTACCTTGACCGCGACCGATTCTTTTAGTATTACGAGTTGAGCCATTAGCCTTTTGTAAATTTTCTAGTCCCATGCTCTCTCCTTAACCTTTTAGCATACTAAGCGCTTTGATTGTAGCGCGAACAACATTTGCAGAGTTGTTTGAACCAAGCGATTTTGTAAGTATATTTTTTATACCCGCAAGCTCTACAACAGGACGTGCGCCGCCACCTGCGATAACTCCTGTACCTTCGCTAGCTGGTTTTAACAAGATTCTACTTGCGTTAAATTTAACTTCAATATCATGAGGAATCGTGCTGCCTTTTAGTTTTACTTCAACTATGTTTTTAAAAGCGTCATCAACCGCTTTTTTCATAGCATCTGGAACTTCTTTAGCTTTTCCAAAACCAAAACCAACGTGACCTTTTTTATCGCCTACTACCACAAGAGCTGTAAATCTAAATCTTCTACCGCCCTTAACAACTTTTGTAACGCGACCGATGTCGACGATTACTTCTTCAAATTCTTCTCTATTATACTTTTCCATCAACAATCCTTGCGTTATAGCTTAATGCCATTTTCTCTTAAAGCTTCAGCAAAAGCCGCAACAACGCCATGATATAGATAGCCGTTTCTATCAAATACTGCTTCGTTTATACCTTTTGCACTTAGCTTACCTGCGATATCTTTAGCCAAAACTGCTGCTCCAGATTTGTTTGCTTTTATACCAAGCTTCCTACCATCACTTGCACAAAGAGTTGTTGCATTAATATCTTCGATCGCTTGAACATATATAGTTCTATTTGATTTGAAGATTGAGATTCTCGGGCAAGACGCGGTACCGTTAATTTTAGCTCTGATTCTTCTTTTTCTCTTAATTCTTAGAGATATTTTTCTTTTTAATACATTTGCTACCATTACTTACCCTTATTTCTTAGATGTTTTGCCGGCTTTGCGGATTATGCGCTCTTCGACGTATTTAACACCTTTACCCTTATATGGTTCTGGCGGTCTAAATCCTCTAACTTCTGCTGCTACTTGACCAACAACTTGTTTATCGCTTCCTTTGATAGTGATAATATTTTTTTCTACACTTATCTCTATACCTTCAGGAAGTTCATAATTTATAGGGTGTGAAAAACCAAGTGCAAGCTCTAAAACTTTACCTTTTGCGGCTGCTTTATAACCAACACCGTTTATCTCAAGTTGTCTTGTAAATCCAGTAGTTAGACCAACAACAACGTTGTTTGCTAAAGCTCTATAAGTTCCCCAATAAGCTCTGCTCTGTCTATCATCGCCTTTACTTGTAAATATAATATTTCCATCTTTAACTTCGATATTAACATTACCTTTAGTATCTAGCTCTTTAGTGTTGTTGCCTTTTTTAAAAACCAAAACACTACCTTTTAAACTAACATCTAAACCATTTGGGATAGATATCGGTTGTTTTCCAATTCTTGACATCTTTTTCCTTTTTTATTTGTCTAGGGTATTTCTACATAAAACGAATGGATACCCAATGCCATAAAAAAGATTTAGCCTTTTTTTAAATTTAATACTATAAATTTAAAAGGCTAATTCAACTCTTACCAAACTGTACAAAGTACTTCGCCGCCTACGCCTGCTTTATGAGCTTCGTCGTTGCTTAAAACACCTTTGCTTGTACTTACTATGATAGTTCCATAACCATTTTTAAATCTTTTGATCTCATCTCTACCTTGATAAACTCTACGACCCGGTTTTGAAACTCTTTTTAATTCGTTTATAACACTTCTTCCACGCTCGTCATATTTTAAAACTACGTTAATAAACTTTTTATTTCCCTCTTCAACAACGTTATAACTCTCTATATAGCTTTTATTAGCTAAAATTTTCAAAGTTGCTTCAACAACGTTTGAGTGAAGAAGTTTTGTTGTATCAAGTCTTCTCATGCTAGCGTTTCTAATGCGTGTTAGTCCATCTGAAATTAAGTCATTTATCATCTTGCTTCCCTTACCAACTTGCTTTTTTAAGACCAGGTATTAGTCCTTCGTTAGCCATTTTTCTTAGGCACACACGGCAAATTCCAAAATCTTTATAAACAGAGTGTGGGCGACCACAAATTTGACATCTAGTATATCCGCGCGCGCTAAATTTAGGTTTGCGTGCTGCTTTTGCTATCATTGATTTTTTTGCCATATTACTTTCCTTTTGCAAATGGAATGCCGAACAGTTCAAGTAATTTGAATGCTTGTTTGTCATCACCCGCTGTTGTAACTATAGTTATATTCATACCATGTGTTCTTAAAATTTGATCATATACTACTTCTGGGAACATCAATTGTTCATTTAAACCAAAATTGTAGTTTCCACGACCGTCAAATCCATCTCTTGGAAGACCACGGAAGTCTTTAACTCTTGGTAAAGCAACGCTTACAAGTTTATCTAAAAATGTATACATTTGCTCTTTTCTTAGAGTGACTTTGATACCTACAGGATAGCCCTCACGAACTTTAAATCCGGCAACTGATTTTTTAGCATTTGTAATAACTGCTTTTTGACCAGCTATCAAAGATATCGTATCAGCCATATTCTGAAGTAACTTTTGATCTTTTGCACCCTCGCCTGCTCCAACGCTGATAACAATTTTCTCAATTGCTGGGATAAGCATAGGATTTTTTATATCAAACTCTTTTGCTAGAGCCGGTTTAATGCTCTCATTATATTTTGCTTTTAGTCTCATACTTAACCCTCAACTTTTGCAACATTTGAAATGTCGATAGGCATCTCTTTGCTAATAAATCCACCGTTTGGATTTTTATCAGTCGGTTTTACAGCCTTTTTAGCAACCTTAACGCCTTCAACTATTACTTGACCTTTTTTTGGTAAAACTGCGATAACTTTTGCAACTTTACCTTTGTCATCACCTGCGATTACTTTTACTTCATCGCCTTTTTTAATTTTATATTTAACTGCCATTATAGAACCTCCGGTGCAAGAGATACAATCTTCATAAAGTTTGCATATCTTACTTCTCTACCAACTGGGCCAAATATACGAGTGCCTACTGGCTCTTTTTTATTATCAAGTATAACGGCTGCATTTTCGTCAAATCTGATAAGTGATCCATTTGCTCTTTGAACCTCTTTTTTAGTTCTAACTACTACTGCTTTAACTACTTGACCTTTTTTTATTTTACCGTTTGGTAGAGCTTTTTTTACTGAACAAACGATGATATCGCCTAGACTTGCGTATCTTCTTTTGCTACCGCCTAAAACTTTTATACACATAAGCTCTTTTGCACCACTGTTATCAGCTACTGCTAGTCTTGTAAAACTTTGTATCATTATTCAACTCCTGTTTTCAAAACCGCTTGTAAGCGGAAGCTTTTTCTAGCACTTAGTGGTCTGCACTCAACAGCAGATATAGTATCTCCTGCTTTTAGTTCATTCTTTTCATCATGAACTAGGTATTTTTTAAAGCGTTTTACAAATTTGTGATATCTTGGGTGCATAACTCTTCTTTCAACAAGAATAGTCGCTGTCTTATCACCAGCCTTTGCAACGACAACGCCTTGAATTTGTCTTTTCATTTCTACTGCCATTGTTCGCCCCTTATTTCGCAGCACTAATTGCAGTATTGATTCTAGCGATCTCTTTTTTCGTATCGCGAATCTCGTTAGGGTTAGTTAGCTGCATTGTTTTTAGCTTTTGTCTAAGTGTAAATAAAAGCACCTTTTTCTCTTTTAATAAAGCGTTAAGTTCGCTTATACTTTTTGCACTTATATCAATATACTTCATTTTCGCTCTCTTTAGTTACAAACTTAGTCTTAAATGGTAGCTTGTGCATTGCAAGAGTTAAAGCCTCACGAGCAAGCTCTTCACTAACTCCAGACATTTCAAATATAATTCTACCAGGTTTTATATTCATAACCCACTCTTCAACTCCACCTTTACCTTTACCCATACGAGTTTCAAGAGGTTTTTTAGTAATAGGTTTATCTGGAAAAACTCTGATCCAAGTTTTAGCTTGTCTTTTAACATGACGAGTATATGCTTGACGAGCTGATTCTATCTGACGTGAATTTACACGTCCTGCTTCAACAGCTTTTAGTCCAAACTCACCAAGAGTAAGATCAACTCCTCTTGTTGCATAGCCGCGGTTGCGACCTTTCATCATTTTGCGATATTTAGTTCTTTTTGGTAATAACATAACTATTTACCCCTTCTAGCGCGTCTTGGTTTTTTTGGTGATGTATCTTCGTTTTTGTCGGCTTGAATACCTTTTTGAAGTACTTCACCTTTAAAGATCCAAACTTTAACACCTATGTTGCCATAAGTAGTATGAGCTTCTGCAAAGCCGTAATCTATTCTAGCTCTTAGTGTATGAAGCGGAACACGACCCTCAAGATACCACTCTGTTCTAGCCATCTCAGCGCCGCCTAAACGACCCGCAACTGAAACTTTGATACCTTTAGCACCTGCTTTTTGGGCACCTTGGATAACTTTTTTCATAGCGCGGCGGAAAGCAACACGACGCTCAAGCTGCATAGCTACGTTTTCTGCTGCTAATTGAGCTGAACTTCCTGCTTTTCTCTCTTCTTTGATATTAATGGCGATATCTTTATTTACAAGTTTTGCAACTTCAGATCTTAAATTTTCAATTTCTCCGCCCTTTTTACCTATTATGATTCCCGGACGAGCCGCAACTACGGTAACGCGAAGTTTTTTAGCTGTTCTTTCAACAAGAATTTGACTAACACCGGCATAATATAACTTAGTTTTTAGGAATTTTCTTATTTTATAGTCTTCGCCTATATTTTCTGGTAAAGTCGCTTTTGATGGAAACCATCTAGACTCCCAGTTTCTATTGATACCTAGTCTAAGGCCTATTGGATTAACTTTTTGTCCCATTTTATGCTTCCTTACTTTCAGGTTTAGATACTTCTACAAGAATATGGCTAGTTGGTTTTCTTATTCTACTAGCGCTTCCTCTTGCACGTGGTCTAAATCTTTTAAGAACCGGACCAGCATCTACTCTACAACTTTTTACAACTACCTCTTCTGGCTCAAATCCGCCATTAGCTACAGCTGAGCTGATAGCACTCGCGATATATTTTGCGCCGCGATTAGGCATAAAACTTAAGCTAGCTAATGCAAGCTCTGCGTTCATTCCTTGTACTTCATCTGCTATAAGTCTAGCTTTTGTTGGAGATAGTCTTATGAATTTAATAATAGCTCTACTCATAACTTCCCCTTACTTACCTATTTTCTTTTGCACAGAGCCTTTATGACCCTTAAATGTGCGTGTTGGTGCGAACTCACCGAGTTTATAACCTATGTGATTTTCTGTTACATAAACCGGAATAAAACTCTTGCCGTTATGAACGTTAAATGTTAAACCTATCATTTCAGGTATTATCATGCTTCTTCTTGACCAAGTTTTTATCGGCTTATTGTCATTAGCAGCTTTTGCAGCTAGAACTTTTTTCATAACATGATCATCGACAAATGGACCTTTTTTTAGCGATCTAGCCATCGTTATTTACCTTTCCTTCTTGATATTATAAGTCTATCACTAGCTTTTTTGCGGCGAGTTTTAGCACCCTTAGTTGGTTTACCCCATGGAGTAACAGGATGACGACCTGAGTTTTTCTTACCTTCACCACCACCGTGTGGGTGATCTACTGGGTTCATCGCAGAACCTCTAGTTTGAGGGCGAATTCCTCTATAGCGATTACGACCTGCTTTACCGATAGTTACGTTTGCCCAGTCTTCATTTCCAACAACACCAACTGTAGCCATACACTCGGCTAAAACTTGTCTCATCTCACCGCTTGGAAGTCTTAGGATAACGTATTTTTCTTCTTTACCCATAAGTTGAGCGTAACCGCCTGCACTTCTAGCCATTTGAGCGCCTTTGCCAGGTTTAAGCTCTATGTTATGAACTATCGTACCTACAGGGATACTTTTTAACTTCATAGCATTACCCGGTTTTATATCAAGTCCGCTTTCAGCTGAGCTTATAACATCACCTACATTTAAACCGCTAGGGCGAATGATATATCTTTTTTCACCGTCATTATAAGATATAAGAGCTATACGACAATTTCTATTTGGATCATACTCAATGCTTTCAACTTTTCCTGGAATACCAAATTTCTTTCTTTTGAAATCAATTATACGATAAAGCTTTTTCGCACCGGCTTCTTTATGACGACTTGTGATTCTACCATTATGATTTCTACCTGCGGTAGCTGGGATCTTTACAAGTAAGCTTCTAACGCTTGGTTTAGCAGTTATATCTTCGCTTGATAGACCTGTCATAAATCTTCTGCTTGGAGTATATGGTTTAAAACTTTTTATAGCCATCTTACGCCTCCTGGTTTTCTAGGCTAACGCCATCTGGTAATTTTACATAGAATTTTTTGAAGTCGTTTCTTACGCCGACTCTTCCTTTAAAACGCTTAACTTTTCCATCCATTTTTAATGAATTTACTCTCAGTGGCGTTACACCAAAATACTCTCTTAACACCTCTTTTAGACCATTTTTAGTCATTTTTGGTGAAGTTTGGATAACCACTACACCTTGTTCTTGAAGGCCAAGAGTCTTTTCTGTATAAAGTATAGTTTTGATATCTGTTATATCTGCCATTTTTAGCCCTCTTTTACGATAGATTGTAGTGCTGCTTTTTCAGCTATAACCGCACTATAAACTGAAACTAAATATGCATTTACTTCGCTAGCATCTATAACATAGCAATTTGCTAAATTTCTAAACGCTAAAAGTGTTTTTGCATCAAGTTCATTTTTGATGATAAGTGCATCTCTTACACCGAGTTTGCCGATGATAGATGCAGCGTCTTTTGTTTTGCCGCTTGATATTTCTATGCTATCAACCGCAAAAAATTTACCTTTTGCAACTTTATCGTTTAATGCGAACTCAAGAGCAAGTCTTTTTTGTTTTTTATTAACTTTTTGATCATAATTTCTGTTGTTTTTTGGACCAAATGCAACAGCGCCGCCTACCCATACGTTAGTTCTTGTTGAACCAGCACGAGCGCCGCCACGACCTTTTTGTCTCCAAGGCTTTTTACCACCGCCGCTTATGTCTGAACGACCTTTGGTGTGAGCAGAGTTGGCTCTTATACCAGAAAGGTAGCTTTTGACATATAAATATAAATTGTGCGAATTTATTTCAGCATAACTTGCTGGAAGTTCAATTTCGCTTGTTTTTTCAAATTTTTCGTTTAAAACGTTTATTTTACTCATTTGACTATCCTTGCTCTACCCATAGCACCGTTAAATCCCGGTACCGAACCTTTTAAAACCAAAATTCCATTAGCACTATCAAAGCTCACTACTTCATTTTTAACTGTAGTTTTCTCATTGCCGTAATGTCCAGCCATTTTTCTACCTGGTTGAACACGACCTGGCCATTCGCAGTTTCCTATAGATCCCGGACGTCTGTGAAAACGTGAGCCGTGACTTGCTGGACCGCCTGAGAATCCGTGTCTTTTTATAACGCCTTGGAAGCCTCTACCTTTAGTATTAAAGCTTACTTTTAAAACTTTTGCTTCATTTAGTGGATTTACGTCCAAATCACCGACTTCGCTATTTGCAACACTTAAAGTAGCAAATGTATTAAATTCGCTGCTCAAACCATATTTTTTTTGTTGGCCTTTTATAGCTTTGTTGTCTGCTTTTGTATGTGCATAAGCCACTATAGCTTTACCACCTTCACCTAGCTCACAAACTTTAGCAGGAACTAGCCTAAGAAGAGTTACAGGAGTACTAGGAGCTGAAACAGTTCTACTCATGCCTATTTTTTCTACGATATATTCCATCATTTATTCCTTTTACTCTTACTTGCCCATAGCACGAACTTCAACATTAACTTCTGGAGCTAAGTCAAGTTTTGTTAAACTATCAACTGTATCAGGAGTAGCTGCTACGATATCTAGCATACGAGCGTGAATTCTCATCTCGAACTGTTCGCGAGAATCTTTATTAACATGTGGAGATTTTAACACTGTGTAGCGTTTAATCTTTGTAGGCATTGGTACTGGACCTCTTACATCGGCTCCAGTTCTTTTAACAGCTTCTACGATAGCTGCAACTGTACGGTCTAGAACTCTGTGGTCATAAGCTTTTAGCTTAAGCCTAATTCTTTCCATTGTTTTTCCTTTAAAAATAACTTGTCACGACACGTGACCTTTTGATATAATCAAGCTTGCATAGGCTTTATTTGGGTTAGAATAAGCGTACAAGTAAGGCTAAGCCTTCTCATCAAAAGACGCGTATTATATCCAAAACAGAGTGTAAATAGCAAATTTTACGTTGATTTTTATACATTTTTTATAAATATTTTCCTTTAAAAAAGGAATAAAATCAAATTTAAAACTTTTTTGTGTATTTTAAATTTAAAAGAGTTTTGAATTTAAAAGCTAAATTTGAAGTCTAGTTGATAGCAAAAATTATAAGATAATTGATTATAAAGAGCGTGATAAATCAACATACCTTATACTACTCAAATCATTTTTATAAATTAACAGATAAAAATAGCAGAACCAAAGTTGGCTCTACTATAATTTATAAATTTAATAAATATTTAGAAGTCAATTATATTTTAATGACAACCGCAATGTCCGCCACAGCAGCCTGAACCTTTATAAATTTCATCTATATAAAATTTAACTGAGCTCAAACCCTCTTTTTTAGCCCATTCATAAGCGGCACTTACAAAGTCCCAATTTATATTTTCATAGAATTTCTCTAAATAAGCAGCTCTCGCATTTCTTGCATCGATATAGTAAGCATGCTCCCATACATCAACTACTAAAAGCGGGATCAAACCTTCAGTCACTGGCGTTCCTGCGTTGCTAGTGTTTTTTATCTCAAGTTTATGCGAATTTGGATTATAAACAAGCCAAGTCCATCCAGCGCCAAATAAAGTAGTAGCGCTTTTTAAAAACTCAGATTTAAAATCTGCGAAATCACTTTGCAAAGCAGCTTTTAACTCATCGCTAATATCTGTTTTAGCAGCTATGCAATCCCAGTAAAAATCATGATTGTAAATTTGAGCAGCGTTATTGAAAATCGCACCTTCAGAATGAGTTAAAATCTCAAAAAGATCAGCACCTTCAAAATCTGTACCTTTTATGAGGTTATTTAAATTATTCACGTAAGTTTGATGATGTTTTCCATAGTGATAGCTACAGGTTTCTTCGCTTACAACAGCATTTGTAGCTGGGTTAAAAGGTAGTGTTCTTAATTCCATAATTTCTCCTTAATTATTTTTTTTGATAGCATAATTATACACAAAAAAGTTAAATAAGAGAAATATACTCTTAAAAACTACTCTCTGCCATCTAATAAAGGAACAAATTCACACTCATCAAGAACTATTTTTTCTAAATTTGAGCCGATTTTTTTAAATTTAACTATAAATTGTTTATTATTTTCTTTGATAGGAGCTACTAAAATTCCATCATCTTTTAACTGCTCAAAAAGCCTAGTTGGAACACTTGAGCAAGCGCAACTAAGTATTATCCTATCATATGGAGCGTAACTTTTCCAGCCTACATTTCCATCATCATATCTTATATTTACATTATTAAAATCAAGTTTTTTCATCTTTGCTTTGGCTTCATTTGCAAGTTTTTCTATACGCTCAATACTAAAAATTCTATGAGCAAGCCTGCTTAAAATTGCAGCTTGATAGCCACTTCCACAACCAATTTCGAGTATATTATCACAATTTTCAGCTTCCAAAGCAAGCGTCATTTTAGCTACTGTTAGAGGCGAACTAATCCATTGATTACCGCCGATGGGATGAGCATCTAGCTTAAAAGCATTAACAGAAACTGGAACAAAATCAGTACGAGGAGTACTACAAAACGCCTTATAAACCATAGGCGTCAGCTCTATAACATCGGCTATATCATCAGCCATTTTTTGACATCTAGCGCGCTCTAAACTATCCATTTTTTCCCTTTAACAAAGGGGAATTATACATAAAATTTGCTTATAGTAGTATTTAAATTAAATAAGCCCTAAAGATTTTTTAAACTCACTAGCCAAATCAAGTTCAAATTTAAAACTTTTTGCAATCTCACCATTTGGCTTAAAAACTGCTCCGAATTTTAGATCTCTGTCGCTACAAGCGATCACATAACAGCGATTTTGCAAAGCTAAAGCTTCACACAAAACTTCAAAATGTCTTTTGCGCTCTTTTCCCCAAAGCGATGGCACAAGAATGATATCCGCGCCTTTTAGCCTTTCCCAAAGCTCAGCAAAACGCAATTCAAAACAGATCAAAACGCCTATCTTGACGCCGCATATTTCAAATAAATTTATATCTTCAACTTTTCCAGCTTTGAACTTATCTTGTTCTAAATTTGGAGTAAATAAAATCGCTTTTTTCTGTTTATGGATTTCTTTATCGCCGTTTAAAAGTACAAATTCATTAAAACCACCGCTAAAATGAGTAAAACCGAGAAAAGCTCCAGCAAGTAAGACGTTTTTTAAATTTGCGATAAGCTCATTTTCAAACTCATCGCCTAAATTTTCATATCCACTAACGCAAAGCTCACTTGCTAGCACTAATTCGCCCGGTTTTATATCTTTTACTAAATTTAAAAACTCACTAGTCCTATTTATAGTTCCAGCAGAATTTAGATGTAAAAATCCTAGATTAGAAATCATCAAAAGTAAGGCTTCCTTTACTATAATTCGTAACTTTACTTTCAAAGAAATTTGATTTTTGATCATTAAATTTAGCAAAATCATCAACCCATTTTATCGGATGTTTTGCATTGTAAAGCTTTTTAAGCCCGATAGAAACTAGCCTATCATCAACAAGGTAGTGGATATACTCCTCTATAATATCATCAGTAAATCCCATTATCTGATTTCCCGTGATGTATTTTCCCCACTCTATCTCAAGGTCTCCGGCCTTTTTGAACATCTCATAAATTTTAGTTTCTACTTCACTTGTAAATAGATCTGGACGCTCTTTGCGAACTGAGTTTATCATATTTTGAAATAAAAGCAAGTGAGTTATCTCATCTCTTTGGATAAAGCGTATCATCTGAGCGCTTCCTAGCATTTTTCCAGCACGAGCTAGTGCGTAAATCGCTGTAAATCCGCTGTAAAAATAGACGCCTTCAAGAATTTGATTTGCCACCATAGCAAGGAGCATTTTTTCATCAGTAACTTCACCTGCAAGCTCTTCATACACGCTTGAAATGTAGTCGTTTTTCTTACGTAAAACGTCGTCGTATTTTTCCATTTCATAGATGAGATCGGTATTATCACAGATCGCTTCTACCATTACGGCGTAACTTTTTGAGTGATTTGCCTCTTCGTAAGCTTGACGCGCTAAGATCGCGTTTATCTCAGGAGCGGTGATATAAGGATTTATGTTATCGGCTAGATTGTTTGTTTGAAAACTATCCATAGAGATGAGTTGGCTCCAAACAAGATCATACATACGCTTTTCAGCAGTCGTAAGGTTACAAGCGTAGTCGCGCACGTCATCGGTGGTATCGACCTCTTTTGGAAACCACGTATTTGCCTCCATAAGATCCCAAAGCTTGAGTGCCCACGTGTATTTTGCTTTTGTGAAGTTTAGAATTCCGTGAGGATTTCCACCAAATACTTTTCTATCGTTTAAAGTCTCGTCTGAGCTTGGATTATAAATTTTTTTTCTATTCATCATAAGTCTTTCAAATTTTAAAGTGGATTAGATTTTATCTAAATAAGTTTTAAAATACCTGAAACTAAATTTACGATTTTAAAAGTTATATTTTCAGTAGTTATTTAAAATTTATTTATTTTTATTTATTAAATTTTACAAATATCATTATAGGAAAATCTTATGAAAAAACTTTTGCGGCTTTTAAATTTACTTAGCCAAAACAGTATCTTAAAAACTACTAAAATCAAAATATTAAAAAAAGGAAATTTATGACTGAAACTATCTTAAAACATATCAAAAATAGTCTTATTTTGCTATTTTGTATGACTATTTTTAATGCTTGCTCATCAAAAATCACAGAGATAAGCACTCAAAAAACAGACCCATTAGGAAGCGTTTTTGGTAAAGCAGATCTAAATTTTAAACAACCGACTATAAACCTACAAGGTATCCCGCCTGATCTATTTGATAGAACAAGCGATTCTCTCGTGATAATGGGTGCAAACGGAGTTGCGATCACCGTTTGGTATTCATCGCCTGGAAACTGGCTATGGGGATACGCGCTATATACGAGCGGTAATTTAGGAGGTTACCGTGTTTGGCGTCTGATTTTACTACCAGATAATGAAGTAATGATAGTAAATTTCAACACTCGTACGACTTGCATGAATACTTATAAAAACGGTGTGATCCATTCACCTTGCAACAAAAACAATCCTTTTCAAAAATTCGTACTTCGCCCTATGACAAACGGAGCGGTGCAAATTTATAACAAAGCTACAAATTCGTGCTTACAAACACCTGTTGATAACCTGTTTGGTTTTGACGTTTTTGGAGCGATAAATCTTACTACAAAATGCACTGATACTATCGACCAGCAATGGTATTTGCTTCCACCACCGCAAGTCGGAAGACTATTATATTAGGAGTAAAAATGCGAAAGATTGTTATGATTATATTTATGGCAACTTTAAGTTTTGCAAAACCAGAAGACTATAAACTTGCCACTTGGAACTTACAAGGTAGTTCCGCTGTTACAGAAAGCAAATGGAATATAAGTATCCGCCAAATAATCAGCGGTGAAAATCCAGCAGATATCTTAGCTATTCAAGAAGCAGGAAATTTACCACAAACCGCTCATCCTACTGGTAGAAGCATAAATCAAGGCGGAACTATCGTAACTGAGCATTTATGGCAACTAGGTAGTATATCTAGACCGTTTCAAGTCTATGTATATTACGCTCAAATCGATACTGGAGCTAATAGAGTAAATTTAGCTATCGTTTCACGCATCATAGCTGATGAAATCATCATCTTACCACCTCCTACGGTAGCTTCTCGTCCGCTCATCGGTATAAGGATAGGAAACGATGTATTTTTCAACATACACGCCTTAGCAAATGGTGGAATTGATGCTCCAGCGATAATAAACTCGGTATTTGATAGATTTAGAAATATGCCAGATATCACTTGGATGATATTAGGAGATTTTAACCGCTCACCTGAGAGTTTAAGAGGAACTCTTGGCTTAGAAACTCGTATCAGAGTAACATTTTTAGCGCCACCTGCGCCTACTCAAAGAAGCGGCGGAACTCTTGACTGGGCTATAGTGGGAAACTCAGCTGGAGGTATTGTAGAAACTGCGCTCGTAGCCGTGCTAATGTTAGCCAACCTGCGAACTCACTTGGTTTCAGACCATTTTCCAGTAAATTTTAGAAAATTTGGAGATAACTGATGAGAGTCTTAACCATAATATTTTTCTTTACAAGCATAATTTTAGCAAATGAAAACATAACCGACGCCTTTCAAATACGCAATGCAAACACCGGAATTCCTATAAATATAAAACGATTTTCAGGGCAGTTTAATTACCAAAACTGGTTTTTAAATGATTTAGGAGTAGATCCTAAAATAAAAAAAGCTGATAAGTTTGCAAATTCTTTTCCTTTTGGATACGTGCAGTTTCAAGTAGCAGCCGACGTAAAAATGTGCCTTCAGATCGCTCCTAGCGGATTTTTAGCGTTGAAAAACTGCAAACAAGACTATGATAGCGGCGAGTTTGAGACTATTTTTCAGATCATACCGACAAGTAGCGGAGCTATGCAACTACGCTCACTCGTTCTAAAAACAAATGAGTGTTTAGGAACATTTGAAAATCCAAATGTGCCGATAGAAAATAGAGTCGGACTAGTACGTTGTGTTTTAGAATTTTTTGTAGATATAGAACCTAAGCAACTTTTTGTATTTTCACCGCCACTTAGCGGAGCTAGAGTCATTAGATAAAACAGTTGATAAAAGCTAAAAACGGCTTTTATCTAATTTTAATAAAATCAAAAATTCCTAAGCGCAATGCTTAAATTTGAGTTTATCAAATTTGGATCAAATTTAGCTTTTGGTTTTTGTAAATTTCCTAAATTTGAGGCTTCAAAAAAGTTTTGCAGATAGTAAGTTTGGCGATATCCGTTTTGCTCTAAAACTTTTGCCATATCGCTGATATCATTTTCGTTTAGTATATCTGCGTGGATAGTCGTTCTGCACTCAAATTTAGCTCTGTTTTTTAGTAAAATTTGAAGTGTTTTTATAAATTTATCATATAAATTTGACGCGGTGATCGTTTCAAATTTAGCTTTTGGAGCTTTAAAATCAAGCGATATAAAATCGATCAAACTCAAATTTTCTTCTATAATCTCAGGATTGCTTCCATTCGTATCGACTTTGGTTTTATATCCAAGATCTTTAGCTAGCTTCAAAACATCACTAAAATGCAAACTTTTAGTGCATTCTCCACCGCTTAAAACTACCGCGCTTAAAAGGTTTTGGCGTGAATTTAAAAACTCGCTTAGATAATGCATATCAAACTTGCCCTCACCCAAAACTATATCTTTGTTGTAGCAATAAACGCAGCGCATATTGCACTTCGCAAACCACACCAAACAAGCGAGTTCATCAGGATAATCAACAACGCTAAAAGGTGTGATATCGTAGATAAATTTATCTAACATTTAGCAGGTTCTAAAAACTTGATCCTCTCTTTATGCTCACCTTGTTTTCCAAGATTAAAACTCTCAACTGGTCTGTGATAACCCATAACTCTAGTATAAACCACGCATTTTGTACGTTTGTCTTTGAATTTAGTTAGTATCTCTTGTTTTTTCATATTTTATCCTTTAATTAAATTCTCTAACCCTAGCTCTGATATCATCAAAGCTTACTTTGCTTAGGATTTTACCGTCTTTAAAAACTGGTTTAAGTTTATTTTCTTCTTTTTTTAGCTCGTTTAATCGAACAGTTTTAAACAAATTTCCTTTTCTCACCAGTGCAAGACGTCCGGATTTCGAGCGTTTTGAAGGATCGGTGATAGGATCTTTTTTCACATCTGTCCAGCGCTTACCGTCTTTTGATACAGCATTTGCTTTCATCGCAAATTTAAGAGTATCGCGGTTAAGATGTTGCAAAAGCGCCCCACCCATACCAAAAACGATATTATCCGCACTTATTTTTCTAAGTTTAAGCTCATTTAAAATATCAACTAAACTTTGCGGATTTATACCATCGCCATAAATCAGCCTGATATGTTTTGGAAGTACTCTGTAGCCTTTTTGATTTACACTAAATCCCGCTATATCCATCATCTTTTCTAAGCACTCGCTAGCCATTGTTACTGGATTTCCGCTATCTGGGCGAAGCACGACGCGACCACCTTTTGTCTTAACCTCATCAAATAATTTTCCCCAAAGTTCTATCGCATTTAGCGTATCATAACTATCAATCACGCAAGCAAAAATACTTTTACCGAATTTATCAACCATATTTTTATAAGCATCGCTTTCATTCTCTTTTCCCCAAGTAGTCATCGTGCTATGCTCACTTGCTGGGATACTAAATGCCGCCATATCAGCGTCATAGTACTTTTTAGCAAATACAGCTCCAGTTATCGTATCTGAGCCTTTGAAATTTACCATATGAGCGCTTCCACCGATACCTGCACTCTCAAAACTACTCACACCTCGCGCACCAAAATCATGCAGACAAAAGTCGATAAGATCAGGAGTTCCAGTCTCATTTAAAAACTGTAAAATATTTTGCTTACAAAAATAACTATTCGTAGCCACGGCAACTGGATACCAAATAGCCCTTAAAATAGCCGTCTCAAGGTAGCCCACAAGCCAAGGAAGTTTTGGATCAGTATTTCGTATCTGCAACAGCACGTTATCAGTTTGAACGATGCTGCCTTCTTTTACCGCTTCTATCTCAAGTGGAAGTGCGCCGCCGTGCTCATCTACTATGTATCGCCAACTATCTTCATTAAATGAAAGTCCGTGAAATTTTATAAAATCTTTTGCCTCTTCTATATCTTCATACGTGATTTTTTTGCTTAGATACTCCATCAAAAACATTTGTAAGCCATAAAATAAAACTCTGTTCCACCTACCGCCGCGTGATTCTATGTAGGAACTTACGTAATTCACATCTTTTGGGTACTGGAGATAGTGCGAAATTTTGTAACTATCCGTATTTAGGATTAAATTCATCTGCATTTTACCTTTAAATTTTATGACGATTTTATCAAAAAAGGGCTTAAATTTGATAATTCAAATACATATAAAAATCTTTTTTAAATTTATAATACACAACTAAAAACTTTTAGCAAACTCTAAACAAAACAGAAAAAAGATAAGTCAAGCTAAACTCAAAATCTCCTCATCGCATTTTGGACAATACTCATGCTCACCTGCTATATATCCGTGTTTTGGACATATACTAAATACAGGAGTTATCGTGATATACGGAAGCTTATAGTTTTCTACTATATTTTTTACAAGCTTTTTGCAAGCCGAGACACTACTTAGTCTTTCATTCATATACAAGTGAAAGACCGTTCCGCCTGTGTAGCTGCTTTGAAGCTCGTCTTGCAAATTTAAACTATGAAACGGATCGCTGCTGAAATTCGCTGGAAGCTGAGTCGAGTTCGTATAATATACTTTTTCATCAAATCCCGCTTGAATGATATCTGGGTAGCGTTTTTTATCTTCTTTAGCAAAGCGATAAGTCGTTCCCTCAGCCGGAGTTGCTTCAAGGTTGTATAAATTTCCAGTAGCCCCTTGAAACTCTATCATCTTAGCTCTTAGATACTCTATAAGCTCTTTTGCAAACTCTATACCAAATTTAGTAGTTATATTTTCCTTATCATTCGTAAAATTTCGTATCATCTCATTTGCACCGTTTATTCCGATAGTGCTAAAATGGTTATTGAACGTTTTAAGATACCGTGCAGTGTATGGATAAAGACCTCTTTCGTACATCTCATTTATGAATTTACGCTTCTTTTCAAGTGTGCTTTTTGCTAGTTCTAATAGCTCATCAAGTCTTGCATAAAGAGCTTTTTTGTCATTTTTAAAAAGATATCCAAGCCTCGCTAAATTTAGAGTAACTACGCCGATACTTCCTGTCATCTCAGCACTTCCAAAAAGTCCGCCGCCACGCTTTAAAAGCTCACGTAAGTCAAGCTGCAATCTACAGCACATAGAACGAACAGCGCCTGGTTTATAGGCTTTTTCATTTGGAATGCGGTTGCCAAACTCATCTTTCACATATTGAGATCCGATGAAATTTTGAAAATAGCTAGAACCCATTTTGGCGGTATTTTCAAAAAGCTTTGTAGCAACCTTGCTATCCCAGTCAAAATCTTCGGTGATATTTACAGTCGGTATAGGAAACGTAAATGGCTGCGAACATTTATCGCCCTGCGTAAGTATCTCGTAAAAAGCGATATTTATCCTATCCATTTCGGGTTTAAAATCACCGTAAGTCATATCTTTAAGATTTGAACGACCCCGTTTTTTACACTCAGCTTCCAACTCTTCATCATTTAAATTTGTAAATAAATGAATGTCGTTTTTAGTAGGAATTTGTCCTTTTAAATCACTTGGAGGAACCATATCGATAGTAACGTTCGTAAATGGACTTTGACCCCAACGAGCAGGAACATTTAAGTTAAATATAAAGCTAGTAAGAGCTTTTTTGATCTCTTTATCGCTAAGTTTATCTTTAAAAACATAAGGTGCAAGGTAGGTGTCAAAACTGCTAAATGCTTGCGCTCCTGCCCATTCGCTTTGTAAAATCCCTAGAAAATTCGCCATTTGATATAAAGCTTCTCTAAAATGATTTGGCGCCCTACTCTCGACTCTTCCTCTTACACCGTTAAATCCTTCATTTAGCAAAGCTCTAAGACTCCAACCAGCGCAGTATCCAGTCAAACAATCAAGGTCGTGTATGTGATAATCGCCGTTTCTATGAGCTGCGCCCTCATGATCATTATAAACAGCGTCTAGCCAATAGTTTGCGATGACTTTTCCAGCTGTGTTGTTTATAAGTCCAGCGTTTGAATAACTCGTATTTGAGTTTGCCATAATACGCCAATCAGACTTTCCGATATACTCTTCTATGGTTTGAGTCGAGTTTATATAAGTTGTGCGCTCATCAAGCTCACCACCGCGCTGCATAGTATGAGTATGTCTATAAAGCATAAAACTTCGCATCACACTAAAATCGCCGCTATCAAAGAGTGCTTTTTCTATGATATCTTGAATTTCTTCGACGCTCATTTTGTCTTTTACCATAGACAATACATTTTTTATAAGCTCTGCATTTGGTTTTTTAATGGCACTTTTATAAGCTTTTGTTATTGCATTTTCTATTTTATAACTTGCAAAATCTTGCAAACTTCCATCACGTTTAATTATCTTCAAATTTAATCCTTTTATGGTCTGGAATTATATCTCTTTTGAAGTTTTACAAAGCTTAAGAAATACAATTACAAAATTGTTACCAATGATATCAAATATCATTTATAAATAAATTTACCATTATTTTTTAAGCTTTATAAAATAAATAGTACCGATAAATCCATACTTCTATAATAAATTTATAAAAATTATTAAATTAAAACTTAAATTATTTAATTAAATATTTTATATAAATTTAAATTTCCATTTTAAAGAGTTATTTTATCTTTTTTAAAGTAATTTTATGCTAAATTAGAATTAAATTTAAAAAAAACAAGGAAAAAATATGCAATGCGTACATGGACATATAACTCATAAACCATTAGAACAAAGCTGTCATAGCCACGCAGATGACCATCATCACGTGCATTCACACTCTCATTCGTCTGCAAATACAAATAAAAAAGTTCTCAAAATCAGCCTTTTTATAACAGTGATAGCAATGGTATTTCAATTTATCTACGCGCTCATCACAAACTCTTTAGCGCTAATGAGCGATACTTTGCATATGCTATCGCACGTCATAGCTTTGGGGCTTAGCTGGTTTGCCATATGGGCGGCTTCTAGCTTTAGTAGTGAGCAAAAAACATTTGGATATCACAGGTTCGAGACGATAGCAGCTTTTATAAACTCGATTTTAATAGCTATTTTTGGTCTATTTATCGTGTATGAAGCTATTATGAAGCTCATAAATCCTGAGCCGATCGAGATCGGAACGATGCTTATAGTAGCTGCGATAGGTCTAGGAGTAAATATCACAACTGGTTTAATAATGCTAAAAGGCGATATGGGAAATTTAAATATCAAATCAAGTTTTGCACATATGATGAGTGATCTATTAAGCTCTGTAGCTATAATTTTAGGCGGCATAATAGTATATTTTACAAATTTATGGTGGATAGACAGCGCTTTGGCTCTATTTATCGCTATCATAATAGCCAAATGGTCGTTTTCTCTAGCAAGAGATAGCATAAATATACTATTAGAAGCGTCTCCGATAGACATAAATGTAGCAAAAAAAGTTATGTTAGAAAATCCTTTAGTTTTAGATGTGCATGACTTACATATAAGTGAAATAACGCATAAAATGTATGTTTTGACTGCTCATATAGTTCTTAACAAAAATGATATTTTTAAATTTGATGAAATAATCAATGATCTATCTCTTAGTTTAAAAAACAGACTTGAAATAGGTCACATAACTATCCAGCCTGAATGGCGTGAGAATTAGAGATTAAATTTAAACCAAATTTAAAATAAAAAAGTTGGATTTAAAAATTAATATGATAAATTTATCATATTGTATTATTTTAAAGGGATATAAATTTGAAAAAACTGGTTTTGATTTATATTGCAAGTGCTGTTTTAGTGTTTTGCAAAGATTATGAAAATGGTTTGAAAGCGTATGAAGATAGAGATTACAAAAGTGCAGCTATAAGCTTTCAAAAAGAGTGCGATAAAGGAAATATGAGCAGCTGCTATACTCTTGGAAATTTGTATGTATTAAGTCAAGGTGTGAAGCAAGATTATAAAAAAGCTGTAAAATTATTTCAAAAAGCGTGCGACGGCGGAGAAGCAAAGGCTTGTGGATATCTAGGAGTAATGTACGAAAACGGTAACGCAGTAGAACAAAACCGCCAAATGGCTGCAAAACTATATGAAAAAGCGTGTGAAAAAGGACACTATATCAGCTGTAGCGAGCTTGGGATTATGTATGCAAATGGAAACTTTATACCAAAAGACTACTATAAGGCTACTGAGTTATTTAAAAAAGCGTGTGAAATGGGAGAGGCAAACGGATGTAATTATATAGCGCTGATGTATTTTATCTACTTAGAAAAAAGCGGTATAGAACAAGATGTTGTCAAAGCAAAACACTATTTTTGTCACGCATGCGAGATGGGATTTGAAGATGCTTGTGAGAGTTGTGGCTTACTTAACCAAAAACAAGAGTAATAAAAACTTAAGCTAAGCCAAATTTAAAACTATTATTTACATTATAGATCGAACTTACAAAAGTATGAAATCTAACTCCCATAAAATCAAGCTCAAGTTTATAATTCGCACCTAAAAACTGTGAGCTTACTACTTTAGCTTCAAACTCATTTGAGCTTATTATCTCTTCTGGTCTAAACATAAAATTTTTCGCCTCTAACCAGTTTTTAAATTTAGCAGGTAAATTTGAAGTAGCGTCCGGGTTTATCTCGTTTATATCACCTAAAAACTTAGCTATTTCAGCTGTTTTTGGATCAAAATAAAGCTCTCTTGGAGTTGCGCAAGCTAAAACTTCACCTTTTGATATCAGAGCTATCTTATCACTTAACAAAAATGCGTCAAATTTATCGTGAGTGACCATTATAGCGCTTAATGAATTCTCTTTTATCATCGCTTTTAGCTCATTTCTAAGCATATTTTTTAAATGTGAGTCTAAATTTGCGAATGGTTCATCTAAAAGCAAAAGCCGCTCTTCGTTCGCTACGGCTCTTGCAAAAGCTACTCTTTGAGCTTGACCACCGCTGATTTTATCTATCATTTTATCTTTTAACTCACTTATGTGAAACTTGTCCAGCAACTCTAAAACTTTTTGATTTCTCCGGTTTTTTGGTAGCGCGTGAAGCGCAAAAGCGATATTTTCAGCTACGTTTATATGTGGGAACAAAGCATAGTTTTGAAACATCATACCTACTTTTTTATTTTTACTGCATACTCCATTTTTGCATACTTCATCACCTAAAAGCTCGATATCTCCGCCATCTGCGGTTTCTAAATTTGCTATTATTCTAAGAAGAGTTGATTTGCCACATCCGCTACCGCCTAAAATGCTCAGTATCTCTCCTGAGTTTAAACTAAGATTTATATCTTTTAAAACAGTGTTATTTCCAAATTTTTTACTCAAATGGCTAATTTTTAATATCTCTTGCAAACTTTCTCCTGATAAATTTGAGTTATTATACATTAAAATATTTAATGATATTTAATATCATTAATCCAATATTATAAAATTAAATCAATTTATGCTATAATATTTTTCACTTTTTTGGAGATTTTATGAAATACTTTTACTCATCATTTATTATCACGATTATAGGTCTTTTACTTGCATATTTTATCGGTGGTTTTTTAGCAGTTTATATCTGTTTTTTGCTTGGAATTTTAGAAGTTAGTCTTAGTTTTGATAATGCTGTTGTCAATGCAAAGATACTATCTGGAATGAGCAAGAAATGGCAAGATAGATTTATCATTTTTGGTATTCCGATCGCTGTTTTTGGAATGAGATTTTTATTTCCTATTCTTATAGTTTCAGTCGCAGCAAATCTTGGAATGTGGGAAACATTCTCTTTGGCTTTAAATAATCCTGATGCTTATCACAACGCATTAAGTGCGAACAAAAATCAAATTTATATATTTGGCGGTGCGTTTTTATTGATGGTATTTTTGTCGTTTTTCTTTGAGGAAAAAGATGTAAAATGGATAAGATTCATAGAAGACAACTACCTTGTGCATATACTTTCTAAAACAAATTCCATAGCACTTTTTATAGCGATACTAGCAGGTATGATCATCGTATTTTTAACACAAAATGCTAGTTACGCGCTATCGTATTTCGGTGCTATTTTACTGCATATGGCGCTATCTTTGTTTGATGATATTTTTAGTGCAAATGGTGTAAAAAGCGGAATTATGGGATTTTTATATCTTGAAGTTTTAGATGCTAGTTTCAGTTTTGATGGAGTTATCGGAGCATTTGCAATGAGTGAAAATATCTTTATTATTATGATAGGTCTTGGAATCGGAGCTATGTTTGTAAGAAGTTTAACAATTTATATGGTGCATAAAAAAACTCTTGAGAGTTTCATCTATCTTGAACATGGAGCGCATTACGCTATTTTGGCACTAGCTATCATAATGTTTATAAATGTTTTTCATGAAGTTGGGGAAGCCATAACAGGAACCATAGGATTTGGATTTATAGTAATTGCATTTTTGAGCTCTATTTATAAAAATAAAAAGATAACAAATGGCTGAAATTTGCGGCATAGATGAAGCCGGACGTGGAGCATTAGCAGGTGAATTAGTCGTAGCCGGATGTATGTTTAAGCCTAAATTTAAAAAAGAAATTCTTGAACTTGGGCTTAGTGATTCAAAAAAATTAACCGAACAAAAAAGAGAAGCAATTTTTTTAAATTTAGAAAAAATGAGTGATTATTTAGTAGTTTATTTTAGAAATACTATAGTCGATGAAATCGGACTTAGCGACTGTTTAAGACGTGCTTTAAACGTGATAAAAATGCATTTTAACGAGTGCGATTTTATCTATGATGGAAACTGCGATTATGGTGTTAAAAACATAAAAACTATTATAAAAGCCGACTCAAGCGTCCCTCAAGTAAGCGCAGCGAGCATCATCGCAAAAGTTAGCAGAGATAGACAAATGAGACGTTTTGATAAAATTTATCCAGATTTTGGATATGCAAAACATAAAGGATACGGCGTAAAAGCGCATATAGAAGCCTTAAAACGATATGGCTCAAACGAACTAACAAGACTTAGTTTTCATCTAAAAGCGCTTGAGAAATCGCTATTTTAGGTATATTATGGATATTTTAGAATACTTCTATCAAAATCCTCCGAAAAATCCAAAATTTATAGATAGAAAAACGTACTTTAACGGCAATAAAATTATTTTGCAAGGAGCTATAAATAGCGGTAAAACAGCGCTTTTAATGCAGTATTTAGAGGAGTTTGGGCAAGATTTTTTATATTTGAATTTAGAAGATATCAGGGTTGATTTTATACCTAGTTTAAATGAGTTCATAAAAGATAAAAAGATAAAGGCGATAGGATTTGATGGAGTAAAAAACGATTTTTATCCTCCTTGTAAATGTGAAAATATCATCATTTCAACTACTTCAAACTCGTTTTTTATAGATAAATTTACAAAAGTTAAATTAAACGGGCTGGATTATGAAGAGTTTATAGCATTTTATAGAAAAAATTACGAAGCAAAAACTTTATTTAGTCATTTTTTAGCTCGTGGAAACGGTGCTAAAAGTGCATTTTTGCAAGATTTTGAAGTAAGCGAATTCCTGCAAATGAAAATCAAAGCTTATCTTGGCGAACAAAAAGCAAAAATACTCTCAAAAATCGCCGCTCAACTGCATCAACCGTTCAATGCTCATAAAATTTATAAAGATTTAAAAGAGATCACAAAGATATCAAAAGACAATATCTACCACAGTTTAAGCGAATTTCAAAACGAAAATCTAATAAATTTCGTACATCATATAGATGAGAAAAGCAGCCTTAAGAGAGTTTATTTTAGCGATTTTGGATTTAAAAATGCTCTTAGTTATGAAAAAGATCCCAAAAAAACAGTTGCAAATATGGTTTTTTGTGAGCTTTTAAAACTAGAAAATGAAATATTTTTTAGCGATGAGATAGATTTTTTCATTCCTAAGAAAAATTTAGCGATTTTAGTAATTCCATTTTTGCCCCCGGAGCTTATATTTCTTAAATTTAAAAAATCTATAAATTGCTATAAAAATTTAGGAATCACAAAAGTGGAGGTAATAAGCAATTCAAATAGCTCAAACATCGCTTTTGAAGGAATCAGATGCTCTGTTATGCCGTTTTGGCAATGGGCAGTAGCTTTATAAATTTAAACAAAAATTTAGGTATGAACTTAATTTGATATTTGATATTTTAAACGCTTTTTAAAAGCTCTAAAACTGCATTTATTCCTGATTTAAATTTAAAAATATCCACCCCTTCATCGCTAATAGGAGTTTTTAAATTTAGCGATAAACTATCACCGCCGCTATTTATATATAATAAAATTTTATCATCTAAAATAAAATAACTAATATCTGGGCCAAAAATATCTTTTAAATTTGAGGTATCCAAACTATTTTTATCTATATTTAAAGTTTTTTTAAATTTAGAACTTGCAAAAAGCCCGTAAAATAATGTATTTGAGCTATTCGTATCTTTTAAATATACATCATAAAATTTGATATCAAAACTATCAAATTCAGCTTGACAAATTTTATAAGAGTTAAACAAAATATCTGTTTTTGGGAAATTTTTACCTTCTAAAAACTCATTTTCATCAAGCTCATCTTTCAAAGCTTTTAAGCTCATATTTATAAGAATTTGAGATAAAACTCGCTCCTTCAAACCATACTCGAACTCTTTTGTGATTTTAAATTTAAAATGGTAGTAGATAAAAAGCGTTATAAATATAGCAGCTATAATCGCCATAACAGCGTCGAATTTAAATAGCAGAGCAGCTGCCAAAAAACCAAGAATAGCAGCTAGGGCTAAAACGGCCAAAAGCTTAGCTTTCAGCCTTTTTCTAGTAAGTTCTAGCTCTTTTAAATTCATTATTCTTTAGATTTTGCCATTCTTTTTCTCATAGTTGGATCAAGGTAGCGTTTGCGGATACGAATATTTGTAGGAGTTACTTCTACAAGCTCATCTTCTTCTATCCATTCAAGAGCGCGCTCCAAGCTATGTTTGCGCGGCGGAACTAGTTTTATAGCGTCATCGCTTCCGCTTGCACGTACGTTTGTCAAGTTTTTACCTTTTATAGGATTTACATCAAGGTCGTTTGGACGGCTATGCTCACCGATGATCATACCGATATAAACTTTAGTTTGCGGATCGCAAAATAAAATACCGCGATCTTGTAAGTTAAATAGCGAATACGCCAAAGCCACGCCACTTTCCATACTAACCAAAGCACCATTACTTCTATGCTCGACTGAACCACTTAACGGGCGGAATTCCAAAAAGCTATGGTTCATAACACCCTCGCCTTTGGTATCGGTTAAAAACTGACTTCTAAAGCCGATAAGTCCGCGCGCTGGTATCTCGAACTCGATTCTAGTTTGTCCATCTCCAGTTGGATTCATACTTACCATTTCGGCTTTTCTTTTGCCTAGTTTTTCGATAACAGTTCCGGTACAATCATCTGGAGAGTCGATAACAAGAAGTTCATAAGGCTCACATCTTACGCCATCTAGAGTTTTTATGATAACTTCAGGTCTGCCAAGACAGAACTCAAAGCCCTCTCTACGCATATTTTCAGCTAAAATAGTGATCTGCAATTCGCCACGACCACTTACTTTAAATTTACCCTCACCTATATTTTCATATCTCATAGCGATATTTGTCTTCATTTCGCTCTCTAAGCGTTCATCTATCTTATTTGAAGTGACGAATTTACCCTCTGTTCCTGCGAGTGGAGAGTCATTTACGCTAAATACGACGCTAAGTGTCGGCTCTTCGATATGAAGCGGGTCAAGTGGCATAGGATTATTTGGATCAACAACGCTATCTCCCACATCAAGCGTCTCAAATCCTGCGATAGCCACGATATCGCCGGTTCCTGCTTCATTTATATCCATTCTATCAAGTCCGAAAAATCCGATAAGTTTGCTTATACGTCCGGTGGTTTTTGTACCATCAGCTTTAGCTAGCATAACGTTTTGGTTTTTGCTGATTTTACCATTAAATATACGAGCGATACCGATCTTGCCAACGTAATTATCGTAATCTAGAGTGAAAACTTGGAGTTGAAGAGGATTGTCATCTTTTCCTGTTGGTTCTGGAACGTGAGCTAAAATAGTCTCAAAAAGTGGTTTCATATCTACGTTTTCATCATCAAGTTTAAGCTTTGCATAACCGTTTTTAGCAGCAGCATAAACTACAGGAAATTCTAGCTGCTCATCAGTAGCGTCAAGTGCGACGAATAGATCGAAAATTTCATTTATAACTCTATCTGGATCTGCTGCTGGTTTGTCGATTTTATTTACTACTACTATCGGACGAAGACCTAAGCTAAGAGCTTTTTTTACAACAAATTTGGTTTGAGGC
Source organism: Campylobacter fetus subsp. testudinum 03-427 (assembly GCA_000495505.1). NCBI lineage: Bacteria > Pseudomonadati > Campylobacterota > Epsilonproteobacteria > Campylobacterales > Campylobacteraceae > Campylobacter > Campylobacter fetus. The sequence goes on along the minus strand of CP006833.1, from coordinate 14,337 downwards.
ATAACACCTTCTTGTGCATCTACAAGAAGTAAAACACCATCTACCATCTTTAAAACACGCTCAACTTCACCACCGAAATCGGCGTGTCCTGGAGTATCTATAATGTTTATTTTATGATCTTTATAACGAATCGCTGTATTTTTACTAAGGATAGTGATTCCACGCTCACGCTCAATATCATTGCTATCCATCACCCTTTCACCTACTGCTTGATGTTCGGTAAAAGTTCCTGATTGTTTTAGGAGTTCATCAACCATAGTGGTTTTACCATGATCGACGTGGGCGATAACTGCAATATTTCTTATCTTTTCCAACTGCTTTCCTTGATTTTTTTAAATTTAGGGATAGATTATACCCTAAATTTTCTAAATCTTTCATATAATGAAATTTATTTATAAATTTACTCGCCTTTTAAAACTATTTTTCCAATAAAAAAATAGATAAAAAAAGCTAAAAATATACAGCCAAATATCATCACAGAAAGTAAAAATGGTGTATTTGCTTGAACAAATCCAACTATAAACGACACTAGTCCAGCTATAGAAAACTGCAATGTGCCAAGCAAAGCAGAAGCCGTACCTGAGTGATCTCTAAATCTAGCCATCGCCAAAGTAGTTGTATTAGGCATAATAAAACCAAGCATAGAAATGATAAAAAATAGAGATATTTCAAATGCATAAAAACCTAAAAATGAGCAAAATATCAGAGCCGAACCAAAAGCAAGCATAGCAAAAAACGCCTTAGGAAGTAAAATATAAGGAGAATAGTTTAGAACTAATTTTGCATTGATATTTGCAGCGATTATAAAACCAAAAGAGTTTAATCCAAATAAAAAACCATAAGCCTGTTCAGAAAGTCCGAAGCTTTTTATAAATACAAAAGACGAACCAGTAATATAAGCAAAAATCGCGCCCATAGCAAATCCAGATGAAAATATATAAACTAAAAATGGTCTATCTTTTAGTACAAAAATGTAATTTTTTATAATCTCTTTTTGCGAAAATTTAACTTTACTAGATATAGAAGCACTCTCTTTAAGTACGAAAATAACTAAAAATATAAGCAAAACTCCTAACAAAAATAGAGTTACAAATATACTTTGCCACGAAAAAATCTTTAAAAGCAAACTACCAAAAGTCGGTGAGAGCATAGGAGCCAAACTAGAAACTACCATCATTAAAGCAAATACAGCCCCAGCTTCTTTTAACTCAAACAGATCATTTACCACCGCTCTAGCTATAACAACTCCAGCGCAACCTCCAAGAGCTTCTAAAAAGCGAAACATTATAAAAAGCTCTACATTATCAACTAAAACACATCCTAAACTTGAGAACATAAAAATAACTATACCTACAATAAGAGGTTTTTTACGACCAAAAATATCACTCAAAGGTCCATATATCAACTGTCCAAACGCAAAAGCTATAAAAAACGTAGCTATAGATAACTGAGTAAGAAACTCGCTTGTATTAAAACTCTCTTGAACACTCTTTAAAGCAGGAAGATACATATCAGTAGAAAGTGGCGCTATAGCCGACATAAGAGCCAAAATAAAAATAATTTTAAATTTAGAAAATCCGTGAATTCTCGTATAATTTTGCATATGTATCCTTTGAAAATGATCAAACTGTTTAGTATATCTTAAAAAACTTAAATAGTAATTTATATTACACTTAATTATTTTATAAATTTAGATAAATTTAAATCATTTGGAATAATTTTTGCTAGCAAATAACAGTAGATTTTAATCATTTAGGACTATTTATGCAAACACTAAACGCATTACTAAACAATACCGCATCAAGTACGGTGCAAACAAATCAGACAAAACCGAGTGATACTCAAGAAAGTAGCAACAATAGCTTCTTATCTATGGTTATAAATAGCGTAAATAAAAATGAAAATATTAGCGAAGAGAGTAGCAAAAACGTAGTAGAACAAAATGCAAAAAAGTCCAAAATAGATAAAAAAGATGAAAAAATAGACTCAAAATCCAACTCAGATGAAATCAAAACAGAAGAAAACTTATCTGAGGAAAGCTTGGACAAAAGCGGTACATCTATATTGGAAGATGCTGATTTTATGCAAATTTTATCGCTTTTAGAAGCGTTAAATGATGGAAAAAAACTTGATAAATTTCCAGATCTTTCAAATACTTTAGCAAAATTTTTATCGACTGAAAAAAATATAAATGAGATAAAAGGTGCAAAAAGCCTACAAGATATAATAAATTTGAGTAATAAATTTGGACTAGGTTTAAGTAATTTGAAGATCACAAAAGAGGATTTAGCAACTCTAAAAACTGAGTTTAAAGCTCTTGAGGCAAAAGGATTTTTCAAAACCCAAGATACTCAGATAGTTTTAAACGAAGTGACAAAACAAAAAATAGAAAAATCACTAAAAATAGATAAAAAAAGCGACGAATCAACACCTAGTCTAACAAAACTCCTTCAAAGTACGCAAACAGTTGATGATACAAGCAGTAAAAAAACTAAAAATAAAACCGAAACTAATAATATAAAAGCAACAACTAATGCAGAAGATACTATAAATTTAAAAAACACTGATAAATCAAAAATTTCAGCAGAGCAAACAGAACAAAAAGATAGTAAAAAAGTAGATTTAAACGGTGAAAAAAATGCGATCCAAAATGCAAAAAACATCGAAACAGAACTAACTAAAAATGACAAACATACAAAAGATACAAGCAGCCAAACTACAAATCACACATCTCAAAAAAATACAAAAGATACTAATGTGGATGATTATCTAGCAAATATTATGCAAAGAGCCATAAAAGAAAGTAGTGAAACAAAAGACAAGCAGATTCAAACTACGATTAGCGAAAGTTTTACAAAAGAGAAAAAAACTAGTGGTGAAAACGATAATATGCAAAATAACAGCGATCAAAACGATAGCCAAACAAGCTCAAACCAGTCAGTAAAAGACCTGGTCGCAAACTCTAAACTCCAGCTAAAAAACGCTCAAGTCAAACAGACTTTTGAGAGTTTTGCTTCAAATTTACAAGAAAAAATCGCTGAGTATAAACCGCCTGTTACTAGATTTCATATGACACTAAATCCGACTAATCTAGGCGAAGTAGAGGTAACTTTGATAAACAGAGGAAATAATCTACATATAAATTTCAACTCAAATAATCAAACTATGCAGCTATTTATCCAAAATCAGGCTGAATTTAAAAATAGCCTTGTAAATATGGGATTTACTGAACTTTCTATGAATTTTAGTGATCAAAATAAAAATAAAGAACAAGGTCAAAACAGTAAATTTAAAAACTATGATGATGACTTTGAAAATGTGTTGAACCAAAATGAAGATGAACAAGTCATCTTAGAAGTTGTCGTACCAAGATACTTTTAAGTTAAAAAGGAATGAATTTTGCTTAATATACAGCAAAATTGCATATAAAAAGGATAATCCATGGCAATAAATTCTGTAAATAATACGGCAAATACAACCGGAACTCAATTCACAACAGACAAATGGGCAGCACAAACAGAAGCAGAAAAATTAAATAATACTAGTGGAACAGGTACAAATCCGTATTCACAGCTTGATAAAGACGCATTTTTAAAACTACTTCTTGTTGAACTTCAGTATCAAGACCCGACAGAACCTATGGATAGTGCAAAAATGCTTGAGCAAACTAGTCAATTAGCCACCCTTGAAATGCAAGAAAATACAAATAAAGTTATGAAACAGCTAACAACTCAAATGCAAAGCAGTCTTGCTATGACAGCTATGAGCGCACTTGGAAAAATGGCAAATCTTTCAAACGCAGTATCAAAAGATACTACAACTAGCTCTGTGGATTTTAGCTTATATTTTCCTAATGATGTTAAATCAGGCAGTATTCAAATATATGATTCATCAGAAAATTTAGTAAAAAATATAAAATTTGACGAGTTAAAATCTGGAATAAATAAATTTAAATGGGACGGCACGGATAATAACGGAGAAACAACTTTACCAGGAGAATATCTGATAAAAGCAACATATACCGATACTTCTGGTAATTCAGGAGAGAGCGTACTAGGAAGCTATCCTGTAGAAGCGATTAAATTCGTAAATGGAGTAGCTCAAGTCAAAATAGCTGGAGAATACATATCAATGGATAAAATAAGCGAATTTACAGAACCAGTTAAAACTACAGCTGTAAATAACTCAAGCGGTTCATCTAGCGATTCGGAGAAACCAAACTCATGATGATAGGATACTATAACGGTATAAGCGGGATAAAATCCGGAAATTTCGGTATTGATGTTATAGCAAATGATATTTCAAATATCAATACAGTAGGATACAAATCAAGCACCGCTGAGTTTAAAAGCATACTATATCAGTCATTAAATCAAACAAGTACAAGTCCAGTCACATCACAAATCGGGCTTGGCTCAACAAGTATGGCAACTAGTTTAAATTTCAAACAAGGAAGTTTGCAAAATACCGATAAAGTATTTGATCTAGCTATAGCAGGAGATGGATTTTTTGGGCTTAGCGGGATAAATGGTGAGCAGTATTTTACTAGAAATGGCGATTTTAGTAAAGACGTAAATGGCGATATAGTAAATAGAAACGGTCTTTATCTGCTAGGTACGATGGCAAATTTAAATGGAGTCGCTCTTAGTCCAAATGCGGAGCAAAAGCTAGGAACTACGGCTGGAGCAGACGTGCAAGCATTTACTTTGCAAACAGGTACTCCAGTAGAATTAGGTGCTTCTACGGCGCAAACAAAAATACATCTACCAGACGTGCTATTTTTACCTGCTACTGCGACAACAGACGTATCATTTAGCGGAAATCTCGACTCCACTATAAATACCGAAACGATAAATATAAATTTAGACAACACAAAAATTACATCAACAATAAACAAAGAAGGTAAAACCATAAGCTTAAACGGATCATTAGCAGACACTCCGCTAGTACAAAATCCAAATAGTCCAGACGAAGATGTACTAATCACTATAAAAGATGCTAATGGCGAATCCATCACAACTGCAGTAAAAACAGACGCAAATGGTAATTTTAGCTTAAATGACTTTGATATAAGAAGTTTGAATTTAGATGGTGAGCTCAGCATAGAAGCAAATGTAAATTTAAAACAAGAAGTACCAAATACTCAAAGTTTTAGTACAGATATAATCTCTCCAAATGGCAATAAAAATATATTAAAAATGGAATTTTCAAAACAAGTTCCGCATCTTGATAACGGAACGGCTTGGAATGTTAGTGCTACTATTTTTTCTCCTACTAACGAAGTTATATCGACTTCAAACGGAGTTTTAAATTTCAATGAAAAAGGTGCTTTAGTAAGCAATACTTTAGGAGCTTTAGATAATGACGGAGCTGAACTAAATGTAAATTTAGGTACTCCATATGATCCAAATACTGCAAATAGTGGATTTGACGGTATGAAATCAACAGGAGATCAAAGCTTAAATTTATCTGTAAATAAAAACGGTGAAGCAGAAGGTCTGTTAAAAGAATATACTATGAATGATAATGGTGAAGTCGTAGCTATATTTGACAACGGCAAAATGGCTTCTGTAGCTAAAGTTGCTCTATATCATTTTCAAAATAACCAAGGTCTTTCAAAAACCAGTGAAAATACATATCAAACAACTGCAAACTCAGGTCAGCCTATATTTTATCAAGACCAAAATGGAAATATAGTTTATGGAGCAGCCATAAAAAACAGCACTCTTGAAATGAGCAATGTGGATCTTGGAGTATCTTTAACTGATCTTATCATTATGCAAAAAGCTTATGATGCAAGCGCAAAGTCTATCACGACAAGTGATCAAATGATACAAAAAGCGATAAATATGAAAAAATAGTTATGAGTATCTCCTAACTTCGCTTAAGAAATACTCATAAACTCTTTGTTGTAAAAGAGCGTCATCTTCATCGCTATCTATCATAAGACGTCTTAAATGAGCAAAGTCTATCTTTTTAGCATATCTTTTTAAATTTTTTAAATTATAATCTATATCTATAAGCAATGAATCAAGACTTATATAACTAAATTCTTTTACTTTTTGAACATACTCTTTTACGGTTTGTACCAAAACACCAACACGTCTTTCATCATTTATATAAATTTCTGTTGCGATATCTTTTATATCGTTATAATCACTTTGCAAAACAGTTTTTTTAGCACAGAGCATAGCAGCTAAAACTTTAGCACGAAACTCTAAAGAACGATGATGTGGTATAAAAATCTCACGAAAAACAGACAAAAAATGAAACTTATAATTCATAGCGTAATCCTAATTTAAGTATGATTTAGATATAATCCTTTTCGCCTTTCCTTAGACCTGTGCAATGCTTTTAAAAAGCACCGCTTCAGGATGGGAACATAGCAGAGCACTTTTTCTTAGTGTGTGCCGCAGTCATCTGGGGAAGGGTTTTTAAAGCTTTATATCAAAGTATTCTATAATCTCAGCACAAATTTTACTAAAATCAACACCTTCTATCTTTGGATTTTTATCAAATTTAGATTGTATATTGTTAAATCCACTGACTAAATCCTTGCTTTTTACACCATAACTTATGGAAATTCCAGCTTCTACGTAAGCAGCTAGATTATCACAAAATTTTAAAGCTTTACCGTCTATAGCGTTGAACTCATTACTATTTACGCTACTCATACTACCTTCAAAATGTACCGCAGAAGTTTTGTTTATACGGTTTTCAAACTCATCTTTTTTTAAAACACTATCTTCTTTTCTAACACCTAAAATGTAGCTAAACTCACCTCTAAAACTCTCAGGAACAAAAGGTAAAATTCGCTCATCTATAAGCCTCATCTCATATTCACTTATTATCTCATTTAGTCCGTTTATACCATATTTTACAGGACTTATGATATCACGCGTAAGGCTTTCTGGTAAGTCGTGAAACAAAGCGCAATAAAAGTTATTTTCAAGTCGTTTTGGGCAAGCTCCTACTTCTAAACTATAAAAATAAGCAAATATCGCCACAACTAGCATATGTCCTAATACTGCAGTCTCTGGTATTCGCTGAGTTTGCGCCCAACGCTTTTGGAAACGAAGACGCCCACTTAGATCTATGATGCGAGCTAGTTTTTGATTCATAGCGATCTTACGAACTCCTATAAGTTCATAGTAATCTTCTAGCTCCTCATCCACTTTTTGTTTTAACTCTTCTATATCGCTTAGAAACTTGCTAGTTTGATAAACTATGCTAAACTCCCATTTTGTCGCTATATAGCTAGCTGCTTTTAAGATAAGACGCTCTTTTTTATGAGTTTTATCATCTTGATAAACTTTAAACCTTTCAAAAAAATTACCGTTATCGATGTCTTCAACCATATTTTCAAGTTTGTCTAATATCCAGTTTTGAACTTCTTTGTTTTTGGACTTTTGAATTTGATGAAACACATCAGGGCGTATGTCAGTCACCACTACACGGCTTAAAAACTCAAAAACACCGCCTTCTATGATATAGTTCATATCCACATCAGGCTCAAGCTTTGCGATAAAATAAGCTATTATAAATTTATGCGCTTGTTTATCAAGCTCGACTAAATTTACCATTTTTGGATAGTCATTCCAACGTGAAATCGAAGCAGCTTTAAAGATGTGATCGATGAGTTTAGCATTTATCATTTTTGAGCCTTAAAATTTGCGAGTAGTTTCTAAAGTGATAGAACTCACGTCGAATTTTTCTTTACGAACTAAATTTGAGTCTATTTCTATAACTGTATGCACGTTTCCACGCGGATTAAAGTCACCTACGACACGCAAATACTTTGGATTTAACTTTTTATCTAAAGTATCATAGATCTCGTTTATGCTTGCTTCGTGGCTTATATGGCGATTTAAAAAGCTATTTATATAGAGTTTTATCGCTTTTAGTTCAACGACAAAGTCACGCGGCACGTAAGTTAAGTATATAGTCGCAAAATCAGGATATCCTGAGCGCGGACAAAAGCACGCGAACTCAGGCAAAGTTATGCGTATAGCATAGTCGTTTTTGCTGGAATTTGACCAGATTTCAAGATCTTTTTCTATATCAAATTCGTTTATAATTTTTTCACCGTATTTTTTATTTTCCATATTTAATCCTTTAAATTTAACTTAGGTTTTTCAACGTAAAAACCTTGGATATAATCAACTTCGCTATTTTTTGATATTTCATAAAGCTCATTGCTACTTATAAATCTGATAATTGTTTTTATATCAAGAGCTTTTGAGGCACTATTTATACTATCAAATAATATTTTAAATTTATCTTTATGTAGATTTTTACTAAATTCAATATCATAAATTATATAATCGATATTTAAACATTTAAGATATTCAAAACTACTATTTTTCCCGCCAAAATGACTTAAAGCAAAGCTAAATCCAAGTTTTTTATACTCATTTATAATATTATTAAAATTTGAAATCTCATCATAAAATTTATCCTCAAAAAATTCAAAAACCAAATTTTTAGCATTTATATTATACTTTTTTATCATTTTAAAAAGCTCTGTTTTAAAAGAGTAGTTTCTTAGACTAACAGGAGAAATTTCTATAAAAATTTTACCTTTTATATCTTTGCTAATGCTACTAAAAAATAGTCTCAAAACCTCTTTATCGTAAAATATCTCATAACCGATTCTATTTATGACTTGAGAAAATTTGATTTTTGAGATATTTGAGTTTGGCAGTTTTAGTCTTTGCATAACATATGTCATATTATCTGAGTTTTTATTGCTTTTTATAGTTTGAAATTTAAAAATAAAATTTTTATCACGAAGCGCTTCAAAAATCATCTTTTCATATTCGTCTGCGTTTATTTCTAACTCATTTTGTCTATCTAAAATCATATAAAATAGAGTTGAAAGAGTGACATTTAAATTTAGATCATAATCAGATCTAATATTATTATAAGCTAAATTAAGCTCTATATTATCGATATTATCTCTTAAAATACTAAATTCAAAGCTTTTTAACAAGTTATTAAATTTACTAAATTTAGAGTCTATAAGCAAAATAAAACATCCATCGATATATTTACCGATAGGAACTTTATGAATACCATTTTTTTCTAAAAAGCTCTGGAGTTTTTCTAAAAATTGTTTTGAAACTTTATCAACACTTTTAAGACCATATCTATTTGAAATTTCATTCAAATTTTTTATAGATATCATAACGATATACTTTTTTTCACCGTTTTTAATGCTTTTATTTATAATTTTTATGATTTTATCTCTTGTAAAACTATTTGTAGATTGATCTATAAGACTTGTATTAAATCCATTATAAATCATATAAAAAGTATAATAAACATATATAAATGTAAGTAGAATAAATAAAATAATTTCATAAATTTTATAATTTTTTAAATTTACAAATGTATAACCCCAAATAAGCAAAACAATAATAAAAGGAGTAGCTATCCTAAGGGCAAGAGCGAAACGATTGCTTCGCTCTTTTTGCTGGCTATAAAGCATCAAACATCCAGATGTTTTACATCTTTTGCATGAGCTTGTATATAATCTCGTCTAGGTTCAACCTCATCACCCATAAATAGTTCAAAAATTTCACTAGCTGTTTGAAGGTTGCTAACATCTATTTTTAAAAGGCGTCTATTTTCTGGGTTCATAGTTGTTTCCCAAAGTTGGCTTGGGTTCATCTCTCCAAGACCTTTGTAGCGTTGTATATAAGCACCTTTTTTAGCATTTTTTTCTATCTCTTCAAGCACTTCTACTGGATCTCTTTTTAGATCTATCTCACGTTCTTTCATTTTTGTAAATATATGAACAGCTTCTTCATAAAGAGGATTTGCAAATAAATTATCATTTATAACAAGCTCTTCAAGTCCGTTTTCAGTCTGAACATATATCCTAATCTCATCTTCATTTACATATGAATTTAAAATATTAAATTTTTCATCTTCAAGTTTTTTCTTAATCACTCCAAAAAGCTCATTATAATCTTTTGCTATAACATCTGGATTTTCTATCATATATCTTATAACTGCTAAAACATTAAAACGTTTTTTAAGATCCATTAAAATGCTTCTATAAGCTGCGATTATCTTTAGATAATCTATAAGATCTTTATTTCCCACACCTTCAAAATCCTCACCTTCAATTCCAGTTTCTATAAGGAATTCATTCAAAGCTTTTTCATCTTTTAGATAAATTTCTTTTTTACCTTTTTTATATCTATAAAGAGGCGGTTGTGCTAGATAAACATATCCGTTTTCAATGATCGGAGTTAAAAATCTAAAGAAAAATGTAAGAAGTAGAGTTTGAATATGGCTTCCATCGACGTCCGCATCGGTCATAATGATGATCTTATGATATCTTAATTTTTCAGAATCAAACTCTTCACCTATACCACAACCAAACGCGGTTATCATATTTTTTATCTCTTCACTTTTTAGAATTTTATCAAGCCTACTTTTTTCTACATTTAAAATTTTACCACGAAGTGGAAGTATAGCTTGAAAAGCTCTATCACGACCTTGTTTTGCCGATCCGCCTGCAGAATCGCCCTCTACAAGGTAAATTTCACTCTCACTTGGATCTTTACTTTGACAGTCTGCTAACTTGCCAGGAAGCGTTCCAACGCTATTTAAACTATCTTTTTTACGTGTTAAATCTCTTGCTTTTTTAGCCGCTTCACGTCCGCGAGCAGCCATAAGAGCTTTGTTCATAATAGCTTTTGCTTCGATAGGATTTTCTTCAAAATACTTACATAAAACATCAAAAGTCATCTTTTGAACTATAGGTTTTACATAACTTGAACCGAGTTTTCCTTTAGTTTGTCCCTCAAACTGAGGTTCTGGAACTTTTACGCTAATTACTGCTATAAGTCCCTCTCTTATGTCATCTCCAGTTATTTTCGTATCTTTTTCACGAGCTGCGGCGTTTGCTGCTATGTAGTTTGTTATAGCTCTTGTAAGACCAGCTCTGAAACCAGCTTCGTGAGTTCCACCATCAGGAGTTTTTATGTTATTTACAAAGCTTAATAAATTTTCAGTATATGTTTCGTTATAAAGTAGAGCAAAATCGACTATAACATCATCTTCTCCACCGCTAAAGCTTACTGCTTTGCTTACTGGATTACTTTTATTTATATGACTTACGAAACTCTCAAGTCCGCCCTCAAAGTGGTAAGTTTCATTAAAACCATCTCTTTGATCTTTAAAAATTATAGTAATTTTTGGATTTAGATAGGCTAATTCTTTAAATCTTTTAGATAAAATTTGTTTATCAAATTCAGTTACTTCAAATATCTCATCATCAGGCCAAAACTCTACACTAGTTCCAGTACGATTTGTAGTTTTTATAGCTTCTAAAATATTTTGCGGTATGCCTTTTGAAAATTCTTGACGATATAAATTTCCATCTCTTTTTATATTAAGAATTAGTTTTTTTGAAAGTGCATTTACGACTGAAACACCAACTCCGTGAAGTCCTCCTGAAACTTTATAAGTATCTTTATCAAATTTACCACCTGCGTGAAGTACTGTTAAAACAACTGTTGCGGCTGAAATTTTTTCTGTAGGGTGAATATCAACAGGAATTCCACGTCCATTATCTGTTATAACAGCTGAACCTTCTCTTGTAAGTTCTACTGTTATAGTATCACAGTAACCTGCCATAGCTTCATCTATAGAGTTATCAACTACTTCATAAATCATATGATGAAGTCCGCTTATATTTGTATCACCTATGTACATTCCTGGGCGTTTTCTAACAGCTTCAAGACCTTTTAGTACTTTTATATTTCCAGCACCATAATTTTTTTCTAAATTTTCCATTATTTTCCTTAAATATTTACCGGCATTATAACAGTTCTAAGATCACCTGAACTTAATATAAAAGGTAAGCTAGGTTCATTATATCCTAAGTTAAACTCACTATCTTCAATACTAGATAAAAAATCAAGTATAAATCTATTTTTAACTCCTAAAATAATCTGATCGCTAACATTACTTCTATATTCTATAAATGTTTTTGCTTCGCTATTATCATCATTTATACTCTCAAAACTTATATTATCCGGAGCTATCGTTATTTTTACTATTTCTGAAAGCATTGATATAGTTTTTATACCTTCTATTATTTTTTCTCGGTTTAAAATTATATTTTGTTTTATCTCATTTGGTACTACTCTTGTATAGTCTGGATATCTTCCGTTAATTAATTTTGTAAAAAACTCAAAGTTTTGCGATACAGCTATAAATATATTTTCATCATAATAAATTTCAATATTTTCAAAAAATAGCTTTTGAATTTCTGTTATAGCTTTTTTTGGTATTATTATGCTAAATGGATCATTTTGCGAGTTTATTTCAAGTTGATAAACACTCAATCTTTTTGTGTCTGTTCCAACTAAATTTATATGATCTTTTTTTATATCGATTAAAGCTCCTGTGAGTTCTATTTTTGAATTTATATTTTCTATTGAGCTTGATATTTTTTTAAGACTTTTACTTAGAGATCCTGCATTTATATCAAATTTCTTTTTGTTTTCTAAATTTGGAAATATTGGAAAATCTTCTGGTTTTTGCATAGGAAGTCTATATTTTGAGTTATTTTGTTTTATATAAAGATGATTTTGAATAGTTTCTAGCATTATATCACCATCTTTTAAGCTTTTAATTATATCAAGAAGTTTTTTACCGTTTGCAGTTGCCATTCCTTCATCTGCTATGGTTGCGTTTTTTACTTTATATGCAAGTCCTATTTCATTATCTGTTGCTTTTATGTTTAAAACTCCATCTCTAGCTGATAAAAAAATATGAGAAGTTATGGAACTTAAATCTTTTTTATCAAGATATGGATTTGTGTTTATAACTATTGATTCAAGGACATTTTTTTTAATTAGAACTTTCATTTTTTGCCTTTTAAATTTAATTTATTTTTTTTATTTTTAGTTGTTATGTTGATTTTGTGAAAATCAGCATTAAACGCCGTAAAATTCGCTATTTATATATTGAAAATAAAGTTTTACTTTTTCACTTCTTTTCACATTATTCCTTTGATGTTATCTTATTTTTTAGTTCTTCGACTCTTGCTTTAAAGTATCCATCGTTATTTATTATTTCATTGATTTTTTTTATATTATGGCTTACAGCGCTGTGATCTTTTAGCCCAAAATGCGTTGCAAGTTGTGGCATCGAGTTTGGAGTTAATGTTTTTGCTAGATAGATGCAAATTCTTCTTGCTTCAACTATACTTTTTGTTCGGCTTTTACTTTTGATATCGCTTGGTTTTATATTCATTTCGTGGCTTACACAGCTTATAATATTCTCAAGACTTATGTTATCTTTTTTCTCTTTTATCTGATCTTTTATAACATTTTTAGCAAACTCAAGAGTTATTTCTTGACGCATAATATTTGCAAATGCATTTATATTTATAATCGCACTTTCTATCTCGCGAATGTTATCTCCCATATTTGCAGCTATGTATTCGATTATATCGCTACTTAAATTTATACCGTCAAACTCGCATTTTGCTTTTATAATTCGTATTTTTGTATCAAGTTCAGGCGGTGTGATATCTGCCATAAGTCCCCATTCAAAGCGACTTTTTAATCTTTCTTCAAAACCTTTTAGCATTTTTGGAGGTTTATCAGAAGTCATTACGATTTGACCTTTTTTTGAATGAATTTCGTTGAAAGTATGGAAAAATTCTTCTTGTGTTTTTTCGGATTTATGAAAAAATTGAATATCATCTATGAGCAAAACGTCGCAATTTCTATATTTTTCTTTAAATTTATTCATAGTTCTGTTTTCTACATTTCTGATAAAATCACTCATAAACTGTTCGCTAGTTACGCAAATTACCGTTTTTCCGTGTTCTAAACAGTAATTTCCGATGGATTGCAAAAGGTGAGTTTTACCAAGTCCAGTTGATCCGTATATAAAAAGCGGATTATAAACTTTACCAGGATTTTGTGCAGCTTGCTGTGAGCTTATATAAGCAAATTGATTTGAATCACCAACTACAAAGCTTTCAAACGTATAACTTGGATTTAGAAGTGAGCTTTGTGTGCGAATTTGTTTTACATCTATATCTTTTGCTTTGATTGATACTCTATTTTTTTGTGTTGTTATGCTTATGACTGGTTTAATTCCTGTTTTAACTTCAAAGATATTTGCTATTTTGCTAGCGTATCTAGTCTGGATAAATTTAGCTACAAGTTCATTTGGAGCTGTGAAAATAACGTTTTCACTATTTGAAGATTTTTCATTAAATTTAATCTGAGATATGTAGTTTTCTATCTCATTTTTAGATATCTCTTGACTTAAAAGCTCTAGTACTTCATCTGCTAGCAA